>NZ_JACXXG010000001.1 GCF_014764705.1 Stutzerimonas kunmingensis
TGCCCGTCGGTTGATCGAGCTGTTGGGGTAAATCCCGCTTTCCATTTCCAAGCATCAAAAACACCAACGCCCCGAACCAGTCGGGGCGTTGGATTTTTCTGGCGTCAGTGCGTTTTCACACGCTCTGAATTGGCGGATTTACCGAAGACGCCGACGAGGACATCCCATATGCGCCGGTGACTCCGGTCAGCCAACCGGGCGACATCTGGCAACTGGGTGCCCACCGCCTGATCTGCGGTGACTCGACCGACCTGGCCGTGGTCGCTGCGCTGATGGCCGGCGACCAGGCGGGCCTGTGCTTCACCAGCCCGCCCTACGGCCAGCAGCGCAACTACACGCAAGGCATCGCCGACTGGGATGCGCTGATGCGCGGCGTCTTCGCCCACCTGCCGATGGCAACTGATGGCCAAGTGCTGGTGAATCTGGGCCTGATCCACCGCGACAACGAAGTGATCCCGTACTGGGATGGCTGGATTGCCTGGATGCGCACGCAAGGCTGGCGCCGCTTTGGCTGGTACATCTGGGACCAGGGGCCAGGGATGCCCGGTGACTGGGCCGGGCGTCTGGCGCCGAGTTTCGAGTTTGTCTTCCACTTCAACCGCGAAAGCCGCAAACCCAACAAGATCGTGCCGTGCAAGCACGCCGGACAGGAATCGCACGTGCGCGCCGATGGCAGTTCCACGGCGATGCGCGGCAAGGATGGCGAGGTCGGGGGCTGGACCCATGCCGGGCAGCCCACGCAGGAGTACCGCATCCCGGACAGCGTGATCCGGATGATGCGCCACAAGGGCAAGATCGGTCAGGGCATCGACCATCCGGCGGTGTTTCCGGTGGCCCTGCCCGAGCACATCTTGCTCGCGTACTCGGACACGAGTGACGTCGTCTTCGAGCCCTTCGGCGGCTCTGGCACCACGATCCTGGCCGCGCAAAGAACTGGCCGTCAGGCCCGCGCCATCGAACTGGCCCCGTCCTACACCGACGTGGCGGTCAAGCGCTTCCAACAAAACCACCCCGATATCCCGGTGACCTTGCTGGCCACCGGACAGACCTTTGCCGAGGTCGAGGCAGAACGACTGGAGACGACACATGCAACTGAGTGACCTCAAACTCGAACACTGGCCAACCAGTCGGCTGATCCCCTACGCAAGAAACCCCAGGAAGAACGACCACGCCGTCGAGCAGATGGCCAGCGCCATCAGCGAGTTTGGCTTTCGCTTGCCCATTGTCGCCAAGAGCACGGGCGAAATTTGTGATGGCCATCTTCGCTATAAGGCTGCGCTGCATCTGGGCCTTGAGCAGGTGCCGGTGATTCTCGCGGACGACCTGACCGAGACGCAGATCAAAGCCTTCCGCATTCTGGTCAACCGCTCGGCCACCTGGGCGGACTGGGATGACGATCTGCTACGGCTGGAGTTGGAAGAGCTGCAGCTCGGCGACTTTGATCTGTCGCTCACCGGTTTTGATGACGACGAGTTGCTGGAAATCATGGCCGGCGAAGAAACCACCAGCGAGGGCAATACCGACGAGGATGCCGCCCCGGAGGTGCCGGTCACGCCGGTGTCCAAACCCGGCGATGTCTGGATCATGGGTCAGCACCGACTGCTCTGCGGGGACAGTACCGATGTCGCGAGCTACGACACGCTGCTCGGCAACGAGCGGGTGGCGATGATCTTCCAAGATCCGCCGTACAACGTGGACTATGCCAACACGGCCAAGGACAAGCAGCGCGGCACCAATCGTCCCATCCTGAACGACAACCTCGGGGACGGATTCCAGGACTTTCTGCTCGCGGCGTTCAAGCCAGCGCTAGCCCGATGCAATGGCGCGGTCTACGTGGCGATGTCCTCATCGGAACTCGACACCCTGCAAGCAGCCTTCCGCGCCGCCGGTGGCAAGTGGTCAACCTTCATCATCTGGGCCAAGAACACCTTTACGCTGGGGCGCTCGGACTACCAGCGCCAGTACGAGCCCATCCTCTACGGCTGGCCCGAAGGTGCCAGTCGACACTGGTGCGGCGACCGTGATCAGAGTGATGTCTGGCAGATCAAGAAGCCGCACAAGAATGATCTCCATCCGACTATGAAGCCCGTGGAGCTGGTGGAACGGGCGCTCCGCAATTCCAGCCGCCCGGGTGATGTGGTGCTCGATCCCTTCGGTGGCTCCGGCACGACGCTGATCGCCGCCGAGAAATCGGGTCGCCAGGCGCGGCTGATCGAACTCGATCCGAAGTACGTGGACACCATCGTTCGCCGCTGGCAGGAATACGCCGGCGGACAAGCGGTGCGTGAGGCTGATGGTGTTCGATTCGATGACCTGGTCGGCCAGCAGGTGGATGCCGCCGACGCCAGCGATGTGATGAATGCCGAGGATGTGCTGTGAAGCAGTCGCGCTGGATGTCGCTGCTGGAAGCCGTGACCAATGTGCTGGTCGGGTATGGCGTGGCGGTGGCGACCCAGTGGGCGGTGTTTCCGCTGCTTGGCCTGCACGCCACGCTGCAGGAGAACTTGGCTATTGGCCTAATCTTCACAGCCGTGTCGCTGGTCAGGAGCTATCTGCTACGCCGGGCCTTCGAGGCCTGGCGGGTCAGAGCGCCAGCGGCTGCTGCTCCCACAGTGCTGAGCCATCGGTGCTCAACCACAGACGTTCCACAAAATAGTCCCGCGCCATCATTTCGATGACTGGCTCGCCCGTGGGGCGGGTGGCCGTTCGGCCGGTGGGCAGGTAACGACGTTCCTGGTGGGTCACGGCCAAGATGGTGCGACCGCGCCACTCCAGGCCGATCAGGCACTGGCCGCGTGGCCGCTGGTTGGCGTCAAAACGCCGGGCGCGCACCGTGCGGCTCATGGCTCAAGCCGCCAGGGACTCTTCGATGATCTCGCAGTGGATCACAAAGCCGGTGAGGTAAGGCAGACCCTTGGGGATGCCGTACTGTTTGCTGGTGCTGCGGCCAATCGTCCAACCCGTCCAACGCTGCGTGGCGGCGTTGATCGCGTCGGCCAGGGTGGCACTCGTGTAGAGACCGTTTTGCACATCGTCAGCAAAGTGTCGGCCGTGGCGGCTGTCGAGGAAGGTGCGAACCGATTCGAGAGGCTGGCAGGTGGCGTCCGAGATGGCAGTCATGGCCAGGGGCCAGGCGGCTTCGGCCTGCTCGTTCATCGTGCCGTAAAAGCCCCACGACTCGTTCTGGGTGACGGGGATCTGGGTGGTGGTGTTCATCTCTGGCTCCTGCTGGTTGATCGTGTGCGACACCCGTAGTAACGCGCTGTTCGAGATGGAAGCCAAGCGCCTGTTCGATCTTTTTGCGCTTGGCTCCGAAGCCCCTTATTCGGCCATCGTGTCGGCGCGCACCAGTTCCGCCTGGGCGCTGGCGATCAGGTCCAGGCGCACGTTGTTGGGCACGTAGGTGGCCAGATGGTTCAGCGTCCAGTTGAGGACGTTGGCCTTGTCTTTGAGCGACTCGGCTTCGTCGTAGCGGGCGATGTAGCGGTCAAGTTCTTCCAGGGCGCGCTGCATCGTGGCGCGGGCGTTGGCAAGCGCATCACGGCCATTGGTTTCGGCATAGTGGGTTTGAAATTCGCGGGCGGTGTTCATGGTGTGCGCTCCTTGTGGTTGATCGTTGCGACACCTGTATGAACGCGCTTGTCGCCCTTGAAGCCAAGCTCAATCTGCATCGCGATGGGCATCAAGGGCTTCAATCGCCAGCACCAGATCAGCGATGCGGTCGGCCTCGAAACCAAAGCCCCGGTGGCGCAGCAGGTGCTCGATGCTCGGATGCTTCATCCGGGCGATCTCCCGGCAGGCCTGCAGCAATGCTGGCAACAGGTCTGCCGGGATCGCGGCGTTGGGCTGCGTGCTCACGCGGTCGCTTCCTCGGCGATGCGGTAGAGGCGCTGTCCTGCGCCCGGCGTGCCGGCGGGGCCTTCGATCTTCTCGGAGACGATATTCAGGCCCAACTTCTTCTTGAGTGCGCCGGCAAAGGTCCCTCTGATCGTGTGGTGTTGCCACCCCGTCGCCTCACTGATCTGCGCGATGGTGGCGCCCTCGGGGCGTTTGAGCATCTCGATAACCAGCGCCTGCTTGCTGTTGCCCGGGCCGCGCTTCGGGACGGTATCGGGCTGTTCCTGTTGCCAGCTGGCTTCGGCGGCGGCGACTGCTGCTTCCAGTTCTGGGTCGTCGGCAAGGGGCGGCTGGGCAGGCGTGGCAACACGTGTTGCACTCGTCGGCGGCAGTACATCTTCGGGCTGGGCTTCGCCCTTGATGATGGCGATGGCGGCACCCGTGATGCGCCACTGGCCATCCATCTGCTCGATCAACCCGCGCTGCGCGAGGCTGGCGATCATCTTGAGCTTGGCGCCGCCCTTGAGCTCGAGCAGTGGCTCGACCAAGCCACTGGCGTCGCAATGCGCACGGGTGATGAGATCCAGTTGGCGTTCGGTGATGGGGGTGGTTTGTGTGGACATGGTGGTTCTCCTTGGGGTGATGTGAGGGTCAGGCGGCTTGCTGCTGGGTCACTTGATCAGCGGCTTTTGCGGCGGTGCTTTGGCCAGCGGCCAGGCCTGCTTGGTAGGCCGCCATCAGGGCACTCTTGACGCCCCAGACGCTGACGTCGTGGAAGTCCAGGCTGTCGCTGTTGCGCGTGGCCAGGGTCTCGATGAAGAGGTGGTCAAGGGCGATCCGGGCGAGCAGCTTGTCCAGTTGCTGGGCGGCTTTGGTGGTGGTTTTGCGCATCGTGGTTCTCCTTCGTGTGCGTTGTTGCGATGTCTGTATGAACGCGCTGTTGCCGATTGAAGCCAAGCGTTCGGTCTATCTATTTCGCATCGGAGTGGCTTGTGTTCGACACTGCTGAATCGGCGGTCGAATCCGCCTGGAAACGGGGCCTCGCGCCCGATCCGATCCTCACCGTCGATGACTGGGCAAACCGCCACCGGATGCTCTCGTCGGTGGCCTCTGCTGAGCCAGGGCGCTGGTCGACCAGCCGCACCCCGTACCTGAAGGCCGTGATGGAAACGCTGTCAGCCACCTCGCGTGTGGAGCGCGTGGTGCTGATGGCCGGGGCTCAGATCGGCAAAACTGAAGCCGGATTGAACTGGCTGGGCTATGTGATTCACCACGCCCCGGGGCCGATGCTGCTGGTGCAACCCACGGTGGAAGGCGCCAAGCGCGTCTCCAAGCAGCGCGTCGATGCACTGATTGAAGCCAGTGCCGAACTCGCCAGTCGGGTGAAGGACCCGAGAAGCCGGGATTCCGGCAACACCCAGTTGATGAAGGAATTCCCCGGTGGCGTGCTGATCATGACCGGTGCCAACTCGGCGGTGGGTCTGCGCTCGATGCCGGTGCGATACCTTTTTCTGGATGAGGTCGACGGCTATCCAGGGGATGCCGATGGCGAAGGCGATCCAGTGGCGCTCGCCGTGCAGCGGGCCGCCACCTTCGTCAATCGCAAGGTCTATCTGTGCTCGACCCCGACGCTGAAAGGTTTCTCGCGCATCGAGGCGGCCTACCTGGAGTCGGACCAGCGAGTCTTCGAAGTGCCTTGCGATCACTGCGGGGCGCACAGCCCGATCCACTGGCGCGACATCAAGTGGCCAACCGGCAAGATGAGCGAGGCTGCCTGGCACTGTCCGTACTGCGAAGGTAGCCATCCCGAGTATCGCAAGCCGGCACTGCTGGCCAACGGTCGCTGGATGGCCAAGGCAGAGGGCGATGGCAAGACGGTGGGCTTCCACCTCTCCAGCCTCTACAGCCCGTGGCTGACCTGGGGCGAGATCGCCCAAGAGCATCACGCCGCCAAGGACGACCCCGTCAGATTGAAGGTCTGGGTGAACACCAAACTGGCCGAGACCTGGGAAGACCGGGAGGGAGAGACCTTGGATGCCGAAGGCCTGATGGAACGCCGCGAAGCCTACGGGCCGGCGATTCCTGCCGAGGTGGCACTGCTGACCTGCGGCATCGATGTGCAGGACGACCGGCTGGAAATCGAAGTGGTCGGCTGGGGCCGGGACGAGGAGTCCTGGTCGGTGGACTACAAGGTGCTGTGGGGTGACCCATCCGCGCCGGACACCTGGGCGCAGCTCGATGCCTACCTCGGCAACCGCTTCGAGCACGAGACCCTGGCCAACGGCCTGACCATCGAAGCCGCGTGTCTCGACACCGGCGGCCACCACACTTTGGCGGCCTACGCCTTCTGCAAGGGCCGGGAGCGCAAGCGCATCTGGGCGATCAAGGGGGGGTCGGGCAAACGGCCGATCTGGCCCAAGCGTCCGAGCAAGGCCAACAAGGGCAAGGTCAATCTGTTCACGGTCGGCGTCGATGCCGCCAAGGAAGCGATCTACGCCCGCCTCAAGAAGTCCGAGGCTGGCGCTGGTGCGATGCATTTCCCGCTGGACCGGGATGCGCAGTATTTCGAGCAACTCACTGCCGAGCGGATTCGCACCCGGTATGTGAAGGGCTTCCCGCAGCGCTTCTGGTGGAAGCCGGATGGCCGGCGCAACGAAGCCCTGGACTGCCGTGTGTACGCCTACGCCGCGCTGCACGGCCTGCTGTCAATGGGCTTGAACCTGAACAAACGGGTCGAGGCGCTGCCGCCGGTGCCGACCAGTCGCCAAGGCAAGAGCACACCTGTTTCGGCCCCGATGACCGCCAGCCCGCGTCGTCGGCGCATGGCCATTTCCTCCACCTACCTCTGATACCGCCAGCCTCCCGCTGGCCGGGAGTGCTGTCCATGACCCTCGAACAACTCAAGGCCCAGCGCGAGGCGCTGCAGGCCGCCCGCTTCAATGGGGTGCTCACCGTGAAGGCTGGCGACAAGTGGGTGACCTACAAGTCGGATGCCGAACTGCAGTCCGCCCTGCATGACCTCGACCGTGAGATCGCCAAGGCAGAAGGTCGCCCGCGCGCCCGGCGCATCCGTATCTACGCCGGGAAGGGATTGTGATGAAGGCATTCCAGAACCTGCGCCGCAAGGTCGGCGCGATGATTGGCGGCTTTGAGGGTGGTCTCTCTGCCCGGCGTCTCAAGACCTTCGCCGCCAGCCGCGCGCACGTCAACACGCTGATCCAGGCCGCTGGCGCCGACATGACCGCGCGTGCCCGCTACCTCATCCGCAACAACGGCTACGCCGCCAATGCGGTCGAGTCCTGGGCCGGCAATGCGGTGGGCACGGGCATCAAGCCCTCATCGGGCATTGCCGATGCGGTGCTCAAGGACCGGGTGCAACGGCTGTGGCTACGTTGGACCGATGAGTCCGATGCCGAAGGGCTGACGGACTTCTATGGTCAGCAGCGGCGGGCCGCCCGGGAACTGTTCATCGCCGGGGAAGTGTTCTTTCGCATCCGGCCACGTCGGCCCGAGGATGGTTTGAGCGTGCCGCTGCAGTTGCAGATGCTCCCGGCTGAGATGCTGCCGCTCAATCACAACCAGCTGCTGGAGAACGGTCACCGCATCCGCCAGGGCATCGAGTTCGACCGCATCGGTCGGCGTGTGGCCTACCACTTCCTGCGCCGCCACCCGGGCGACATCACCGATCCGGGGTTGGCCGGGGAGACGGTACGGGTACCGGCCGAGTCGGTGCTGCACATTGTCGATCCGGTGGACGCCGGGCAACTGCGCGGCGTGTCGCGCTTCTCGCCGGCGCTGGTGAAGCTCTTTCTGCTCGATCAGTACGACGATGCCGAACTCGACCGGAAGAAGGTCGCGGCGATGTTCGTCGGCTTCGTGCGCCGACCGGAGCGGGATTTCGACAACGGTGGCGAGACCGATGACCGGGGCGAGCCGCTGCTGCCACTCGAACCTGGGCAACTCCAGATCCTGGATGACGGCGAGGACATCACCTTCTCGACCCCGGCCGATGTCGGGGGCAACTACGAGTCCTTCCAGTACCGCACGCTCCTGCAGGTGGCGGCAGCGCTGGGCTTGCCCTACGCGAACCTGTCGGCCGATATGTTGAAGGCCAACTACTCGAACACCCGAGCGGCGCTCTTGGAGTTTCGCCGCCGCATCGAAGCCTTCCAGCACTCGGTGCTGGTGTTTCAACTGTGCCGGGCAGTGTGGGCGCGCTGGATGGACACGGCGGTGCTCTCTGGCCAGCTGGACTTGCCCGATTACGAACGCAAGCGCGCCGACTACCTGGACTGCAGCTGGCTGCCGCCCCGTTGGGATTGGGTCGATCCGCTCAAAGACATCCGCGCCGAGATCAATGCCATCGAGGCGGGGCTCAAGTCGCGCACCCAGGCGATTGCCGAGCGCGGTTTCGATGCCGCGATGGTCGATGCCGAAATCGCTGGCGACCACCGGCGTGAAGACAGCCTGGGGCTCTCCTTTGGGCGTGAGCCTGTGCCACCGCCCTCGAATTGAGGAATTCCCATGACCGATTTGCCTTACCTGGCGTCC
This sequence comes from Stutzerimonas kunmingensis, assembly GCF_014764705.1. Lineage (GTDB taxonomy): Bacteria > Pseudomonadota > Gammaproteobacteria > Pseudomonadales > Pseudomonadaceae > Stutzerimonas. Next base: position 8,389 of record NZ_JACXXG010000001.1, read on the forward strand.
CGCCTCTATGGGACGCCGCTCCTCATTGCGCGCCCCAAACTCGAAGTGATCCTCGGGGTGGTCGCCAGAAAGCTCGCGGGCGACACCCTGCCCACGCCACCGCCCAGCCGCACTGATAGAGAACTGGGGGGTGACCTCCAAATTCAAGACGGCATCGCTGTCCTCCCGGTCCTCGGCACCCTGGTTCGTCGCGCTTCGTATATCGGTGCTGCCAGTGGCCTCACCAGCTACCACGACATCGAGGCCATGGCTGAAGCAGCCTTTGCCGACCCAGAGGTCCGCGCTGTGCTGCTGGAAATCGACTCCAGCGGTGGCGAGGCGGGTGGCGTGTTCGATCTGGCGCAGCGATTGCGGCAGCTGGCCCATACCTCCGGCAAACCCTTATGGGCCATCGCCGATGAGGCAGCACTCTCAGCGGCCTATGCGATTGCCGCTGCCGCTGACCGTCTCTGGGTCACCCGCACTGCCGAGGTGGGCTCGATTGGCGTGGTGGCGGTGCACGTCGACGAGTCGGTGGCCGATGCGAAGGCGGGGCTCAACTACACCTTCCTGCACGCTGGTGCCCACAAGGTCGATGGTCACCCGCACGCACCGCTGCCAGTGCCAGTGGCCGCTGATATCCAGGCGGACATCGAGCAGCTGCACGACCAGTTCATCGCCTTGGTCGCTGGATTCCGCCGAGTCACGGTTGATGCCATCCGCGACACCGAAGCCCGTGTCTATCGCGGTGAGGCAGCCATCCAGGCAGGCCTGGCCGATCAGATCGGCACCCGTGCCGAGGCGATCACGGCCCTGCAACGCCAGCTGGCCATGAGTGCCGGCCGCAGCCTGCGCAACAAAGCCGCCGCGCTGTCGGCCGCCCACACCACATCCCGATCCCAACCCTCCCCGAAGGAGATCTCCATGAATGATCACAACCTCGTCACGCCGGTGGATGACGCCCAAGAGAACACAGCCCCGACCTCGGCGCAGCCACCGCAAACCCCGCCGCCGCTCGATGAAGCGGCCATCACGGCCCAAGTTGAGCAGCGACTGCGCCGTCAGCTCGCCGAACTGACCGAGGTCGCCGCCCTGGCCAAACGCCTCGGGGTCACCGTCGATCCGGCCCAGGCGCTGGCGCGCGGTGTCACCCCGGATGCACTGCGTCAGTCGGTACTGAAGCAGGCCGCTGAGCGCGATGTGGCGCAGGACATCGTCGCCGAGGCTCCGCAGCAACCTCAAACCAAACCCCAATCCGTCGCTGACAGCCCCTTGGTCAAAGCGGCCCAAGCCTATGGAGGTCGTAAATGAGCACACCTTTGATTTCCCCTGCGACCCTCGGTGAGCTGGTCAAGCGCGAGTCCGACCCGGACTACACCCGCGAGACCGTGACCCTGAAAGCCGGTGCCGCCTATCCCCTGGGCGCCGTGCTCGGTCGCATCACCGCCACCGGCGTCTATGCCTTCTCACCTGCGGCCTCCACCACAGGGCTGGAAGGCGCTGAGATTGCCTCGGCCGTGCTGCTGCACCCGGTCGCTGCCAGCGACACCGATACCCAGGCAGTAATCCTGGCCCGAGGCCGGGTGATCGTCGCCGACCGTGCGTTGGCCTTCGACGCCTCCGTGGCGGACGCCGCTGCCCAATCCCTCAAACACCAGCAACTGGCTGCCCACGGCATCGTCGTGCGTCCGGTCGCTTGATCTCACTTCCCAGGAGTCTTGATATGACCGTGATCGTCAATCCGTTCGACGCCGGCGGCTTCACGCTGGCCGAGATGTCGGCCGCCATCCAGATGCTGCCCAACCCCTATGGCCGGGTCGGCCAGCTGGGGCTGTTTGCCCCCGAGCCGATTTCCCAGCGCAACGTCACCATCGAGTCCATCGAAGGCGAGCTGCGCTTGCTGCCGGCGGTCGCCCCAGGCGCGCCGGCCACCTTAGACACCACCGATAAACGCTCGGTACGCTCCTTCGCCGTGCCGCACATCCCTCACAACGACGTGGTGCTGCCCGAGGAAATCCAGGGCATTCGTGGCCTAGGTCTGGCCGCTGGCGAAGACCCGCTCGTGACCGTGATGACCCGCAAGCTCGCCCGGATGCGCGCCAAGCATGCGCAGACGCTCGAGTACATGCGCGTCAATGCACTGCTGGGCATCACCAAGGACGGGGCGGGCAACACCCTCTATGACTGGCACGACGAGTTCGGCATCCAGAAGCCGGAGGTGGATTTTGTGTTCGGTGGCACCGAAGACATGGTCATCCACTGCACCCAGGTCGCCCGCCACATCGAGGAGAACTTGAAGGGCGAGATGATGACCACCATCCACGCCCTGGTCAGTCCCGAGTTCTTCGATGCCCTGGTCAAGCACAAGACCGTCAAGGAGGCCTACACCTTCTACCAGGGCACCGCCGGCACCAACCCACTGCGCGACGATGTGCGCCGGGGCTTCCGTTTCGGCTCCATCCTGTTTGAAGAGTATTTCGGCACGGTGACGCTCGCCAACGGCACCAGCGTGCGCCTGATCCCGCCGCGCGAAGGTGTGGCGTTCCCGCTGGGCACGCTGGATACCTTCCGCACCTACTTCGCGCCCGCGAACCTGATGGAAGCGGTCGGTACCTACGGCCAGGAGCTCTATGCCCATCAGTTGGCACGTCCCAATGGCACTGGCGTGGACATCTACACCCAGTCCAACCCGCTGCCCATCGTGAAACGTCCGGCGCTGACCGTGCGGCTCTTCTCGAGCAATGGCTGGTGATCGTCATGACGGTCTTCGGTGATTTGACACGGGCCATGTCATCCATCGTGCTCACCACCTTCGGTGAGCCGGTGGTGTTTCACCTCGAAGGGCAGGCCGAGGCGCTGCCGGGCCGGGGCGTGTTCTCAGCGGCGCACCAAGAGGTGGATGCCAGCACGGGCGTGCCGGTGTCCATGGTCCAGCCGGTGCTGGAGGTGCGGCAGGCCGATCTGCCGGCCACCCCGACTGAAGGTGATGCCGTCACGGTGCAAGGTGTGCTCTACCTGATCGTCGAGGTGCGACCCGATGGGCACGGCTTTCTGAAACTGATGCTACACAAAGGGGGGCGGCCATGAAGCACCCACGCACCCTGATCCGTGAGGCGGTGGCCGCGCGACTCATCGAGTCTTTGCCCAAGGTGGATGCGCGCATCACCGCTTCGCGCATCAGTATCCACCGCAGCACGCCGCTCTTTGCTGGCAAGTTGCCGGCCGTCCTGATCTACACGAGGGACGAGCGCATCGAGGAGCAGCCCAATGCCGATCCGGGGCTGCGCTATCGCAAACTTGAGTTGTCGGTCGAGATCATCGCCAGTGGCGACGCCGCCGCCGAAGAGGCCGATGTGCTGGCGCAGGTGGTGGAGGCCACCCTCGATGCCGACGAAACCCTGGGCCTGCTGGTCGAAGGTACGCGGCTGACCCGCACCGAGGTCGATCAGGGCGGAGAGGGCGACACACCGGTGCTGGCCGCTCGCCTGTCGTTCGAGGTCAGCTACTGGACCAAGCCTGTGATCGATGACGGGGTGTTGCCGCTGCAGGTGCTGGTCAGCTGGGTGCCGGAGATTGGCACTGGCCATGAGCACAGCTATCAGCCGGTTGGCACGCACTACCGGGAGCCAGGTTCATGACCGAGCGCAACCTACACCAGGACATGACCGAGGCCGAGCGGCGCATCAGCAATGTGGCGCTGATGGGCCAGGTAGTGGCGCTCGATACAACTCGTGCTCGTGTGCGGGTGCAGGCTGGTCCCATCACCACCGGCTGGTTGCCCTTCGCGACGGTTCGTGCTGGCCTCGACCGGACCTGGCATCCGCCAGAGCCCGGTGAGCAGGTGTTGCTGGTCGCGCCCGGTGGCGATCTCAACCAGGGCGTGGTGGTCGGCTCGATCTACCGCAGCGAGCATCCTGCTCCGGCCGATTCAGCAGATATCTCGCGCACCCTGTTCAAGGACGGGGCGGTGATGGAGTACGACCGGGCACAGCATCACTGGCGCCTGGCCGTGCCAGCAGGTGGAAGGATCGTCATGGAGATCGGTTCCACTACCTTGGAACTGCGCGATGATGGCACGACGCTCGCCACTCCCAAGTTCTTGGTCGATGCCGCTGAGAGCACCTTCACCGGCACCGTGCTGGTCAAAAAGCTATTCACCTACCTCAAGGGATTGGTCGGCAAAGGTGGTGGCGGGGCGGGAGCGAGTATCGAAGGGGATATTCAGGTCAACGGCAACGTCTCAGCCACCGGCTCCATCATGGACGTCGACGGCAACTCGAATCACCACTCGCATTGAGTGTGAGGATGCGCTTGGCGCTGCGGGTTTTTACACGAAAGTTGCGGCCGACACCCCGAAACGCTCGCTCAGCGCCCGCACTTGCCGAATGTTGAGCTCGCGCTTGCCGGTCAAGACTTCAGAGACAACGCCCTGGCTACCGATCTCGGAGAGATCGCTTTGCTTCAAGCCGTGCTGCTCCATCAGGAACTTCAGGGCTTGCACGCCGGTGGTCTCGGGCAGCGGGTGATGCTCGGTTTCGTAGTCCTCGATCAGATCACCCACGATGTCGACCAAGCCCATGGCGGGATGGCTTTCATCGCCCTGGGTCTCGTCCAGCAAGGCTTCGAGCATTTCAGTCATCCGCGCGTAGTGGGCCTCGTCCCGGATGGGGGCGATGTCGGTGGCGGCACGGAACTGTTCCCAGACTGGGAGCAGGTGCTTCACGTCGATGGCTGCATTCATGATTTCCATGCTCCTTTGTCGTAATCCCGGTGGGTGAGCACCGCCTTGATGTACACGATTTGCTTCTCGAATCGGATGTAAGCGATCAGCCGGTACTTGTTGCCGCCGATATCGAACACCACCAACTCGCCAACCTTGTCCGCCGCGTTGAAGGCGGCTTTGAGCTCGGCCCAGTTGGCAAACCGGTTCTTTTCAATCACCCGCCGCCATCCCTGCAAGGGGGCTTCGGCCTGAGGATGATCGGCAGCGAAGGCCCGCAGGGCGCTGTTGCTGATGATTTTCATGGGGTCAGTATATCTCAAAGTGAGATATGCGCAAGCAGGCCAACCAGGGAGATCGCAGATGCTCGGAATCAACGCCCAAACCGGCCAGCCCCTGGCTGGCATCGACCACCTGCGCCAGAGTATCCGCGACATCCTGACCACCCGCATCGGCACCCGCGTGATGCGACGTGACTATGGCTCACGCCTGCCGACGCTGGTCGACAACCCCATGACCCCGAGGCTTGCCATGGATCTGTACTCGGCCACCGCCGAGGCCCTGGCGCGCTGGGAGCCGCGTTTCAAACTCACCCGCGTGCGCATCGCCAAAGCAGAAGTTGGGCAAGTCGTGCTCGATCTGGAAGGGATCTATCTGCCCGATGGCCAGGCCACGGTGCTCACCGCAGTGGAGGTGTGAATGACGACGCTCAGTGATCTGGCCAGTTTGCCGACCCCGGCGGTGATCGAGCCGCTTTCCTTCGAGACGATCTTCTCGGAACTGCAGACCGAGTTTCAATCCCGCTACCCGGACTACTCGGCCCTCTTGGCCTCGGACCCGGCCGTGAAGCTCCTGGAGGTCGCGGCTTATCGTGAAGTCCTGCTCAGAAACCGAATCAACGCCGCTGCCAAGGCCTCCCTCCTGGCCTTCGCCACTGGCAACGATCTCGACCACCTGGCGGCTTTCTACGGTGTGACGCGCTTAATAGATGAGACCGACGAGGCACTGCGCCTGCGCACCCGCCAACGCATCATCGGCTTTGCCAATGCCGGTGGGGCTGCGCACTACCGCTACTGGGCGCTCTCGGCATCTCCCGAGGTCGCCGATGTCGAGGTCGACAGCCCGGTACCCGGGCGTGTCCGCATCAGCGTGCTCGCCAATGGTGAAGCAGACACCGTCCCGGATGCGGTGCTCGATGCCGTGCGCGCCGTGGTGTTGCGCGACGACATCCGGGTGCTGACCGACACCGTCGAGGTGGTGCCGGCCGAGTTGATCCCCGTCACCGTGATCGCCCGGATCTGGCTCTATCCCGACACACCGATGGCCGCCTTCAACGCCATCGGGGCACGGTTCAAGGAAGCATTGGCTGCGCAGTCGGGCCTGGGCTGGGATCTGACGCCCTCCTGGGTGATCGGCGAGTTGCAGCGCCCCGGCGTGCACAAGGTCGAGTTGCTCGCGCCGACGACCGACATTCGCGCCAACGCCAACCAAGCGGTGCGGCTGATGAATCTGAATCTGGAATTTACGGGGCGGGATCGATAACGCTTCCCATCCTGCGCTGGAGGGCACATGACCGCTGACCATCTGCTGCCCGCCAATGCCACGCCGCTGGAGCAGGCGCTATCTCTGACTACCGACCCGCTGTCCCGGCTGGCACTGCCGGCAGATGCCATCCGCCAGTTCAAGACCGATCCGTCTGAACCGCTGCTGCCCTGGCTGATCTGGGAATACGGCCTGGGTGAATTGTTGCCTTATTTGCCGGAGCCGCGCCGCGCCATCGCCGAGGGCATCCTCTGGCAGCGGCTGCGTGGCACACCGGCCGCACTGGCGACCGCCTTGTCCTGGATCGGGATGCGCGCCACGGTCGAGCAGGAACCGCCCGGTGTTCACTTCGCCGAGTTTCAACTCGATCCGGGACAAGTGCTCGACAGCGACACGGCGATTGCCAACCTGATCGCCATCGCCCGCCTGTCGGCACCGGCCCGCAGTCGGCTCTCACGCATCTATCACGGCCATGACCTGCGTCGCGTCGTGTTGGATGAGAGTCGGCTGGGCGAGGCGCTGCTGTCGGATCACAGCGGCGTCTTCTGGCGAGACGGGCAGACCAAGCTGTCGTTTGGGCGAGGCTTCGCGCAGCACGCGCTGGCATCCGGACAACAGATCGCGCCGAACCGTGAGGCCGTGCGCTTTGCTGTGGCCCGCTTGATCGACCGGTATTTGCTCGATTTCTCGGCGCTGGGCGATCCTGGCCACACGCCCAACGAGGAGATCCTGCACTCGCATCTGTTCACGCTGGCCAATGCGCTGGGTGTGCCAGATGCGACCACCTTGCTGCCCGAACGCCGATTTGCACGGGCGATGGTGGTGCTGTCTGACAGCACGCCCCTGGGCGACCTCAATACCAACCTGCCGCGCTTTGCCTGGCAAGAGGTGGGGCAGGCGATCACCCTGGGGGGCAGTGACAAGCTGTCCGCGACGCCGCACCGGCTGATTCGTGTCGAAGTCCTGGAGCGATTTGCTCGGGGCCATCCGGGCGACCTGGTCGTGCCGATCTTGAGTCTGCAGGCCCACCGCGACCATCTTGCCGTCCACCGGGTCCAGGCCCGCGCCGATCAGTCGCTGGGGATGTGGGCCTTGGGCGAGTCCGTACCCAGCCTCGACCGGGGTTTTGTGCGGCGTGATCACGCCCGGAGCAATCCAGCTCTACCCGATGCGGCCGGCTGGCGGCCACGCCTGTACCAACGGGCGCAGGTGGTGCTCAGTGAGGGCATTCTGGGCGAGGTCAATACCCGCACGCCCCGGCGAGCACTGTTGCGCACCCGGCCGCTGCCCACCCTGGGCGATCTCACCTTGGGGGATGTGGCCGAGGTCGAGTGGCGAACGCTGACCGAGATGCACATCGTCGTCTCGGGCTTCACCGATGTGGCGCCTTACGGGTTTGAGGAAACACCCTCCAACCTGCAGCGCCTGCTCACCCGCGCCACCGAGCGCAACACCGGAGCACTCGTCGCGCCATCGCGTGTTGCCGTGGCCAGTCACCAAGCCGGCTGGCAGGGCCAGACCTGGACCGGTGTGCGCTGGCCGACCTCGAACTGGACCGACACCCGCGAGCTGATCGGCGCGACCCATCAGACGCTGAACTGATTCGGCGGCGCACCGAGCGCTGCTGCTTTGCATTTCTCCCTCATTCATTTTCTGGAGCACCCGATGGCCATCCTGACTGCCAGCGGTCGCGCCGCGCTTGCCGCCGCGATCAAAGAACAAACCCTGCACCTCGCCCTGGGCGAGGGCGACTCCTTGTGGGACACCACCAAGGCGATCAGCACATCTTTTGCTCAGTTGCCAGACTCTGCGGGTGTGATCGAGCTGGGCTTTACGCACCTGGCCGACATCCGCGTTACCTCGCTGGATGATCAGACCGAGTACGCGCTCGACATCGACTACAGCGCCAATGCCCGTGAGGGCGTGATCCGCCGCCTGCCAGCGAGCACGATTCCCGAAGGCGGTGACGTCACGGTCCACTTCAAGGTTTCGCACCCGCCCGAGTCGATTGGCCAGACGGTGCTGCTGCGCGAAGTTGGCCGCCGGGTGGTGGACGAGGTGCATTTCGTTACCGCCGACCCCGAGGGTGAGATCGTGGTGCCGACTGGGCGCTACCGGCTGGTCACCGAGCCCACGAACCACCTTTTCATTCGAGTGCGGTTTGACTTCGAGGATGCCGCGACCTCCATCGTGCGCGAGCAAGGCCTCTTCGTCGGCACCCACACCGATCCTCAATTGCCCATCGGGCAGAAGTTCTTCGTGCCGAGCCAAGTCGTTGAGCCCGGCATCCTCCTCGTGCTTCAGAACTCGGTGCCCATTGTGCGCCAGCCCAGCACGCGCGAGACCTTCGAATTCGTTGTCACTTTCTAATCCGCGAGGCCACCCATGATCGAGCGTTACTACAACCTGTTTGACCCGGCCAAGCACTACACCCAGCTCTTGTTTCGCGCCGGCGATGGCCTGCAATCGCGGGAATTGAACGAGATCCAGACCACCCTGATCCACCGCCTGCAGGGCGTGGCCGATGCCTTGCTCAAGGACGGCGATATCGTCAGCGGCGCCAATCTGCAGATCGATGCCGACACGGGGCTCGTGGCCCTGGAAGCCGGCCGCGTCTATCTGCGCGGCGCGGTGCGGGACGTCCCGGCCGCCACCTTCACCGTCCCCACCACCGGCCGTATTGCGGTCGGCGTGCGCTTCACCACCCGCACGGTCACCGAACTCGAAGATCCCAACCTGCGCGAACCCGCCGTCGGCGTGCGCAACTACCAGGAGCCGGGGGCCGGACGTCTGCAGGAGACCCTCGCTTGGGGCTGGGAAGGTGCGGGCACCAGTGACGGTCAGCCCGGAGATTTCCACGCCGTCTATGCCCTGGACAACGGCATCCTCGAGAACCGCCGCCAGCCGCCCGTGCTCGATGGCGTGATTTCGAGCCTGGCGCGCTACGACTATGACGCCAACGGCCACTATGTGACCGAAGGGCTGGGGGTGCGCTATCTCTCCTTGGACAGCGACAGCCAAGAGCACATCTTTTCTGTGGCGGAGGGGCGCGCCAACATCGACGGCTTCAAGGTCGAGCGCACCCAGTCCCAGCGCCTGCGGCTGCCCATCGACCCGGATCTACAGCGCGTCTCCAGCGAACCGCAGGTGTTCAATGCCAGCGGCGATGGCGCCATGGTCGTCACCATCAACCGGCCACCGCTGGCGCAGGTGCTCGACATCAAGGTCACCCAACAGAAGACCGAGACGGTGGCGCACGGTGCCTTTACGGGTAGCCGCGATGTGCTGACCGAGCCGACAGTTGTCGCCGTGCTGGAGGTCAACCAAGGCGGCACCACCTACACCCAAGGCACCGACTACAAGGTCGTGGGGGATGAGATCGACTGGAGCCCGGGTGGTGCCGAGCCGGCACCCGGATCGAGCTACCAGGTCACTTACCAGTACATCGCCAGCCTCACCCCGACCGACTTGACCGATACCGGCTTCAAGGTGGCGGGCGTCGTCCAGGGTTCCACGATGTACATCGACTACCAGTGGAAGCTGCCGCGCGTCGATGTGCTGGCCCTCACCGCTGACGGTCAGGTGGAACGTATCAAGGGGATTTCGCAAGTGAGGAACCCCATCGCGCCCACGGTGCCGGCCTCGCGCCTGGCGCTGGCGGAGATTGCCTACGACTGGAAGCAGGACAGCACTCCCGAAGTGCGCAACATCGCCATTCGCACTATCAAGGTCTCGGAACTCACGGCCATGCAGCGCCAGATTGCCGACCTGTTTGATCTGATGGCGCTGGAGCGCCTGCGGGTCGATGCCAACATCCGTGAGCCCGCCGCCAAGAAGGGCCTGTTCGTGGACAACTTCCTCGATGATGACCTGCGTGACCAAGGCGTGGCGCAGACCGGCGCGGTGGTGGCCAGTGTCCTTACCTTACCGATCACCGCCAGTGCCCAGCACGCCAAGGAGAACGGCAACGCACTGCTGACGCTGGACTACACGCTCACGCCAGTGGTCGAACAGTTGGCGCGTACCGGGTCGATGAAGATCAATCCCTACCAGGCCTTTGATCCGGTGCCGGCTCGGGTGACGCTCAATCCAGCCGTCGACCAGTTCACGGTCATCAACACCACCTGGGCTTCGGACGTGACCGAGCGCCTGATCACCGGCAGCGGTGTGCTTGAACAGGTGGTGGAGACGCGTCGTTCGGAGCAGGTGCTGGCCTCCTCCAGTGAGGAAGCGCAGTTCCTGCGCAGCCTCAACGTCGCCTATCGGGTGGACGGGTTTGGACCGAGCGAGACACTGGCTGCTTTGCGCTTTGACGGTATCGGGATTTCCCAGCCTGCGGGCACGGCGGCCAATGCTTCCGGCCTGCTCACCGGCAGCTTCCAGATCCCGCAAGCCATCCCGGCGGGCGCCAAACTGGTGGAATTCCTCGGGGCGGGCGGCAGCTACGGCTCAGCCACCTACGTCGGGCGCGGCCAGATCGTCACCGAGACCCGTCGTCGCATCCTGACCACCGTGGTCAACCGCTGGGACCCGCTGGCGCAGACCTTTACCTTGCCCGAGCGGCGGATCATTGGCGCTCTGGAGCTGTGGTTCACCACCAAAGGGGGTTCGGCACCCGTCATCGTGCAGATCCGCGAAACGCAAGTGGGCATCCCCACCACCACGGTGCTGACCGAGGGGCGCTTGGCTGCAGTCGACATCAAGACCGATGGCAACGCGACCCGGGTGCTGCTCGACCCCGTCGCCCTCGAGGCCAACCGCGAGTACGCCCTTGTCGTGCTCACGGACGATGCCAACCACGCCGTATCGGTGGCCGAACTCGGTAAGTACGACCCGCGCACCGGCTGGGTCACGGCGCAGCCCTACCAGATCGGCGTGTTGCTCTCGTCCTCTAACGGCATCACCTGGACAGCGCACCAGACCCAGGACCTGACGTTTCGATTGCTGGGGTGCCGCTTCACGCAGCAGTCCAAGACGGTCTCGCTGGGCCAGTACACGGTGACCCATCTGTCGGACGTGATGGCGCTCGCGGGTGTTGAGCGTCCAGCGGCCGGCACCGACGTGCAGTTCCTGGCGACCGATGCGCAGGGGCGAACCTACACCCTGTCGGAAGACCAGGGGTTGGCGCTGGCCGAGAAGCTCTCGGGCAACCTGGCGGTGTCGGCCAGGCTGACGGGTACCGAAGTCTCCAGCCCGATCCTCTACCCGGGCACCCAGCTGGTGTTCGGCACCCTGGAAGCCGCAGGCGACTACCTGTCGCGCGCCATTCCCGCCGCCGCCACTTTCAATGTCTCGGTCACTTTCGACGCGCTCACCCCCGGCACGTCCAGTGTCACGGTGCAGGCTGAGTCCGGCACGCCAGGCAGTTTTACCGATCTGGCGCTGGACAAGGGCGTGGAAGTGGGCAACGGCTGGGTTGAGCGCACCTACAAGGCCACGGGCCTGGTGGGAGTCGGTGCCGACCGCACCACGCGGGTGAAGTTGTCGTTATTGGGCTCACCCCAGTACCGACCCTTCGTGCGCCGCCTGCGCGTGATCGTCACTTGAGGGAGGTAAGCCATGGATGACCAACGCACCCCCGTGCTGCGCTTGCCCTTGCCGCACCCCGACCACCTGCTCTCTAACGATGTGCTGCGCCTGCGCGAGGCCTTGGTGGCCGTTGACGCCGGCTTCGGTGCGCAACGCGCCGAGGTGCAGGCCGCCATGGTTCAGACGCGCAGCGAGGTGAGCGCTGTGCTGGAAGCCACCACCACGGCGGTGGCTGATGCGCTCGATGAAGTCAGTGCTGATCTCACCGGCCAGCTGCGCCGCCTGCGCCTGAATCAGCTTCTCCACTTAAACCTCTATTGAACCAGGAGGCCTTATGGCTGTGACCCCTGCCTTACAAACCCAGATCGCCGCCTTGCAAGCCCGTATCGATGCGGTCGCCGCGAATGCCAGCCCCGAAGATGTCGTGATGCTGGCCAAGGCCATCGAAGCGATTGCCGGCCAGGCGACGGTGTTCGATGTGATCGCCTATGGCGATACGCAAAAGAGCGCGCTCGCCCACGCCTTGACCCAGGCGCTGGCAGCGCTGGAGGCCCAGCTCGCGACCGCCAGCAGCCAACTGGGCGACACCGCCCAGGTGCAACTCGCACAGATCGTCGCCCAGGCGCAAGCCCTGCGCGCCGAGTTCGACGCCGCCCTGCAAACCTTCGCGGCCTTCGAGGGCGCCACCGCCGCCACGCCGGGCAGTCTCGGTATGGTGCCCGCACCGCCCGCGAGCCTCTCGCGCCAGTTCCTGCGCAACGACGGCCAGTGGGCCGACACGCCCAACCTGCCGGTGGGCGCTTTTGCCTTCGTGCAACCGCAGCTTCTGGGCACCGACTGGCTTCTGGCCGATGGCGGCGTGGCCAAGATCGTGGATTTTCCGGTGCTGGCTGCGACCCAGCAGCAACAGCGCAACACCGTGCACCTGGTCCATGCCACCGGCGCCACGGTGGTGACGGCGGACTACGCAGGGACCGGGCTGAACCAGCTCCACTACGATCCGGACACCGGCCACGTCGTGACCCTGGGCTCAGCGGGCATCGCCTACAGCCTGGACCGGGTCAACTTCACGCTGATCGCCCGCGCGATGCCCTCGGGCTACGCCAACCCAGTGCTGCGCAATGGCGTGCTGGCGTTTCACGGGCAGACGACGTCGGGCAACTACGGCTGGCACATTGGACGCATCAATGGCGCCACCTTCACGCCGATGGGCAACGCGGGGCCGGCGACGAACACCTCCCAGAGCTACCGCAGCTGTGCCGTGGCTGGTGACCAGATTTTGTTGAACGTGCATCGCAGTAGCGACTCGCGCTCGGAACTGCACCGGGTCGATACCGTCAGCCAGACCATCCAGCGCGTCAGCCTGCCGGAGGTCGGGGAGGTCGACTATGTCTATCCCACCTCGCGTTTTCTGCGCATCGGGGGCACGACCTTCTTTGCTGCCTACCTGGCCAACCCGAGTCGCTACCGCCTGTTCTACTCCGAGGACAACGGTCGCACCTGGGCCATCGCCACCGATGCAGCCACCGGCCAGCCCCTGGACGCAAGCGGCATCGCTTCCGACAACGTCGATGAGGGCTGTCACAACGCCCGCCATGGCGAGCGCCGCTGCGATGTGCTGGCAGATCGGGCCATCTTGCTGCGCAGCAACGGCGACGGCGGCTGGACTTCGCTCAATGGCAAGCAATGGACGGCCTTCTCGTATCTGCCGGCCGAGTACCCGCTGGGCATCACCCATGAGAACGGGGCCTGGTACTTGGGCCACCGCCGGGGCCTGATCAAGACCGAAGACTTTGTCAGCTTCACGGCGGTTGCCACCCCCTTGTCGGTATTTGGCAGCAGCAGCTACAGCGAATTCATGGCGGCCTGGGCCACCCCGGGGTGTCTGGTCGTGGCCACCCAGCAACTGTCCTACAGCACCAGTTCGGGCACGATGCGGGTGCGCTACAGCCGCGATGGCGGCGCCACCTGGACCGTCGCCTACGACTACACCTCCTCGGTCAGCGGTGCGCAGATCCGCTTCAACCGGGCGCTGAACTACATCCCCTTTCGGTGCATCGAGAGCGCGACCGAGATCTACCGCTACATCAGTACCGAGCCGGGCTTGGTGGGGCATGGCGTGGCCCAAGGGTTCTCCACCAACAACGGCATCTGGGAAGTGGGCCGGGGCGATGCCTTTGTCACGCTCACCCACAACACCAGCGGGGTACGGCTGTCAGCGGCCCGCAACTATGACCCGGCCACCGAGTTTCGGCTGCCCACGGCGCCAACCTTGGCGGGCTTCACCCTCAACCACGCGTCAGGGCAGACCCTGCGCTATGCCATCAGGGGGCGCTGATGAACGAGACCAGACACGCATTTGAGATTCAAGCGGACCAGACGCTGGGCCGGGCGATCACACTGGCGGCGGGAGAGCCGGCGCCGCCCGACTACACCTTTCTGGCGCCGCCTGAGCAGGACCCGGGCAGCGTGGTGCTGTGGACGGGCAATGGCTGGCAGGTCGTCAGCTCCGAGAGCACCGTGCAGACGCTGCAAACGCAAAGCCGGTACGAAACCGCTCAGCAATTGGCCAGCGCCCTGATCGGCCGTGTGGATGACGAACGCGATACCCGCATTGCCCAAGGCAAGCCGCACACCTTCCCCGATGGGCTGAGCGGCACGGTGCAACTGCGCAATGAGCGCGACACCGGCAACGTCAATGCCGTGGCGACCTCGGGCACCGCGCTGGTCATTGCCGGGGATGCGCAGGCGCGTGTGGTGTTTCGGGATGCCCAGGATGTCAGCCACCTCTTGAGTGGCGAGGAGGCGGTGGCCTTTGGCTTGGCGGTGATGGCTTGGGTGTCGGCGCATTACGCTGCGGCCTGGGCGCACAAGGATGCGATCCGCTTGCTGGCCGAGGGTGCCGATCTTGCCGCCTTGGCCGACTACGACATCCAGACTGGCTGGCCGCACGCGCAGGATGAGGAGGTCACGCCATGAGGGCCGCCCTCCTGCACCGCCTGTCGATGCTCGGGCTGTGGGCGATGTGCCAAGTCGCGGCCGTGATCGCGTCCCTCTGGATGCTCATCGCCGCCCTGGCCGGCAGTCGCCGCGCCTGGACGATTGCCGTCGCGCACGACCAGCTGGCCAATGCGGCCTTTGGCGGGCACGAGGACGAAACGCTCTCCAGCCGCGCCGGCAAAGCTGCACGTGAGGGCAAGTGCTGGGCCTGCGTCTTCTGTCGGCTGCTGGATCGGCTCGATCCGAACCATTGCGAGAAGGCCATCGAACCCGATGAGGGCAAGCCCATCGCTTGAGCCTGCCGCACTGCAACCACCCATTTACCCGATCCGCCGCTGGCGGATTTTTACTTCTGGAGCCTACCCATGGCAGATCACTTTCTTCACGGGGTCGAGGTCGTTGAAATCGACAACGGCCCACGTCCCATTCGCACGGTCCGATCCTCCGTGATCGGGCTTGTCGGCACCGCACCGGATGCCGATGAGCACAGCTTTCCCCTGAACACGCCGGTGCTGATTGCCGGCTCTCGCCTGGAGGCGGCCAAGCTGGGCGCCACTGGGACCTTGCCGATGGCCATTGACGGCATCTTCGATCAGGCCGGTGCGCTGGTGGTCGTGATCCGGGTGGCCGAAGGGGCGACCGAGGCCGAGACACAGACCCACGTGCTCGGTGGCGTTGATGAGGCCGGTCAGTACCTTGGCCTGCAGGCGCTCTTGGCTGCCCAGTCGGTGGCCAAGGTCACGCCACGCATCCTCATCGCACCGGGTTTTACGCACCAGCGCCCCATTGATCCCGATGACGACACCCGCCAACTGGCGAACCCGGTGGTGGCGGAACTGCTGGGCATTGCCGAACGCCTGCGCGCGGTGATCATCGCCGATGGCCCCAACACCACGGACGCTGCCGCCATCGACTACCGCGAGGACTGGGGCTCGCCGCGCATCTACGTGGTCGATCCGCACGTCAAGGTGATGAAGAGCGGCGCAGTCGTGACCGAACCGGTGTCGGCGCGCGTCGCTGGCCTGATTGCCAAGATCGACAACGACCGGGGTTTTTGGTGGTCGCCGTCGAACAACGTCATCAACGGCATCGTCGGCAGCCACCGTCCGGTGGACTTCGCGCTGGGCGATCCGAATGCCCGGGCCAACCTGCTCAACGAGAACGAGGTGGCCACCATCATTCAGGAGGATGGCTACCGCCTGTGGGGCAACCGCACCTGTTCTTCGGACCCCAAGTGGGCCTTCCTTTCGGTGCGGCGCACCGCCGACATGATCAACGAGTCGCTGCTCAGAGCACACCTCTGGGCGGTGGATCGCAACATCACCAAGACCTATGTCGAGGAAGTCACCGAAGGCGTCAACGCCTACCTGCGCCAACTCAAAGCCCAGGGCGCGATTCTCGGAGGCAAGTGCTGGGCCGATCCGGACCTCAATTCGCCCCAGTCCATCCAGGACGGGAAGATCTACTTCAACTTCGACTTCACCCCGCCGTACCCGGCTGAGCACATTATTTTCCGCTCGCACCTGGTCGATGACTATCTCGAGGAGATTCTGTAATGGCCATCGAACTGCCCCGTGTGCTGAAAAACATGAATCTCTTTGTCGATGGTCGCGGCTACGCCGGGCGCATCGACGAGATCCAACTGCCAAAACTCACCTTGAAGACCGAGGAGCATCGCGCCGGTGGCATGGATCTGCCGGTCGAGATCGATCTCGGTATGGAAAAGCTCGAAGCCGAGCTGACCATCGCCGACCACGATCCGGAAGTCTTCAAGCTGTTTGGCCTGCTCGACAACGCTGCGACGCAAATCACCATCCGGGGCGCCATCCAGGCGCAGGGGGCAGAAGCCAAGCCCGTCATCGTCAATCTGCGCGGTGGCTGGAAAGAGCTCGACGCCGGCACCTGGAAGCCGGGCGACAAAAGCACCCTCAAGGTCTCGGTGGCCGCCAGCTACTACAAGCTGACCATTGATGACGAAGAGTTGATCGAGATCGATGCCATCAACCTGGTCCGAAAGGTCGGCGGTACCGATCAGATGGAAGCCATTCGTGCGGCGATTGGTTTGTGATGAACGATAAGGAGAACATCGAATGAGCACTGCCGAACGCATCAAACTCAACTTTCCCATCGAGCACGACGGCGTCCCCATTGCCGATATTGCCCTGCGCCGTCCCACCGTGGGCGACCACCTGGCGGCGCAGAAGTCGGCCGGCACCGACGCTGAACGCGAAATCCGGCTGATCGCCAACCTGGCTGAACTGCCACCCGCCGCGATCCATCAGCTCGATATGAAGGACTACGCCCAACTGCAGAAGGTGCTGGGCGGTTTTTTGCAGTGAATCCGGGTGAGCTTTCCGCCCTCGTGGTGGAGCTCGCCCTTTACACCCACTGGCCTCGATCCGAGTTGCTTGCACTGGAGGTGAGCGAGTTGGTCGAGGCATTGTCATTGGCGCGGCGCTTGTCGGCCACGCCGTCTTCCTGAGGTACGTCATGGCCACAGCGCATCCCGTTCAGATCAGCATCGGTGCCACGCTGGCGGCCTCGCTCGGCTCGGCGGTGCGCGGTGCCCAGGCGCAGTTGAACCAGTTGGGCTCCACAATGGCCGAACTGGGTAACAAGCAGTCCGGTATCAAGCAGCTGGAGACCTTGCGCACCCAGGCCAAGGATGCGGCGCTGGCCATGCGTGCTGCCCAGCAGAAAGTCTATGGCCTGGAAGCGAACATTGCTGGCCAGGATGGTGGTGCCACAACCAAGCAGGCCCGCGAACTCGAGCGTGCCCGCGCAGCAGCGGCTCGGGCTGAGCATGCCTACCGTCGCCAGCGCTCGGCCGTTGATGAACTGAGCACATCTTTGGAGCGTGCCGGCGTGAACACCCGGGCGATGGGTGCGGAGTCCACTAGGCTCGGCAGCCAGCTCGAAACCCTGCGCGCCCGCACCGAAGCCCTGACCCGTGCCCAGCAAGCGCAGGCCAGGAATCTGGAGAACCGTAGCGCCTACCGCGCCCAGATGATGGATGCGGTCGCCTTGGGTGGCGCGCTCTATGGCCTGGTGCAACCGGCGGTCCAGTTTGAGTCGGTGATGGCCGACGTCAAGAAGGTGGTCAACTTCGACACGCCGGAGCAGTTCGGGCAGATGAGCAAAGATGTGCTCTTGCTGTCGACGCGCATTCCGATGGCTGCTGACGGCATTGGGGCCATCGTCGCCGCCGCCGGTCAGGCCGGTATCGCCCGCGAGGAGTTGCTGCGCTTTGCCGAGGACGCCGCCAAGATGGGCGTGGCCTTCGACTTGTCAGGTCAGCAGGCTGGTGCCGCGATGACCGGCCTGCGCTCGATCTTCGGGCTGACCCAGGACGAGGTGGTCAATCTCGGCAACGCCATCAACCACTTGTCCAACAACATGGATGCCAAAGCGTCCGATCTGTTGAACATCGCCAACCGGGCGGGCTCGACGGCGAAGCTGTTTGGTCTATCCGGCGCGCAGCTGAACGCTCTGGGGGCTACCTTCCTGGCGCTCAAGACGCCCCCGGAGGTGGCGGCTACCGGCATCAATGCCTTGCTGATGAAGTTGGCCACCGCCGACAAGCAAAACGAGAAATTCCAGCAGGGGCTGCAGGACATCGGGTTGTCCGCTGAGGTCATGAAGAAGATGATCCAGCGCGATGCCCAAGGGGCGCTGACGACTTTCCTACGGCAGGTAAAAAACGCCCCCGACCTGATGGGTACGCTGTCGGACCTCTTCGGTATGGAGTACGCCGACGACATCGCCAAGCTGGTGGGCTCGATGGAGACCTACGAGAAGGCGGTGGGCCTGGTGGCCGATCAGACCGCCTACGCCGGCTCGATGCAGAAGGAGTACGAGGCGCGCTCGGCCACCACAGCCAACAATCTGCAGCTCTTGAGGAACCAGATGAGCCGCTTGGGCATCACGGTGGGCAATGCGCTGCTGCCGGCCTTGAACAACCTGGTGGGCGTGTTGATGACGCCCATCGACAGCCTAGCCAATCTGGCCGAACGGTTTCCTGTCGTCACCCAGGTGGTGGTCGGCACTGTCGGTGCCGTGCTGGCGCTGAAGGTGGCGACGATTGCGCTGGGTTACGCCTGGACCTTTGTGAAGGGGCCGATTCTGGGAGCGCAGGTGGCGTTTCAGTCGGCACGGGCGGGCTTGGCACTGCTGCAAGTGCAGGCTGCCACGACTGGGGCGAGCGCCGGCATTCTGTCGGTCGCCTGGAGCCGCATTCAGACCGGTGCCCTCGGTTTGATTGCACCGATCAAGTCGGCGGTACTGGCCTTCTGGTCGATGCTGCCGGCGATTGGTGCAACGACGGCCGCGCTGCTCGCCAACCCGATCACCTGGATCGTAGCGGGCATTGGCGTGGCGGTCGCTGGCCTCACGCTGGTGATCCGCAAATACTGGGACCCCATCGCCGTATACGTCGGCGGTGTGTTCGAGGGCATTCGTTCGGCCATGCAGCCGGCCATCACCAGTCTCTCCACAGCACTGGCACCGGTGGCGCCGATTGGGCAGGCGGTGGCTTCCGTGTTCGGTTTCATCGCCGATGGCGTGAGCCGGGTGGTGGGCTGGGTCGGGGCTTTGCTCGCGCCAGTGACACTCTCCACGGAGGAGTTCAACAGCCTGTCCGCCTCCGGCCAGTCTCTCGGGTCGGTGATCGGCAGTGTGTTGAGCACAGCTTTCACGGTGCTGACCTTGCCGATCCGCGCGGTGGGCACGCTGGTGAGGTGGGTGATTGAGGGTTTTACGGCCCTGGTGTCCTTCTCCCCATTGGCTCTCATCAGTGCGGCCTGGCAACCGGTGGCGGATTTCATGACCGGTCTCTGGTCCGGCATCACCGCCACCGTCGGTCAAGCCATCGACTGGATCGCCGGCAAGATTGGCTGGGTGATGAATGCCGGCAAGCATGTCGGCGACTGGTTCGGTTCGCTCTTCGGTAGCGATAAGCCGGCGTCGCCCACTGCCACGGCTCCGGCTACTGCGCGTCCGGCAGCGGTCGGTGGCACTGCTGCGCTGGTCGCGCCACGCCCCTCCGTCGGTACCGCACCCGTTGGCATCGCGCCGATGTCGGCGGGCAGTCCGTCAGTGGCGAGTGCCAGACCGGTGACGATGCCGGCGCAACCTCTGGCTGCGCGTGGCAACACCAGTGTCTCGCTGTCCGCCCCGATCACGGTCAATGCTCCGCCCGGAATGGATGCGCGCGAGATTGCCGCACTCATCGAGTCGCGCCTGCGTGCGCTTGTGCGCGAGACCACCCGCAGTCCGGCGGCAGCGATGTACGACTGATTTCCTCTTTTCTCTTTGGAGGTGTGCCATGGCCGAACGGGTGATGTTGGGCCTGGGCGAGTTTCGTTTTGAAATCGCCACGCTCGCCTACCAGAAGTTTTCCCTCAACCAGTCCTGGCGCTGGCAGGAGCAGGCGCGGATTAACCGCGATCCGGCCCTGCAGTTCGTCGGGCGCAACGTCGGTGAGATCGAACTCGATGGGGTTGTCTACCCGAGCTTTAAGGGCGGCCTCGGCCAAGTCGAGGCGATGCGTGCGCTGGCGGACGCCGGCAAACCGCTGCAGCTGGTCGATGGCCTGGGCCGCATCTGGGGTGCCTGGGTGATCACGGAGATCGGCGACACCCGCACGGTGTTCGCCGATGACGGTCAGCCCAGGAAGCTGGAGTTCCGAATCAAGCTCAAGGCCTATGGGGAGGATCAGTCATGACCCGACCGATCTTCAAACGGGTGATCACCCGTGATGGCGATGAGCTCGACGATCTGGTCTGGCGGCACTACGGACGCATTGATGTGCTTGCCGCCGTGCTCGAAGCCAATCCGCAGCTGGCCCAGTTGCCTCCTGTCCTTGTGGCTGGCCTGATGATTGAATTGCCCGATCTTCCGCTGCCGACTGAAGCGCCGGTGATCCGGCTGTGGTCGTAAGGAGGCAAGGATGCAGCCCATCTTCCGCATCTACGCCGGCAGCCAAGAGATTACCGCCGCCATCCGCGACCGGTTGATCGAACTGGTCGTTACCGACGAGGCTGGCATCCAGTCCGATGAGCTGAAGCTGACCCTCGATGATCGCCGCCGTGAGGATGGCGCGATTGCCGAACTGCCGAGCATCGGCACGGTGCTGACCGTGTCACTGGGCTATGCCGAAACCCGGCTGGTGTCCTTGGGGCGTTTCATCGTCGATGAGCTCGAAATTCGCTCGCCGCCCGCGACGCTGACCGTGTCGGCCAAAGCCGCCGATATGGTGGGGCCGTTTCGCAGTCCCAAGACCCGCTCCTGGGATGCGACGACGCTGGGCCAACTGGTCGAGACCATCGCTGCCGAGCACCGCTATCAGGCCAAGATCGACCCGGAGCTGGGCGCCATCGCGATCCCGCATCTGGATCAGACCGCCGAGTCGGACATGGCTCTGCTCACGCGCCTGGCGGCCAAACACGATGCCGTGGCCAAGCCCGTGGCGGGGTTTCTGGTACTGGCCAGGCAAGGCGCGATCAAGACCATCACCGGCCAGGTGATGCCGACGATCAAACTCACAGCGAGTGATCTGGCGGAGTGGCGCTACCGGCACTCGGCGCGCAAACCTGGCGGCAGCGGCTCGACCAGCGATGGCGATACGCAAAAACCACCGACGACAGCCACCGGCGGCACCAAGGCTTATTGGTGGGACTTCGAGAAAGGCGAGCGCCGGGAAGTGACCACTGGATCGCCGCCCTTCGAGGAAATCCGCTACGTCCACGCCACCGAAGCCGAGGCCAAGGCCGCAGCTGCCACGCGCAAGAACACCGGTGAACGTGGGCAGGGCGAACTTTCGTTCAGTCTGCCGGGCGATCCGCGACTCGCTGCTGAAGGAAGGCTCTCGCTCTCTCTGCGTCCAGGCATCCCGACCGACTGGCGCATCAAGCGCGTCGAGCATCGTCTGGGTGCTCAGGGCTACACGACGCAGGTCGAGTGCGAGCGCTTCACTGCCTCACCAGCTCAGGTGACCGACGCCGCCACCGAACCCAACAAATAAGGAGACAAGCACTGTGACCCCTGACAAAGATCCTTCGACCTACGGCCTGATCACCTACCTGTGGGTGACGGGCCTGGCCGCCTGGGGTGGCCTGGTCAATTTCTATCGCAAGGTGAAGTTGGGCGAGACCCGTGCCTTCAACGTGGTCGAGCTCATCGGTGAGATCGCCACCTCGGCGTTCGCCGGGCTCATCACCTTCTGGCTGTGCGAGGCCGCGCAGTTCAATCCCCTGGTGACCGCAGCCTTGGTCGGTATCTCCGGCCACATGGGCAGCCAGGCTATCTACCAACTGGAGCGCTGGGCGCAGACGCGTCTGGGCAAGGAGCGGCCATGAACCCTATCGACACCATCCTCGATGACATCCTGCGCCGCGAGGGCGGCTACGTGAATCATCCGGCCGACCGGGGCGGGCCGACAAACTTCGGCATCACCGCGCAGACGCTGGGCAGCTGGCGCAAGCTCGGTCGCCCCGCCACCGCAACTGAAGTGCAGGCGCTGATGGAAGCGGAAGCCCGTGCCATCTACCGCCAGCAGTACATCACCGGCCCCGGGTTCGAGGCCATCACGCATCCGGCACTGCTGCACTTGCTGGTTGATGCCGGTGTGCATTCCGGGCCGAAGCGGGCGGTGCAGTGGTTGCAGAGCTCGCTGGGCGTGACCGCTGATGGCGTCATCGGCCCCAAGACCCGCGCGGCACTCGCACAAGCTGACCAAGGTGTGCTCTACGGCAAGGTGCTGGGGCAGCGCCTGCGTCACCTCGGTCGGCTGATCACCAACGACCCCAAGCAGTCGGCGTTTGCCGCCGGCTGGATGAATCGGATGGCTGAATTCGTGGAGGGCACGGCATGACCCCAATTCTCGCCACCTTGGCCCCGGGCCTGCTGGAAGCTGGCAGCCGACTCATCGACCGCCTGGTGCCCGATCCTGCCGAGCGCGAAAAAGCCAAGCTCGCCTTACTGCAAGCCGAAGGGCAGCTGGCGCTGCAGGAGATGCAGACCAGCCTGTCGGCGATCCTGGCTGAGGCCAATTCGGCCGACCCCTGGACCAGCCGGGCACGGCCGACCTTCCTGTACGTGATCTACGGCGTGATCCTGCTGTGCGTGATGGGTGCCATCATCGGCATCTGGTGGCCAACGCACGTCTTCCAGGCGGCGGAGAACTTGAACAAGCTGCTGGGCGCGGTGCCCGAGAGCCTGTGGTGGCTGTTCGGAGCTGGCTACCTGGGCTACACCGGCGCGCGCAGCTTCGACAAGTGGCGTGGGCCGGTTCGGTAGCGCACGACAACCTGAAATGACGATCCCCCGATCTCACTGCCTTTGCCGGCGGTGGGGTCGGGGGATTTTTGCGTTTGGAGCTGGTGAAATCCATACAACTCCGTGATTCACGTCCTTTGGTTCCGATATTTACGCCGATTGATTCCGTAATTTACGTTGTAGCGATCCGAGATTTACGATACCATGGACGCATGAACATCGCATCCCTTTTCCCGCGCCGGATCGAACCGCGCATTGCTGAAGCCCTGCTGGACACGCCTGTCGTGTTGCTGGCGGGTCCTCGTCAGGCCGGCAAGACAACGCTGGTACGGCAAATCGCAGAGCAACAGGGCTTGCGCTACCTGACCATGGATGATGAACTGACTTTGCTGTCGGCACGAGAAGATCCGGTCGGGATGATTCGCAGCCTGGATCGCGCCGTGATCGATGAAATCCAGCGCGCACCGCAGTTGCTGCTGGCAATCAAGAAGAGCGTGGACGAAGACCGGCGCCCTGGCCGTTTCCTGCTCACTGGATCGGCCAACTTGATGGCGTTGCCCACGGCTGCCGACTCACTCGCTGGCCGGATGGAAACGCTGTCGCTGCTGCCTTTGTCGCAGAGCGAAATCGAGCTGCGCTCGGCGAACTGGATCGATGGCGCCTTCGCGGGCCGGATACTTAAGGTGGTTCAGCCCGCACTGGGCAATGATCTGATCGAGCGCGTTCTACGTGGAGGCTACCCTGAAGCGATTTCGCGCGCCTCGGCCAGGCGCCGTGTGGCGTGGGCGCGTCAGTACATCGACGCGATCATCCAACGCGATGTCCGTGACGTGGCGGGCATTGAGAAGCTCGACCAGCTGCCGCGATTCCTTCGAGCCCTGGCACAGACAGCCGGTCAGATGTGCAATTACACCCAACTCGGTGGCCAGGTCGGCCTGGACGGCAAGACCGCCTCTCGTTACGTCGGCGTATTCGAGCAGATGTACCTGCTCAAGCGCATCGATGTCTGGGCACGCAACCGCCTGAACCGCGTCGTGAAAACATCAAAGCTGCAGTTCGTCGATTCCGGGTTGCTGGCGGCGTTGCTGGATTTGACCGTCGAGGAAGTGCATCAGGACCGCACGCGGTTTGGCAATGTGCTGGAGACCTTTGTATTTGGGGAATTGCTCAAGCACACGACCACGGCAGAGGGCGACTATCGCCTGATGTACTACCGGGATGCTGACAAGTTCGAGGTCGATGTCGTGATTGAGAACGCTGCCGGACAGCTGGTGGGGGTTGAGGTCAAAGCAGCCGCCACTGTTAAGGAAAGCGATCTTCGTGGGCTGAAGAAACTGGCGAGCCTCGCGGGCAGCCAATTCAAGATGGGCGTATTGCTGTACGACGGTACCGAGACAATGCCTTTGGGGGATGGAATCTGGGCGGCGCCGCTATCCACATTGTGGGGCACGTAAGGTCGCGTCCGAGTGATTTCTCAGAGAGGCCAACTTTGCATGACGAACATTTGATTCCTGTGTTTCGTTTGATTCCAGGTTCAAAGAAGAACAAGCATCCCGTGTATGTGATGAGCAATGGCCCGGGATTATTGTCAGGGCTCTATTTGCGACTCTTTCGTATTGAGCTTGGCAGTGATGGCAGCCTGTACACCGGCGCAGAGACCAACGCAACCGAAATTTCTCGTGGAGAGGGTGTAGCGTGCGCTGATGGGTCTGTGCGATTCAGTTATGCCGACGAAGTTGTGCTGCCCTTGGATGCTGCGAAAAAGCATGAGTACGTGTCATTCCACTCATCTGGAAAGATCAATCATCCAGCCAAAAATCAAATTCCGATGGCAGAGATGGTGTTCAAGTTGGATGATTCTCTTGTCGGCACTCAGATGCTTTGCCACCATTTGATTGGCCCCCCTGGTATCTACCAACCCTCTGCTCCTCCTCGTTCTGCCGCAGATATGTTTTTTGCGGGGCTGTATGGGGCATATCCGAATGCAGAAAGAATCCCGTATTTTTCTGTAGACGTCAGCCGCTATGACGGAGATCCCGAACCAATCCTTCGAGAGTGCGGAAAGGATGAATGCATATCGTTTGGTCTTTTGACTGATCCGATTACGCCTTTTGGACGCCGTGGCGTGGAGTGTCAGTTTTTTGTCCGCGTCAAGTTATTGACTTCTCCGAGCGCTGATGCCAATGCATGGCCTGATGGTCACAGGATCATTCATGCCCAAAAGACATAATCAAAAGTACCAGTCGAATGATGGCTGCCGTCACCTTGTCCGGGCTGAACCGAAAGAAGTGCTTGATGCGTAACTCTGATCACACCATCTCAGTCACCACAACGACTTGCCCCTGATTCGCCACCACCGGCCGGCTCGCCCTGGCACCGGTGACGACATTCCCCACCACATTGACCGCCTCGAGCATCGCCTGCGGTGAGAGGTGCGCATAGCGCATCGTCACCTTCGGATCGTGGTGGCCCAGGAGCTTTTGCACCTCGTACAGCGACCGTCCGGCGTTGACCAGGAAACTCGCGTAGCTGTGCCGCAGGTCGTGCAGCCGCACTTCGCCCAAGCCCACCTTCTTCCTGATCGAGTCCCAGGCGTAGAAGATCGACACGGGCGGCTTCTTGGTTTTCGGGTTGAAAAACACCCAGGGGATGTCGTCCTGCCGAGGCAGGGACAGCAGCAATTCCACCGCCGCATCCGACAGGGGAATGTGACGCGGCTTCTTCGATTTCGAGCGCGCTGCCGGCACCGTCAGCATCCGGCGGTTGAAGTCGATCTCGTCCCACCGGGCGTCCAAGACTTCGCGCTTGCGAGCACCGGTGTAGAGCAGCAGCCGGATCACCTGGCCCACCTGCACATTGCGGTTGGTGTCCAGCTCATCAAACAGTCGCTGCACCTCCTCGGTGGTCAGGTACCGCTCCCGCGCACCGTGGTCCTCAAAGGGCTCCACGCCATCACAGGGATTGCCTTTGGGCGGCAGGATGTCCCAGCGGATCGCGCAGTTGTAGATGAACTTCATCAGCACGATCATCCGGTTGCAGGTGCCCGCTGCGTAGCCCTTCTCGAACACCGCGTGGTGGAAGGCCACCACATCGGAGCGGGTGATCCGGTTCATCCGGAAATCGGCAAACACCGGCAGCAGGTGATTGCGCAGCATCGTCTCATCCGTCTCCCAGCTGCGCTTCCTCGTCTTGGCGTAGGGCAGATAGCGCTCGGCCACGAAATCCCCGAAGGTCGGTACATCCTTGAAGCGATGGCTCTCCACCTTCGGGTCGCCACCCTCGGTGACCATCTGCTTCATCTTGTGCGCCTTGGCCCGGGCGTCCGACACCGAAAGCTCATCGGCCCGGCCAATCCGGTTCAGTCGCACCTTGCCGGCCGCATCGCGGTAGCGGAAGTAGAAGGTTGCTCCGCCGCTGGCGCGATGCTCCAGCAAGAAGCCCTTGATCTCCGTATCGAAGTAACTCACAGCCCCGGAGGCAGGCTCGCGACCTGGCAGCGTGGCCAGGAATTCGGTCGTCAACGCTTGTGCTGGCATCGTCGTGCTCCTCTATCTATTGAGGGTCATGCTACGATACAATGCGCCTGAAAGGACATAAAAAGCGTCTAATCAAACAGAAATATTCACCTACCAAGACCGAGCAAAAAAGAAGGAGTCGACCATGATCGACGGAAGACAGATCCGCGCCGCACGCGCGATGCTGGGCTGGAGCCGGGAGGACCTGCTCAAGGCCTCGGGCATCTCGATGTCGGCGCTGCTGCGCATGGAAGGGGCGCTGGCCGACAGCCGCAGCTCCACGCTCAACAAGGTGGCCAAGGCCCTGACCCTGGCCGGCATTGAATTCGTCACCCGCGATGACGGAGCGATTGGGGTGATCCTGAAGACCGAACAGGCGAAAGCGTCGCAAGGAAACTGAGCGTTTGAGACAATGTGCACTTATCCGCAGCTAACTTATCTCCGATGGTAACCACGACCACCTACTACACCGATTCCCGCTACCGTACCTATCCGGGTGACGGTTACGATGGTGTAGTTCGTGTGAGCTTTGGTGGCTACTACGGCACGGGGACTTTGCTTTTTGACGGCCGAGCCATTCTGACGGCTGCTCACCTGTTCGAAGGACGGACGGGATCTGCCAGCGTCACCTTCGAAACGGGGAGTGGGACGCAAACTCTGACCGCGACCGAAATCCTCCAGCACCCAGGGTACGACGTAGACAGCAACAACGACTTGGCGATTGTCTGGTTGTCAGGGAGCGCGCCTTTAGCAGCCAATCGTTACGACATTTACCGAGATAGCGACGAGATTGGACAGGCCTTCACACTTTCGGGATATGGCCGAACCGGCATGGGAAGTGCGGGCGCCACCAGTACAGATACCAGCAGTCCGATTCGCCTCAAGGCGGCCAACCAGTTCGATGCCGATGCAGCAACGCTGAAGAGCTACCTCGGTTCTGGGATGGCCTGGACACCGCTCGCCGGAACACAACTGATTGCCGACTTCGACAATGGCACTTCCACCAACGATGCGCTGGGCCGCCTGATTTATCGCAACGACCTGGGTCGAGGTCTGGATGAAGGGTTTATTGCCCAAGGCGACAGTGGTGGTCCCGCGTTCCTGCAGAACAAGCTCGCCGGAGTTGCCAGCTATACCGCCAGCCTGACTCGGGGCAGCATCGATCCGGATATCGATAGCAGCACGATCAGCAGTTTCGGTGAAATCGCCGCCTGGCAGCGGGTGAGCGCCTACCAGCAATGGATTGACCAAAGCCTGCGGGCCAATTATCCGAACGCGCCGACCAAGCCGGAGGAGGTCAAAAAGGAAGTCGCCGAGGGCAACAGCGGTACCAGCTACGTCTACTTCCTGCTGCAGTTCACCGGCGTGCGCAGCGATCCCAATGAGATCCTTAGCGTGGACTACGCCACGCGAGATGGCTCAGCCTTGGGTGGAAGCGACTATCTTGCCGTCAGTGGCACCCTGAACCTGTATCCCGGTGAGAACCAGGCTGTGATCCCGGTGGAGATCATCGGCGACAGCGCGCCCGAGCCCAGCGAATATTTCTACCTCGACGTCTTCAACCCCGTGGGTGGTAGTTTTGGTGAGGGGGTAGTCAAGCTTACGGCGGTGCGCACCATCCTCGATGATGATGGTTGGTTCGGGTAAAGTGGAAGCACAAAACCTGCCCAAGCCGCCACAATAGACAGACCAGCATACCCAGCCCAAAAGCAACAAAAGCCACCCAAGGAGCAACAAAGGGTGGCTTTATGCCTGATGGATTGGCTCTGGTAGGAAGTTGGTACGTCGGATTGGCTGTAAATTGCGTCTACATAGGTAGGAAGTTCGGCTAAGTCTTTGAAAAGACAAATGAAATATCCGATCAGACTGAAAATATGCCTTTTGCGGTAGGAAAGTGGTCGGAAGCGGGCGCTTCGAGGGCTTCAAAATGCGCGTAAGTCTTTGATGTGTAAAGGGATTGCAGAGTGGCTGGCTATTATGCTCACTACTGGTGCTGATAGCTTCACCGGTACCAGCGGTAACGATACTTTTGTAGCCGCTGACGTTGCCGCTGGCCGCGTTTTGACAGTTGGCGATACGCTGAATGGCGGTATGGGCAGCGACACCCTGAACCTGACCACAGCTGGTGCCGTTACTGCTCCTGTTGGCGCAACTATCTCCAACATTGAGACCGTCAACGTGCTGACCAACAGCACCGTTGATTTGAACACCACTTCCTGGGCTGGTTTGACTGCTCTGAACGTGACTGGGGTCAACGGTGCCGCTGCAGCGGGCTTGACTGCCGCAGCTACTACCGCTGTTACCGTTACTGATAGCGCCTTGGGCGCCGGCAACGTGCTGGTTAATGGTGGTTCGAACGTTACTGTTACCGCAACTGATGCTAGCGCTACTGCTGGCTCTGTTAATGTTGGTGGTACCACTGCTGCATCGGGCGATGTGAATGTCACCACCAATACCAGTCTGACTGATGGCGCTCTTGCGACTACAGGTGCTGGTGACGACGTCACGGTTACCGGTGGTAAGACAGTAACCGTCACTCAGAACCTGACTTCCGCTTCTTCTAATAATGCTGGCGATACTCTGACCGGCGGCGCAATTATCGTGAACGGCAACGCCACCACTACGGGCGTTACCGTTAACCAAACTGCTGCCAAGGCTCAGGTAACTACCGCGACCGGAGTTATTGGTAGCGCAGCTATTGTAAATGGCGCGGTCACAGTTAACGATGCTAACCAAGCTACCGCGACTGCCGACACCATTACTTCCGTCAGCCTCAATGGCTACGGGACTGGTTCGGCCGTCAACTCTGACGCACTGGCTACCCTGAACCTGTCGCGCACTGGCGGTACTCTGAGCGTTAACGGCGGCGCAGCTGATGCTACCCAGACCGCGACTACTCTGGCGATGAATGTGAACGGTCTGACTGGCGCAGCGATCGGCCTGTCTACCCCGTACACCACGCTTAACATCGACAGCAAAACCGCCGCTTCTACCATTGCAAACGTGACAGCTGCTGGCGTGACCACCCTGAACGTTTCGGGCGACGCTGCTGTTACCCTGACTAATAACACATTCGGCGCGCTCACCAGCGTAGTGTCCACTAACACTGCAGGTGTCACTCTGGGTACTACTGCTCTGGGTGCTAACGTATCGTTCACCGGTGGTGCTGGTAACGACAGCATTATTTTGTCAAACGCCTTCACTAAAGCCATCACCATGGGCGACGGCAATGACACCGTAACTTACGGCGGTGCTGCTTCTACTGCTGCTGGTCTTGTAGGATCGGTCGCTGCTGGTAATGGCACCGACACCATCAAGATGACTGCTGCTGAGGCTGACGCTGCAGATGGTTCTGCGGCTTTCAACACAGCCTTCACTGGCTTTGAGGTCTTGGATGTTGCTACTGGAGCAACTGACACTACCATCAACTTGGCTGGCATCAACGGTGTCAATAGCGTTGTGACTCGTGGCGTGACTGCTGCTAACACGTTGACTCTGAACGGATTTACTACTGGCGGTAGCTTGACATTGGACGGCGCTGTTGCTGGCACCATCGCTGCCAACGTTAATAATGCTGTTCTGAACGCCGGCGATACGTTCAACATCAAGTTAAGCAACAATGGCGCAGCCGCTAACTTCGGTACCGTTACGGCTGCTGGCGTTGAGACCCTCAACATTTCCACGGTCGATGCCGGCACCACTACCGCACTGAAGGCCGCTACCCAAGATTCGCTGACTCTTGGTGCTAATGCTCAGGCTACCAAGGTTGTAGTTTCGGGTAACAATGGCTTGGCGATCACCAACAATACAGCCAACACTGCCATTACTTCGTTCGACGCGAGCGGTGTTAAGGGTGATGACGCCAGCACTATCGATACTTCCGCTAACCTGGGCGTGACTTTTGCTTCCGTGAACGCCACTGCAACTGCAGCAGTCTCCATCATTGGTGGTGCGGGTAACGATACCTTGACCGGTAACGCTGCTATCGACACTATCACCGGTGGCGCTGGTAACGATATCGTTTCGGGTGGCTTGGGTGCTGACATCATCAATGTTGGCGTTGGTCGCGATGTAATCAGCATTGCTTCCACTGCGGGCACTTCGTCTGACTCCAGCACCGCTGCTTCAGACACCGTCAAGGGCTTTAACCTGTCCTCGGCCATCACCACTGCGGCCGATCTGGTTGGTGCGGGCGGTGCTGCTAACGTGGCTACAGCGTTCCAGGGCTCCACCGCTGGCGGCGCTAACTTCAGCCTGTTGAGCCTGGACATTGATGGCGCCTCCGCTGACCTTCCGCTGAACGTAGAAGGTAATGCTACAGCTCAGGCTGGCCAAGCTGCCGGTGTGACTTACACTGTCAAGGACGGCATTCTGACTCTGGGTGGCGCTGGCGCCGCTACTGTTGACACTCTTGGTGAGTGGCTGGCAGAGGCTCAGGCTGTTGCTGCAACTGCGGGCGACATCCTTGCCTTCCAGTTCGGTAGCAACACCTATGTGTTCGCTGAGAATGGCGCGCAGGACGTTCTTGTCAACCTCGAAGGTGTCACTGGCGCTACCAGCCTGATCGAGATCACAGGTGCAACCACCGCAGCCGCAGGTAGCATCCTGTTTGCTGACATTGCTTAACGATAGAAGAAGGGAGCGTACCTAGTACGTGTCCCCTGATTCTTGAAGCTGTAACGCTATAAACAAGAACCCCGCTTCTCACAAGGAGGTGGGGTTTTTGCGTTTAAGGGGGTAATTGAAACAGATCCCTAAGCTGCACACATGAATCACCCAACCGACGCCCTTGGAATCATCCTTGGGCGTTTTTTTTTGTCCTCAGAAAAGGAAATTCCATGCAGATACTGCAAGACGCAACATCGATCCAGACTGCGCTGGCTACCCAAGCAGAACTGGCCCGATTAATCACGATCCACGTCGAAGTGCTCAGTGAATATCAAGGGTATGAGCTGAGCCTGTAGGGTGCAAAAATCCATCGAAGCCGTTCTCGCGGTCTAGCCCTGCTCAAAAAACGAGCATCCAAGCTCGCCGCTGAGACGATCTGGCGTCCCATGACCAGCCGTTTCTGGTTCTCCTTCCCGGTGCAGCTCCCTTGATTCGCCACATCCGCCAGTTTCCACGCACAGCGACGCCTCGGCTGTAGGCGCCGAAGGCCTGGAAAGGGTGTGCTCGTGTGTTAGGCGGTCAGGCGGCGCGGCGATAGCTGTGATGTAGCCCGCCGAGCCAAGGCACCGTTTCTGCACGCAACGTCCCCGGAACGAAGGAAGCATCGTTCGCCGCGGCTGCTTGTTCCGGAGCCTGACCCTGGTTGGCTTGGTGCGGCCGAGCCGTGTTGTAGAAAGCCTGGTACTCGGTCAACAATCGGTTCAGGTGCGTCTCGTCCAGGGGAACGACGTGGTCGAGCAATTCCTCGGTCAGCGTGCGATTGAATCGCTCCACCGTTCCGTTCTGCCTTGGGCAACCTACCGCAGTGCGTACAACCTGGACACCCATCGCCGGCAGGGTGTGCTTGATGATGGGTAAGAAGATGCTGTCGTGGTCCATCAGCATCATGGCCGGTGCCTCGTCGAAGGGAAACGCTTCGCGCATCTGCTGCGCGACCCAATCGCTGGTCGGGTGCCGTGTGCTGCAGCACCGCACCAGACGCCGCCGCTGGTGATCGATGACCGACAGGATGTATAGCGGACGTGCGCGCCAATCGAAGGTGACTTTGAAGTCCATCGAGGCAAGCAGGTGGCGGTGGTTGGCCAGGAAAGTCGCCCACGATTGACCTGACGGTTTCCGGCTGGAGGGGTTTCGCTTGAGTACGTTGCGCACCGTGCTTTCCGACACGGGCACGCCCAGCTGCTCCGTCACGAGCGCGGCGATGCGCTCGGCGCCGTAAGAAGGGTTCTCCGCCTTGATGTGCAAGATGATCTGCTCGATCGACTTGTCGATTCGAGGACGCCCGACCCGTCTGCCGCTAGGCTTGCCGGAGATCAGCCACCAGTATTTTTTGACGTAGCGGCGATGCCATCCGAGAAGCGTCTGCGGATGAAAGAGCGTGTAGC
The DNA here is from genome assembly GCF_014764705.1 of Stutzerimonas kunmingensis. Lineage (GTDB taxonomy): Bacteria > Pseudomonadota > Gammaproteobacteria > Pseudomonadales > Pseudomonadaceae > Stutzerimonas. Next base: position 41,001 of record NZ_JACXXG010000001.1, read on the forward strand.
GGCTCAGCGTTGGCGAAAGCCAGTGGAGCAAGCCCAGCAGCCATTTCTGCGAAGGGCGTAGAGACGGCCGCCTGCCCTTGCGGCGAAGTCCGAGGTTCTCGTTGCGTTCGGCAATGAGCTGGATTTTGCGGGCGAGCGAGACGTAGCGGTCACGCCGCCATCGGCGGTTCTGGAGCCTGCCCAGCAAGTAGCCAAGCAGCAGAGCGAGGAGCAGCAAGGGATTAATCCTTCGCAAAAGATGCGGAGAATATCGCACTGCTGGCGATCTGCGATCACTGCTGACTATCATTAGCTTTACTACGGATAGGTGCCGCAATGCAGGCTTTTGTACTTCGAATCGCTCCAAGCGGAATTGATCGCCTTCACGAGGCGCTAGAAACTGACGAGGTGATGATTGGGTGGTGTCGCTGTGCAGCCTTGATCGACCCGGCGCTCCGTCGTTCGGGCTTCCGCTCGGCTCTAAAACAACAGTATTACCCTACCGATGCGACGCAGCACCGAGCCGGCTCGGCGGCCGGTCATCTCTGGCGGTTCCTTCGTGAGATGAACGTCGGTGATCTCGTTGTGGTGCCTCATGGCACCAGGTTCTTCGTTGGGAGAATTGCCGGGGATGCGTTCTACTCAGAAGAAGGCGTAGCTCGTGATGCGGCCTTCCGACGCGCCGTCACATGGCTGAATAGCAAGAGGGCGATTCCGCGCGAATTTGCCAAGGCTCCGTTAATTTCGCGGATGAAAGTCTATGGCGCTACGGCAGAAGCTACTGATTTGATCGCTGAAATCGAGGATGTCTTGAGCCGGGCTGCGCAGGGCGAAAAGCCCTCATTCGCAGAGGAACTACAGAAGAAGCTGGCGAACGTAGCCGTCGAAGAGCTTCGCAAAGGCCACATGGACTCGTTCGCCTTCGAGCACCTTATCAAAGGTTTGCTGAAATCAATGGGAGCCCAGACAGCCGAGGTTGTCGCCCGCCGCCTTGATAAAGGTGCTGATGTCGTCGCGACTTTCCGCATTGCGGAAACGTTCTCGTACAAGCTAGCTGTCCAGGCGAAGCACTGGGACGAGCGAGCGCCTGTAGGTACTGCGGTTGTTCAGCAGCTGATCGAGGGCATCGAGGACGTAGGGGCTGACCTCGGCATGGTGATCACTTCAGGCACTATCAGCGATAAAGCCTACGACTGCGCGTCGGCCTACACGGCCGAAAGCGGCGTGCGTATCGAATTGGTGGATGGCGAGCAGTTCGCCAAGTTGCTAATCGAGCAGGGAGTCGGTGGGGTCACCGTGTGAATGGATGACTCATTGCACCGCTCTGCAAAACAAGCGGTTTCGTTTGAAGTCCTGCGCTCATCCGAAGAAGAACACGTTGCGTTGCTTCTTGGATGGTAAGCGCCATAACTTAACTTGGATTTGGATTGAAATATGGACGTTGTTGCTTCGGTTGCGGAAATCAAAGAGAACCTTGAGCTTTTCGAGAGATATCTTTGCGAGGGTTCGAGTGAAGAGCAAGCCTTCTGTGTCGGTTTAATACAGAAGGGACGCTGCTTTGTCGCCTATCAAGCCGGTGCCGAAACTCGCTTCGCTCCGAGCCGCTACATTGGCTACGCACACAATTCGATGGTTGTGCATAAGCGGGAGAAGGAAGGCATAGATGGGAGAAAAACCGACCCGGCTATAAACAAGCTACTCGGCAAACTGGCGCAAGATGACCGGCTGGAACGTGAATACCTAAAATATTGCCGCAACCTGGGTGTCCAGCCTTACGAGAACAAGAGGAAATTTTGGTTTCTCGAGCTCGGCGATCGTGACTTTGACGAAAATGAAAGGACGGGAGAGGGCTTTCCAGAAGGGAAGATCATCGAGCGAAAACACACTGCTCGGGAGCGAAGCTCGGTTCTGGTGACTCAAGCGAAGGCGCAGTTCAAAAAAATGAATAAGCGGCTGTTCTGCGAGGCGTGCGGTTTTGATTTTGAGGCTGTTTATGGGAACAGAGGAGCTGATTTCATCGAGGCTCATCACCAGATCCCCGTTAGCGAAATGGAGGCCTCGCAGAAAACTAAGATTTCTGATTTGGCGATGGTGTGCTCGAACTGTCATCGGATATTGCATCGCTCAAGGCCCTGGCTGACTGTTCTGCAGCTGAAGCGGCTGCTCACCACGTAACCCGTCCTGGTATGAGGTAACGCTAGCAATGAGCATGAGCGATCCGACCGATAACAAGTTGCTGCCTAGCAATGGTTCGTCTCCAGCGCCGTCAGCGCAGAAATCGGACCTAACGCCCACCGAGCTTCACGACGGTCATGTCTTGGCTCGCTTCCGACATCTTCCTCCTCTCGAAGCCGACGCCAGCCTGTACATCATGGCCAGGGACAGCCAGAAGGCACACCTCGAGCTGCTGGAACGGTTCCTCTTGTTCTGCCGGCGTGGCTCCGTCTTGCCTGCAGCCGATGCGGCCCATGCAGTGCAAACGCTCACTGAGCTGGCCGAACAGAAGCGCAAAGGGTTTCGTCAGTGGAAAGCTCGGCAGGCCAGTCGCAAGAGCAATGCCGGCCGTCCTTCCCCGCATGCAAACGGCGAGGATTACGCTCTGGCTTTGGAGGCGTTGGCCGCAGACGTCGCCACCAGTCCAAAGATTGATGTCACTGCACATCGGCTCGCCTTTGAAATGCTGGAAGCTGAACGTCAGAAGCATGCACTTCAGCTGAAAGCCTGTCGGGAAAAGGCCCTACCTCCGCCGCGTCGTACTCGCGGTCGACGTACCAATAACGCCCAGAAATTCAACATGGCCATGGACGTCCAGGTCGAGCTTGAAGCTCATCCGGATTGCTCCGAGAACAGTGCGATTCATAAGGTAGCCAAAACCTGGCATGAAAAACATGACGACGCAGATCACTCGGCGCGCGATGCGAATTATCGGGAGAATATGATCGAGCGTTGGCACAAAAAAATTGAAGCCAGCTACTACGAACGCAAGCCCTATCTGCGGAGTACAAAAGAACCTCGTCTCGGTGGGATGATCCCGTTGGAGCTAGTGCTCGATGACTGAACGCATTTTGAATTTCGGGCGTATTTATTCGGGGTGCCGGATTAAGTACCAAATCAATATTCTAGATCCCAAGCGTGCTGCAGCCCGCTCCATTTGTACCTTCTTGGAGTGAGAACATGCTTGATACCCAAACACCGACCGGGCAATCCGGTTTTGATGAGTTATTCGATACGGCAAAGGCTGCAGACTATCTGCACCTCTCGGCTGCGACCTTAATGTCTTGGCGCTCTCGCCATATGGGGCCGCGTTTCGTGCGTATGGGCCGCGCCGTGCGCTATCGCCGTGTGGATCTTGATGCCTTCGTAGTCAGCGGCCTCCAGAAAGGGGGTGCGTAATGGGCACCGACTTTTTCGACGGCTACCAATCGGCTGTATTGGCTGTAGCGAGGATTGCCTCGATGGTTGATCGCCAAGCCCGGCAGACGCTGTTGGCCGAGGCGCTGGGCGACCTGATTGATGTGCCGCTGAACTGGAGCAACCTGCAGGCGACCGACGAGCGCCTGCGCGGCTTTGTGGCCGTGTTCGCTGATGTGCTGGCGGAGCGCGGGGTCCCTGAGCTGCCGGCTGCCATGGCTTTGTTCTCTGGCTCCGTTGCGGTGATCTACCCGACGGCTGTCGCCTCCATCCAACCCGGAGCCTAACCATGCAAGCAAAGAAAAACTGCCAACCGGCGGTTCGGGCATCGCTCGGCCTGAAAAAAGTCTTCACCGATCCGGTGTTCTGGGAGTGCGTGCTGACCCTCGCGCCGCTGCAGGTGCTTGCGTTTATTGGCCTGATGGAGCTGATCCAGCCATGAGCATTTATTCAGGACACCGCATCCAGGACCATGAGGCGTTCGTCCTCTGCGAATTATTTCCGCTGATCATGGGCTACGCCCGAACGTCCGGCACGCCAAACGAAATCGTCTTGGTGGCGGCGTTCATGCACTTGGGGGCCATGTTGAAAAACATGGGGTTGAGCGGCGGCACGTTGCTTGAGTGCATCGATGTCGCGTCGCTGGCGATGTACAACGCGCCGAAGGGGTTGCACTGATGGCTCTGCATCTTGTGATTCAGCGCGTCGCCGAAGCCGCGCTGCTGGCAGCCGATACCCTGCTGGCTGACTGGCTGCCGGACGGCCAACGCAAAGGCGAGGAATACTGGCCAACCAACCCGGTGCGCCGCGACCGCAAGCCTGGGTCGTTCAGTATCAACCTGACCACCGGCGTCTGGCATGATTTTGCGAGCGGCGACGGCGGCGGCGACCTGGTGTCACTGCTGGCTTATCTGCAGGGCTGCCGCCAAGGAGAGGCGTCTCAATTGATCGCCGAGCGTCTGGGCATCTGCATGGGTAAACAGCCAAAGCGAGATTTCCTGCAAGAGGAGGCGGATCGTCAGCGCATTGCCGGCATGCGCGAGCAGCGCCAGCAGCAGGCCGCCGCTGAGCAACAAGCCGAGTGGAGCAAAGCGGCCACCCGAGCGCTGTGCCTGTGGCGCAAGGGGCGACCGGCTGATCCGGCGTTTCCTTACCTGGTCCGTAAGGGCATCGGGCCGTATCACCTGCGCCAGCTTGGGCAATTGCTGCTGGTCCCGATCTATTGGCGCGGCGAATTGGTGTCTCTCCAATTCATCACCCCTGACGGTAACAAGCGCAACCAGAAGGGCGCGCGCATGGCCGGATGCTACTGCCCGTTTGGGCGTATCGAGGCTGCACGCGAGCTCTACATCGTCGAAGGCGTTGCCACTGCCGCGACGCTTCACGAGGAGACGGGGATGCCGGTGGCCGCTGCCATGAGCGCCCGCAACCTGCTGCCGCTCGGTCAGGAATTGCAGCGCCGCTACCCGCAAGCCGTGCTGATCATAGGCGCGGACGATGATCGCCAGGCTGAAGCTGAGGGCAGGCCGAACACGGGCAAGAGTTCGGCCATTGACGCGGCGGCCGCTCTTGGCTGCCAGTACGTCCTGCCGGCTTGGCCAGAGGGAGCGCCTTTACACCTGTCTGACTTCAATGATCTGCGTCAGTGGCGGGAGGTGCGAGCATGAAGCCGCCGCTTATGACCGAAGCTCAGACGCCGTGCATTGAATGGCGAATGCCTGATCCACTGCCGACCCAGCCGCCACCTAAGCCGTACCCAACCGACAGCCTGCCGTTGATCATGCGCAATGCCGTGCGCGCTATTGCGCATCACGTCGCTGCGCCGGAGGTGCTAGCCGGCCAGTGCACGATTGCGGCTGCCGCGTACCTTGCCCAAACGAGGATTAACGCGCCGCATCTTCATAATCCAGACGGCATGCCGTGTTCGTTGTTTCAGTTGGCGCTGGCTGACTCGGGCGACCGTAAGAGCGAGTGCTACCGGCTGGCCTTCAGAATTGTTGAGGAAACCGAGCGCACCGCGCGGGACGAATACGCCACGGCCATGAGCGCGTTCCGGAGCATGCAGGCCGGATTGAGCGGCAAGGCACTGGAGGAATTCAAGGAACAGACCGTTGCGCCGAGCGATCCGCGCACCCTGTATACCGACGCCACGTTTGAGCGCATCGCCGGGGATTTCATCAAGGGCATGGCCTCGGCCATGTGGGCAACGGACGAGGGTGGCCGCATTCTGGGTGGGCACAGCATGAAATCCGACACCATAGCGGCCACGCTCGGCGGTCTTGTGAAGCTCTTCGACAGCGGCAGGGCCGAGCGCGACCGGGTCGGCGAGTTTGGCAATGGCATTGCCTACGATCGCCGCTTTAGCGTGCATATGCTGGCTCAGGAAGTGACGGTGCGCCAAGCGCTCAACGATCCGCTGCTGCAAGGCCAGGGCTTTCTGCCACGCTTTTTACTGGCTGCTGCGCCCTCGTTGGCCGGGACTCGTCTGTTGACCGTTGAAAGCATCAAGGCCAGCGCCTACTACGACCCGGCCGTACAGCGCTACTGGGATCGTTGTAAGGAGATCGCTCGCCTCGAGTCGTTCGTGGGTTCAGACGGCGCCGTTAAGCCACCCGTCATCAGCCTGGAGCCTGACGCGGTTCTCACCTGGCTGGCGTTCTACAACCGCGTCGAGGCGGAGCAAGGCGGCCTCGGGGAGTACGGCGGGCCGCTGAAGCCTTTTGCGAGCCGTAGCGGCGAACTGGCGCGTCGCCTCGCTGCTGTGTTCGCCCTGTTCGAGGGGGAACCGGCTATCAGCGAGCAGACCATGGCGGCCGCCTGCGAGGTTGTTGAGCATTCTCTGTTGGAGTGGTCGCGGTATCTCGGCCACAACGCAGCTGAATCGAACGGCAACCGCGATGCGTTGGAATTATTGGGCTGGCTGAAAACGCATCCTAACGTGCGAACCGTGACTGACTTGATCAAGACGGGGCCGCGCAAGTTTCGCTCAGCCCGCAAAGCGCGGTCCATGTTGACGACCCTGACCTCAACAGGGTGGTTGGCCTTTCCGGGCGGTGGCAACCAGGCATTCGAGCTCAATCCGCACGAGCTGTCCGCAGATGCGGCGAAAGCGGCGAACGTGGCGAAAACCCGCATGCTTACGGGTGCGACTGATGGCGAACCCTTGGCGAACGATGGCGAATCGCACAGAGCGGGTTGGCTCAACCGAATTGAAATTCGCCAGGATTCGCCACCCGTTCGCCATGCCGACAACCCCGAACGCCGGGCCTTTTCGCCACATTCGCCACATTCGCCACTGCCTGCAAGCGAAAACTCCGATGCCATTGGCCAATGGAGCATGACGCTATGAACGCCTTTGATTTGATTGGTCGCGCTATCGAGGCTGGGGTGAAGATGACGCTTGGCGAGTCCGGCCTACAACTCCAGTCGGATCGCCCGCCATGCGCTGCGCTGCTGGCAGAGTTGGTCGCACACAAGGTCGAAATCGTCGAAGCGCTGAGCGCGGCCAACGATCCACTCCAGTCTCGCGTCTGGCTTCATTTGCTGGTCCTCAATAACGGCCGTGTGATACAGCGCGCCGGCAACCAGCCCACCGCCAGCGTTGAGCTGGCAGCAAAGCAGCGGTATGGCCGCTCTGTACTGGCTGTGGTGGCTGTTCCGGGCTTTGAGCGCGTGCTGTGTGATGCCGAGATCACCAAGGCGCTCGCCGGCTCCCTTGAGGCGCCTGGGGCGAATACTGCTGGCTCTGAGCCGTCGGCCAGGTTGTTGACTCGTGTTGCGCGTCTGCTGGGTACCCGGCCTGCCGAGCTGCTGGAGGGTGGGTTTGTGGATCAACATGACTTGATCGAGCAGGCTGGCATGGATGCAAGGCTCATCGCCGACGCGATCGGTTGCAACCCGGCGTGGATCGACAGGCCTCGCCGTGCCGAGGGGATGCAGCTCAACCCCGAGCCGAGTGATAGCGGGCCACAACACGTCGTTCATACCGCCGCGACTGCGCCGCAGGCGTGGCGAGACGCCCGTGACCGGTACGTCAGTCACCGTATGGTCTGCATGCGGTGTCGCTCGCCGTCAGGCTTGCCCTGTGCGGTAGGAGATGAGCTCCGAAGCCGCTACGTCTTGGCGGATTTTGCAGAGGAGGGGCATTGAAGTGAGCCGCTTCGCCTGCTCCGCGGCTCGTCGTCCATGGGCTATGGCCTGCGTTAGTGCTATACGCTTGGCCTCATGGTTCGGCGCTGCTGCGAAGCGGGCAAGGTGGCGCGAGCACGACGCGACCATTGTTAATGCCTAACGCTAGAAGAGCCAGTCGCCGCCTGCCATTGCTGATTTCCAGCTGCCCCAGTCGATATCGGCAGCATCGGCCTGGCGGTGCTCTAGCGCTTCGTAGACGTGATCATGGAAGCTGAGGTGTACGCCCAGTGGGTAAAGCATATGCCATGGGTACTGATCGAGCAGTTGAAGGGCTTCTTCCCAGGTGTCTACCCAGGGCTGTTCTGCTGTTTCGGTATCCAATTCGTCGTGCAGCGCCGCCTCGTTGGTGGCCAGCCGGTACTTCCAGACGCCATCGGTGTTGACACCCAGTAACGTGATCGAGCCTCCCTCGCTTCCGACCTTCAAAATAGGCTGTTCGCCGCCGGCGTTTAGCCGTCCGGCGGCTTCGCCCGGCTCTTTGATTCCGTGTTTCATGTTTGCCTTCCTCAGCTGGCGTCTATCACCTTGCGGGCTGCTGCCCGGCTTGATGGCAGACTGCCTGAAGGCTCCCTTGAAGCCAAGCACAGTCGAGCCGGAGCCGTTTACCTCGGAGGTCTGGCAATTGATGAGAGGTCTGTGCTGCAAATGAATGGCATGACCGATATCGATCCGGATATGGCAGCCAGTCAGCCGGCCTACCCGCAGCCGCCTGGGTAAAACCCGGTTAGGGTTTTCCTAACGACGCTGAATACGCGCTGGCTGAAACTATACTTGCGACCGTGAAGATAAAGGAGCCGCAACATGGCAGACGCGCCTACGGTCAAGGTTGTTGGTACCAATGGTGAAATCTCGCTGGACAAGCGATTCGCTGGCCGACATGTGCTGGTGGAAGAGCATGAGCCTGGCGTCTGGATCGTCCGTACTGCGACGGTCATCCCTGACAATGAGCGCTGGTTGCATGAGCCACAAGCTACGGCCGATCTGCAAGCAGCCATCGGGTGGTCTGCCACCCATGCGGCTCCGGCGCCGATGCGGAAACACCCTGAATCGTCCTGGCCCTGGCGAGCATTGGGCCGCTACCCGGCCGAAGGCAAACCGCCAGAAGGCCCGTCTTAAGCCAAGGTAAGTCGGTCCCGCTTAACTTAAGTTAACGCGTCGTGACATTAACCTGATCTCACTATGGATTTCGGGGGAAAACAATGGGCGCCTTGGGTAGCGGACGTTGGCTGCGTGATGATCGTCATCGTCGTGTGCATGAGGTAGAGCAGCTGGATGTACGGCAGATGCGCCGGGACGGATGGCTGGAACCGGGGACGTTGGTGCGGATCGCCAGCGGCCGGTTGCCTCGGGAATACCTGATTGAGCGCGAGTCCATCATCGTGAGCGAAGGCCTTGATGTACAGGAAATAGCCCTGCGATGGCGTTCTTGCCGCCTCGGTGGCGAGCGCCCGGCCTTCGTTTGCCCTTACTGCCCACACGCCGTCTACCTGCTCTATCGCCGCCAAGGGCGCTGGTGCTGCCGCCGCTGCGCTCGCCTGCGTTATGAAAGCCAGCTGATGCCGCCTCTGTTGCGTGACATCGAGCGTGCTAACCGCTTGCGTCGGCGCCTTGATCCACATTCGTGCCTGATGCTGCCGTTACCTGAGCGGCCGGCGGGGATGCATGGGCATACCTATCAGCGCCTGGTTGCACAGATTGTCGCTCTGGAAAGCGGACTCAAAAGCGATGTACAAGCACAGGGGGAGGCGGCGCGGGAGTATCTACAGGCCGTAGTTGGCGGTTTGTGACTTACGTAGCGTCCTTCCATCCTAGCCAACCAGGCCAGTATCCGATCGATTCGGGATCACTGATTCCCTCTTTCGGCTTGTTTAAATCTCAAACTGAGATATTCTAGTTACATGAAGATCATCAGTAACAGCGCGTTAAGAGCCTTCGCGGCGCAACACCAAGGCGCTGAAGGCCCTTTACAAGGCTGGCGCCGGGTGATCGAAAGAAACCGATTCTCCAATTGGGCTGAGCTCAAAGCCGCATTCAATACCGTCGATAAGGTCGGCGAGCTGGTGGTTTTCGATATCGGTGGCAACAAGTACCGGTTGATCTCTTACATCCGCTTTGAAAAACAAATCGTTTATATCAAGGCGGTCCTCACACACCGGGACTACGACAAAGGAGCATGGAAATGATGAGTGCGCATATCGATATGAATCGCCTGCTCCCAGCTTGGGAGCAATTTCGAAGTGAAACTGACATCGCTCCGATTCGAGACGAGTCTCACTACGAGCGTATGACGGTCATGCTGGAAGCTTTGCTTGATGAGGCGGCCAGCGATGAGCAGCACCCTGCTATGGGCTTGGTTGATATTATCGGAGATCTGATCGAGGACTATGAAACCGAGCATCACCTGGTGCCGGAAGGCACTGGGGTGCAAGCCCTGAAATTCCTGATGGAGCAGCACGGGTTAAAGCAGGGTGATTTATCCGAAATTGGAAGCCAAGGCGTTATCTCCGAAATCATAGCTGGCAAACGGGAAATGAACATTCGGCAGATACGTAAGCTCAGCGAGCGGTTTGGCGTGTCGCCGGCCACCTTTATCTGACAAGCAAAGGTGAGCGCGCCCGCGGCCGTGTTGCCAAGATTCGCTCGGCATCGTCTGCCGACTGGAAGCTGTGGTGCAGGGTGATTGATGGAACACTCCCCGCAACTCGTAGGACTTCTGATATACGCCTCGGCTGCTGAGCGCATTACAGATCTGCTTGTGAAACTCAGGATGGACGTCCAGCGGGTAAAGATGTTGCCACGGGTACTCATCCAGTAGCGCCAACGCAGCTTCCCAGCTGCTCACCCAAGGGCTACCGGTTGCCGGATCGGCGTCTTCTTCCAGACTTTCAATGAGCGTCGTTTCGTTGGTCGTGAGTCGAAAGCGCCAGGCTCCGTCTGCTTGGTGGCCCCGCAGCTCAATAGAGCCGCCTTCGCTGCCGACCTTGAGAATGGTTTGCTCGGTAGTGGGCATGGTGTCTTCTCCTTGAAAGCCAAGCCGGAACACGCACGATGCCCGAGCCTCGCCCTAAAAGCCAAGCGCGGTGTTCGTCTGCCGCAGTATCGGCCACCGAACGATCAATCTTCGTCTTTAAGCGCCTGAGCGTTACAGTATCGGGCTATCTATGCAGATGGTTGCTCATGACCCACGACAACGATGCCTCGTACAAGCTGCTGTTCTCCGCGCCTGAGCTGGTGCGGGATCTGGTGATGGGCTTCATCCCTGACGAATGGCTGCATAGCCTGGACTACAGCACCCTGGAGAAAGTCCCCGGCAGCTATGTTACCGACGACCTGCGCCACCGGGCCGATGATGTGGTCTGGCGGGTTCGCGCCGAGGGTGAATGGGTCTACCTGTACATCCTGATCGAGTTCCAGAGCACTGTTGATCCGTTTATGGCGGTGCGGATGATGACCTACGTCGGTCTGCTGTATCAGGATCTGATCCGCGCTAAAGATATCCTGCCGCATCGCAAACTGCCGCCGGTGCTGCCGATCGTGCTCTACAATGGCGATGCGAAGTGGACGGCCGCTACCGATGTGGGCGCGTTGATTCCCAAGGTGCCAGGCTTGGTATCCAAGTACATGCCCAGGCTGGAATACCTGCTGATCGACCAGAGTCAGTACACCGAGGCGGATCTGTCAGAGCTGAAGAACCTGGTTGCGGCGGTGATCCGCTTTGAACATTCTGAAAACGCAACGGTGCTGCTGCGCCTGATCGACCTGTTAAGCAACTGGTTAGAGGATAATCCGGAGCTCAAGCGCACTTTTGCCATCTGGATTCGTGCGGTACTGTTAAGACAAAGCAAGAACACTTTGGTATTGCCTCAGGTGCAAGACCTGAAGGAGTTGAAGATGACACTGGCAAAGAGCTTTGACGCTTGGGCCCAGCAGCATGAGCAAAAGGGCCTTGAGCAAGGTATCGAGAAGGGTATCGAGAAGGGGATCGAGAGGGGTATTGCCCAAGGTGAAGCGATGCTCCTGCAGCGCCAGCTCGCACGTCGTTTCGGCCCCCTGCCGGCGGAGGTCACAGCACAGATCTCGGGCGCTTCGGCAAGCGAGCTTGAGCTGTGGGGCGATCGCGTGCTCGATGCATCCAGCCTGGACGATGTCTTTCAGGCCTAAGTGAGAGAGGCGGACCTTCTACACTGGCGAGCCCCCGCCAAGCGAGGGCAACGGCTTCGTTACTGAGCTGGTAAGGCTGCGACCGGCGCGGGCAGAAGGGTACTCGCCGGCGAGAAAGCCTGTCCTAGCGCTTCAACGGCAGTATTGGCTGCGGCCAGCAGGGTTTCCTACGAGAGGTGGCTATAGCGCTGGGTGGTCTTGATCTGCGTGTGACCCAGGATTTTCTGCACCTCGTAGATCGAGCGTCCAGCGTTGATCAGGAAGCTGGCAAAGCTATGGCGCAGGTCATGGATACGCACATCAGGCAAGCCTGCCCGTTTACGGGCCGTATTCCAGGCGTAGAAGATCGATACAAAGGGCTTGCCGGTGTCCGGGTTTGGAAACACCCAAGGGCAGTTCTGCAAGGCCAAAGGCCAGCTGGCCTGTTCAGCATGCACCGCCCCCAACAGGTTCAATACCCCATCTGAAAGCGGTACGTGCCGGGCCTTGCCAGACTTGCTGATTGGGATTCGCCACCGCCGTGTGCTTTGATCAAAGTCGGACCAGCGCGCATCCAGTACCTCACGCTTGCGAGCGCCGGTCATGATAAGCATCGGGATGATGTACTGCAGCATCCTCGATTCGCTGGTCTGAAGGGCGGCATACAGGCGTTGTGCTTCGTCCTGGGATAGGTAGCGCTCCCGTTTGTTGTTCTCTTCAAACAGGGGAATGCCGGCCGTGGGATTCTTGCTCACGCCTGGGGTTTCCCACTTCAACGCAAGGTTGAAAATGTATCGCATCAGGATCAGCAGGCGATTGGCGGAGCCAGGCGCAGCACCGCTCGCACGCCGCCCGTGGTGCAAAGCGACTATGTCGTCCTTCTTGATCTGGTCCAGATAGCAATTGCCGAAGGCGGGCAGCAAGTGGTTACGCAGCAACGACTCATCGGTATCCCAGGAGCGCTTGTAGCCCTTTATAAAGGGTATGTACCGCTCTTGAACGAACGCGGCCAAGGTCGGAACCTGTCTGAGCACCGCCTTCTCTTCGAACGGGTCTTTGCCCAGCGCGATCTGACCGCGTAGCTCGTCGGTGCGTTTACGGGCTTGTTCGAGGGAGACCACGTTGGCATCGCCAATGCGCAGCTGGCGCTGTTTGCCTCGCGCATCGACATAGCGGACGTACCAGGTACGTCCGCCGCTTTCCCGAAGCTCCAGCATCAGCCCTTTGCACTGAGCATCCCAGACATTTTCCTTTGTTTTGCCTGACGGGCAAGAAAGCTCACGGAGCCTCTTTGCCGAAAGCGCGATGACACTCATAATGGTCTCCAGACTTTTAAAAACTACTAAAGGATATGAATCGTGTCTAAAGATACATTAAACAATCCTGCACAGGAAGAGATGTTGATCGTTTCGATGATCCGTGCAGCCCGTGGCGTGCTCGGTTGGAGCCAGCCAACCCTGGCCAAGCGCTCGGGGGTTTCCCTCATCGCCTTAGCGCGGCTGGAGTCCAATGCGGTCAGTCCACGCCTGTCGACGGTATCGCGCCTAAAGGCCGCAATTGAGGAGGCGGGGATTCAGGTGATCGAGGGTCAGCCATCGGGTGGCTTTACCTTGCAGGTAGGCGCCCGTGCGATTGGCCATGCGGCGGAAAACGCCAGTCGGAACCAGGTGGGACGGGAAGAGGACGGGGGATACGAATAAAGCTGTTGTAAATCAGTTAGTTATCGAGATGATGGGGCGTTTTGTAGTGGTCCCATCGGTTTCCTCCCACTGGCGGCAAGTAGGAAGACGGTAGGAAACGCCGAAAAAGATATTTAAAATGTCTCTAAGTGATTGATTCGACTCGCCCAAATCTTCAGTAAAGCTTGGTGGCTCACCGGGGTCTGGATAACTTCGCCGGCACCTCGGGCAACGACACGATCATTGGTTCGATTTCCACAACTGGTACTGATCTTGACACCCTCAGCACCCTGGATATCGTCAACGGTGGTGCAGGTATCGACACGCTGAAGATCGCATCCTCCCTACCAGCCATCGTTCTGCCGAACATGACCAACGACGAAGTGGTTGAAGTCGAAGGCACCGCTGGCGTGACCGTCGACACCTCCGCTGTCGCTGGCGTGACCGACCTGAACGTCCTCAAGCACGGCAGCGCTGCTGTTGGCGCTACGGCCGCTGCTACGACCAACGTCGCTGTTACCCTCAAGGAAGCTGGTGCTGCTGGTGCCCCGCTGACTCATGCCGTCAATGGTGGCAACAACGTCACCGTGACTGCTGCTGATGCGGGTGCTGCTACCGCCGATGTCGATACCATCACCATTGGCGGCACCACCGCTGCCAAGGGCGATGTGGTCGTCAATGTGACCGGCAAGGCCTACGACGCAGCCGCTGCTCAGATCGACCTGGGCGCCGTCACCGTCACCGGCGGCAAGACCGTTTCCGTGACCCAGAAGGCCTCTAGCGACACCAGCAAGGCTGCCGCCGATACGACTGCCAACAAGGTTGTTCAAGGCGCTGTCACCGTCAACGCCAACACCGAAACCACCACCGTTACCGTCAAGCAGGACGCTACTGTGGCGGCCAAGAACGCGGCCAACACCACCGGCGGCGTGACCGAGACAGCTACCATCAAGTTTGGCGCGCTCAAGGGTGGCGATGCGCTGGCCATCAATGGTCTGACCTTCACTGCCAAGGCGGGTGTTGACCTCACCGCTGCGGAAGTGGCTGCTGCCTTCTCCAACATGGTGAGCGGTCTGGCCAATCCCAACACCGATACCCAAGGTTCGCAAGTGACGGCCAAGGGCGTCTTCACCGGCGCTTTCAATACTGGTGCAGTTCTTCAAGCTGGCACTCCTGCTAAGGGCACTGGCTACACCGCTGCTGCCGCTTCTGGCGACACCGTGGTCTTCACCGCTGCGCGTGCCAACCAAGACGCTACCGACCTGACCGCCACCCTGACCAACACCTCCGGTAACTCTGTTGCCCCCACTGTCACCGTCGTGCAGGGCCAAGCTCACAACGCAACGCCTGCTGGCGGCGTGATGGGTGTGGATGCAGGCAAAGTGACCATCACTGGTACCAATGCTGGTGCTGACGCCACAGCCGTCAAGACCATCACCGTGGATGGTTACTCGGCAACTCTTTCCGCAAGCACTGGCAACACCACTGCCCTTGAAACCCTGAACCTGTCCAACGGTGGCGACTTCGCCCTGACGCAGGCTGCTGCCACCCTGGCACTGAACCTGACCAACGTCGGTACTGCTGCTAAGTCCGAAACGCTGACCAGCGCTTCCGCGCTTGAGGCGCGTGCTGCCATCAATCTGGATGCTGCCAGCGCCATCAAAACCCTGAACGTCAAGAGCGAAGGCACGAATACCGTGTCTCTGGACTTGGCAGCTGGTACGACTGCCCTGAACGTCAGCGGTACTGGCCTGCTGGATGCCAAGACGGGTTCCGACCTGGGTGGCGTGACGACCATCAAGGTGACTGAGACCGCCGGCCTGAACCTGGTGACGAATGCTACTACCGCTATCGCTACCACCAACGTGACTTCGGTGGACACCACGGGCACGACGGGAGCTGTGACCATTGCCATCGATGGCACCAAGGCCACCTATACCGGCGGCGCCGGTGTGGACAAGGTGACCATCACCAACGCCAACACCGCCATTGCCAAGGCCATCGACCTGGGCGCCGGTGACGACACCCTGACGCTGAACGTCGTGGGCGCCACCACCGTGGCCGTCCCGACGGTTGACCTGAAGGGCGGCGACGGCGTTGACACCATCGCCCTGTCCGCTGCGGACGCTGTAGCCCTCTCGGCCAACGGCACCTTCGCTGGCAAGATCGACGGCTTCGAGAAGCTGAGCATTGGCAACGCAGCGGCTGCCGGCACAGTCAATCTGGCCAACCTCGACAACATCAACTACGTGGTCAGTGCCAACTCTGACTCGGTTGTGGAAGTTGCCACGAAGGAAGTCATCACGGTTGATTTCAGCGTTCCTAACTCTGGTGCTGTTACTGGTGCCGATACCATCGAATTTGCTGGCACGACGCTGACGCTGAATGGTGGTGAAACTGCTGCTCAGATTGCGACTGCTTTCTACGGCAAGACCTTCACTGGCTGGGATGTCACAAGCGTTGGCGGCACCGTGGTGACGCTGACGCGCACAACCGGCGGTGATCTTGCTGATATCGGCACAGGTGACTTCACTATTACCGATGCAGGCGGTGGTGATCTGCCGGCAGTTACGGTCAAGACGACCACCCAAGGTGCTGCTGCTCCCGCAACCGCTGCAGCCCTGACCATCGACAAGATGGCCAGCGGCGGTACGCTGGAGCTGACGGCAGTTGGTGCTGGTGCCATTGTGAACGTGACCGATGCCATCAAGGGCACTAAGGGTCTGAACGTTGTTGTGAACGCTGCAAATACAGTTGTTGGGGGTGTTACAACTACCTTGGGCACCGTCAAGGCTGCTGAAGTTGAAACCATCAACGTGAGCGTGGCCAACAAGACGACCACCTTCTCGACCGTGTATGGCGATGTAAAGGTTGCAGATCCTGCTTCTGTCAGCACCCTGGCTCTGGACGCTAACGCCGCCAAGGCTGTTACAGTGACTGGTGCTGGCAATCTGACGTTGTCTCTGTCCGACAGCAGCACTTTGGTGGGTGGTGTGACTACTTGGAGCAGCTTGGCTGCCAAGGTCGCGACCGTGGACGCCAGCGCCGCAACTGGTGCCCTGACGCTGGATCTGACGAACCACAACGGTGTGGCCGTGACAGTGACTGGCGGCGCTGGTAACGACGTGCTGTCGGCTTCTGTAGGTACCAACGCCAAGGCCGACGTGCTGGTGGGCGGCGCAGGTAACGACACCCTGAACGCTGGCTCCAACGGTGCCAAGCTGACCGGTGGTGCAGGCAACGACCTGTTCGTGCTGACCGCTGGCACCAAGGAATCCAACACCTACAGCAGCATCTTGGACTTCCAGGCGGGTGATGTGCTTGAGTTGATCGACATTGGTGACCACAACGTCTCCATTTTCGCCAAGCTGAGCGCGGTGCTGAACGAAAACACCGCTACCTTCGCCAACTATGTCGATGATGCCATCGCACAAGCTGGTGTGGGTGAGGCTGTCTGGTTCAACTACAAGGGCAATGCCTATGTAGCGGTCGACAACACGAACCAGAGCACGGTGTTCGAGAATGGTGTGGACGCGATCATTGAGCTGGTCGGCATCGACCTGGCCAACGCTTCGTTCAACAGCAACCATGGCACTGTGGCCCTGATCTAATCTCGCAAGAGACAAGCCCTGCAACATGGGGCTTGAGGTCTAAAGCCTTCCCAACCCCATCCTTCGCAAGAGGGGTGGGGTTTTTTCTGAGTGCATCGATTTGCCATGCCTTCAGAAAAAACCCCAGCATAAAAGGACATGAAATGAGCGACTGGACCGCCGGCTACGTCGCCGATATTGGCTACACCTACGGCTACTACACCGAACTCAATCCACTGCGCGTGCGCCTGGCGTTTCTGAATGCGGGCCTGGTGCCGCCGGAAGTGGGCAGCGCTTGCGAGCTCGGCTTTGGCCAGGGCATGAGCGCCAACCTGCACGCAGCCGCCAGCGCTGTGCAGTGGGCGGGCACCGACTTCAACCCCGCCCAGGCGGGCTTTGCGCAGGAGTTGGCCCGCGTGGCGGACTCTGGCGCCCAGCTGTTTGACGACGCGTTCGACGCGTTCTGCGAGCGCACCGACCTGCCCGAGTTCGACTACATCGGCCTGCACGGCATCTGGAGCTGGATCAGCGACGAGAACCGCGCCGTCATCGTCGATTTCGTGCGTCGCAAGCTCAAGGTGGGCGGGGTGCTCTACATTAGCTACAACACCCAGCCCGGCTGGGCCGCCATGGTGCCCATGCGCGACCTGCTCACCGAGCATGCCGAAGTGCTGGGTTCGGACGGTGCCGGCATTGTCAGTCGCATCGACAGCGCGCTGGCCTTTGCCGATCAGTTGCTGGCTACCAACCCGGCGTATGCCCGTGCCAACCCGCAGATTGCCGAGCGCATCAAGATGATCAAAGGGCAAGACCGCCACTATGTCGCCCACGAGTACTTCAACCGCGACTGGCAGCCCATGGCCTTTGCCAGGATGGCGCAATGGCTGGCCCCGGCCAAGCTGCAGTGGGCCTGTTCGGCCAATTACCTGGATGCGATCGACGCGGTTAACCTCAGTGCCGAGCAGAAGATGCTGCTGGCCGGCATTCCCGACCCGATGTTCCGCCAGACCACCCGCGACTTCTGCGTGAACCAGCAGTTTCGCAAGGACTACTGGGTCAAGGGTGCGCGCCAGCTCTCCGCGCTGGAGCAGGCCGAAGCGCTGCGTGCCCAGCGCATTTTGCTGGTGCAGCCGCGCGCCGACGTCAGCCTCAAAGTTACTGGCAGCTTGGGCGAAGCCAATCTTCAGCAAGCCGTCTACGGCCCCATCCTCGACCAGCTCGCCGACCACAAGTCCAAGTCGCTCGGCGACCTGGAAAAGGCACTGCAGCCTGGCGGCATCCGTTTCGTGCAGATCAACGAAGCCGTGATGGTGCTTGCCAGCGCCGGGGTCGTGCTGGCCGTTCAGGACGATGCTGCCACCGCCAAAGCAAAAAAGCGCACTGACCGCTTGAACCTCCACTTGATGCTGAAGGCTCGCAGCAGCGACGAACTGAACTACCTCGCCAGCCCGGTCACCGGCGGTGGCGTTACCGTGCCACGCTTTCAGCAGCTGTTTCTGCTGGCCAGACAGCAGGGCCACAAACAACCCCAGGACTGGGCTGGCTTCGTGTGGAATATCCTTGACGCGCAAAACCAGCGCCTGATCAAGGACGGCAAGACGCTGGATACTCCAGAAGACAATCTTGCCGAACTCACCACTCAGGCCTCCGAGTTTGCTGAGAAACACTTGCTTATCTTGAAGGCCTTGCAGGTTGCGTGAGGGTAGCCTACGAGCCCTGTCCTTCTGACGAGGGGCAGGGTGTCTGGGAGCATCTTCCCCAACACCAGAACCCAGGATTTTTCCATGCGTTTCTTTGCGCTGGCGCAGGATGTGGCGCTCGATACCAATCGCATCCACCGCATGTATTGGGGCGTGGACAACCCGCATGCCCTGACGCTGGAGCGCCTGTATCTGGACGTGGGGGTTGAGGTTCAACTGGTTGCGAACCAGTTGAAACAACTCCCAGAAACAGCCTTGCAGGCACAGCCGGATGAGACCGCCCAAGCGGACTCAGATCTGTTGCCGCTCGGGCTCAATCTGGTCAATGAAGATGCCTTGCTGGGCTGGCCGCATTTCCCTGCCCGGCTGGGCCGCATTTCTTCACGGCCCGCCGAAGGCGGCCTGCGCTTTCACCTGGAAGATCAGCCCTTACCTGCGCAGCTCTTGGCTTTGCGCGCACGCAAGTTCGACAAGCACCATTGGCGCTTTGCCGTGGTCAACGGCTTTGGCGCCGCTCTGGGCGATTGCACCATTGGCATCACTGCGTTCCGGGTGGTGCTGCGCTGCCTGCAGCGACACTTCCCTTCACTGAGCCGCGACATTTTGTTAGGCCCGGGTAGCAGCGCCGCCACGGCAGACATTCTAGGCCATGCACCTGGTGTAGAGCGCGTATTGTTTCAACCACTGACTGCTGCCGAGTTTGCCCAGTACGACGGCTATTTCGATTTCTCCAATCTGACCAGCCGCCCTGGATTCAGCGAAATGCCAATTGTGGATTGGGTACTCTGGTGGTGCGGCCTGGCGCCACAAGATGTGCCCCCCACGCAAAAGCGTAATCAGGGCCATATCCACCAGGATGCTTGGCAGGCCGTGCAAGTCCTGCTGCGCCAGCGGTCCGGTAAAAAAGTGCTGTTCAACCCTAAAGCCTCGGTGGCCCTGCGCTCCATGCCCGAGGATGTGGCGCGACGCTTTGTTCAGCGCCTGCTAGAACTGAGCCCGGATATCCAATGGGTCATCGACCAACCCCTCGCCTTCAAGCACAAACGCCTGACGGATCTCTCCGGCAAGATCACCACGCCCGAGATGTTCAAGGCCCTGGTCGGGCATATGGATGGGGTGATCACTGTGGATACGTTTGCCCTGCACCAGGCCGACATCAGCGCCACGCCCTGCGTCACGCTGTGCAGCAGCATTGCGCCTAGCTTCTATCCCTATTACCCCCACAACACTGCCATCGGTATTCCTGGTTACGACACCTTGCCCGCCTACAGGCGCCCCAAAGTGAATGACTCTGAGTGGGAGGCGTACAAAAGCGCCTACCACGCCGCCTGGGCCAGCCTGGACCCGGTAGAAGTGCTGAACCTGCTGCGCACCAAAATCGACGAAAAAATGGCGGATGCCTTGGCCCCGAAAGCGGCTCAGCCCCAGGCCCATCCACAAGCATCGCCCAGTCTCACCATCGGGTCGCCGCTCCCACCCGCTAGCTGCGAGGTGCAGCAAGGCAGGGTGCCCCGTCTCAAGCGCCAGCGCTTGGCCCCAGAACACGCTTGGGCCAGCCAGCGTTTTGCGGTGCTAACCGAGCAGCTTGTGCAGCCCGGCTCCATCGCTGTCATGGCCTGCGCGCCTGATGCCTCACTGGTACTCACCCTGGCCGAGCGCATCGCCCCACACGGCGAGTTGATCGTGCTGGAGGCGCGTGCGCCACTGGCACGCAATGTGGAGACTGCCCTGCATCTGGCAGGCTCGCCTTGCGCCGCGCGGGTACTGCAGGCCGTGAGTCTGGGCGGTGCGCAGCACGCCAACATCAATGTGCTGCAGCCTTGGTCCGAGAGCCATTCCACCGAATGGGGCAACCTGCCCGCTGTGACCACCGTGCCCAGCCAGCCGTTGGACTCACTGGCGCTGGCGCACTGTAACGCCTTGCTGGTTCAGGCGCCCATGCACTTTGAGCTTTTCGTCCACGGCGCACTGGAAACCTTGCAGCGCTGTCGCCCCTTTGTATTGATGACGCCTGTCAGCCGCGAGGAAGCTACGGCCGTGCTCCAAGCGGCGCAGGCGGCCCATTACGACTTCTGGGTGGAAGCCGCCTTGCCGGACACGGAGCCTGCTACCGCCGCATCTGCATCCGCCTGGCTGCTGGTCGGCGTGCCGCGCGAGCGGCCCGTCCGTGTATCGGGCTTTACCCCACTGAGCCTGGAGTGAGCGCAAGATGCCCGAAACCTGTACACGCCTATCGCCTGCTTCCGTACCCGCCACCAACGCCACCAGCCCAGCCTGGCCCGCCATGCCCCTCTTGCCTGTTGCATGGGGCGAGGTGTTTGACAAGCTGACCATCCTGCAGATCAAGGCAGGCAAGCTGCAGGACGCCGTCAAGCTGGCCAATGTGCAAAGGGAGCGCCTGGCCATTGAGAACGTGGTGGGTGAGATCTCGCGCTTTCCCGCTGGCCTGCCCGCGCTGGTGCAGGCGCTCAAGGACATCAACACCCAGCTGTGGGACGTGGAAGATGCCAAGCGCGATTGCGAACGGCGCCAGTGCTTTGACGACAGCTTTGTGCAACTGGCCCGCAAGGTGTACTTCGGCAACGACCAGCGGGCGGTGATCAAGCGCCAGATCAACGAGCTGCTGGGCAGCGCGCTGGTGGAGGAGAAGTCTTACCGGGCTTACCAATTCCTAACAACAAACACAACAAAAGGACACCCGCTTTGTTCTTGCTGAACTAGCCTTCTGCGCTACGCTTGGTTTTCCGTCCGCACCCAGCGGGCCCGGCAGGGATCGCCGTCATGACACAACCTCGCTCCACCCTTGTGAGCCTTGACGACGCCGCCTGGTATCACTGCGTTTGCCGCTGCGTGCGGCGCGCCTTCCTGTGTGGCGAAGACCGCCTGACCGGCCAGAACTACGATCATCGCCGCGGCTGGATAGCCGAACGTACCAAGGAGTTGGCGCAGGTGTTCGCCATCGACATCGCGGCCTGCGCGGTGATGAGCAATCACTACCACCTGGTCGCCCATACCTCGATCCGGGAACGCCTGGCGGACGCCAAATCCGCGCCTGCGCCGGGCTCACCGCCAGCAGAGGCCGAACCGGCGACAGCGCTGATGCCTTTCGATGCGACCAGCCGGGCGCCGTGGGCGATCCCATTCGACTTCGCGGATTATGTTGAGCTGGTCGAATGCACTGGCCGGGCTCAGCATCCGACAAAGAAGGTCGCATCGACGGACGCCAGCCGCAGATCCTGGTGCGGCTGGGCCTGAACGCCGAAGCGTTCATGGCGTATTCCAGCCGTTTCCTGAAGGCCTTCGGCAGCGCAGCCGGAGTGCCTGCCCAGCTGGTTGCGCTGTGCGACCGGCGTCAGACAAAGTACCCGCGCGGCATGCAGGCGGCGCGACAGGTATTCGGTGGGGAAGGGGTGAGGCGGGCAGGCTAACCCCCTGGCGAACGATGGCCGTCACAGCCTCCCGCCTCACCTCGATATCATCCTCATGGTCCCTGGCGACCAAGCCACGCACCATGTCGGCCTAGCCGCACTGCGCGTACCCACGCCCAACCATCGAGGATTCTCATGTGCTTCCTGCCCTGTTGCCCAACGCCCTTCTGGCTGCTCTGGCCTGCGTTCCGCGAACACTGGCTGGCCCAGGTGGGCGAAGACATCCTCTATCCGGTGCCGGGCGATGCGAAGGCTGAGGATCATGACGCAAGCGGCGAGACGGGCGAGGAGGGTGACGCGCTCATCGCGACGGCCCCAAGCAGAAAATCCGCGAAGCTCAAGAAGGCCCGCGAGGCCGAGGCGGAGCAAGCTTCAAGGAGATAAGGCTTCTGCTGCTGTCGATGACGACCAACCCGACGAGGCTCGCCTGGTTCAGGCCAGCGAGACCCACGATGCAAGTCTTGCGTGACCGTGCGTCCGTTGCGCGTCTAGCCGATTCGGACTTGCGCGATCTAATCGAAAAACGGATTCGGCGGATCGAGGAATCCATGCCTTGGGATGCGGCGCGCTCGGTCTGTTCATCGTCGCCGAGCGGCGCGACACCATCGACACGCTTGTAGCCGCGACGGGCATCGCCAGCGTGACCGGCTTCGAGTTCTCCAACGAACACGCCCACTACTACGAGGCCGTCTGGATCGTCAGCTACGACTGCTACGGCGTCGACCTGTTCATCCCCAAACGAGCCGACATCGATCCGACGCTGCTGGCGCTGTGCGCCGCCTTCGCCACGCCAGCGTTGCCCGCCGAGCCTGCAACCTGATCATCCGCGACACATCCGCCTGGTTACTTCTTTTCTCTTCATCACGATCTGACGCAGACTCCGGCATCGCCTGGAACGGCGATGCCGCATCTTGCCGTGGAGACTCACATGCGCTTTTCCCGGACCGATCAACTACCTTTTCTCGACTGGCCAGGTCGTCGCCACGCCTGATGTGCTGAACCTGTTGGCCTAGGCTCTGTACGAAAAGTGCCTGCGCTCGGTGATGCTTCAACGGGTTCGGAATGCTCATTTACAGCACGTAAACTCCGCTTCCTCACCCGTTTTTGCCTCGCCTGACCTTCGCTCGACGACTTTTCGTACAGAACCTAACACCGCGTCGAGGCTTTCACCTTGATCCTGCGCCACCAGGCCGGCGACTGGGGTGACGCGCTGTGCGCCGAGGACGCCGCGCGCAACGACGAGGCGCTGCGCAGCGCCACCACCACCTGCGCCCGGACGACTACTGACCGGCGTGCAATCGCTCCCGTCTCGCCCAGCCGGAATTGACTCGCCTTCACGATCCACGTCTCCCGCAGTTGGAGACGCCATGTTCAGCTTAGTCTGTTGCAACAACTAACTCGGACATAGCCTTACTTTCGGCGTAATCCGAACAGCAAGCTTTCACCTTCGTTATATTTAATTGATCCAGGTTAATTCCTGCGCTACTTTCGGCCCCATAGCCAGCAGTGATGAGCCTCCTCTTTGCCGGTCCCATAACACCACCGTAGCCTCATCATGACTCTATTCAGTCCTCATACCTGGTGGCTCACGGGACTTCCCAGCGCCGGCAAGACCACATTGGCGAACGCCCTCGTAGTCCGCCTGCGTGCCGATGCCATTCCGGCCTGCGTCATCGACGGCGACGAAATCAGACAGGGCCTGTGCCGCGACCTCGGTTTCAGCGCTGCCGACCGTGCCGAAAACATGCGGCGGGTCGCAGAGCTCGCCAGACTCATCAACCAGTCTGGCATCCATGCCGTGATCGCGCTGGTGTCGCCCACCCGGCAGGGGCGGGCCCGGGCGCGGGAGATTATCGGTGGTGACAGGTTCATCGAGGTACATGTCGCCACCCCTCTAGCCGTCTGCGAAGAACGTGATCCCAAAGGCCTCTACCGTCGCGCCAGAAATGGGGAGCTCGCTGACCTGACCGGCATCTCGGCGGCTTATGAAGCACCGGCCGCGCCGGATATCCGCATCGACACCAGTCGATGCGACGTAGCCAAGGCCATCGATCAACTCCTGAACCGGGCAATCAAGTGAGCGAAGAAATCCCCCAGCCAAAAAAACTCAACGACTGGACTGTCGCCGACTACGCGCGCAGCGGTTTTGATACGGGCGGCAAGGCCACACCTGAACTGCGCCAGGCCGCCGGCAAGCCGCAGCTGATGCCCTCGCCCGGCCTCGCCGCCTGGCTGGCCGAGCACAACGGCTCGCTGGTTTTCTCCACCTACCAGACCGGCCGCCTGTTCTTTCTCGGCAGCAACCCGGATGGCTCGCTCTATGCCCAGGAACGCGTGGTCGGCACTGCCATGGGCCTGGCCATCGACCATGACAAGCTGTGGATTGGCAATCGCGAGCAGATCTGGCGCTTTGCCAATGCCGGCGCTGACGAGATCAATGGCGAAGTCTACGACGCCATTTACATGCCCAGAAAAGGCTATCTGGTCGGAAACAGCAACACCCACGACGTCTTGGCCGATGTGAGCTTCCGCGGCGAGCATTTCGACTTTCTCTACGCCAACACGCAGTTCAGCTGCGTCGCCTCCGTCGATGAGCACTACACCTTCCGCCCGGTTTGGGTCCCGGATTTCATTTCGGTGCTGGCGCCGGAAGACCGCTGCCACCTGAATGGCATCTGTGCCCGCGACGGCGAACTCGCCTACGCCACCATTTGCGGCCGCTTTGACAGCAAACTGGGCTGGAAGGGCGTCAAGAGCCACGGCGGTTTCGTGGTCGATGTGCAAAGCGGCGAGACGGTGTGTACCGGCCTCTCGATGCCACATTCGCCGCGCTGGCACGATGGCCGGCTGTGGCTCATCAATTCCGGCGAAGCCCAGCTCGGCTACGTCGATTTCGAAAGCAAAAGTTTCGTGCCCGTGGTGCTGTGCCAGGGTTTCGCGCGCGGCATCGCCTTCGTTGGCGATTACGCCGTGGTGGCCCTTTCCCGCCTGCGCCCGGACAAGGACGGCCTCGTCGGCCAGATCAACCTCGCCGAGCGCCTGGAGGCGCAAGGCCATTACCAGCGCTGCGGTCTTCTCGTCTTCAACCTCAAGACCGGCCGGCTCGCCCACTGGCTGACCATCGAAGGCCAGGTTACCGAGCTCTACGACGTCGTCTTCCTGCCCGGCCTCCGCCGCCCCTACACCCCCGGCTTCCGCGAGCCGGAACAGCACCAGTGGCGCATGCATCTGCCGCCCGGACCGTGGGCGGCGGAACCGAAGCCCGCGAAGGATTTCCCCGGCTGGCAGCCGCAACCCGCAAGAATTGAATAAAACCACCAAAGTAACGCGCAGGGAGCCCGAACATGAGCCAGACCCCGATCACCCCCACCGAGGTCATCGTCATCGACGCCGGCGTCAGCGACTGGAAAACCCTGGTCGCCGGCCTCTCTCCCGACATTCCGGTGATCCTGCTGCCGGCGGGCAGCGACGGCGTCGCAGCGCTCGCGGCAGGGCTCGCGGGCTATGGGGAACTGTCCGCCCTGCACCTGGTGAGTCACGGCGGCAGCGGCTATCTGCAGCTGGGCGACACCCGTTTCGACGCGGCCGCGCTCGCCACGCATGGCGACGAACTCGCGGCCATCGGCGCCCACCTCGCGCCGGGTGCCGACCTGCTGGTTTACGGTTGCTCGGTGGCGGCGGGCGAGGCGGGGGCAGCTTTCGTCGCCGACCTCGCTGCCGCGCTCGGCGGCGCCGACATCGCCGCCTCGACCGACCGCACCGGGCCGCTGGCGCTGGGCGGCGACTGGGACCTGGAATACGCGGCGGGGGAAATCGAGACCGTGCTGCCGTTTACGGTGCAGGGGATGCAGGGGATTGATCAATGTTTGGGTTGTACGTCAGTGGGTCTGCCAACCTCTACCAACAATAACTGTGGCGGCGACACCACGCCGCCCAGCGTCTCGTCGATCAACCGGAGCGGCAGTTCGCTCACCAACGCCAGCAGCGTCAGTTTCACGGTCACCTTTTCCGAAAACGTCAGCGGGGTCGATAGCAGTGACTTTCAGCTGACCACCACGGACACAGCGTCTGGCTCCATCGCCTCGGTCAGCGGCAGCGGCAGCAGCTACACCGTGACGGTCAACAGCGTCAGCGGCGATGGCATGCTCAGGCTTGATTTGAAGAACGCCGGCACCGGCATTGCCGATACGCCCGGCAACGCAATCACCACCGGCTTCACGTTGGGCCAGACCTACACCATCGATAACACCGCGCCCCGGGTCACATCGGTAGGCGTCCCGGCCAACGCCACCTACGACATCGGCCAGAATCTCGACTTCACCGTCAATTTCGACGGGGCTGTCACCGTCAACACCGGTGGCGGCACGCCCTACATCCCCGTCACGCTGGACACTGGCGGCATCGTCCAGGCGGCCTATCTTTCCGGCAGCGGCGCCAGCGCCCTCGTTTTCCGCTACACCGTCGTCGGCGGCAACCTCGACAGCAACGGCATTGCCGTCGGCGTCGCCATCAACGCCAATGACGGCACCCTCAGGGATGCCGCCGGCAATGACGCCACCCTTACGCTGAACTCGGTCGGCGCCACCGCGGGGGTGCTGGTTTCGACCAACGCAGCACCTGCCTTCAGTGCGCTCAATGGCGGCGCCTCCTTCATCGAAGGCAGCAGCGCCGTTGTCGTCGACAGCGACGTCACGGTCGCCGATACCGAACTGGACGCGCTTGCTTCGGGTGCAGGCAATTACAACGGCGCCTCCCTGACCATCGCCCGCAGCGGCGGCGCCAACAGCTAGGACCTGTTCGCTAACAGCGGCCTGCTGGGTACGCTGACCGAAGGCCAGAGCTTCACCTACAACGGCAGCGGCGTCGGCACGGTGACCACCAGTTCCGGCGGCACGCTGGTACTTACCTTCAACAGTAGCGCCACCTCGGCGATCGTCGATTCCGTGCTGCAGGCCATCACCTACAGCAACGGGTCCGACGCACCACCGGCCAGCGTCACCCTCGACTGGGTCTTCAACGACGGCACGACCAACTCCAGCGGCACTAATCAGGCGATAGTGAATATCACCGGCGTGAACGACGCGCCGACCGCCATCTCTCCCACCACCGGCAGCGTCAGCACCTACGACAGCGCCAACAGTACCGTGGCGACGCTGGCGGCGACCGACCTCGATAACACCACCTGGACCTACTCCATCCAGTCGGTTTCGCACAACACGCTGGGGTCGGTCACCAACACCAATGGCGCGGTGTTCGACCTCGGCACTGGCGGCTCATCCAGCACGGCGGGCGCCACCGCCAGCGCATCGCTGCGCACCGTCAAACCCAGCACACTCACCGCCGGCACCTACACCGTGACGGTTCGTGCCGACGACGGCGCCGGCGGTATCTTCGATCAGGCGGTGACGGTGACGGCATCCGATACGCTGGTGGTGACGACGGCCAACGACACGTCAGAGGACGCTGCCGACGCTTTCAACAACCGCGGCTACGCGGCGGAGCTGGCCGACGGCGGTGGGCTGTCCTTACGCGAGGCGTTGGCTCTGGCCGTGGCCGGCGGCAAGACCATCGGTTTCGCAGCTGGGCTGAACGGCGGGAACATCTCGCTCGATTCCACGGCCATAGTGGCGGCGAACACCACGTTCCAGCTCGCCAACGGCACCAGCTTCACGATCAGCGGCAACAGCCTGATTTTGACCGGCGGGCTGACCATCGACAATGCGTCGAGCAACAACCTCACCCTTTCGGCCAGCCTGACCGATGATGGCGAGAACGAATCGGCGCTGACCAAGACCGGGGCGGGCACGCTGACTCTGGGCGGCACCAACAATACCGCCGACACCGGCCTCAACACGATCACGGCCACGGATGGCAGGCTGCAGATCAGCGCCGCCACCAATCTCGGCACCGACGGCGTGACCTTGAGCGGCGGCGTCACCTTCGCCACCGCCGGCAACATACTGACCGTCAACAATACTTTTGCAATCGAGACCGGCGGCGCCACCTTTAACCAGACCGGCAGCGGACATCTGACCCTCTCCAATCAGGTTTCCGGCGATGGGCTGCTGACCAAGGCCGGCGGCGGCAGCATGACCCTATCCGCCAACAGCGATAGCTTTGGTGGCGGCGTGGCGATCAACAACGGCACGCTCAACGCCGCAGCGTCGATCGAAAGCCTCGGTTACGGGTCGGTGACGCTGAACGGCGGCACGCTCGCCATCACCGACGCCGGGGCGATCAAAAACGACATCGCAGTCAATGCCGATGCGACCATTTCCGACAGCGATTCCGTCACCTTGTCCGGAAGGATCTCCGGCACGGGCGCGCTGACCAAGGCGGGTGGCGGTGCCCTTACGCTTGCCGGCGACAACAGCAGTTTCGCCGGCGCGATCAACCTCGACAGCGGCGTGATCATCGCCAGCACCAGCAACGCGCTGGGCACGGCAGCGGGCGGGACTACGTTGGCGAACGGCACGACGCTGCGGCTCGGCAACGGCGTGACCATCGCCGATGCATTGACCCTGGGCGGCGTCGGGATCAATGCCATTTATGGCGCGCTCAAGGTCAATGAGGGATCGGCCACCGTCAACGGCAACATCAGCCTGGCAGCGGACACCAACATTGGCGCCTTCAACGCTGGCGATTTGCTGACGCTGAACGGGGTGATTTCCGGCGACCATAACCTGACCAAGGTCGGCAGCGGTTCGCTGGTGCTCTCGGGCAGCAGCACCTACTCGGGCACCACCACCGTCAACGCCGGCACGCTGCGTATTGCCACCGACGCCAACCTCGGCGCCGGCCAGGTGGTGCTGGCGGAAGGTACGACGCTGGACCTCACCGGCGCCACCACTATCGACAACACCGTCGCTCTCTCCGGCGCGGCGACCGTCAGCCATGCCCAGGCCGTCACGCTGTCCGGCGTCATTTCCGGTGCCAACGGCCTGAGCAAGAGCGGCGCCGGCACGCTGACGCTGTCTGCCGTCAATACCTACAGTGGCACCACCGATGTTGCCTCCGGTACCCTCGCCGTCACTGGCAGCCTCGCTGGCGGCGCCTGGATCAATAGCGGTGCCGCGCTCACCGGTACCGGCACCTTGGGCGGTGCCGTGATCCTGGAGCAAAATAGCACGCTTGCCGCTGGCAACGCCGGCGCCGGCGCCCTGACGCTCGGCGGGCTGGCCAACGCGCAAGGGGGCGCCATCCTGGCTGTCGACCTGCATGGCACCACCGCCGGCAGCGGTTATGACCAACTGGTGGTCAATGGTACGGTCGATGTCAGCGGCTCCAATCTCAGCCTCGATCTCGGCAGCTTCACCCCCAGCGTCGGCAACAGCTTTACACTGATCGACAACGACAGCACGGATGCCATCATCGGCACCATCAAGGTCGGCGGCAGCAGCATCACCGAGGGCGGCACCTTCAGCCAGGGCGACAAGATATTTCAGGTTAGTTACATTGGCGGCACCGGCAACGATCTAGTGCTCAGCGTCATCAACAACGCCCCAGTGCTCAATGCCGCCGCCTCGCCCGCCTTCACCGCCATTGCCCAGGACGTGGCCGATGCGAGCAACCCCGGCCAGACCGTCGCCGCGCTCGTGGTCGATGGTTCGATCAGCGATGTCGACGGCACAGCGCTGGAAGCCATTGCCGTCAACGCCGTGGACAATACCCATGGCACCTGGCAGTACAAGGTGGATGCCGGCGCCTGGACGGCCTTCGATTTTTCCGGCGGCAACAGCGGCAAGACGCTCCTGCTCGCCAGCACGGACAGCATCCGCTTCGTGCCGAATGCTGGCTGGAGCGGCAGCGCCAATCTCACCTTCCACGCCTGGGACCAGTCGGGCGGCAGCGCCGGCGTCTACCTAACGGTCGGCGGCGCCACCGGCGGCAGCGGCCCTCTGTCGGCAGCAAGCGATACGGCCGCGATCACGGTCATCGCCCCGCCCAGCGATCCAGCCCCCACTATACCGGACGACGGCGACAACATTCCCGCCAGCACCGAGCAGGCGGTGCCGAGCCTGCCGCCCGCCACCGGCGCCACGGCGGTGGCGGGCGACGGCAACGGCGACGGCAAGGCCGACAGCCAGCAGGCCAACGTCACGTCGGCGGCCTTCCTGAAGACCGCTACTGCGCAGAGCGCCCCGGGCGATGCGAAACCCGTCTATGTGACGCTGGTCGCCGATTCGGTCGCCGGCAAGACCGACACGGCGCAAGCGAACACGACGGTCCTGAAGGCGGTCGCGCAGCTCGATGCGCCGGCCAACAAGCCAGCCGACGTCGACATGCCGCTCGGCCAGATCAGCTTCACGGCCGACGTCGTCAGCGCCGGCGCGGCCAAGGACTTCAGCCTCTATGTCGATGATGCTGTCTTGATCAACGGCTACTGGAAGCAGGATGCCGCCGGCACTTGGGTCAATCTGGCCAGCAGCACCTATGGCGGCAAGGTCGTTTCTGAGGGCGGCAAGACCCGACTCGACTTCACCCTTGTCGATGGAGGCGCCTTCGATGACGACGGGGTGGCCGACGGGGTGATCACCGATCCCGGCGCGCCGGGCTACCGTGCTACCGCCGGCGGCGATGCCGACAGCGATCAGTTCCCGGATGCGCTTGAGGCCGCTTATGGTCTGACGGTTGGCACCAAGGACAATGATGTCTTTCAGCGCACCGAATTCTTGGTACTGCAGCTCTACCGTGATTTCCTGTTCCGCGAGGCTGAGGCCGACGGCCTGACTTACTGGATGCAGCAGATCGACGCCGGCCTGATGACGCGCTCCGAGGTTGCCGTGAGCTTCCTCGACAGTGTCGAGTTCCAGGCTGGCGTCGCGCCGCTGGCACGGCTTTATCTGGGCGCCTTCGGCCGCCTGCCTGACGAAGCTGGCATGAATAACTGGATAGCGGCGCGCCTAGCCGGCCAGAGCCTGCACGACATCGCCGCTGAGTTCGCCGGCAGCGCCGAGTTCGCCGGCCGCTTTGGCGGCCTCGACGATACAGCCCTGGTGGCGCAGCTCTATCAGGCCGTGCTCGGCCGTGCGCCGGAGGCGACGGGCACCGCCTACTGGGAGGCGCAGCGCGCCGCCGGCCTAAGCACCGGCGACCTGCTGCTCGCCTTCACCGAGTCCACCGAATATGCCGCGCTGAGCGACCGCGACGTCACCGTCACGCTCGACTATATCGGCCTGCTCGGCCGCAGCCCTGAGCAGCAAGGCTTCGATTACTGGGTCGACCGCCTCGATGCTGGCATGTCTGAAATCGCCGTCATAGGAGCGTTCATCGATACTGCCGAGTACCATGACCGATTTCTGCTGTGAGGCATTCAGGTAATAGAAGGGTGTGTTGGTTCAGCAGAAGCTACCGTTTCGCAATTCCGGCGAGACGGAAAAAGAACAGCATACGGACGCGCAGCCACGTCGCACCGCATGCAGATCGCCGATCTGGTGGCCAAGGCTGTAGGGTGCGATGGCCGAACGGCGCTAACCGAGCTGGGGTCCTCATCCCACTAAAACGGAGTTGATGATGGTTGTTCGCGATTACACCGCCCTGCTCAGCGGTACTGCATGGAATGCCGGTCAAGGCGAAGCGCCTCGTGGAGCACCGGTTTTCCTCACTTATTCATTCGCGGGCACGGCCTTCGATGATCCGCCGGACAATGCGAGCAATTTCCGGCCGCTCGATTCCGGTCAGCAGGCGATCTTCCGGCAGGGTATCGAGGCCTGGGGCGCGGTGAGTGGCGTTACCTTTCTCGAAGCCGCGCCCGGCCTCGGTGATATCGAGGTGGCAGGCTACGACCTGAGCCCGTCCTGGGTGATTGGCCAGGCGGGTTACCCTTGGGCCGGCTGGTTTGTCGAGGCGGGAAATGCGCGCCTAGCCAGGGTTGAAGTGCCGGGCGCCGGCCGGGTGTGTCTCGATGGCGGCGGAATGAACCTTCCGGTGATTTTGCACGAGCTTGGTCACGCCCTCGGTCTCAAGCACCCCCATGATGGTGAGCCCATCCTGCATCGGGATCTGGACCATTCCCGCTATACGGCCTTGAGTTACGTGAACGGTGGCGCGAGCGGACCTGGCGTACTCGGCGAGCTGGATATCGCCGCGATCCAGGTGCTGTATGGCCGTCCTGAGCAGAAGGGGCAGCAGGTCAGCAACTGGTCCTGGGATGCGGCACAGAATCGGTTGACCCAGGTCGGCTGGGCCCGTGACGACGTGCTGACCGGCACCGCTGCCCACGACGTCATCGTCGGCGCCGGGGGCAACGACCTCATCGTCGCGCGTGGCGGCAATGACCTGATCAGTGTCTCGGGCTTCGCTTTTCAGGTCGATGGCGGCGATGGCCTGGATATCCTCACGCTGGATTTTGCCTCTGCCGAAACGCCGCACCTGTTGAGATACGATGATCAGTATTCCTATCTGGCGCGCCCGGGCGGGCGCTATGAAGATATGCAGGTCTTCAATGTCGAGCGGCTGGCGTTTACCGATGGCACCCTTGCGCTGGATATCGAGGGCGTGGCGGGGCAGGCTTATCGCCTCTATCAGGCCGCCTTTGCCCGCGCGCCAGACGCCGAAGGTCTGTCGTTTTGGATTTCGGTCATGGATGCCGGCGAGAGCCTGCACGGCGTGGCTGAGCATTTCCTCGCCTCGGCGGAGTTCGCCAGCCGCTACGGCGCCTCCAGCAACGACGAGCAGTTGGTGGGGCTGCTGTACCAGAACGTGCTTGGCCGCGCAGGCGATGCCGAAGGGGTGGCGTTCTGGCAGTCACAGCTGGGCTCGGGCGCTAATGACCGCGCCGGGGTGCTGGTCGGCTTTTCAGAAAGCGCAGAGAACGTGGCGTTGGTCGGTACCGTGATCGACAACGGCATCTGGCTGGCGTAGGAGGGCGCAGGAAAAGCGGATAGAGCTTTCCTTGCCCAACAAACAGAAGGACACCAACAACAAAAGGACACCCACTTTGTTCTTGCTGAACTAGCCTTCCGCGTCACGCTTGATTGACCGCCCGCACCGATCGGGCACGGCAAGGATCGCCGTCATGACATAGCCTCGCTCCACCCGTCAGCCTTGATGACGCCGCCTGGTATCACTGCGTTTGCCGCTGCGTGCGGCGTGCCTTTCTTTGTGGCGAAGACCGCCTGACCGGCCAGAACTACGATCATCGCCGCGGCTGGATAGCCGAACGTATGAAGGGGTTGGCGCAGGTGTTCGCCATCGACATCGTGGCC
The DNA here is from genome assembly GCF_014764705.1 of Stutzerimonas kunmingensis. GTDB lineage: Bacteria > Pseudomonadota > Gammaproteobacteria > Pseudomonadales > Pseudomonadaceae > Stutzerimonas. Next base: position 74,326 of record NZ_JACXXG010000001.1, read on the forward strand.
TACGCGGTGATGAGCAATCACTACCACCTGGCCGCCCATATCGAGTGCTCGCCTGCATGATCTGTTGCTGGCTGCGATGGCCTATGTGGACCTCAACCCGATCCACGCCGGCATCGCCGAGACGCCGGAAGATTCCGACTACACCTCGATCCGGGAACGCCTGGCGGACGCCAAATCCGCGCCTGCGCCGGGCTCATCGCCAGCAGAGGCCGAACCGGCGACAGCGCTGATGCCTTTCGATGCGACCAGCCGGGCGCCGTGGGCGATCCCATTCGACTTCGCGGATTATGTTGAGCTGGTCGAATGCACTGGCCGGGCTCAGCATCCGACAAAGAAGGGTCGCATCGACGGACGCCAGCCGCAGATCCTGGTGCGGCTGGGCCTGAACGCCGAAGCGTTCATGGCCTATTCCAGCCGCTTCCTGAAGGCCTTCGGCAGCGCAGTCGGAGTGCCTGCCCAGCTGGTTGCGCTGTGCGACCGGCGTCAGACGAAGTACCTGCGCGGCATGCAGGCGGCGCGACAGGTGTTCGGTGGGGAAGGGGTGAGACGGGCAGGCTAGGTGCGGGCCGCCAGGAGACCAATCCAACCGCCTCGGTCTTCTTGGTATCCTTCATGCCCCTGGCGTCCACGCCGCGCCTATGTCGGCCTGGCTGCGGATTCCACGCTGACAATACGAGAGGACGGGCATTTTGTTCCGGGCACCGCTTATATGAGTACCGCGCTACAACGCATCACTACCGAGTACGTCGAGCACGAGGATCGGCTGCGCATGACCGGCGAGCTTGCTGGCGGCGAAGCGAAGGTGCTGTGGCTTACCCAGCGGCTGATGAACCGCTTGGTGGCGCACCTGTGCCAGACCCTCGAGCGCCCCGCATCCGATGCCCGCTCGGCAAGCATCCAGCGAACGTTCGAGCAGCAAGCGGCCGCTGCCGCGCTGATGCCGCAAGCGCCCGTGCAGCCGAGCGCTAACGTGCCGCAAGCACTGGTCCAAAGCGTGGACCTGACCGTTTCGCCATCGGCGGTGACGCTGGTGTTCAAGGACGAGGCTGGCGAGGTGCTGGCGCAGTTGACCCTGGCGCCGCTGCTCCTGCGCCAGTGGCTCAGCGTCGTGCATGGGCAGTATCAAAAAGGCGAGTGGCCGACGAGTGCCTGGCCCCTCTGGCTGGAAGAAGCTCAGGCAGCTCCTTCAGCGACCGCTGCTACGGTGTGGCATTAATCGCGTGAACATCGGTAACCGTCCGCCGAACCCATCTTCTTGCCCTTTCCAGACTACGGCATGGTGTCCACCTAGTTTTGGTGGACACCATTTCAAGCCACTTTCTGGAGGGTTTCGTGTCTCGACAGCGCTTTACATTCCCCAAGGCCAGCAGCCACATCACCTCGATATTGCGTTGGCACTCGGCTTCCAGCTGGCGGGAAGAACGAATGCGCTGGAAGTAACCGTAGATAGAGCTTGAGCAGGTCCGCCGGATCATAGCCTGGGCGTCCGGTCTTGATTGGCTAGGCCTTGCTGAAACCCAGGGCCAGCAGATCCAGGCGAGTGACATAGGCCTCCATCACCCGCACGACATGATCCTCCGGTACCGGCTCCTCCAACGTGGCTGGAAACAAGCTGCTTTGCAGACGACCTTCGGCCTGGATGTATCCATAAACGACAATGCCCCCATCGACGGATGGAGGCATTGTCTTCAGCTTGCACTCAGCCTGTTAGGTTTTCACACAGCCTGTATTGCCTGCTTTGCGACACTCAGCGGCATGACTTCCGTACCCAATCTCAACGAGTTGACACCTGAACAGCTGCGCGCCTTGGCCGCGCAGTTGCTGTCGCAAGTCGACACGATGGGCAAAAAGATCCTCCGCGATGAAGTCGTCATCGAACAACTCGCCCACTGCGTGGGCCCCCCTGGCACTTCGCTTGCGGAACGTTTTTTTGCACAGCGCATTCGGCTAAAGTGCCTTCATAAAATCACAAGTCTTTTACCTATCGCATGAGCAGCCCCATCGCTCCAGGCGCGGTTGGCGAGCTTGGTGCCGGGCTCCACGCCGGCATTTGGTCCGCGCCGCTGCTACCTAATGAACCCCGTATTTGTCAGCCTGCCGCCCAGGCGCTGCTGACGGAGCGGTACTTGCTGCCCGTCCTTGCCGAGCTGGAAGCCTGCTTGCTGGCCATTCGCTTGCAACTGGACCCTGAGCTTGAGCGCATGCAGCCGGTGAAGTTGGGCAAGCCCTATCCGCTGGGGCAGTGCCTGGAAATCGCCGAAGCCGTGCAGAAACGGCTGCGCACGGTGGATGAAACCAGCCTGCCGGCGAATGCGGCCATTGGCTTGCGGGCTTTACGAGCGTTCCTGCGTGCGGGCGGTGCCCTCCGGCAGGTCTGGGGCGACCTGCGTGGCCAGTATTTCCAGAATGCATTTCAGCTGGGCACGCTGTACGTCGATGTGGCCAACGACACGGTAACGACCAGCAAGCCCAAGGTGGAAATCCTGCCCTTTGACCAGGCGCAGTTCATCCCCATTCGGGACTTCCGGCACTTCGGCGAGATTGCCCGTCGCTATTGGGGCGATACCGTCTACCCCAACCACGTGCTGCCCGTGCTGGCACCCCATTGTCCGCTGATCCTCGTCAGCAGGACCGGGCGCATCCAGCTGCATGAGGCTACCCAGTACATGCTTGCGATGACGCGTGCGAAGGCCTTCGCGCCCAGCGAAGAGGTGTTGCGCGATGCGCCGATGCCGGCGGCGTTGTTCGAGCGCGTTTGCGTTGCCTTGCAAGGCGCCGGGCATACCCTGCCTCGCAGCTCCGACCACGGGCGCAAGCTCGCACTGCAGCACTGCCGCCAACAGCGCGCCAAGCGCTGGCATCATGAGCCCGGGCGGGTGGCTCACGTTATCCAGGACGTAACACAGGTGAACCGGCATCTTGTGCGCGGGCACCGTGAAAATTTCTCTGAAAAGCCATCGGAACAGGACGGATCCATGCCCATCATCAAGATCGACAATATTGACTATGATCTCGACAGCCTGTCGGACGAAGCCCGGGCGCAACTGCAGAGCATTCAGTTCGTGGATCAGGAGCTTGCCCGTTTGCAGGCGCATGTGGCTGCGCTGCAGACAGCGAGGAATGCCTATGTGAGTGCGCTAAGGGCTGCGCTTCCGGTGGCAGGGGCTGGCAACGGGGAGCTCATCAAATCCTCATGATGACAGAGTGCGCTTGCATTCCCTCGAGCAGGCGGCTGAATTGGATTGGACAGATATCATTCGGTTCACCTCGGCGACCTCAACGATACTCTTGAGGGCTGAGTTATTGGATTGATACCGAGGAGGTTCGCATCGTTGTAGCTGACGGATCGTAGAACTCTACGGCACGCTAGCGGCTGCGCAGTTCGAGGCTGTAGGGCACATCTGCCGGCTTGGTCGGCACTGCAGGTGCCGGAGCGTTCGTCTACGACAACGGTGTTGCTGAGGGAAACTCACCCAGTGGCCACTTCAGCCCTTTGGCTAGAAGGTGACAGATCTCCACGAAACCATGACGAAAGCACGTCTGGCGCCTTTCTGATCCGAAGTAGAACAACAGCAAACGACGCTCGCTTTGCCGTCCGAGCGCAGTCCTCCCGGCCGCTTCATCGGCCGCTGTTCCCATGCGGCAGGCACGGCCAGCGATCCCAATAGCGACGATCCACCTTGGTCAGCCTTGTTGATGCTGCCTTGTATCGCTGCGTATGCGGTGGCGCGCGTGCTCCGAGATGCCTGAATGGCCAACGCTTTGACTGCAGATCGGCTGGATAACCGAGCGCATCAAGGCGTCGGCCTAGCTTTTTACTGTCGAGGTCGGCAGAAGGCTCGTCGACCTGATTAGCTGCCAGGCTGCTTATGGCCTTACTTGTACGGGGCGCGTCGACAAAGTGCCTGTGTCGCTCCGCGTGGCAGTATCAGGTGCGAACCTTCAGAGGTGCCGTGTGGCGCGATTCAGCTCAGATTGCCAAAGCTGAAGGTTTCGCTCTGGCTTCCGAAGTTGGCGCCATTATCCGGAGCGGTAGGCGCTGCAGTACTACGAGCCGTTACCAGGTTGGCGAGTTCGCCAAGGTGCTGCATGGACAGCAGCTGGCAGTAGGCAACAACCAGCGCGCCGGCGTTCCGCAATTCGGCAAGGGCTTCCGCCGGCAGGGCATTCAAGGCGCCTTCGTCGACCTGAAAAAGCCCTTCCACGCGTTGCTCGCCCGACTCGCTTTGGATGGTTAGGGGCCACGGGCGGATCAGGTCGAATTTCTGCAGCGCCGCAGTTGGTGTTTCGGCGGCCTGCTTGCTCACATGGGTTTGTTGGAGAAAGGACAGGACTTCGCTGATCGCCTCGCTGGGTTGACCTTCATCGTCGAAAAAACGCTCTCCGACGGCGTCATCGCTGATCAGACCGCTACTCTCATCCACGCACATGACCAGTTGGTCATCTTCTGCCTTTAGCAGCTGGAAGGGGTAGCTGCGATAGGCGGCCGGGACATAGCGCCCCAACCATTGCCCGGTGGGCGATACCAGCAGATTCTGACCCGTCTGCAGGCCCATCAGGGCTGCCGGAACGAAGCGGTCATGCTGCGCGATGAAGGTGATCGGTAGCGCCATGGCCGCTTTGGGGAGTTCTGCCAGCGCCAGAAGGGCCAGCGCATCTGTTGCGGCAAACGCGTAGGACGAGTACCGCTGCCAGTATCGGTTGCCGTGGTGCTGTCTCGAGACAGGTAAGTGAGAAGACATCTGGAACTCTCCATTGGTGCGAGTGACAGGCGCTCAGGCTGGCCGGAGCGAACGCCGGGTGGCGCCCCGCCTATGCTAGGGTTTGATTCGTCGCTTGGCCAACTTGGTGTTGGGGCTTCGCCTGCTCGGCACTCATGAATCGGCCCCGGTCCCCATGTGACTGTGCGAGATTGCGCCAACCCGGCAAGCCTCCGGTTTGTCGGGCAATAAGTAGGCGTCGATAAAGAGGGCGTCGCAGTTCAGCAAGCGGTGAAGTTCAGTGCCTTGGCCGAATGCGGAACCGTGAAGGTTGGGGCCTGATACTCAGTGCTGCCAAGGACTTGACCGCTGCTGAACTAGTCTTGGCCTTCGCCAATGTTGCCAAGGGCATTGCTTTCATTTTTAGACGGTAACGATCAGCAAGCTTCCGGCGTTGACCCACTGGCTTGCGTTCCGAAGATATCGTTGTCCTTGATGTTGACGCCGCTGCCCATGGCCATTTCGATGGCATCAGGATCTGGCCCTGGTCCGCACCGGTGCGGAACACCTGACGCTTTCCCCCTCAGGCGCTGATATGACGGTAAACACGCAAGGTCTGCTCGGTGCAGCGCGCCCAGGAAAAGGACCGCGCCCGCTCAAGTCCCGCCGCAGCAAGTGCATCGCGGGCGTCGTTGTGTTCCAGCAGCCATTGCAGGTGCGTAGCGAGTTGCTCCACGGATCCGCGCTCGACAAGCAAGGCGCTGTCGCCGGTTATTTCGTTCATGGAGGTGTTCTGGGTGCAGATCACCGGTACACCGCTGCTCATGGCTTCCAGCACGGGTAGGCCAAAGCCTTCGTAATGTGATGGGTAGACGAACGCCTGCGCGCCGGCATATAGGGCCGGAAGGATATTGGCCGGCACGAAGTTCAGGTGGCGCAGGCCGCGTGTCTGCTGCAAGTGGGCGATACGTGCCAATATATCGGCGTTGCCCCATCCGGGAGCCCCGGCAAGTACCAGAGGGAAAGCTTCGGTAAGCGCCGACGGCAGGCTGCTCCAGGCGTCAAGGAGTGTATCGAGACCTTTGCGAGGCTCCAGCGTACCAACGAACAGGAGGTACTGCCCGTGGTGTAGTTTGAGACCGCTCAGTGCTTCCCATGTCTGCTGCGCATCCGATGGGGCGTAACAGGGCGCGGCTCCCAGATGAATAGTGTGTACGCGCTGCTCATCCACACCATATAAGTTGATCAGTTCCTTGCGGATGTATTCGGAGTCGGTAATCAGCGCATCCGCCCGCGCCAGCGTTTTCGGCAATTCTCGGCTTAGCCATTCGACGCGTTTGGCCGGGTGAAACTGAGGATAGTGGATAAAGGACAAGTCGTGAATGGTGGCGACACATGGCCCTTTATGGGCCCGCAGAATGAAGCTCGGTTCGTGATAAGTGAAGTCTCGTAGTCGGGCTGACTGTAGTCGTAGCAGATTGTTTCGTAGCGCTTCGCGCGCTCGATAGGCCAGTCCCGAATTACGTAGCAGGCGAAGCAGGCGGCTTTGCGGAGGGTGTGATTGCGCGCTATCCGATCTCGTGTGGGCATGGCACTCCTGCAGCGTTTGTGTGGCCGAGGCGAAGTGGTGTCCGGAAAAGCACTCGATACTTTCAAGCGCCTGGGTCTCGACGAGCTGCTCCAGAAGGTTTTTTGTATAGGTGCCAATACCCGTGAGGGGGGGCAGCAGCGATTCGGTGTTGATCAGGAGCTTCATTAGTGACCTTATTTGGGGCCGTGTCGTATAGCGAGGCCTGCGAAGGTTGGGCGGCAGGTGTTCTGTCTGCATAAGCCTGAATCGCAGGCATGCCTACATGCGATATCCGTGGGATGACCTGCGCCTGCAGGATGCAACGTCCGTAGGAGCAGCTCTTGGCCGCGAACGGGGCCGTCCTGATGGTCGGGCATTGGTGCGTTTGAAATGTCGCCGTTTTAAGGCTGAATACTGTCTGTCGAGGTGGATAGCGAATGGGCTTGCGTGAGCAGGAATCATTGGGCAGCGGCTGTCTCGGCTCGCCAGTAGTCGAGCAGTTCCTTCAGGGTTTCAGTTAGCCCTTTAGTGGGTTTCCAACCCAGAGCCTGGCGCAGGCGTTGGCTATCCCCCGCTGCGTATGGGATGTCCGAAGCGCGCATCCGCGCCGGGTCCTGTTCGAGCCTGATTCTGGCGCTGCTCATTTGAAGCATAATCTCCAGCACTTGGGCGATCTTGTGGGTTTGGCCTGAAGAAATATTGAAGCAGCGTTGATGCTCGCTGGCGCTATCGGCAAATGTCAGCAGCAGTTCGTATGCCCGGCAGACATCGCTCACGTCAAGAAAATCACGGCTGGCTTGCAGGTTGCCTACTTTCAACACCGGCTCCTGCTTGCCCGCTTCGATCAGGGCGATCTGGCGAGCGAACGAGGCTGTCACGAACTCAGGCGACTGATGTGCGCCGATATGATTGAACGGTCGCGCCACCACTCCACGGGTTCCGCGGCGGAAATATTCATTGAAGGCCGTTTCGGCGGCGAGCTTGCTTGCGGCATACGGGTTCTGCGGCAGGCAGGGGACGTTCTCGTCAAGCGGGATGTTCTGCTTGAAGGCCGCGCCGTAAACGTCTGCCGAACTGACAAATAGAATGAAGCACTCTGGAGCGAATTTGCGCATGGCTTCTAGCACGTTGATGCTTCCCATCACGTTGGTCTGCCATGTGAGTTGTGGCGCCTCGAAACTTTTTGGAATATAGGTGATTGCTGCGAGGTGCACGATTCGGGTCGGGGAGGTGTCACGGATGACCTGGGCAACGTGCTCGGCTTCGCGAATGTCGCAGCTGACCGTTTCGTTGGCAAAGGGGGCGGGCTGGTCCGTCTTCGACGAAACGGCAATGACATGCTGCCCGGAGTGTTGGAGCGTTCTGCAGAGCTGTCGCCCAACGAAACCGTTGGCGCCTGTAATTAACGTGCGTTGCATGATTTTCTCTCCCGGCTCTTGAACGCGGAAAACTAGTTTACAGAGCGTGTAGAAGGGGTGCGAGGAGGTGAGCTCTCTACCTTGTTGGCTGAAGAATAGCCCGCGAACTCTAATGGCCGTCACGGGCATGGCCCGTTCCTACAAAGAGCAGGCAGGCCGCGCGCCCCGTCGGAGCGGGCCGTGGCCGCGAACAAATGCCCGTTCAATGTCGCGGTTCCGTTCGTGGCCGGGACTTGCTTACGGATATTGGATCTGCCTTGCACACCAGAGCGGTCCACTCCTGCGAACAAAGTCCGCATCGGATCGCGCCCTTGAAGGACATAGCCCGTTCCCACAAAAGCAAGCAGGCAGCGTTGCATCATCGCGGGAGCGATTCGATAATGCTTGGCTTTGCCATTGATGGCTTCAGGGAGTTTTTATGTTCACGCCCGTCATCCTCGCTGGCGGCAGCGGCTCACGCCTTTGGCCATTGTCGCGCCAGCGTTTTCCCAAGCAGTTTCTGGAGCTTGACAGCCAGGCGAAAGGGACTATGTTCCAGCGTACGTTAGCCAGGCTGGACGGATTGGAATACGCATTGCCACTGGTGGTGAGCAATGAAGAACTCCGTTTTGTCGTGGCTGAACAGTTGCGTTTGGCCAAGCGCGCTAGCCGGCGCATTGTCCTCGAACCCGTGGCGCGCAATACGGCCCCGGCCATCGCGCTGGCGGCGCTCGATGCGTGCCGCGACGGGGATGATCCGGTGCTGCTGGTGCTGGCGGCTGACCATTACATCCGTGATGAGGACACTTTCCGTGAAGCCGTGCGGATTGCGGAGACCCAGGCCCGCGATGGGCGTCTGGTGACTTTCGGCATCAGGCCGACTCAGGCGGAAACCGGATTCGGCTATATCCAGTGCGGTGACACGCTGGGGGTCGGTGGTTTTGCCATTTCCAGTTTCAAGGAAAAGCCATCTGCCGAGCTGGCGCAGGAATATCTGACCGCGGGCAACTACCTTTGGAACAGCGGCATGTTCATGTTTCGTGCTTCGCGCTTTCTGGCGGAACTGGAGCGCTTTCGCCCTGACATTGTGACTGCCTGCCGTGATGCGCTGGCGGCCTCCGAGGAAGACAGTCATTTCCTGCATATCCCCGCCGAGCAGTTCGCGCGCTGTGATGACGAGTCGGTGGATTATGCGGTGATGGAGCATACCGATGCTGGTGTAGTGGTACCGCTGGACGCCGGCTGGAACGATCTGGGCAGCTGGGCGGCAATCTGGGATGTCAGCGGGCGCAACGCCGATGGCAATGGCTTGCTGGGCGATGTGTTGACGTTCGACACGCGCAATTCGTTGCTGCAGTCGCATCACCGGCTGGTTGCAGCCGTGGGTGTCGAGGATCTGATAGTCGTCGAAACCAAGGATGCCGTGCTGGTGGCGCATCGCGACAACTGTCAGCAGGTCAAGCAGGTGGTTCAGAAGCTCCAGGCTGAGGGGCGCGAGGAGTTCGCCGGCCATCCACTGGTAAGCCGTCCGTGGGGCCATTACGACACGGTCGACAAGGGTGAGCGCTATCAGGTCAAGCGCATCACCGTGCTGCCCGGTGAGTGCCTGTCATTACAGTTGCATTATCACCGCGCCGAGCACTGGATCGTCGTATCCGGAACTGCCAAGGTCGTATGTGGCGACAAGGAAATGATTCTTTCGGAGAATCAGTCGACCTATATCCCACTGGGTATCAAGCACTCGTTGTCGAATCCAGGCAAGGTGCCGCTGGAGCTTATCGAGGTGCAGTCCGGCGCGTATCTGGGTGAGGATGACATCGTTCGCTTCGAGGACCGCTACGGGCGTGCGCGGTCCTAACTGGCAGGTGCCTGCAACGCTGGCGATGCGCTGACCCCCAGCGTTACCTAACGCATCATTTCAAGCTCAGGCTTCGTCACTATTCCAGAGTCGTAAGCTCAACTCCGTTTGGTCGATGGCCTGCGACAGATGGTGAAGGCACAGCTCGATTGCCTGGTTGCGTTGCTGCTCGTTATCCCACTCGATCTTCGACAGGGTTTCGATAGCGTCGAGGTCGTCGTTTTCGCTGACCAGCATGCCATGGCGAACCAGAAAGGTCTGGCCGTTGAGAGAGAGGCGAACCGGGTCCCGTCCTTCCAGCGATGCGCCTGCGGCGAGTAACGCGTCGATGTGCGCGCGAAGCGAGTGGAGGTGGCGTCTGTCGGCAGAGTCATCAGTCATGGGCATTCTTCCGGTAAGGAGTGCGCTGGAACGATCTCGGTTTGCTCAAGTGGCGCAATGATATCAGTTTGGCGCGTGATTTCGTCGCATCTCGCCGCGGCGCGCGACAGACGGACTCGCCGTCTTGGAGGGTGATCTGCCGGCCGTTCGATGTTTCGCGGCTTTGCCCGACACGTGCGAGCGAGAGTGCGTAGAATTGCCGCCTGGCAGTCAGGGATGGCTGCGTATGGCAGAGAGACGCTGAGCTTGAAGAGAAAGATTCTAGTAACCGGAGGAACCGGCTTCGTGGGGGGCGCGCTGCTGCAGCGCCTGGTCGCCTGTCCGGACGTGCAGGCTCTCGCCTGGGCGCGCCGTGTGGATTCGCTATGGCCTGCTGGCGTGGTTCCCGTGCCCGTTTCGTTCAGCCGCACCTTTGCCGCGGGTTCGCCGGTCGAAAATGTCGATACGGTCATTCACTGCGCGGCGCGGGTCCATGTCATGCAGGACGAGGCCGCGGATCCGCTGGCGGAGTTTCGCAAGATCAATGTGGACGCCACGCTCGAGCTGGCACGCAGCGCCGTGGCGGCGGGCGCGCGGCGGTTCATCTTCATCAGTTCGATCAAGGTCAACGGCGAGTCGACGCCGGCTGGCAGGCCCTTCACGGCCGATGACCTGCCGCAGGCGGCCGATCCCTATGCGCTATCCAAGCTCGAGGCCGAGCAGGGGTTGCGGGCGCTCGCCCGGGAGACGGGGCTGGAGATCGTTATCGTTCGCGCGCCGCTGGTGTATGGCCCCGGCGTGAAGGGCAATTTCCGCAGCATGATGGACTGGCTGATGAGGGGCATCCCGTTGCCGCTCGGTGCCGTTGAGAACAAGCGAAGCCTGGTCGCCCTGGACAACCTCGTCGACCTCCTGTGCACCTGCATCGATCACCCGGCCGCTGCCGGCGAGACCTTGCTCGCCAGTGACGGCGAGGACCTCGCGACCCCGGATCTGCTTCGGCGTCTGGGTGCGGCGCTGGATACGCCGGTGCGCTTGCTGCCGGTCCCCGGGGGGCAACTGGAGTTCCTCGCCCGGATGCTCGGCAAGCGCGCCGCCTTCGACCGGCTGTGTGGTTCACTTCAGGTCGACATCGGCAAGACCCGCTCACTGCTGAGTTGGGCGCCGCCCGTCGGTGTGGATGATGCGCTGCGCGCAACTGCGGCGGACTATATCCGGCGGCGGCAAGTATGAGCTGGGCGCTCTTCCTGCTCGCGACCTTGGCCGCTTTCGGTCTGACCGGGCTGTTGCGCCGCTATGCCTTGCAGCGCAGCCTGCTGGATAAGCCCAATGCACGCAGCTCGCATACGGTTGCAACCCCTCGCGGGGGAGGCATGGCGTTTGTCCTGGTGTTTCTTTCGCTGCTGCTGGCGCTGTGGCTTTGCGCCGGGCTCGAAAGTGACCTGATGATCGCCCTGCTGGGGGCCGGTGGTGGCGTCGCCGCCCTCGGCTTTGCCGACGACCATGGCCATATCGCAGCACGCTGGCGCTTGCTGGGTCATTTCGTGGCGGCCGCCTGGTCACTGTTCTGGCTGGGCGGGCTACCGCCAGTGGTTCTGTTTGGGGTGCCGTTCGACCTAGGTTGGGTGGGGCACGTGCTGGCCGCTGTTTTCCTGGTCTGGTTGCTCAATCTCTACAACTTCATGGATGGCATCGATGGCATAGCGGCGGTGCAGGCCATCTGTGCCGGTGGCGGGGCCGTGCTCTGCTACGCTGCCGTGGATGCGGGTGCGTTCACCCTGATGGCTGGGGGCGCGAGCGAGCTGCTGTTGACCTGCGCGGTGCTGGGGTTTCTGTTCTGGAACTTCCCGCGGGCGCGCATATTCATGGGCGATGTGGGAAGCGGCTTTCTCGGCATCGTGATCGGCATTCTTGTGCTGCAGGCCACCTGGCAGCATCCGCAGCTGCTGTGGAGCTGGCTGATTTTGCTCGGCGTGTTCATCGTCGACGCAACTTTCACCTTGCTCCGTCGTCTTTTGCGGGGCGAAGCTGTCTATCAGGCTCATCGCAGCCATGCGTATCAGGCTGCGGCGCGGCGCTTTAGCCGCCATGCGCCGGTGACGATTGCGGTTGGACTGATCAACCTGGGTTGGCTTCTGCCCTGGGCGGCGGGGGTGGCCTTGGGCGGAGTCGACGGTGCGACGGCCATGCTGATCGCCTATGTGCCCTTGTTGTGCCTCTGCCTTTGGCTTGGCGCCGGTGCGGCTGAGACGGCCAGATGATGGCGTTGCGAGGTGGCGATTTGCACATGCGCGGTTTTGGGACGAATGACGTTGACGGTAGGGGAATGAAATGAATGTTGCGTGATCGCCTACTGGGCCTGCCCCGACGGTACAAGCGCCTGCTGCAGGTGCTGGCCGATGTCATCTTGGTATGGATCTCGTTGTGGCTGGCGTTCGTGGTGCGGCTGGGCTCGTTCGGCCCGATCGAGCCGCTCGGAGGGCATGCCTGGTTGTTCGCCCTGGCCCCGGTGCTGGCTATTCCGCTGTTCATCCGCATCGGCATGTACCGAGCGGTGATGCGCTATCTCGGCAACGATGCGCTGATCACCATTGCCAAGGCGGTGACGTTTTCTTCGCTGCTGCTGGCGCTGGCGATCTACTGGTATCGCGATGCGCCAGCGCTGGTGCCGCGCTCGCTGGTATTCAACTACTGGTGGATCAGCCTGATGCTGCTCGGCGGGCTGCGCCTGTTGTTGCGACAGTACGTGCTGGGTGACTGGTACGCCGGCATGCTGGCCGTCCCGTTCGGACGTGACGACGGCCTGACGCGTGTAGCCATCTACGGCGCGGGCGCGGCCGGCAATCAGCTGGCGGCGGCGTTACGAATGGGGCGTGCCATGCGTCCGGTTGCCTTCATCGACGACGATGGCGACTTGGCCAATCGGGTCATTGCCGGGCTCAAGGTGTACAAGCCCAGGCATATCGATCAGATGATCGGAGACACGGGGGCTAGCGAAGTGTTGCTGGCGATTCCATCCGCCAGCCGGGCGCGGCGTCGGGAGATTCTTGCCGATCTGGAGCGATATCCGCTGCACGTCCGGTCGGTACCCGGGTTCATGGATCTCGCAAGCGGCCGGGTGAAGGTGGAAGATCTCCAAGAGGTCGATATCGCCGACCTGCTTGGGCGCGACAGCGTCGCCCCGGACGAGAGGCTGCTGGCACACTGCATACAGGGCAAGGTCGTGCTGGTCACTGGCGCGGGGGGGTCGATCGGCTCCGAGCTCAGTCGCCAGATCCTGCGGCTGTCGCCAACGGTGCTGCTTCTGCTTGACCACAGTGAATACAACCTGTACGCCATCCACGCCGAGCTCGAGCAGCAGGTCGGTGAGCGGGCGCTTCAGCTGGAGCTGATCCCCATCCTGGGCTCGGTCGGCAATGCCGATCGGCTGCTCGACGTGATGCGCACCTGGGGCGTCGATAGCGTCTATCACGCTGCGGCCTACAAGCATGTGCCAATGGTCGAGCACAACGTCGCCGAAGGCGTGATGAACAACGTGATCGGCACGCTCAACTGTGCGCAGGCGGCGATTCAGGCGGGTGTTTCTCACTTCGTATTGATTTCGACCGACAAGGCGGTGCGCCCGACGAATGTCATGGGCAGCACCAAGCGCCTCGCGGAAATGGCCCTGCAGGCCCTGAGCAGCGAAACGGCGCCAGTGCTGTATGGGCAGGCGGGCGTCAACCATGTGAACCGGACACGCTTCACCATGGTCAGGTTCGGCAATGTGCTGGGGTCGTCCGGCTCGGTGATACCGCTGTTTCGCGAACAAATTCGCCGGGGTGGGCCTGTCACTGTCACCCATCCCAAGATCACCCGTTATTTCATGACCATCCCCGAGGCTGCCCAGCTGGTGCTACAGGCAGGCTCAATGGGGCAGGGCGGGGACGTGTTCGTGCTCGACATGGGCTCTCCGGTGCAAATCGTCGAGCTTGCCGAGAAGATGATTCACCTGTCGGGACTATCCGTGCGCTCCGAAAGCAATCCTGCCGGCGACATTGCCATACAGTTCACCGGCCTGCGGCCGGGCGAGAAGCTTTACGAGGAGTTGCTGATTGGCGACAACGTCACCCCGACCCAGCATCCGATGATCATGTCGGCGAACGAAGCCTGCCTGCCATGGGCCGAGTTCTGCGATGTGCTGGACAGACTCCTGCAGGGGCTGGACCGTGACGACTTCGAGCAGGTTAGGCTGGTCATGCGTGCCACGGTCGATGGCTACTCGCCACGCGAGGAGATCGTCGATTGGATCCACCGGCGGCGGGCACGAGTGCCGCCGACGTAGGGCTCGGTCAGAGATATTTCGCTTTTAAGATGCCTTCGAGTTGTTCATGGGGAATGAACAGTTCAGGGTGCCCGCTCGAGTACGGCGCGATGCTATACACGTCGTACTTGAGCAACACGCTGTCTTTCAGCAGTGCAATGTTGGCGGTCTGCTGGAAGGGCCAGAAGTCGAGGAACTCGGCGTCCTGGGCGTGGCCGTTCTCCACCAGCCAGCGTTGATGGGCCTGGCGCGCGACGCGCCAGAAGCTGCCTTCCTGTCCCGGAATCAGCAGGTCTTCCAGGCGCAGCTCGCGGTTCTGCTCGCGATCATAGTTGATGAAGCCACGCCCGGGCATGCCGTGGGCGCCGCCGACGTACAGATAGCTGGACAGCTCGACGATCAGGATGTCGCCGTGCTGCTCGCGCAGCTTGGCTTGCAGGTAGCTGCTCCAGCCCGGCTCGGCAGCGCGCAGAAACTGTTGCTGGTAACGCTCGAGCGAATCGGGCAGGCGATCATCCGGACCATTGATGGTCATCCGACGCAGGCGCGCGTCGATCAGGCTGTTCAGTTCGGGTTCATCGGCGAAGGTCAGGGTGTCGATGTTCACCAGCGGGCAGTCTTCGCCCTGGCAGCCCTGCGGGCGCTGCTCGGTGAGGTTCTGGCGCACCTCCACCGGACGTTCGGAGGAGAGGTGCTGGCAGCCGCTCAGCAGCACGACAAGGCTGCCCAAGAGGATCAGAGTGCGGATGGAGGCGGTTCGATTCATGGTTGGTCCAGACATGGCAGTGCGCTTTCGATTGCCGAAGACAGCTGAAGTTCGTGCGGCGCTGCAGGTGGAGCTTTCTTCGGCTACGGTGGTCTGCAAAGGGCTGCGCCAGCGACGATGCCGCGTTAGGATGGCGACGAAGCCGCTCACGTTGTGACGGTTGCAGTCGCCCGCCGTCACTTACGGCGCGGTTCAAACCGATATGAGTAGTACCCGATGAGCGAAACCTTCAAGCCCGGTCCGGATGATGTCCAGATCCTCCGACGAGAGCAATGCTTCAGCGGTTTTTACCGGCTGGAGCGCCTGCACCTGCGTCACCGCCAGTTCAGCGGCGCCATGGGCGCGGAGTTGAGTCGCGAGCTGTTCGTGCGGCATGACGCCGTGTGCGTGCTGCCCTATGATCCGCGGCGCGATCGGGTGGTGCTGATCGAGCAGTTTCGCGTCGGGGCGCTGGGCAAGGTCGACAATCCCTGGCTGATCGAACTGGTCGCCGGGCTGATCGACAAGGACGAGGCGCCCGACGCGGTGGCCCGGCGCGAGGCGATCGAAGAAGCCGGGCTGGAGCTGGGCGAGCTGTGGTCGATCACGCGGTACTTTCCGTCTCCGGGCGGCAGCGATGAACAGGTGCATCTCTACATCGGCCGCTGCGACAGCGAAGGCGCGCAAGGCGTCTTCGGTCTGGCCGAGGAAGGCGAGGATATTCGCGTGCATGTCTGGCCGCTACAGCAGGCACTCCGCGCGGTCAACGAGGGTCGTATCGACAACGCGGCCAGCATCATTGCACTGCAGTGGCTGGCCTTGAATCGCGAGCAGGTGCGGGGGGCGTGGACATGAGAAAGACGCGCGAGCGATACCGAGTCGACCTGCTCGAACTGCAGTCGGCCTGCGAGGCCAATTACCTGCGCCTGATGCGGCTGCTGCCGGGCATGCGCAACGGCTGCGAAGCGCGCCGCATCGCAATCAGTCAGGGCGACATGCTGCTCGGTGTGCTGGTGCTCGAGGTGCTGGAGAGCTGCCCTTACACCACGACCTTGCAGGTCAGTCAGGAGAACTGTCTGACCTGGTTGCCGGTGCCGAAGATGGAGGTGCGGGTATACCACGATGTGCGAATGGCCGAAGTCATCCGCGCCGAGAATGCGCGGCGTTTCCGCGGCATCTATCACTACCCCAACGCGCAGATGCACCAGCCGGACGAGAAGAACCAGCTCAATCTGTTCCTCGGCGAATGGCTGGGCCACTGCCTGGCCTGCGGACACGAGCTGGAGCCGGTGCTCTGACCCCTTGCGTCCAGTCTTGATGGGCTGATACTGCGTGTGATTCGCCCTGGATGCGCTGCGCCGTTCTGTGACCCAAGCCCGCATCCTGAGGTTTACCCCCCCGCCGGGCACCTACCATAATTCCGTTGCGATTTAGCTCAAGGAGAAGGGCATTGCCTGGTGCGTCCCTGACTGTTGAAGATTCGGTTCTGCTGGTGCAGCTCACCGACAGCCATCTGTTTGCCGAAGCGGACGGCAAGCTGCTGGGTATGAATACCTGTGACAGCTTGGAACGGGTGGTCGAGCTGGCCATCGACGAGCAGCCACGCATCGACCTGATCCTCGCCACCGGCGATCTCTCGCAGGACGGCTCGGTGGCATCCTATCAGCGGTTCCGGCGGCTCGCCGAGCGCATCGAAGCGCCGGCGCGCTGGTGCCCGGGGAACCACGACGAGCTGGCCGCGATGCGTGAGGCCTGTCGTGGCAGTGCGCTGATGGAACCGGTGCTGGAGATCGCTGGCTGGCGGGTAGTCATGCTCGATACGCTGGTGGCGGGCTCGGTGTTCGGCATGCTGCGCAACGATCAGCTGGAGCTGCTTGAGCGTGCGCTGAGCGAGGCGCCGGACCATCACCACCTGATCTGCCTGCACCATCATCCGGTATCCATCGGCAGCCGCTGGATGGACACCATCGGGCTGCGCAATCCTGACGCTCTGTTTGAGGTGTTGGATCGTCATAGCAACGTGCGTGCACTGCTCTGGGGCCATATCCACCAGGAGTTCGATAGCTGGCGCAACGACGTACGCCTGCTGGCGTCGCCATCGACCGGCGTGCAGTTCGCCCCGCAGAGCGAAGACTTTCAGGTCGACAGCGTGGCGCCGGGTTATCGCTGGCTGCGGCTGTACACCGATGGACAGCTGGAGACGGGCGTTTCCCGGGTCAGCGGTATCGAGTTCGAGATCGACTACAGCGTCAAGGGCTATTGACGCGGCCCGGCGCCCAGTGACACGCGCTGGCGGCAGTTGGCAGGAGATACCCCAAGCCCGCCCCATCATGCCGCCAGTCTGCTTGCAGACGGCGGCATGTGCCTTGTAGCCTTGCGGTTTTCCTACGAACTGTATCCATGTCCAGCTATTCGCCTTCGATTCTCTATATCCACGGTCTCAACAGCTCGCCGGTCTCGCAGAAGGCCAGCCAGTTGTCGGCTGCGCTGGAGACGCTGGGTATGGCCGAACGCTTGCGGGTCCCCGCGTTGCATCATCATCCGCGTCAGGCCATCGCTCAGCTCGAAGCTTGCTTGGGCGAGCTCGGCCGACCGCTGCTGGTCGGCAGCTCGCTTGGCGGCTACTATGCGACGCACCTCGCCGAGCGCCATGGCCTCAAGGCATTGCTCATCAATCCGGCCGTGACACCGCACCGCCGGTTCGACGGTTATCTCGGGCCGCAGACCAACCTGTACAGCGGGGAAGTCTGGGACCTCACCGAAGATCATGTGACCGCCTTGGCGGAACTGGAAACCTCGCCACCGCAGGATGCCGAGCGCTATCAGGTCTGGCTGCAGACAGGCGATGAAACGCTGGATTACCGTGACGCCGCACAGTTCTACCGTGGCTGTGCACTGCGCATTCAGGACGGTGGCGACCATGGCTTCCAGGGGTTTGCCGAGCGTCTGCCGGCGCTGCTGGCCTTTGCCGGCTTCGAGCCGCAGGCATGGCTTGATCGGCTCTGAAAGGTTGCTGATGCGCGGCGCAACGTTCGTGCGGCCGGTCAGCGGCAGGGTGGTTTCGCGAACCCGGACTGGCCATTTCATTCCGGCGTTGCGCAGACTTTCGCTGCCCGCAAGGGCTGATTCATTCAGAACATAAGGACAGTGCCAGACAGATGTCTTATACCGCAGAAGCCATCGAGGTTCTTTCCGGCCTCGACCCGGTGCGCAAGCGCCCGGGCATGTACACCGACACCTCGCGGCCCAACCACTTGGCCCAGGAAGTCATCGACAACAGCGTCGACGAAGCCCTCGCCGGCCATGCCCGCTCGGTTCAGGTGATCCTGCATCAAGACAATTCGCTGGAAGTGATCGACGACGGCCGTGGCATGCCGGTGGATATTCACCCGGAAGAGGGCGTGCCGGGCGTCGAGCTGATCCTCACCAAGCTCCACGCCGGCGGCAAGTTCTCCAACAAGAACTACCAATTCTCCGGCGGTCTGCACGGGGTCGGCATCTCGGTGGTCAATGCCTTGTCGACTCGGGTCGAGGTGACCGTCAAGCGCGACGGCAACGAATACCGCATGAGCTTCGCCGACGGCTTCAAGGCCACCGACCTGGAAGTCATCGGCAGCGTCGGCAAGCGCAACACCGGTACCAGCGTGCGTTTCTGGGCCGATCCGAAATACTTCGATTCCCCCAAATTCTCCATCAGCCGCCTCAAGCATGTGCTCAAGGCGAAGGCCGTGCTCTGTCCGGGGCTGAGCGTCAGCTTCGAAGACAAGGGCAGCGGCGAGAAAGTCGAGTGGCACTACGAGGACGGCCTGCGTTCGTATCTGGTCGACTCGGTCAGCGATTACCTGCGCCTGCCCGACGAGCCCTTTGTCGGAGCCCTGGCTGGCAACACCGAGGCGGTGGACTGGGCGCTGCTGTGGTTGCCGGAAGGTGGCGAGAGTGTCCAGGAGAGCTACGTCAATCTGATTCCAACGGCCCAGGGCGGTACCCATGTCAACGGTCTGCGGCAGGGCCTGCTGGATGCCATGCGCGAGTTCTGCGAGTTCCGCAACCTGCTGCCGCGCGGGCTGAAGCTGGCGCCGGAAGACATCTGGGAGCGCATCGCCTTCGTCCTCTCGATGAAGATGCAGGAGCCACAGTTCTCCGGGCAGACCAAGGAGCGCCTGTCGTCCCGCGAAGCCGCCGCCTTCGTCTCCGGTGTGGTCAAGGATGCCTTCAGCCTCTGGCTCAATGCCCACCCGGAGCTGGGCATGCAACTGGCCGAGCTGGCGATCAGCAACGCCGGGCGCCGCCTCAAGGCCGGCAAGAAGGTCGAACGCAAGAAGATCACTCAGGGCCCGGCGCTGCCGGGCAAGCTGGCCGACTGCGCCGGGCAGGATCCGATGCGCGCCGAGCTGTTCCTGGTCGAGGGTGACTCGGCCGGCGGCTCGGCCAAGCAGGCGCGGGACAAGGAGTTCCAGGCGATCATGCCGCTGCGCGGCAAGATACTTAACACTTGGGAGGTCGACGGCGGCGAAGTGCTGGCCAGCCAGGAAGTACACGACATCGCCGTCGCCATCGGCGTCGATCCGGGCGCGGCCGATCTGGGCCAGCTGCGTTACGGCAAAATCTGCATCCTCGCCGACGCCGACTCCGACGGCCTGCACATCGCCACGTTGCTCTGCGCCCTGTTCGTTCAGCATTTCCGCCCTTTGGTCGAGGCCGGCCATGTCTATGTCGCCATGCCGCCGCTGTATCGCATTGACCTGGGCAAGGACATCTTCTACGCGCTGGACGAGGCCGAGCGCGACGGCATCCTCGAGCGCCTGGTCGCCGAGAAGCGCCGCGGCAAGCCTCAGGTCACCCGCTTCAAGGGCCTCGGTGAGATGAATCCGCCGCAACTGCGCGAGACCACCATGGACCCCAACACGCGTCGACTGGTACAGCTGACCCTGGATGATTTCGAGGGCACCCGCGAGATCATGGACATGCTGCTGGCCAAGAAGCGCGCCGGCGACCGCAAGAGCTGGCTCGAGTCCAAGGGCAATCTCGCCGAGGTGCTGGTTTGATTCGCCGTTGGCTGGCTGCGCTGAGTCTGGCTTCGGCACCGCTCTGGGCCAGCGAGCCGGCGCCCGAACTGAAACTGCTCGGAGAGCACCCTGTGGCCGGAATGGCCGGTGGCAACCTGTCTGGAATGGCCTGGTGCGGCGATGCCTTGTGGGCCGTTTCCGATCGCGAGGACGATGTTCTCTATCGTCTGGATACCAGCGTCTCGCCCTGGCAGGCCGAGCCTGAGCGTTTCGAGGCGGGCCCACCGCCGGACAGCAGCTTGCCCTGGGGCATGCGCATGCGCGCCTGGGCCAGCGGCCAGGTGCGGGGTGGTCAGCTGGATTTCGAAGGCCTGAGCTGTGACAGCCTGGGTAATCGCTATGTGGTCAGCGAGGCTCATGCCGGTGTGCTGCGGGTCAGCCCGGCGGGTACGGCGGAATGGCTGCGCCTGCCCGATACGTTGGTACGACAGGCGCGGGCCAGCGGCATGCTCTGGCACTTCAACGCGCTGTTCGAAGGGATCGCGGTCGATCCGAAGGCTGAGCGCATGTGGCTGGCGGCCGAACGCGAGCGCCGCGGTCTTCTGGTGCTGCATCGCCAGCAGAGCAGCTGGCAGTGCACGGGCGGCTGCGTGCTGATGGCCGAGGGGGGCGATCAGCTGCCGCCCGCTGCGCTGGGCGATGCGCCGCTGCCAAAGAGCTTCTCGGCGGTGGCGTTCTTCGCCGACAAGCTTTTCGTGCTCGAGCCCTCGGCCTACCGCGTCTGTCGTCGCAGCCCCGCCACTGGCGCGGTGGAGCGTTGCTGGTCATTCGCCGAGGAGGCCTTGACCGAGGAACGCCGCTACGCTGAGCCCTTTGGCAACGCCGAGGCGCTGTGGGTCGATGCCGAAGGTGCGTGGATCGGGGTCGACAATAACGGCAAGGCCCGTAGTGATGGCGAAAAGCACCCGATTGTATGGCGTTTTGCCGCGCCTGATGGCGGCTGGGGTGCGAAGCCGTGAGCCAGACCGCCGGGCGGCGCGCCGGGCGCGTGATGCTGGTGCTCGCCTGGGGCGTCGGGCTGTTCCTGGCCACCCGTTTTTTCGCTGCTTGGGAAGAGGACCGGTTCAACCCCAATCGGCAGCCGGTTTCCCAGCTGCAGGGCGAGCAGATCGAAGTGCAGCTGGCCGGCAACGTGCAAGGCCATTTCGTTGCCAGCGGGCGGATCAATGGTGAGCCGGTCACCTTTCTGCTCGATACCGGTGCCACCGATGTCGCGGTGCCGGCCGAGCTGGCCGAACGGCTGAGACTGGAGCGTGGCGCACCGGTGATGCTGCATACCGCCAATGGCCAGACCACCGGCTATCGCACCGTGCTGTCGAGCCTTGATCTTGGTGACATCCGCCTGCACGACGTGCGTGCCATCGTCGCCCCCGGCTTTCGCAGCGAACAGGTGCTGCTCGGTATGAGCGCACTGAAACAGCTTGAATTCACCCAGCGTGCTGGCACCCTGGTGCTGCGTCAGCAACTGCCTCGGGGGCAAGGCCGATGAGGGCGCTCATACAGTCCACGGTACCTGTCCTGGCTTCGTTGAATCTCGATGAAAGCCGCGGCTTCTACACGACCTATCTGAGTTTCCAGGTCGTGCTGCAGGCCACTGACTACCTGATCGTGGAGCGCGACGGTGCGCAGCTGCATTTCTGGCTTTGCACGGAGCGCCACGTTGCCGAGAACACCTCCTGCTACATACGTACCGGCGATTGCCAGGCGCTGTACCGGGAGTTCTGTCAGCGTGGCCTGGTCCTGGACGCGCCCGTTATGCAGCCCTGGGGCATGCAAGAACTTTATGTCATCGACGCCCACGGCAACTTGCTCAAGTTCGGCGAGCAAGCAGTCGTGAGTCATCCATCCTTTGCTGAAGAAAACTGCTGATGAGCGAATCCCTCGACCTGAGCCTGGACGGCGTGGAGCGTCGCTCCCTCGCCGATTTCACCGAGCAGGCCTACCTCAACTACTCCATGTACGTGATCATGGATCGCGCACTGCCGCATATTGGCGACGGCCTGAAGCCGGTGCAGCGGCGCATCATCTATGCCATGAGCGAACTCGGCCTGGGCGCCGACGCCAAGCACAAGAAGTCCGCACGTACCGTCGGTGACGTGCTCGGCAAGTTTCATCCGCATGGCGACAGTGCCTGCTACGAAGCCATGGTGCTGATGGCGCAGCCGTTCAGCTATCGCTACACGCTGGTCGATGGTCAGGGCAACTGGGGCGCGCCGGATGATCCCAAGTCCTTCGCCGCCATGCGTTACACCGAGGCCCGGCTGTCGCGTTATTCCGAGGTGCTGCTCAGCGAGCTGGGGCAGGGTACGGTGGAGTGGGTGCCGAACTTCGATGGCACCCTCGACGAGCCGGCGACGCTACCGGCGCGCCTGCCCAACCTTTTGCTCAACGGCACCACCGGCATCGCCGTGGGCATGGCCACCGATGTGCCGCCGCACAACCTGCGTGAAGTGGCGAGCGCCTGCATACGTCTGCTCGACGAGCCGAGCGCCAGTGTCGAGCAGCTCTGCGAGCATGTGCTGGGGCCGGATTTTCCGACCGAGGCGGAGATCATCACGCCGCGTGCGGACCTGCTGAAGATCTATGAGACAGGTCGAGGTTCCGTTCGCATGCGGGCCGTCTACCGTGTCGAAGACGGCGATGTCGTGGTCACCGCGCTGCCGCACCAGGTGTCCGGCTCCAAGGTGCTCGAGCAGATCGCCGGGCAGATGCAGGCCAAGAAGCTGCCGATGGTCGCCGACCTGCGCGATGAGTCGGATCATGAGAACCCCTGTCGCATCGTCATCATCCCGCGCTCCAACCGGGTCGATGTCGAAGCGCTGATGCAGCACCTGTTCGCCACCACCGATCTGGAGTCCAGCTACCGGGTCAACACCAACGTGATCGGGCTCGATGGTCGCCCACAGGTGAAGAACCTGCGCACTCTGCTCAGCGAGTGGTTGACCTATCGCATCGGCACCGTGCGCCGTCGCCTGCAGTTCCGCCTGGACAAGGTCGAGAGGCGTCTGCACCTGTTGGAAGGCTTGCTGGTGGCCTTCCTCAATCTGGATGAAGTGATCCACATCATCCGTACCGAAGATCAGCCCAAACCGGTGCTGATGGCGCGCTTCGAGCTCTCCGAGCTGCAGGCCGACTACATCCTCGACACCCGCCTGCGTCAGCTGGCGCGGCTGGAAGAGATGAAGATCCGCGGCGAGCAGGACGAGCTGGCCAAGGAGCGCGAGAAGCTGCTGGCGCTGCTGGGTAGTGAAACCAAGCTGAAGAAACTGGTTCGCAAGGAGCTGATCGAGGACGCGGAAACCTACGGCGACGATCGCCGCTCGCCGATCGTCGAGCGTGCCGAGGCGCGGGCGTTGTCGGAAAACGAGCTGCTGCCGTCCGAGCCGGTGACCGTGGTGATCTCCGATAAAGGCTGGGCGCGCTGCGCCAAGGGCCACGATGTCGATGCCAGCGGGCTGTCCTACAAGGCCGGGGATGGCTTCAAGGCAGCTGCGGCCGGGCGCTCGAACCAATATGCGGTGTTCATCGACTCAACTGGGCGCAGCTATTCGCTGGCGGCGCACTCGCTGCCTTCGGCGCGAGGCCAGGGCGAGCCGCTCACCGGCCGGCTGACGCCACCGCCGGGCGCGAGTTTCGAATGCGTGATGCTGCCCGATGATGAGGCGCTCTACGTGATTGCCTCGGACGCAGGCTACGGTTTCGTGGTCAAGGGCGAAGATCTGCAGGCCAAGAACAAGGCGGGCAAGGCGCTGCTCTCGTTGCCGAAAGGCGCCAAGGTCGTCGCGCCGCGGCCGCTGGCCAGTCGCGAGGAGGATTGGCTGGCTGCAGTGACGACCGAGGGCCGTCTACTGGTGTTCCCGGTGCGGGATCTGCCGCAGCTGGGCAAGGGCAAGGGCAACAAGATCATCGGCATCCCCGGCGAGCGGGTCGCGAGCCGCGAGGAGTATCTGGTCGATCTCGCTGTGTTGCCGACCGGAGCGACACTGGTGTTGCAGGCGGGCAAGCGCACGCTGTCGCTCAAGGCCGAGGATCTGGAGCACTACAAAGGCGAGCGTGGCAGGCGCGGCAACAAGCTGCCACGAGGCTTCCAACGCGTCGAAGGCTTGCTGGTCGAAGCATGACCAAACGTATTGGCGCTGGAATCGAAGGCCGCTTTCACGGAAGATAGCGGCCTTTCCAGCCTGCGGCATGTTGCCCGGTGCTTTCTTTCGCGTCGGCGGAGTCGATTGTCCGACGAGACATATGCACGAGGCATTGGCGATCTGATGATCGCGAGCGGCCTGAACTCTGGTGTTATGACGGTAATGAAGAATTTGCTGCGTGTTCCGACTGTTTTGTTGCTGGCCAGCATGGGGCTGACAGGCTGCATCGGCCTGCAGCCTGCGCCAATGTACCGACTGGACAGCGGTACGACTGAAGTGCCTGAGCGAACCGATGGCGCCGCCGTGCTGCTGGCACCGGTGACGCTTGCCGATTATCTGCAGCGTGACGCCTTGCTTCAGCGTCTGGCTGACGGCAGCCTGGCCGTCGACGGCCAGCGCGCCCACTGGGCGGGCAGCCTGAAGGCCGACGTCGAGCAGGTGTTGCTGCGCCAGCTGGCCTGGCGTCTGGATACGCAGAGCCTGGTGCTTGGCCCGGCCGACGAAGGCTTTACGCCAGAAGTGCAGATCGAGCTGTCCATCACGCGTCTTGATTCCGGCCCCGAATTCCCGGCGGTACTCGAGGCGCAATGGCGTCTGCGCGACAAGGCGGGCAAGCACCTGGGCAGTCGACTGGTGCGCCTGCAGGAGGAGCACCAGGGCAGCGCGAGCGACCAGGTGCGGGCGCAGAGCGTTCTGCTGCAGCGCCTGAGCGAGATGGTCGCCGATGCGGTCGAACCTACCCTGGTAGCCAAGACCGCACCCAAGGTTGCCCCTGCCAAGCCACAGGTAAGCAAGTCTGCCGAGGCACCGGCACCGCGCATCCCGGCCGCCGAACCCATTCGTACGGATATGGAAGTGTTCCGCTTCTGACCCTGTCGCGGCTGCTGTTGCAGCCAGCGCATTGAAAAGCCCGGCCAGTGATCTGGTCGGGCTTTTTCATTTTCTCGGGCTGGTTGCGACTGCGGGCTCGACCAAAGGTCAAAGGTCAACGGTCGTTTGTTACGACCGTATGGCTTGCGTCAGTGGGTGCGGCTGCGTAGTTCGTGCATGCGCGTCAGCTGGCGTTCCAGCAGCGAGGGGTATGGGTCCAGCAGGCGCTCGACGCAGCAGGCGCCTTCCGGACTGGCAATCGGGCGGATACGCGCGCGCTGCTGAATCAGCCGGTCCTCGCTGATGCTGCCCTCTACCAGCAGCAGGTTGCGGCTGTGCAGCGACATATCCAGCGCGGCCTGCGCCGGCTGGCTGAGCAGCAGGTCGCCCTGGCTCAGGTCGAACAGGCCATCGCCCTGGGTCAGGGCGAGCTGCAGTTGCAGCGTGATGCCGCTGTCGGCGACGTCGATCTGCAAGGCATGGCCCAGCGCACGCATCAGTTCGCCGCAGCAGATCGCGTGGGTGAGGTAGTTCTGCTCGTCGTCCTGGCTATGAAACAACATCAGGCTGCTGCCATCGTTGAGCGTGTGCAGCTCGGCCTGGTAAAGCGTCGCGGCTTGTTGCAGGCAGTCTCGATAGCGTTGCAGCAGTTCGGTCAGGCGCGGCCGCGGCAAGCGGCGCAATTGTTCCTGCCCGCCGAGCTGGATGGCCAGCACGGCGCTGCGCGTAGGTTGGGGCGGGGTAGGAGGCTGTACGCTCGGGGTACCCAGTGACGGGAGCTCGAACGGGACGTCATCGTCCAGCTGCTGCACGTCGTCATCAGCGTTCGCGGAAAAGCCGCGTGGGCGATGTGACTCGTCGTCCAGCTCGATATCGAAGCGCTCCGGTTGCGCTGCGGGGGATCGTGAGTCAATGCTGTGGTCGTCACCCTGGTCGAAATAGTCGTCGTCCAGTGCATCGCTCAGGTCAAGCTCCGCCTCGGGCTTCTCCGGCACCAGGCGTGCCTGCAGCTGGCGCGCAAGGTCGCCAATCTCGTCCTGCCGTCCGGCACCCGGGGCGGGGTCGTCCGGGTCGCGCAGCCACAGGCGCAGCTGCATCAAGGGCGTCGCCAATTGCCGGCCCAGGCGCAGGCTCAGCATCAGCGTCAACGCCAGCAGGATCAGGCTGAGCAGTCCCATGCTCTGCAGGCTGATGGTCATCGGCTGCTGAAACTGCTGCATGTCCAGGCTCACGCGCAGATGCCCGGCAATCACTTCTTGAAAGCTGATTGGTGTTGAATAAAGCCCGTTATCGTCCCCGAGCAGGCCCTGCTGAGGCCGGGTTCCGGACTCGGCGAGCACGCGATTGTCCACGCTGTAGATCGCTGCGTGAGCGACCAGTGGATTCTTCACCAGATTGCTCAGCAGTACGTTGAGGCTGAGGATGTCGTTGGCCACCAGCAGATCGGTGGCCGAGGCGGCCGTCTGGGTGACCAGGCTCTGGCCGAGGGCATCGGCCTGCTGCTCCATGGCATGCTTGAACTGCATGCCGATCACCCACGCGTAGATGATCAGCGCCAGCGCCACCAGCAGCAGCGTATGGCTGGCAATACGCAGCACCAGCGGCACGCGATGCTGGCGTACTGCGCGATAGAGCATGAGGAAGAAGTTGTCTGGCTTTACGGATGCGGGCCGGTTCACAGAGCGCGGCTCTTCTCGTCGGGAAATTGCCGAGCAGTATACGGAAAGCACGGGGGGCGCTGAAGGTCTGCGACGGTAAGCTGACGAATTGCGTCCAGGGTCATCGTGGTGGAGCGCGATGTGCCTGCCGCGGGGCTTGTCCAGCGCGCTGGTCAGCTGATGTAGAATGCCCGCCTTCGTTGCCTGCCATGGGAGCTGCGCCTTGCGCGAAATCGTCCTGATCAATATCACCGGTGAAGATCGACCGGGCCTCACCGCGGCCATCACCGGCGTGCTCGCCCAGGGTGGCGTGAACATTCTCGACATCGGCCAGGCGGTGATCCATGACACGCTGTCGTTCGGCATTCTGATCGAGATTCCGGATAACGAGCGCGCCTCGTCGGTACTCAAGGACGTCCTGTTCATGGGCTACAAGCATGACCAGCAGGTGCGCTTCACCCCGGTGGCCGAGGCCGACTACCAGCACTGGGTGGCCGGGCAGGGCAAGTCCCGGCACATCGTCACCCTGCTGACGCGCAAGGTCACCGCCGAGCAATTGCAGCGGGTCAGCTCGATCACGGCGAAGTACGGGCTCAACATCGACCATATCGACCGCCTGTCTGGACGCATGCCGCTGGACATGCCTGAAGAACTGGGCAAAGGCTGCATCGAGTTTTCGGTGCGCGGCGAGCCGGCCGATACCGCGGCGCTGCGCGCCGAATTTCTCAGCGTGGCGCAGGAGCTCAATGTCGATATCGCCTTCCAGCGCGATTCGGTCTACCGGCGCAACCGCCGGCTGGCTGTGTTCGACATGGACTCGACGCTGATCGAGGCCGAGGTCATCGACGAGCTAGCCAAGGCCGCCGGTGTTGGCGAGCAGGTGTCGGAGATCACCGAGCGGGCGATGCGCGGCGAGCTGGATTTCCGCGCCAGCTTCAAGGAGCGCCTGGCGCTGCTGGAAGGCTTGTCGGAAGACGTGCTGGCGGACATCGGTGCCAGCCTGCGCTTGACCGAGGGTGCCGAAGTGCTGTTCGCCGAACTCAAGCGCCTGGGCTACAAGACAGCGATCCTGTCCGGCGGCTTCAGCTATTTCGCCAAGCAGCTGCAGGCCAAGTTGGGCATCGACTACGTATTCGCCAACGAGCTGCAGATCGAAAACGGCAAGGTCACCGGCGTGGCGGTCGAGCCGATCGTCGATGCCCAGCGCAAGGCCGATCTGCTGCGCCAGCTGGCCGAGCAGGAAGGGCTGTGTCTGGAGCAGACCATCGCCGTGGGTGATGGCGCCAACGACCTGCCGATGCTTGGTCTGGCCGGCCTGGGCGTTGCCTTCCGCGCCAAGCCGCTGGTCAAGCAGTCGGCCAAGCAGGCGATTTCAACCCTGGGTCTGGACGGGATTCTCTACCTGCTGGGTTTCCGCGATCGCGACGGCACGGAATAAAGCGCGCCTGCAGGCTCGAACAACGCAAAGCCCCGGATCAATCGATCCGGGGCTCTAGTTTTGTCACTCATGCCTTGCAGTGCCTTCAGGGTTTGATCGCCACCTTCAGCACGCCATCGCGCTGATTGGCAAACAGGTCGTAGGCGTCGGTGATGTCGTCCAGCGCATATTGATGGGTGACCAGCGGGCCGAGATCGACCCGGCCCGAGGCGACCACATTGAGCAGTCGGCGCATGCGCTCCTTGCCGCCCGGGCAGAGCGAGGTGACGATCTTGTTGTCGCCAAGCCCCGCATGGAAAGCGCCGAGCGGAATGGTCAGGTCACTGGAATAGACGCCCAGGCTGGACAGCGTTCCGCCCGGTTTGAGTACTCGCAATGCGCTCTCGAACGTCGATTGCAGGCCCAGCGCCTCGATGGAGGCGTCGACGCCGCGGCCGCCGGTTAGCTTGAGAACCTCTTCCACCACATCGACATTGCGGAAGTTGAGCGTCACGTCCGCTCCCATCTTCCGGGCGATATCCAGCCGCGCATCCACACCGTCCACGGCGATGATGGTGCCCGCACCGCGGAGCCTGGCGCCAGCGGTGGCACAGAGGCCGATGGGCCCCTGGGCGAAGATCACCACGATGTCGCCGATCTTGATATTGGCCGCCTCGGCGCCGGCGAACCCTGTGGACATGATGTCCGGGCACATCAGCACCTGTTCGTCGGTCAGGCCGTCCGGTACGGGCGCCAGGTTGGCCATGGCGTCGGGTACCAGTACGTACTCGGCCTGGGTGCCGTCGATGCTGTTGCCGAAACGCCAGCCGCCCATGGGCTTGTAGCCATGGCAGGAGCAGCCGCCGTCCTGCGAGGGGAGGCCGTCCTGACAGGCGTAGGAGGTGAAGCTCGGGCAGATGGCCCCGGCGATGACGCGCTGACCTTCCTGGTAGCCCTTGACGTTGCTGCCCAGCTTTTCGATGACGCCTACCGGCTCGTGGCCGATCGTCAGGCCGGGCGCGACCGGATACTCACCCTTGAGAATGTGCACGTCGGTGCCGCAGATCGTGGTTGTGGTGATGCGTAGCAGGGCATCGTTGGGGCCGATCTCGGGGATGGGCTTGTCCTGCAGTTCGATGCGGCCCGGTTCGACGAACACGGCAGCTTTCATCATGACCATGGTGCGGCTCCTCTTCGAGTTGAAGGCTTCCGGACACTCTAGCTCAGCGCTGCGGCTGGCCAGTGATCGTAGTCAAGCTGAGGTGGATTGTCTGGTGGCGCTGGGGCCGACGGGAGGCTGCCGGCCCGGCGGCGCATCACTCCTCGTCGGAGGCGAAGTCGTAGTCCATCGACTGGCTCGGGCCCTGCAGATAATGGCCCTGGATGTAGCTGACGCCGGCTTGCCACAGCGTAGCGAGTACGGTCGCGCTTTCGACGAACGGCACGATGCTCTGCTTCTGCTGCTCATGCAGTTCGGCGAGCAGGGCCTTGAGCGCTTCCTGGTTTTCCTGGCGGGTCAGATCCTGGGTGTAGGAGCCATCGACCTTGATGAACTCGGCATCCAGATGCTTGAGCGTATTGAATGGGTTGAGCACGCAGCCGAACTGGGCGAGCGCGGTGCGGCATCCGAGGCCGTTGAGTCCCTGGGCCAGCGCCTTGGCCGGTTTGAGATAGGCCACGGCATCGGCTTCACCGAACTCGAAGGCCAGCGAATCGCCTGGCAGGCGCGAAGCCTTGAGCACGACGCCGAGCCAGGGCAGCAGGCTGGGGTCCTGGATACTGGCGGCGGACAGGTGCAGGAACAGTCGCGTGCGATGGCCCTTGGCGCGGTGCTCGGCGAGCAGTTTGATGGAATTGAGAATGACCCAGCGGTCGATCTTGGCAGCCAGGCCGGCGTCGGCCGCGGTACTGAGGAACTCGTTCGGTGGGACTTCCACACCCTGCGGATCGAGTAGCCGCAGCAGCACTTCGTAGTGCTCGAAGCTGTCGCCGCGCAGGCTGATGATCGGCTGGAACAGCAGGCGGAAGCTGTTGCTTTCCAGCGCCTGCTTGAGCATCGCGACGATGTCGCCGCGGTTGGCTGCTGCCGCCAGTTCGTCGGCCGGGTTGTAGAGCTTCAGCGCATTGCCGTCGCTCAGCTCATCGGCACAGCGGTGCGCGCGCTCGATCGCGTCTTGAGCCTTGGCGGTTTTCTCGTCGAGGCCGGCTACGCCGATGCTGAGGGTGGTTTGCACCGTGCGACCGCCGACATCGAGCAGCTGGCCTTCGACCTTGGTCAGCAGTTTGCGCAGCTCCGGCTCGGCCTGCTGCGGAATGACCCCGGGTTGCAGGACCGCAAAGACATCATCGGCGAAGCGAGCCAGCTGGGCTTCGCCGGGGAAGTGACCGCGCAACAGGGTGGCGAGCTGGTTGAGCAACTGGTCGGAGTCGGTCAGGCCGATGTCTGCCTGCAGCGCGGCGAACCGATCGACGCGGATGTAGGCGAGGCTGGCGGGCTGGCTGGCATTGACCGCGCGCTCTACCGCGGTGTCCAGCACTTCGAGGAAACTGTTGCGGTTGAGCAGGCCGGTTACCGGATCCTGGCTGCTGATCTCGCGCAGCTTCTGCAGTTCGGCACTGTCGTTCTCGGCGCGGATCACCACCTGAATGCAGGGCTCGCCGTCATAGGCCGCCGGCGAAAAGTGCATGCGTGTCTTCAGCGTGTCGCCATCGGCGCGCACGCCCCCACAGGCCAGCTCGGCGCTGCCTTCCATGCTCTGGTAGTTCTTCAGGAAGGTCTTGAAACGGCTCTGGTCGGCGCTGCTGATCAGATCGATCATCGGCATGCCTTCCAGGTCCTCCACGTCGTCGTAGCCGAACAGTTCGAGGTAGGCGCGGTTGGCGTAGATGTGCATGCCGTCGTGCACGTAGGCAATGGCGTCCACCGAACTGTCGAGCAAGAGCTGGCAGCGTTTTTCCGCTTCACGCAGCGCCACTTCCGCTGAACGGCGCGCGCGGCGCTCTTCGAGATTGGCCAGTTCGCGATTGGCCACCAGCAGCAGCCATTCGTCCTCGCCCTGCGGCAGAGCATCCTGGGCGCCGAGCATCAGCGCTTCGGTGATCGCTTCGGCGTCGTTGCCCGCTGTGAGCTGGATGATGGGGATGTCCTTGGCCTGCCGGCGAATGGCGTTGATGGCCTCGCTGGGGTCGAGGTTCTCGCTCTGCGGTGCATTGATCAGCAGGTCCCAGGTCTGTTTCAGGGCTTCGGCCAGATCGTCGCTGGAGGTGAGTCGATGCACCCGGGTCGCCTGTCCGGCATTGCGGAAGAGGCTGACCAGGCGCTCGGCCTCGTTCTGCGAGTCTTCGAGAATCAGCAGGCGGATGGTTTTCTTTTGCAGGGCCATGGCAACAGCTTAAGTGCGCGCCAAAGCGGCGCGGGCAGGCAGGAGTGCGAGACTCGGCAATCTACAGCGACTTCCAGAGTGAGTCAAAATCTTCATCCCCGCCCGCAGTGTGGGTTTTCCAGCCTGTGACAGGCGTCTCTCGCTCCGGTGCGACCTGGCCCAGGGAGCGGTATTCGAACTGATTGTAGTTGCCGGTAGCCGCACGGCGTTGGTTCAGCACGGCGCGCTCTTCCTCGCCGTTACGGTTGATCTGAACCTTGTGCCCCTCCTGGAAAGGCAGGCGTGGCGCGATCAGGGTTGCCGGCTGGGAGATCGCGGCGATCTCCGGCAACAGAAGGGCGCGCAGGTACTCACTGCCCTGGTCGACCTTGCGCAGCAGGCGCAGACCACAGGGCTTGGCCTGCGGTGCGATCAGTTCGATGCCCAGCTGCGTGCCGCCGCCGCGTACCTGGCGAATCCAGCGCACCACGGCGACGCTCCAGGTTTGCCCGGTGTCTTCGCGCAGTCCCAACAGCTCGCCGGTCTGCAGCAGGCTGGGCACCTCGCCTTCCCAGGCCAGGCAGTAACCGCCGGGGCTATGGTCCACCAGCTGGACCTGATAGATCGGATGATCTTCGCTGCTGGTGGACTTACCTTTCGTCGATGCAGATGCGGCTGCTCTGGTCGCCGGCGTTGCGCGTGAAACATCGGGTCTGACGAACTCGATATGGTCGCTGTCCGGCAGGCGTTCGATGCTGTTGCTCTGTGCATCGAATGCGTTGGCCCAGACATCCGCGGCGCCGTTGTGCAGCTTGAACACGGCTCGATTCGAGGTGCCGGGCAGTTCGAGCACTTCGTTGAAGGCGCGCTGACCGGCGAGTTGATAGTGCAGCGCGGTCATGCCGATACACAGCGCCAGCGTGCCCTTTGCCGGCGTGCGCTGGAAGGTTCGTTCGGAGATGGCGCCCCAGGCCGAGTTCAGGTGGCGCAGCAGATCGTCGTCCAGTCCTGCGGCGGCTGGCAGACGGCTCAGCCGGCGGTTGTCGGGCGCCAGGCGCAGGTGCTCATCGATCATGCCGACCAGCATCCGGGTATCAATGCCGAGCAGGTTCTGCTGATTTCTGTCGGGAAACAGCGAACGGTAGCGCGGCGGCCCGTCCACCAGCGGAGACAGGAGGAAAAGGCTGCTGGCGGCGCTGGCCGCCTGGATCTGCGCCATGGCGCCCCAGGCCTCCAGTGCTGCGGCCAGCTTGACGATGCTCTGCTGACGCAACTGATTGCAGCGCGCGCAACCGAGCAGCAGCGCTGCGAGGTAGCTCTGCTCAGCGGTGAGATCCTTGGAGTATCGCGCCAGCGGATCGCGCAGCAGCAGGCGCTCGGTGCCATGCTCGACTGCCAGCTGATAGAGCTGGTGCAGCTCGAGCCACAACCCGGCAGCAGCCGGGCTGTAGAGCTGGGTGGAGCGGATCAGCAAGGCGCCGAGGCTGTGAATGGCGCGTTGCAGGGCGATCGATAGCAGCTGATGTCGGTCGCGCTCGGGCTGGGATACCACGCGCACCACGATCAACTTGTAGCCGACCGCCAGGTGATTCTGCAGCGCCTGACAGAGACCGGCGACCTTGCGCGGTCGCTCGCTGAGCACGATGGGCTGGTTGACGAAGTGCTTTTCCAGCTGGGTGCAGACGAACTGCACGTCCGGCCGCAGCAGTTCCAGCATCTGCAGGCGGGTTTCCGTGGCGATTCGCAGTTGATTGAGTTCGATCAGCGCCTGGTAGAGCTGGCGAGCGGTTTCGCCGATGTTGGCTTTCGGCAAGCCGGCAAGCCAGCCGGTTACGCCGCGCACGCTGGCGTCGCAGAAGGACAGGGTCTGCCGGGTGGGCGCTGGTGCGCGCAACAGCAGATGATGGCTCTGTCTATCCAAACGGTTGGCTCCGCGGCGGTCAGGGCATGATTAATGAGAACTCTATCAATATCTGCCGCAGCGGGCAGGACTGAATGATGGCTTCATGATATTAGCCGACGTTCGGCAGTTATGGGCTGCCGAACGTCGCGGGGGCGGGAATCAGAGGGTTTCGAGCGGGTCGGCGACGGTTGGGCTGAGCGTCGCCTGGCCCAGCGCTTCGCCCATCCACACGGGGCTCAGCGGCCCCAGTTGTTCAGCCCAGCGCACCTGTTCCGGCCCGAACAGCAGAATCACCGTCGAACCCAGCTTGAAACGGCCCATCTCGGCGCCTTTCTCAAGGTGGATGGGCGCACGCGCCGCTTCGTCGTAACGGAAGGTCTTCAAGGTACGCTTGGGTGGTGTGACCAGACCGGCCCAGACGGTCTCGATGCTGGCGACGATCATCGCGCCGACCAGCACCATGGCCATCGGCCCGTGCTCGGTATCGAACAGGCAGACCACCCGCTCGTTGCGCGCGAACAGCTCCGGCACGCCCTGCGCCGTGACCGTGTTGACCGAGAAGATGCGCCCCGGCACGTAGACCATTTCCCGCAGCGTGCCGCTGACCGGCATATGCACGCGGTGATAATCCTTGGGCGAGAGGTAGACCGTGGCGAACGCGCCGCCCATGAACGGAGCAGCGCGTTCGTGATCGCCGCCAAGCAGCTCCATGGCGCTGTAACTGTGGCCCTTGGCCTGGAAGATACGGCCTTGTTCTATCCGGCCCAGCTGGCTGATGGCGCCGTCGCAGGGGTTGAGGATGGCGCCCGGAGTCTGATCCAGCGGGCGGGCACCGTCTCTCAATGCGCGGGTGAAGAAGGCATTGAAGTGCTCGTAGTCCGTGGGCTCCTCGACCTGGGCCTCGCGCATGTCGACCTGAAAATGCCGAACGAACCACTTGATGAAGGTGTTCTTCACCCACGGCAGCCGGCACTCGGCCAGGCAGCCAGCCAGGCGGGAGATGAGGTGATGGGGCAGCACGTACTGGCTGATGACGAACAGGCGATCTTTCATGTGGGTCCTTTTCATTGCTGCACCGGTGTATCAGGCAGGTTGCCCCATTCGGACCAGGAGCCGGCATAGCCCTTGACGCGTGGGTAGCCGAGTGCCTTGGCCAGGAGGTAGGTGAGGCCGGAGCGATGATGGGTGTGGCAGTGGGTTACGACTTCCTTTTCCGGGACGATGCCCAGTGCCTCCAATTGCTCGGCGATGTCCTCGCGGATTCGGAGGTCGCGAGCACGGTCCATGGCGGCGGTCCACTCGAAGTTGATTGCCCCGGGTATGTGGCCGCCCCGCGCGGCAAAGAGTTTTTCGCCACGGAATTCGGCCGGCGAGCGCGCGTCCCAGATCACCAGATCGTCTGCGCCGAGGCGGCTTTCGATGTAGCTGCGGGTCGCGATTGGGGCGGGGTCCAGCGTCAGGTTCGGCAGGCCGGGCGCCGCCTCGGGTACCTGCTGGGTCAGCGGTCGCGCCTCGCCGAGCCAGGCGTGCAGCCCGCCGTTGAGGTAGTGGTAGTGGTGATGGCCGATCACGTCGAGCAGCCAGATGAAACGACCGGCCCAGCCGCCGCCTTCGTCGTCATACACCACGTACACCGCGTCGTGCCGATGACCCAGTGCGCCGAACAATCGCTGCAGTTGCGCAATATCCGGAAGCAATCCCGGTGCTGGCGGCTGGCCGAGCTGGGTCTGTTTGGGATCGACGAAGCGAGCGCCCGGCAGGTGGCCTTCGGCATAACGGGCGGCGCTGGTCAGGTCGACCAGAATCAGCTCCGGCGCGTCCAGGCGTGCGGCCAGGTCGGCTGGCTCGATCACCAGCGGCAGGTTGGAAAAGGCAGACACGGCAGCCCTCATCTAGTCGTAGAAGGGGCGAAGTCTAGCGAAAAAGCTCAGACCCCGCGCCTGCTGAAGGTAGCCAATGCGCGCTCGATGCACTGCGTTGTTTTAGCGAATGTTTGCAGGGTAGTGTCGGAGAAGGGCGCGCCGTTCTGGTCGGAAACCACCAGCATCAGCACGCGCCCGTCGATGCCCAGCGAGCGCAACAGCAGATGTTCGCCGCTGAAAAGCGCTTTCAGGCTGCCGGGCAGCAAGGCCGAGAACTGTGCCATGTTGGCCGGCTGCAGGCGCAGCTGTGCCGGTTTTTCCAGCAGGCGGCGCACGATCTGGCTCTGCTCGGGGGTGAGGGTAAGTCGCGCAGCATCGCTTGGCAGGCCGGCCGATTGCTGGGCGACCAGGCGGTTCTGCTTTCGGTCGAACAGCAACACCAGTGCGCGCTGCATGCCTGCGCAGGCAAGGGCTTGGCTGGCGGTAGCGGTCAGCTGCAAGACGTTGCTGAACGGCGTCGGCTCGCTGAGCAGGCGGCGACAGTGCTCGCGCCATTCGGCCAGATCGGCGTCGCTTGCTACTGGCGCAGCACGCAACACCTGAAAGCGGGTACCGGTAGGCCACAGCAGGCCTTGAGCCGGATGCCAGAGATCGGTCCGGCCGATCTCCCGGGCGCTGGTCGCCGCCTGCTGGTGCACCATCTGCTCCAGATCGGCGAGCGACACCTGCAGATACAAACCGGCCAGGCGCTGCCAGCGCAGGCTGTGTACGCCGCTCCAGCTATGGTGCGAGGACAGTGCCAGGCCGTTGGCCAGCACGATGGTGTTGCTCGGCAGCGTCAGCCAGCGGCGCAGGTCGGGGTCGGCGTCGAGCATCTGCTGCTGATGCAGCGGGTGCTCGTTGTCGTGGGCAATATGCAGGGCCTTGATCAGGCGCCGCCGATCGGTGCCCAGCAGGCGATAACCCTGAATGATCCAGTCCGGCAGCCGCCAATGCTCAGCAAGCCTTAGGCACAGCTCCAGCAGGGATACGCCGAGCAGCTCGCGCTCGACCCTGCTGGCCGGCTCGCCCTTGACCAGTACCCGCTGCTCCCAACTGTCGAGCAGATGCGGATAGGCGCCTATCAGCGCCCAGGCGGGAGACAGGAACAGCAGGCTGCCCCAGTGGATGTCCTGCCACAGTCGTGCGAGGCGGGCGGCGAACAGTCCGTTGGCCTGCTGGCTGGCGTGGCGGCTGATTAATACCAGTTGCCGCAGCGGCTGCGGCATGTCGGCGGCCTCCATGGCCGGAATGCGCGCCAGCAGCGCTTCGGCGCGCTGCAGGCCGATGCGGCTGAGCGCGACCTCCAGGCTCTCGGCCGGCTGGCTGTCGCCGATGCCTCGATTGGCCTCCTGGATGAAACGCAGCGCCAGCACGGGGCTGTCCTGAATAAGTTCGGCGATCTGCCGCATCGACTTGCTGCTGTCGCGCAGCGCCAGTCGCACCTTGCCGTGAACCGAGGCAAACGCGGGCAGTGGGGCATCGTCGAGGGCTTTGATCCAGGCAGGTATCGTGCGTGGCAGCGGAGGTGTGGTGGTCATGGCCGAACTAGCTTTTCATCGGGATGGCCTTTAGTCTGGCGCAAAAGTTCCGATAACCAGAACAATTCTTCCAACATTCCTTTCGCAAGGTCGTCTGGTGGCGATTCTGGGCGTTTATTTGCCCTTGATCCGGACGGCTCGTAACCAGGTTTTAGACGTACCTCCTTATGGTCAAAATAATCGGGATTATCGTCGTGTTCGCCAGCGTGCTGGGCGGGTTCGTGCTCTCTGGCGGCAAGATCGGCGCGCTCATCCATCCGTTCGAGGTGATGATCATCGGTGGTGCGGCGCTGGGCGGTTTTCTGCAGGCCAACCCCGCCAGCACCACCATGCTGGTGTTCAAAAAATCGCTGAAGATGTTCAGCACCCGTTTTACCCATACCTATTATCTGGAAGTGCTCAGCCTGCTCTACTCGATCCTCAACAAGAGTCGTCGTGAAGGGATGATGGCCATTGAAGCTGACCTGGAAGATCCCGCCGCCAGTCCGCTGTTCAGCAAGTACCCGGGCTTCCTGCAGGACGAGCGTATGACCGCGTTCACCTGCGATTACCTGCGCATCATGTCGTCGGGCAACATGGCGCCCCATGAGCTCGAAGGCCTGTTCGACATGGAGCTGAACAGCCTGAAGGAAGAGCTCGAGCATCCCTCCCACGCAGTCAGCAAAATCGCCGACGGTTTGCCAGCAATGGGTATCGTTGCGGCGGTGCTGGGTATCGTGATCACCATGTCCATCCTGGCCGAAGCCGATAACGCGATGATCGGTTACAAGGTCGGCTCGGCGCTGGTAGGGACTTTCCTCGGAATCCTCGCTTCCTACGGCTTCTTCGGCCCGCTGGCCGCGGCGTTGGAGCACGATGCCAAGGAAGAGCTGAACGTTTACGAGGCGATCAAGGCGACGCTGGTTGCCTCGGCCTCCGGCATGCCGCCGACGCTGGCCGTCGAGTTCGGGCGCAAGGTTCTTTATCCCGCCCACCGCCCGAGCTTCGCCGAGCTCGAACAAGCCATGCGTGGCGCCTAAAGGTTCACCATGGACAACACCCAACCGATCATCGTCAAGCGGGTCAAGAAGGTCGCTGGCGGTCATCACGGCGGCGCCTGGAAGATCGCGTTTGCCGACTTCGCAACGGCGATGATGGCGTTCTTTCTGGTGATGTGGCTGATGAGCTCGGCCACGCCGGAGCAGAAGAAGCTTATCTCAGGCTACTTTCAGGACCCGATCGGCTTCACCGAGAGCGCCAGCCCGCATGTGATCGATCTGGGCGGCACGCCGACGCCATCGCCGGATCGCACCCTCAACCCGGAGCTGGAACCAGCCCAGAGCGAGGCGCAGATCGACGCCCAGCAGGCCGAGACCTTCGCTGAGCAGATCGAGCGCGAACGCCTCGAGCTGCTGCTCCAGGAGCTGCAGAACAAGGTTGATGAGAACCCCGAACTGCAGAAGTTCAAGGACCAGATCCTTTTCGAAATCACCCAGGACGGCCTGCGCATCCAGATCATGGATGCCGAGAACCGGCCCATGTTCGCCCTCGGTAGCGCCCAGTTGCAGCCCTACTTCGAAGACATCCTGCTGGCGCTGGTCGACACCATCGCCGCGGTGCCGAACAAAATCAGCGTTAGCGGCCACACCGATGCGAAGCCTTTCTCGGGGCGCAGCGACTTCGGCAACTGGGAGCTTTCTGCCGGGCGTGCCAACGCTGCACGCCGCACGCTGGTGATCGGTGGTTACCCGGAAGATCAGATCGCGCGGGTAGTGGGCTACGCCTCGTCCGCGCTGTTCGATCGCAAGGACCCGCTCAATCCGGTCAACCGACGCATCGATATTCTGGTGCTGACCAAGAAGGCGCAGCGTTCGATCGAGGATGAGCAGCCCGCTGCCACGGATTCGACCGGTGCTGCCGAAGGCGAAGTTGCGCCATCTGGCGGCGCGGCGCCGGCTGGGGAGGAGCCGTTACAGCCGGAGCAACTGCGGGAGAGGTTGAACATCTTCGAAGATGGCGTGCTGCAGTTCAGTCAGCCCGGCGAGGGCTGAGCGCCAGATCAGTAATCCGGTTCTGGCAGGCTGCTGAGAATGTGTCGGTAACTGCTCATGCGCTGCGGCTGGATGCGCCCGTCCTCCAGCGCCTGGAGCAGGGCGCAGCCGGGCTCGCGATCATGCTTGCAGTCGCGGAAGCGGCAGTGCCCGAGCAGATCCTGGAATTCGATGAAGCCCGCTTCGACGTCTGCGCGACTGACGTGGCCTAAGCCGAATTCGCGGATGCCGGGGGAGTCGATCAGCTCGCCGCCACCGGGAAAGTGGAACAGACGTGCCGTGGTGGTGGTGTGGGTACCCTTGCCGGTCATTTCCGACAGCGCCCCGACGCGGGTGTCGACGCCCGGCAACAGGCTGTTCACCAGCGAAGACTTGCCCACCCCGGATTGCCCGACGAAGACGCTGACGTGGCCGTCGAGCCGCGCCTTGAGCGCTTCCATGCCGCCACCACCGTGGGCCGAGACTTCCAGCAGCGGATAGTTCAGCTGCCGATAGACTTCCAGCAGGCGATTCAGCGCGGCTTCGTTCTGCTCGTCGATCAAGTCGACCTTGTTCAACAGCAGCAATGGCGTGATGCCGGCGTGCTCCGCGGCGACCAGATAGCGGTCGATCAGGTTGGCGTGGGGCTCCGGTAGCGGCGCGAAGACGATGACGATCAGGTCGACGTTCGCCGCCACCGGCTTGAGCTGGCCACGGGTATCCGGGCGGCAGAGTTCCGAATGTCGCGGCAGCTGCGCAACGATGACACCGATGCCCTGATTGCCCGGGCGCCAGACCACACGATCGCCGGTGACCAGTGCCGGCAGGTTGGCGCGCAGGTGGCAGCGAAAGACCTGCCCGCTGTGTTCGCCTTCCAGCGCTTCCACCTCGACCTGCACGCCGAAATGCGCGATGACCAGTCCGGTCTGCTCCGGGCCAAGATCGCCGCCTTCGAGCTCTTCGAGTGCACGACTTTCGCGACGCGCGGCGCGGGCGGCGCGCTCTTCCTGGATTTTCTCGATACGCCAGTTCTGCCGGCGGTTGAGTTGGCGTTTGGCCATGAATTCGGGCGTCTCTGAGGTTGGTGAGCGAGTCTAGCATGCTGCAACCCGCCCACTTCGGCCTGTATCGCGCTGAAGCCGGAGGGTTAGACTGGCGCTCCTTCACCCGTTCGATTGTCGGTCATGCCTGCTACTGTCGTTACTCGCCTGCCCATCCTGCGTGCGCTGCTGGCCCAGCTGGTGGCGCTGCTGGTGGTCTGGCTGCTATTGCTCGGACTGGTCGGCGTGCTGGGTGTGCGTCCCGGTCTCATCCTTGTGGCAGTCGCGCAGGGCTGTCTGGCGGCGCTGATCGGGGCCCGGCTCGGGCTGTCGGCCTGGTGGCTGGCGATCAACCTGATGTTCGTTCCTGGCCTGGCGTTACTGCGTGATTTCGACGTGCCGGGCTGGTTGCCGCTGGGCGCGTTCACGTTGTTGTTGCTGTTGAACTGGAATGCCTTCACCGAGCGCGTGCCGCTCTACCTGACCGGTCGTGAAGCCGAGCGCCAGTTGCGCAACCGGCTGAGCGAGCTGCCGGCGGGTTTCCGCTATATCGACTTGGGCAGCGGCCTGGCCGGCACGTTGTCGCGCCTGGCACGGGACTTTCCGGCGGCGCAGTTCATTGGCGTGGAAACCGCGCCGCTGACCTTCGCACTGTCCTGGCTGCGCTGCCTGCCGCGGCGCAACTGCCATATTCGCCTGCTCAGTCTGTGGCGGGTCGATCTCGCCGAGTACGACGTGGTCTATTGCTTCCTCTCACCGGCACCCATGGCCGCCCTGTGGAACAAGGCGCACGCCGAGATGCGTCCCGGCGCGCTGTTGATCAGCAACAGCTTCGCGGTGCCAGGGGTCGAGCCGGTTGAAGTGCAGCAATTGAATGACTGGCGCCGCTCGCGGCTGCTTATCTGGTACCCCGGTGGCGCGACACCTGACGGCGTCGATAC
This sequence comes from Stutzerimonas kunmingensis, assembly GCF_014764705.1. Taxonomy (GTDB): domain Bacteria; phylum Pseudomonadota; class Gammaproteobacteria; order Pseudomonadales; family Pseudomonadaceae; genus Stutzerimonas. The sequence continues at coordinate 115,109 of NZ_JACXXG010000001.1, forward strand.
GAGCGGCTAAACTGCGCCGCACAGCCAAGGAGCCCGCCATGCAGAACCCGCAGAACCTGATCTGGATCGACCTGGAAATGACCGGTCTGGATCCGGACAACGACGTCATCATCGAGATGGCGACCATCGTCACCGACAGTCAGCTCAACGTGCTGGCCGAGGGGCCGGTGATCGCGGTACACCAGAGCGATGAAACACTGGCGCGCATGGATGAGTGGAACACCCGTCAGCACGGCGGCTCGGGCCTGACCCAGCGCGTGCGTGAGAGCAGGATTTCCACCGCCGAGGCCGAGCAGGCGACGCTGGCCTTCCTCGAGCAGTGGGTGCCCAAAGGCAAGTCGCCGATCTGCGGCAACAGCATCTGCCAGGACCGACGCTTCCTCTACCGGCAGATGCCGACGCTCGAGGCCTACTTCCACTACCGCAATCTGGACGTATCGACGCTCAAGGAGTTGGCGGCACGTTGGGCGCCGCAGATCATGGAAGGTTTCAAGAAGAGCGGCACGCACCTGGCGCTTGACGACATCCGTGACTCCATCGCCGAGCTGCGGCATTACCGCGAGCATTTCATCAAGGTCTGAAAGGGGCGTTAACGCCTGACGCGTTTGGGGATCGTAGGGTGGGTCACGCTTCACCGATCCACCGACGAGGCCAGGTGGATGTTAAAAGCGACATCCACCCTGCGTCACTGATGATGATCGTGAGAGCGATGCCACAGCGTCGTCCATCCAGTGGTCAATCGCCGCCTTTTGGCAAGGCGCCGACAGTCATTTCCCCAATTTGCGCAGCTCGTCCGATTCGACGATGCGCACGCCGTCGCCTTCTTCCAGCGCCAGTCGCCACAGCGCGCGGGCGAGGGTGCAGGTCTCGATGCCGTGGTACTTGCCCGGCAGCAGCTGCGACAGGGGCGCCGCGATGCGTTCGCTCAACCGCGGCTCCAAGCGTGGGCCGATCAGTTGAGAGGGGCGGGCGATGGTCAGCTGTGGCCAGTCCTGCTGCTGCAATGCCGCCTCCATTTCGCCTTTGACCTTGAGGTAGAAGATCGAACTGTCCGGGTTGGCCCCCAGCGAGCTGATCACCAGCAGGTGACGCGCGCCCATCTCCTTAGTCCGGCGGGCAAACGCCAGCACCAGATCATGATCGATGGCGCGGAACGCCTCCTGGCCACCGGCCTGCTTTAGCGTGCTGCCCAGGCAGCAGAAGGCCGTGTCGATCTCGCCGCCCAGCGTTGGCAGCAACGCCAGCAGCTCTCCGACCGGGTTTTCCAGGCGCTGATGGGCCGCCAATGGCCTGCGTGTGGGCGCCAGCACGCGTTCGACGGTGGGTTCGTTGAGCAGGCGATCGAGCAGGTGCTCGCCAGTGAGTCCGGTGGCGCCGGCAAGCAGAATGCGCTGTGGCGTCAAATACATGGTCTTGCTCCTGTGGCGATCATTGGGTGGCACGCCGCTGCCGCAGCTCCTGCCAGCGTTGGACGACCGCTTCCGGCGCCCAAATTTGCGGTTCCGATGCCTGATAGTCGTCGGCCTGCTCGCGTTCGGCAACTTTTGCTGCGGCCAGCGTGAAGGCCTGCACGATATCGTCGGTTTCCTGCAGCGCTTCGGCGAACAGCGCGCGGCCGAAGTAGGTGAAGTCGCTCTGCTCGGAGCAGCCGAAGGACACCCGGTCGGCGCGGGCGGCGGTCATGATCAGCGTCTGCTCGCTCTTCAGTGGCTCGATGAAACCGCCGGAATAGCAGGCCGAGATCACCAGGATGACCTTGCGCTTGGCGAGCGGCGCGAGCAGTTGCGCCAGATCCGCTGCCGGCAGGTCGTCCAGCGAAAGACGCGGCTGGTTCAGCACCAGTTCGTGGTCCGCCGAACCGTGGCTGGTGAAATAGAGAAAGATCAGGTCTTCCTCGCCACTGCGTTCGGCCAGCGCGCGAATCGCTCGGGTCAGGTTCTCCCGGGTCGCCAGCGGCCGGTCGACGAGATGGTCGCGGTGGTTGACCAGGCTGAGTTGGCCATGGGCAGCGAAACGCTCGGCGAGCAGCTTCTGTACGTAATCGGTTTCGCGCATGAACACGCTCTGCCGGCCATCGCCGGCCACGGTCAGCGTATAGAGGTCCTGGGCAGGGCTGGAAGGCGGTAGCGCACTGATCGCACGCTCGAGCAGTGAGCCTTGTTCCAGCAGGGCGAGCTCGAGCGGGTCCGATAGCGCGTGTGCCTGCTCGTCGCGGACGCGTCGGTCATTACGCCAGCTGCCGCGCAGTTCGGCGCCGTCGGCCTGGGTCAGTACGCCCTCGCCGTCGAAGTGTCCGTGGCGGAAACCGCCGGTATAGAAGCTGCCGTCTGCGCGATCGAGACGGCCCTGGCCGTGGTAGCGCCAGTTGCGAAACTGCCCGCTGTAGCGGCTGCCATCGCTGGCGACATAAGTGCCGGTGCCGCTAAGTTCGCCGTGGACGAAGGTGCCGTTCCAGGCGTTGCCCTCGCTGTCCTCGTAGCGTCCCTGGCCATGAAACTGATCGTTCTCGAAGTGGCCGCTGTAGCGCTCGCCATGTTCGGTCGAAAAGCTGCCTTCGCCGTTCAGGTTGCCCGCGTTGAAATGCCCGCTGAGTTGACCATTGGCGTCGCTGCGGGTGCCCGGTCCATCCGGCTGGCCTTTGCTGAACTGCCCTTGATGACTGAAGCCGTCGGCATATTCCAGGCTGCCCTGGCCGTGGTAGAGGTTGTTGCGAAACACGCCTTCGTAGACCGTGCCGTCCTGGCTGAAGCGCCCGTGGCCATGCATGCGTCCGGCCTGGAATTCGCCCTCGTAGACGCCACCCTCGACATAGCTGAAACGGCCCAGGCCGTCGAACAAGCCGTGCCTGAACTCCCCCTCGTAGCGATCGCCTGTAGCGCTTTGCCAGGTGCCCAGGCCATGCCACTGGCCGTCCTTGAATTGGCCGAGGTAGTAGCTGCCGTTCGGGTAGTCGATACGACCGCTGCTCTGCAGCAAGCCGTCGACGATTTCGCCGCGATAGCGGCCGCCGTCCGGCAGCACTCCATCGGCAGGGGTGAGAGGCTCGCCCTCGCCGCAGGCGGTGAGCAGACCAAGTAACAGGACGGGAAGAAGACGCAGCATGCGGACATCCGCTCAGGCAGGACGTCCGCAGTATGCCGCAAACCGAGCGGGCTGCGACAATCGCGCAGGGTTGCCGCTCAGAGGACGCACAGCGCCAGGGTTTCGGCGATATAGGCCGGTTTTTCCGAGCCTTCGATCTCCATCACCGCGCGCGCCTTGAGCAGCCATTGCCCGGGATTCTTCTCGTAGGCATCGATCAGCGTCAGTCCCAGACGCACCCGCGAGCCGACCCTCACCGGCTGGATGAAGCGCAGGCTGTCCAGCCCATAGTTGACGCCCATCCGCGTGCCTTCCGGCACGACCATAAGGTCCCCAGACAACATCGGCAGCAACGACAGCGACAGGAAACCATGGGCGATGGTGCCACCGAACGGTGTTTGCGCGGCTTTTTCGGCATTGATGTGGATGAACTGGTGATCGCCGGTGCAGTCGGCGAACTGATTGACGCGCTGCTGATCGACGGTCAGCCACTCGGAGTGGCCCAGTTCCTTGCCGATGTAATCCTTGAGCTGTGCTACGGGTACCTGTGGCATGTGTCCTCCTGATTGTTCTTGTATGGCTGCAGCGATGTGCAGTCTGACTAGAGAGGGGCAGTGCCGGGCCCGAAGCGGCCGACTGGCTCTGCGTCATTTACTGCTCTAGATCAGCACGGGCAGGCGTCGCGGCAAACCAGCATCGGCACCGCGAATGGCCCGTCATAGCGCAGCGCGGGCGCCTGCCGGCGTTGCCCTTTATACTGTCGCAATTTTGCGGGAGGCTCCCATGCTGCTCAGAGGCCTGACCTGGCTGGTCGCATTCCAGTTGCTCGGCACCGTCCTCAATGTGCTGTTCCTGCCCATGCTGCCGGGCCCCATCATCGGCATGGTGCTGCTGTTCGCCGGCCTGCTGGCGCGCGGCCGGGCCAGCGAATCGCTGCAGCTGGCGGCGAGCAGCCTGTTGCGCTACCTGCCGCTGCTGCTGGTACCGCCGGCGGTTGGGGTGATGGCCTATACGGAGGCGATCCTTGATGACTTCTGGGCCATCGTTGGCGTGCTGGTAATTTCGCTGCTGGTCTCGCTGGTCTTCACCGGCTGGCTGATGCAGACGCTGATCCGGCGCAAGCAGCGTCAGCAGGAGGGCGCATGATCGAACTGCACTGGCAGGCCGCCTGGGAGGCGCTGATCCATCATCCGCTGTTCGGTGTGGCTATTACCCTGGCTGTCTTCCAGCTGGCGTATGCGGCGTATGAGAAGACCCGCTGGGTATTCCTGCAGCCGGTTCTGGTGTCGATGACGCTGATCGTCGGCATCCTCCTGCTATGTGGTATCGACTATGACGAATACCGCATCAGTGCGCAGTGGCTGACGCTGCTGCTGGGGCCGGCTACCGTTGCGTTGGCCGTGCCGCTGTACCTGAACCTGCGGCGGATTCGCGAGTTGTTCGGCCCGATCGTGATCACTTTGCTGGTCGCCGGTGTGTTTGCCACGGCGCTGGGCATGGCCCTGGCCTGGGCTTTCGGCGCGGATGACATGATCCTGATGACCCTGGCGCCGAAGTCGGTCACTTCGCCGATCGCCATGCTGGTGGCCGAGCAGATCGGCGGTGTGGTGGCGCTGGCGGCGGTGTTCGTGATGATCACCGGCGTGCTCGGCGCGATTTTCGGTCCGGAACTGTTGCGCCGGTTTGGCGTTCAGCATCCTGCGGCCCGCGGCATTGCGCTCGGGCTGACCGCCCACGCCGTGGGCACCGCGCAGGCGCTGCAGGAAAGCGACGAATGCGGTGCGTTCGCGGCCCTGGCCATGAGCCTGATGGGGGTAATGACTGCGGTGCTGTTGCCGCTGGTGGTTGCCTTGCTGCTGTGATGGAGTCGCCATGAGATTGCCGTTGTTCCCGCTGGATACCGTGCTGTTCCCCGGTTGTTTTCTCGACCTGCAGATATTCGAGGCACGCTATCTCGACATGGTCAGCCAGTGCCTCAAGGCCGGGCATGGCTTTGGCGTGGTGCATATCCTGGATGGCAGGGAGGTTGGCGCAGCACCGGCGGCGTTCTCTCATATCGGTTGCGAAGCGCTGATTCGCGACTGGCAACAGCTGCCCAACGGGCTGTTGGGTATCCGGGTCGAAGGCGGGCGGCGCTTCGATGTGCAATCGTTCGAAGTACTGCGTGACCAGTTGGCCGTCGCCCAGGTCGCCTGGCGCAGCGAAGCCGACAGCCAGCCATTGGCCGAGCAGCACGCCGACCTCGTCGTACTGCTCGCCGCGCTGGGTCAGCATCCGATGGTGAAAACCCTGGGCCTGGGCGGCGCGGTGAGCGATCAGGCAGCTCTGGCCAGTCAGCTGGCCTATCTGTTGCCATTCGATGCGGAGCAGAAGATCGCATTGCTGGGGCTGGACGAGCCAGCGTCGCAGCTCGAGCAGATTCAAAGCCTGCTCGAGCAATTGCAGGACGGGGCGTAAGGCGTGTCGCCCCTGTGTGTTCGCCAGCGTGACCTGGCGCCGCACCGGCCAACCTTGGTGTCGCTAGAGAAGGTCGTCAGTAGGGTTTTTGTGCCAACGACACCGTAAAGATCCCCCAGTCGTCGATACGCTGCGTGATTTTTACCAAACCTGCCGCTGCTACCAGTTGGTCAATCTCCGCTTGGGTACGCCGCCGCATCACCCATGCCTGCCCATCTCGGTGACTGGTCAGCGCTCGGGCTATGAGCTTCAGCTGTGGGTGCCAGGGTTGTCCGGTGTATACGATGTGGCCGCCCGGTTGCAGCGCTTCGGCGACGCCGGCAAGAGAGCGGCCGATCATCTGGTTGTCGCCGAACAACTCGTAGAGACCCGATACCACTACAAGCGTGGGGCGCGGCGAGAGCGCGGCCAGATCCGCCTGATCGAATGCGTCTGCCTTGATGAATCGAGCGACCTCTTCGAAACCCTTTGCCCGGATCAGGCCACTGCCGTCGCGTACATTGATATCGCTGTAATCGCGCAGGAGAATCGAGGCAGGGCGTTCTTCGAGGTCCTGTATTGCCTCGAGAATGTAGCGGCCATGGCCGGCGGCGATGTCCACGATATGTACTGGCTGATCTGCGCTTCGCAGGCGGCTCATCGCCCCACGTAACAGCTCTTCTACATGCCTTTTTCTCGGGCGTATTGCACGCCAGCCTATGGAGTTCAAATAAAGCTGGTCAATCTTGCGCCCCAGCACAGTCAGCCCTGCTGGTTCGTTTCTGTAGACATAATCGAGCGTGCTGCCGGAATCGAAACCCGCATCGAAACCGAGCTTCAGCCCATGAGAAAGCCGGGCGCCAAGGCGCATTCCCGCACGCATGGCGCGCCAATAACATCCTTCCATGGAGTTCGGAGCTACAGGGGCAGTCAGTGCTTCTGCTTCCGCACACATCGGGCCTATTCGGTCCGAATCGAGGAGCGACGGGGGCGCCATTGGCATATCGAAATTATGACGAATAAAGCGGCGGGCCTGGCTTACTGCCCGATTACGATCTCGCTCGCCGAGCGTGTCGTGAAAGAAACCCGGCAGAACGTGTTTTTCTTTTCGTAAGCTGCCAAGTCTTTCGAAAAAAGTTACTTGTGGTTTGTGTTCTACGACGAAGTCTGCGCCTGAGATAAAGAGCTGAGTTGGGATCTGGATCGCCTGCGCATCTGCAACCACGCGCCGCGCCGCTTCATGCAGCCCAAGGAGCATATTGACGGAAATGGCCTTGGTGATGAGCGGATCCTGCTGATAGCTCTGAATCCGCGCGGGATCGTGCGTCAGGAAGCGGGCCTTGACGTAGCTGTCGACGAAGAAGTTGCCGCGAAACGCTCGTATTAGCCTTAGGCCTGTCCGTGCGAATGGTATATACAGCTTTACCTTGAACGCCGGTGACGCCAGCACCAGCGCCCGAACTTTGGGCGCATAGTCGTGGGCCCATGTCGCAATAACTACCGCCCCTACACTTTGCGCAACAATTGCCAGGTCTTCCTCTTTGATGCAGTGCATAGAGCCGATGTGATCAATGAGCGTCTGCACGTCTCGAACGCTCGTCGCGAAGCTCGGGCTGTCTCCACGGGTGCCAGGCGATAGACCGTGCCCGCGCGCATCCCAGGCAAAGAAATCGCAGTCAGGAAGGTCGAGCTCATCAACGAGGTGGGACAGCCGGCCGGAATGCTCATGTCCGCGATGGAACATGACGACGGCCCGCCTTGTAGGCTCTGTGGACGAAAGTGCGGGCCAATGGCGGTAGGAAAGCTCTAAGGCATCGTGGGTGCTGAAAGTTAGAAGGCGTGACTCGCGCATCGAAATATCCTGGTCCCTGGACAGTTATTGAGTTATCCGAAACTCAACGGCAGAAGGCTGCTCTGCCAAGGTGCGGACTTTCCGCTGGTGGCGCGACATACGCAACGACGCCTCGCACATTCCTGTTTTGCACCAGAAAAAATTTCGGATCACACGCTTGAGGGAGCAATCACTGATACCGATACATCTGCATCGCTGTCGGCAGGGCCCAGACGCTGAATGCGCCGAGCAGGCCCATACATGCCGACAGGATCAGCCACCAGACTCTCGGTGCCATTGCGTGCAGCGGGCTGCGCCATTGCACCAGGGTCAGGCTGGCGGCGCAGATGCTTGCGGCCAACAGGGCGCCAGCCGTCACGTCGGTGGTCCAGTGCACACCGAGATAGACCCGCGAGAGTGCGATTGCCGTCGCCGGTAAGCTGGCGAGGACCAGCCAGGCAAGGCGCAGGCGCGGTGGCTGGCCGCGACCGGCGAGCACGCCGAGGGTGAGGAAGAAGGCGAACGCCGCTGAGCTGTGCCCGCTGGGAAAACTGTAGCTGCTCAGCGGCTCCATCAGTACTTCCGGGCGAACGCGGGCAAAGGTGGCCTTCAGGGCGCCGTTGGCCAGGGCCGTGCCCAGCAGCGTAAGAATGGCGAACAGGGCGGCGCGCCATTGGCGTGCGACCAGAAGCAGCAGGCATAGCAATACCGCGGCCCACAGTTGGGTGTGAAAGTCGCCGGCGCGGGTGACGATCACCATGATGCGGTCGAAGGTGGTGCTGCGTGCGCCCTGGATCACTGCCAGCAGGCCTTCGTCGAGTTCCTTCAGGTGCGGCCAGCCGAAAAACAAACCGAGCAGGATGGCAACGCCGAGGCCGGCCGACAGTGCGCTGACCCAACGCAAGCCGCGCAGGCTGCCGAATGCAGTTGCCGCGATCAGCGTCAGCAGCGCGCCGACCACTATCCCGGCTTCGCTCCAGAAACCGTCCTCCAGTGGCAGGCGGATGGCCGCTCCGGCGCTCCAGCCGGGCAGCAGATAAGCCATCGACCAGCCGGCGGCAGCACACAGGCTGACCAGCAGGAAGCGTCCGAACGGCATGTCGAGCATACCGGCGGTCATCGGCAGCATGGGACGCAGCGGGCCGATGAAGCGGCCTACCAGCAGGCTGGCTACGCCGTAGCGCTGAAAGTAGTGCTCGGCCTGCACCAGCCACTCGGGATGGTCGCGCAGGCCTCGCAAGCTGCGAATGCCCTGGTGATAGCGTCGACCGAGGGCATAGGAAAGCAGGTCGCCGATCAGTCCGCCGATAAAGCCCAGCAAAAGGGTTTCCCCCAGGCTCAGCACTCCGCTGCCAGCGAGTACAGCAATCGCGAATACCAGCACCGTGCCCGGGATGATCAGTCCGACTACGGCCAGACACTCCATGCAGGCGACGATCAGCAGCGCCAGGCCCAGCCATTGCGGATGCCCGGCGAGCCATTGGGTTAGGGTTTCGAGCCACTGGCCCATGCGGATTTCCTTGAATCGAGATCGCCTTTCGACCTGACGAAAGGGTGGTGGGTTTCCTCGGCGCGAGGATACTGCGCCGTGCTGGCTGGTTCGTAGCGCTGTCCGCGCATGCATTCGAGCGCCTTTCGCCCGGCGCCGCTGTGCGCGGGCGGTCGGGGTGGCTATAATCAGCCGCTTTCCCTTCAGTCAGGCCAGCTAGATCCATGACCGAGTCCGTACTCGATTACATGAACCGCCTGGGCCGCGCCGCGCGCGAGGCCTCGCGGGTGCTTGCGCGCGCCAGCACGGCGCAGAAGAACCGTGCCCTGCAGGCCGCCGCCGCCGCGCTCGACGCAGCCCGCGACGAGTTGGTCAGTGCCAATGAGCGGGACCTTGCCGGTGGCCGCGCCAACGGTCTGGACGCGGCGATGCTCGATCGTCTTGCGCTGACGCCCAAGGTGATCGACGGCATGATCGAAGGGCTGCGCCAGGTCGCCGCGCTGCCGGACCCAATCGGCGAGATCCGCGACATGCGCTACATGCCTTCGGGCATTCAGGTCGGCAAGATGCGCGTGCCGCTGGGCGTGGTCGGGATCATCTACGAGTCGCGGCCGAACGTGACCATCGACGCCGCCAGCCTGTGCCTGAAGTCGGGCAATGCGACCATCCTGCGCGGTGGTTCCGAGGCGATCCATTCCAATCAGGCCATTGCCCGCTGCATCCAGCTTGGCCTGGCCGAAGCCGGGCTGCCGGCAGCGGCGGTGCAGGTCGTGGAGACCACTGACCGGGCTGCGGTCGGCGCGCTGATCAGCATGCCGGAATACGTCGATGTGATCGTGCCGCGCGGCGGCAAGGGTCTGATCGAACGCATCAGTCGCGACGCCCGGGTACCGGTGATCAAGCACCTGGACGGCATCTGCCATGTCTACATCGACGTGGCGGCGGACGTGGACAAGGCCGTTCGCGTCGCCGACAACGCCAAGACCCAGCGCTTCGCGCCGTGCAACACCATGGAGACGCTGCTGGTTCATCAGGGCATCGCCGATCGGGTGCTGCCGCCACTGGCGGCCATTTATCGCGAGAAGGGCGTTGAGTTGCGTGGCTGTGCGCGAACCCAGGCGCTGCTTGGCGGCGATGTGCTGGAGGCCAGCGAAGAAGACTGGTCCACCGAATACAACGCACCGATCTTGTCGATCCGCATCGTCGATTCGCTGGATGCCGCCATCGAGCACATCAATCGCTACGGCTCGCAACACACCGACGCGATCGTCACCGAGAATTTCACCGATGCCCGGCGCTTCCTCACCGAGGTGGACTCCGCTTCGGTGATGGTCAACGCCTCGACGCGTTTCGCCGATGGCTTCGAGTATGGCCTGGGCGCGGAGATCGGCATCTCCACTGACAAGCTTCATGCTCGTGGTCCGGTCGGTCTGGAAGGGCTGACCAGCGAGAAGTACGTGGTGTTTGGCGACGGCCACGTCCGTACCTGATGAGCCAAGGCAGCGGCGCCCGGCGCATCGGTATACTCGGCGGCACCTTCGATCCGGTACACATCGGTCACTTGCGCGGGGCGCTGGAAGTGGCCGAGATGTTCGATCTCGACGAGCTGCGGCTGATTCCCAACGCGCGTCCGCCGCACCGTGACACCCCCAATTGCTCGGCGCAGGATCGCCTGGCAATGGTTCGCCTGGCGGTGCAAGACCTGCCGCCACTTTGTGTGGACGCTCGTGAGCTGGAGCGGGAGAAGCCGTCCTACACCATCGACACGCTGATTTCCCTGCGCGCCGAGCTGGGCGAGGAGGATCAGTTGTTGCTGGTGGTGGGCTGGGATGCCTTCTGCGGCCTGCCAACCTGGCATCGCTGGGAAGAGCTGCTCGACTATTGCCATGTCCTCGTCCTGCAACGCCCGGATGCCGGCAGCGAGGCGCCGCAGGTGCTGCGCGATCTGCTCGCCGCACGCAGCGTGCCCGATCCCCAGGTGCTTTGCGGGGGCAGCGGGCAGATTGCCTTCGTCTGGCAGACACCGTTGGAAGTGTCTGCCACACAGATTCGCCAATTGCTGGCCAGCGGCAAGTCGGTCCGATTCCTGGTTCCCGATGCGGTACTGGCTTATATCAACGCGCACGGACTGTACCGGGCGTCGAACTGAGGTTGTTTTCACGTTATGCAAACTGAAGAGTTGGTCCAGCTGGCGGTTGCCGCCCTGGAAGATCTGAAAGGCCAGGACATCACCACTATCGATGTGCGCGGCAAGACCAGTGTCACCGATTACATGATCATCGCCAGCGGCAGTTCCAGCCGGCACGTCAAGTCGCTCGTCGAAAACGTGCTGGAGCAGGTCAAGGAGCAGGGCGTTCGACCGCTTGGCAGCGAGGGTCTCGAAGGCGGTGAGTGGGCGTTGCTCGACCTGGGTGATGTCGTTGTCCATGTGATGCAGGTGCCGACCCGCCAGTTCTACGATCTGGAACGTCTCTGGCAGGGCGCCGAGCAGAGCCGCGCGCAGCACGCTCACGACCCGGAATAAGCCGTGCGTATCAAGCTGATTGCGGTCGGCTCGAAGATGCCACGCTGGGTCGAGGATGGTTGGCAGGAATATGCCAAGCGCCTGCCGTCCGAACTACCGCTGGAGCTGCATGAGATTGCGCTCAATACCCGCGGCAAGAACGCCGACGTGGCGCGGTTGATTCGCCAGGAAGGCGAGGCCATGCTGGGCAAGGTTCAGCCAGGCGAGCGCATTGTCACGCTCGAAGTACATGGCAAGCCGTGGAGCACCGAGCAGCTGGCGGCGGAAATCGAGCGCTGGCGGCTCGATGCACGCAACGTCAACCTCATGGTCGGCGGTCCGGAAGGGCTGGCACCCGAGGTTTGTGCGCGCAGCGAGCAGCGCTGGTCGCTGTCGCCGCTGACCCTGCCTCATCCGCTGGTGCGAATCCTGATCGGCGAACAGATCTACCGCGCCTGGACGCTGCTGTCCGGTCATCCCTATCATAAGTAGTCCGCGAACCCCTTCAAGATGCCGCAACCGATTCAACTCAAGGATCACGAGAAGGACGCCGTGCTGGTGCGCCGGCGCGTCATCGTCGGCCTTGCGTTCGTGTTGCTGTTGATCGGTGTGCTGGTGTCGAGGATGTACTACCTGCAGGTGGTGCAGTTCGAGCACCATTCGACGCTGTCGGAGAACAACCGCGTCCACGTGCAGCCGATTCCGCCCAATCGCGGATTGATCTTCGACCGCAAGGGCCGGGTCATCGCCGACAACCGCCCCAGTTTCAGCCTGACCGTCACCCGCGAACGCGCCGGCGACTGGAAGACTGTGCTCGATGGCGTGGTCGAGGTGCTGGAGCTCAGCGAGGAAGAGCGCGGGCTGTTCGAGAAGCGCGTGTTGCAGGGGCGCCGGCCATTCGAGCCGGTACCGATCATGTATGAGCTGTCCGAGGAGCAGATTGCGCGCATTGCCGTGAATCAGTTCCGCCTGCCTGGGGTCGAGGTGGCGGCGCAGCTGGTCCGGCATTACCCGCAGGGTCCGCACTTCGCGCACTCGGTAGGCTATGTCGGGCGAATCAACGAGCAAGAGCTCAAGCAGCTCGACCCGGTCAATTACAGCGGCACGCACCATGTCGGCAAGACCGGTATCGAGAAATTCTACGAGGACGAGCTGCACGGCCAGGTCGGCTACGAAGAGGTCGAAACCAATGCCCGCGGCAGGGTCTTGCGCGTGCTCAAGCGTACCGATCCGATACCGGGCAAGGACATCACACTGTCGCTCGATCTCGACCTGCAGGAGGCCGCAGAAGCGGCGCTCGGTGGTCGTCGCGGTGCAATCGTCGCGCTGCTGCCGAGCACCGGCGAGGTGGTGGCGATGGTCAGTCAGCCGAGCTTCAACCCCAACCTCTTCGTCACCGGCATCAGCTTTAAGGATTACGGTGAACTGCGCGACTCTATTGATCGTCCGTTGTTCAACCGTGTGCTGCGCGGCCTTTACCCGCCCGGCTCGACCATCAAGCCAATGATGGCCGTTGCCGGCCTCGATGCCGGCGTGATCACGCCGAGCAGTCGCGTGTTCGATCCGGGCTTTTTCCAACTGCCGAACGTGAAGCACAAGTACCGCAACTGGAACCGCAACGGCGACGGCTGGGTGGACCTCGACCTGGCCATCGCCCGCTCCAACGACACCTACTTCTACGACATGGCCCACAAGCTGGGCGTCGATCGCATGCACGAATACATGACCCGCTTCGGCCTGGGGCAGCGCGTATCCCTGGACATGCACGAGGAGACGGCGGGCCTGATGCCGTCACGCGACTGGAAACGGGCGCGCTATCGCCAGCCCTGGTATCCCGGTGAAACAGTGATTCTCGGTATCGGCCAGGGTTACATGCAGGCCACGCCGCTGCAGCTGGCCCAGGCCACGGCGCTAGTGGCGACCCGCGGCAAGTGGATTCGGCCGCATCTGGCGCGCAGCGTCGGTAGTGAAGCGCCGGTGGACCATGATCCGGTTCCGGACATCCAGCTTCGCGATCCGCGCTACTGGGACTACGCGACCCACGGTATGGAGCAGGTTCTGCATGGCGCGCGGGGTACGGCAAGGAAGGTCGGTGACAGCGCGGCGTATCGTATTGCCGGCAAGAGCGGTACCGCCCAGGTGGTCGCGATCCGCCAGGGCGAGAAATATGACAGTGCCAAGCTGGCCGAACGCCATCGGGACCATGCGCTGTTCGTCGCCTTCGCCCCGGTGCATGATCCGCAGATCGCCGTGGCGGTGATGGTCGAGAACGGCGAATCCGGTTCGGGCGTCGCCGCGCCGGTGGCCAAGCAGGTCATGGACGCCTGGCTGCTGAACGAGGAGGGCGTGCTCAAGCCCGAGTTCGCCCCGCCGCTGACCGCCGAAGGGAAGAAGCCATGAGCGGCAATTTCGACCGAACCCTGTCGCGCGAGGACGTGCTGCGGCGTCGCGCCAGCCTGTTGCAGCGCCTGCATATCGACGGGCTGCTGCTGGTGCTGCTGCTGATGCTGGCGGCGGGCAGCCTGTTCATTCTCTATTCGGCCAGCGGCAAGAACTGGGATCTGGTCATCAAGCAGGCGACGTCTTTCGGCCTCGGCCTGGGTGCAATGCTGGTCATTGCACAGTTCGAGCCGCGCTTCATGGCGCGCTGGGTACCGCTGGGCTATCTCGCTGTGGTAGCGCTGCTGGTGGCGGTCGAGGTCGTCGGCCATACAGCGATGGGCGCCACCCGCTGGATCAACATTCCGGGGGTGATCCGCTTCCAGCCGTCGGAGTTCATGAAGATCATCATGCCGATGACCATCGCCTGGTATCTGTCCTCGCGCAGCCTGCCGCCGAGCATCAAGCACACTGCGATCAGTCTGTCGCTGATCCTCGTGCCCTTCGTGCTGATCCTCAAACAGCCGGATCTGGGCACGTCGCTGCTGATTCTCGCCTCCGGCGCATTCGTCCTGTTCATCGGCGGTCTGCGTTGGCGCTGGATCATTGGCGCGGTCACGGCGATCGTGCCCATCGCTGTGGCGATGTGGTACTTCGTGCTGCACAACTACCAGAAGCAGCGGGTGCTGACCTTCCTCGATCCGGAAAGCGATCCGCTGGGCACCGGCTGGAACATCATCCAGTCGAAGGCGGCGATCGGTTCGGGTGGGGTGTTCGGCAAGGGTTGGCTGGCTGGCACGCAGTCGCACCTGGATTTTTTGCCGGAAAGCCACACGGACTTTATCATCGCCGTGCTCGCTGAAGAGTTCGGTCTGGTCGGGGTCTGTCTGCTGCTGCTGGTGTATGGTCTGCTGATCACCCGCGGACTGGTCATCACCGTACAGGCGCAAACGCTGTTCGGAAAACTGCTGGCCGGTGCGTTGACGATGACCTTCTTTGTTTACGTTTTCGTCAATATCGGTATGGTCAGTGGGCTGCTGCCGGTGGTGGGGGTGCCATTGCCCTTCATCAGTTATGGCGGAACTTCATTGGTGACCCTGCTGTCAGGGTTCGGGGTTTTGATGTCGATCCACACCCATCGCAAGTGGATCGCACAGGTTTGACGAGAGTGAATTTGTTGACTTCATTACGGCGTGGCTGGATGGCGCGGATGCTTGGAGGCGTGGCTTTGGCTGGCGCCGTGCTGGGAAGCCTGCCGCTGCAGGCGGCCGATTACACCGGCGCCAACGTGGACGAGTTCATCGCGGAGATGACCCGCGACTACGGATTTGCCGACGAGCAGCTGCGCGACCTGTTCAAGCAGGCCGAGCGCAAGCAGGCGATTCTCGATGCCATTTCGCGTCCTGCGGAGCGGGTCAAGCCGTGGAAGGAATATCGACCTATCTTCCTCACCGACTCACGCATCGCCCAGGGCGTCGATTTCTGGCGGGAGAACGAAGCCGCGCTGACTCGTGCGGAAACCGAATACGGCGTGCCGGCGGAAATCATCGTCGCGATCATCGGCGTGGAAACCTTCTACGGCCGCAATACGGGTAGCCATCGGGTGATCGATGCGCTGTCGACGCTGGGCTTCGATTACCCTCCGCGTCAGCCGTTTTTCCGTCAGCAGCTCAAGGAGTTCCTGCTGCTGACCCGTGAGGAACAGGTCGACCCGCTTACGCTCAAGGGCTCCTACGCGGGTGCGATGGGACTGCCGCAGTTCATGCCGAGCAGCTTCCGCGCCTACGCGGTGGATTTCGACGGCGACGGGCACATCGATATCTGGAACAACCCCACCGATGCCATCGGCAGTGCGGCCAGTTACTTCAAGCAACATGGCTGGGCTGCGGGTGAGCCGGTGGTGGCGCGGGCCAAGGTAGGCGGCGAGCGCTATGAGGAAGGGCTGACCGTCGGCCTGGAGTCGCAGAAGAACGCCGGCGAGATGCGTAGCCTGGGCTGGCAGTTCGACAAGTCGGTGGCCGACGATACGGCCATTACCGCTTTCCGCCTGGATGGTGCAGAGGGCGATGAGTACTGGCTGGGCTTGCCGAATTTCTATGTCATCACCCGCTACAACCGCAGCGTGATGTATGCCATGGCCGTGCATCAGTTGTCCCAGCTGCTGGCTGAAGCGCGAGGCGAACAATGACCGTGATCTGGACAAGGCTGGTCGCGCTGGGTGTCGCCGGGGCGCTGCTGGCGAGCTGCTCATCGACGCCGACACCGAGCAGTGCACCAAGCAAGAGTACCGGTATCAGTGGTCCCGGCGACTACAGCCGTCCGCACAAGGACGGCGCGCCCTGGTGGGACGTCGACGTTTCGCAGATCCCCGACGCCACGCCGATGCCACATTACGGCCGTTACAAGGCCAATCCCTATACGGTGCTGGGCAAGACCTACTTTCCAATCAGCGATGGTCGACGTTATTCGGCTACCGGGACGGCATCTTGGTATGGCACCAAGTTTCACGGCCAGCCTACCGCCAATGGCGAGAAGTACGACCTTTATGGCATGAGCGCGGCGCACAAGACGCTGCCCTTGCCCACTTACGTCAAGGTCACCAATCTGGATAATGGGCGCACAGTGGTCTTGCGCGTCAATGACCGTGGTCCGTTCTACTCCGATCGGATCATCGATCTGTCTTTCGCCGCGGCGAAGAAGCTCGGCTATGCCGAGAGCGGAACGGCGCGGGTAAAGGTCGAAGGCATCGACCCTCAGCAATGGTGGGCCGACCAGGGCCGACCGGTGCCGACGATGATGGCGCAGCCGGAGATGGTTGCGAGCAAGCCCGCCAGCAATGTCGCGCAGCCGATCGAACAGTACACGCCGCCGCCCCAGCAGCACGCTGCGGCCACGGTGCCGCTGGAAGTCGATGCAAAAAAAAACGCTTCGCCCGCAGCCTCTGGCCTGTTTCTCCAGGTTGGCGCCTTCGCCAATCCGGATGCAGCGCAGTTGCTCAAGGACAAGCTGAGCGGCGTGGTCTCTGCCCCGGTGTTCATCAGCTCGGTGGTACACAATCAGCAGACCCTACACCGCGTGCGCCTGGGACCCATCGACACACCGGATGAGGCCATGCAGCTCGAAGAGAGCGTACGCCTGGCCAACCTCGGACAGCCGCGGCGCGTTGCCGCTGACTGACCGCTGCAAACCTTGCCTTCGTTTTACCTGACTAATTTGAGATTCGGATGAACATCACCAGCCTCGTGCAACGCTTCATAGTCCTGGCAGTGCTGACGGTCACCCCGACCGTCTGGGCAGCGCAGATCGTACCGTCCGCCCCGCAGCTGGCGGCCAAGTCCTACATGCTGATGGACGCGGCCAGCGGTGAGGTACTGGTCGAGCACAACGGTGACGAGCGCCTGCCGCCGGCGAGCCTGACCAAGCTGATGACCGCCTATATCGCCACCCTGGAAATCCAGAAGGGTCAGATCAGCGACAGCGACATGGTCACGGTGAGCGAGAAGGCCTGGCGTACCGGCGGCTCGCGGATGTTCATCCAGGTCAACACGCAGGTGTCGGTCGACGATCTGCTGCATGGCATCATCATTCAGTCGGGCAACGACGCCAGCGTTGCCATGGCCGAGCACATCGCCGGCAGCGAAGAGGCCTTTGCCGACCTGATGAACAGCACGGCTCAGCGCCTGGGCATGACCAACAGCCATTTCATGAATGCCACCGGCCTGCCGGATCCGGATCATTATTCCTCGGCCAACGACATGGCCAAGCTGGCTCGCGCGATCATCTACGAAGACCCGGCGCACTACGCCATCTACGCGCAGAAAGAGTTCTTCTGGAACAACATCAAGCAGCCCAACCGCAACCTGTTGCTGTGGCGCGACAAGACCGTCGACGGCCTGAAAACCGGTCATACCGAAGAGGCTGGCTACTGCCTGGTGGCCTCTGCCGTGCGTGACAACATGCGCCTGATCTCGGTGGTGTTCGGTACCGACAGCGAGCAGGCCCGCGCGGCGGAGACCCAGAAGCTGCTGACCTATGGCTTCCGCTTCTTCGAGACCCGCACCTTCTACCAGAAGGGCACCGAGCTGGCTCAGGCGCAGGTCTGGAAAGGCCAGCAGGACAAGCTTAAGGCGGGCCTGGCACAGGACCTGACCATGACCCTGCCGCGTGGCCAGGCAGAGAAGCTGCAAGCGGTCATGAGCTTCAACAGCACGCTTACCGCACCGATCCAGCAGGGTGACGTCATCGGCAAGGTCGAGGTCAAGCTGGAGGACAAGGTCGTCCGCAGCACCGATCTGGTGGCGCTGGAAACCATCGAAGAGGGTGGGCTGTTCCGCCGGTTTTGGGATAGCATTCGCCTCTTCTTCTACAGCCTGTTCAACTGACCACGCGCGAGTGCACCGCGGCTGATCCCGCCGCGGCGCACGTGCGGATCACGAGTCCGTTACGCCCATGACCGATAACCAAGATGTCGCAGCACCCAAGATTGACTTCCCCTGCGAGCGCTACCCGATCAAGGTGATCGGCGACGCTGGCGAAGGCTTCCGTGAGGTCGTGATCGAAGTCATCCAGCGCCACGCGCCGGATTTCGACGAAGCCACCGTCGTCACCCGCGACAGCCGCAACGGGCGATTCCTTTCGCTGCAGGTGCTGATCACCGCCACCGGCGTAGAGCAGCTGCAGGCCATTCACGTCGACCTGCGCGCCACTGGCCGTGTTCACATGGTGCTGTGATGACCCTCGAAGTGGGCGTGCGTGAGCTCGGCCAGATCGAGTACCGGACTGCCTGGCAGGCCATGCAGCACTTCACCAACACGCGCGATGCAGACAGTGGCGACGAAATCTGGCTGCTGCAGCACCCGCCCGTATTCACTCAGGGCCAGGCCGGCAAGGCCGAGCACCTGCTGTTCCCTGGCGAAATTCCGGTAGTGCAGGTGGATCGAGGCGGTCAGGTGACCTATCACGGGCCCGGCCAACTGGTTGGTTATCTGTTGCTCGATGTGCGCCGACTCGGTATCGGTGTGCGCGAGCTGGTGAGTCGTATCGAGCAGAGCCTGATCGATCTGCTCGCCAGCTATGGCATCGAGGCGGCTGCCAAAGCGGATGCGCCAGGCGTTTACGTCAACGGTGCGAAGATCGCGTCTCTGGGCCTGCGCATTCGCAATGGCCGTTCCTTCCACGGCCTGGCGCTGAACGTGGACATGGATCTCGAACCTTTCCGGCGCATTAACCCCTGCGGTTATGCAGGGTTGCCCATGACCCAGTTGCGTGACCTGATCGGGCCGATCGACATCTCTGAAGTGGCCGATCGACTGCGTGATCACCTGGTCCGGCAGCTCGGATACGCGCAACAGAAGACCCTCGCGGGCGGAATCGAAGCTTATGAGTAGTGTAGAAACGGCAGGCAAGCGCCCGGCCAAGGTAGAGGCAGGCGTCAAACTGCGTGGTGCCGAGAAGGTTGCGCGGATTCCGGTGAAGATCATCCCCACCGATGAGCTGCCGAAGAAGCCGGACTGGATTCGCGTGCGCATTCCGGTTTCCCCGGAGGTCGACCAGATCAAGCAGACCCTGCGCAAGCACAAACTGCACAGCGTCTGCGAGGAAGCCTCCTGCCCCAATTTGGGCGAGTGCTTCTCCAGCGGAACCGCGACCTTCATGATCATGGGCGACATCTGCACCCGTCGCTGCCCGTTCTGCGACGTCGGCCACGGCCGGCCGAATGCGCTGGACCCGGATGAGCCGAAGAACCTGGCCCAGGCCATCGCCGACATGCGCCTGAAGTACGTGGTCATCACCTCGGTGGATCGCGACGATCTGCGCGACGGTGGCGCCCAGCACTTTGCCGATTGCCTGCGCGAGATTCGCAAGCTGTCGCCGTCGATCCAGCTGGAAACCCTGGTGCCCGACTACCGTGGGCGCATGGATATCGCTTTGGATATCACTGCCAGCGAGCCGCCGGATGTGTTCAACCACAATCTGGAGACCGTACCGCGGCTATACAAGTCGTCGCGGCCGGGCTCGGATTTCGAGTGGTCACTGGATCTTCTGGAGAAGTTCAAGCAGCGCGTGCCGGGCGTGCCGACCAAGTCGGGACTGATGCTCGGCCTCGGCGAGACCGACGAGGAAGTCATCGAGGTCATGCACCGCATGCGCGAGCACGATATCGACATGCTGACCCTGGGTCAGTACCTGCAGCCTTCACGTAACCACCTCCCGGTGCAGCGCTTCGTTCATCCCGACACCTTCGCCTGGTTTGCCGAAGAGGGGATGAAGATGGGCTTCAAGAACATCGCCTCAGGCCCGCTGGTGCGCTCGTCGTACCATGCCGATCAGCAGGCGCACGGATCCAAGAAAGACTGAAACCGTAAAGTTGTTGCGGCTCTTGAAGACCGCGCAGACAGTCCAGGCTGTCTGCGCGGTTTTTTCTTTTCCGTTCGCCATGCGCCTTGCGATAGCGCATGGCGCGGGAACTGCCAAGCGGTTGGCAAGAAAATTGCGGCATTACGCCGCATTAGACTTTGGTCTATAGTGGCGTTCGTTTACACCATGAGGCCAACCGAGGGCCACTGCAGATGAACGAACCCCAATTGAAGGACTTGCTTGACGATCTGGATGCCGCGAAGGTCGAGTGCGACGCGATGAGCCGCTTGGTGGTGACGCGGCTGGCCAAGCAGGACATTCCATACCGAGCGATGTTGGGGCAGGTCGAACTGGACGGTAAGGTGGTTTCACCGCACTTCTGGGTCGAGACCGACGGCTGCGTGATCGACTACCGCGCACGCCAGCGCCTTGGTGGTGATCAGCGCGTGCCACATGGCGTGGTCGCGCGCGAGGCAGTTAAGGCCCACTATCAAGGCCAGCAGGTAATCATTGACCCGCTGCCGGACTACCTCTACGAAGTAGCCATCAAACACTGACCTTGTTGCAGGGATAAAAAAAAGCCCCGGCAGTCTGCCGGGGCTTTTGTGTTTGGCGCCAAGCCCAACGCGATCAGTTGTGGGCGCGCAGTCGCCCGAGCAGCTCCTGAGTGGGATGGCCATCGGCCGGCCAACCCAGGCGTTGCTGGAAGCCGCGGATAGCCTTGCGGGTATTGGCGCCGATGATGCCGTCCGGGGTGCCCGGGTCGAAGCCCTGAGCGACGAGACGTTCCTGCAGTTCAAGGCGCTCGGAGCGGCTGAGTGGCTGTTCGCCGCGTGGCCAGCTGCCCGCGACCTCGCCTTTGCCCTGAAAATTCTCTGCCAGCAGGCCGATCGCCAGGGCATATGCCGAGGAGTTGTTGTAGCGCAGGATGGCGCGGAAATTGTCCATGATGAGGAATGCCGGGCCACGATGGCCGGCAGGCAGCAGCAGGCTGGCGCCGGCGTCTTCCTGGTCGCCGGGCAGGTTGCGCAGGCCGAGGCTGCGCCATTCGGCCAGCGGCTTGCGAATCTCGGTGTCGGCCAAGGCGTAGTCGAACCCTTCGGGTAGCTCTACCTCGAAGCCCCAGGCCTTACCCAGTTTCCAGCCGGATGCCTGAAGGTAATGCGCGGCGGAGGCAAGGGCGTCGGCCGAGCTGTTCCAGATATCGCGCTTGCCGTCGCCATCGAAATCCACGGCATGGGTGTTGTAGGTGGTCGGAATGAACTGCGTCTGCCCCATGGCACCAGCCCAGGAGCCGCGCATGCGCTGTGGCGCGACGTCGCCGTGCTGGAGGATTTCAAGCGCTGCAATCAGCTGACTCTTGGCGAATGCCGGACGGCGACCCTCGTGGGCGAGGGTCGCAAGGGAACGAATCACCGATTTGTCGCCCATGATCTGGCCGAAGCTGCTTTCCAGTCCCCAGACGGCAACCAGGGTTTCGCGATCGACGCCGTAGCGGGCCTCGATCTGATCCAGTGTGGTGGCGTGCTCGCTAAGCAAGCGGCGGCCGCTGCGCACGCGCTGTGGCGAAATGGCGCCTTCCAGGTACTGCCAGACGGGCCGGGTGAACTCGGGCTGGCTACGGTCCGCTTCGATCACCGCTGGATCGGGCTGGACGCCGGCGAAGGCCTGGTCGAAGGTCGCGGCGGAGATACCGGCCGCAAGGGCTTCAGCGCGGAACTGCTCGCGCCACTGGCTGAAGCTCAGGTGAGTGGCTTCCGAACGGACATCGGCGATGGTGGCGTCGCTAGGCTGGCTGGCGGCGGGGACGTTGCTGACCAGAGTGGACTGCGCGAGGGGTTCGGCTGCACAGGCAACGACCAGGCTCATCGCCGAAGCGGCAACCAGGGTACGTAGCAGCAGAACGGGAACGAAGGTGTGATACATGCACCGCTCTCGAAACGTGTCGTCGGCCGCAGACATTATCACGCTTTGGCGGTGTTGGGTTTTCAGGCTGCCAGAAGGACCGAAGCCTCCCAGTTGGTGGACTGGGAGGCTTCGCGGCGGTAGCTGCCTTTGCCTTTTTTCGGCGTTTCCTGGCGGAGGCGGAACAGGGGTTGCGCAACCAGGTGCTTGGCCTTGTTCGGCCGTTTCTTGCGTGTGCTCATTTCGATTCCCTCAAATGGCCCGCTATCGGGCGAGGGAATCATAGGCCTTGTGCAAAAAATGTCCAGTGCGCTGCGGCGTGAACTCGCTCTCCGCGATTCGCTCGTCAGGTACCGATCCGGCGGCCACTCAGTTGCAGGCAAATGTCCGCCAGACCGATCCAGGGATCCCCGGCGGCCTGGCCCTTGATCTGCTCGTCGATGCGTTGCGCGTCTCTCAGCAACTGGTTCCAGCCGGCCGCGTCATGCCTTTGCAGTGCTTTGGAAACCAGCGGGCGACGCTTATCCCACACCGGCGGGCGGGCCTGGCTGAAGGCACGCTCGAGCGGAGTGCCCTGGGCATATTGCTGCGCAATATTGGCCAGCAGGCGCAGTTCGCGGGCCAGCGCCCAGAGGATCACCGGTGCCTCGACGCCTTCACCGCGCAGGCCCTCCAGCATGTGCAGCGCATGGGCCGCCTGGCCGTGCAGGGCTGCGTCGATCAGGCCGAATACATCGTAACGGGCGCTATCAGCCACCGCGGCCTGGACGGTTTCCGCGGTGACCTGTCCGGCTTCGGCCAGCAGCTTGAGCTTTTCTATTTCCTGCGCCGCAGCCAACAGGTTGCCTTCGACCCGGGCGCTGATCAGTTCGACGGCTTCCTGGTCCGCGGACAGGCCCGCCTGGGCCAGCCTCTGACGTATCCACTGCGGCAGCTGCGCGGCATCCACTGGCCAGATCTGCAGGAACTGCACGTCCTTGCCATCGATCAGCGCCTTGGCCCACTTGGCCTTCTGGGTGCTGCCGTCGAGCTTGGGCAGACTGACCAGCAGCACGGTGTCCTCGGCGGGGCGGGCCAGATATTCCAGCAGCGCCGCGGCACCCTTGTCACCGGGCTTGCCGTTGGGGATGCGCAGTTCGAGCAGGCGCTTCTCGGCGAACAGCGAAAGACTCGCACCGGCTTCGATCAACTGGCTCCAGTCGAAGCCGGTCTCCACGTGAAAGACCTGACGCTCACTGAAGCCCTGCGCTCGGGTCGCTGCGCGGATCGCATCGCAGGCTTCCTGGCACAGCAGGTGCTCGTCGCCACAGACGACGTACACGGGCGCCAGCGGGCCTTGCAGATGTTTGCCGAGCTGAGCGGGAGAAAGCTTCATGGTGCGAAGACGGGGGCCTTGAGGCCCTCGTTACCTGTTACTGGATGGGCAGCTGGATGGGCGACTGTTGCGGCTGCGCGTCCTGGGCACGACGGGCAGCTTCCATGGCTTCAGCCTCGGCGCGGGCCTTGGCTTCGGCTTCCTGTTGCAGGCGGTCGAGCTGCGCCGGGGTGATGCGCTGGATACGCAGGGTCAACTGCTGCAGCAGCTCGCGGCGCATTTCCTGGCGCAGCTGATCACCTTCCTGGGACGAGCCGATCAGGTTGTTGCTGTCGTGCACGTAGACCTTCTGCACTTCGATGCTGTCCTCGAGCAGCAGCATGTTCTGCGGGCCGCGGAATTCGTAATCGAGGGTGCTGGTCAGCTCATACTCGGCGCTGCGTGCCGAGCTGGTGTAGCTGGCGGTGCGCTGGCGGGTCTGCTCGCGGGCAAGGTTCAGGCTGTACTTGGCGCCCGGGTAAACCCGCACGCCATTGCTCTTGAGTAGGTCTTCGAGCTGTTGCACCGTTTCGCCGTAGCTGTTGCGCGCCTGCAGGTCGATCTCCTTGAGACCGAACTCCACGTCACCGGTGCCGCGCAGCTGGAAGCCACAAGCGCTCAGCAGCAGTGTCAGGCCCAGCACCACCAGATTCCGTTTGTTCATCTTGTTATCCCCTTGCAGGCCCGGCGCATGCGCCGGGGCCGAATCAGTTAGCGACGATGTTGACCAGCTTGCCCGGCACCACGATGACCTTGCGGATCGTCAGGCCTTCGGTGAAGCGCAGCACGTTCTCATTGCCACGGGCAGCGGCCTCGACCTCCTCGCGGCTTGCCGCGGCCGGCACTTCGATCTGCCCGCGCAGCTTGCCGTTGACCTGTACCACCAGCGTCAGGCTGTCCTGCACCAGGGCGGACTCGTCGACCTTCGGCCATTGCGCGTCAATGATCGCGCCCTGTTTGCCGAGTCGCTGCCAGAGTTCGTGAGAGATGTGCGGGGTGATCGGTGCGAGCAGCAGGGCGACCGTTTCCAGGCCCTCCTGCAACAGCGCGCGATCCTGCTCGCTGGCGGTAGCGGCTTTCTCCAGCACGTTCATCAACGTCATCACCTGGGCGATGGCGGTGTTGAATTTGTGATGCTGGCCGACATCGACGCTGGCCTGCTTGATGGCGAGATGGATCGCGCGGCGTACGGCCTTCTGCTCGTCGCTCAGGCTGGCAGTGTCCAGCGTGCCTGCGACGCCAGCGCTGACATGTGCATGAGCCAGACGCCAGACGCGACGCAGGAAGCGGCTGGCGCCCTCGACGCCGGAGTCGGACCACTCCAGGCTCATGTCCGGCGGCGAGGCGAACATCATGAACAGGCGGCAGGTATCTGCGCCGTATGCATCGATCATGGCCTGCGGGTCGACGCCGTTGTTCTTCGACTTGGACATCTTCTCGGTGCCGCCGATTTCCACCGGCAGGCCATCGCTGGCCAGCTTCGCGCCGATGATCTTGGCCTTGGCATCACGCTCGACGATCACGTCGGCCGGGTTGAACCAGTCCTTGCCGCCGTTTTCCAGGGTGCGATAGTAGGTGTCGGCGACCACCATGCCCTGGGTCAGCAGGTTCTTGAACGGCTCGTTGGAGCTGACCAGGCCTTCGTCACGCATCAGCTTGTGGAAGAAGCGCGCGTAGAGCAGGTGCAGGATGGCGTGCTCGATGCCGCCGATATACTGATCCACCGGCAGCCAGTGGTTGGCCGCGGCCGGGTCGACCATGCCCTGTTCGTAGTTCGGGCTGGCGTAGCGGGCGAAATACCAGGACGACTCGACGAAGGTGTCCATGGTGTCGGTTTCACGCTTGGCCGGCGCGCCGCACTTCGGGCAGCTGCATTCGTAGAACTCCGGCATGCGCGCCAGCGGGCTGCCGGCGCCGTCCGGTACCACGTCTTCCGGCAGCACGACCGGCAGCTGGCTTTCGGGGACCGCGACGTCGCCGCAGCTGTCGCAGTGGATGATCGGGATCGGGCAGCCCCAGTAGCGCTGACGGCTGATGCCCCAGTCGCGCAGGCGGAACTGGGTGCGTGCCTGGCCGAGGCCCTTCTTCTGCAGCGCCACTTCGATGGCGTCGAACGCGCCGTCGAAGTCGAGGCCGTCGAAGATGCCGGAATTGATCAGCTCGCCGTGTTCGCCGTAGGCGTCCTGCCAGGGTGCCGGGGTCTGGTCGCCGGCGCTGGTGCGTACCACCGGCTTGATCGGCAGGTCGTACTTGCTGGCGAACTCGAAGTCGCGCTCGTCGTGCGCCGGGACGGCCATGACCGCGCCTTCGCCGTAGTTCATCAGCACGTAGTTGGCGACCCACACCGGCAGCAACTCGCCAGTCAGCGGATGCTGCACGCGCAGTGAAGTGGCGAGGCCCCTCTTCTCCTGGGTGGCGATGTCGGCTTCGGCGACGCCGCCACGCTTGCATTCATCGATGAAGACTTGCAGCTCGGGATTGTTCTGCGCGGCGAGCGTGGCCAGCGGGTGCTCGGCGGCCACCGCGACGTAAGTTGCACCCATCAGCGTATCGGGACGGGTGGTGAAGACCTTCATCACGCCTTCGCTGCTGATGCTGGCCACGTCGTAGGGGAAGCTGATCTCCATGCCGCGCGACTTGCCGATCCAGTTGCGCTGCATGGTCTTGACCTGTTCCGGCCAGCCATCCAGTTCGTCCAGACTCTCCAGCAGCTCATCCGCGTAGGCGGTGATCTTGAAGTAGTACATCGGGATTTCGCGCTTCTCGATCAACGCGCCGGAACGCCAGCCACGGCCGTCGATGACCTGCTCGTTGGCCAGTACGGTCTGGTCGACCGGGTCCCAGTTGACGGTGCCGTTCTTGCGGTAGATCACGCCCTTTTCGTACAGGCGGGTAAACAGCCACTGCTCCCAGCGGTAGTAATCCGGCTTGCAGGTGGTGACTTCACGCGTCCAGTCGACCGCCAGGCCGAGGCTTTTCAGCTGGGCCTTCATGTAGGCGATGTTTTCGTAGGTCCACTTCGCCGGTGCCACCTGATTCTTCATCGCGGCGTTTTCCGCCGGCATGCCGAACGCGTCCCAGCCCATGGGTTGCAGGACATTCTTGCCCTGCATGCGCTGATAGCGCGCGATCACGTCGCCGATGGTGTAGTTGCGCACATGACCCATGTGCAGCTTGCCGCTGGGGTAGGGGAACATCGACAGGCAATAGAAGGTGTCCTTGCCTGGCTGTTCGCTCACTTCAAAGGATTTCTGCGCGTCCCAATGGGATTGCGCGGCGGCTTCGATTTCGCGGGGCTGATACTGTTCGTGCATGGCTACTGGCGTTGGGATGGGGGCTGGCTCTCCGCGAATGCGTTGTCGCGGGCACGTTGGCAGGTCCGGCGGACCTGGCGCTAACGCGACCCGGCGGGCTGCGGGCGGAGGCATGGAAGCGCCGTAGCATACATGACCCCCCGCGGCCTAGGGAAACCCCATTTGCCGCTGCTCCAGAGCTCCGTCCGTCGTGCGCGGCTTGAGCGCGTCAGGCTGAGCTACGCTTGATCCAGGGGCGGGACGAATGTGAGGTGAGGTTGATGGACCGAGAGCCACGATCTGAGGACAGTAGTCTTTATGCAAGGGTGTTGCAGCGACTGAGCTCGGCCCTGCAGGAGGCCGAACGTGCTACGTCCGCTGATGCGGACGGTGCTGGCGAGCTGGAAGTACGCGGTTTGACGCCGGCGGAATTCGAGCTGATCCGTGCGTATCTGCAGCGTGATTCCCAATGGCTCTCGGGCTGGCATGCCGCGGCGGAGGAGCAGGCTCACCTGTCGCGCCAGGCGCTGCGTCCGGCTGTGCGCAGCGGTAGTCGACAACGGCACGGCGCGCATGGCCGCCACGCGCCGCTGGCGTTGCAACAGACGCTGAGTTGCGCGCTGTGCAACGCCGAAGTGAGCTGGCCGGAAGGCGCCGGTCCCGCAGCCTGCCACGTCTGCGGGTCACAGCTGCTGCGCGCCAGGCAGCGTCTGCACACCTATCCGCGGCATTGAGCAGTGGCCGACAAATCCGCCGGCTGCGGCTAGAGTGTCTGCCTTTGCCGCGGAGGTCGGATGCCTATTCGCTATTTCTTCAAGCAGCTGCTTTTGCCGCCGGGCGTGCTGCTACTCCTGCTGTTGCTCGGATGGTGGCTGCGCCGGCGCGCGCCAAAGCTGGCGGCGCTGTGCTTCGTCACGGGGTTGGTTGGGCTCTGGTTGATGAGCCTGCCGGTCGTCGTCGAATGGACGGCGCGGCTGGTTGAGCGCGAGCCGGCGCTGGCCGAGGCGCAGTGGATGCAGCTGGATGAAGAGGCCGGCGCCATCGTGGTGCTGGGGGCCGGGCGCGAGCAGAGTGATCCGGCATGGGGCGGCGATCAGCCCGGCTACATCGCGCTGGAGCGCTTGCGTTATGCGGCGCGGTTAGCCAAGACCAGCGGCCTGCCGATTCTCACCAGTGGCGGGCTGCACTACGGCCAGCCACCCAGCGAGGCGATGCTCGGCGCGGAGGTGCTGCAGCGCGACTTTGGCGTCGCCACGCGCTGGCTCGAGGAGCGTAGCCGGACGACCTGGGAGAACGCGGTTTTCAGCGCCGAGATGCTGCGTGCGGCGGGCATCGAGCGGGTGGTGCTGGTGACATCCGCCTCGCACATGCCGCGCTCGCGCTGGTGCTTCGAGCAGAACGGGATCGAGGTGATCGCTGCGCCGGTGGGCTTCATGGGCGTGCCCAATGGTCGGCCGTTGAATGGCTGGTTGCCGGAGGCCAAGGCCTTCTGGCAGAACGGCATGTTGCTCAACGAGGTCGCTGGTATGGCGGTTTACCCGCTTGTGTACCGCTCCGCGAACGACTGAGTCGAACGCATTAACCTGAGTGTACGGTCGTGGGGTGAGCTTCTGCCCGCAACTCGCCATTTGCGGTCAAGGTCGCCCCCACGTTGGTGGCTGTAGGAGCGGCCTTGGCCGCGAGCAAAGCCAGCTCGGAGCTGGACCTTTCAAGAGCGGCGCAGCGCTCGGCATAACCGCCTGGCTTGCGATGAAGCCCTCTCAGCGGCAGTCAAAAGACCCGTTCAGGTCCCAGCAGCTTCGCATAGTTGAGGCTATGCCTTGCGCCTGATCAGCGCCCAACCGAGCAGCAGCATGCATACCGCGATCAGCGGCCAGGAGCGCCAGCGCAGATACGGCGTCAGCCCCTGCATCGGGGTGACGTCGCCATACAGCACGGCCTGTTCGAACTGCGGAATCTGCTCGGTGATCTGCCCGTAGGGGTCGATCAGCACGGTGATGCCGTTGTTCGTCGCGCGGATCATCCAGCGGCCGGCTTCCAGAGCGCGCATCTGCGCCATCTGCAGGTGTTGCAGCGGACCGATGGAGCGGCCGAACCAGGCATCGTTGCTCACCGTCAGCAGCAGATCGCTCTGCGCCGCGAGCCCTGCGGCGAACTCCGGGTAGACCACCTCGTAGCAGATGTATGGCGCGATCTGCAGGCCCTTCGCCTGCAACAGTGGTTGGCCGGATTCGCCGCGGGCGAAGTCGGACATCGGCAGGTCGAAGAAGGCGATCAGGCCGCGCAGCAGATCCTGAAGCGGTACGTACTCGCCGAACGGCACCAGTTTCTGCTTGAGGTAGGTGCCGGCACCGTCACCGGTGCTGGTCAGCCCGTTGTAATAGCGCAGCTCGCCAGCCGCATTGGGCTGGCGTACCGGTACGCCGGTGATGAGTGCCGATTCGCGCTGGTTGGCGAAGCCGGCCATCATCGTCAGGTAGCCCTCGGCATGCTCCTTGAGGATCGGTACCGCGGTTTCCGGCCAGACGATCAGGTCTGCCGGGCGACTACCGAAGGTCATGTCGCGATACAGCAGCAGCTGCATCTCGAGCTTCTTCGGGTCCCACTTCATGCTTTGTGCGACGTTGCCCTGCACTGCGGCAACGGTCAGCGGTTCGCCCTTGCTGGTCGTCCAGGCATGGTCCTCGAGTGCCAGGCCTGCCAGCCAGGGGGAAAGCAGCAGCACGACGGCGGCAAGGCGTGCTTTGTCGGCAAGCAGTCGCGGGATCGCCGCGAGCAGGGTGGCGCTCAGTGCGACGGCAAAGCTCAGCAGCCAGACCCCGCCGAGCGGAGCCAGTCCGGCCAGCGGACCATCCAGCTGGCTGTAGCCAATGTACAGCCAGGGAAAGCCGGTGAGAATCCAGCCACGCAGCGCATCCAGCGCCAGCCAGAGTGCGGCGAAGGCCAGCGCGTCGCCAAGTGCGGAATGGCGATTGCGCAGCAAGCGCACCCAGAGCCAGCCGAGCAGGGCGAAGAACAGCGCCAGGCCGGCGACGAAGCCGAGAGTGAGCAATCCGGCCAGCGCCGGCGAGGCCGCGCCGAAGTCATGGATGCTGACGTAGACCCAGCTGACCCCCGAGGCGAATAGCCCAAAGCCGTAGCACCAGCCGCGCTGCGCCGCCTGCTTCGCTGCGGTTTCGCGCAGGCCAAGGTACAGCAGCGCCACCGAGAGCAGCGCCAGCGGCCAGATGTCGAAAGGCGCCAGCGACAGCGTGGTCAGTGTGCCGGCGACCAGTGCCAGCAGGTTGCCCGGCCATCCGGTACGGGTGATCCAGTGCATGGAAGTTCCTTGCGCAGCGGTGCGGGGAGGGAGGCTAAGGGCGATGAAGTTGGCCGGCAAGCAGCTGGCGGACGAGCGTCCGCGCAGGGTCGGCTGCGCGGAACGGCTCGTGCCGGCTTACGCGCCCGCGGTGCGGCTCAGGCGCAGCATATGCACACGGCGGCTGTCGGCGTTGAGCACACGCACGCGGAACCCGTCGATCTCGGTGACTTCGTTGCGCTTGGGCAGGTGCCCGAAGGTGCTCATCACCAGGCCGGCGACGGTATCGAATTCGTCGTCGGGGAAGGCGCTGCCGAAGTACTCGTTGAAGCTGTCGATCGGAGTGAGCGCCTTGACCAGGAAGTCGCCGCTGGGCAGCGGGCGGATGTAGCTGTCTTCCTCGACGTCATGCTCGTCCTCGATGTCGCCGACGATCTGCTCCAGCACGTCTTCGATGGTCACCAGGCCGGCCACGCCGCCGTACTCGTCGATGACGATGGCCATGTGGTTATGGTTGGCGCGGAATTCGCGCAGCAGTACGTTGAGGCGCTTGGATTCCGGCACGAAGGTGGCCGGGCGCAGCAGATCCTTGATGTCGAAACTGTGGTGTTCATCCTTGAGGATCAGCGGCAGCAGGTCTTTGGCCAGTAGCACGCCGATCACTTCATCGAGGCTTTCACCGACGACCGGATAACGCGAGTGTGCGGCACCGATGATGGCCGGCAGAAACTCGCGGGGGGATTGATCGGCCTTGATGCTGATCACCTGCGAGCGTGGCACCATGATGTCGCGTACCTGCAGGTCGGCGACCTGGATGGCACCTTCGACGATGGCCAGCGCCTCGCTGTCGAGCAGCTTGTTCTGATGGGCTTCGCGCAGGATTTCCAGCAGCTCCTGGCGATTCTTGGGCTCATGGGCAAAAGCCTGGGTGATTTTTTCCAGCCAGGTCTTCTGCCCGCTGATCGATCGATCTTCGCTCATGTCGTTGACTCAGGAGTCCTTGCAAGTGCCCATGACGGGCGATTCTTCGGCATAGGGATCGGGATGACCCAGCTCGGCCAGCAGTTGACGCTCCAGCTCTTCCATCTCTTCGGCTTCGGCATCGTCAATGTGATCGTAGCCGAGCAGATGCAGACAGCCATGGATGACCAGATGCGCCCAGTGTGCCGCCAGTGCCTTGCCCTGTTCCGCGGCTTCGCGCTCGACCACCGGGACGCAGATGACCAGGTCGCCGAGCAGCGGGATGTCCAGCAGTTCGTCGGGAACGTCTGCCGGGAACGACAGCACGTTGGTCGCGTAGTCCTTCTGCCGCCAGGTGCGGTTCAGCTCGCGCCCTTCTTCCTCGTCCACCAGGCGAATGGTCAGCTCCGAGTCGCCGCTACGCTGGCGTAGCGCCATTTCGCAGCAGCGCTGCAGATCGGCGAGGGCCGGCGCAGCGCCCGTGCTGGCGCACTGCAGGTCGAGCTCAATCATCGCTGGCGTCCTGCGCGGCACGCTTGCTGGCCGGCGACTGGCGATCCTCGAAGGACTCGTAGGCCTCGACGATGCGCTGCACCAGCGGATGGCGAACGACGTCCTTTGGCTTGAAGTGGGTGAAGCTGATGCCGTTGACGTCCTTGAGCACCTCGATGACGTGCGCCAGACCGCTCTTGGTGCCGCGGGGCAGGTCGACCTGGGTGATGTCGCCAGTGATCACCGCGGTGGAGCCGAAGCCGATCCGCGTAAGGAACATCTTCATCTGTTCCTGGGTGGTGTTCTGGCTTTCATCGAGGATGATGAAGCTGTTGTTCAGCGTGCGGCCGCGCATGTAGGCCAGCGGGGCGATCTCGATCACCTGTTTTTCGATCAGCCGTGCCACATGCTCGAAACCGAGCATCTCGTAGAGCGCGTCGTAGAGGGGGCGCAGGTAGGGGTCGATCTTCTGTGCCAGGTCGCCGGGCAGGAAGCCGAGCTTCTCGCCGGCTTCCACCGCCGGGCGTACAAGGAGTATGCGGCGCACCTGTTCGCGCTCCAGCGCGTCCACTGCACAGGCGACGGCGAGGTAGGTCTTGCCGGTACCGGCCGGACCGACGCCGAAGTTGATGTCGTTGTCGAGGATGGCTTTGACGTAGCGCTGCTGATTCGCACCGCGGGGGCGGATCATGCCCTTCTTGGTGCGCAGGGCGACGCCCTGGTGCGCATTCGGATTGGCCAGCTCCTCCATTCCGGATTCCTGCAGGTACAGATGCACCATGTCCGGAGAGAGCTCGGTGTTCTTGGTTTCCCGGTACAGCCGGCGCAGCAGCTGTTCGGCAGACTTGGCCGCGTCGGTTGGGCCGATCAGCTCGAACTGGTTGCCGCGGTTGCGGATTTCCAGTTCCAGGCGCTGTTCGATCAGGCGCAGATGCTCGTCGAATTGGCCGCAGAGATTGGCGAAGCGACGGGCTTCAAAGGGTTCGAGGGTGAAACGATGCGGTTCTATGGGTGCGTTCAAGGGCTTTTATATGTGGCCGTGGTCGGCGAAGTGGTGAGGGAAGAATAGCGCCGCGGGCGCAAAGCGGAAAGCGCAGTCGCGGCCCCGATGCAATCACATGGGGGCCGCATGCCTGGTTCTCAAGCTAGCAAGGTGCCACGTAGCGAGTGCGGCAGCGCGTCGTCGATGTGCACTTCGACGAATTGGCCGATCAGTCGCGGGTTGTCGCAGCGGAAGTTGACGATGCGATTGTGCTCGGTACGGCCCTGCAGCATGCCAGGGTCCTTCTTCGAGTAGTCGCTGACGAGGATGCGCTGAGTGGTGCCTACCATCCGTCGGCTGTTCTCGAAACCCTGCTGATTGATGCGCTGCTGGAGGATCGCCAGGCGCTGCTTCTTCACCTCGTCCGGGGTGTCGTCGGCCAGATCCGCGGCCGGGGTGCCGGGGCGCGAGCTGTAGACGAAGGAGTAGGAAAAGTCGAAGCCGACGTCCTCAATCAGCTTCATGGTCTGCTCGAAGTCCTTGTCGGTCTCGCCGGGGAAGCCGACGATGAAGTCCGAGCTGATCAGGATGTCCGGCACTGCGGCCTTGAGCCGGCGGATGCGCGACTTGTACTCCAGGGCGGTGTGGTTGCGCTTCATCGCCGCGAGGATGCGGTCGGACCCGGCCTGCACCGGCAGATGCAGATATTTCACCAGCTGCGGGATGTCCGCATGGGCCTGGATGATCGCGTCGGAGAACTCCAGTGGATGGCTGGTGGTGTAGCGGATACGGCCGATGCCTTCTACTGCGGCGACGGCGTGCAGCAGGTCGGCGAAGTCATGCCCGTCGTAGCGATAGCCATTGACGTTCTGCCCCAGCAGGGTGACTTCCTTCACGCCGTTTTCGGCCAGGTGGACGACTTCCGCCAGCACGTCGGCCAGCGGGCGGCTGACTTCTTCGCCGCGGGTATAGGGCACCACGCAGAAGGTGCAGTACTTGCTGCAGCCTTCCATGACCGAAACGAAGGCACTGGGGCCGTCGACGCGCGGCTCTGGCAGGCGGTCGAACTTCTCGATCTCGGGGAACGAAATGTCCACCTGCGGTTTCTTGGTGGTGCGCGCGGCGTCGATCATTTCCGGCAGACGATGCAGGGTCTGCGGCCCGAAGACCACGTCGACGTACGGGGCGCGGTCGCGAATGGCCGCGCCTTCCTGGCTGGCCACGCAGCCGCCGACGCCGATCACCAGTTGCGGATTGTCCAGCTTCAGTTCGCGCCAGCGACCCAGTTGCGAGAAGACCTTTTCCTGGGCCTTTTCGCGGATCGAGCAGGTATTGAGAAGAATCACGTCGGCTTCTGCCGGGTTCTCGGTGATCTCCATGGTCTGGTGTTCGCCCAGCAGGTCCACCATGCGCGAGCTGTCGTACTCGTTCATCTGGCAGCCATGGGTTTCGATGAAAAGCTTGCGGGTCATGTTACGGGCCGGCGTTGTGCAAAAAATGACCGGCGATTATATGCCCACGACCGAGCAGGGGAAAGCGCGGGTGGATGCCGCGGGGTTTCTCGATTGTTCAGGGGATCTGCGGCGCGTCGGCGGCCTGCAGTTGCATCAGGTAGTCGCGGAAGATCTGCCCGAGGACCTGGGTGGCAATTTCCAGCTCGTCGCGACGCATCTGTCCGGAAACTCGGTCGGCTGTATCCAGCGCATCGTCTTCGCCATTCACGGCAGCCATCTTCAGCACGATGTAGGCCTGGACGTTGTTGGCCTTGACCCCTTCGCCGCGGAAGAACATCACGCCGAGCCGGTGTTGCGCGGCTGCATGACCGCGCAGTGAGGCCTGCTCGAACCAGTACAGCGCCTTGGCCAGGTCGCGTGGCGCACGCTTGCCGTCGTAGTGAAACTCGCCCAGCTCGTAGGCGGCTTTCACATCGCCTTCGCTGGCGGCCTGCTGGCAGTTGCGCAGTGCTTCGGGGAGTTCTTCGGGAAGGGTGTCGAGCGCGCAGCGCGCGGTCGCCGGGATCAGCAGGGTATTCCCGCCGGCCAGGGCCGTGAGAGGCGAGAGAAGCAGCAGACAGCCCAAAGACAGGATGCGGCCGGTGCGGATCATGAAAATCTGGCGCCTCGAGGAGCAGGGCGGTAATGAAAGGCTGGAACGAGCCAGCCGTCACATTATGGATAAGCTGCAGCCTGCTTACAAAGCCTTTAACCGCCTGTCATCGGCTTTTTATGCGACTGCCGGACTGTCCTCACGTGTGCTGCCCGGCAGGCGCACCAGCAGAATGGTCAGCAGCGGGCTGGCGATCGCCAACAGCAGCGGTCTCAGGTCGCCGAGCGGCTGGATGATCGACCCGCCGTTCGGCAGCGGTGCCGCGCCCAGCAGAAGCGCGCCAGCCGCCAGGCCGGCAAGGGTCGGCAGGCTTGCCGGCCATTGCAGCGCGCCGGCGTAGACCACCAGCAGCGCACTGGTCAGCATCAGGCCGAAGGCGTAGGGCTCGCTCCAGCCCAGCTGTCGCGCCAGTTCGAAAAACACGCACAGCCCCAACACCACGCGACCCCAGTTCGGTCGACTCCACACCCAGCGCCGCGCCAGGGTCAGCGCAGCCACTGCGATCAGCGGCAAACCGAGCAGCAGGCTGGCGCGCTCCAGCCACTGGTGCGCCTCCTCCAGATCTATGCCAAGCACGCTCGCCGCGGCGCACGCAGCGCTGGCGGCCGTCAGGATGAAGCCAAGCAGTGCGCTGAACAGCGCTGGCTGGTCCGCCTCGCCGTAACAGCGCCGGGTGCGGCCGATCAGCAGTGCGCTGGTGCCGGCAGTCAGGGCGAGCAGGATGCTCTGCAGCAATTCCATCGTCGGGTTCACTTGAGCTTGGCGAAGGCGCGCTCGGCCGCATCCAGAGTGATTGCGAGCTCGGTGTCGCCATGGGCGATGGAAGTGAAACCGGCCTCGAACGCGCTCGGTGCCAGGTAGACGCCGCCTTCGAGCATCAGATGGAAGAAGCGCTTGAAGCGGTCGGCATCGCTGGCCATGACATCGGCGAAGGTCACAATGTCATCGGCGCCGCTGAAATACAGACCGAACATGCCACCGACCTGGGTGGTGACGAAGGGGATGCCAGCGGCATCGGCGCGGTCCTGCAGGCCTTGCAGCATACGGCTGGTGTAGGCGCTCAGTTCGTCATGGAAGCCGGGGCGGCTGATCAGGCCCAGCGTGGTCAGGCCCGCGGCCATCGCCAGTGGATTGCCCGACAGGGTGCCGGCCTGGTAGACCGGGCCGAGCGGGGCGATGTGCTGCATGATGGCGCGCTTGCCGCCAAAGCAGCCGACCGGCATGCCGCCGCCGATGATCTTGCCGAAGGTCGACAGGTCCGGCGTCACGCCGTAGTAGGCCTGGGCGCCGCCGAGGGCGACGCGGAAACCGGTCATCACTTCGTCGAAGATCAGCACCACGCCATACGCGTCACACAGGGTGCGCAGGCCTTCGAGGAAGCCCGGTGCCGGGGGAACGCAGTTCATGTTGCCGGCGACCGGCTCGACGATGATGCAGGCGACCTGCTCGCCCTTTTCCTTCAGCGTGGCTTCGACTTCTGCTAGGTCGTTGTAGGCCAGGGTCAGGGTGTGCTTGGCGAAATCCGCCGGCACCCCGGCCGAGCTCGGCACGCCCTGGGTCAGGGCGCCGGAGCCGGCTTTGACCAGCAGGCTGTCGGAGTGACCGTGGTAGCAACCTTCGAACTTGATGATGTCGTCGCGGCCGGTGTAGCCACGGGCCAGGCGGATCGCGCTCATGGTCGCTTCGGTGCCGGAGCTGACCATGCGCACCATCTCCATGGATGGCACCAGGCGGCAGACCAGTTCGGCCATCTCGGTCTCCATGGCGGTCGGCGCGCCGTAGGACAGCCCGTGTTCGAGCTGGCGGCGCACGGCATCGAGCACCTCAGGGTGGCTGTGGCCGAGAATCATCGGGCCCCAGGAGCCGACGTAGTCGACGTAGCGCTTGTCATCTTCGTCGATCACATAGGCGCCGGCGGCGTGCTTGAGAAACAGCGGGGTACCGCCGACGCTGCGAAAGGCGCGCACGGGGGAATTGAC
This sequence comes from Stutzerimonas kunmingensis, assembly GCF_014764705.1. Classification (GTDB taxonomy): domain Bacteria; phylum Pseudomonadota; class Gammaproteobacteria; order Pseudomonadales; family Pseudomonadaceae; genus Stutzerimonas. The sequence continues at coordinate 151,554 of NZ_JACXXG010000001.1, forward strand.
GCCGCCAGGGATGTGGGTCTGGGCGCTGGCAAAAAGGGCTTCGGAACGGGACATGCGGGCCTCGCAGAACAGGGGCTGACCGCCGTGTGGCGGGTCAGCCGTGGCGGAATCAGGGGGTATTGAACAACTGGCTGAACGCTCTGGCGCGGCGCTCGACCTCGGCCGGGCTGTCAGCGGCGAACAGCGCGTGCACCACGGCGATCATCTGCACGCCCTCGGCGATCAGGCTTGGTGCCGTTTCCGGCGTGATGCCGCCGATAGCGACAATCGGCAGGCCTATGCGGGTGCGGGCTTCGCGCAGCAGTTCGGGATCGGCCGAGGGTGCCCCCGGCTTTGTCTGCGACTGGAAGAAGCGGCCAAAGGCGACGTAGCTGGCGCCGTCACGTGCGGCCTGTTCGGCCAGCGGCAGCTGCGCATGGCAGGTGGCGCCGATGATCGCCTGGCGGCCGAGCAGGGCTCGGGCGGCGGCCAGCGAGCCATCTTCCTGGCCGAGGTGCAGGCCGACGCCCAGTCGCGCGGCCAGCTCGGCGTCGTCGTTGATGATTAGTTGCGCGCCATGCCGGGCACAGAGTTCCTGCAATGCATCGGCTTCGCGCAAGCGGCGGGCCTCGTCACTGGATTTGTCGCGGTACTGCAGCAGGCGGGCGCCACCTTTCAGCGCAGCTTCGACATACGGCAGCAAACGGCCCTCGGCGAGCAACTTGCTATCGGTGATGGCGTACAGGCCGCGCAGGCGGGTCGAATCCTTCATGCGCTGCTCTCCAGTCAGACCAGGTCCAGGGGCAGGCGGCGCGGCACGTACTGGCCGTGGCCGGGGGCCTCGGCATCGCGCAGCGTACGCCAGGTGTAGTCGAGTGCCGAGCGGACCGCGCTGGTCAGCTCCTCGCCCAGTGCCAGGCGACCGGCCAGGGCGCTGGCAAGCGTGCAGCCGGAGCCGTGATAGCTGCCCGGCAGGCGCGCGCAAGTGAAGTCGTGACGACTGCCGTCGCGGCAATACAGGCGGTTGTGCACTTCGCTCTCGTCGCCATGGCCGCCGGTGATCAGCAGGTGGCGGATATGCGGCAGCAGGCGTTCGGCACACTCGTCGGCGCTGCCCTCCGGCAGTTCGGCAAGGATCCGAGCTTCCGGCAAATTCGGCGTGGCGATGGTGGAAACCGGGAACAGCCGCTCGCGCATGGCGTAGCCGACATCCTCCTTGCCCAGCGCGCCGCCACCGCCGGCGCGCAGCACCGGGTCGCAGACCAGCGGCACGCCCGGCAGCCGGGCCATGATCTCGAGCACCGTCTCGACCATCTCCACCGAGCCGAGCATGCCCAGCTTGACGGCGGCGATGGGCAGGTCGGCGATCACTGCGTTGGCCTGGGCGAGTACCCACTCGCGGTCGAGCACGCGGAAGTCGGAGACGTTGACGGTGTCCTGCACGGTGAGCGCGGTGACGGTCGGCGCGGCGTGGCAGGCCTGTGCCAGCAGGGCTTCGATGTCCGCCTGCAGACCGGCGCCGCCACTGGGATCGTGGCCGGACAGGCAGAGGACGACGGGACGGGAAGTGAAGTTTTTCATGGCGTGCGAGCTTATCACCAAACCGCGCTGGCGGGACGCGGCAGTTGTGCGTCTATCCGCCACCGCCGCGCGCACCGGTCATCGGCCAAGTCATCCTGGCGAATCGGCTTTTTCCGGGTGCGCACGCCGCTGTGGTAGATTGCTGGCACTTTGGTTTTCGGACCGTGCGACAGAGTTCACCGACGGTAGGTTCGCAGTAGTCGCCTGGCCTGCACGAGGCATCATGCGGTACGTCTTCCTCTTCTTCCTGGCTGTTCTGCCTGCCTTGGCCGCCGCCGTCGAGCTCGACGAACACACCCGTCATTTGCCGCTCGGGCAGATGATGGAAGTGTTCGAGGACCCGCGCGGAGAGATCGGCATAGAGGACATCGCGTCGCCCGCATTCGAAAGCCATTTCCAGCGCAATCGCACGCCGGTGTTCAACGCCGGTTATTCACGCTCCGTGCACTGGGTTCGCATCGATCTAAGCTACCGGCCGCAGCTCGCCCAGGGGGCGAGGCGCTGGTTGCTGGAAGTGGCGTATCCGCCACTGGACAGCCTGCAGCTCTATCTGTCCGACGGCCAGGGTGGCTACCGCCTCGCCCGGGATACCGGCGACACCCGGCCCTGGGCCAGTCGCGAGATCCGTCAGGGCAACTACCTGTTCGAACTCGAGCTCCAGCCCGAGCAGCCGCAGCGCGTCTACCTGCGGGTGGAGAGCGAAGGCTCGATTCAGGTGCCGCTGAGCCTCTGGTCGCAGCACGCCTATCTGGAGGCGCAGCCGGGACGCATCTACGTACTGGGCATGATCTATGGCGTGCTGCTGGCGATGCTGGTCTACAACCTGTTCATCTATATCAGCATCCGCGACCAGAGCTACCTGTTCTACATTCTCTACATCGCCGCGTTTGGCCTCTATCAGGTCTCGGTGAACGGCGCCGGGGTGCAGTTTCTCTGGCCGGATCGGCCCTGGTGGGCCAACGCTGCGACCCCCCTGCTGATCGGCGCCACAGGGTTGTTCGGCTGCCTGTTCACCCGCAGCTTCCTGCGCACCGCCGAGCACAGCCGCTGGATGGACCGGCTGTTGCGGCTGATCATCGGTTTTTCGGTGGTGGTCATGGTGCTGGCACTGACCACAGACTATGGCCTGTCGCTGCGCCTGGCCACCGCGCTGGCGCTGCTCTTCACCCTGGCGGTGTTCGCCGCTGGCATCCTGGCCTGGCTGCGCGGCATGCGTGTGGCGCGCTATTTCATCATCGCCTGGAGCGCGCTGCTGGTCGGAGGGCAGATCAACACCCTGATGGTGCTCGGCCACCTGCCGCACAACTTCCTGACGATGTACGCCAGCCAGCTGGGGGCCGCGCTGGAGGTGGTGCTGCTTTCGATGGCGCTGGCCGATCGCATCAACGCGCTGAAGGACGAGCGGGCAAAGATCCTGGAGAACGCCCGCTCCGACCTGGAGCAGCTGAACCGCGAGCTGGCCGAGAGCAACCGGCTCAAGGACGAGTTTCTCTCCAACATCAGCCACGAGCTGCGCACGCCGATGATGGGCGTGATGGGCGCGCTCGAGCTGCTGCCGGCGTCGGAAACTCCGGAGGAACTCCAGCAGTACCAGCACATCGCCACCGGTTCGGCGCGGGACATGATGCGCCTGGTCAACAACATCCTCGTGCTCAGCGAGTTGCGCGCCGGCAAGCTGCGCCTGCAGGCCCAGCGCTTCAGCCTGCGCGACACGGCGGTGCGGCTGGAGCAGCAGTTCGGCCCCCAGGCGCGCGCCAAGGGGCTGGCCTTCGATCTGGAATTCGACGGCAAGCTGCCGGACCGCGTGTACGGGGACGGCGAGAAGTTCGAGCAAAGCATCTGTCATCTGCTCGACAACGCGGTCAAGTTCACCTCGCGGGGCGCAGCGACGTTGCGCTTCGGCGGCGCGGTGGAACAGCGCCAGGTGCAGCTCGAGGTAGAAGTGATCGACAGCGGCATCGGTTTCAGCGACGCCGATCAGGCCTGCCTCTATCACCAGTTCCGCCAGGTGGATGGCTCCATGACCCGTCGCTACGGCGGGCTCGGCATCGGCCTGGCGATCAGCCGCGGGCTGATCGAAGTGTTCGGCGGGCAGCTGAGCCAGCAGTCGCGGCCCGGCCTGGGCAGTCGCTTCTGCATCCGCGTGCGCTTCCCGCTGCATGGCCCCGAACAGATGCCCGCGAGTCAACCGAACGGCAACCCGCCGTCCGCGCCGATTGCCTGAGGCGCGGACCTTTTGGCCGATACCTCGCTTCAAGCGGCCTGCCGCTGCGTGTTTCACTGCTGATCCAACCGCGCCGCCCGTTGCTCGCATGCGCCGACTACGCTTGCTGACAGCCGCCGCGCATCGGCAACGAAACGAGGGCCGTCAGATGATTCCGCAGACCTGTGCCGAAACCCACGAGGTCATCAACCAGGTGCCGTCGCTCGAAGGCGCCAACCTCTACCGCCTCGACCTGCCGTTGCAACAGTGGACGCAGCGCTATCATGCCGGCTGGGCCCAGGGGCGGCTGGATGTCTACGGCGCGCTGGCCGGTGGGCCACTGATGCAGGCCGGCTTTCTCGCCAACGAGAACAGGCCGGTGTTCAAGAGCCATGATCGCTACGGCCATCGCATCGATCTGGTGGAGTTTCATCCCGCTTATCATGAGCTGATGCGCAGCGCCGTCGAGCACGGTATTCCGTCGCTGCCCTGGAGCGACCCGCAACCCGGTGCACAGGTGGCGCGTGCCGCCTTGATGTACCTGCACAACCAGGCCGAGGCCGGCAGCAGCTGCCCGCTGACCATGACCTACGCCAGCGTGCCGGCACTGCGCCTGCAGCCGGATCTCGCCGAGCGCTGGCTGCCGAAGATTCTTGCCCGCGAATACGACCCGCGCAACCTGCCGCTGGAGCAGAAGACCGGCGTCACCATCGGTATGGCGATGACCGAGAAGCAGGGCGGTACCGACGTGCGCGCCAACAGCACACGCGCCTATCCGGTTGGTGCCGGTGGCCCCGGGCAGACCTACGAGCTGGTCGGGCACAAGTGGTTCTGTTCGGCGCCGATGTGCGATGCCTTCCTCACCCTGGCGCAGACCGACAAGGGCCTGTCCTGCTTCCTGCTGCCCCGCCATCGCCCGGATGGCACGCGCAACCAGTTCTACATCCAGCGCCTGAAAAACAAGCTGGGCAACTGGGCCAACGCCTCCAGCGAAGTCGAGTACCGCGGCGCGCTGGCCTGGATGGTCGGTGAGGAAGGGCGCGGCGTGCCGACCATCATCGAGATGGTCTCCTCGACCCGTTTCGACTGCATGATCGGCTCCAGCTCGCTGATGCGTCAGGCCCTGACCCAGGCCATGCACCATTGCGCGCACCGCCAGGTTGGCGGCCGGGTCCTGCTGGAGCAGCCGCTGATGCAGAACGTACTGGCCGATCTCGCCCTGGAAAGCGAAGCGGCGCTGGCGCTGACCCTGCGCATGGGCCGTGCCCAGGACAATCGCCATGATGAGCACGAAGACAAGTTCGCCCGGCTGGTCACCGCCGTCGGCAAGTACTGGATCTGCAAACGCGCGCCGAACATGATCGCCGAGGCCAGCGAATGCCTGGGCGGTGCCGGCTACGTCGAGGAAACCATCCTGCCGCGGCTGTATCGCGAGGCGCCGGTGAATTCCATCTGGGAAGGTTCCGGCAACGTGCAGTGCCTCGACGTCTTGCGCGCGTTATCGAAGGAGCCGGGCGTGCTCGAAGTACTGTTCGCCGAGCTCGGCGACGGTCACGGCGACGCCCGCCTGAAGGCGCATATCCGGCGGCTGAAGGCGGCCTTCGGCGACACCGAGGACATCCAGTACCGCGCCCGTCAGCTCACCGAGGACGTTGCCGTCGGCCTGCAGGCCAAACTGCTGCTCGAAGCGGGCAACGCCGCCGTTTCGGATGCCTTCATCGCCAGTCGCCTGGAAGTGCATGGGCGGGTTTATGGAACGTTGCCGCGCGGGCTCGACATCGACGCGCTGCTGGCGCGCAGTGCGCCGCAGCTGTGACTCCGTGGCAGGGTTGCGTCGCCTAGCGGCGCGCCTGCCCGCGTAGCAGGTCCTTGAGCTCGGCGATTTCCCCACGCAGAGCGCGGACCTCTTCATGCAGGTCGGCCTCGATGTGCTCGCGCGCCGCCTCGATGCTCGCCTGGGTGGCTTCGTGCTCCGCATCGGTAACCGTCTGCATCGCGTTGACGATGATGGCGATGAACAGGTTGAGCATGGTGAAGGTGGCAATCAGGATGAACGGGATGAAGAACACCCAGGCGTAGGGGAATACGTCCATCAGCGGGCGCACGATGCCCATCGACCAGCTTTCCAGCGTCATCACCTGGAATAGCGTGTACACCGAACGGCCGAGGTTGCCGAACCACTCGGGGAAGTCGGCGCCGAACAGCCCGGTGGCGATCACCGCGGAAACGTAGAAGACCAGCGCCAGCACCATGGCAATCGAGCCCAGGCCGGGAATGGCCGACAGCAGCGCGCCGACCACACGACGCATCGACGGCACCATGGTGACCATGCGCATCACCCGCAGTACGCGCAGGGCGCGCAGAACGCTGAACGGGCCGCTGGCGGGCACCAGCGCGATGGCCACCACGGTGAAATCGAACAGGCGCCAGGGATCACGGAAAAACGCCGCGCGATGAACGTAGATGCGCGCTGCGATTTCCACCACGAATACGCCGAGGATCAACATGTCGAGCACTCTGAGCAGCTCGCCCCAGCTGGCCACCAGTGCCGGCGAGGTCTGCATGCCGAGGATGGCCGCGTTGATCACGATCAGCAGCAGAATGCTGCGCTGAACGGCTGGCTGCTCGATGACCTGTTGCAGTCGACGACGAGTGCTCGTTTCCACGGGTGTTGCCTGCATGATGCCTACCTGTCCGTTTCGATCATCGCCCTGCCCGCGACCGTGGGGCTACCGTTGAATACAGTCGGGCGGGCGCGAGTATGGTGGCGAAGACCAGAGCGGGGAAGTGACGGCGGTGCCCGGTTCGTTACAGGGTTTGACAGCGTTCAGGCGGCACTTTGAGCGCGGCGACAGCCTTGGTGGCCCGGTTTAACCGCGTGAAGTGCGGCGTGCGAGCGCCTCGCCGCCGGCCGGTCGCGGTTGTGTTGGGCGTCGATACCGGCTATGACCTCTCCTGTGCGGCGGCCTGCTAGTACCTTTGTATAACAGCCAAACGAGCTGGTGCTCCTAGAATGGGGCGAGCGACTACGTTACGGGGTTGCAAGTGCCGCATGATTTTTTGAGGTTCCGATATTGAGCGGCAAAAGACATGGGCGCTTTGTCTCCGGACATCAAGTGGCCGTCTCCCTGCCTCGTCAGGCCTGGCGAATTTCTTTGCAGAGCCTTCACGGACGAGCATTCGATGAGTTTCTGAGGTGAGTTCATGGCAACCGATCTAAACAAGTACATCCGCAACGCAGCGTTTCTCGACAAGGTCGTCTCGGCAGAAGAGGCCGCGTCGTGGATCGAGGACGGCATGACGCTGGGCATGAGCGGCTTCACCCTGTTCGGGGAGCCGAAGGTGTTTCCGAAGGCACTGTCCGAACGCGGCCAGCGCGAGAAATTCAAGGTCAACCTGTTCACCGGCGCGTCCATGGGCCCGGCAGCCGACCAGTCGATGGCCGAAGCCGGCATCATCAACAAGCGCATTCCGTATCAGGGCAACCCGGTGCAGCGCAAGAAAATCAACGCTGGCGAGGTGCTCTACATCGACCAGCACCTGTCCCATACCGCGGAACTGCTTCGTCAAGGCGTCCTGCCGCAGGTCGACTACGCCATCATCGAGGCGGCGGCCATCACCGAGGATGGCCAGATCATCCCGACCGGTTCGGTCGGTAACTCGCCGATCTTCGTGCAGAACGCCAAGCACGTGATCATCGAGCTGAACACCTCTGCTCCGCGCGAGTACGAAGGCATGCACGACATCTACATCCCCGGCCCGGCCGGCGAGGATTCGCGCAAGGACATCCCGGTCTACAACGTCAGCAAGCGCATCGGCTCGATCGGTATCCCGGTCGATCCAGCCAAGGTGCGCGGTATCGTGCTGTCCAGCGAGCCGGACATTCCTTCCCCGCTGTTCGAGCCGAACGCCGAAACCCAGAAGATCGCCGACAACCTGCTGGACTTCCTTCGTGAGGAAGTGAAGCTGGGACGTCTGACCAACAGCCTGGCTCCGCTGCAGTCCGGTGTGGGCTCGGTGGCCAACGCGGTGCTGGCCGGCATGAAGACTTCCGAGTTCAAGGACCTGACCGTCGCTTCCGAAGTGCTGCAGGACGGCGTTTTCGACCTGATCGACGCCGGAGTGGTGAAGTTCGCCGCCGCCACCGCCTTCTCCCTGTCGAAGAAGCGCGTGGACAACCTGGCCTCGGACCTCGCGAAGTACGCCGGCAAGGTGGTGTTCCGTCCGCAGGAGATCTCCAATCATCCGGAAGTGATCCGCCGGCTGGGGATCATCTCCTTCAACACTGCGCTGGAAGCCGACATCTACGGCAACGTGAACTCCACGCACGTCAACGGCACCCACATGATGAATGGCATCGGCGGCTCGGGTGACTTCGCCCGTAACGCACGTATCAGCATCTTCGTGACGACTTCGACGGCGAAGGACGGCAAGATTTCCTCCATCGTGCCGTTCGTCACGCATGTGGATCACACCAACCACGACGTCGACGTGATCATCACCGAGCAGGGCTATGCCGATCTGCGCGGGCTGGCGCCTGTCGAGGCGGCGGCGCGAATCATCAACAACTGCATGCACCCGGATTACAGGGCCCAAGCGCTCGCCTACCTCGAAGAGGCGAAGCAGCGTGGCGGCCACACCCCGCACGTGCTGGAAAAAGCCTTCTCCTGGCATGCCAACTTCGCCAAGAACGGCACCATGCTGCTGGACAAGTAATCGGTAGGAGCCTGTGCGGCTGATGCAGCAATGCATCGGCGGCGGGCTCGAAGCGGTGCCCGAATCCGACGTCAGGCTCTGGCGTCGGATTTTTTTTTCGCCGATGACGGCGCACATTTCCAGCGCGCCGGCGTCTCGGATGCGGCTCCAGCCGCTCGGCTGCGTATACATCCGTCACCAAATGCAGCCAAGATAGGCCCGTGTGTTAAGCCAGGATGAGCCATGACTTCCAACGAATCCAGAACCTTCACCGTCGCCACCTGCGCTGAGGAGGCGGTCGACAAGCTGGCCGAGCTGCACGCGCAGGCCACAGCGGCGCTCAACCAGGCGCTCAAGCGCTACGTCACCAGCCGCACCGAGCCCAGCGCCGCGGAGCGCAACCTGTTCCGCTACCCGCAGCTGCGCCTGACCTACGAGTGCCACGGCGAAGTGCCGGCCTCGACCCGTGCCTACGCCAAGGTCCAGGCACCCGGCGTGTACAGCGTCACTGTGACCCATCCGGCGGCGTTCCGCGCCTATCTGCTCGATCAGCTGAAACCGCTGATCCAGGACTTCAACGTCACCGTTGAGGTCGGCATGAGCGACCGCAACATCCCTTATCCGTACGTCATCGAGCAGGGCGACGAGCTGGCCGGCACCGGCGTGACCGCCGCCGAGCTGGCGCGGGTATTCCCCAGCACTGACCTGTCCGCCGCTACCGACGATATCGCCGACGGGCTCTACGACTGGGAGCACGCCGATCCCTATCCGCTGGCACTGTTCGACGGCGCGCGCGTGGATTTCTCGCTGCGTCGACTGGTGCACTACACCGGCAGTGACTGGCGCCACGTGCAGCCATGGATTCTGCTGACCAACTACCACCGCTACGTCGACCAGTTCATCCGCCACGGCCTGGACATGCTGCGCGACGAAACCCGCTTCGTGCGCATGGTGCTGCCGGGCAACGTGGTTATCGAGCGCGGCATGGAAGAGGGCGAGGCGCAGGCGATCATCGGTGGCGTGATGTGGCACCGCTACCAGATGCCGGCCTATCACCTGATCGCCGAGGACGGCCACGGCATCACCCTGGTCAACATCGGCGTCGGCCCGTCCAACGCGAAGAACATCACCGATCACCTGGCCGTTCTGCGTCCGCATTGCTGGCTGATGATCGGACACTGCGGCGGGCTACGGCAGTCGCAGTCCATCGGCGACTACGTGCTGGCGCACGCCTACATGCGCCGCGACGGCATTCTCGACCGCGTACTGCCGCCGCACATTCCGCTGCCAGCACTGGCCGAAGTACAGCAGGCGCTGCAGGACGCTGCGGCCACGGTCACTGGCGAGCAGGGCGAAGCGTTGAAGAAGCGCCTGCGTACCGGCACTGTGCTGACTTACGACGACCGCAACTGGGAACTGCGCTGGGCGCAGGAACGGCCGCTGATCAACCTGTCGCGCGCCGTGGCGGTGGACATGGAGAGCGGCACCATCGCCGCCCAGGGCTACCGCCTGCGGGTGCCCTACGGGACACTGCTGTGCGTATCGGACAAGCCGCTGCACAGCGAGATCAAGCTGCCCGGCTCGGCCAACGCGTTCTACGAGCGGGCCGTTACCCAGCACCTGAAGATCGGTATCACCGCACTCGAACTGCTGCGCAACCAGCTCAACTCGCTGCACTCGCGCAAGCTGCGCAGCTTCGACGAGCCGCCATTTCGCTAGTCACTCCTCCAGCGTTTCGGTGGAGCTGGAGTCCCCCGGGGTGGGCAAGCTGTAGACCACCAGGTAATCGCCGATCTTGGTCTCCATGAAATGGTGACCGCCGGCAAAGATGGCCAGGTACTGGCGTCCGTTGACCTCGTAGGTCATCGGCGTCGCCTGGCCGCCAGCGGGCAGCACGTCCTGCCAGACCACTTCGCCGGTATCGATATCGATGGCGCGAATGAGGTCGTCCGTAGTGGCGGCAATAAAGATCAGCCCACCGGCGGTGATCACCGAGCCGCCATTGTTGGGCGTGCCGATGGTGAAGGGCAGGCGCGAGGGGATGCCGAAGGGGCCATTGTTGCGGGCGGTGCCCAGTGGCTTGTCCCACAGTACCTCACGGGTGGCCAGGTCGATGGCCATGATTCCGCCGTAGGGTGGCCGGGTGCAGGGGATACCGGTCAGGCCGTTGCGCCATGGCTTGATCGAGATGGCGTAAGGAGAGCCTGCCTGGGGCACCGGCCCGCCGGAATCGGTCGTCCCACCCGGCTCGCCCAGCGGCACCATGCCTTTCTCATCAGCCTCTTCGCGACGGATGAGCTGATCACGCATCGGCAAGTCGGTGTAGTTGGCGACAAAGATGCCGCGCTCGGGGTCCAGCGAACCACCGCCCCAGTCGTTGCCGCCGTTGTAGCCGGGGTATTGGATGAAGGGCCGCTCGACGCTCGGCGGGGTGTACATCCCCTCGTAGTCGGACTGCAGGAATTGAATCCGGCACCAGAGCTGATCCAGGGGTGAAAAGCCCCAGGCGTCGCGTTCGGTGAGCTTGGGCTTGGCGAGTGTCGGCATGCCGACCGAGAAGGGCTGAGTCGGCGACAGCTGTTCGTCGGGCAGCTTGCTGGCCGGCACCGGGCGCTCCTGCACCTCGGTGAGCGGCTCGCCGGTGCGCCGGTCAAGCACGAAGATATCGCCCTGTTTGGTCGGCAGAATGACAGCCGGGACGCTCTGGCCCTCTCCCATGGGAAAGTCGGCAAGCGTGCCCTGCGAGCCCAGGTCATAGTCCCAGACATCGTTGTGCACCGTCTGGAAAACCCAGGCGACTTCGCCGCTGGTGATGTCGAGCGCGACCAGGGCGGTGGAGTAGGGGTGCTCGTAGTCTTCTCTGTTGCCGCTGAAGTAATCCACAGCCGAATTGCCCATGGGCACGTAGACCAGGCCGAGCTCGTCGTCGGCCGAAAAGGTCGTCCAGGCATTGGGCGTGCCGCGCGTGTACTGCTCGCCCTCGGCCGGCATGCCCGTCTCGCCCGGACGCCCCATGTCCCATGCCCAGGCGAGCTCGCCGGTTTCGGCATCGTAGCCGCGGATCACCCCGGATGGCGCATCCTCCTTTTGCCCGTCGAGCACCTGGTGGCCGACCACGACCACGTTACGCACGATGGTCGGTGCCGAGGTCACCGCGACGTAGCCGGGGGGCGAATCGCCCATCCCTTCGAGCAGATTGACCTGCCCGGAGTTGCCGAAGTCCTCGCACGGCTGGCCGGTGTCTGCATCGACGGCGATCAGCCGCGCATCGAGCGTGCCCTCGATGACGCGCCGCGCGCAGGCCTGGGCCGGCTCTGGATCGGGCACCTCGTAATAGCTGACGCCCCGACAGGCTGCTGAATAGGGGATGTGATCGATCGGCACCTGTGGATCGAAGCGCCAGCGTTCGCGACCACTTCCGGCATCGAGCCCGATCAGGATATTCATGGCGCTGCACAGGTACAGCGAGTTGCCGACTTTCAGCGGGGTGTTTTCCGGGGCCCACTTGTCGTCCACTTCCGGTGGCGGCATGTCGCCGGTCTGGTACACCCAGGCGGGCTCGAGCTGGTCGACATTGTCGCGCGTGATTTGCCTGAGCGGCGAATAGCGGGTGGCTGCGTTGTCGCGGCCGTACGACGTCCAGTCCGAAGGCGCGGGGGAGGCCGCTGTCGCCCGTTCGGTGGTCGGGCTGTTCTGAGCCTGGGCGTGGTGAATGTCGGGCAGGCTTAATGTCAGCGCGGCGAGCGCGATCCAGAGGCGCATAGGTCTACCTCAATTCGAGTGGCGGCGAACCGTGGGGATGAACAGCAATGTAAGCAGCGCGATGACCGCGGGCGCGACCAGACGGGGTACCAGGGGCCAGGGCTCGAGGCCCACTTCCCAAAGTGCCCAAACCAGCGTGGCCACGAATACCAGCCAGTAGAGCCACACGCCTTGAATGCGCATGAATAACAGCAGAATGCCGGAGACCAGCATGCCGATACCGGCGGGCAGGTAATACCAGGAGCCTCCCAGCGTCACCAGCCAGAGGCCGCCCGCCGCCAGCGCCAGGCCATAGAGTGCGAGGACGATGGCAAATGCCTTCAGGGCCCAGTAGGCAAAGCCGTGCGTAGAGTAGGTGGTCAACAGCATCGCTCCCTTGTCAGTGGGTAGCCCGTTCTGCGGTGCGCTTTAAAGGCCGCACCGTAGAACGCGTCCACTAGCTTTGGTTTGTGCTGTCGCCGAGGGTTCCCGGTGATTCAGGATGGGACTGGGTTATAAGCGAGGGTTATTGTGGGCATGCCTGTCACCTATCAGGCGACCAGCAGCCAGGCGCCGGTAACCGCCGATACGGCCCCCGCGATGCGAACCAGCGGCGCTGCGGCCTGCGGCAGGCCGCGCACCAGCCCGTAGCCCAGGGCATGCAGCGCAGCGGTGGCCGCCACAAAGCCGACGGCGTAACCCCATGGGCTGGACAGCTCCGGCAGTTCCAGTCCGTGGGCGACGCCATGGCTGGCGGCGAACAGCGCGGTCAGCGCTGCGGCGACGACCAGCGGCGGGCGAATTGCCAGGGCTACCAGCAGGCCGAGGGCCAGAACCGAGCCGGCAATACCGGTTTCCATCAGCGGCATTTCGATTCCGGCGAAACCGGCCAGGCCGCCGAGCAGCATGGTGGCTACGAAGGTCAGCGGCAGCGCCCAGCGCGCCTTGCCAGTCTGTTGGGCGGCCCACAGTCCGACGGCAACCATCGCCAGCAGGTGGTCGAGGCCGAAGATAGGGTGGGCGATACCGGACATCACGCCGGCATGGTCATGCCCGGGGTGAGCCAAGGCCAGTGCCGGGCTGAGCAGCAGGAGGGTGGCGAGCAGTGGTTTGCGCAGGTTCATAAAGACTCCTTGGGATGAGCGGTCGGACGTCAGGCGGCGCTGAGCATTCCCTGTTTTTCGATAAAGGAGATGATTTCCTCGAGACCCTGGCCGACCTTCTGGTTGCTGAAGACGAACGGGCGCTCGCCGCGCATCTTGCGGGCGTCGCGATCCATCACCTCCAGCGAGGCGCCGACCATGGGTGCGAGGTCGATCTTGTTGATCACCAGCAGGTCGGACTTGCAGATGCCCGGGCCGCCCTTGCGCGGCAGCTTGTCGCCAGCGGACACATCGATCACGTAGATGGTCAGGTCCGACAGCTCCGGGCTGAAAGTCGCCGAGAGGTTGTCGCCGCCGGACTCGACGATGATCAGGTCCAGGCCGGGAAAGCGCCGGTTGAGCTGCTCCACGGCTTCGAGGTTGATCGAGGCGTCCTCGCGGATCGCCGTGTGCGGGCAGCCGCCAGTCTCCACACCGATGATCCGCTCCGGCGCCAGGGCCTCGTTACGCACGAGGAACTGGGCGTCTTCCTGGGTGTAAATGTCGTTGGTCACCACGGCGAGGTTGTAGCGGTCGCGCAGGGCCTGGCACAGGGCGAGGGTCAGGGCGGTCTTGCCGGAACCGACCGGCCCGCCAATGCCGACGCGCAGGGGTTGGGTGTTCATGGGTGTTCTCCTCTGGAAGGCGGTGTGACTGCCTTGGGGTTGATGCGAAGGGCGTGCTGCTGCCGATTGGGGCAGGGATGGGATTCGTTGGCTGAGTGTGGTGATCGTGCCGCGAGAGCCGTGAAGGGCCATGGATGGCCCTTGCGCGGCGACCCTCGGAGCAGCGATGGAACGAGGGAAGTCGAGCGCAGCGAGACCCGGATGCAGGGGCAAGACTTTTTGGTTCCTTTTGGGGGGCCGGCCATCCGGGCGATTGCCAAAAAGAACTCGCCCAGCAGGGCGAAACCTAAGCCATCCGCCGTTGGCGCTGTCGAGCTGCGCGCCGCAAAAGGTGCCGCCAGCACCCACGTGCCAACACCTCTCATGACCTAAACAACCGACTGTACTGCCGCTCATGCGCCATGCTGGTCAGCACCAACCCGAACGGCGCGCTGCCCCAGGCCGCTTCCGGCAGCTCGCTGGCGTCTCGCTGCGCCTGGCTCAGGACCGGCACCAGCTGCGAGGTCAACCGCTGCGCCGCCTGCTGCCCCAGCGGCAGGGTCTTCATCAGCACCGCCAGCTGGTTTTCCAGCCAGCCCCACAACCAGGCGGCGAGAGCATCGGCGGGCGTGATCTGCCAGGCGCGGGCCGCGAGCGCCCAAGCCATGGCCAGGCCCGGTTCTCCGGCAGAGGCAAAGCAGTCGCGTGCCTGTTGATCGAGTTCCGGCAGGCCGTCGAGCAGCTGCGTCAGGGAATAGCCCATCTGCCGGCTTTCCAGCTGAAGTTCGCGGGTTTCGCGGCTGGCGCGGTGCTCGGCGGCCAGAAGCAACAGACGCGGCCAGTCGTCCTGTGCCGCCGCTTCGCAATGCGCGAGCAGCAGCGGCGCCTCGAAGCGCGCGAGGTTGAGCAGCAGTTGATCCTCCAGCCAACGCCGAGCGCTGTCGGAGTCGTTCACCCAGCCGTTTTCAACCGCCATTTCCAGACCCTGGGAATAGCTGTAGCCGCCGATCGGCAGCTGCGGGCTGGCCAGCCGGAGCAGCGCCCAGGCCGAGCCGGGAGCGGCCGTCGCGTTCACGTCCGTACGCCGAACTGGTGCAGGCGCGGCGCGTAGCTGAACTCCGCCTCGCCTGCGTGGGAATGATGGTGGCCGCCACCATAGGCGCCATGCTCCGGCTGGAAGGGGGCTTCGATGTGTTCGACGCCGGCGCCCAGCTGCAACAGCATGTCCTTGAGAACGTAGTCGTCGAGCAGCCGCAGCCAGCCATCGCCGACCTGCAGGGCGACATGGCGGTTGCCCAGGTGATACGCCGCGCGGGTCAGTTCGAAAGCGCTGGTGCAGGTGACGTGCAGCAGTTGCTCGGGCCGAGCACGCACGCGCACGACACGGCCATCACCGGCGAGCAGGCATTCGCCATCGTGCAGCGGCGGCTGGCCGCGTTCGAGAAACAGGCCTACATCCTCGCCGCTGGTACTGAAGCAGCGCAGGCGACTCTTGCTGCGCGCGTCGTAGGTCAGTTCGAGTTCGGCCTGCCACTCGGGGCGGGCGTCGATGCGTTGGCGAATCACCAGCATGTGCAGAGTTCCGGTCGGATCGTTCCCGGAACAAGAGCAAGTGGCTTGCCAACCGGCCCCATATATCCTGATCGCGGCGCCTTTCGGGCATGCGTGCCTGATAATGGGGCTTTGAGCGCACCGTCATAGTGCGCCTGTCGGGGTCGGGTAAGGTGCGTGCGCCTTACTGGTGCAGGTCGCGCACCATGTACACGGCAGGGATCTGGTAGCTGGCCAGATTGCCGGCCTGCGGCGGGTCGAGTTCGTCGTGGGCTTCGTAGCCCAGACGCGACCAGAAACCGGTGGAGTCCTGCACCGACACCAGTGCCGAATAACGCAGCTGTGCGGCACCAGCCTGTTGCAGGTTGTGCCGCACCAGTGCCGGGCCGATGCCGCGGCCGGCGGCCCGTCCGGCCACGGCCAGGTCATGCAGGTAAAGGCAATCGGCTTCGCCGTCGGTGCAGAACTCCCCGTCCAGCGGCGTCACCTTACCCAGTCGCGAGTGGTAGGCGAACAGATAGGCGCACACACCCTCGTCATCCTCGGCCACCCACGCCAACTGCGGAAATGTCGCCAGACGTGAGCGGATCACCGCCTCGTCTTCCAGAACCTCGGCGGCATAGGATTGTTCCTGGATCGCCAGGACGGCAGGGATATCGCGCTCCTGCATCGCTCTCAACTGGTACATCACGGCTACACTCGAACGCCGCGAAACGCCGCGCGGCTCGGCAAAAAGCCGGCGATCATACGCGAAATGCCGGCGTTCCGCTTGCCGCCGGGCGGCGCGTCCGGGCTCAGTCAGCGCACGCAGTGGAACGGACAGGGCAGTGACGCCACCGTCCTGGTTGGGCTGAATGGTTTCAGCTGATTGGTGCAGCGGTGCGACAAGATGACAGGCATAATGGTTAGTCTGCTAACAAGTGGCTGAGGCCTGCGTTGAACGATCACCATCACCCGCTCTACGGCGTTCTGCTGATATTGCTGTCGGGCCTGTTGCTGGCCAGTCATGACGGGCTGGCCAAACACCTCTCGGAAATCTACCCGGTGTTCCTGGTCATCTGGGCCCGTTACGTCGCGCAGACGGTGCTGATGACCGCGCTGTTCGTGCCGCGCATGGGCCAGCGCGTGTTTCGCACCCTGCGCCCGTGGCCACAGTTGCTGCGCGGGTTGAGCCTGGTCAGCGTGAGCCTGCTGTTCATCAACGGCCTGCATTTCATCCCGCTGGCCGAGGCCACCGCGGTGATCTTTCTGACACCGGTGCTGGTGACCATCGCCTCGGCGCTGCTGGGCGAGCGGGTCAGCCGCAGTCAGTGGCTGGCCGTGGGCTTCGGTCTGCTCGGGGTGGTGATCATCGTGCGCCCCGGTTCGGCGCTGTTCACGCCGGCGGTGCTGTTGCCCTTCGGCGCGGCCCTGTCGTTCACCGTGTATCAGCTGGTGACCCGGCGCCTGGCCGGTACCGACCATCCGGTGACCAGCAACTACCTGACCAGCTTGGTCGGCTGCGTGACCCTGAGCGTATTGGTGGTCTTCAACTGGCGGACGCCAACGCTGCACGACGCGCTGCTGATGGGCGCGCTCGGCGGCATGGCGATGCTCGGCCACCTGCTGCTGACCAATGCCTTCCGCTTCGCCAGCGCGGCGACCCTGGCGCCGTTTACCTACGGGCAGATCGTGTTCGCCGGGGTCGTCGGCTATGTCGCCTTCGATCACGCGCCGGATGCCGGGGCGCTGATCGGTATGGCGGTGATCATCGCCAGCGGCCTGTGCATGGCCTATGTGCAGCGCTGCCAGGGGCCGGCCGAGGGATAAACAGCGAAAATGTGCCATTCGGCCGACCAGGCAGCTTCTCAACAACACTGAAATGAAAAGACAGGGCGAATCGACCCTTGCGTGCACCCATGGAGCCTATATGCCGCGACTCTCTCATCACGACCTGCGCCGCAACTTTCGCGAGCTGCTCAACGCCGACCGCTGCTTCCACACCGCCTCGGTGTTCGACCCGATGTCCGCGCGCATCGCCGCCGACCTCGGTTTCGAAGTGGGCATCCTCGGCGGCTCGGTGGCCTCGCTGCAGGTCCTCGCCGCGCCGGACTTCAACCTCATCACCTTGAGCGAGTTCGTCGAGCAGGCCACGCGTATCTGCCGCGTCGCTCAGCTGCCGGTACTGGCCGACGCCGACCATGGCTACGGCAACGCGCTGAACGTGATGCGCACCGTCTCCGAACTGGAGCGCGCCGGGATTTCCGCGCTGACCATCGAGGACACCCTGCTGCCGCCCAAATTCGGTCGCCGCTCCACCGACCTCATCGGCATGTTCGAGGCGGTTGGCAAGATCCGTGCGGCGCTGGAGGCGCGAGTCGACCCGGAAATGGCCATCATCGGCCGGACGAATGCCGGGGTGATCGGCTTCGAGGAAGTCATCGCCCGCGCCCAGGCCTACGAGAAGGCCGGCGCCGATGCCATCTGTCTGGTCGGCATCGAGGACTTCGACCATCTGGAAAGCATCGCCAGCCAGCTCAGCAAGCCGCTGATGCTGGTCACCTACGGCAACCCCAACCTGCGCGACAACGCTCGGCTGGCGGCGCTCGGCGTGCGCATCGTGGTCAACGGCCACGCGGCCTACTTCGCGGCGATCAAGGCCACCTACGACTGCCTGCGCGAGCAACGCCAGGTCGATGCGCTGGACCTGAACGCTTCGCAGCTGTCGGTAAAATACTCCACGGCCGATGAATACGTCGTCTGGGCCGAGGAATACATGCAGGTCAAGGAATAGCCGCGCTCAGAACAGCTGCCGCTCGGCGCGGAAGGTCAGCAGGCCGTCGCAGCGCGGGTTCTGTCCCGAGTAGGCGCTGCACGCCTGGCCGCTCAGGCTGGAGTCGCTGTAGGACAGGTTCAGCTGCAGGCCCAGCCAGGGCCGCGAGAGGTCCAGCGACCAGTCGCTGAACAGGTCCACGCTGTCGCCACCGTCGAGATAATGCGGTGCGGCCAGCGCGTGGCTTGAGTACTTCACGCGGACGCCGACGGCGAAAGGCGTCACCGTGCCCAGGTCCAGATAAAGCGTGCTGTCGGTACGCCCGGCGGCGCTGTTCAGCGCCGCGCCGAGGCGCCGGTCGCCCAGCGTCAGGCCACCGTAGTATTCGTGACGATCCCATTCGGGCAGTTCCGGAAAGCTGTAGCGCATCAGGCCGATCTCGTAGCCGAGTTGGTCATGATCGTTCTGCTGCGCATAGCCGAGATAGGAATTCACCTCGAGTTGCCTGCCGTCGACCAACCCGACGCTGGGGGACCACTGCCCGACATACAGCCCGCTGGCATGGGTGAGATCGAGTCCGCCATGGAATGCATTGCCGGTGCTCGGTTGCACCAGCCCCTGAGCCATGCTGCGGGCGGGCTCGGTGCTCAGCTTGAGGTCGAAGGTGCCCAGTTCGCGCTCAAGCACCTGTGGTTCGCTGGCGCAGCCCGCTGCCAGGAGCAGGCTGGTTATGATCGGTAAGATGCGCTTCATGCTGGCTGCCCTGCCGGTTCGCAAATGCCCGAGGCGCTGAGCCGTCGGCGTGAACCGGGGCAGGATAGGCGACTGTGCCGCTCGTGCAGCGCCATCCGTCGATTGCCCGGCGTCATTCGATGGGCGGTATCGCCTGGGGTGAGCATCCGCCCGCGCAATGACTCCAAAGCAGAACAGCATCGAGCCGATGCGGGAGGTGAGCAATGGCGACAGGTTGGGCAGGTGACGGTGCCGTCCAGGAGCAGATCGACAGCACAGTCGAAGACGCGGTGCAGCGTGCCCGCAGCAAGCTCGCCCGCGGCGAGAGCCTCAAGCATTGCGAGGAATGCGGCGCGGCCATTCCCGAAGCACGGCGTCTAGCGGTACCCGGCGTCAGGCTGTGCATCAAGTGCCAGGCCGAGCAGGACAAGGAAGACGCCAGGTTCAGCGGCTATAACCGCCGTGGCAGCAAGGACAGCCAGCTGCGCTGATCAGGCGCGCTGCAGCGGCATGCGGAAGGTGAAGATGGTACCGGCCTCGGCGCTGGAGGTTACCTGCATGCCGCCGCCATGGGCTTTGGCCACCTGGTCAACGATGAACAGCCCCAGTCCAAGCCCGTTGCGCGAGGTGCCGTCTTCCTGGGAATAGGCATGGAACAGTCGTCCCAGCCGCTGCGCCGGGATTGGCGTGCCGCGATTGTGCACCGCCAGCTGGAAGTGCTCGTCGATCACCTCGGCCTTCACGATCACCGGACCAGTGCTGGCGCCATGGTGCAGCGCGTTGGTGATCAGGTTGGCCAGCAGCTGGGCGATCCGGTCCGGGTCGCATTCGAACACCGGCAGCTCTGGCAGCTGTTCGAGAATGACTCGGCGTGGATGGGCGGTGCGCAGTTCGGTGACCACCTGCATCAGCGTGAGATGCAGGTTGGCTGCGGCGGTCCAGTTCAGCGGTATGCCATTGCCCAGCTGGCCGCGCGCGAAATCCATCAGATCATCGACCATGCGCGAGGCGCGCTGGCTGGACGTGCGCACATGCTCGGCGAGCTGCTGCGTGCCGCGTTCCGTCGAGCGCCGGACCAGCAGATCGCTGGCCGCCTGGATCGAGGCGAGCGGGGTGCGCAGGTCGTGCCCGAGCAGGGCGATGAACTGCTCGCGCTGGTGGCCAGTGATGCGCTCGTCGGCCAACGCTGCACGGGTGGCCTGCTGCTGCTCCTCGGCTTCGATCTGCAGGGTCAGCAGGCGCGCGAAGGATTCGAACATTGCCCGCGTTGCCGGGCTGGACAGGTCGCGTGGCAGTGGATCGAGCGCACAGAGCGTGCCGAAGAAACTACCGTCGGCGCGCAGCACCGGCACCGAGATATAGCTTTCGAAGCCATACATCTGCGGCGTGTGATGGTTGCAGTAATCGGGGTCGGCGCTGACCTGGCTGATGATGATCGGCTGGTGCGAGGCGTGGATCTCGCTGCACAGCGTCGTGGTGATATCCAGCTCGCCACCGACCTTCA
The DNA here is from genome assembly GCF_014764705.1 of Stutzerimonas kunmingensis. Taxonomy (GTDB): domain Bacteria; phylum Pseudomonadota; class Gammaproteobacteria; order Pseudomonadales; family Pseudomonadaceae; genus Stutzerimonas. Next base: position 172,039 of record NZ_JACXXG010000001.1, read on the forward strand.
GGCCGAACTCGATGCGATCGAGCACGGCGCATGCGGTCCAGTTCGTCTCGGTGACGCGGGCAACCGCAGCGAAGCGCAGGCCGGTGGTTTCGCTGACCACCTGCAGGATGGCCGGGACGGCGCTGATGCGCTGGACGGTGAGCAGGTCGTCGAGGATGGATGGCACCATCTGCAGGCCCTGAGCGACGTAAAAAAGGCCGGCCACTTTAACATGGCCGACCTCTTCTGCAGGCGGCGGTCAGCCGAGCGGAGCGGGTTGCGCCGCGCCGGTGAGCGGCGACTGGTTACGCATCAGTCCGAAGTGCAGCACGCCGCCGAACAGCGCGCCGAGCAGCCACGCGAAGCCGGACAGGCTCTCCAGGCCCGGCACCCACACCGAGGCCACGGAGAACACAGCGCTGACGCCGAAGGCGATCATCGCCTTGCGGTTCCAGCCGGCATTGAAGTGGTAGATCCCGCTGCGCTCGGTGGAGAACAGCTGCTGCAGGTCCAGGTGCTGGCGGCGAACCAGGTAATAGTCGGCGACGATGATGCCGTACAGCGGCGCCAGCACCGCGCCCAGCGTGTCGACGAAGGCGGCGATACCCACCTCGCTGATGAAGGCCACCCACAGCGCGCCGATAAAGAAGGCGATGGCCGCGGTAATGAAACCGCCGGTACGCGCGCTGATTTTGGCTGGCGCCAGGTTGGCGATGTCGTAGGCCGGCGGGATGAAGTTGGCGACCAGGTTGATGCCGACCGTGGCGGCAAAGAAGGTGATGGCGGCCACCACTGTCAGGGTCACGTTGTCGATGCGCGCGACGATGTCGGTCGGGTTGGTCAGCGTTTCGCCGAACACCACCACGGTCCCGGCGGTGATCACCAGCGCGATCAGCGAGAAGATCGCCAGGCTCACCGGCAGACCGAGGAAGTTGCCGATGCGCATCTGCCGTTCGCTCTTCACGAAACGGGCGAAGTCACCGTAGTTGATCACCACGGCGGCGAAGTAGGCGACCATGGTGCCGACCACCGCGGCGAACGCGGCGATCGGTCCGCCGGCGTGCTCTCCGCTGCCGCTGAAGATGTCGCCGAGGGCGCCGAGCAGGCTCGGGCCGGCCTGATACCAGATGGCGATCATCAGTACGATCATCACCAGGTAGACCAGCGGGCCGGCCCAGTTGAGAAAGCGCGTTACCCAGTCGACGCCACGGACGAACAGCGCCACCTGGAACACGCAGACGATCACGTAGGCGGCCCAGTCGATGGCCGTCAGGCCGAGCAGCGTGGCGGCCTGTGGCTCGCTGCCGAGCAGTGTCCGCAGCAGCAGGGCCACCGCGGTCGAGGCGAAATAGGTCTGCACGCCGTACCAGAAGATCGCGACGATGCCGCGTACCATCGCCGGGAAATTCGCGCCGCGTACCCCCATGCTCGCCCGCGCCATCACCGGGAACGGAATGCCGTACTTCACGCTGGGCTTGCCGGTGAGCTGCACCAGGCCCATGACGATGAAACCGGCCAGCACGATGCCCGCCAGGACCGCCCAGCCATTGAGGCCGTAACTGATGAACAGCGTGGCTGCGAGGGTGTAGCCGAACAGGCTCTGGATGTCGTTGGACCACACATTGAAGATCTCGAACCAGCCCCATTTGCGCTCAGCCGGGGCAAGTGGCGCGAGATCGGCGTTGTACAGGCTGGGATCGATCTGCTTGATCTGGAAATCGTCATGGTTCATGGGAGGGCGCTCTGAGCAAGACTGTGGATTTTTTGTATGCAGTTCTTGTTCCGCGTAAGGCAGAGCTCGCGAATTGACCGGCTGTGGCGCAGCGCGCTACGTCGACAACCCCTGGATTCTAGGCGCTCCCAGACAGTTCGCCTGGATTTTTTGTATACAGAAAGGGTGGCGAGTTTAGGCGGGTAGAGTGCAAAGCCCTGTCTGTGGATGCGCCGCTCGAGAGCCTGAGGTGCGTGCAGTGCACCAGCAGGGTGCTTTCCGATGGCACATAAAAAAGCCAGGCCTGCGTGGGGCCTGGCTTTCCGACCGAATCGGCCGATGGACGCGATTACTGCTGGGTAACGATCGCGGTGTTGTTGCTGCCGGTCTGGCTGACGCTGGCGTAGTCGGCAAAGCCTGCCTGGGTCACGGTCGCGAAGTTGTCGGCGCCTGTCTGCAGCAGCACGGCCTGGCTGGAATCACCGAACTGATCGACCAGCGCGAGGTTGCCGTCGCCCTGCTGCTCCAGATCGACGGAGTTGCCGATTCCGGCCTGATCGATATCGGCCACGTTCATGTTGCCGGTCTGGATGAGATCGACGATGCCTTCCTGGCCGCTCTGGGAGATCAGCGCTTCGTTGCCCTCCCCGAACTGATCGGCAATGGTGCTGTTGTACGCGCCGTCCTGGATCAGCACCACATCGTTGCCCACGCCGTCCTGGGTCACGTCGGCGCTGTTGGCAAAGCCGGCCTGCTCGACGATCGTGCTGTTGTCCCGGTCGTACTGGCTGATGAACACCTCGCCCTCGACGCCGGTTTGAATGACATCGGCTTGGTGCAAGGCACCCTGCTGAGTCACCTCGGAAAAGTTGTCCTGGCCGAGCTGGGTGGTCGTGGCGCTGTTCTGCTGCGAAGCGCCGGTCTGATAAATGTACGAAGCCTGGCCGACGCCTTCCTGGTAGACATCGGCGATCTGGTCAACACCGTTTTGTTCGATAACCGCTTCACTGCTGGCCGCAATAGCCTGGGTGGCAGAGACGGCGAGTACAGCAGCGAAAAGCGCGTTGGTTTTGAACATCGATTGTTTCTCCGTAGGATTCAGTCAATCACGCCGCTGGTTTTTCAGCTGACGCGGTTACCCGAAATCGCCCGCTTTCCCCTCGAACGCGACACCGGCAATGCCTCCCGCCAGCCACGGTAGCCGGTGGTCGCTGCGCATCCGTGCATCCCTGGGTAGAGCGTTGCGCTTGGGTTGTCAGACGGTAATTCCATGCCCGACTTTCCCAATCCATCGAACGGTTGATTCACTCGCGAACCGACGAAGTGCAGCGCGAGCATCGACCTTGCGGTGATGGCAAAACGCGCGCTGGGTGGAAGGCAATTGGCCCCCGTCCCGGCGCGCTGCCGATCAGAACAGGTCGATCAGAACAAAAAGTAGCGCTGCGCCATCGGCAGCACCTCGGCCGGTTCGCACCAGAGCAACTGCCCATCCGCGCGCACCTGATAGTTCTGCGGGTCTACCTGAATATCCGGCGTGTAGTCGTTGTGGATCAGATCCTTCTTCTGCACCGAACGGCAGCCCTTTACCACGCCGATCTTTTTCTTCAGGCCCAGCTGCTCAGGCACGCCGGCCTCGAAGGCTGCCTGGCTGATGAAGGTGAAACTCGACGCATGCAGCGAGCCGCCGTAGCTGGCGAACATCGGTCGGTAGTGCACCGGTTGCGGTGTCGGGATCGAGGCGTTGGCGTCGCCCATCAGGCTGGCGGCAATGGCGCCTCCCTTGAGGATCAGCGTCGGCTTTACGCCGAAGAAGGCCGGGCGCCAGAGCACCAGATCCGCCCACTTGCCTACTTCGACCGAGCCCACCTCATGGCTGACGCCGTGGGTGATCGCCGGGTTGATGGTGTACTTGGCGATGTAGCGCTTGGCGCGGAAGTTGTCGTTGCCGGCGCCATCACCGGGCAGGGCGCCGCGCTGCTTCTTCATCTTGTCGGCGGTCTGCCAGGTGCGGGTGATCACCTCGCCGACGCGGCCCATGGCCTGACTGTCGGAGCTGATCATCGAGAAGGCACCCAGGTCATGCAGGATGTCTTCGGCAGCAATCGTCTCGCGGCGAATCCGGCTTTCGGCGAACGCCACGTCCTCGGCAATGCTCGGGTCGAGGTGGTGGCAGACCATGAGCATGTCCAGGTGCTCGTCGATGGTGTTGCGCGTGAAGGGCCGCGTCGGGTTGGTCGAGCTCGGCAGCACGTTGGGGAAGCCGCAGGCCTTGATGATGTCCGGCGCGTGGCCGCCACCGGCGCCCTCGGTGTGGTAGGTGTGGATGGTGCGGCCCTTGAATGCGCCGAGGGTCGTCTCGACGAAGCCGGATTCGTTGAGCGTGTCGGTATGGATCGCCACCTGCACGTCGTACTGATCCGCCACGTTCAGGCAGTTGTCGATGGCCGCCGGGGTGGTGCCCCAGTCTTCGTGCAGCTTGAGGCCGATGGCGCCGGCCTTGACTTGCTCGATCAGCGGCTCGGGCAGCGAGGCGTTGCCCTTGCCGGTGAAGCCGATGTTCATCGGGAAGGCGTCAGCGGCTTTGAGCATCATCGCCATGTGCCAGGGGCCGGGCGTCACCGTGGTGGCGTTGGTGCCGGTGGCCGGTCCGGTGCCGCCGCCAATCATGGTGGTGACGCCGCTCATCAAGGCCTCTTCGATCTGCTGTGGGCAGATGAAGTGGATGTGCGAGTCGATGCCGCCGGCGGTGAGGATCATCCCCTCGCCGGCAATCACTTCCGTCGCGGCGCCGATGGCGATGGTCACGTCCGGCTGGATGTCCGGGTTGCCGGCCTTGCCGATGGCGGCGATACGGCCATCCTTGAGGCCGACGTCGGCCTTGACGATGCCCCAGTGGTCGAGGATCAGCGCGTTGGTGATCAGGGTGTCGACCACATCCGCGGCGCACAGCTGGCCCTGGCCCATGCCGTCACGGATAACCTTGCCGCCGCCGAACTTCACTTCCTCGCCGTAAGTGGTGAAGTCCTTTTCGACCTCGATCCACAGCTCGGTATCGGCCAGGCGCACCTTGTCGCCAACGGTGGGGCCGAACATATCGGCGTAGGCTTGTCTGCTGATCTTCATCGGGGCTCCTTGGTCGGTCCCTGTATTGGCTCTGCCCTCACCCCAACCCTCTCCCGGAGGGAGAGGGGGCTGATCGGCGTTGGTCCATTCCGTCGCGGTGGCTGCTTTTCTCCCTCTCCCCTTGGAGAGAGGGCTGGGGTGAGGGGCTTTTAAAGCGCGCCCATCACTCGCCCGGCGAAACCGAAGACCCGGCGATCGCCGGCCAGCTCGACCAGTTCCACCTCGCGGCTCTGTCCCGGCTCGAAGCGCACCGCGGTGCCGGCCGGGATGTTCAGACGCATGCCGCGCGTGGAGGCGCGGTCGAAGGTGAGCGCGTCGTTGGTTTCGAAGAAGTGGTAGTGCGAACCGACCTGGATCGGCCTGTCGCCGCTGTTGGCCACGCAGAGGGTCAGGGTGCGGCGGCCGGCGTTGAGATCGATCTCGCCGTCCTGGATCTGGTATTCGCCGGGAATCATGGTTGGGACGTCCTGTTCAGGGTCAGTTGCATCATGGTCAGGTCCAGCCAGCGGCCGAACTTGCAGCCGACCTGGCGCATCTGGCCGACGTGGATGAAGCCGAGCTGCTGGTGCATATGCACCGAGGCGCGGTTCTCGCTTTCGATAAAGGCGACCATCACGTGCTTTTCCAGCTGCCGGGCGCGCTCGATCAGCACCTTCATCAGGCTGCGGCCGATGCCGCTGCCGCGGTGGTCGGGGCTCACGTACACCGAGTTCTCCACGGTGTGGCGAAAGCCGTCATGCGGGCGCCAGGGGCCGAACGAGGCGTAGCCGGCCACCTGGCCCCCCTCGTCGATGGCCACCAGCACCGGGTAACCCTGATCGTGGCGCTCGGCCAGCCAGGCGCGGCGGTTGTCGAGGTCGACGATCCGGTCGTTCCAGATTGCCGTGCTGTTCTCAACCGCGTCGTTGTAGATCCGCAGGATGCCTGCGAGGTCGGTGTCCAGGGCGTCGCGTATCTGCACGTTGAGTTCCTTCAAAAGCGGTTCAAGGTCGTTCGCAGTAGACATTGACCCGCGTTTCAGGGAATAGGTTGATGCACGGTGACCAGCTTGGTGCCATCCGGGAAGGTAGCCTCGACCTGGATCTCCGGGATCATCTCCGGCACGCCTTCCATCACCTGCTCGCGGCTGAGCAGGGTGGTGCCGAAGTGCATCAGCTCGGCGACCGTTCGGCCGTCGCGTGCACCTTCGAGCAGTGCCGCGGAAATGTAGGCCATGGCTTCCGGGTAGTTGAGCTGCAACCCGCGCGCCAGACGGCGTTCGGCCACCAGGCCGGCGGTGAAGATCAGCAGCTTGTCCTTCTCTCTTGGTGACAGATCCATAACAGCTCCAGTCGTAGGGTGGGCGTCGCTTTTCGCATCCACCGGCTCGTGGTCGAGACCACGCAGCGATCATTGGGCGGCACTTGGCAAGCGCCGGCGTAGGGTGGGCAACGGCGCAGCCTTGCCCACCGGTCATTTAGGTACTCCAGATGCGAGGCGGTACCGCCTCGCGGCCCAGCAGTTCAGGGCGCAACAGCCGCCATAGGTCGATCAGCCAGGCGCGCGCATGCAGCGCTTCGTCGGCCAGGCAGCGCGCGACCACCAAGCCCGGCAGCTGGGTCAGGTCGCCACGCACGCGGCTGGGCAATTCACGGCAGCGTTCCATCAGCTCGGCGTCGATTTCGCCGCTGACGATCAGGGTCGCAAACACCGAATGCCCGTCCAGGCCGATCGGTGAATCCAGCAGGCCGTCGCCGCCGGCGATGCGCTGGCGTTCGTGCCAGATGAGCTGACCATCGCGGCGGATACCCAGATGCGCCTGGAAATGCCCGGCGTCGAAGCGCTCGCCTGCTGCCGGCCGGCCGAGCGCAACCATGTCCCAGTAGAACAGCCGCGCGTCGCCTTCCAGCTCGATGACCGTGCTCAGCTCGGCCTGCGCCGCGGAGTAGACGATGGTCTCCTGCGGTAGCCATTCCAGCGTGGCGCCGGTTTCGACGCGCAGGCGCAAGTCCTGATACGCCGGGCCGACTGCGCGATACCACTTGGCCGCACCGGGGCTGGTCAGTTGCGCCCAGGCACCGGCGGCAACCGAGGCGCTGATATCCAGCCGATCCCCACCGGCAATGCCACCCGGCGGGTGCACGATGATGTGCTGACAGACCTCAGGTCCCTCTGGGTAGAGATGCTTCTGCACTCGCAGCGGCCCACTGTGTCGACGCAGCACCGGCCGCGTGGCACTGGCGCACAGCGCATAACCGAGCTCGAGCTCGGCATGCCAGTGGGGGGTGAACAGCGGTGCAGGGGCGTTCATGGGCGCAGGCTTTTCGATCTGTCGGTCAGGAAAGCAGAGCAATCGCCATGCCTGTTGTGCGCTGCCCTGGTGCGTCGTCCTGTGGCGCGGCCTGATAGCACGGCGCTGCAGCGCTTTCCGCCGCGAGTTGGCGTCCTGATCAGGCGTCTCTGCTGGTGCTCCTGTGCTTCGGGCTGGTGCGTTGAGCTTTTTATGCGTCGTTGTGGTGCATTATTCCGATCAGATCGCGACCAGCCCGCGTATGCCTTCGGCCTCCATCGTCTCGCCGCGCCCCTGCTGAATGATTTCGCCACGGCTCATCACCAGGTACTGGTCGGCCAGTTCGGCGGCGAAGTCGTAGAACTGCTCCACCAGGAGGATCGCCATGTCGCCGCGGGCTGCGAGCTTCTTGATCACCGCGCCGATCTCCTTGATCACCGAGGGCTGGATGCCTTCGGTGGGTTCGTCGAGGATCAACAGGCGCGGCTTGCTCGCCAGCGCGCGGCCGATGGCGAGCTGCTGTTGCTGGCCGCCGGAGAGGTCGCCGCCGCGGCGGTGCTTCATTTCCTGCAAAACCGGGAACAGTTCGTAGATGAACTCCGGTACTTCCTTGGCTTCCCTGGCGCTGAAGCGGGACAGGCCCATCAGCAGGTTTTCCTCGACGGTCAGGCGGCCGAAGATCTCGCGCCCCTGCGGCACGTAGGCGATGCCGGCGTGCACACGCTGGTGCGGCTTGAAGCCGGTGATCGGCTTGCCCTCCCAGTTCACCGCGCCTTCCTTGGCCGGGATCAGGCCCATCAGGCACTTGAGCAGGGTGGTCTTGCCGACGCCGTTGCGCCCGAGCAGGCAGGTGACTTCGCCGACCTTCGCCTCGAACGAGAGGCCGCGCAGGATATGGCTGCCGCCGTAGTACTGGTGCAGTTGCTGGACTTGCAGCATATCGATGTCCTTGTTCGTATGTCCGCGTGGAAAAGGCTTTGCCGTTTTCCACCCTACGTTCGGCGGGCGTAGGGTGGATGGCCGAAGCCATCCACCTTTTTTGCTCAACGCCCCAGATACACCTCGATCACCCGCTCGTCCGCCTGCACCTGTTGCAGCGAACCCTCGGCCAGCACCTGGCCCTGGTGCAGCACGGTGACGTGGTCGGCGATGGTCTCGACGAAGCCCATGTCGTGCTCGACTACCATCAGCGAATGCTTGCGCGCCAAGGACTTGAACAGCTCGGCGGTGAATTCGGTCTCGGCATCGGTCATGCCGGCCACCGGTTCGTCGAGCAGCAACAGCTGCGGCGACTGCATCAGGAGCATGCCGATCTCGAGGAACTGCTTCTGCCCGTGGGACAGCAGCCCGGCCGGGCGATGACGCGACTGGCCTAGGCGGATGGTCTCGAGCACTTCGTCGATGCGGTCCTTCTGCTCGCCGGAAAGCCTGGCCCTGAGGCTGGCCCATACCGACTTGTCGGTCTTCTGCGCCAGTTCCAGGTTCTCGAACACCGAAAGCGCCTCGAACACCGTGGGCTTCTGGAACTTGCGGCCGATGCCGGCCTGGGCGATGTCCACCTCGCTCATGCGGGTCAGGTCCAGGGTTTCGCCGAACCAGGCGCTGCCGCTGGTGGGGCGCGTCTTGCCGGTGATGACGTCCATCATGGTGGTCTTGCCGGCGCCGTTGGGGCCGATGATGCAGCGCAGCTCGCCGACGCCGATGTACAGGCTGAGATCCGTCAGCGCCTTGAAGCCGTCGAAGCTGACGTTGATGTCTTCCAGGCTGAGGATGGTGCCGTGGCGTACGTCCAGGCCCTTTTCGGCGACCCGGCCGAGGCCGATGGCATCGCGGGTCAGGCCACCGCCGGTGGGGTCGAAGCCGTCGATGACGGCGCTGCAGGGTACGGTTTTCATTCTTCGCCCCTCCGCTTGATGAGGCCGATGACGCCCTTGGGCAGGTACAGGGTGACGACGATGAACAGCGCACCGAGGGCGAACAGCCAGTATTCGGGGAAGGCCACGGTGAACCAGCTCTTCATGCCGTTGACGAGGCCGGCGCCGAGCAGCGGGCCGATCAGCGTGCCGCGCCCGCCGAGTGCGACCCAGACGGCCGCCTCGATGGATTGCGTCGGCGCCATCTCGCTGGGGTTGATGATGCCGACCTGCGGCACATAGAGCGCACCGGCGAGGCCGCAGAGCACGGCCGACAGCGTCCAGATGAACAGCTTGTAGCCGCGCGGATCGTAGCCGCAGAACATCAGGCGGTTCTCGGCATCGCGCAGGGCGGTGAGCACCCGGCCGAACTTGCTGCGCGCCAGGCGCCAACCGAGATAGAGGCTGCCGACGAGCAGCGCGACCGTGGCGAAGAACAGCGTGGCGCGGGTCGCCGGCGCCGAAATCGAGAAGCCGAGAATGGTCTTGAAGTCGGTGAAGCCATTGTTGCCGCCGAAGCCGGTTTCGTTGCGGAAGAACAGCAGCATGCCGGCGAAGGTCAGCGCCTGGGTCATGATCGAGAAGTACACGCCCTTGATCCGCGAGCGGAAGGCAAAGAAGCCGAAGACGAAGGCCAGCACGCCGGGCACCAGCACCACCAGGCACATGGCCCAGAGGAAGCTCGACGTGCCGTACCAGTACCAGGGCAGTTCGTTCCAGGCGAGGAAGCTCATGAACGCCGGCAGGCCGTCACCTGCGCTCTGCCGCATCAGGTACATGCCCATGGCGTAACCGCCAAGGGCGAAGAACAGGCCGTGGCCGAGGGACAAGAGCCCCGCGTAGCCCCAGACCAGATCCAGCGCCAGGGCGACGATGGCGTAGCAGAGGATCTTGCCCACCAGGGTCAGGGTGTAGGCCGAGACGTGCAGGGCATGCTCGGCCGGCAGCAGGTGCAGCAGCGGCATGGCCAGCAACACGACCAAAGCGATACCGAGGGCGACGGCGGTGAGCTTCGGCCCGGCTTTCTGTGCGGCGGTGAGGGTGAGTGGCTGGTTCAATCGATGACCCTCCCCTTGAGAGCGAAGAGTCCCTGAGGACGCTTCTGAATGAAGAGGATGATCAGCGCGAGGATGAGGATCTTGCCCAGCACGGCGCCGATCTGCGGTTCAAGGATCTTGTTGGCGATGCCCAGGCCGAAGGCGGCGAAGATGCTGCCGGCCAGCTGGCCGACACCGCCGAGCACCACCACCAGGAAGGAGTCGATGATGTAGCTCTGGCCGAGATCCGGGCCGACGTTGCCGATCTGGCTAAGTGCAACACCACCGAGGCCGGCGATACCGGAGCCCAGCCCGAAGGCCATCATGTCGATGCGCCCAGTGGGCACGCCGCAGCACGCGGCCATGTTGCGGTTCTGCGTGACCGCGCGCACGTTCAGGCCCAGACGTGTCTTGTTCAGCAAGAGCCAGGTCAGGAGCACCACGAACAGCGCGAAGCCGATGATCACCATGCGGTTGTACGGCAGCACCAGGTTCGGCAATACCTGCAGGCCGCCGGAGAGCCAGCCGGGGTTGGCGACTTCGACGTTCTGCGCGCCGAACAGCACGCGCACCAGCTGGATCAGGATCAGGCTGATGCCCCAGGTCGCCAGCAATGTTTCCAGCGGACGTCCGTAGAGGTGGCGAATCACCGTGCGTTCCAGCGCCATGCCGATCGCGGCGGTGACGAAAAAGGCTACCGGCAGCGCCACCAGTGGGTAGAACGCCAGCGCTTCAGGGGCGAAACGCGCCATCAGCACCTGCACCATATAGGTGGTGTAGGCGCCGAGCATGAGCATCTCGCCGTGAGCCATGTTGATCACGCCGAGCAGGCCGAAGGTGATCGCCAGACCGAGGGCGGCGAGTAGCAGGATCGAGCCCAGCGACAGGCCGCTGAAGGCCTGGCCGAGCAGCTCGCCGATCAGCAGTTTGCGTTTGACCTGCGCCAGGCTGGTCTCGGCGGCCTTGCGCACGGCGGCGTCGGTTTCCGCCTCGTCGGCCAGCAGGTTTTCCAGCCTTACCCGCGCCAGCGGAGCACCGGTTTCGCCAAGCAACCGCACGGCGGCGAGGCGCACGGCCGGGTCGCTCGCGGTCAGCTGCAGGTTGGCTAGCGCCAGGGTCAGCGCTTCGCTGACGGCAGCATCTTCCTCTACGTCCAGGCGCTGCTGGAGCAGTTCGAGCTGTTCCGGCTTGCCGCTGCGCTGCAGGCGCTTGGCCGCAGCGAGGCGCTGCGCGGGGTCTTCGGCGAACAGCTGGTGGCTGGCCAGAGCGGTGTTGAGCAGACCGCGCAGGCGGTTGTTCAGGCGCAGCTTCTTCGGCGTGCCGACCGGCTCGGCGTCGCCTTCGAGGGCACGGTAGGCCCCGTTTTCCTCGATAAAGGGCGTCTTGTTCTGGTCGATCCCCACGCGGCTGGCGCGCAGCGCTTCGATCAACGGCAGGCGCTCAGGCGCGGGCACGGCGGCCCAACTTTCCAGCAGCTTGGCCTGTTTGGCCGGGCTGGCCTTGGCGTAGTCGGCTGCGTCTCCGGCCTGTGCCGCCCAGGGCAGGGCGAGCAGGAGCAGCAGCAATAATCGGTGCAGGGCAGTGTTCATCTGTGCATTCCCCAGGGGGCGCCGTGTGCTCTCTTGGCGGAGCTGGCGGCGGTGGGTGGGCGGATGAGATCGTCTCGACTACGCGTCTCGATCCGCCCAACGAAAGCCGAGTGATCGCAGGGTGGATCGGGACGCGGAGTTGGCGCGTCATCCATCCACCGCGGCGACCGCAGCGGTTAGTTCGACTTCACCGCGTAATCCGGCTTCTTGTCGTTGCCCGGGATGTAGGGGCTCCACGGCTGGGCGCGGACCGGGCTTTCGGTTTCCCAGACCACCGAGAACTGACCGTCGTCCTGGACTTCACCGATCATCACCGGCTTGTGCAGGTGGTGGTTCTTCTCGTCCATGGTCAGGGTGTAGCCGCTTGGCGCCTCGAAGGTCTGGCCAGCGAGGGCGTCGCGCACCTTGCCGACGTCGGTGGTGCCGGCTTTCTCAACCGCCTGCGCCCACATGTGGATACCGACGTAGGTGGCTTCCATCGGGTCGTTGGTCACGGCCTTGTCGGCGCCAGGCAGGTTCTGGGCCTTGGCGTAGGCTTTCCACTTGCTGACGAAGGCTTCGTTGACCGGGTTTTCAACCGACTGGAAGTAGTTCCAGGCGGCCAGGTGACCAACGAGCGGCTTGGTGTCGATGCCGCGCAGTTCTTCCTCACCGACCGAGAAGGCGACGACCGGAACGTCAGTGGCTTCCAGGCCCTGGTTGGCCAGCTCCTTGTAGAAGGGCACGTTGGAGTCGCCGTTGATGGTCGACACCACAGCGGTCTTGCCGCCGGCGGAGAACTTCTTGATGTTGGCGACGATGGTCTGGTAATCGCTGTGACCGAAGGGGGTGTAGACCTCTTCGATGCTCGATTCCGGCACGCCCTTGCTGATCAGGAAGGCGCGCAGAATCTTGTTCGTGGTGCGCGGGTAGACGTAGTCGGTGCCGAGCAGGAAGAAGCGCTCGGCGCCGCCGCCGTCTTCGCTCATCAGGTACTCGACCGCCGGGATGGCCTGCTGGTTTGGCGCCGCGCCGGTGTAGAAGACGTTCGGCGACAGCTCTTCGCCCTCGTACTGCACCGGGTAGAACAGCAGGCCGTCGAGTTCTTCATAGACCGGCAGTACCGACTTGCGCGATACCGAGGTCCAGCAACCGAAGGTCACCGCCACCTTGTCCTGCGTCAGCAGCTGGCGGCCCTTTTCGGCGAACAGCGGCCAGTTGGAGGCTGGGTCGACCACCACCGGCTCGAGCTGCTTGCCGAGCACGCCGCCCTTGGCGTTGATCTCGTCGATGGTCATCAGCGCCATGTCCTTGAGCGAGGTCTCGGAGATGGCCATGGTGCCGGACAGCGAATGCAGGATGCCGACCTTGATGGTCTCGGCGGCCTGCAGGGTGAACGGGAACAGGCCGCTGAGCATCAGGGCACTGGCGGCGAGGGTGGTCTTGATCAGAGGACGGCGTTTCATTGTGGGGCTCCTTGGCTGTCCGTGCGCAACTGTGGGCTGAAAACATCGGAACGCCAGGAGCAAGGGCAGCATCCGTGCCAAATGGCGCAAAGCCTTCTGCGACGCAGCTTTGCGCCGATCTGGGGTTGATCGGGCTGCTTTCGCTGTGAGCCATGCTGGTGCACGCGAAGGCCAGTGGTGCACCGCGGGAGGCCGCTTTGCCCGATTTCAGTGCCGCGCCGAGTGGCTCCGCCACTTGCAGCTGCCGGGTGTCACTTCTAGCATGGCCGGCCCGTATCGAGACCCGTCGCCATGCCCCGTCCACCGCGTCCTCCATCCTCGCGTCCGCCTGCACGAACCGCGCGCCCATCCGCGCCGCGGCGCGTGGCCAAGGCACCGCCGGCCGAGCCACGCCTGTTGTTGCTGAACAAGCCGTTCGACGTGCTGACGCAATTCAACGATGCCGATGGCCGCGCGACGCTGAAGGATTACGTGCAGGTGCCGGGCGTCTATCCGGCTGGCCGGCTGGATCGCGACAGCGAGGGGCTGCTGCTCTTGACCAACGACGGTCAGTTGCAGGCGCGCATCGCCGACCCCAAGCACAAGCTGCCGAAGACCTACTGGGTGCAGGTGGAGGGTGAGGTCAGCGCCGAGCAGCTGCAGCGCTTGCGCGATGGCGTCCAGCTCAATGACGGCCTGACCCTGCCCGCCGAAGCGCGGCAGCTGGACGAGCCCGAGCTATGGCCACGCAACCCGCCGGTGCGCTTTCGCAAGAGCGTGCCGACCAGCTGGCTGGAATTGGTGATTCGCGAGGGGCGTAATCGCCAGGTCAGACGCATGACGGCGGCGGTCGGGTTGCCGACCCTGCGTCTGGTGCGGGTGCGCATCGGGCCGTGGGCGCTCGATGGCCTGCAGCCGGGTGAGTGGCGGGAGGTGCCGGCGCAGCTGTAGTGCACCGGCTGGCGCCTCAACTCAGTGCGGGATGCCCTGAGTGACTTCGATGACGTAACCGATGACCGGCTTGGCGAGAAAGGCGAACAGGCACAGGCCCAGGCCGAGGAAGAGAATGGCAGTGCCGAGGCGACCGGCCTTCGACTTCTTGGCCAGGTCCCAGATGATGAACGCCATGAAGGCCATCAGCCCGCCGACGAGCACGATCATCATCCACTTTTCGAAAACTTCGGGCTCCACAGGGATCTCCTGACTGACTTCGACGAATGCGCCCGTGGCAGGCCGGGCGCGAAAGCGGCGCAGTATACGCTGGCATTAGTCGGCGCGTGTGCCACCGCTGGTTGGACGGTCGAGCTCGGAAAGCGTTCGGATCGCGCGAGGCGGGCGCCGGTGCGGCGAAATGTCTCACCGGTATTCAGTAGGCCGCCTTGATCACGTCGATGCCCTTGTTCAGCACCGTGCGCCAGGCCTGCAGGTCCTGCTGTTGCAGCTCCCCGTCGTGCTGGCCGATGGTTTTCAGCAACGCCGCGATCCACAGGTCATAGAGTTCCGGGTGGATATTCAGCTGCTCGCGGGAATGGCTTTTGCCCAGCGCGCGGAGTTTGGTATCCGGCATGCCGCGGGCGAACAGCACCAGATTGAGCATGCCGGCGCGCAGCAGCTGTTTCTGCGCGGTCATGTCGGTGCGCACGAACTTCTCCCGGATCGCAGGCGAGCTGGCGAGGAAGGACGCATAGAAGTCATCGAAGAAGTCGGGACTGGCGCAGCAGCGGCCGTAGCTCTGCATGACGCGGTTGGTGTCTTTCATGGGCATTCCCTTGCACGAGGGCATTTTGCAGCGAGGCCCGCCGGTGAGCGGGCGATGAACGATCCGCCCCGGCCGGGATCATCCGTATGCGAGGCGGTGCAGAAGGGGGCGGATTATAGGCAGCAACCCTGCGAAGTGTGGGGCGAAAGCTGTGAGCCATGTCTCAGCTGCGCAAATGCTCCAGCGGCAGCTCCGTACTCGATGACACCTGGCGCAATACGAAGCTGGAACGCACGCTGGAGACGCCTTCGATGCGCGTCAGGGTGCCGAGCAGAAACTGCTGGTAATGCTCCATGTCGGGCACCACGACCTTGAGTTGGTAGTCGGCGTCTATCCCCGTGACCAGACTGCATTCGAGTACCTCCGGGCATTTGCCGATCACGCCTTCGAAGTGCTCGAAGCGCTCCGGTGTGTGCCGGTCCATGCCGATAAGCACGTAGGCGGTAAGGGTCAGGCCGAGCTTCTTGCGGTCGAGCAGGGCGACCTGGCGGGCAATGTAGCCGTCGTCTTCCAGCTGTTTGACCCGGCGGGAGCAGGGCGAGGGTGACAGGCCGATGCGTTCGGCCAGTTCCTGATTGGAGATGCGGGCGTCGTGCTGCAATTCGGCGAGGATGCGCAGGTCGTAGCGATCTAATTTGCTCATGGCGAATCTCGTTTGGGAATAGATTGCGCATGATGATGAATGCAGGGTGATTGATTGCGCAAGCGATGCCTTGATCAGCAATATTCGCAATCCAGTGCTGGGTGGTGCGGCGTAAGCTTTATCTCAACTTCAGCCCCCGGCAGAAACGGACACGGCACAGCATCCCCGCCGTGACCACCGAAGGTCTTACCAAGACCGACGGTCCGGGCCCCCGGTGCTCACGAGGCGCCGCGCGAAGAAGCCGTTATCATCGGCCAGACGAATCGAAGAGACCACGCTCAGGCGTGGTCTTTTTCGTTTTGGGCGTGTGGTGGTGCCTTGGAAATGGAATCCGAAAACTCCAATCACCGCTTCGGCGGCGCTACCTCAAGCGGATCGGCATGCACCAGCACCTCCGCATTCGGATAGCGATCGTGAATCGCGTTCTCCACCGCCACACACAGATCATGCGCCTGCGACAGCGGCAGGTCCCCCGGCAGCTCCAGATGCAACTGCACGAACCAGCGGGTGCCCGAAATGCGTGTGCGGAAGTCATGGCAGCCATGCACGCCCGGCACTTCGCAGACCAGCTTCTGCATCTGCTCGCTGATCTCCGGCGACAGTTCGGTATCCATCAGCACCGCGCCGGCCTCACGGACGATGGTGATGGCGCTCCAGAAGATGTACAGCGCGATACCGATGCCGAACAGTGCGTCCAGTCGCTCCCAGCCGAAGCTGGCCAGCACCAGCGCGAGTAGGATGCTGGTGTTGAGCAAGAGGTCTGAACGGTAGTGCAGCGAGTCGGCGCGGATGGCGGTGGAGCCGGTGAGCTTGACCACGTGGTGCTGGTAGCTCAGCAGGATGGCGGTCATCAACAGCGAGAAGATCATCACTGCGATACCCAAGCCCTGCGCGCCCAGCGGTTGCGGGTTCAGCAGGCGGTCAACGCCCTGCACGCCGACGAGGATCGCGCTAACGCAGATGAACGCCGCCTGGCCGAGCCCGGCTAGCGCCTCGGCCTTGCCGTGGCCGTAGCGATGGTCGTCGTCGGCCGGGCGCAGCGAGTAGTGAACCGCGAGCAGGTTGAGCAGCGACGCGGCGCCGTCGAGCAGCGAATCGGTGAGGCCGGCGAGCAGGCTCACCGAGCCGCTCAGCCACCAGGCCACGGCCTTGCTCAGCGCCAGCAGGATTGCCGTCGCCAGGGCCGCAGCGGTCGCCCGGCGCATGAGCCGGGCGTGGTCACGATTGATGCTCATCGCTGGCCGTTATCCGCGCGAGTCATCAGGCCGCAGGGCGCAGACCGAAGGCGGCCAGTTGCTCGACGCTGCCGTTGTGCTGGATCAGGCGCGGGTCGTCCAGCGGCAGGCTGCGGCCGATTTCCTTCTCGATGATGGCTTTCAGGCGGGCCTGATCGATCTGGCCGTCGGCGCCAATGGCTTCCTGCAGCTTTTCCGGGGCCATGGAGTACTCGTCGTCGGGCAGGTAGATCGCGCCGGTGGCGAAGTCGACGCCGAAGGCGATCAGGCCGGGGAGGAGGTAAAAGATCAAACCAACCGCATTCAAAGCTGCAATCGCTGGGTCTATGCGGCCTTCGATCTGCCCACGGCGATCCGGGTAGAACAGCGTGCCGCAGGCGGTCAGCTGGGTGAACAGGGAAGCGGCCAACACGCCGCCGATGATTCGGTTACGAGTACGCATAAGGACCTCCTGGAAAAGTGGCGCAACTATACAAGGCCGGAAGACAGCTGGATGATGTTTTCTCGATATCAGACCATGCCGCGGGCTCGGGTGTTCGGCGTGTGCGCTGACGCATGGGGTGGCTTTACCCAGTCCTTACCGAGGCCTGACGGACCGCTGCATCGGCCGGGCAGATAATCGCGCTGCGATTTCATCCCATCCCGGAGTTCAATCATGTCCAGGTCACTGCCGCGCGCCGCGCTTGGCGCCGTTCTTTCCCTCTGCATCGCCTTGCCGGTCACCGCCGCACCACCCGGTCCCGGGCCGGGTGTGCATAGAGGGCCGGCGGGACCGGGGACGCAGCATGTACCGGGCCCGCGTCACGGCCACGGCCTGCCGGCCGGTGCGCGGGAAATCTGGATCGGCAGCATGCTCTACTTCATTGCCGCCGGTACCTATTACCTGTGGAATGTAGAGCGCAATGTCTACGAGCCGGTCAGTCATCCGCTGCTGCCGGCCAGCGAGGCCACGCGATATGATGTCATCGCCTATCCGGCCAAGGACCAGAGCGCCGAGCAGCAGAGCCGCGATCGCTACGAGTGTCATACCTGGGCCGTGAGCCAGAGCGGTTTCGATCCGGCCAGCGCCCGGACGGCTCCGGCGGCGAGCGTTGCCGACATCTACAAGCGCGCCCTTGGCGCCTGCCTGACCGGACGCGGCTATAGCGTCAACTGATGCGCCCAGCTTCGGGCGGGCGCCTCGGTTGTTGAATCGTCTGCCCGAAGCGAGTGCCCATGAATTCCCTACCGATCGACGAAGTCCTGCCGGCGTTGCGCCAGGCCCTGCAACAGCGCGATGAAGCCGTGCTCGAAGCACCGCCCGGCGCCGGCAAGACCACTCGCGTGCCGCTGGCGCTGCTCGACGAAGCCTGGCTGGGCGGGCAGAGCATCATCATGCTGGAGCCGCGCCGTCTGGCTGCCCGCGCAGCGGCTGAGCGGCTGGCCAGTGAGCTGAGCGAGCGCGTCGGCGAAACCGTCGGCTACCGCATCCGGCTGGACAGCAAGGTCGGGCCGAACACGCGCATCGAGGTAGTCACCGAGGGCATTCTCGCGCGGCGGCTGCAGGACGACCCGGCGCTGGAAGGCGTCGGCCTGGTGATCTTCGACGAATTCCACGAGCGCAGCCTGGACGCCGATCTGGCCCTGGCGCTGACGCTCAATGCGCGGCAGCTGCTGCGCGACGAGCCGCTCAAGCTGCTGCTGATGTCGGCGACGCTGGAGGGCCAGCGCCTGTCGGCACTGCTCGACGATGCGCCGGTGGTGCGCAGCGAGGGGCGCATGCACACGGTCGAGCAGCGCTGGGGCCGTCTCGTTGCGGCGAATGAGCGTATCGAGCCGCGCGTGGTGCAGACGGTGCTGCAGGCGCTGGAGGACGAGCAGGGCAGCGTGCTGGTGTTTCTGCCGGGGCAGGCCGAGATCCGCCGCGTCAACGAAGCGCTCGCCGATCAGCTGGGCGGGCGCGGCGACATCCTGCTCTGCCCGCTGCACGGCGAGCTGGAGCTGGCGCAGCAGCGCGCGGCCATCGAGCCGGCACCGGCGGGCATGCGCAAGGTGGTGCTGGCGACCAACATCGCTGAGACCAGCCTGACCATCGAAGGCGTGCGCATCGTGGTGGACGCCGGACTGGCGCGGGTGCCGCGCTTCGATCCAGGCAGCGGCATGACCCGGCTGGAAACGCGGCGCATCTCCCGCGCCTCGGCTACGCAGCGCGCTGGCCGCGCCGGGCGCCTGGAGCCGGGCGTCTGCTATCGGCTGTGGTCCGAGGATCAGCACGCGCAGCTGGCGGCCTATGGCGAGGCGGAAATCCTCCAGGCGGACCTTGCGGGTGTCGCGCTGCAACTGGCGCGCTGGGGTGTCGAGCCCGACGAGCTGGCCTGGCTCGATCGCCCGCCGGCGGCGGCTTACGCCCAGGCTCAGGCGCTGCTCGAGCGCCTTGGCGCGTTGCAGCACAACGAACATGGCGGCTGGCAGCTGACCCGCCACGGCCAGGCCATGGCCGAGTTGCCGGCGCACCCGCGGCTGGCGCACATGCTGCTGCGCGGGCATGGCTTGGGTATTGGCGCGCTGGCGGCGGATGTCGCGGCGCTGCTGGTCGAGCGTGACATTCAATCCGGCGGACAGCGCAGCGGCGGCGCCGACCTGGCGCTGCGTCTGCACCAGTTGCAGAGCAGCCGTGGCGCTGCGGTGCAGCGGGTGCGGCAGCTGGCCCGGCAGTTTCGTGGCCTGCTGCGCGGCACTCCGGGGCAGGGCGACGGAGCGCTGGACGAACAGCACGCGCTGGCCACGCTGCTGGCTTTCGCCTACCCCGACCGCGTCGCCCGGCAGCGCCGCGAAGGTGGCGGTGGTTATCGTCTGGCCAACGGGCGCGCGGCGCTGTTCGGTGAGCCGGATGCATTGATGAAGGAGCCCTGGCTGGTGATCGCCGAGCTGGGCAGCCATCAGGGACAACGCGAGGAGCGCATCTACCGGGCGGTCGCGCTGGACCCGGCGCTGTTCGACGGACCGCTGGCCGAACAGGTGTTTCTGCGCGATGAGCTGGAGTGGGACGAGCGCGAGGGCGTGCTGCGCGCCGAACGGCAGCGGCGGATCGGCGAACTGGTGCTCAGCCGCGAACCACTGCCGAACCTCGACGATGACGCGCGGGCTCGCGCGCTGCTCGGCCTGGTACGGCGCAAGGGCCTGGAACTGCTGGCCTGGACGCCGGAGTTGCGCCAGTGGCAGGCGCGCGTCGGCCTGCTGCGTCAGCTCGATCTGGACGCAGGCAACAGCAGCGACTGGCCGGACGTCAGCGATGCCGCACTGCTGGAACGGTTGGACGACTGGCTGCTGCCCTATCTCGGCAAGGTGTCGCGCCTGGCGCACTTCGCCCAGCTCGATCTGGCCGGCATGCTCGCCACGCTGCTGCCCTGGCCGCTGCCGCAGCGCCTGGACGAGCAGGCGCCGGTGGCGGTCAGCGTGCCGTCCGGCTCGCGTGTTCGTCTCGATTACGGTGAGCAGCCGCCGGTGCTGGCGGTGCGTCTGCAGGAGCTGTTCGGCCTGGCCGACACGCCGCGGATTGCCGGTGGCCGACAGGTCGTCAAGCTGCACCTGCTGTCGCCGGCGCGGCGTCCGGTACAGGTCACCCAGGACCTGGCGAGCTTCTGGGCCAACACCTACGGCGAGGTAAAGAAGGATTTGAAGGGGCGCTATCCCAAGCACTACTGGCCGGACGACCCGCTGATCGCCGAACCGACCGCACGGGCCAAGCCACGCGGGCAGTAGGCTCAGTCCGACGGCAGGCTGAGGTCCTCGCCGGCGACGCGCAACGCTTCATAGGCGTCGTCGAGCGCCGTGACGATGGCGCTGGCATCGCGAGCATGACGCGAGACGATGAAGTGGATCGGCACCTGGGCCAGGCGCTGGTAGGGCAGCGTCTCCATCCGTAGCCGCTGGCGGGCCTGTTCCACTGGAATCTGGTAATCGAGCAGGTAATCGCCACGGTTGCGCTGCAGCATTTCCAGCGCGGAAAGGTGATTGCTGGTGCGCAGCAGGCGCAGGTCGAGGCCGGGATCGTCCAGTAGCGCGTTGACGTTCGGCCAGTAGCTGTAGCCGCCGATCAGGATCAGCGACTTGCCGGCAAGGTCGTCCGGCAGGCGCGGCGCCGGCGTACCGGCAAGGCGGTAGAGGTTGAGATTGATCTGGCTGAGCGTATGCCGGCCTTCCAGCGTATGGGTCGCCAGCTCCGGCTTGCCCTGGGCTCCAGGCCAGAGGTCGATGCTGCCATTCTCCAGCGCCGCGTAGAGGCGGGCGCCGGGCAGCCCTCGAAAGCGCACGCCGTAGCCGGCCTGACGCGCGACGCGGCGGGTCAGTTCGGCCAGCTCGCCGCGTGCCATGCCCTGGGCATCGGTGTAGATGGCCGGGGCGAACTCGTAGTAGCCGACGTTGAGGACGCGTTGCGAAACGGGATTGGCCAGGACCGCGGCTGGTAAGCCGAGAAGGGAGGCCAGGGCCAGATAGATGAATGCTTTCAATGGATCGATCGCTGCCTTGCGCTGTTCCAACAAGCATGCGCAGCCGATGCCCGGTTGTCCATGAGCCATATTGCTGCAGCAGCGTGAGGAATGTCGGCCTATATCGACCTATGCTCATACCGAAAGGCAGGCGTGCGGCACGAAGGAGTAGGGGTATGCAGCGCAAGGTGTTCGATCGCAAGGTGTTCAACCGCAAGCTGGTGGTGATCACCGGCGGCTGTGCAGGGATCGGCCGCGCGCTGGCGGTGCGCATGGCACAGGCTGGCGCGCGGCTGGTGATCTTCGATCTGCATCAGGATGCGCTGGATGGCCTGGTGCAGCATCTGGCCGATCACCACAATGCCGATGCGCTGGGGTTGTGCTGTGACGTCAGCGATGCCGAGGCGGTGCAGCGCGCGATTGCGCTGGTGGTGGAGCGTTACGGCGGCATCGACGTGCTGGTCAACAACGCCGGCATCACTCACCGCAGCCCGGTAGCGAATACCAGCCTGGCAGTGTTCGAGCGGGTGATGGCGGTGAATTTCTACGGCGCGCTGCATTGCACTCAGGCCGCGCTGCCCAGTCTGATCTCCCGCGGCGGGCAGATCATTGTGCTCAGCTCGCTTTCGCAGTATTCGCCGGTGCCCAACCGGGCCGCCTACAACGCCAGCAAGCATGCCTTGCACGGGCTGTTCGAGACGCTGCGTTGCGAGCTTCGGGAAACCGATGTCAACGTCATGCTGGTCTGCCCCGGCTACACCGCCACCGATCTGCGCAAGAACGTGTTGGTCGGCGATGGTTCGACCGCGCCAACCCCTGCGTTGGACATCGGCCGAGTCGCTTCGCCGCAGGATGTGGCCGAGGCGATCTATCAGGGCGCGCTGCGCCGACGCCGGCTGCTGGTGCTGTCCAACCTGGACTGGAAGGCCCAGCTGCTGGCGCGCTGTTTTCCGCGGCTGTACCAGAGCCTGCTGTTGCCGCGGCTGCTTGGCGGGCGCGCATCCTGAACGTGGCGGGCTAGCTGCCGCTGCCGTAGAGTTGCTGCATCAGCGCCTCGTCCCAGTAGGACGCCTCGATCTTGTGGCTGTCCAGATCGCGTACGAAACAGCCGTAGTAGGGCTCGCCATATTCCGGGCGCGGGCCGGGTGCGCCTTCATCGCTTGCGCCGGCGGCGATCGCCGCGCGATGGAAGGCGTCGACCTCGGCCTGATCCGCAGCGAAAAAGCCGACATGGGTGCCGTTGCCCATCGACGCGCTGCCGCCGTCGATGGGGCGCTGAATCCAGAATTCCGGGTATTCACGGCCCCAGGCGACGGCGCCGGGGTGTTCGAGGATTCGCTTGCAGCCAAGGGTGGCGAGGACCTGGTCGTAGAAGGCAACCGCCTCGTCGAAGCGGTTGCTGCCCAGTGAAATGTGCGAAAGGATGCTTGGGTTCTGGTCGGCCATGGCGGGGTCTCCTGATGTGGCCGGAGCAAGCCTAGCAGGCTCTGCGCGCCTCGCCTGAACCTCCGTCGAAAGACCGCTCAGCCGTTGTCCGGCTGGCGTGTCGGCGGCTCGGTGCAGAGCATGAAGCAGCGGAACAGCATGATCGTCGGCAGCAACTGCAGTAGGCCGACCACGGCGTCCAGCAACATCGCCGGCAACAGTGGTGGCGTCTGCTCGGCGAACAGCTGGGCGGCGATCCAGATTTCCAGCATCCAGATCGGCAACAGCACGGTCATCACGCAGCCCAGTATCAGCAAAAAATGCCCGCGGGTGAGGGCGAAGCTCTCCTTCAGCGCCGCCAGCGGTGTCAGGCCACGCAAGACCAGCAGGTACTCGGCGAAGGCGATCTTGACCATGACCCAGATGCCGGGCAGCACGAACAGCGAGGCGCCGAGCATGATCAGCAGTGAGCCGAGCCCCGAGAGCACGGCCAGCGCTGGCCACAGCGGCAGGGCCCGGGCGTAGACCGCACGCAGCGCCGGATCGTGGCCACGGCTGCGCGCATCCAGATAAAGGATCAGCGCGCCGACGTACAGCGGATAGAAGATCAGGCCCACCAGCAGGTCCAGAGCGGGCAGGACGTTTTCGCCGAGCCAGTGATCGAGCGCCAGGCGTGTCGCGCTTTCGAGCAGGATCAGCGGCAGGCAGAGCCGGACGATGGTCAGGAAGTGGCGGGAGTAGAAGAACCAGGCGTCACGCAGAATGGCAAGAACGTTCATTGCAGACCGAAGGTGAGTAATCGTTTCGGGGCGCCACTGTAACGGATGCGGCAAGGACGGGACATGTGCGATTTCGCCGTCCATACTGGAGCCCCCTTTCAGATTCGGGCCGCCGCGTGAAGAAGATCGCCCTGTTCGCCGATGTACAGAACCTCTACTACACCGTGCGGCAGGCCCATGGCTGCCACTTCAACTATTCCGCGTTGTGGGCCGATGTCAGCCGTCGCGGCACCATCGTCGAGGCCTATGCCTACGCCATCGAGCGCGGTGACGCACGCCAGCAGCAGTTTCAGCAAATCCTGCGCAACCTCGGTTTCACGGTGAAGCTCAAGCCCTATATCCAGCGCAGCGACGGCTCGGCCAAGGGTGACTGGGATGTGGGCATCACCATCGACGTGCTGGATGCGGCGGCACGGGTCGACGAGGTGGTGCTGGCGTCCGGCGATGGCGATTTCGACCTGCTGCTCGATCGGGTGCGGGCCGGCGGCGCCGAAGCGACCGCCTATGGCGTACCGGGACTTACCGCGCAATCGCTGATCTGTGCGGCGACGCGTTACGTGCCGATCGAGGGTGATTTGTTGTTGCGTGGCTGAACATCCGCCCACTTTGAGGGGAGCGAGTCTGCCGATAGTGCGACTCGGAGTGGCCAGTGTAGGGTGAATGACGCTCCACCCATCCACCAAAACGACGTCAGGCTTTGCCGAGTGCCGCAAGCCGCTTGCGTACGGCCGCTTCGATGCCGGCCGCATCCAGGCCGCACTCGGCGAGCATTTCGCTGGGCTTGGCGTGCTCGACGTAGTAGTCGGGCAGGCCCAGATGCAGCATCGGTTTGAGAATGCTTTCGCCAGTGAGGAACTCGGCTACCGCGCTGCCGGCGCCAGCCATGATGCTGTTCTCTTCGATCGTCACCAGCAGCTCGTGGCTGCCAGCCAGTTCGCGCAGCAGGGCTTCGTCCAGCGGTTTGACGAATCGCATGTCGACCACCGTGGCGTCCAGCGCCTCGCCGACCTGCAGCGCTTCGGGCAGCTGCACGCCGAATACCAGAAGTGCGACGTTACTGCCCTCACGGCGCACCACGGCTTTGCCGATCTTCAGCGGCTCCAGGCCCGGCTCGATGGTGGCGTTGGGGCCGCTGCCGCGCGGATAGCGCACCGCGGCCGGGCCTTCGAAGTGGTAGCCGGTGGTGAGCATGCGGCGCATCTCGTTCTCGTCGCTGGGCGTCATCACCAGCATGCCGGGGATGCAGCGCAGGTAGGAGAGGTCGAAGCTGCCAGCGTGGGTCGGGCCGTCTTCGCCGACCAGTCCGGCACGGTCGATGGCGAACAGCACGTCGAGGTTCTGCACCGCGACATCGTGGATCAGCTGATCGTAGGCGCGCTGGAGGAACGTCGAATAGATCGCCACCACCGGCTTCATGCCTTCGCAGGCCATGCCTGCCGCCAGCGTCACAGCGTGCTGCTCGGCGATGGCGACATCGAAGTAACGCTGCGGGTAGCGCTCGCTGAAGGCCACCAGGTCCGAGCCTTCCTTCATCGCGGGGGTGATGCCGGTCAGGCGCGGGTCGGCGGCGGCCATGTCGCACAGCCACTGGCCGAACACATTGGAGTACTTGGGCCCTGAGGGCTTCTTCGGTTTGACCGGGGCGCCGACCGGCTCCAGCTTGCTGATCGCATGCCAGGTGATCGGGTCGGCTTCGGCGGGGGCGAAGCCCTTGCCCTTCTTCGTCACCACATGGAGGAATTGCGGGCCGTCGAGGTCGCGCATGTTGCGCAGGGTGGCGATCAGCGTCGGCAGGTCGTGGCCGTCGATGGGGCCGATGTAGTTCCAGCCCAGCTCCTCGAACAGCGTGCCCGGCACCAGCATGCCCTTGGCGTATTCCTCGGTGCGGCGGGCGATTTCCCAGGCACCCGGCAGGCGCGAGAGGATCTTCTTGCTGCCTTCGCGCATGCTCGAGTAGGTGCGGCTGGAGAGAATCTTGGCCAGGTAGTTGGACAGCCCGCCGACGTTGCGCGAGATCGACATGTCGTTGTCGTTGAGCACCACCAGCATGTTGGCGCCGACTTCCGGGGCGTGGTTGAGCGCCTCGAAGGCCATGCCGGCGGTGAGCGCGCCGTCGCCGATCACCGCGATGGACTTGCGCTGCTCGCCTTTCAGACGGGCGGCGACCGCCATGCCCAGGGCGGCGCTGATCGAGGTGCTGGAATGACCGACGCCGAAGGTGTCGTATTCGCTCTCCGAGCGGCGCGGGAAGGCGGCCAGGCCTTCCTTCTGGCGCAGCGTAGCCATGCGCTCACGGCGGCCGGTTAGGATCTTGTGCGGATAGGCCTGGTGGCCGACGTCCCACACCAGCCGGTCGTCCGGGGTGTCGTAGACGTAGTGCAGGGCGATGGTCAGCTCGATCACGCCGAGGCCGGCGCCGAAGTGCCCGCCAGTGTGGCCGACGCTGTACAACAGCTCCTGGCGCAGTTCGTTGGCAAGCTCTTCGAGTTCCGCCTCGCCCAGTCGGCGCAGCTGTTCGGGGGTCGCCGCTCGGTCAAGAACGGGCGTCGTGGGGCGAACCCGAGGGATCTCGTGAAAAGTCTTGGGCATCAGGCGGATCGTTGTTGTTGAAAAAAGAGCGGCAGTTTACCCGATGGGCCCTTCGATAAGAACGGCCCTGGGTCCGGTAGGGGTTTGACTGCGTTCGACGCGAAAACGCTCAGTTGCGTCGTTCGACGATGTAGCGCGCCAGCTCGCGCAGCGGCTCGGCGGCGGTATCGAACGGCCGCAGGGCGTGCAGCGCTTGGTCGCGTAGCTCCAGCGCATAGGCCTTGGCCGCGTCCATGCCGAGCAGTGCCGGGTAGGTCGGCTTGTCCCTGGCGATGTCGGCGCCCTGGTGCTTGCCCAGGGTCGCGGTGTCGCTTTCGACGTCGAGAATGTCGTCCTGGACCTGAAAGGCCAGGCCGATGGCGCGGGCGTACTGGCTCAGTGAGGCGAGGTTGTCGGCGTCGGCATGGCCGCTGGCGAGCGCGCCGAGCTGCACGCTGGCTTCGATCAGCGCGCCGGTCTTGTGCCGGTGCATCAGCTCCAGGGCGTCGCGATCGAGCTTGAGGCCGACCGAGCCGAGGTCGATGGCCTGCCCGCCGACCATCCCGGCCGGCCCGGCGGCGCGGGCCAGCACGGCGAACATGCGCAGGCGCAGCGTGGCGTCCAGCGGATTGTGCGCGGCCTCGGCCATGGCCTCGAAGGCCAGGCTCTGTAGGCCGTCGCCGGCGAGGATCGCGCAGGCCTCGTCGAACGCCTTGTGCGTGGTGGGCTGGCCGCGGCGCAGGTCGTCGTCGTCCATGGCCGGCAGGTCGTCGTGCACCAGCGAGTAAGCGTGGATCAGCTCGACGGCGCAGGCGGCGCCGTCAGCATCGGCCTTGTCACCATTCAGCGCTTCGCAGGCGGCGTAGACCAGCAGCGGGCGGACCCGTTTACCGCCGTTCATCACGCTGTAGCGCATGGCCTGATAGAGGCGTTCGAGTTGCGGCAGTGGTGCGGTGAAAAGGATTTCGAGGCAAGCGTCGACGCGCCGCTGAGCGCTTTTCTGGTAGGCGCCGATCATCATGCTTCGGGGTCCGACTCGAAGGGAGCTTCCTGCAGGCTGCCGTCGCGCTCGAGGAGAATCTGCACCTTTTGCTCGGCCTGGCTCAGCGCCGTCTGGCAGTCGCGGGTCAGCCCGATGCCCTGTTCGAAACAGGTCAGCGAGTCTTCCAGCGACAGCTCGCCGCTTTCCAGGCGCTCGACCAGCTGTTGCAGCTCGGCGAGGGATTGTTCGAAATCGAGGGCAGCTTTCTTGCGGGCCATGCGGGAACCTGTCGTCGGCAGCGAGTCGGAAACGGGCGCGACATTAGCAAAGAAACGCCCGCGGCAGCCACAAGGTTCGCCCGCGTGATGTGTATCCAGCTGCGTAAGGTGTCGGGATGCTGCCTGAGGTCAGCGAGCGCTAACCATGCTGCTCGCGCAGGCGTCGAGTGCGCTCGGCGAGCGGCAGCTTCGGGCAGCTGTCGCAGAGCTCGCCATCGGCGCGGCGGAAATGCTGGCAGCAGGCCTTGCGCTGCAAGCCGAGACGGGTGCCGCCATCGGTCAGCTGCACCGCTAGCAGGCCGCTGGCGCCCTGCATGCCGCACGCATCCAGCCAGGCATCGGCGCGACGGCAGAGCTGCAGGTTGCCGCAGCCATCGGTCCGTTGCGCGTGCAGCAGCGCGGCCAGCACGCAATCCGCGGCGAGGCGTTGCGCGAGCTTCGGATGCAGGCCGAGCAAGGTGCGGCAGGCCGCGTGGGCCTTGGTGCAGAACTGGCGGATCTGTTGCCCGGCATGCCGCAGCAGGCGCTGAGCGTCGGCGTGCAGCGGCTGGTGTGCCGGCAGGCAGAAACCGGCGACGAAGCCCTGCTGCAGACCTTGCGCCATGCCGTCCAGCTCGGGTGCCTGGCCGTCGAGCTGTACGGCCAGCACCTGCAGATAGATCGGCTGCCAGACCAACAGCGTCCAGCAGCGCGCCGCCCAGTAGTGCCGGCCCGCTTCCGGATGCGCCGCCTGCCAGTGCGCCAACAGGGTAGTCAGCGACTGCGGGCGATCCAGCATCAGCTCGTCGGGTCGTGGCGAGCCAACCCGTCCGTCCAGTCCGGGCAGGGCGTTGCGCACCCGCAGCAGCAGGTCGTTCAGTGCCTCGTCATCCGCCCATTGGGTTTCAGCGTTCCGGAGCATAGGGCGCGACGGGGTTTTTCAGGGTGCCGGCGAATTTCAGCGCACCGGCCGGATCGGCCAGATCCAGCATCTGCCGGTTGTTGCCCAGCTGCAGGCGGTTCAGGCAGGAGCGGGCGAATTCCTCGGCGAACAGGTCGTAGCGGGCGAACTTGTCGCGCAGCTGCGGCTGGCTGGCCTGATAGTCAGCGATGCAGTCGGCCACCTGTTGCCAGAAGCGCTGCTCCGGAAGGCCTACCTGCTCATCGAGGATTTGACCCAGATAGCGGAAGAAGCCGTCGAACACGTCGGTGAAGATCGACAGCACCTTGAGCTCGTCGGGCACCGATACCGCCAGGCGACCTACGGCCTCGGGAATCTGCGCGTCGGCATCGAGAATCACCGCTTCCTCGCCGATGTCCTTCATCAGCACGCGAACCGGTACATGGTCTTCCAGCACCAGGATCAGGTTCTCGCCATGCGGCATGAACACCAGATCGTGGGCGTAGAAGCAATGCAGCAGCGGCGTCAGATAGGCGTTGAGATAGCGGCGCAGCCAGCGGTCGGCGGTCAGGCCCGAGGCGCTGATCAGCGTCGACAGCAGGGTGCGTTCGTCGCCATCGCTGTGCAGCAGCGCGGCCATGGTCATCAGCCGCTGGCCGGGTTCGATGTGGCCCAGCGGGCTCTCGCGCCAGAGCGCCGAAAGCATCTTGCGATAGGGGCTGCTGGCCGGCAGCGCCTGCTCGTAATACGGGTTGCGATAGCCGATGGCTGCGACTTCGCGCAGCAACTGGAAGCCGCAGTCGCGCAGCACGGGGTCGCTGGCCACGCGCTTGGCGAGGTAGGCGTTGATCGCTGGCGTCGCCTGCATGTAGTACGGCGACAGCCCACGCATAAAGCCCATGTTGAGGATCGACAGGGCGGTCTTCACGTAGCGCCGCTGTGGCTGGCTCTGGTTGAAGAAGGTGCGGATCGACTGCTGCGCCAGGTAGCGGTCATTGCTCAGGCCGAGATAGACGATCTGCCGGTTGGCGATCTCGGCGGCGAAGCCGATGGCGAGGATGTTGTGCCACTGCCAGGGGTGCGCGGGCATCAGCAGGTAGTCGTCGGGGTCAAGCTGCAGCGCTCGCAGCTGGCTATGAAACACCTCGAGCTGACCACCCAGCTCCTCGCGCAGCAGGGTCGGCTGGTCGAGCCCGTCGATGGCGCTGTAGCTGGCGCGGCTGCGGTGCACGGCAAGCCAGACCAGGCGCACCGGACTCGCCGCTTCCGGCGCGTAGGCGCGGTAATCCTGAGCGTCGAAGCCCATCCGCCCGTTGTTGGCGACGAAGCCCGGGTGGCCTTCGCGCATGCCGGTCTCGACCTGCTGGAAGTCCGCCAGGGCCAATTGGGCGGCTCTCAGCGGGCTGTTGGCGAGCTTGTAGGCGCTGCCGAACAGGGTGCTGCTGATCTCGTCGAGGTAGACCGGCAGGTTGTTTTCCGAGATGCCCAGAGTGTCGGCGAACTCGATGATGAAGCTCAGCGCGTCCAGTGGCTGTTGCTGGCCATTGCTGAGTTTCTCGATGGAGTCGGTAACGATGGACCAGTGATCCAGCGCCAGTCGTCGCGCCTTGAAACGGTACTCGGTCGAGCTGTCCGGCACTGCGACGCGGTAGTGACTGTCGCCCAGCGGCTCAGGGCTGAACAACTTCTCGTGGCTGAACTCGCCCAGGGCTTTCTTCAGCAGCAGGCGATTGGCGCGGGCCCAATGTTCGGCCTGCAGGTGTTCGGTGGCCAGATCGCCGGCGGCGTTTGGCAGGTGCACGAGCTGATTCATTGCGGATTCTCCTGAAGGGTGGCGAGGAACTGCGCGCGGGTGCAGAACGCCAGGCAGGCATCCTTTTCCGGTAGCTGCAGCAGGCGCTGGTAGACGAAGCCGACGCGCTGGTTCAAGGCATGCACCTTGGCGTTGCGCGCATCGGGCTCGACGACGATGCGCCGAGCGAATGGGTCGGCGAACTGATAGGCGAGAATGCTGCGCATCACTTCCAGGCTGAAGCCGTGCACCGGGCGCTCGCAGGGGGCGAGCAGCAGGTGCATGCCGCGGTCACCGGGGCGCACCTGGTAGTGGTCGGCGAGGCGGTCGTGGGCCGGGTGATAGCCCTCGAACAGGAACGCGGGCTCGCCGTTGCACATGCCGAGGGCAATGTCGCGATGGCTGCTGCGTTGGATTTCGTCGACGTAATTGGTCAACTGCGCCAGGCTCAAATGGCCCATGGCCCAGAAGCGCGCGTAGTCGCGGCGCAGCCAGTCATGCAGCAACGGCAAATGTTCTGGTTGCACGGTTTCAAAGTGCATGGCGCCAAGCGCGCAGTAGCGAACGAAGCGCGGACCATCCGCGCGGGAAAGAGCGGTATTCATGATTTGGCTCCACAGAGGGGCGCATGCGTCGCTGCTGAAACCAGCAGCCAGCGCAGCACGCAGGCGGTGAGAACGAGGCCGAGGGCGGAAAGGAAGAACGGCGCGGCGAGGCCGGCATCGCGCACCACCAGCCCGGCCAGCCAGGAGGCGGCGAGCACGCCGAGGTTCTGGAAGATGTTGACCAGGCTGTAGTCGCGGCCGTAGTGCTCCGGCCGGCTGAGGGCGAACAGCCGTGCATCCAGCGCGACGGTGAGCTGGTACAGCGCCCAGCCGAATAGCACGCGCCCGGCCAGTACCAGCGGCATCTGCTCGATGCCCTGCAGTGCCAGTCCGGCCGCGCCCAGCAGCAGCCAGGCGGTCAGGTGCTGCCCGGCGTGGTAATGCAGGGCTAGGGCGAGCAGCGCCAGCATGCCGGGAATGGCGTAGACCAGGCCGGTGATCCAGCTTGCCTGGGGCCCACCAAGCTGCTCCCAGTACACCGTAAAGAACGGCCGCGCCAGGTAGATGCAGAAGTAGAACGCCAGCATCAGCAGGCACAGCCGGGCGATTGCCAGGTGCTCCCCGCGCGGCCGTGGTGGCGTGCTTGCATCGACCCGAGTCGGTTGCGGCGCATGGCGCAACAAGAGCAGGCTGACAGCCATCTGCACGAAATCCATCAGGCCCATCAGCACGAACATCCGCGCCGGGCTGAGGTAGTGCAGCACCCCGCCACCCAGCGTCGCGCCGGCAATCGCACCCAGATGCACCACCACCGAGAGCAGGCCGATGGTACGCACCTGCTGGTCGGCCCCCACCAGGCCCATCACGTAGGGGTACATCAGCAGATAGCTGGCCTTGAAGGCGATCATCGTCAGCGACACCGGCCAGAACAGCCATTGCTGCTCGATCGTTGCGCAGGCCAGTGCCAGCAGCCCAGCCATCAACTGGCCGAAGATCAGCAGCCGCAGCGGATGCGCATGCCTGGACAGGCGCACCCACAGCGGCAGGGCGAGCATCGCCACCAGGCACACCGCGGCAAGGTACAGCCCGACCTGCTCGCTGCGCAGTTCGCCGAAGCGCTCGGCGAAGTACTGCGGGTAGAACGGCATCAGCAGGCTGTCGCCGAGCACTGCCAGCAGCGTCATGCCGATTAGCGCGCGTCGCAGTGTCATCGCGCCGCCACCGCGCCCTGGGGTGTAACCGGCTGCGGCAGACTGAACTGCTGGAAGGCGATCTTCGTTTCCACCGCGTAGTGCTCGCGCCCGCAGATCTCGCGCAGGATGCAGGCATTGCGGTAGCAGCCCATGCCGAGATCCGGCGTCACCAGGCCGTGATCGACCAGCCCGGCGTTCTGCACGAAGACCTCGCCGCCGTTGCGGTCGATGCTGTAGTTGCGCGCCACGGCGAAGCGTTCCGGTGCCTGCCAGGCGATACGCTCGGCGATCGGCTGGATGAAGCGTGGCAGGCGGTACTGATACCCGCTGGCCATCACCAGTGCATCGCAGCGGTGGCGATAGCTCTGCTCCAGCTCATGCTGGAAGAACTCCAGCTCCAGCGTGCCATCGCCCAGGCGCTGGCAGCGACGCAGCTCTGCATTGGTCAGCAGCTGGGTCGGCACCTCGCCCTTGAGACTCTGGTTGTACAGCTCGTCGTAGATGGCGTTGATCAGCGTGGCGTTGATGCCCTTGTACAGGCCCTTCTGGCTGTCGATGAGCTTTTCCCGGGTGCTGCGCGGCAGGCTGTGGAAGTAGTCGATGTACTCGGGGCTGGTCATTTCCAGCGTCAGCTTGGTGTATTCCAGCGGGAAGAAGCGCGGCGCGCGGGTGATCCAGTTCAGCTGATAGTCGTGGCGGTCGATTTCCTGCAGCAGGTCGTAGTAGATCTCCGCCGCGCTCTGGCCGCTGCCGACCACGGTGATCGAGCGCTTGCCCTGCAGGCGCGGCTTGTCCTGCAGGTAGTTGCCGCTGTGGCTGACGTGCTCGGCCAGTGCCTCGCAACAGGTCGGCAGATAGGGCGTGGTGCCGGTGCCGAGCACCAGACGGCGGGTGAGGAACTCGAAGCCCTCGCCGCTGCGCGTGTGTACGCCGCGCACCCGGTAGCAGCGGCGCTCGTCGAGGTAGTCGACGTGCTGGACGAAGTGCTCGAAGCGCAGGCTGTCGAGCTGCTCGACCACCCACTGGCAGTACTGGTTGTACTCGCGGCGCATCAGGAAGAAGTCTTCCTTGATGTAGAAGGCGTACAGCCGCCCCGCCTGCTTGGCGTAGTTGAGGAAGCTGAAGCGGCTGGTGGGGTCGGCGAGGGTCACCAGATCAGCCATGAACGGCGTCTGCAGGGTGGCGCTGTCGAGCATCATGCCAGGGTGCCAGTTGAAACCCTCAGCGCGGTCGAGAAACAGGCAATCGAGCCCGTCGATGGGCTCGGCCAGGCAGGCCAGGCCGAGGTTGAACGGGCCGATGCCGATGCCAATGAAGTCATACATCTTGTTCATGTGCGATCTCCTTACTGGTTGGCGGCGGTGGGTAGGCCGTCGAGCAGGCGAGTGCCGTGGCCGCGAATCAGCTCGACGATGGTGCGCAGGTCGTCCAGCGTGGTTTCCGGGTTGAGCAGGGTGAACTTGAGGTGCTGGCGGCCCTCGACCACGGTGGCGGCGATCACCGCCGCGCCGGAGCGGAAGATCGCCTTGCGGATCTCGCGGTTGATCTCATCCAGACGCTCGTCGGCCACGCCCGGGGCGACGAAACGGAACACCAGCGTGCTCAGGCGCGGGGCGAAGACCTCGAAGGCCGGGTCCTCGGCGAGCAGGCGATGGGTGTCGGCAGCGCGGTCGATGACCTCCTCGAACATCGCACCGATATGCTCGGCACCGAGGATGCGCAGGGTCAGCCAGAGCTTCAGCGCGTCGAAGCTGCGGGTGGTCTGGATGCTCTTGTTGACCAGGTTCGGCGTGCCCTCGCGGGTCTGGCTGCGCGGGTTGAGGTAGTCGGCGTGGTGAGTGATGTAGCTCAGGTGCTGACGCTGGCGAACGAAGAAACCGCTGCAGCTGACCGGCTGGAAAAACGACTTGTGATAGTCGACGGTGACCGAGTCGGCATGTTCGATGCCGGCCAGCCAGTCGCGGTAGCGCGGTGCGACCAGCAGACCGCCGCCATAGGCCGCGTCGACGTGCAGCCAGACGCCATAGTGCTGGCACAGCGCGGCGATTTCCGGCAACGGATCGATGCTGCCGAAGTCGGTGGTGCCGGCGGTGGCGACCACGGCCATGGGCAGCTCGCCCAGGCGCTGACAGTCGGCCAGGGCCTGGGCCAACGCCGGCACGCTCATGCACTGGGCACTGTCGGTTTCGATGCTGCGCACGGCGTCGTAGCCCAGGCCCAGCAGCGCGGCGGATTTCTGCACGCTGAAGTGGCTGGCGCGGGAGGCGAAGATACGCAGCCCGACGGCCTCGGCCGGTAGGCCATGGCGCAGGTTGCCGCCGTGGCCCGGCAATCGATTGCAGACATGCTCGCGGGCCAGCAGCAGGCCCATCAGGTTGGACTGGGTGCCGCCGCTGGTGAACACGCCGTCGGCCTGGCCGCCGAGGCCGATACGCTCACAGGTCCAATCGATCAGGCGCTGTTCGATCAGCGTGCCGCCGGCGCTCTGGTCCCAGGTGTCCAGCGAAGAATTGAGCGACGACACCAGCACTTCGGCGAGCAGCGCCGGCAGCACCACCGGGCAGTTGAGGTGGGCGACGTAGCGCGGGTGGTGGAAGTACACCGCGTCGCGCAGGTAGAGCTGATCCAGCTCGCGTAGCGCGGCACCGGCGTCGCCCAGCGGGCGCTCCAGATCGACGCGTTCGAAATCGGCGGCCAGTTCCTGTGGAAGGATGCCGCTGAACGGCTGCTGCTGGCGCTGCAGACACTGCTGCACCAGGTTCAGCCCCTGCTGCATGAGCTGGCGGTAGTCATCGTGATTGCTGCGGGTGAACAGCCCGTTGCTGACGGGGCCGGGGGCGAAGGGCACTACGGTACTGGACGGGGTCATGCACATTCCTCGGGCCGAGCGCGGCCGCGACCCAGAGCGGGCCGTTTTCGCGGCTTCGGTGGTTTCTTGTCTGGCGGCTGGACCGCACGAAAGCATCTGCGAGGATGCCGTTTAATCGAGAATAACTCTCAATTGCGCAAGGGCACAGGCAAGACGAATCAGCGCGGAAAAACCATTACGGCGTCGAAGAAAAAAAGTTACGGCCGCTCCAGCCGCTGGCGCGCCTTGGCCAGCTGGGCGATCACGGTATTCACCGAGATGCCAAGGCGTCCGGCTATCTCGGCCTGGCTGAGACCTTCCAGCCGGGCCAGTTCGAACACCTCGCGGCAACGCGGCGGCAGGTCATCGAGCTGGCGCAGCACGCACTGCAGCGCGCAGTGGTTTTCAACCAGCCCGCAAGGGTCGGCCTGCACGGCTTCGATGAGTTCGAGCGGAGCTTCGTCTGATGCACCGAGCAAGGCGCGATGGCGCATGGCGTCGCGGAGCAGATTGGTGGCGATGCGAAAGAGATAGGCCTTGGGATTGTCGAGACGCTGCTCGGGCATGACCTGGGCGAGCTTCAGCCAGGCATCCTGCGCCAGGTCCTCGGCCAGCGTGCGACAGCCGCCGAGGCGCGTGAGGTGGGCGACCAGTTGCTGGCGATGATGGACGTAACACTGCAGGCAGGAATCGGAAATCTTGTTGTTGTCGCGCATGGGAGCGTGCCACCGAGAGGGGCAACGAAACTATCCCAGACGCGAACTATTCGCAATTGCAGGCTTAATGCTGGCACGCCGGTCGGTGCTTATCCGTCCAGCGGCAGCTGCAGGTTGATCGGTCGACCGTTCTGCTGCAGGCGGCACTGCGCTGCCGGCTGCGGCCGTGCGTAGTGGAATCCCTGCAAGCTGGGGCAGCCGTTGAGCCGCAGGAACGCCGCCTGACGCTCGTTCTCCACGCCTTCGGCGACCACGTGCAGGCCGAGGTGGCTGGCCATGGTGAGGATGCCGCGCACCAGCGCGACCGACTGTTCGCTATCCGGCAGCCCGCTGACGAACTCGCGGTCGATCTTGATGCCATCGAAGCGGAAGCGCTGCAGGTAGGTCAGCGAGGCGTAGCCGGTGCCGAAGTCGTCGAGCAGCAGCGGCAGTCCGGCGGCCTTCAGGCGGCCGAGGGTCTGCTGGACATGCTCATCGGCTTCGAGCAGCGCACTCTCGGTGACCTCCAGTTCCAGCATGCTCGCCGATGCGCCTTCTTCCTCAAGAATCGCCAGCAGGCTGCCGGCCAGATCCGCCTGGCGGAAGTCCAGTGGCGACAGGTTGACCGCGATGCGCAGCGCATGCCCCATGGCGTGCCAGCGACAAGCCTGGCGGCAGGCCTCGCGAAACACCCAGCGGGTCGCTTCGATGATCATGCCGCTCTCTTCCAGCACCGGAATGAACTCCCCGGGCGGCACCAGGCCGCGGTCCGGCGAAGCCCAGCGCAGCAGGGCTTCCATGACTTCTGGCTCACCCTGGGCGTTGACCTGCGGCTGGTAGTGCAGCACGAACTCTTCGTGATCCAGGGCGTGTCGCAGCGCCTGCTCCAGCTCACGGCGGCTGGCGGCTGCGTCGCTGAGTGCTTCGTTATAGATGACGGTGCGATTGCGTCCGGCGTCCTTGGCCGCATACAGAGCCAGGTCGACGCGCTTGAGCAGCTCGGTAGCGCTGTGCCGGCCGTCGCTGACCGCGATGCCGATACTCGGGCTGACGAAGCACTCGTACTGACCGATGCGCACCGGCAGCTCGAAACGCTCGATGATGCTTTTCGCCAGCTGTTCCGCACGCCGGGCATCGCTGCTGTCGAGCAACAGCATGAACTCGTCGCCACCGTTGCGCGAAAGCAGGGATTTTTCCGGCATCAGCTGGCCGAGGCGATCGCCGATCTGTATCAGCAATTTGTCCCCTATTTCGTGGCCGAGGCTGTCGTTGATGCGCTTGAAGTGATCCAGGTCGAGGTAGAGCAGGCTCAACGGCAGGCGAGCTGCCAACAGCTGGTCGAGGCGCTGCATCAGGTAGTTGCGGTTGGCCAGCTGGGTCAGCGGATCGAAGTGGGCGAGAAAGCGCAGCCGTTGTTCGGCGCGCAGTCGGTCGCTGATATCGCGCAGCAGGACCAGGAAATGGCGCACGCCGTAGCGCTGGAAGGGCGTGCAGCTGATTTCCAGCGGAATGTCCTGACCGTTTCGGCGGCCGGTCAGCTCCAGCGTGGTGTTCGCCGGCGTGCTGCGCAGGCGCGCGGTGGCATCGCTCTCTGCCAGGCGGTCGCCCGGCAGGTTGCCGATGAGCTCCTCCGGGGTACAGCCGAACAGGGCGGCAGCCGCCGGGTTGGCCTGCAGCACGCGCAGCTCGCGGTCGACCACCAGCATGCCGATCGGCGCCGTGTCGATCAGGTCGCGTAGCAGCTGTTCGCTTTCGCTGAGGGCCAGCTGCCGCTCGTGCAGCTGGTTCATCATGCGACTGAGGGTGGCGGCGAGCCGGCCGATCTCGTCGCGGCCGGCCACCGCCAGGGCCTGTGGCCGCTGGTCGATGGCGAACTGCCGTGCGGCCTGGTCGATGCGCGCCAGGCGGCGCGTCAGCAGGCGTCCGTAGATGCGGTTGAGGATCAGGCCGAGCAGCAGCAATAACGTAAGGGTCTGGGCCAGATAGAACCAGGCGTCACGCTTGGTCTGCGCGAGCATCGGCGTGAAGTCGTATTCGGCCAGCAGCGCTTCGCGCACCGGCGTGCCATCCTGTGCGACACGGTCCAGCGGGTAGATCGCCAGCTGTCGCGCGCCTTCGCCGGCCCAGGCGGGTCGACCGCTGTCGACACGGGCCTTGAGCGCGGCAGCGTCGATCAGCTCGAGCCGCTCGGCGGTCAGGCCCAGCCGGGTGGTGGCGATTATCTGCAGGTCAGGGCCGATCACCATTGCCCAGCGCACCCCCTCCAGGCTCGCCAGATCGGCCAGCTCCGTCTCCAGCTCGGCGTTGCGCCCCAGCCGGCGATGGTCGCTCAGGCTGCTCTGCAGCAGGGCGAGGTGCTGCGCGGTGTGGTCGCGCCAGTCGGTAAGCGTTTCCTCGATCCGCGTCGGCAGGTGCCAGGTGGTCAGGAGCACCGTGAACATCAGGCCGAAGATGCCCAGCAGCAGGGGCAGCGATTTTCGCAGCGACAATCTTGTCAGCATTCGAGCACCTCACAGCGGGGGACCAGCCCCTCATGCCGGACGTTGTTCAGCAGTTGTCGTTCGCCCATGTACTGGTTCAGACGTTCGATGCTGCGGTGTAGCTGGCCGTCACGGAGCCATTCGCGATTGACCGCGCGATCGCCCATGAGCAAGCCGTCCAGCGTGACCTGCAGCGCAGCGGGCGTCAGGCCCAGGCGTGCGAGCAGGTGTGGGTCGGTCTTGGCGCGCTGCTCCTGCCAGGCGCGCAAGGCGTCGAACCAGAGCGCTCTGAGGCGCCTGCGCTGCTCAGGATTGACCCGCTGGCGATCGACGACCAGAACGTCGACGATCTCGCCCGGCAGTTGGCGGCTGTCGAAGATGCGGCGCGCGCCGCTGGCCTCCAGCGCTGGCCCTTCCGAGGCGAAGGTGATGACCGCATCGACACGGCCGGCGGCATACGCCTCGACCTGCTCATGAACCGGCAGGCTGACCACCTCCAGGTCTGCAATGGTCAGCTGCGCCTGATCAAGCACGCGGGAGAGGAAATAGGCACCGAGCGCAGTGTTCTCCACGCCGATTCGCCGGCCGCGCAGGTCGTCGAGGGTGGCTATCGGCGCGCGGGCGAAAAGGACGTCCGCGCCAGCGGAAACATTGGTGACCAGGATGATCTCCAGATTCAGATCGGCGCTGGCTTGCAGCAGCAGCGTTTCGTCCAGGGTCAGCATGGCGGCATCCAGCATGCCATTGCGAAAGCCGCGCAGCACGCCGGTGGTGGTTGGGTACTCGACCAGGCGAACGCCGCTCGGCGCCGTCCAGTGCAGTTCGTCCGCCAGATAGAACGGGGCATAGCCGAGCCAGCGGTTACTGCCGACCCGGACGGCGTCCGGGTCGGGCTGGCAGCCGAGCAAGGCGATGAACATCAGCAATATGATTGAGCCCCGGACCATGCGATCACTCCGTGATACCTGTATGCCACCATAGCGAAACTGTACGGTCACGGGAATCCCTGCTAAAGCAGTGGGTATTCCCACCGAGTGCACTAGAGAACTCGCCGTTAACGCGATGACCTGGGCCGTAATGCCTGCTGCGCGGACGTGGCAGCTGAGCTGCGACAACGTGTCCGGCGGGCACAAGCGCGCGTCTGGTAGCTTCCAGAACAAGAACTTCGCGTAGGACGCGACGGAGCGGAAGCTTGAAACGCAAGGCAGGACTACTGGCGGCACTCATATTGACCCTGACGCTGGTGCCAATGTGGGTCTTCGTTATCAATGAGATAAAGCACGAGCGCGTCCTCGCCACGGACGCCGCGCGCAACGACGCGATGAACCTGGCCACCGCCTTCGAGGCGCATGTGCACAGCGTGATAAGACTGATGGATACCGTGCTCCTGGATATGCGCGAAGACGTGCTGGAGCACGCCGATTTCGCCAGTTATGTGGACGAGGAGCTGGCTGTCTATGGCAATTTCCTCACGCAACTGGCAGTGATCGACAAGGACGGCCGACTGGTTTTTTCCAACCTCGACGCGAATATCAAGCCTGTGGATCTAAGTGATCGCGAGCATTTCCGCGTACATCGGGACCACCCCGGGGAAGACCGCCTGTTCATCAGCAAGCCGGTGCTGGGCAGGGTGTCGAAACAGTGGACCATCCAGTTCACTCGTCCCATTCATCAAGACGGTGAATTCGCCGGCGTTCTGGTGCTCTCCATTCCCACCAGCTTCTTCGCTGACTACTACCAGCAGATAAACGTGGGCCCCAATGGCAGCATCGCGCTGGTTGGCACTGATCGCAGCTTGCGTGCGATTGCCGCGGGAGCGCCCGTCGTCGGTCGTTACGGGCGTTTCAAGGTGCCGGAAGACAAGCCCTATTTCGATCCGAATGCCCCTGCGCGCGGTTATTACGAAGGGGTGAGCGCGATCGATGGTGAGTATCGTCTGGGCGCCTACCGGCGGCTCGCCGATGATGGGGTCGTGGTCGTGGTGCTGTTGTCGCCGAAGGATTTCATGGCTGCGTTCGATGAGCGCCGGGAGCTGCTGATTGCCTCCGCTGGCATCATCTCGCTGCTGCTGGCGGCGGTCGCGCTGCTGATATTCGTCCTGAGCAACCGCTATTTCCAGAGCACGGAAAAGCTGCGTCAGGCTCACGATCAACTGGCGCAGCTGGCCAATACCGATGTGCTGACGGGGGTGAGCAGCCGTCGATCGTTCCTGGCCGGCCTGGAAGCCGAGCTTGCCCGGGCTCGCCGCCACGATGAAAGCCTCAGCCTGCTGATGCTCGACATCGACCACTTCAAGCGCGTCAACGATGTGCACGGCCATCCGATCGGCGACGCGGTGCTCAAGCAGTTCACCGCGACATGCGCCAGCATGCTGCGCGCGCACGATCTGTTCGGCCGTCTCGGTGGAGAGGAGTTTGCAATCGCACTGCCGCATACAGATCTCGACGGCGCACGCAGTGTGGCTGAGAAGATCCGCATGGCCATCGAGCAGGCGCCATTGACGACCGCAGCGGGCAACATCGGGATCACGGTTAGCATCGGCGTGGCCCAGACGCATGCCGGGCAGCATGAGATCGATCAGTTGATCGCGTGGGCGGACAAGGCGCTCTATGACGCCAAGCACGGAGGTCGAAACCAGGTTCGCGTCGGCCGCCCGGAGGACGAAGCGGAAGGCTAAATCGCGGGCAATAAAAAAGCCGGCTTGTGGCCGGCTTTTAATGAACATAAGCTTCTGATAATAAAGAAAATATCAGTTCTCATGCTATGTGCCCCCACATTCCTTCCCACATATATCTAGCGCGTGACTGCTTTGATTCGTTAAGCCACTTAGCCTTACGTCGTTGACTACAGATGGCTTGCGTTAGGGTAGAGAGGCGGGCTGAAGTAAAAGCCCCGCAAGGTGCGGGGCTCGGCGCAAATTAGGCGCACTGGTCAATCTGTGCTTCCCAGCCCGCTTGGGTCTCAGTGAAGCAGAGCTTGCGTTCCTGGCGTTCAAGATTCTTGATCTGGGTTAGCAGAGCACGTATCTCTCCGCCCTCGTGCTGGATCTCTAGAAAAAACTTCCGGAGATTCGCGTCCGCCAATTTGGGAATAGGATTTTCGCCGTATTCCCATTTCTTGACCGCATCTGCTGTGTAATCAATGAGTTCCCCAAGCGTTTTGCGGGACATTTTCAGCTCAGAGCGCAAAAAACGAAACTCGGCTCCAGTCAACCTGCTTTCTTTTTCGACGAGCGAATGGGCGATTGCTGTATGCAACTCCTTAATATCCGCAATGTTGAAATAGCTATCCCCACTACCGTCAGTAGTCTCGGTATAGCCATTGGCGAGCCAGACGTTGGGTAGGCCGCATGCTACGTAATGAAACATGCCAGACATGTCAGTCCTCCTCTTTCGTTGCGAAAAGAACACGAAGTTGGCCTTCGGGCTTTAGCATATGAACATCCACATAGATGGTGCCGTCACTGGTATGACATACCAGTTTTGCGTAAGTGCCGGTTTCTTCAAAATAGATGTATTCTTCCATGATGTCACCGTGCTCTAGACACTCCCAGATCTCAGCCATATAGACGGCCTGACCCTTCATGGTCTGGTTGAGGTTAGCCTGATAGACTACCTTGCCCATATCTTCGGTGGCGAAGCGGCGGATCTGCTCAAGAACGCGCCTGGGATGCCTAGCCATTTCCATGACTTTAGCCATGAAATCCCCCATGACTTAGCCGGCGAGTATAGGTATCTGATACCACTTTCGCAACGGCTTTGGTATCTGATACCACTTCCATCCATCGCATTCCCAATTTCTTTCCTTTTTTGTAGCGCGCATCACAGTCAGCTCGACCGGTGTAGCTCTGCGCGGCTTTGGCCGTAGGCCGGGTACGCATGCGTCAGCATGCATAGCCTTTGGCAGTGTTCTTTAGAGCCTCTGCG
The DNA here is from genome assembly GCF_014764705.1 of Stutzerimonas kunmingensis. Taxonomy (GTDB): domain Bacteria; phylum Pseudomonadota; class Gammaproteobacteria; order Pseudomonadales; family Pseudomonadaceae; genus Stutzerimonas. The sequence continues at coordinate 213,581 of NZ_JACXXG010000001.1, forward strand.
AACCCGAATATGTCGTCGAGCGAATCGATCGGGTGACGTGTTTCGTTCTTGTCAGCATCGAAGGTGCCGAGATACTTTTGCTGGCGGTTGAAATGCAGGCGAGCCAAGGGCTTGCGGTTATTGTCGTCTAGCAGCACACCGAAATAGCTTTGAGTGTCTCTTGCAGCGATGCGCTTAACGTCCACCTCCGAGCGTACGATCGCCTTGATGATGTTGAACCCTTCGATTTCTTCCACGGTGGTTTCGATTTTCGTCTTCTCGGATTCGTCGTCTGCTGGGCTCTCGAATGGGTCTTTCTCGTCGACGGGCGCCTGGCTTGTGATTACTGGCCGTACGCTGCCTGTCATCGCCGACTTAAGGCGTTCGTTAATTTGGTCCCCAAGGAACTGCGACGTGGCTTTCCGAGTGAGCTGTGCGAATTGCTCGCGTACTTTCTGAGTAATGACCCCGTCGTAAACCCGGGAGGCGATGAGCTTAACGAAATCGTCGTCAGGCTCGCTAAACTGCGCTGCCAGTACGCGTTTGATTTGGCCAACGTACTTCAGCTCACCCGCTGCGCTGATGATTGAGTCAACATCGAATGCGCCTTTGGTCAGCTTCTGCAGCTCTGGCACTACATGATCATCGATGTCGAGCAGATCAAACTCAAGGAACGGCTTTTCGTCCATTTTGTTTGGCGCGTCCAAGTCGGTAAAAAAGCGATAGACCTGGCCGTTGGTTAGTATCGAGATTCGCGCAGTGGTGACGTGGAAGTAGCGGAAGAGTTGGCTGGCGTGGTTGATATTTAGCGGTTCGCCGACCTTCTTACTCTCGATTAAGATCTGGATCTGCCCATCTTTCAGGATGGCGTAGTCGATTTTTTCCCCCTTCTTCGTTCCGACGTCACAAACGAACTCAGGGACGACTTCTGTGGGATCGAATACATCGTAACCAAGCACGCTCTGAATAAACGGCATCACGAAGGCATTCTTGGTGGCCTCCTCAGTTTGGATTACCGATTTTTGCTGACGAATCTTCGCCGCGAGGCTCGCGAGCTTTTCTTGAAATTCCATCATCCCTCCTTTGGACCTTGCTAGTCGCGGCCAAGAAGTAGGCCGCCAACGTACCCTTGATATTATTCTGCCAGTGCTCTCTTATGGATACTACTGACGTTAGCGGGGTAGGTGGGGAGGGAATGCGTATGGGAAACGCTGATGAGCCGATCGGGCCGATCGTGTATGTGTACGCAGTGCTCAATCTTGTCACATGGATTGTAAAAGTCGGTGTGTGGATCGCTGCGATTTGGATGGCGCTGAAGCCAGATGGAAGTGTGCTTGCAGCAATCCTTATGATCTTTATCGGGAGTTTTATCAGAACCAGAAGCTACGGCGAAGACGCCGCCCGCGCTCGCTAATTACTGTCAGCGCAGAAGTGGTCGCTCCGGGTCCCATCCAGCGTATTTAGCCATCCGCGGGGACGCGGAGTCCCGGGCTTCGCGAAATTCGAATTTTCCCTATAGGCACCCCCGCTGTTCCGCATTCCGACTGGATTTCTGATTTTTCCTAGTTGGACTATCGGAGATGCGTAGGTGCGTTAGTAGGGGCGTGGGTAGTGCTTAAGTTCACTGCCCCCACCAGCGCAGACTAACGACGCGCTCCAAAGCGCGTTAGTACGCTTGGGGGGTATGGGGGGTAACGCATACGCACTTTTACCCCCGCCAGCAGCGATCAAATATCCAGGTCGTCGAGTAGGTCCGTCATCGTTTCCGGGACAAAACGCGTTTTCTTGTTCCTGTACTCATCCTTCCATTCTTCGCGCCGTAACTGCCCGGCCGCTTCCAGGCGAACCAGCAGGCGATTGAATCGCGCTTTACCTTCTTTTCTGCTCCAGTCCGCTGGGGCGCCTTCCATGGCGTGCAGCAGGTGCCAAGTGGTCGCTGGTCCGGACCTCGCCGCGCTCACATCCAGACCCTTTGCGATAGCCTCCCGCATAAGCGCCAGGATGGTTTCGGCTTCTCGCTGTTCGGCTGTGGCTGCGCATTCGGCATAGCCATCAATCATGGTTAGCGGGACCGGTACTGCGTTAACGAAGTCCAGGCGAATTTGCCTGTCCAGGCGCTTCGCAAGGTTTGATTTCTCATGAACCAGCGCTAGCGCCCCTGCATCGTGGAGCATGGCCAGGCGGGAACGAACGGAGTTGTTCCACGCCGTGCTACCGCTGTAACGACTTCCTGCTGCGTTTGAGCTTGCGCGTACGGTGGCTTTATCGACATACGCTAGCACCAGCACAGCCGCGTCTGACTCCCGCGCAATGTGGCGCATGAATCGGATAAATGTCCGCACCTCTTGGCGATCGTTTTCGTTTCCGGCGAAAGCGTCAGAGGCATTGTCGATTACGATCAGATCAAACTGTTCATTCAGCAATGCGGCACGTAATTCCGTGAAAACCGATGTGGGATAGAGCTTCCCGTCTTGGAGGGCCATTAGAGCGCCGGTACCCTTTGTCCCGTCAGCGACTCGCACGTTCCTTCCAACGCTGGAGGCGTCGAGGTCATAGGTTCTGATCACTTCGCGCAGGCGCAGGCGACAGATATTGGCGGGGTCCTCCAAGCTTACGAACAAGGCGCGCCCCCGTGCTGCGACCAACGTGTCCCAGTCGCGCCCGCAGGCCACGTGTGCAGCTAGGGCTAAGGCCAATGTGGACTTGCCGGTCCCCCCATCAGCTGAAAGTAACGTCACCTCTCCGCGGGGCAGAAGCGGCTCAAATAGAAAGCGAACTGGCGGGATGTCCGCGATCATCAGGTCATCCAGCTCCACCCACTCCAGCGCCGGGCCGTCCGGCTTGATCGGTGCGTATCCCTTTGCCTTGGCGCCGGCCAGCATCCGCTCCAGCTCAGTGCCCATAAGCTCAGCTGCACGATCAGCGCCGCGCGCAGTGGCTACGGCCGGCGTAATAAAGTTGGCGAACAGCTCCCTGATATCGTTCTCAGCTAACCCCGCATGTGTCCACTTACCGACGAGCGCTAGTGCGTTTGCATGAACGTCCGCGCCTGCCCGCAGATCGCCGATTGCACCTGCCAGGTTCACACGCGTAGGCACCAGCGCCAACAGCTCCGCGGTATCGTCATCGTCCGCCGTGGCTGTGGTGCCTTCAGGTCCGTTGCTGGCGCTGTACCGCTCCCGTAGTTCCGAGCCGTACCGTTTCCCGCTCGCCTCAATCAGCCGTACAGGTTGCGGCCTACCTTTGTTATGGAGGAATCCAGGCAAGCGCATAACGCGGGGCAGGTCGCAGACGCTCGGATCACTGCCCCATGCTGCTGCAATCTGTTTTTGCCGGCTCATGAACTCGCCAAGCTCCAGCTCATCCGTAAGCCAGTAAGCGTGCAGCTTCCCGGCGCTGCTCTCGACCATGATCGATGGCGGCAGCTCATCGGCTCGCAGCCGTTCCAAAGTATCTGGCGCTGGGTTATCGAAGTCAGCAAACAGCGCGCGGGGACGGATAATGTTCTCCTTTTTGCGCCCGTCGCCATCCGTTGCGTTAACGGTCACGAATACGCCAGCCCCCTTGGCGTTCATCTTCTCCAAAAAGGCGGAGTGCTCATCAAGCGTGCCGTGCCGCATTTGGGCGAGCAGTGGACGCTTTGCTGGGGTGTCGTCGAAGGTCTGGAATGTCACTGGCTCGCCAGGCGCCAGCGCCTCAAGATAGCGACGGGCTTCGTTCAGATCGCGCTTCGGGGGGCAGGTCGCGGCTGGTGCCCCGATCAGGTCGTCATATTCTGCGTCCGTCACGACTTCACCCCGGCAGCCAACAACGCGGCTTCGGCTTCCTTGCGGGTGCAGGCCAGCACATATTGCATGATCTGAATACCGCTTGCCGATGGGACTTCTTGATCGGCGAGCCAAGAGGCCAGTTCGAAATGCGAGCAGCCGTTGCGGCGCGCTAGCTTCCTAAATCCAGCCCAGTTCGCGAGGCGTGCGCGTCTGCTTTCCGATCGGTGATATCCAAGGGCATTGGGCGCTCCGATAAAAAGTTCAGGCCGCAAGCCCATCGACCGGCAAGGGATCATTTTCCCGCCCTCAGTTGTTCAGCAATCAGCGCGCGGACAGCTGCCAGCTCAGCGCGTACTGCGCCGATAGCGTCACTGTTTACCTCGGCGGGTTGCTGGTCAGCATCCGGGTCATCGAACTGCGTTGCAATCAATGCCAGTACAGCGTCAGCGCGGGCGATGGACAGAGATAGTGCGTCAATCGGGAAGTCTTGCAAGCTCATGCACGCTCCCCCAGCTTGTCGGCGATCCAAGCATCTACTGACGCGGCACTCCAGCCGACAGCGCGCGAACCAATCTTGCACGAGTGCGGAAAGTCCCCGCGCTTCATTAGCTCATAAATCCAGGCGCGCCCAAATCCGGTGGCGGCCATAACTTGTGGCAGGCGATAAATCGAACGGGCGGGACGTGTGTGGCGGGACAAGCTGGTCATTTGCATCGCTCCAGTAGTGTCGTTTAACGACTAGCGATGCCTATTCAATACCCCGCTAAGCTTTGGAAAAATCCCGAACAGCGAATCGGGATATTATTCTTTTCGTTCACGACCAGAACGCCTTGCTGCGTCGGGCCTGTACCACATCCATTCCTCTCGCAATGTCTTCAGTTTTGGTGGGTTATACCCCTCCGCCTTCAAGTGTGCATGAACCTCCACCGCCATCTTCCCCGTCCTAATAGTCGGATCAGCGCGCCAACGGTCCAAAGCGAAGCACCACGCTTCGTTTTGCATAAATCGCGTCTGGGTTCGCGCGGCGCGGGCCTCCCGTCCTTCCCGCTCTAAAACATCCGGTGCGGCTAGTTCAAGCATATGCACGCACAGCCCTGCGACGATGGTCGTAAGGTGCTGCCGCTGGGCTGGGTTCAGTGTGGCCTCTAAACTGCCTATGGCGCGTCGAACGTACTCCAAGTCGCTGTCGTCCCCCGGTTCTATAAGCCGCAGCTGAGGGGCTTGCGGGTCGCCCTGAGCCATCAGTTGCGGCAGGATCGCCAGCCCGAAATCCTCAACGATCTCAGTCAGCCCCAGACGCTTCAGCGGGTCGTAATCGGTCACGACTGTGTCCCCGCGCGGCTGGTGCGCTTGAAGTCTGCGGCAATAACGTTCGCGGCTGCCGGTGTGGTGATGTAATGCGCCCATTCGGCCATCAGTGCCCGGCGCTTCTCCAAGAAGTCAGAGCGGGAATAAGCGGCCTCGGTCTGGTCGCGCTCGTCATGCGCCAGCGCTAGTTCGCAGACTTCACGTGGGTAGTGCGTGCGCTCGTTTGCCCAGTCCCGGAAGCTCGACCGGAAGCCGTGGCGGGTGATGTCGTCATGACCCAGGCTGTGCAATAGGGTACGAACGGCATTCGCATGGATCGCTCCGGTTTTACCTTGACCCGGGAAAAGGAAAGGGCTGTCCTCGATACGTGGCAGGCTCTTGAGCATTTCCACAACGGGCGGCGCCAGGGGTATCTCGAACGCCTTGCGCATCTTCATTCGCACCGCCGGCAGCGACCAAACGCCCGACTCCAGGTCGAACTCGTCCCAGGCGGCCAAGCGGATCATCTGCGCTCGTGCGCCAGTTAAAATCATCAGGCGAGCGGCCACGGCGGCGCGTGAATCGTGGGCGGCGAGGGTGGCCATCAATGCCGGTACATCCTGCCATTTCATCGCGGCAAAATGCTCGCGTTTGCGGGCTTTCTTCTTTTCGGCGCGGCTTAGTAGGTTGTCCAGGTGCCCACGCCAGCGGGCGGGGTTGTCGCCATTGCGCAGCTTGCGAGCCTTTGCCGCGTCCAGTACCTGTTCAATTTGTCCGCGCACTTCGTCCGCGGTGCGGGTTTTGCTGCCCCAGATCGGTTGGAGGACACGTAGCACATCCTCGATTTCGATATCTCCGGCGGATTTCTTGCCGATGATGGGGAATGCGTACAGCTCAAGCTTGCGCAGCCAGCCCTTGCGCCACTTCTCTGACCAGGTAGCGCTATGCGCGGTGTGGTAGTCCATGGCCAGGCCTTGGAAGGTCACACGCTGAGCTTCCTTGGCTCTTTGTGCCTCCCGTTCGGCTTCGCGCTGGGCATCCCTGACTGCCATCGGGTCGATACCGTTCGCCAGTTTCTTACGGTGTCCTGCTGCGATCAGGCGCGCCTCCTTCAAGCTCACTTCGGGATAGCTGCCCAAACCCATATCGCGGCGCCGGCCTGCAATCTGGTATCGCAGCAGCCAGGACTTGCTCCCGGATGCCCTCACGACAAGGCGCAACCCGTCCCCGTCTTCATAGGTGCCCGACTCACGCAGGTTCTCTACCTGCTTCGGGTTCAGCTTGCCCATGCTTCACTCCCTGATTCTGTCCCCACACTTGTCCCCACACTTTTGCGCTGGATGGTGCTAGTTTTGGGTGGCTGCCAATGGACAGATATTAGGCTGTAACCCGCATGGCGTCTAGGGTTGGGCGGAGGTGGGTAGAAATCACTAGACAATAAAAAAGCCGGCTTGTGGCCGGCTTTTCTTCAGTGCTTCGACTTACTTCTGGTAAGCCTCGGCAGCTTTGATGATGGCGGCACGGGCGGCGTCGGCGCCTTCCCAGCCTTCGACCTTGACCCACTTGCCCTTCTCGAGATCCTTGTAGTTCTCGAAGAAGTGCTTGATCTGCTCAATCAGCAGCGGCGGCAGGTCGGTGTATTCCTTCACGTCCACGTACAGCTGGGTCAGCTTGTCGTGCGGAACGGCGATCAGCTTGGCGTCGCCGCCGGCTTCGTCGGTCATGTTCAGTACGCCGACCGGACGGCAGCGGATGACCGAGCCCGGGGCAACCGGATAGGGGGTCACGACCAGCACGTCGAGGGGGTCGCCGTCGTCGGCCAGGGTGTGCGGAATGAAACCGTAGTTGGCCGGGTAGAACATCGGCGTGGCCATGAAACGGTCGACGAACAGGCAGTCGGTGTCGTGATCGATTTCGTACTTGATCGGCGCGTGGTTGGCCGGGATCTCGATGGCGACGTAGATGTCGTTCGGCAGGTCTTTGCCAGCCGGGACTTTGCTGTAGCTCATGAACGATGGGCTCCTGATCGGCCAGCGCGGCCTGGGGGCGGAAAAAGTGGGCGCGATTATAGGCGCAATGTCGCGTGCAATGCACGCCGGCTTCGACGCGCCCGGCCTACGCAGGTTCCCGGTAATCGGGATGTTCGGCCTGCAGGCGTTGCAAGCGCGCCAGCGGGTCCTGCCGATAGAAGTCCGCCAGCTGCGCGTAGACCTCGGGAAAGGCCCGATGCAGCACGTCGGGGGCGCTGAAGAAATACTCGCTGGTAACGGCAAAGAACTCTGCCGGGTTCTCGGCGGCGTAGGGGTCGATCGGTGTCTCGGCATCCGGGTCGTCGTCGAGTATGCGGTCGAGCTGGTCGTAGGCGCGCTGCATGGCGCTGGCCCAGGCGTCGATGCGCATCTGCCGGTGCAGCGGCGGCAGGCCATTGGCGTCGCCGTTGAGCATGTCCAGCTTGTGCGCCAGCTCGTGGATCACCAGGTTGTAGGCCTCCCAGCCGCCACTCTGCTGCACTCCAGGCCAGGCCAGGATCACCGGGCCCTGCAGCCAGGCTTCGCCGCTGTGCTCGGCGTCCCATTCATGCTCGACGCCGGCGGCGTCGCGATGCTTCTGCGGGCTGAGGAAGTCGTCGGGGTAGATCACGATCTCGTGAAAGCCGCGATACCAGCCGAGATCGGCCAGGTGCAGCAGCGGCAATTGCGCCTGCAGCGCCAGGCGTAGGCGGTCCTCGGCTTGTAGTTCGACCCCTGCCAGCGGCGTCAGGCGCTTGTCGTGCAGAAACAGCACGGCGCGCTCACGCAGACGGCTCAACTCGTCCCCGCTCAGGCCATCGAGTATCGGCAGGCTGTCGAGCACCTGCTGCCACAGCTCCGGCGCGACCGGGTTGCGGGCAAGGATGCGTTTGCGCTGCCAGGCGCGGAAGGACCACATGGGCGGAGGCTCCAGTGAAGTGGGCGCCCACATTAAGCGTGGCTGCGGGATGCGACAAGCAGTGAAGTGCCGTCGGTCGGTGCGTCACGGGACTGTCAAGCGGGGCCGCTACATCAGGAGAACCACCCATTCGCAAGGAGACCCCGAGATGACCGCACCGGATCAGAAACGCCGCCAACTGCTGCAGGGCATCGGCGCCGGCATCGCCCTGCCGGCCCTGGGCATTGCACCCGCCATCATCGCCGCGCCGCGCGAGCGCCCGCAGATGCTCGACGGCGTGCAGGCCGGCGATGTGGCGGACGGCCGCGCATTGATCTGGAGCCGCTGCGACAGGCCTGGACGACTGGTCGTCGAGTGGGATACGCGCAGCCGCTTCGGCAATCCGCGGCGAATGCTGTCTTCGATCACCGATGCCGGTCAGGACTTCACCGCCCGCGTCGATCTGCGTGGGCTGCCGGCAGATCAGTCGATCTTCTACCGCGCGCGCTTCGAGGATGCCCGCAGCGGCGTGCTCAGCGAGCCCTGGTTCGGCCATCTGCGCAGCGCACCAACTCGCCCGCGCAATATCCGTTTTGTCTGGGGTGGCGATACCTGCGGCCAGGGCTACGGCATCAACCCGGACTTCGGCGGCATGCGCATCTACGAAAGCATGCGCATGCGCCGACCGGACTTCTTCCTGCACAGCGGCGACGTGATCTACGCCGACGGGCCGATCCCAGCCGAGCTGACTGCCGAGGACGGCAGCATCTGGCGCAATCTGGTCACCGAAGAGAAGAGCAAGGTCGCCGAGACGCTCAATGAGTTTCGCGGCAACTACCGCTACAACCTGCTGGACGAAAATCTGCGCGCCTTCAACGCCGAGGTGCCGCAGATCTGGCAGTGGGATGACCACGAGGTGACCAACAACTGGTCGCCGAGCAAGGAGCTGGATGACCGCTATCAGCAGGTGCGCGACATCGATACGCTGGTGCAGCGCGCACGCCAGGCCTATCTGGAATACGCACCGATGCGCCTGGCCCGCGGCGACAAGCTCGGGCGCATCTACCGCAAGGTCAGCTACGGGCCGCTGCTGGATGTGTTCGTGCTGGACATGCGCAGCTACCGTGGGCCGAACACTCACAACCTGCAAGCGGAGCAGGGCAGCGACACGGCGTTTCTCGGCCGCGAGCAGCTGCGCTGGCTCAAGCGAGAGCTGCGGGCCTCGCGCGCGACCTGGAAGGTCATCGCCGCGGACATGCCCATCGGCCTGCACGTACCGGACGGTCCGCGCTGGGAGGCAATCGCCAATGGAAACGACGGTGAGGCGTTGGGCAGGGAGCTGGAAATCGCCGACCTGCTGACCTTCATTCAGCGAGCACGAGTGCGCAACACCGTCTGGCTGACCGCGGATGTGCACTACTGCGCGGCGCACCACTACCACCCGAATCGGGCGGCGTATCAGCAGTTCGAGCCGTTCTGGGAGTTCGTCGCAGGTCCCTTGAACGCCGGCAGCTTTGGACCGAATGCGCTGGATGGCACCTTCGGCCCAGAGGTGGTGTTCCAGAAGGCGGCGCCCACGCCGAACAGCTCGCCGCGGGCCGGCTTCCAGTTTTTCGGCGAGGTGGAGATCGACGCGCAGAGCGGTGCGCTGGGCGTGAGTCTGCGCGACATCGACGGCTCGGTGGTCTACAGCCAGACGCTTGAGCCCTGGCAGCCCGCCTGAGCCGGCTCAGCCGAGCAGGAAGTTGCCGGCGCGAGGTTCGCCTTCCAGCGCCGGTACTTCCGCTTCGTCCTTGAGCTGTACGCCAGAGAGCTGCCGGCGGCTGGCTTCGCGCATCAGATAGAGCAGGCGGTGCGCGGCGAGGTTGTAGCTCAGGCCTTCTGGGCGAATGTTGGAAATGCAGTTGCGCTGCGCATCGTGCCGGCCGACCTGCGGCGCCCAGGTGAAATACAGGCCCAGGCTGTCCGGCGAGCTGAGCCCTGGGCGTTCGCCGAGCAGGATCACCACCATGCGCGCCTTGAGGCGCTGGCCGATTTCGTCGGCAATCGCGACGCGGCCCTGTTCGACCAGGGTGATTGGCCCGAGCGCCCAGCCTTCGGCCTGACACTGCTCCCCGATCTTCAAGGCCATCGGTGCGGCGTGGCGCTGCACCGCCAGTGCGGAGAGGCCGTCGGCGATCACCAGCGCCAGATCGCAACCGTCGCCCGCATGCTCATCGAGCGTTGCGGCGCTGGCTTCGTCGAGGCGCCGACCGAGGTCCGGGCGCTGCAGGTAGATCTGCCGGTCGGTGGCGGCGCTGCGCAGATGCAGGCAGCCAAGTTCATGTTTCTTCAGCTCGCCAGCCAGCGCTGCGCAGTCCAGCGGCAGATGCACCGCGTCGCGCGCCTGGGCGTGGGCGAACTGGAAATCCAGCTGTGCGTCGGTGGGCAGGCTGACACCAGCCCGGCCAAGGGCGATGCGTGCCGGGGTCACCTGGCGCAGGTGCTGCCAGGGATTCTCTATCGTGGGGGAGCGATCGGGCATGGCTACCTCGGAGCGTGACGGTCGGACGCGTGAAGAAGCGCGCAGCGTTTTCCACCTGAGGATGGGCGAGGTAGCAAGAGCGGCTTCATGCCATTTTCTCCAGCGCCCGGCGGAACGGCTCGGGCAGCTCGCGGCCGAGCTGCAGGCGGTTGCCGTCCTGCCGGAGGATCTGCATCTTCGCCAGCCACTCCTCGAATTCCGGCGCGGGCCTGCGGCCCAGCACCTGGCGCACGTAGAGCGCGTCGTGGAAGGAGGTGGTCTGGTAGTTGAGCATCACATCGTCCGAGCCCGGGATGCCCATGATGAAGTTGATGCCCGCTGTGCCGAGGAGGGTCAGTAGCATGTCCATGTCGTCCTGGTCGGCTTCGGCGTGGTTGGTGTAGCAGATGTCGCAACCCATGGGCACGCCGAGCAGCTTGCCGCAGAAGTGGTCTTCCAGCCCGGCGCGGATGATCTGCTTGCCGTTGTAGAGGTATTCCGGGCCGATAAAGCCCACCACGGTGTTCACCAGCAGCGGCTTGTAGCGGCGTGCGACGGCGTAGGCGCGGGCTTCGCAGGTCTGCTGATCGACGCCGTGGTGGGCGTTGGCCGACAGCGCGCTGCCCTGGCCGGTCTCGAAATACATCAGGTTGTCGCCGAGGGTGCCGCGCTTCTGCGACAGACCGGCCTCGTAGCCTTCCTGCAGCGTCGCCAGGCTGATGCCGAAGCTGGCATTGGCCGCCTCGGTGCCGGCGATGGACTGGAACACCAGATCCAGCGGCGCGCCGCGATTGATCGCCTCGATGGAGGTGGTGACGTGGGTGAGGATGCAGGCCTGGGTCGGGATCTCGTAGCGGCTGATCACCGCATCGAGCATCTTCAGCAGCTCGCAGATGCCGGCGGTGCTGTCGGTGGCCGGGTTGATGCCGATCACCGCATCGCCGTTGCCGTAGAGCAGGCCGTCGAGGATGCTCGCAGCGATGCCGGCACCGTCGTCGGTCGGGTGATTGGGCTGCAGCCGGGTGGACATGCGCCCGGCCAGGCCGATGGTGTTGCGAAAGCGGGTGACGACCCGGACCTTCTGCGCGACCAGGATCAGGTCCTGTACTCGCATGATCTTCGACACCGCCGCGACTATCTCTGGCGTCAGGCCCGGTGCCAGAGCCTTTAGGGACGACTCGTCGGCATCCTCGCCGAGCAGCCAGTTGCGGAAATCGCCCACGGTCAGGTGGCTGACCGGGGCGAAGGCAGCGGCGTCATGGCTGTCGATGATCAGCCGAGTGACTTCATCGCTTTCGTAGGGAATCAGCGCTTCTTCGAGAAAGCGCTTGAGCGGCACCGAGGCCAGGCACATCTGCGCCGCCACGCGTTCGGCGTCGCTGCCCGCCGCGACCCCGGCGAGCAGGTCGCCGGAGCGCGCCGGGCTGGCCTTGGCCATCACCTCGCGCAGGTCGTCGAAGCGCCAGGTGGTGCCGCCCACGCTGTGCGAGTAAGCCATGTCAGCCTCCTTCTCTCAGTGCAGCGATGCTTCGGCCTTCTCGATTGCCGCGAATTCCTCTTCCGGCGTGCCGGCCACCAGATGATGTCGACTGTAGATCGCAAAGTAGGCGATGAAGATCCCGTAGATGATCGCGGCGCCGATCACCACGCGAGGATCGACCAGGAAGCCCGCGATGACCGCGATGCAGGCCAGCACCAGCGCCACGCCCGAGGTGACGATGCCACCGGGCGTCTTGTACGGGCGTTGCAGGTCCGGCCGGCGCAGGCGCAGGACGATGTGCGAGGCCATCATCAAGACGTAGGAGATGGTTGCGCCGAACACCGCGACGAGGATCAGCAGGTCGCCCTGGCCGGTCAGCGACAGCAGGAAGCCGATCACGCCGGGGATCACCAGTGCCAGCACCGGCGCCTTGTTCTTGTTGGTCAGCGACAGCTTGCGCGGCAGGTAGCCGGCCCGCGACAGGGCGAAGATCTGCCGCGAGTAGGCATAGATGATCGAGAAGAAGCTGGCGATCAGCCCGGCCAGGCCGACCAGGTTGACGAAGCCGCTCATCCAGGTGGACGAGCCGTAGGCCGTGGTCAGCGCTTCCACCAGCGGGTTGCCGGATGCCACCAGGGTGCTGGAACCGGCGCCGCCAGGGCCGACCAGGAGGATCAGGCCGGCAAAGGCGACCAGTATCAGCATGGCGCCGATCAGCCCGCGGGGCATGTCGCGCTGCGGGTTCTTGGTTTCCTCGGCGGCCAGCGGCACGCCTTCGACGGCGAGGAAGAACCAGATCGCGTAGGGAATCGCCGCCCAGATGCCGACATAGCCGTAGGGCAGGAAATTGCTGGCGCCAGCAGCGGTGGTCGGCGCGATATCGAGCAGCTTGTCGACCGAGAAGTGCGGCACCATCGCCAAAATGAACACTGCGAGCGCCAGCGCGGCGATGGCGGTGATGATGAACATCAGCTTCAGCGCCTCGCCGACGCCGAAGATGTGGATGCCGATGAAGACGATGTAGAACGCCAGGTACACCATCCAGCCGCCGACGCCGAACAGCGACTCGCAGTAGGCGCCGATGAACACGGCGATGGCCGCCGGCGCGATGGCGTATTCGATGAGGATCGCCGTGCCGGTGAGAAAGCCGCCCAGCGGGCCGAACGCGGTGCGGGCGAAGCCGTAGCCGCCGCCAGCGGTGGGCACCATCGAGGACAGCTCGGCCAGCGAGAAACACATGCACAGGTACATGGTCGCCATCAGCAGCGTGGCGATGAACAGCCCGCCCCAACCGCCCTGGGCGAGGCCGAAGTTCCAGCCGGCGTAGTCGCCGGAGATCACGTAGGCCACGCCGAGGCCGACCAGCAGCACCCAGCCGGCGGCGCCTTTCTTCAGTTCGCGTTCCTGGAAATAGCTGCTGCCGACGGTTTCGAAATCGACGGTGTGTTGCGGGGGCGTTGAACTGCTGTGTTCGAGAGCCATGATCGTTCCTCGCAGGTGGTTGGCAACTCTCCCTAGCAAGCGTCATGCCCCGCGCCGCAAACCTGGCGGTTGCGGTGTTTTGTCAGCCAAGTCTGGCAGGAACGCACCTTTATCGAGCTTCGCGGCACCACGGCGGCGCTCGCAGGCGTCTTGTTCTAACCGGCGGCGGGCGCGGTGCCCGCCGCCTTCAGCCCATCAGAAGAAACCCAGCGGATTGATGTCGTAACTGACCAGCAGGTTCTTGGTCTGCTGGTAGTGGTCGAGGATCATCTTGTGGGTTTCGCGACCGACGCCGGACTTCTTGTAGCCACCGAACGCGGCATGCGCCGGATAGAGGTGGTAGCAGTTGGTCCAGACGCGACCTGCCTTGATCGCCCGGCCCATGCGGTAGGCGCGGTTGATGTCACGGGTCCAGACCCCAGCGCCGAGGCCGAACTCAGTGTCGTTGGCGATTGCCAGCGCCTCGGCTTCATCCTTGAAGGTGGTGACGCCGATCACTGGACCGAAGATTTCCTCCTGGAACACACGCATCCTGTTGTGGCCCTTGAGCAGGGTTGGCTGGATGTAATAACCCGAGGCGAGCGAGCCTTCGAGCTTCTCCGCTGCGCCGCCGGTGAGCACCTCCGCGCCTTCGCCCTTGGCGATCTCCAGGTAGGACATGATCTTGTCGAACTGCTGCTGGCTGGCCTGGGCGCCGACCATGGTCTCGGTGTCCAGCGGGTCGCCGCGCTTGATCTGCGCGACCTTCTTCATCACCGCTTCCATGAAGGGCGCGTAAATCGACTCCTGTACCAGCGCGCGGGATGGACAGGTGCAGACCTCACCCTGGTTGAAGAAGCCCAGCACCAGGCCTTCGGCGGCCTTCTCGATGAAGGTCGGTTCGGCCTGCATGATGTCCTCGAAGAAGATGTTGGGACTCTTGCCGCCCAGCTCCACGGTGCTCGGGATAATGTTCTCGGCGGCCAGCTTCATGATGTGCGAGCCCACCGGAGTGGAGCCGGTGAAGGCGATCTTGGCGATGCGCTTGCTGCTGGCCAGCGCCTCGCCGGCCTCCTTGCCGAAGCCCTGGACGATGTTGAGCACGCCCGGCGGCAGCAGGTCCCCGATCACCTCCATCAGTACGCTGATACCCAGTGGGGTCTGCTCGGCCGGCTTGAGCACGATGCAGTTGCCCGCGGCCAGCGCCGGGGCGAGCTTCCAGGCGGCCATCAGGATCGGGAAGTTCCACGGGATGATCTGCCCGACCACGCCCAGCGGCTCGTGGAAATGGTAGGCCGCGGTATGTTCGTCGATCTCGGCGCTGGTGCCTTCCTGGGCCCGGATGCAACCGGCGAAGTAGCGGAAGTGGTCGGCGGCCAGCGGGATATCCGCGTTCAGCGTCTCGCGCACCGCCTTGCCGTTGTCCCAGGTTTCGGTGACGGCGAGCATCTCCAGGTTCTGCTCGATGCGGTCGGCGATCTGCAACAGGATCAGCGAGCGTGCCTGCACGCTGGTCTTGCCCCACGCGTCGGCAGCGGCATGGGCGGCGTCCAGCGCCTTCTCGATATCGGCGGCGTCGGAGCGCGGAAACTCGGCAATCGGTTGTCCGTTAACCGGAGACAGGTTGGTGAAATACTGCCCGTTGACGGGTTCGACGAACTCGCCATTGATGAAGTTGCCGTAGCGGGCCTTGAGGGTAACGAGGGCACCGTCGGTGCCGGGAGGGGCGTAGATCATGGGGGGCTCCGGTTTTTTCTTGGATGGAGATTCGCTGCATAAAGCGTAGATCACGACTTGAATACTGTCGCGGTGGCCAGGGGCGCTTTTCGTGGCGGCAGGGCGAGCGCTGCCGCGCGGTCGGGCCGGGGCAGAAGCCCCGGCCCAGGGGCTCAGAGGGCGCTATGGAAGATCGCTTCGATTTCCTCTTGCGTGGCGCGGCGCGGGTTGGTCAGGCCGCAGGCATCGTTCATGGCGTTAGCGGCCAGCGTCGGGATGTCATCGGCCTTGGCGCCAAGCTCGGCCAGGCCGCCCGGAATGCCGATTGCCTGCGACAGGGTACGGATTGCCACGAGTGCGGCTTCGGCACCCTGCGCGGCGTCCAGTCCGCGGGTCTCCACGCCCATCGCGGTTGCAACGTCGCGCAGGCGTTCGGGGCAGACGCTGGCGTTGTAGCTCTCCACGTGAGGCAGCAGTACGGCGTTGCAGACACCATGCGGCAGATCGTAGAAGCCGCCGAGCTGGTGAGCCATGGCGTGCACGTAGCCCAGCGAGGCGTTGTTGAACGCCATGCCAGCGAGGAACTGCGCGTAGGCCATGTTTTCGCGGGCGGGCATGTCGCTGCCGTTCTCGACGGCGGTACGCAGATTTGTCGAGATCAGCTCGATGGCCTTGAGTGCGCAGGCGTCGGTGATGGGTGTGGCGGCGGTCGAGACATAGGCCTCAACCGCGTGGGTGAGCGCATCCATCCCGGTGGCTGCGGTCAGTCCCTTGGGCATTGCGACCATCAGTGCCGGGTCGTTCACCGACAGCAGCGGTGTGACGTTGCGGTCGACGATGGCCATTTTCACGTGACGGGTTTCGTCGGTGATGATGCAAAAGCGTGTCATCTCGCTGGCGGTGCCGGCGGTGGTATTGATCGCTACCAGTGGCATTTGTGGCTTGGCGGAGCGGTCCACGCCCTCGTAGTCGGCAATCTGTCCGCCATTGGTCGCGCATAGGGCGATGCCCTTGGCGCAGTCATGGGACGAGCCACCGCCGAGGGAGATGATGAAATCGCAAGCGCTGTCGCGTAGCTGTGCCAGGCCCTTTTCAACGTTGCCAACGGTTGGGTTGGGTTGGGCGCCATCGAATACGACCGATTGGATGTCCTGGGTGGCCAGCAGCGCGACAACCTTTTCGGCGACGCCAGCGCGTGCCAGTCCAACGTCGGTGACGATCAGCGCTTTGCGAAAGCCGTAGTTGGCGATAGCGACCATCGCCTCATCGAGGCTACCGGCGCCCATCATGTTCACTGCGGGGATGAAGAAGGTGCTGCTCATGGAGAATTCCCTTGTGATTGTCTGAAAGTGGTACTTGCAGCATCGCATCTGGACCGGGGGGCGAAATGATCTGGATCAAGAAGGTGACCGATCAGTCGCGTTTCGGCCCTGCGCCCGACTAACGGCGCCTGGTCGGCTGGGATGGCCTGCTGTGCTAACCTGCGCCGCAGTTTTCAGTGGGTCTCACCGGTTTTGAGGGCATCCATGCATATCCATATTCTCGGCATCTGCGGCACCTTCATGGGGTCGCTTGCGGTGCTGGCCAAGGAGCTCGGGCATCGCGTCACCGGCTCCGACGCCAACGTCTACCCACCGATGAGCACCCAGCTCGAAGCGCAGGGCATCGAGCTGACCCAGGGCTACGAGCCGAGCCAGCTCGAGCCGGCGCCGGATCTGGTGGTGATCGGCAATGCGCTGTCGCGTGGCAACCCTGCCGTGGAGTACGCGCTGAACAAGGGCCTGCCCTATGTCTCCGGCCCGCAGTGGCTGGCCGATCACGTGCTGCAGGGGCGCTGGGTCCTAGCCGCGGCTGGCACCCATGGCAAGACCACCACAAGCAGCATGCTCGCTTGGGTACTGGAGCACGCGGGCATGAGCCCGGGGTTCCTCATCGGTGGGGTTCCGCAGAACTTCGGCATCTCCGCGCGCCTGGGCGGCACACCGTTCTTCGTAGTCGAGGCCGACGAATACGACAGTGCCTTCTTCGACAAGCGCAGCAAATTCGTCCATTACCGCCCGCGCACGGCAATCCTGAACAATCTCGAATTCGATCACGCGGACATTTTCCCGGATCTCGCGGCTATCGAGCGGCAGTTTCACCATCTTG
Source organism: Stutzerimonas kunmingensis (assembly GCF_014764705.1). GTDB lineage: Bacteria > Pseudomonadota > Gammaproteobacteria > Pseudomonadales > Pseudomonadaceae > Stutzerimonas. The sequence goes on from NZ_JACXXG010000001.1 coordinate 230,832, forward strand.
TGCGTACCGTGCCGAGCGAAGGGCTGGTCATCCATCCCGAGTCGGAGGCGGCGCTCAAGCGCGTGATCGGCATGGGTTGCTGGACGCCAGTGCAGACCACCGGTGACGGCGGCGAGTGGCAGGCCAAGCTGCTCAGCGCCGACGGTTCGCGTTTTGAGGTGATCTTCGATGGCGAGGTACAGGGCGTGGTGGACTGGCAGCTGACCGGTCTGCACAACGTCAACAATGCGCTGGCGACGCTCGCCGCGGCACGGCATGTCGGCGTGCTGCCGAAGCAGGGCGCCGAGGCGCTGAGCGAGTTCCTGAGCGTCAAGCGACGCATGGAAAAGGTCGCCGAGGTCAACGGCGTGACCATCTATGACGACTTCGCCCACCACCCGACCGCCATCGCCACCACCCTCGACGGCCTGCGCAAGCGCGTCGGTGATACGCCGATCATCGCGGTGGTCGAACCGCGTTCCAACTCCATGAAGCTCGGCGCGCATCGCGAGGGCCTGGCTGAATCCGTGGCGCTGGCCAACCAGGCGCTCTGGTACGCACCCGCCAATCTTGGCTGGGATCTGGCCGCAACCGTCGCCGGCTCGCCGGTGCCGACCACCGTGTGCGATTCGCTGGAGGCGATCATCGCCAAGGTGAAAGCTGACGCCGTGCCGGGCACCCAGGTGGTGGTGATGAGCAATGGCGGTTTCGGTGGGTTGCACGGCAAATTGGCTGAGGCGTTGAGCTGATTGCTCAAGGTGGAAAACGCTTTGCGGTTTTCCACCCTACGATGACCGTGGGTAGGGTGGAAATCGCCGAAGGCATTTCCACGCGGATCGCATCAGCGAGTAGGGTGGGCCGGGCGGCGTTCCGCTTCGGCCCGCCCGAACACGACCAAGCGGCTACAAGGGAACAAATGTATGAACGGACCGGAACGCATCACCTTGGCCATGACCGGCGCGTCCGGCGCGCAGTACGGCCTGCGCCTGCTCGATTGCCTGATCCAGGAGGACCGCGAGGTGCACTTCCTGATCTCCAAGGCCGCGCAGCTGGTGATGGCCACCGAGACCGATGTGGTGCTGCCGGCCAAGCCGCAGGCCATGCAGGCGTTCCTCTCGGAATACACCGGTGCTGCCGCCGGGCAGATCCGCGTGTTCGCCAAGGAGGACTGGATGGCGCCACCGGCCTCCGGCTCCGGCGCACCGACCGCCATGGTGGTGGTGCCATGCTCCACCGGCACGCTCTCGGCGATTGCCGCCGGCGCCTGCAACAACCTGATCGAGCGTGCCGCCGACGTCGCGCTCAAGGAACGTCGCCAGTTGATCCTGGTACCGCGTGAGGCCCCTTATTCGAGCATTCACCTTGAGAACATGCTCAAGCTATCCAACCTCGGGGTGACCATCCTGCCGGCCTCGCCGGGCTTCTATCACCAGCCGCAGACCATCGACGACCTGGTCGATTTCGTCGTCGCGCGCATCCTCAATCTGCTCAATATCCCGCAGGACATGCTGCCGCGCTGGGGCGAGCACCATATCGTCAGTGACGATTGAGATGATCGGCCGAGCGCTGCTACTCCTGGCGACGCTGAGCCAGCTCGGGGGCTGTGCCAGCGTGCGCACGCTGGATGCCGCCAAGCCCGGCGCACCGATCATCTACTCCGGCACGCGCCTGGACTGGTACAGCCTCAACGGCGGTTGCTGCCCGATGGATCGTTTCGGTGCCATGCCGCCGAAATATCCCGCGCTGGATCTGCCCGCCAGCGCCCTGGTGGATACGCTGCTGTTGCCCTTCGCCGTGGCGGCGGAGCTGGGTGTCGGCCTCGGCGTGCGCGGCGGTCTTTGAGCGGCGCGCCTTATTACTGATCTGGGTTCAGGCTGGCCTCCCGTGCAGCAGGCATAATTTCCCCGTCTGCGGCACAAGGAGAACAGGTGTGAAAGACCGAACTCAGTTCCACATGAATTACTGGATGATCGCCATTCTGGTGTTCCTCGGCCTGCAGTACCTGCTGTCGATCCAGCAGGAGGTGGCGACCATCCCCTACAGCGAGTTCGAGCAGCACCTCAAGGAGGGCCGCGTCGAAGAGCTGGCGATCACCGAGCGGCGCATCGAGGGCTTGCTGAAGGAGCCGCTGGCCAGCGGTCAGCGACGTTTCATCAGCAACCGCGTCGAACCGCAGTTGGCCGAGCATCTGCAGCAGTATCCGGTGCGCTACACCGGCAAGGTGGAAAGCACGCTGGTGCGTGACCTGCTGTCGTGGATCGTGCCGGCCATGCTCTTCTTCGGCATCTGGCTGTTCCTGCTCAAGCGCATCGGCAGCGGCCTGGGCGGCGGCGGCATGATGCAGATCGGCAAGAGCAAGGCGCGTGTCTATGTCGAGACCGACATGAAGGTGAGCTTCGCCGATGTCGCCGGCGTCGACGAGGCCAAGGACGAGCTCAAGGAAATCATCGAGTTTCTCCGCGATCCGCAAACCTATGGCCGCCTAGGCGGACGCATGCCCAAGGGCGTGCTGCTGGTCGGTCCACCCGGCACCGGCAAAACGTTGCTGGCGCGCGCCGTCGCTGGCGAGGCGAAGGTGCCGTTCTTCTCCATTTCCGGTTCCGAGTTCGTCGAGATGTTCGTCGGCGTCGGTGCCGCGCGGGTGCGCGATCTCTTCGAACAGGCGCGGGCCCAGGCGCCAGCGATCATCTTTATCGACGAACTGGATGCCCTCGGCCGCGCCCGCGGCGCCGGACCATTGTCCGGCGGGCATGACGAGAAGGAGCAGACGCTCAACCAGCTGCTGGTGGAGATGGACGGCTTCGATACCTCCAGCGGATTGGTCCTGCTGGCGGCCACCAACCGCCCGGAAATTCTCGACCCGGCCCTGCTCCGCGCCGGCCGTTTCGACCGCCAGGTGCTGGTCGATCGGCCGGACAAGGTCGGGCGGGTGCAGATTCTCAATGTGCACCTGAAGAAATCGAGGCTGGGCACCGATGTCGATCCGCAGGCCATCGCCGCGCTGACGCCGGGCTTTACCGGTGCCGACCTGGCCAACCTGGTCAACGAAGCGACGCTGCTGGCGACCCGGCGCAATGCCGAGGCGGTGGCGATGGAAGATTTCACTGCGGCTATCGAACGCATCATCGCCGGCCTGGAGAAGCGCAATCGCCTGCTCAACCCGCGCGAACGGGAGATCGTTGCCTATCACGAGATGGGCCATGCCCTGGTGGCCATGGCGCTGCCGGGGGTCGATCCGGTGCACAAGGTGTCGATCATCCCGCGCGGCATGGGCGCACTGGGTTACACCATCCAGCGCCCCATCGAGGATCGCTTCCTGATGACCCGCGACGAATTGGAAAACAAGATGGCTGTATTGCTCGGCGGGCGTGCGGCGGAGTGGCTGGTGTTCGCCCATCTGTCCACCGGCGCCGCGGACGATCTGGCCAAGGTCACCGATATCGCCCGGGCCATGGTCACCCGTTACGGCATGTCCAAGCGTCTCGGGCATCTGGCGCTGGAGCGTGAGCCGAACTCGTTCCTTGGCAACGAGGCGATGCTCGGCCTCAAGCCGCAACATGATTATGCCGAGAGCACCGCCACGGCGATCGACGAGGAAGTGCAGGAGCTGGTGCAGTCTGCATTCCAGCGCAGCCTGGGGTTGCTCGAGGAGCGGCATGAACTGCTTGAGCGCTGCGCGCGTCGGTTGCTGCAGCAGGAGACGCTGGATGCCGATGAGCTGCGTGAGCTCAGCGCGGCTCCAGCCAGCGATCCGGTACAGGAATCCCCTCAGGCCTGATGCGGCCTCAGGGCTGGCGAGTCAGTCGGGCTGGCGCTGGGCATGTTGCGCCAGCGCCCACTCGACATGCTCGCGTACCAGCTCCGAGGGGTCGTCGCGGCGCGCCTGGAGCGCTTCCAGCACCGGGATGCTTGACGGCGCGTTGCCCAGACCGACCGCCAGGTTGCGCAGCCAGCGCTGGTAACCGGCGCGGCGTAGCGGCGAACCCTCGGTGCGGCTGAGAAATTCCTCTTCCGTCCAGCGGAACAGGGTCGCCAGCTCGGCGTTGTCCAGGCTATGGCGTGGTTGAAAGTCGCTCTGCTCGGTGGGGCGGGCGAATCGGTTCCACGGGCAGACGATCTGGCAATCGTCGCATCCGAATACGCGGTTGCCGATCTTGTCGCGCAGCTCGACGGGGATCGCGCCTTTCAGCTCGATGGTGAGATAGGAAATGCAGCGTCGCGCATCGAGTAGCCGTTCGCCGACGAAGGCATCGGTGGGGCAGACGTCCAGGCAGGCGTGGCAGCTGCCGCAGTGATCGCGAGTCGTCGGTTCGTCGACCGGCAGAGCGATATCGACGAACAGTTCGCCGAGAAAGAACCAGCTGCCGGCCTTGCGGTTGAGCAGCAGGGTGTTCTTGCCGATCCAGCCGAGCCCGGCCTGCTGCCCGGCGGCCTTCTCCAGCACCGGCGCGCTGTCGACGAAGGCGCGAAAGCCGAACGGGCCGACCATCTGCTGAATGCGCTCGGCGAGCTGCTGGATGCGTTTTCGGATCAGCTTGTGATAATCGCGGCCCAGCGCATAGCGCGACACGTAGGCCTTCTCCGGGGCGGCCAGCTGCTGGGTCATGCGCGTGTCGCCGGGCAGGTAGTCCATGCGCAGGGAGATCACCCTGAGGGTGCCCGGTACCAGTTCGTCCGGTCGTGAGCGCTTGCTGCCGTGGGCGGCCATGTAGTCCATCTCGCCCTGATAGCCGGCCGCCAGCCAGGCGTCGAGGTGCGCTTCGTGCTCGCCGAGGTCAACATCGGTGATGCCGACCTGCTGAAAGCCGAGCTCACGCCCCCATTCCTTGATGGATTGGGCGAGGGCGGCGGGGTCGAGAGAGAGGCTGGACATTGGAGAGCGGCATGACAGGCGGGTGCGTATAATTCTGCCAGACATTCCGCCGCGATGATCCCTGCTCCGATGACCGATTCCCTGCCCGTCGCTCTGTATACCGCCGCCCAGGTGCGCGAACTCGATGCGCGCCTGATTGCCGCCGGCACTCCCGGTTTCGAATTGATGCAGCGTGCCGCTCATGCCGCATGGCGTGCGCTGCGTCGGCGCTGGCCGGATGCCGGGGCAGTTACCGTATTGGCCGGACGTGGCAATAACGCCGGCGATGGCTATCTGGTCGCGGCGCTGGCGCAGCGCTCCGGCTGGCAGGTGCGGGTGCTGGCGGTGGGCGATCCGCAAGCTTTGCAGGGCGATGCCGCGCAAGCCCTGGCCGAGGCACGGGCGAGCGGTGTGGTCGTCGAGCCCTGGCATGCCGAGGCGATGTTGCAGGGCGTGCTGGTGGATGCGCTACTGGGCACCGGCATTGCCGGTGACGTGCGCGAGCCATATGTCGCAGCGATCGAGGCGATCAATGCCAGTGCGCTACCGGTGCTGGCCATCGATCTGCCGTCCGGGCTCTGCGCCAACAGCGGGCGGGTGCTGGGTCACGCGGTGCGTGCCGATCTCAGTGTGACCTTCATCGGGCTCAAGCTCGGGCTGTTCACCGCGGACGGCCCGGATCGCGTCGGCACGTTGGTATTCGATGACCTGCAGGCCGATCCGCAGATCGTCAGTCAGGTCGCAGGCGACGCTGTACGCCTGGATCAGTCAACGTTGGTGCCTGTCGCGCCGCGCTCGCCGGTGGCGCACAAGGGCAGCTTCGGTCAGGTGCTGGTCATTGGCGGCGATCTGGGGACCGGCGGCGCCGCGCTGCTCAGCGCCGAGGCGGCGTTGCGCTGCGGCGCGGGCATGGTGACGCTGGCGACTCGTCCGGAACATGTCACCGCTGCGCTGGTACGACGCCCGGAAATCATGTGCAGTGGCGTCGAGTCGACCTATAGCCTGACCGCGCTGGTCGAGCGCGCCGATGTGCTGGTGGTCGGCCCGGGCCTGGGACAGGCTCCCTGGGGACGCAGCCTGCTGTCGCTGGCGGCGCAACATGAGTTGCCGCAGGTGTGGGACGCCGATGCGCTGAACCTGCTGGCGGCTGGCGGCATCGAATTGCCGGCGGCGAGCGTGATCACCCCGCACCCGGGCGAGGCTGCGCGGCTGTTGCAGTGCTCGGTAGCTGAAATCCAGGCTGATCGCCCCGCTGCGGCGCGTGCGCTGGCCCATCGCTACGCCTGCGTGGCACTGCTCAAAGGCGCCGGTACGCTGATCGCCGCCGCGGATGGTCGGCTGGCGCTGTGTGATCGCGGCCATCCGGCGATGGCCAGTGCCGGTTTGGGCGACGTGTTGGCCGGCGTGATCGGTGCGTTGCTGGCGCAAGACCTGACGCCATTCGACGCGGCCTGCCTGGGGGCGTGGTTACACGCCTCCGCTGGCGAGCGCTTGGGTGAGCAGGGGCGCGGACTCGCCGCCAGCGATCTGATTCCCGTGATTCGTCAGTTGCTCGAGGAGCAGTCGCCATGCCGGAAGTGAATCTGTATGCCGCGGACGAGGCTGCCATGCTCGCGCTGGGCGCACGCATCGCTCAGGCGACCGGCGGTCGTGGCGTCATCTATCTGCATGGCGACCTGGGTGCGGGCAAGACCACGTTGTCGCGCGGCCTGATTCGCGGCTTCGGTCATGCGGGCAAGGTCAAGAGTCCGACCTTCACATTGGTCGAACCCTACGAGTTGGGCGATGTGCAGGTTTACCACTTCGACCTGTATCGTCTGGTCGGTCCGGAAGAACTGGAGTTCCTCGGCATCCGCGACTATTTCGAAGGCAATCCGCTGTGCCTGATCGAATGGCCGGAGCGCGGGGCCGGCATTTTGCCAAAGGCCGACATGGACATTACCATTGCACCGCATGAGGCCGGCCGTACGCTGCGCCTGTCGCCCCACACCGCGCGGGGTGAAGCCTGGTGTGTCGCCCTGACCGACGGAGAGCTATGAATAACATGGGTTTGGGTATGCGCATTCGCACCCTGATTGGTGGACTGGTGCTGTTGCTGGTGGCAACCGACCTTCATGCCGCCAGCGATGTGCAGAGCGTGCGTCTGTGGCGTGCGCCGGACAACACCCGCCTGGTGTTCGATCTATCCGGCCCGGTCGAACACAAGATATTTACCCTTACCGCGCCCGATCGGCTGGTCATCGACGTGACCGGCGCGACGCTCAAGGCTGAGCTCGACAAGCTGCCGTTGAAGAACACGCCGGTCGCCTCTCTGCGCGCCGGCCAGCACGATGCCGACACACTTCGCGTGGTCGTCGATCTGCATGCGCCGGTAGCGCCGAAGAGCTTCAGTCTGGTGCCCAATCAGCAATACGGTCATCGCCTGGTGGTCGACCTCTTCGATCAGGCGACAGCCGCTCGCGCCGCGACCCAGCCGCCAGCCACCGCTACCCCGGCGACGCCCGCCGCGCCGGTTTCCCCGACCCTGCCAGCGGTGAAGCTGCCGGCTACGGCGAGCAGCAAGCGCGACATCGTGATCGCCATCGACGCCGGTCATGGTGGCGAAGACTCCGGCGCGATTGGCCCCGGCAAGATCTACGAGAAACACGTGGTGCTGCAGATTTCCAAGGAACTGCAACGGCAGATCAACGCCGACAAGGGTTTTCGAGCCGAGCTGGTGCGCACCGGCGACTACTTCATCCCGCTGCGCAAACGTACCGAGATCGCGCGCAAGAAGGGCGCTGATCTGTTCGTCTCGATTCATGCCGATGCCGCGCCGCGTTCGGCGGCCTACGGTGCCTCAGTGTTCGCCCTGTCCGACCGCGGCGCCACCTCGGAAACCGCGCGCTGGCTGGCCGACAGCGAGAACCGTTCCGACCTGATTGGCGGTGCCGGCAACGTCAGTCTCGGCGACAAGGACCAGATGCTTGCAGGTGTGCTGCTGGATCTGTCGATGACCGCCTCGTTGTCATCGAGCCTGAATGTCGGGCAGAAAGTATTGAGCAACGTGGGGCGCATCACCCCGCTGCACAAGCGGCGAGTCGAGCAGGCGGGCTTCATGGTGCTGAAGTCGCCGGATATCCCGTCGATTCTGGTGGAGACCGGCTTCATCTCGAACCCGTCAGAGGCCAAGAAGCTGCAGACGGCGAGCCACCAGCAGTCGCTGGCGCGCTCGATCCACAGTGGCGTAAGGCAGTTCTTTCATGAGAATCCGCCGCCTGGAACCTATGTGGCCTGGTTGCGGGATTCCGGCAAGATCGCCAGTGCGCCGCGCGAGCACGTCGTACGTTCCGGCGAGAGCCTGGCATTGCTCGCCCAGCGCTATCAGGTAAGCCTGACTTCCCTGCGCAGCGCCAACAATCTGCGCAATGATGTGATCAAGATCGGCCAGACGCTGAACATTCCCGCCACCACGCTGGCCTCGCAACCATGAGCGAGGTGCCGCGCATCCAGCTGCTAAGTCCGCGGCTGGCGAACCAGATTGCCGCCGGCGAGGTGGTGGAGCGCCCGGCCTCGGTGATCAAGGAGCTGCTGGAAAATAGTCTGGATTCGGGCGCGCGACGCATCGATGTGGACATCGAGCAGGGCGGGGTCAAGCTGCTGCGAGTGCGCGACGACGGCTGCGGCATTCCGCCGGACGATCTGCCGCTGGCCCTGGCGCGTCACGCCACCAGCAAGATTCGTGATCTGGAAGACCTCGAACGGGTCATGAGTCTGGGTTTTCGGGGCGAAGCGCTGGCTTCGATCAGTTCCGTCTCGCGTCTGACCATGACTTCACGCACCGCCGATGCCAGCGAGGCCTGGCAGGTGGAGACCGAGGGGCGTGAAATGGAAGCGCGGGTGCAGCCCGCGGCGCATCCAGTGGGCACCTCGGTGGAGGTGCGTGATCTGTTCTTCAATACGCCGGCGCGACGCAAGTTTCTGCGCACCGAGAAGACCGAATTCGATCACCTTCAGGAAGTCATCAAGCGCCTGGCGCTGGCGCATTTCGACGTGGCCTTCCATCTGCGCCACAACGGCAAGGTCGTGCTGGCGCTGCACCAGGCCGAAGACGATGCGGCGCGCGCGCGTCGTGTCGCTTCGGTATGCGGGCCGGCGTTCCTCGAGCAGGCGCTGCCCATCGAGATCGAGCGTAACGGCTTGCGACTGTGGGGCTGGGTCGGGCTGCCGACCTTCTCGCGCAGTCAGGCGGACCTGCAGTATTTCTACGTCAACGGGCGCATGGTTCGCGACAAGCTGGTGGCCCACGCGGTACGCCAGGCCTATCGCGATGTGCTATTCAACGGCCGGCACCCGACGTTCGTGCTGTTCCTCAATGTCGACCCGGCGGTGGTGGACGTCAACGTGCATCCGACCAAGCATGAAGTGCGCTTCCGCGACAGCCGCATGGTGCATGACTTCCTTTACGGCACGCTGCATCGTGCGCTGGGGGATGTGCGGCCGGAAGATCAGCTCGCGGCACCGGCCAGCGTCACGCCGATGACGCAGGTTTCCGGGCTGGCCGCTGGCGAGTTCGCCGGGCAGAACGAAATGAGTCTGGCGGCCAGCGTGCTTGAGCGGCCCCAGGATGATACGTCGCCCTGGCGCGGCGCAGGGGCCGGTTATCAGGCGCCACGGCCAGCTTCGGCCGGCTATACCGCCGAAGCTCAGGGTGCTTATCGCGAGTTCTTCACGCCGTTGCCCGAGAGCGGTCCCGCGGCACTGCCGGCGAGTCAGGATGACGTGCCGCCGCTGGGGTATGCGCTGGCGCAGCTCAAGGGCGTCTACATCCTCGCCGAAAATGCCCAGGGCATGGTGTTGGTTGACATGCACGCCGCTCACGAACGCATCACCTATGAGCGACTGAAAACCGCCATGGCCAGCGAAGGCTTGCGCGGGCAGCCATTGCTGGTGCCTGAGTCGATTGCGCTGAGTCAGCGTGAAGCCGACTGCGCCGAAGAGCACGGGCAATGGTTTCAGATGCTGGGTTTCGAGCTGCAACGACTGGGGCCGGAAACCTTGGCGATTCGACAGATCCCGTCGCTGCTCAAGCAGGCCGAAGCGACCCGGCTGGTCCGCGACGTGTTGGCCGATCTGCTTGAGTACGGCACCAGTGACCGTATTCAGGCCCATCTGAACGAGCTGCTGGCGACCATGGCGTGTCATGGCGCAGTGCGCGCCAACCGGCGGCTGACGGTGCCCGAGATGAACGCCTTGCTGCGCGATATGGAACATACCGAGCGCAGCGGGCAGTGCAATCACGGGCGTCCGACCTGGACGCAGCTCGGCATGGACGAGCTGGACAAGCTGTTCCTGCGCGGTCGCTGAGTAATCCTCGCGGCGAACCGTGCTTGCAGCTGGCCGCCTGTCGCCGGAAACTATGCGGCCAAGACCGTCGAGCTTCCTGATGTCCGCTCTCCCTCCTGCCATCTTCCTCATGGGCCCCACTGCGTCGGGCAAGACCGATCTTGCGTTGGAGCTGGCGCGCTTGCTGCCCTGCGAGCTGATCAGTGTCGATTCGGCGCTGGTCTATCGCGGCATGGATATCGGCACGGCGAAGCCGTCGGCTGAGGTGTTGGCCGAGTTTCCCCATCGTCTGGTGGACATCCTTGACCCGGCCGAGAGCTATTCGGCTGCAGAGTTCAGCGCAGATGCCCTGGCGGCCATGGCCGAGATCAGCGCGGCTGGCCGAATTCCTCTGCTGGTTGGCGGCACCATGTTGTATTTCAAGGCGTTGCAGGAAGGACTCGCCGATATGCCGGCAGCTGACCCGTTGCTACGTGCCGAACTCGAGGCGCTGGCCGCGACGCAAGGGTTGCAGGTGCTGCACGATCAGCTGGCCCAGGTGGACCCGGAGTCGGCAGCGCGCATTCATCCTAACGATCCGCAGCGGCTGGTACGCGCGCTAGAGGTATATCGCGTCAGCGGCTTGACCATGAGCGAGCACCGCGCCCGACAAAGGTCGCAAAAAGCCGTCGCAGACGCTCCAGGCTCAGGAGTCTTGCCTTATACTGTCGCGCAACTGTGCATCGCCCCCGCACAACGCCACATCCTGCATGAGCGCATCGAGAGACGTTTCCTGCACATGGTTGAACAGGGCTTTGTCGAAGAGGTCGAAGCCCTGAGGAATCGGGGTGATCTGCACCTTGGCATGCCGTCGATTCGAGCGGTTGGTTATCGTCAGGTCTGGGAATATCTGGACGGATCATCGACCCGAGAGGAAATGGTGGAGCGCGGCATCATCGCAACCCGGCAACTGGCCAAACGGCAGTTCACCTGGTTGCGAAGTTGGGGGGAGATGCACTGGCTGGACAGTTTGCCCCGCGACAATCTGCCGCGCGCATTGAAATACCTGCAATCGCTCTCCATATTAAGCTGACACTGCGAATTGACCGTCTATTCTCAGACAAGTGGATCGTCGGTTGTACTTTTAGAACACTAATGAAAACAGATCCTCTAAGGAGTGCGGCACATGTCAAAAGGGCATTCGCTACAAGACCCTTACCTCAACACACTGCGTAAGGAACGCGTCCCGGTTTCCATCTATCTGGTCAACGGCATCAAGCTGCAGGGCCAGATCGAATCCTTCGACCAGTTCGTCATTCTTCTGAAAAACACCGTCAGCCAGATGGTCTACAAGCACGCCATCTCCACTGTCGTTCCGGGCCGCCCTGTGCGCCTGCCGACCGCTGGTGATGCCGAGCAATCCGAGTCGAGCAACGACTGAGGTAGGTTTCTTTGTTCTTCGAACGTCCCGGTGGTGGTGAGCGGGCTATCCTGGTGCACCTGGACGGCCAGGACCCCGCGGCGCGCGAGGACCCTCAGGAATTCCAGGAGCTGGCGCGCTCGGCAGGCGCCGAGGCGGTTGGCTTCGTCAATGTCGCCCGGCATCAGCCGTCCGCCAAGTTCCTGATCGGCAGTGGCAAGGTCGAGGAGCTGCATGACCTCGTCAAGGATGGCGAGGCCGAGTTGGTGATCTTCAATCACACCCTGACGCCTAGCCAGGAGCGCAACCTCGAGCGAGCGCTCGAATGTCGCGTGCTTGATCGTACCGGTCTGATTCTGGATATCTTCGCCCAGCGCGCACGCACCCATGAAGGCAAGCTACAGGTCGAACTGGCCCAGCTTGAGCACATGAGTACGCGCCTGGTTCGCGGCTGGACTCACCTTGAGCGACAGAAGGGCGGTATCGGTCTGCGTGGCCCGGGTGAAACCCAGCTGGAAACCGACCGCCGCTTGCTGCGTGTGCGCATCCGGCAAATCAAGCAGCGTCTGGAAAAGGTCCGCGGTCAGCGCGAGCAGGCCCGTCGCGGGCGTCGTCGTGCCGATATACCCTCCGTGTCGCTGGTTGGTTACACCAACGCCGGCAAGTCCACCTTGTTCAATGCGCTGACCGAGTCGGATGTGTACGCGGCCAATCAGCTGTTCGCCACGCTCGATCCGACGTTGCGGCGGCTTGAGCTGGATGATGTCGGGCCGGTGGTGCTGGCCGACACCGTGGGTTTCATCCGTCATCTGCCACACAAGTTGGTGGAGTCCTTCAGGGCTACGCTGGAAGAGTCCAGCAACGCCGATCTTCTCTTGCATGTCATCGATGCGCACGAGCCAGAGCGCGATCAGCAGATCGAGCAGGTGCTGGCGGTGCTCGGTGAGATCGGCGCCAACGAGTTGCCGATGCTCGAGGTCTACAACAAGGTTGACCTGATGGAGGGCATCGAGCCGCAGATTCAGCGCGACGCCGATGGCAAGCCGCAGCGTGTCTGGGTGTCCGCTCGTGATGGATTGGGGCTGGATCTGGTGCGCCAGGCCATTGCCGAGCTGTTGGGCAACGATCTGTTTGTCGGGACGCTGCGCCTGCCGCAGCGGCTCGGGCGGCTGCGGGCGCAGTTCTTCGAGCTCAGCGCGGTGCAGCGGGAAACGCATGATGACGAGGGTGGCAGCCTGCTGGAGGTTCGCTTGCCAAGAATCGAATTGAATCGCTTGATCAGTCGCGAAGGGTTGCGGGTGGATGAGTTCATCGAGCAACACACTTTGCAATAAAGCCTCTAGTGGCAATTTTGCCGGTAGTTCGGGGCTTTCTGTAGCATTGGTGGGCGCGCCGTGGGCGCGCCTTTAGCTTTATTTGAATGGAGAGCGCTATGGCTTGGAATGAGCCGGGTGGCAACTCGAACAACCAGGATCCCTGGGGCAGTGGTGGCGGTGGCCGTCGCGGTGGTGGCGGTGGCGACCAGAAAGGCCCGCCGGATCTCGATGAGGCTTTCCGCAAGCTGCAGGACAGCCTGAACGGCATGTTCGGTGGCAAGAAGCGTGGCGGCGGCAGCAATTTCGGTGGCAGCGGCAAGCGCGGCGGCTTCGGTCTGGTTTGGATTGCCCTGGTCGTGCTGCTGGCCGTCTGGCTGTTCAATGCGATCTATATCGTCGACGAGCAGGAGCAGGCCGTCGTGCTGCGCTTCGGCAAGTATCACGAGACGGTCGGGCCGGGCCTGAACATCTACTTCCCGCCGATCGATCGCAAGTTCCAGGAAAACGTCACCCGCGAGCGTTCTTACAGCAAGCAGGGGCAGATGCTCACCGAGGATGAGAACATCATCGAGGTGCCGCTCACCGTTCAGTACAAGATCAGCAATCTTCAGGCATTCGTGCTCAATGTCGATCAGCCTGAAGTAAGCCTGCAACATGCGACCGACAGCGCCGTGCGGCATGTGGTGGGTTCGACCGCCATGGATCAGGTGCTGACTGAAGGTCGTGAAGTGATGGCTGGCGAGGTCAAGGAGCGCTTGCAGCGTTTTCTCGACAATTACGCCACAGGCATCGTCGTCACCCAGGTCAACCTGCAGAGCGCAGCCGCGCCGCGTGAGGTGCAGGAAGCGTTCGATGACGTGATTCGCGCGCGTGAAGACGAGCAGCGTGAGAAGAACCAGGCTGAGTCGTACGCCAATGGCGTGATTCCCGAAGCCCGCGGCCAGGCCCAGCGCATGCTGGAAGAAGCCAGTGGTTACCGCGACGCGGTGATTTCCCGCGCTCAGGGTGAGGCGGATCGCTTCAGCAAGCTGGTCGCCGAATATCGCAAGGCGCCGGAAGTGACGCGCGAGCGCCTGTATCTGGAAACCATGCAGGAAGTCATGAGCAATACCAGCAAGGTCATGGTGAGTGGTGACAGCGGGCAGAACCTGCTCTATCTGCCGCTGGACAAGATGATCAACAGTCGTGGTGCGAGCACGCCGGCTCCGGCCGGAGTTGCGTCGGGCGCGGCTACCCAGGGCACCCGTCTGCCGCCGGAGCTGGATCCGCGTGAAGTTCGTACGAGGGAGAGCCGCTGATGAGCAATAAATCCCTTACCGCCCTGATCGTGGGCGTTGTGGCGGCAATCGTTCTGTGGAACAGCTTCTACATCGTCTCGCAGACCGAGCGTGCAGTCCTGCTGCGCTTCGGTCGCATCGTCGAGCCTGATGTGAAGCCTGGCCTGCACATGAAGATTCCGTACGTGAACTCGGTGCGCAAATTCGATGCGCGACTGCTGACACTGGATACCACGACTTCCCGCTTCCTGACCCTGGAAAAGAAAGCGCTGATGGTCGACTCCTACGCCAAGTGGCGTGTGGATGATGCCGAGCGCTTCTACACCGCGACCTCGGGGATGAAGCAGATTGCCGATGAGCGCCTGGCTCGCCGTCTGGAGGCGGCGTTGCGTGACCAGTTCGGTAAGCGCACGCTGCACGAGTCCGTGTCCGGTCAGCGTGACGAGCTGATGGCTCAGGTCACAACCAGTCTGAACCGCGCCGCTCAACAGGAGCTGGGCATCGAAGTGGTCGATGTGCGCGTCAAGGGCATTGATCTGCCGCGGGAAGTCAATCGCAGCGTGTTCGAGCGGATGAGCTCTGAGCGTGAGCGTGAGGCTCGTGAGCATCGCGCCAAAGGTAAAGAGCTAGCCGAAGGTATCCGTGCCGACGCCGATCGTCAGCGCCGTGTCCTGCTGGCCGAGGCGTTCCGCGAGGCTGAGGAGCTGCGCGGTGATGGCGATGCTCAGGCTGCTGCCATCTATGCCGCGGCGTATGGTCAGGATCAGGAGTTCTATGCCTTCCATCGCAGTCTGCAGGCTTATCGCGAGAGCTTCTCCAGCAAGGAAGACGTGTTGGTGCTCGATCCGAAGAGCGATTTCTTCCGTTATCTGGAAAAGAGCAACTAGTTGATGGCGAGATGAAGGTTCCCCGGCGGCACGGCCGTGCCGTCGGGTGACCGTTAGAGAAAAGATTGCTATGATCCGCCAGCCGGGAAAATCCCGGCTTTTTTGCGTCTGTGCCCTTGAGGTCGCAGGCTATCCCAGGCATGCAGCGGTCATGCCGATCCCTTCACAGGGCATGGCTCGGATGCCATGGTTCGAATACAACTGCACGCGACCGAAGGCCGGCTAAGGCTGCTGCCGCGGTTTTCGTCTGGGCTTACCGGAACGAGAGGTGATTTCGCGAATGGCAACGGTAGACCGCTGGCTTTTGCCAGATGGCATCGAAGAGGTGCTGCCGCCGGAGGCGGCGCGTATCGAAACGGCGCGTCGGCGCGTGCTGGACCTGTTCCAGTGCTGGGGCTACGAGCTGGTCATCACCCCGCACGTGGAGTTTCTCGAGTCGTTGCTCACCGGTTCCGGGCAGGATCTGGATCTGCGTACGTTCAAGGTCATCGACCCGCTTTCCGGTCGCCAGATGGGGCTGCGGGCTGATATCACGCCACAAGTGGCCCGGGTCGACGCGCATACCCTGCGTCGCGAAGGTCCCAGTCGCCTGTGCTATGCCGGTAGTGTGTTGCATGCCAAGCCGCAGGCGCTTTCCACCTCGCGCAGCCCTATCCAGTTGGGGGCTGAGCTGTATGGCGATGCGTCTGCTGCCAGTGATATCGAGGTCATCAGTCTGATGCTGGAAATGCTCGAGCTTGCCGAGGTGCCGGATGTGCATATGGATCTCGGGCATGTGGGCATCTATCGTGGTCTGGCCAAGGCTGCCGGATTGAGCGGCGAAGCCGAGCAGCGGTTGTTCGATGCGCTGCAGCGCAAGGCGATGGATGAGATTGCCGAGCAGACTGCTGCGCTCGATCCTGCATTGACCGGCATGCTGCGCGCGCTGGCGCGGCTTTGCGGCGGACGGGAAGTGCTCGATCAGGCGTGTATGGCGCTGGCGGCTGCGCCCGCCGAGGTGCGGGCCGCGCTGGAAACGCTGACGGCCATTGCCGATCAGCTGGCGGCGCGTTATCCGGATGTGCCGCTGTATTTCGATTTGGGCGAGTTGCGTGGCTATCACTACCATACTGGAGTGGTGTTCGCGGTGTTCGTACCCGGCGTCGGTCAGCCGATCGCGCAGGGTGGTCGTTATGACGACATTGGTGCCGACTTCGGTCGCGCACGCCCGGCGACGGGTTTCTCCACCGACCTGAAGACGCTGGTCAGTCTGGGCAGTGCTGATCTTTCCGCGCCTGTGTCGGGCGTTTGGGCGCCGCAAGACGGCGAACCGGGTCTGTGGGATGCGGTCCGTCAGCTGCGGCGTCAGGGTGAGCGCGTGGTGCAAGCCCTTGATGGGCAGTCGCGAGCCGATGCTGCGCAGCTCGGCTGCGACCGGCAATTGCAATTGAAGGATGGTGTCTGGACGGTGGCTTCGCTGGCGTCCTGATGGTTGTGGCGCCGCGCTGCGGCGCTGGCCTGGTTTCGATTATCGCCGGTTGCGACCGGCATGCTTCGCCGAAGAGGACAGAGGGTTATGGGTAAGAACGTCGTGGTCCTGGGCACCCAGTGGGGTGATGAGGGCAAGGGCAAGATCGTCGATCTGCTGACCGATCAGGCGGCTGCGGTCGTGCGTTACCAGGGCGGCCACAATGCCGGACATACCCTGGTCATCGACGGTGAGAAGACCGTGCTGCACCTGATTCCGTCCGGCATCCTGCGTGACAACGTGCAGTGTCTGATCGGCAACGGCGTGGTGGTCGCTCCCGATGCGCTGCTGCGTGAGATCACCAAGCTGGAAGAAAAGGGCGTGCCGGTACGCGAGCGCCTGCGCATCAGTCCGTCCTGCACGCTGATCCTGCCGTACCACGTGGCGCTGGATCAGGCGCGTGAGGCTTCGCGCTCGGAAGGCAAGATCGGCACGACGGGTCGTGGCATTGGTCCGGCTTACGAGGACAAGGTTGCGCGTCGCGGCCTGCGCATTGCTGACCTGTTCAACCCGGAGCGCTTCGCGGTCAAGCTGCGCGAGCTGCTGGAATACCACAACTTTGTGCTGCAGAACTTCTACAAGGTCGAGCCGGTTGATTTCCAGAATACCCTAGATGAGGCGCTCGGCTACGCGGAAATCCTCAAGCCGTTGATCACCGATGTCACCGCCCGCCTGCACGAGCTGCGCAAGCAGGGCGCCTGCATCATGTTCGAGGGCGCGCAGGGCTCGCTGCTGGACATCGACCATGGCACCTATCCCTACGTCACCAGCTCCAGCACCACTGCCGGCGGCACTGCCACCGGTTCGGGCTTCGGTCCGCTGTATCTGGATTACATTCTCGGTATCACCAAGGCATACACCACGCGCGTGGGTTCCGGTCCGTTCCCGACCGAGCTGTTCGATGATATCGGTGCTCGCCTGGCCGAGCGCGGTCACGAGTTCGGTTCCACTACCGGCCGTGCGCGGCGCTGCGGCTGGTTCGATGCAGTGATCCTGCGTCGCGCCATCGAGATCAACAGTATATCCGGCATCTGCCTGACCAAGCTCGACGTGCTCGATGGTCTGGAAACCATCCGCATATGTATCGGTTACAAGGATCGTAACGGCGATGTTCTGGTTGACGCGCCGACCGATGCGGACAGCTATGACGGCCTGCAGCCGGTATACGAAGAGATGCCGGGCTGGAGCGAGTCGACTGTTGGTGCGAAGACCCTTGATGAGCTGCCCGCCAATGCGCGCGCGTACATCAAGCGTCTCGAGGAGCTGGTCGAGGCGCCGGTGGATATCATCTCCACCGGCCCGGATCGCAACGAAACCATTGTGCTGCGCCACCCTTACGCCTGATCTAGGCTGCAGGTACACAAAGACCGCCTTCGGGCGGTCTTCTTTTGTCTGGCGTGGCCGGCTATCGGAAGGGGTAGTTCAATCAGTTGCTCGCCGAAACGAAAAAACCGAGCCAGGGGCTCGGTTTTTTCTTGAAGAGTGGTGCCCAGGAGAAGACTCGAACTTCCACGGTGTTGCCACCGCTAGGACCTGAACCTAGTGCGTCTACCAATTCCGCCACCTGGGCACATTGCGATGATCGCTCACCGGCTTTTTGCCATTTCACCGATCAGATCGGCCGAAGTCGGCTTCTTCGTCTTGCATGAGACTCGCCATGTCGCAGCGGGTTTCATTTGAATAAGTGGTGCCCAGGAGAAGACTCGAACTTCCACGGTGTTGCCACCGCTAGGACCTGAACCTAGTGCGTCTACCAATTCCGCCACCTGGGCACTAGAAACGATGATACTAAGCCGTTTCCGTGTTACAACGTCTGCCAGACATTGTGGGCGCGAACTATACGGCTGAGGTTTGGCCTTGTAAACCCCTGATGGCGAAAAATAATTCGCGTGAAAGCTGCCGTCCGGGAGCGATTCGCGCTTCAATAGAAGAAGGGCGTTCTGGCCCTATAAATGAATGAAAGGTGACATCTCTTAATGGCCGATTGGCAATCCCTCGATCCCGAGGCCGCTCGTGAAGCGGAAAAGTACGACAACCCCATTCCCAGTCGCGAGCTGATTCTCCAGCATCTCGGTGAGCGCGGCTCCCCGGCGGCCCGCGAAGAGCTGGTTGAAGAGTTCGGACTGGCGTCCGAAGAAGATATCGAAGCGCTGCGTCGCCGCCTGCGAGCGATGGAGCGCGATGGTCAGCTAATCTACACCCGGCGCGGCACCTATGCCCCGGTGGACAAGCTGGACCTGGTCTGCGGTCGCGTCAGTGGGCACCGCGACGGCTTCGGCTTTCTCATCCCGGATGACGGCAGCGATGACCTGTTTCTCAGCCCCACGCAGATGCGCCTGGTGTTCGACGGCGACCGCTGTCTGGCGCGCGTTGCCGGGCTTGATCGGCGTGGGCGTCGTGAGGGCGCGATCGTTGAAGTGATCAGTCGGGCGCACGAAAGCATCGTTGGTCGCTACCACATTGAGAGCGACGTCGGTTTTGTCATTCCTGACAACCCGAAAATCCAGCAAGAAGTGCTGGTGACGCCGGGCCGCGCGCTCGACGCCAAACCGGGGCAGTTTGTCGAGGTCAAGATCACTCACTGGCCGACCCAGCGCTTCCAGCCGCAGGGCGACATCGTTGAGGTGATCGGCAACTACATGGCGCCGGGCATGGAAATCGACGTGGCGCTACGCAGCTTCGATATCCCGCATGTCTGGCCGGAAGCGGTGCTGAAGGAAGCGTCCCGGCTGAAGCCCGAGGTCGAGGAAAAGGACAAGCACAAGCGCGTCGATCTGCGCCATCTACCGTTCGTGACCATCGATGGTGAAGACGCGCGCGACTTCGACGATGCGGTCTATTGCGAGAAGCCTGGCGGCTGGAAGCTCCTGACAGGAGGTTTCCGCCTGTATGTCGCCATTGCCGACGTGTCGCACTACGTCAAGGTCGACTCGGCGCTCGACAAGGAGGCCGTGGTTCGCGGCAACTCGGTGTACTTCCCTGAGCGGGTGGTGCCCATGCTTCCCGAGCAGCTTTCCAACGGGCTCTGTTCGCTGAATCCGCAGGTCGATCGCCTGGCCATGGTCTGCGAGATCACGCTGAGCAAGTCGGGAAAGATGACCGACTACCAGTTCTACGAGGCGGTGATTCATTCCCATGCGCGACTGACCTACAACAAGGTCAGCGCGATGCTGGAGCAGCCCAAGTCAGCCGAAGGCAAGCGGCTGAGCGGGGAGTACGCCGAAGTGTTGCCGCATCTCAAGCAGCTCTATTCGCTCTACAAGGTGCTGCTCAAGGCGCGTCATACTCGCGGCGCGATCGATTTCGAGACCCAGGAAACGCGTATCGTCTTCGGTGCCGATCGCAAGATCGCCGAGATCAAGCCGACCGAGCGCAACGATGCGCACAAGCTGATCGAGGAGTGCATGCTCTGCGCCAACGTCGCCACGGCGGCATTCCTGCAGAAGCATGAGATCCCAGCGCTTTATCGTGTCCACGATGCGCCGCCGCTGGAGCGCCAGGAAAAGCTGCGCGCCTTTCTCGGTGAACTGGGTCTCTCGTTGCACAAGGGCAAGGAAGGTCCGACGCCGAAGGATTACCAGGCGCTGCTGGAGCAGATTCAGGGGCGCCCGGATTTCCATGTGATCCAGACGGTCATGCTGCGCTCGCTGAGTCAGGCCGTATACAGCGCCGAGAACAATGGTCACTTTGGCCTGAACTACGAGGCTTACGCCCACTTCACTTCGCCAATCAGGCGTTATCCCGATCTGCTGGTGCATCGCGCCATTCGCAGTGTCATCCGCTCCCGTCGAGACACGCCTCATGTGCGCCGCGAAGGCGCTACCAGCATGCCCAAGGCGCGAATCTATCCGTACGACGAAGCCGCGCTGGAGCAGCTGGGCGAGCAATGCTCGATGACCGAGCGACGCGCCGACGAAGCTACCCGCGACGTCACTAACTGGCTTAAGTGCGAGTTCATGAAGGATCGTGTCGGCGAGGCCTTCCCTGGTGTGATTACTGCGGTGACTGGCTTCGGCCTGTTCGTCGAGCTGACAGACATCTACGTAGAAGGGCTGGTGCATGTCACTGCCATGCCGGGCGACTACTACCACTTCGATCCGTTGCACCACCGGTTGTCCGGTGAGCGCAGTGGGCGCAGTTTCCGTCTCGGCGACAGCGTCGAGGTGCGCGTCATGCGCGTCGATCTGGATGAGCGCAAGATCGATTTCGAGCTGATCGGTGGTGGTACCAAGTCTGCTCCGGGGCAGCGTGACGGTGCGAGCCGTGGACGCGAGCCGGGCAATGCCGATGTGCGCAAGAGTCGAGAGCTGAAGAAGGCATTGCTCGCCGAGGCGAAGGGCGGCAGGAAGGGCAAGAGCGAGAAGGCGGCGGGCGGGAGCAAGTCGCGATCAGGCTCGGCCAAGCCGAAATCTGCAGCCAAGTCAGGTGACAAACCCACCGGCTCGAGTGGCGGTGCCAGAAAGCGCAAGGCCAAGTCATGAGTCAGCTGGAAAAGATCTACGGCCTGCACGCTGTCGAGGCATTGCTGCGCCATCATCCCAAGCGCGTCAAGCAGGTATGGCTGGCAGAGGGGCGCGGCGATCCGCGCGCCCAGATGGTGATTGAGCTGGCTGCTCAGGCACGTGTGAGTGTCGGGCAGTGTGAGCGGCGGGAGATGGATGCCTGGGTCGAAGGCGTGCATCAGGGTGTGGTCGCCGAGGTGAGTCCCAGTCAGGTATGGGGTGAGGCCATGCTCGAGGAATTGCTTGATCGCGCCGATGGCCCGCCGCTGCTGTTGGTGCTGGATGGTGTGACGGATCCGCACAACCTCGGTGCCTGTCTGCGCACCGCGGACGCGGCCGGTGCGCTCGCCGTGATCGTGCCGAAAGACAAATCGGCCACTCTCAATGCCACCGTTCGCAAGGTTGCCTGCGGTGCGGCGGAAGTGATTCCGCTGGTCGCCGTGACCAACCTTGCGCGTACGCTGGAGAAGCTGCAGCAGCGTGGATTATGGGTCGTGGGGACGGCGGGCGAAGCTGAGCAATCACTCTACGATCAGGATCTCACCGGGCCCATCGTGCTTATCATGGGCGCCGAGGGTCGCGGTATGCGGCGCCTGACGCGTGAACACTGTGATTATCTGGTGCGCCTGCCCATGGCCGGCAGCGTCAGCAGTCTGAATGTTTCTGTGGCGACCGGCGTATGCCTGTTCGAGGCGCTGCGTCAGCGCAAGAGCGCCAAGGTCGCTGGCTGAACGCCTGACCTGCTGATCTGAAACCGATTGACCTTTTTGTGGTCAATCGGTGTCCAGGCCCGTCCGCGGAGAGCGGCTTCTCGTCATATTTTGCTTGAGGGCTCCGGGTGCTGCCGGAGCCTTGCTGGGTTAGTTACGCGGCGTCAGGCTCGTACCATGGAGGTTGTATGCAGCAGCGCCCGTCTTTCGAAAGTCTGTTCCGGCTATCCCCGAATGCTTATGTCCTGCTTGATCGTGATCTGGTCATTCTGGATGCGAATGCCGCTTACCTGACGCTTACCGGGCGAAAGCTGACGGATATCCAGGGTCAGCGCCTTCATGAAGCTTTCGCTGCCGATCCGCTCAGTCCCGAGATGACCCGAGTGCAAGAGTTGCTCGATTCGTTTGCGCGGGTGCTCAGCCGCAAGGCGGTCGATACGTTGCCGGTGATTCGTTACTCCATCGCGCGACAAACGCCGCTTGGCCCGGTTTACGAGGATCGTTACTGGAGCGCCACGCACACGCCAATCCTGGATGAGCAGGGAGAGGTCGTTGCGATTCTGCAGCACACCTCGGACATTACCGAGCTGCAGGCAATGAAAGACTCGTTGAGTCAGGCGGCAGCCGGTCGGCAGCCCTTGCAGCAGTTGGAGCAAGGCGTAATGTCCCGTGCCAGGCTGCTGCAGTCCGAAGGCGAGCAGCTGCGCCGTCTGTTCGCGCAGGCGCCTGGGTTCGTCTGCTTTCTGCGCGGCCCTGATCATGTATATGAATTGGTCAATGATGCCTATCGGCAGGTCACCGGGCACCGTCAGCTGCTTGGCAAGACGGTTCGCGAGGGATTGCCCGAGATCGAGGGGCAGGCCCTCATCGGTCTGCTCGACGAGGTCTATCGCACCGGTCAGCCGTATGTCGGCAAACGTGTATCGCTGTTCCTGAGACGGTATCCGGACAAGGAGCCACAGGAAGCGATTCTGGATTTCGTTTTGCAGCCGATCGTCGAGAACGACGGCGGGGTCATTGGCATCTTCGTTCAAGGGCAGGATGTGACCGAGCAGCAGCGCAACGAGGCGGAGCTGCAGCGTTATCGCGATCACCTGGAAGAGCTGGTCCGTGAGCGAACCCTGGCGCTGCAGCAAAGTGAGGCCGAGCGACAGGTGGCTGAGCAGGCCCTGCAGCAGGCTCAGCGGTTGGAGGCAGTGGGCAAGCTGACTGGTGGCATCGCGCACGACTTCAACAACATGCTGCAGATCATCGGAGGCAACCTGCAGCTGCTACGGCGTGGTCTCGGTAGCGATCAGACTGCAGCGCGACGGTTGGACTCGGCTGTCAGCGGGGTCGAGAAGGGTGCGCGTCTGGCGTCGCAGCTGCTGGCTTTCGCCAGCCGCCAACCATTGTTGCCGCGCCAGGTGCACTTGCCGGAGCTGCTTGAGCAGATGCACGAGCTGCTAAATGGGGCGTTGGGGTCGGCGGTACAGCTGGAGCTGGAGGTGCTGGGCGAGCCATGGCCGGTGTTCGCCGATGTCGGCAATCTGCAGAGCGTAGTGTTGAACCTCGCTTCCAACGCGCGCGATGCGATGGCGGGTAGCGGACGTGTGGTGCTGCGTCTGGAGAATCGCCAGCTGGGCGAGGATGCGCCTGGCAACTCGCGTGGCGATTACGTCCTGCTCAGTGTCATCGACGAGGGCGGCGGTATGAGTGACGACGTGCGCGCACGGGCATTCGAACCCTTCTTCACCACTAAGCAGGACTGCAATGCCTCCGGTCTCGGCTTGAGCATGGTTTATGGATTCGTCAAGCAGAGCGGTGGCTTCGTTACGCTGGAGAGCGGCGAGCGCGATGGTACCGCTGTGCATGTGTATTTGCCGCGCTGCGTCGATGACGGGCAGCGGCAGGGCGCGGGAGGTGATCTCTCGGCAGGTCCGGCCAAAGCGGTGGCGGGCGACCCGCAGCCTGACGATGTCGTGGAAAACCCGGCGGCCGATGATGCCAGTCTGAAGATCCTCTTCGTCGAGGATGACCCGACCCTGCGCATGCTTACCGGTGAAGTGATGATGGAGCTAGGGCATCAGGTCGTCGCAAGCGAGACAGCGGAAGAGGCCCTGGAGGCGCTGGGGCAGCAGCCTTTCGACGTGCTGCTGACGGATGTCGGCCTGGCCGGGATGAGCGGAATCGATCTGGCGCGTGAAGCTAGTGCGCGTCACCCGAGGTTATCGCTGGTGATCGCCTCGGGCTATGCGGTCAATGCTTCGGATGTGGGCCTCGATCAGTTGCGTACCATGCTGAAGCCGTACGATATCCACCAGGTTCGCGAGCTGCTCGATGGTATTCGCGCCGAGCGTGCAGCGCTGCGCAACTGAATGTCTAAAGCTGGTTAAATATTCACCAGTTCGCCTTGCGCCGCTGTCAGCCCTTCTCTAGAATGGCGCCCCTTGCCTGGACGGCAGGCGTTTGCGCGCCTACCTGCAAGCAAGACAACAAGTCATTCACTCCTTGCCTGACCGCTTAGTCGGCAGGCTGCAACCCGTAAGGAGCAATTATGCGTCATTACGAAATCATCTTTCTGGTTCATCCGGACCAGAGCGAGCAGGTCGGCGGCATGGTGGAGCGTTACACCAAGCTGATCGAAGAAGACGGTGGCAAGATTCACCGCCTGGAAGACTGGGGCCGTCGTCAGCTGGCTTACGCCATCAACAACGTGCACAAGGCTCACTATGTGATGCTGAACGTCGAGTGCAGTGGCAAGGCCCTGGCCGAGCTGGAAGACAACTTCCGCTACAACGACGCCGTCATCCGTAACCTGATCATTCGTCGCGACGAAGCCGAGACCGAACAGTCTGAAATGCTCAAGGCCGAGGAAAACCGTAGCGAGCGCCGCGAGCGTCGTGATCGCCCTGACAACACTGACGGCTCTAACGAGAGCGACAGTGACAGCGATAACAACGCTGACGAGTAATCCACGGATCTATTGAGGAGCCTATTTCATGGCACGTTTTTTCCGTCGTCGTAAGTTCTGCCGTTTCACCGCCGAAGGCGTGAAAGAGATCGACTACAAAGATCTCAACACCCTGAAGGCCTATATCTCCGAGACCGGCAAGATCGTTCCTAGCCGTATCACCGGAACCAAGGCACGTTATCAGCGTCAGCTGGCTACCGCTATCAAGCGCGCCCGCTACCTGGCCCTGCTGCCCTACACCGACAGCCACGGCCGTTGATCCGGCTGGTCGACAGAAGTAAAGGATAAATCGCATGCGTGCCCTGGCTGAGTTCATCATGCGCGGCCGTATGCAAGCCATCTTCGTGGTGGCGGGTGCTGCAGCGTTGCCCATGTTGTTCTGGCTGAGTGCAGCCGCGGGCAGCCTGGTGTTGTTGCGCCGTGGCCTCAACGATGCGTTGGGTGTGCTGGTCTGGGCGGTATTGCCGGCACTGGCCTGGTGGTACTTCGGCGATCCGCGAACCCTGCTGGTATTGCTGGGCTCGCTGGGGCTGGCGTTACTGCTGCGCAGTCAGGCTTCGTGGGTGCGGGTGATGTTGTGCAGTGTGGGCCTTGGACTGCTGTATGTCTGGGCACTCGGTGCGGTGTTCGGCGAGCCCATTGCGGCGCTGGCCAGCGAACTGCAGAAAGTGTTGCCTGATGCATTGTCAGGCGCTTATCAGCAGCTTTCGGTGGAGGAGCGCGGACGCTTGGAGTCCTTGTTGGCACCGGTACTGACCGGCCTTCTGGCTGCATTGCTGCAGGTCGTCACCCTGCTTAGCCTGATGCTTGGTCGTTACTGGCAGGCAGCGTTGTACAACCCGGGCGGTTTCGGCAGTGAGTTTCGTACGCTGCGGTTCCCGCCACTGCTGGCGGTGCTGCTGCTGGTCGGCATGCTGCTTGGACCGAACCTGGGTGCGCAGCTGGCGGTTTTGACGCCGTTGTGCAGTGTACCGCTGGTGTTTGCCGGTATCGCGCTAATGCACGGGCTGGTGGCTCAGGGGCGTCTGCCGCGATTCTGGCTGGTGGGGCTGTACGTCACGCTGGTGCTGTTCATGCAGTTGATTTATCCGTTACTGGCCGTTTTGGCCATTGTCGACAGTCTGTTTGATTTTCGTGGTCGCGCAGCCGGTAAGAATGGCGCGGGACCTGCGAACGGTGAAGGTTAAAAGTTAAGAGGTAAGACTCAAATGGAAGTCATCCTGCTGGAAAAAGTCGCAAACCTGGGCAACCTGGGCGACAAGGTAAATGTCAAGTCTGGTTACGGTCGCAACTACCTGCTGCCGCAGCGCAAGGCTACTGCTGCTACCGCAGCCAACATCGCCGAGTTCGAAGCTCGTCGTGCTGACCTGGAAAAAGCTGCTGCCGAGCGTAAGGCTTCTGCCGAAACTCGCGCCGCTCAGCTGGCCGAACTGGAAGTCACCATCACCGCTACCGCGGGCGATGAGGGCAAGCTGTTCGGTTCCATCGGCACTCACGACATCGCCGACGCACTGACCGCCTCTGGCGTTGAAGTAGCGAAGAGCGAAGTCCGTCTGCCGAACGGCACCATCCGTCAGGTTGGTGAGTACGACGTAGCTGTGCACCTGCACACCGACGTCGAAGCGACCGTCAAGCTGATCGTCGTAGCCGGCTAAGCCATCGTCTGGCACCGCTGGTGCCTGACGAGTAACATCGGGCACGTTTCCACGCGAGTGGAACGTGCCCTTTGTTTTTTTGTAGTTTCGAATTCCGAGTGCCATGAACGACATCAGTGTCCCCCAGCAATACGATCTGGAAACCGCAGCGCTCAAGGTACCGCCGCACTCCATCGAGGCAGAGCAGGCGGTGCTTGGCGGCCTGATGCTGGACAACAATGCCTGGGAGCGCGTGCTCGATCAGGTATCCGATGGCGATTTCTATCGCCACGATCATCGCCTCATCTTCCGCGCCATCTTCACCCTGGCCGAGCGCAACTCGCCGTTCGACGTGGTCACCCTGTCCGAGCAACTGGACAAGGAAGGGCACCTGCCGCAGGTCGGCGGCCTGGCCTATCTCGGTGAGCTGGCGAAGAACACGCCTTCGGTGGCGAACATCAAGGCCTACGCGCAGATCATTCGCGAGCGCGCCACATTGCGCCAGCTGATCGGCATCAGCAACGAGATCGCCGACAGCGCCTACGCGCCACAGGGGCGTACCGGCGAAGAAATTCTCGACGAAGCCGAGCGCCTGATCTTCCAGATCGCCGAAGCGCGGCCCAAGACCGGCGGACCGATCGGCATCAACGACATCCTTGTCAAAGCCATCGATCGTATCGACACCCTCTTCAATGCGGGTGAGGCGATCACCGGCCTGTCCACCGGCTTTACCGATCTCGACGAAGCCACCAACGGACTGCAACCGGCTGACCTGATCATCGTTGCCGGTCGTCCGTCCATGGGTAAGACGACATTCGCCATGAACCTTGTCGAGAATGCCGTGCTGCGCACCGACAAGGCGGTACTGGTGTTTTCCCTGGAAATGCCCGCGGACTCCATCGTCATTCGTATGCTCGCTTCGCTCGGCCGCATCGACCAGACCAAGGTCCGCGCGGGTAAGCTTGAGGACGACGACTGGCCGCGGCTGACCTCCGCGGTGAATCTGCTCAACGACCGTAAGCTGTTCATCGACGATACCGCCGGCATCAGCCCGTCGGAGATGCGTGCGCGGACCCGGCGCCTGGCCCGTGAGCACGGCGAGATCGCCATGATCATGGTCGACTACCTGCAGCTGATGCAGATCCCAGGCTCGAGCGGCGACAACCGGACCAACGAGATTTCCGAGATTTCGCGCTCGCTCAAGGGCCTCGCTAAGGAATTCAACTGTCCGGTGATCGCCCTGTCGCAGCTCAACCGCTCGCTCGAACAGCGCCCCAACAAGCGCCCGGTGAACTCCGACTTGCGTGAATCGGGGGCAATCGAGCAGGACGCCGACATCATCATGTTCGTCTACCGGGACGAGGTCTATCACCCCGAAACCGAGTACAAGGGCGTCGCCGAAATTATCATCGGCAAGCAGCGTAACGGGCCGATCGGCACAACGCGTCTGGCGTTCCTCGGCCGCTATTCACGCTTCGAGAACCTGGCACCGGGCAGCTACCAGTTCGACGACGAGTAAGCGTAGCTGCTGTGGCGTTTTTGACGGCGGGCTGTATGTTGTTGCCGCCCGACTCAGCCGAACGCCAGCCTGCGCGGCCCGGTCCACAGGAGTAAGATTTCGCCCACCCGCCGTTGTACAGGAAAAACTTCATGCGTCCGCTGGTTGCCACGGTCGATCTGACCGCGCTTCGTCACAACTACCTGCTCGCCAAGCAATGCGCCCCGCAGCGCCAGGCGTTTGCCGTGGTCAAGGCCAATGCCTACGGGCATGGCGCACGGGAAGCGGTTACGGCGCTACGCGAGATTGCCGACGGCTATGCCGTGGCCTGCCTGGAAGAAGCGGAAGAGGTTCGCCTCAGTGCGCCCGATGCCCGCATCTTGCTGCTTGAAGGTTGTTTCGAGCCGACTGAGTATTTGCGCGCCGCCGAGCTTGGGCTGGATGTTGCCATCCAGGATCAGCGTCAGGCCGATTGGTTGCTGGCGGCCGATCTGCATCGGCCGTTGAATGTGTGGTTGAAGCTGGATTCGGGCATGCACAGGCTGGGCTTCACCCTGCACGGCCTGCGCGAATGCCATGCGCGGCTCAGGGGCAAGGCACAGGTTGGCGAACTCAACCTGATCAGCCACTTCGCCTGCGCCGATGAGCGCGGTCATGCCCTGACCGAGTTGCAGCTGGAGCGCTACAGCGAATTGCTGGCCCTGGAGTTCGATAACTGCTCGCTGGCCAACTCTGCCGCGGTGTTGGCGTTGCCGCAGGCACATATGGCCTGGATTCGTCCCGGCATCATGCTTTATGGCGCCACGCCGTTCGCCGAACTTTGTGCGCAGGAACTTGGATTGCGCCCGGTGATGACGCTGACCGGTGCCCTGATCGCCGTGCGTGATGTGTCCGAAGGTGAAAGTGTCGGCTATGGCGCCAGCTGGGTCGCGCAACGCGCCTCGCGTATCGGTACGGTCAGCTGCGGCTATGCCGATGGTTACCCGCGTACCGCGCCTTCGGGCACCTCGGTGGTGATTCATGGCCAGCGCGTGCCGCTGGCCGGCCGGGTCTCGATGGACATGCTGGCGGTGGATCTCACCGATCTGCCGCAGGCGCAGGTAGGGGATGCCGTGGAGTTGTGGGGCGCGCAGATGCCAATCGACGAGTTGGCCCAGGCCTGCGGGACCATCGGCTACGAGCTGCTGACCAAGGTGACCGGGCGTGTACCGCGCCGCTACATCGGTTGATCGGCGGGCCGTGCTTGCTCTTCCTGCTGGACCCAGTTCCCGCGCCCTTGATGCTTGGCTCGGTAGAGGGCCTCGTCGGCAGCTTTGTACAGCTGTGAAAATCTGTCGGCATGGCGTGGAAAGAATGCGGCGCCAACGCTAATCGTGACGGCCAGCGTGGCGTCGCGGTAGGGCACCGGCTGCGACAGCTCGTGCAGCAGCCGCTCGGCGATCTGGGCGGCGTCTTGTTCGACATTCGGGCCGGTCAGCAGTACTGCAAATTCATCCCCACCCAGGCGTGCCGCCATGTCGCTGCTGCGCACCAGGTCGCGCAGGCGTTGACTGAGCGTACGCAGCAGCAGATCGCCGGCATCGTGGCCGTGGCCATCGTTGATGGGCTTGAAGTGGTCCAGGTCGATGAGCAGCAGGGCGATGGATTCACCGCGGCGTCGGGCATCGCTCAACGCCATCTCGACACGCTCGATGAGATAGCGCCGGTTGGGTAGCTCGGTCAGTGCGTCGTGAAAAGCGACCTGCTTCAGTTCGACTTCTCGTTCGCTGAGATGCCGGTTGGCTTCGGCGAGCTCGGCGGTGCGGGTTTCCACTGCCAGGCTGAGCTGCTCGGCACTGGCCTGAACCTGCCTCAGTCGCGCGCTCTTTTCCTGATCGGCATGCTCCAGCGCTGCTGCCCGTTCCTGCTTGAGGATCTGCGGTAGGCCAGCGCGAAGGAGAACAGAATGGATTCTGCGGTCACCGCCAGCGGAAAGAGGTAGGCGTTCCAGGCCGCGGGCTGAACCACACCTGTGGCGCGCAGCAGGAGCAGGTTGACGCTACCCAGGATCACGCCGCAGCCGAGCAGATAAAGCAGTGCGGGGAAATAGCCCTGGCGCCAGCGACGGAACGAAGCCCACAGCGAGGCGGGAATCGCGGTGAGCGCCAGCGCCACGAATACCCAGGCGCCGAACGCGCGGCAGCCGAAGGCGTTGAGCAGCACGGCGGTGACATACAGCGTCAAGGCAAAGGTCAGCAGGCGATGCGCCCAGGGCACGAACTGGCGTGTCTGCAACAGCGTCTGGGTGAAGCGGCAGGCACTGAACCCCCAGAGTGCCGGGATGCTGATGTGGTCGAGCCAGAATGGCACCGGGCCGTTCGGCCAGAGGTACTGAAAGCCATGGCCGGTCATCGCCAGGATCATCAGCAACGCGCCGGTGGTGGTCACCACGTACCAGAAATAGGCGCTGTCGCGCAGGCTGAGATAGATGAACAGGTTGTACAGCAGCATCGCCAGGATGACGCCGTAGATCAGGCCGAGAAACAGGTTTTCGCCCACCGCCTGCTCCTGCAGGGCATCGAGCTGCCAGACCTTGAGCGGAAAGGAGTTGCCGGCGGGGTCGTAGCTGCGCAGGTAGAAGGTCACCGGCTGGCTGTCACCGAGTAGCGGAAGCCTGAACAGCATGCGTCGATAGGCATGATCGCGGCCTTCGTTGAACCCGACCAGTTCGCCGGATTGTCGCTCGATCCAGCCACCGTTGCCGTCCGGCAAATAGATGCGCAGGTCTTTCAGGGTTACCGACCCGACTTCCAGCCACCATCGAAATGGTGCATCGCTTTCCCGTTGCAGGCTGACGCGGATCCACCAGGGATGCGGACTCTGTCCGACACTGGCCTTGCCTTCGGCTGGCACGAAGCGCGTCTGTACGTCCGGGCGTTGCAGGTCGTCGATGTTCAGCTCGGCTCCGGGATCGGCCAGCAGCGTGACGTGGGCATTCAGTCCGCGGCCACTGTCACTGGCACTCAGGAGGGCG
Organism: Stutzerimonas kunmingensis; assembly: GCF_014764705.1. Taxonomy (GTDB): domain Bacteria; phylum Pseudomonadota; class Gammaproteobacteria; order Pseudomonadales; family Pseudomonadaceae; genus Stutzerimonas. Next base: position 261,684 of record NZ_JACXXG010000001.1, read on the forward strand.
GTTTCGGCATGAGCGGAGGCCTGGCTGCAAAGGCTCAGGAGCAAGGCGAAAAGGACGACGCGCACCAGACACTCCCGGGCTCGAAGCAATGGTTGAGTCGCGCGAGTATAGCGGGCGGCAGTGACACTTCGCGCGCCCGTCGCGGAGGTCGATAAAGACCCTGCGTGATGGTCGGACTTGGTTATTTTTTGTGCTATATTCCGCGCCCGTTTTCGTTGTCCCGGTTCCCCGCCATGCACGCCGCAAAGCCATTGTTCGACTATCCCAAGTACTGGGCCGAGTGTTTCGGTCCGGCGCCGTTCCTGCCAATGAGCAGGGAGGAGATGGATCAGCTCGGCTGGGATTCCTGCGACATCATCATCATCACCGGTGATGCCTACGTCGATCATCCGTCCTTTGGCATGGCGATCATCGGCCGACTGCTCGAAGCGCAGGGGTTTCGCGTCGGCATCATCAGCCAGCCGGACTGGCACAGCAAAGACGACTTCATGAAGCTCGGCGAGCCGAATCTGTTCTTCGGTGTCGCCGCCGGCAACATGGACTCGATGATCAATCGCTACACGGCCGACCGCAAGGTGCGCTCCGATGACGCCTACACGGCGGGTGGCCTGGCAGGCAAACGGCCCGATCGCGCCAGCCTGGTCTATAGCCAGCGCTGCAAGGAGGCCTACAAGCACGTTCCGGTGGTGCTTGGCGGCATCGAGGCCTCGCTGCGGCGCATCGCCCATTACGACTACTGGTCGGACAGGGTGCGTCGCTCGATCCTGATGGATGCCACGGCGGATGTGCTGCTCTACGGCAACGCCGAGCGCGCTATCGTCGAGGTGGCGCAGCGCCTGGCCCGCGGCGAACCGATCGAAGCGATCACCGACGTGCGCGGCACCGCGTTCATCCGCAAGGACACGCCCGAGGGCTGGTTCGAGATCGACTCCACCCGCATCGACCGTCCGGGCAAGATCGACAAGATCATCAATCCCTACGTCAATACGCAGGACCTGTCCGCCTGCGCCATCGAGAAGGACAAGGGTCCGCAGGACGACCCGAACGAAGCCCGCCCGGTCGAGCTGCTGCCGCACCCGAAACTCGAGCGTGATCGCACGGTGATCCGCCTGCCGTCGTTCGAGAAGGTGCGCAACGACCCGGCGCTGTATGCCCACGCCAACCGCGTGCTGCACTTGGAGACCAACCCCGGTAACGCCCGTGCGCTGGTCCAGCGTCACGATGATCGTGAGTTGTGGCTCAACCCGCCGCCCATTCCGCTGACCACCGAGGAAATGGACTACGTGTTCGCCGCGCCCTATGCGCGGGTGCCGCATCCAGCCTATGCCGGGGCGAAGATTCCGGCCTACGAAATGATTCGCTTCTCGGTGAACATCATGCGTGGCTGCTTCGGTGGCTGCACCTTCTGCTCGATCACCGAGCACGAGGGCCGCATCATCCAGAGCCGCTCCCACGAGTCGATCCTGCACGAGATCGAGGAGATGAAGAACGTGCCGGGCTTCACCGGTGTGGTCTCCGATCTCGGCGGGCCGACTGCCAACATGTATCGCCTGGCCTGCAAGAGCCATGAAATCGAGAAGCACTGCCGCAAGCCGTCCTGCGTGTTCCCCGGCATCTGCGAGAACCTCAATACCGATCACAGCTCGCTGATCGAGCTGTACCGCAAGGCGCGTGCACTGCCGGGCGTGAAGAAGATCCTGATCGCCTCCGGCCTGCGCTACGACCTCGCCGTCGAGTCGCCGGAGTACGTCAAGGAGCTGGTCACCCACCATGTCGGCGGTTACCTGAAGATCGCGCCGGAGCACACCGAGCGTGGTCCGCTGGACAAGATGATGAAGCCGGGCATCGGCACCTATGACCGCTTCAAGCGCATGTTCGAGAAGTACTCGAAAGAGGCGGGCAAGGAGCAGTACCTGATCCCGTACTTCATTGCCGCGCACCCTGGCACCACCGACGAGGACATGATGAACCTCGCCCTGTGGCTCAAGGCCAACGGTTTCCGCGCCGACCAGGTGCAGGCGTTCTATCCGTCGCCGATGGCCTCGGCCACCGCCATGTACCACACCGGCAAGAACCCGCTGCGCAAGGTGACCTACAAGAGCGAAGGCGTCACCGTGGTCAAGAGCGAGGAGCAGCGGCGCCTGCACAAGGCCTTCCTGCGCTATCACGACCCCAAGGGTTGGCCGCTGCTGCGTGAGGCGCTGACTCGTATGGGCCGCGCCGACCTGATCGGCAATGGCAAGCACCAGCTGATCCCGGCGCACCAGCCGGCCACCGAGGGCTACCAGAGCGCGCGGCGCAAGAACTCGACGCCAGTCGGCAGCAAGAAGGCCGGGCAGGGCGGCAAGATCCTCACCCAGCACAACGGCCTGCCGCCACGCAGCCACGACGGCAACGCCTGGGACAAGCGCGAGCAGGCCAAGGCCGCGGCCGAGGCCCGGCGCAAGGCGGAAAAGAGCGGCAAGCCGACTGGCAAGGGTGGTAAGCCGCAGCGTCCGGTCGCACCCCGCTAGCGCTAGGGAGGCTTGCCGGCATAAGGAAACGGAGCGCCAGGCTCCGTTTTCTTTTTCAGAACCTGAACGCCTGGGTCGCGCGATCCAGCTCGCTGCCCAGCTGCAGCATCTGCGCACTTTGCTCACGCCCCCGGCTGATGTGATTCAGGTTGGCGTCGCCGAGCTGGTGGATACGCTCACTGTGTCCGCGAATCTCGCCCACTGCTTCGCCCTGTTGGGCGGTCGCCTGGGCGATCTGTTCGGCCATGCGGCTGATGGTGGCGATGGTCGAGACGATCTCGTCCAGTGCCTGATCGGCACTTTCGGCGAGGTTCGCCGTGCTTTGCGCATGCTCGACCTGGCTGCGCATCGCCTCGACCGACTGCCGTGCCGCCAGCTGCAGGCTACCGATCAGTTGCTGGATTTCTTCGGTGGCGCCGCTGGTGCGCTGCGCCAGTGAGCGCACCTCGTCGGCCACCACGGCGAAACCGCGGCCATGACCGCCGGCGCGGGCCGCCTCGATGGCGGCATTCAGCGCGAGCAGATTGGTCTGCTCAGCGATGGCACGGATCACCGTCAGCACGTTGCCGATGGTGGTGGTTTCGTCGGCCAGGCGTTCGATCGCCGCCGCATTGTCCTGCACTTCGCTGACCAGCCCATGCAGGCCGGTCAGGCTCTGGCCGATCACCTGCTGACCCTGATGCACGGCGCGCGCCGCAGCGCGGCTCGCCTCGGCGGCTTCTCCGGCACCATCGGCGACCTGCTGGATGGTGGCCTCCAGTTCGCTCAGCGAATCGCGTATCTGTGCGGTATCGCCGGTCTGGCGCTGGGCGCCTTCGTGCAGGTCGGTGCTCATTTCGTCGAGGCTTCGACTGCTGGCGGCGACCTGGGTCGCCTGCTGGCGCAAGGTTCCGACCAGGCCAAGCAGGTAGCTGCGCAGGCGATTGAGCGAGCTTTCGATATCGGCGATCTCGCGGATCTTCGACTCGATCCGTGCATCGCTGGCGAAGTCTCCCTCGGCCCATTCCGAAAGTGCCGGCACCAGCTGCCCGAGAGCTCGGGTCAGCTGGCGTTGCAGACGATCGATGGCCAGGGCGATCAGCAGGATCAGCAGGATGATGCCGCCCTGCAGTATGCGCACCTCGGCCTGGATACGGCCATGCTCGGCGCGTACCGCCGGCTCCAGCTCGGCCAGGGCCTGTTGCACGGCATCGATCTTGCCGGCGCTGCTCTGCAGCAGCTCGCTGCGCTGGCGGATCAGCTGCCGGGTGCGCTGCAGTTCGGCCGGGTAGCGCTTGATCAGGCTGGTCAGCTCGCGCTTGAGCGCAACGCCCTGGTCTTCACTGGTTTGCTTCGCGGCATCGCCGAGGTCGAGCAGGGCGGCGAAATTGCTCGCGGCCGACTGCTCGGCTGCGAGCACGCCGAGTAACGGTAGTGCCTCGAGTTTTGCGGCGTCCTGTTCGAGGTTATGCAGGGTCTGCTCCACTTCGCTGGCCAGTTCATCCCGGCCGGAGGCGACCAGCTTTCCCCTTGCGTGGCTGAGCCGCAGCAGCTGTTGCCCGGCCGAGAAAAGAGGCTGTTGATAGTGTCGCGCGCTCGGATGATCGGCTTCCGCCTGGTAGTCGTCGAGTTGCGACAGCGCTCCGGCCATTTCGCGTTCTGCCTGCAGCAGCAAGCCCTGCGGATCGCCGGCGAGCTTGCCGGCCGCGAGCAGGTCGGTGGCGGTGAAGCGGACCAGCTCTTCCAGGCTCGGGCGTAGCGTTTCCGCCAGACCATCCGGAAGTTCGATTACGTCGCGCTGGAGATCGGTGAGCGCCTGCTGCGCCTGGCTATGACGCAGTGCGTCACCGCTGGCGAGATAGCCCTGAATGTTTTCCGCTGCCTGATGCTGGAAATGTTGAGACAGTCCCAGGTAACGCGCCATGAGCAGGTAGGGGCGCTCCATGGCGCGCTCGGACCACCAGAGCGTGGCCCCAAGGGCAAGGCAGACTGCAATGAGTAGCAGGGTGTTGAGAGTGGTGAGCGACTTCAGGCGCATCCTCGCCTCGCAGAACGAATCAGGAGGCTTGCAAGGTATGGCGGTTTGATGTCATTCGCGTTACAGCGAGCGCAGGCCTGCCTGGTCGCCGCCTCAGCGAGGCGCTGCCTGGCGTGGCGATTGGTGTATCCGTCGTGTCAGTAGCGTTCGACGCGATTGCGACCCCCGTGCTTGGCGCGATACAGCGCTTCGTCGGCCTGTTGGGTGAGCGTCTTGACCTCGGCACCGCCGGCCAGCTCGGTGATACCGCAGCTGAAGGTGCAGCTGAGGTCGTGGGGCTGGGCTGGAAAGCGAATCTCCGCGAAGCGCTGGCGAATCTCGTCGAGTACCTTGCAGGCGGCGTCCGCCGGCGTGTCCGGCAGTACCACGGCGAACTCTTCGCCACCGTAGCGGCCGATGTGATCGGTCTTGCGCAAACGCTGCTTCAGGAACAGCGCGAGGCTCTTGATCACCCGGTCGCCCATGGGATGGCCAAAGGTGTCGTTGACCTGCTTGAAGTGGTCGATATCCAGCATGGCGAAGCTCAGCGGGCTGTTGTCGCGCCGCGCACGGAAGCGAGCATCCTCAAGCAGTTGCAGGCTGTGGGTATGGTTGTAGAGCCCGGTCAGGCTGTCGCGGACGATGCGTGCCTTCAGGCTTCTGGCGCGGGTCGCGCGGGTGCGCACGGTGGCGATCAGGTGACTGGGCTTGATCGGCTTGGTGAGGAAGTCATCGCCGCCTTCGCCCATGGCGTCGAGCTGCTTGTCCAGATCGTCCTCGGCCGAGAGGTAGATGATCGGCACGCTGACATAGCGCTCGTGTTGACGAATCACCTTGGCCAGTTCGGTGCCCTGGCACTCGGGCATGTACATGTCGAGGATGATCAGGTCCGGTTGAAACTCGGCCAGGGCGCCGATGGCCTGAATCGGCTCGATCAGCGTCTGGGTGACGATGCCGGCGTTGTTCAGCACTCGCTCGGTGTGGGTGGCCTGGGCCCGGGAGTCGTCGATGATCAGTACGCGGATCGGTTCGTAGTGCGCCGTGCGGGTGAATATTTCGATCTTCTCCAGCAGGCTGCTGGCGTCGAGGGTGCCGGTAAAGAACTCCAGGCCACCGGCGCGCACCGCAGCAAGGCGCGTTGGCGTATCGGTTTCCAGGTGGCTGAAGAACAGCATCGGCAGCTTCGATTCCAGTCCCTGTTGGACCTGCTCGGCGAGGCGCAGCCCTTCGCTCGGACCGTTGAAATCCACTTCCATGACGATCGCGGCCGGATGGCGGCGATGCATCGCGGTGCGGAAGGCTGCGACACTGCTGAACGCCTGCGCGGACATGCTGAAGAAGTCCAGCTGGCGCACCAAGTGTTCGGCGCGCTGCTGATCCTGCAGAGCGATGTACACCGGTTTGCTCAGCGGCGGCAGAAACGACTGATTATGCGGATCGCTGTGGCGCAACCCGGTACGCGCCAGACGGTAGATCAGCTGGCTGAGGGTGGAGATGGTGCTGCTGGAGAGACGGCCGCGGTTGTCCCGGATGTCGCTCAGGCAATCTTCGATGCTCAGGGCAAGCTCGCTGTGCTCGGTCTGCTCGAAGCGGTCGGCGAAGCGCCGCAGCCGCGTCGTCGCTTCGGTCAGGGCAGCGTGGTAGTCCTCGTTCCATTCGCTGCGTTGCAGTTGCTGCCAAACTTCCAGCACTTCGCGTGCCTGGTGAATGACCCGCTGGGCGAAATGCTGCTTGAGTTCTTCCTGATCCGACATCGCGATTCTTCCCGGTGCACAGGGTGCGCTGCCCTGGCTTTATGGTGGCGGCATGCTATCACTGCGGCGGTGCTTTGGAAGTCCACTGTGCGGTAGTGGTTCTCAATTTGGCGCTGAGTGAGCAGGGGCCCTGCGTTATAGTAAAGGCATGTCAGCGCAACGTCTCCGACGTCGTGCGGTCGAACCCCAGAACTCGCGAGAAGGACACATTGCCCATGTTGGACTGGAAGAATCGCTTCGCTCGTCTCGGCCGCTCGAGTGGCCCTTCCGGCGGAGCCGGACGGCGGGAGGGTAATCCGCTTCTGCTGGTTCTTGCCGTCCTGCTGGGCGTGTACCTGCTGGTTACCTTGGTGCTCGGCTGGTACTGGAGCCGCGAACCCGATCTGTTTCCCGTACAGCAGAGTGCCCGTCAGGCGGCCGAGGCCTCGCAGCGGCAGTTGGTCAGCGGCTATACCACCGTGGAAACGCTCAAGCGTGTTGCCAGTACCTTGCTGGATAAGCCGGGTGGCTACCTGAGCAACGATATCGCGCCGCCGGGTCTGTGGTTGGACAACATGCCGAGCTGGGAATATGGCGTGCTTGTGCAGGTGCGAGATCTCGCTCGTGCGCTGCGCAAGGACTTCGCCCGCTCGCAGTCGCAGTCGACCGAGGACACCGATCTGGCCAAGGCCGAGCCGCTGTTCAACTTCGACAATCGCAGCTGGGCGTTGCCGGCCTCCGAGTCCGAGTACCGCAACGCCATTCGCGGCCTGGACCGCTACCTGGCTCGGCTCAGCGATCCGCAGCCCAAGGCGCTGTTCTACACGCGTGCTGACAACCTTAACAACTGGCTGGGCGATGCCGCCACGCGGCTCGGCTCGCTGTCCCAGCGACTCTCTGCCAGCGTTGGCCGGGTGCGGCTGGATGCCGATGTTGCGCCCGAACAGGAGCGTGCGGGCATCGTGCCGCAGGTCAAGGAGGAGGTCGTCGAAACGCCGTGGTTGCAGATCGACAACGTCTTCTTCGAGGCGCGTGGTCAGGCGTGGGCCTTGTCACATCTGCTGCGCGCGATCGAGGTTGATTTCGCCGACGTGCTGGCGAAAAAGAACGCCACCATCAGCGTGCGGCAGATCATCCGCGAGCTTGAGGCCGCTCAGGAGCCGCTGTGGAGTCCGATGGTGCTCAATGGCAGCGGCTACGGCGTGCTGGCCAATCACTCGCTGGTGATGGCCAACTACATCTCCCGTGCCAATGCGGCGATCATCGATCTGCGCAACCTGCTGACGCAGGGGTAAGGCGAGCCCCCGGCGGGGTTTAGGAAGCCTCAGGTTGGCGTCGTGTCTGACTGGCTCGACGCTAACCAGGCTTGCACTCAGTCCAGGCCGAGTTTTTTCAGCCGGTAACGCATCGAGCGGAAGGTCAGCCCCAGCCGTTGGGCTGCCGCGGTGCGGTTCCAGCGGGTTTCCTCCAGCGCCTGCATGATCAGCCTGCGCTCGATCTCTTCCAGGTGATCTTCCAGATTGTCGATCTGCGCCAGTCTGGCTTCACCGTTCTCCGATACGCCTGGGCTGTCTGCCAAGCGTAGATCGCCCGCCTTGATCTCATCGCCCTCGCAGAGTGTGTAGGCCCGCTCGAGCATGTTCTCCAGCTCACGAACGTTCCCCGGGAAGCGATAGTTTTCCAGCTTGGCCAGAGCATCCGGGTGCAGGCGAGCGCTGCTGTCACCGCACTCCGCCGCAAGACGCCGAAGCATGGCTTCGGCGAGCAGGCCAATGTCTTCGCGACGCTCGCGCAGTGGCGGCACGCGCAGTTCGATGACATTCAAGCGGTAATACAGATCCTGGCGGAAACGGCCTGCGGCCACTTCGCTGGCGAGGTCCTTGTGGGTGGCGCAGAGGATGCGCACATCGACCATTAGTTCCTGAGCGCCGCCGACCGCGCGTACAGCTTTTTCCTGGATCGCGCGCAGCAGCTTGACCTGCATCGGCAGCGGCAGGTCGGCTACCTCGTCGAGGAACAGCGTGCCGCCATTGGCGGCCTGGAATAGCCCGGGCTTGTCCTCGATGGCGCCACTGAAGCTGCCTTTCTTGTGGCCGAAGAACTCGCTTTCCATCAGTTCCGACGGGATCGCGCCGCAGTTGACAGGCACAAAGGGCTTTTCACTGCGAGGACCCTGCTCGTGAATCAGTCGGGCCACCAGCTCCTTGCCGCTGCCGGACTCGCCGCTGATATAAACCGGCGCCTGGCTGCGGGCGAGTTTGCCGATCTGCTTGCGAAGGGTCTTCATGGGTGGCGAGCTGCCGAGCAGGCGGCTGTCCACCGGCATTTCCGCTGTGGGCGCCCTCAGGCGCAGGGCCGTGCCGACCAGCTCGCGCAAGCGGTTGAGGTCCACCGGTTTGGTGAGAAAGTCGAATGCCCCGGCCTTGAGCGCGCCAATGGCGGTATCCAGGCTGCCGTATGCAGTGATCATCGCCACCGGCAGTTGCGGGTGCTGTTGCTGAATGTATTGCACCAGCTCCAGGCCGCTGCCATCGGGCAGACGCATATCGGTAAGGCACAGGTCGTAATGCTCGCGGGCCAGGCATTCGCGCGCTTCCTTGAGATTGCGAGCGCTGCGGGTATCGAGTTTCATGCGGCCAAGAGTGATTTCCAGCAGTTCGCGGATATCCGGCTCGTCATCGATGATCAGTGCTTTTTGGCGCGCGGTCATGGTCCTGCTCTTGATTCGTGAAGCGATTGTCGCCGGGGATTGCGGCTGAGGAGCATGTTAACTCCGCCGGCTGTGTCGTGGCTGTCGCTTTGGTCGATGTGTGATGTGTTGCCGGCAGCGAGGCTCAGCTCAGCTTGCGCGGGTGGGCGAAGACGATGCGGAAGCAGCTGCCGCCCTCGGGGCGCTCGCGGTAGTCCAGGCGTGCCTGGTTGCTTTCGCATAGCTCGCGGGAGATATATAGCCCCAGCCCGGTGCCTTTGCTTTCGGTGGTGAAGAACGGTTCGAAGATGTTCTGAAGTTGCTCGGCCGCGATACCAGGGCCGTCATCGAGCACTTCGACGATAGGCAGGTCGCTGGCTTCGTCACGGAACAGGCGGAGCCAGACCTGCGCCCGCGGATTCTGCTGGCCGCTGTAGCGCAGCCCGTTCTGGACCAGGTTGGTCAGCACCTGGGTCAGCTGATTGGGGTCCATGCGGGTCTGCAGCGAGCTGCCCACGGTATCCAGATGCAGGGTCTGCTGCGGGCCGAGCCCCTGGCGGAACTCGCTGGCGAAACGATGCAGCCAGTACTTCAGGTCCAGCAGCTGGGGTTCGGCCTGGCGCCGCCGGGAAAGCTGGAGGACGTTCTCTATCACCAGGTTCATCCGCCGTGAATGATCCTGAATGATCTGTGCCAGACGGCGGTCAGGTCCGTCCAGTTCTTCGGATTCCTGCAGTAGCTGCGCGGCGTGGCTGATGGCGCCCAGTGGATTGCGGATTTCATGGGCGATGCTGGCTGTGAGGCGGCCGAGGGAGGCGAGCTTGAGCTGTTGTGCCTTCTGTGCGATCTGCGAGATGTCTTCGAGAAACACCAGTGTGTCGAGCTTGTTCCCGTGCTGTAGTGCGGCGAAGCTCGGCTGCAGCGTTGGGCCGCCAGGCGTTGCCCTGAGGTTCGGCGGGCGCAGGGTCGGATTGCCTCGCCACTGTTGCAGTGCCTTGAGCAATTCCGGGCAGCGCGGTGCGAGGCGTTCGCCTGCCAGCGAGTCCTGGCCGAGCAGTTGCAGAGCCCCCTGATTGGCGAGCAGAACGCGCTCCTGCGGGTCCAGCACCATGATGCCGGTACGCATGCGCTGGAGGATCAGCGCGTTGAGCGCCTCCAGGTTCGCCACCTCTTCCGCACGCTGGCGCGCCAGCGTCTCGCTGACCTGCAGGCGGCGAGCCAGCCCCTGAACCAGGAAGGCGGCAGCAAAGCAGAGCGTGCCGAGTGCGCTGGCCTGAACGTACTGGCTGCTGGCTTCGGGGCGTTGAATGCTGAGGTAGAAGGTCAGGTAGATCAGGCCCGTCGCAGCAACCGCGGCGATGAAGAAACCGACCCTGCCACGCAGCAGTATGTTGGCGATGGCAACGGCGACTATCAGCAGGTTGCCGATACCGCTCGGGGTGCCACCGCCGAAGTAGAACAGCCCGGACAGCAGGATGACGTCCATCAGCGCCAGCCCGAGCACGGGCAGATCGCGCTCCGGGTTCTGCACCAGCACGGCGACGATGATGTTGAGGATCAGGTAGATCCAGGCGCCGTACTGAAAGAGCTGCGGGTTGCTCATCTCCAGCAGGTCGTTGTGCAGGTCGGCGCTGATCAGCAGAACCAGCGCCAGGCCGATAGTCAGCCGATAGAGGTGGTACAGGCGTAGAATCCGCCGTCCCTGATCGCCAAAGAAGGTGAGGTTTTCAGTGCCCACCAGGAGTGCTGTCCTGCTCCAGGTGAGCGCGGCTGCAGTACCAGCGATCCTGCGACTGCAGCGCCTGGTCCTGCGGAACGTGCACGCCGCACTGAGCGCAACGCACCATTGGCAGGGTGGTTTGGCGAGGCTTGGGGGCGGCTTTCTTCTGCGCGAAACGGCGCCACAGCCAGAACGCGGCGCCAATCAGTGCAATCCAGAACAGCAGGCGAAACAGACCCATATCGATTCCTTCCTGATTAAGCGTGGTGGCCTGCGATCAATTGAGCCCGGCCACTGCCGGCCCGTTTCGCCGCGCGCGCCGAATGCGAGGACGGCGCTGCGGAAGTCGGTCAGCTGTCAGTCGAACAGGCCGAAGGTCAGGCGGCTCCACCAGGAGCGTTTTTCGCCTTGCTGCTCTGCTTCCTTGAGTACCGGGCGAAGCTCTTCGGGAAGGTCCTGAGCGGCCGTTTCATACTGACGGAGCACATCGCGATTGGCCCGCGAGGTGTCCGGACGGGGAGCCTCGCCTTCGATAAGGCCGAGGGTGGCCTTGCTCAGCCAGCTGCGGTTGTCGTCTTCCGTCTCGACAGGGGTGAATTTGCCGTCTTCGAGCGTTGCGTGGTCCGGATAGTTGAGCTCCAGAGTCTGCAGGCTGGTTTCGGCGAGATCGTCGAGGCCCAGGCGCTGGTAGGCCTCGGTCATCACGGCAAGCCCGTCGGCCACGGCCGGCGTGCCCTGGAAGTTCTCCACAACGTAACGGCCGCGGTTGGCCGCTGCGACGTAGGCCTGGCGCTTGAGGTAGTAGTGGGCGACGTGTATCTCGTTGGCCGCCAGCAGGTTGCGCAGGTAGACCATGCGCGCCTTGGCGTCAGGCGAGTAGCGGCTGTTGGGGTAGCGGCTGGTGAGCTGGGCGAATTCGTTGAACGAGTCGCGGGCGGCCCCTGGGTCGCGCTTGGTCATGTCCAGCGGCAGGAAGCGGGCCAGCAGGCCGCGGTCCTGATCGAAGGAGGCCAGGCCCTTGAGGTAGTAAGCGTAATCGACGTTCGGATGCTGCGGATGTAGGCGGATGAAACGCTCCGCCGCCGAGCGCGCGGCTTCCGGCTCGACGTTGCGGTAATAGGCGTAGATCAGTTCGAGTTGCGCCTGCTCGGCGAAGCGGCCGAACGGATAGCGCGACTCCAGGGCCTTGAGTTTGCTGATGGCGCTGGTATAGCTCTTGTTGTCCAGGTCGGCCTGTGCTTGCTGGTACAGCTCGACTTCACCCAGATTCTCGTCGACGGTTTCGTTGGATGAACAGGCGGCGGTGAGGGCGAGAATGGCGATCAGCAGCAGGTGTTTCACTTGCATGGCGGCTTGCGTCCCTGTGACGGCTGGCTGTCTCGCGCGGAGCCGTCCTGTTATGATGAGCGCCCCGGTGCGCCGGGACAAAGACGCCGTATTTAAACACAAGCGTGTAGCCGAAACCAAAGGCCGCTCCGCCATCTGCGGTCCCCGGGCCCGTCCGTTACCAACGGATGTCGCCTGCCTCTCTCAGACGAACCTATCTCGCCGTATGTCCACGACTTCCAAACAGGCCATCCAACTCCGCGCCGAAGTGCCGTTTGACCTTGGCGGGCAACGTCTCGATCAGGTTGCGGCGCAGCTCTTTTCCGAACACTCGCGCTCGCGTCTCGCGGCCTGGATCAAGGATGGCCTGCTCACCGTGGATGGCGCCGTGCTGCGCCCTCGCGACACCGTGCATGCAGGCGCCGTGCTCGAACTGAGTGCCGAACAGCAGGCGCAGGGCGAGTGGGTCGCGCAGGACATTCCGCTTGAGATCGTCTACGAGGACGATCAGATCCTGGTGATCGACAAGCCTGCTGGCCTGGTTGTGCACCCTGCGGCCGGCCATGCCGACGGCACGCTGCTCAATGCATTGCTGCATCACGTGCCGGACCTGATCAACGTCCCGCGTGCCGGCATCGTTCATCGCCTGGACAAGGACACCACCGGTCTGATGGTCGTGGCCAAGACGCTGCAGGCGCAGACTCGGCTGGTCGAGCAGTTGCAGGCGCGTAGCGTCAGCCGCATCTACGAGGCGATCGTCATCGGCGTGATCATTACTGGTGGTACGGTCGACGCGCCGATCGGTCGGCATGGCCAGCAGCGTCAGCGCATGGCGGTGGTGGAGGGCGGCAAGCCGGCGGTCAGCCATTACCGCGTGCTCGAGCGCTTTCGCTCGCACACCCATGTGCGGGTCAAGCTGGAAACCGGGCGTACCCACCAGATTCGGGTGCACATGACCCATCTTGGCTATCCACTGGTCGGTGATCCGCTGTATAGCGGGCGTTTCCGCATTCCGCCGGCGGCGAATCCGACGCTGGTGCAAACGCTTCGCGAGTTCCCTCGCCAGGCGCTGCACGCGCGCTTCCTCGAACTCGATCATCCTGTTACCGGGCAGAGGATGAAATGGGAGTCGCCGTTGCCGGATGACTTCGTCTGGCTGCTGACGCTGCTGCAACAGGACCGAGAGGCCTTCGTCGGGTGAGTGCGTGGGGCGGTGACTGGCTCGTGCCGGAATGGCCTGCTCCGCCCGGCATTCGCGCCTGTGTGACCGCGCGGCAGGGCGGCGTCAGTCGCGCTCCGTTCGACAGCTTCAATCTGGGTGATCACGTCGGTGATGAGCCTGCTTCGGTGGCCTGGAATCGCCAGCATCTTCAGGACGTGCTCGGTTGCCAACCAGTCTGGCTGGAGCAAGTGCATTCGAGTGTCGCTGTCCAGGCCGCTCCAGGAAATCGCGTGACTGCCGATGCTAGCTGGAGCGAGACGCCGGGTCTGGCCTGTGCGGTACTGACTGCGGACTGCCTGCCGGTACTTTTCTGTGATCATGCTGCGACCCGAGTCGCCGCGGCTCACGCTGGTTGGCGCGGGCTGGCTGGTGGTGTGCTCGAGGCGACGCTCGAAGCGCTGGCGGTACCTGCCGATGAACTGCTGGTGTGGTTGGGGCCGGCGATCGGGGCGGCGGCATTCGAGGTCGGGCCCGAAGTGCGCGATGCATTCCTCGCGCAGCATTCGTCGGCTGCCGCGGCGTTCGTTGCAAGTCGCAACCCGGGACGCTTCATGGCGGATATCTACCAGCTGGCGCGTATCCGTCTGGCTGCCGCGGGCGTAGACGCGGTTTACGGTGGCGGGTTGTGCACCTTCAGTGATCCGCGCTTCTACTCCTATCGGCGTGCCGCGCGCACAGGCCGCTTCGCCAGTCTGATCTGGCTCGAGTGATATTGGCGCGCTAGCGGTGAAGTCAGCCATGACTCTGCGGTCCTGGCATGACCTGCATCAATGTCATCCGCCTTGAATCTCCAACAATCATCCTCATCTATGCTGCATCTCGCAGGTTTCGTATATGGCGCGAGTCATGCCGCCGGCCTGCTTCACATGAGGATGAACATCCATGCGTATCGATCGTTTGACCAGCAAGCTGCAGCTTGCGCTCTCCGATGCCCAGTCCATAGCTGTCGGCCTGGATCACCCCTCCATCGAGCCGTTACACCTGATGCAGGCACTGCTCGAGCAGCAGGGCGGCTCGATCAAGCCGTTGCTGATGCAGGTCGGCTTCGACATCGCAGCGCTGCGTCAGGCGCTGACCAAAGAGCTCGACCAGCTGCCGAAGCTACAGAACCCCACCGGCGACATGAATCTCTCGCAGGACCTCGCGCGCCTGCTCAATCAGGCTGACCGCCTCGCCCAGCAGAAGGGCGACCAATACATTTCCAGTGAGCTGGTGCTGCTGGCAGCGCTGGACAGCAACACCCGTCTGGGCAAGCTGCTGCTGGCTCAGGGTGTAAGCAAGAAAGCGCTGGAGAACGCCATCAGCAATCTGCGCGGCGGCGATGCGGTCAATGATCCCAACGCCGAAGAATCGCGGCAGGCGCTCGACAAATACACCGTGGACATGACCAAGCGCGCCGAGGACGGCAAGCTCGACCCGGTGATCGGTCGTGACGACGAGATCCGCCGCACCATCCAGGTGCTGCAGCGGCGGACCAAGAACAACCCGGTACTGATCGGTGAGCCGGGCGTGGGCAAGACCGCCATCGTCGAGGGGCTGGCCCAGCGCATCGTCAACGGTGAAGTCCCGGACGGGCTCAAGGACAAGCGCTTGCTGGCCTTGGACATGGGCTCGCTGATTGCCGGGGCCAAGTTCCGCGGCGAGTTCGAGGAGCGCCTCAAGGCGGTGCTCAACGAGCTGTCCAAGCAGGAGGGTCGCGTCATCCTGTTCATCGACGAGCTGCATACGATGGTCGGCGCGGGCAAGGCGGAAGGTGCTATGGATGCCGGCAACATGCTCAAGCCTGCCCTGGCGCGCGGCGAGCTGCACTGCGTAGGTGCCACTACTCTCGATGAATACCGCCAGTACATAGAGAAGGATGCCGCCCTGGAGCGTCGCTTCCAGAAAGTGCTGGTCGACGAACCAAGCGAGGAAGACACCATCGCCATTCTTCGTGGCCTCAAGGAGCGCTACGAAGTGCACCATGGCGTGACCATCACCGATGGCGCCATCATCGCTGCGGCCAAGCTCAGCCACCGCTATATCACCGATCGCCAGCTGCCGGACAAGGCCATCGACCTGATCGACGAGGCCGCCAGCCGTATCCGCATGGAGATCGACTCCAAGCCCGAAGAGCTCGATCGCCTGGATCGCCGCTTGATCCAGCTGAAGATCGAGCGTGAGGCGCTGAAGAAGGAAGACGACGAGGCCACCAAGAAGCGCCTGGCCAAGCTGGAAGACGACATCGCCAAGCTGGAGCGCGAATACGCCGATCTGGAAGAAATCTGGAAGTCGGAGAAAGCCGAGGTGCAGGGTTCGGCGCAGATCCAGCAGAAGATCGAACAAGCCAAGGCTGAGCTCGAAGCAGCGCGGCGCAAGGGTGATCTGGCGCGCATGGCCGAACTGCAGTACGGCATCATTCCGGACCTCGAGCGCAGCCTGGAGATGGTCGATCAGCATGGCAAGAAAGAAAACCAGCTGCTGCGTAACAAGGTGACCGATGAGGAGATCGCCGAGGTGGTTTCCAAGTGGACGGGTATTCCGGTCTCCAAGATGCTCGAAGGCGAGCGCGACAAGCTGCTGCGCATGGAGGACATGCTGCACACTCGCGTCATCGGTCAGCACGAAGCCGTGGTGGCCGTATCCAATGCCGTGCGCCGCTCGCGCGCCGGTCTGGCCGACCCGAATCGTCCGAGCGGCTCGTTCCTCTTTCTCGGCCCGACCGGGGTGGGCAAGACCGAGCTTTGCAAGGCGCTGGCCGAGTTCCTCTTCGATACCGAGGAGGCGATGATCCGCATCGACATGTCCGAGTTCATGGAGAAGCACTCCGTTGCGCGCCTGATCGGTGCGCCGCCGGGCTACGTCGGTTACGAAGAAGGCGGTTACCTGACCGAAGCGGTGCGTCGCAAACCGTATTCGGTGGTGTTGATGGACGAGGTAGAGAAGGCCCATCCAGACGTCTTCAATGTGTTGCTGCAGGTGCTCGAAGACGGCCGCCTGACCGACAGTCATGGGCGGACGGTGGACTTCAAGAACACGGTGATCGTGATGACCTCCAACCTGGGCTCTGCGCAGATCCAGGAGCTGGTTGGTGATCCCGATGCGCAGCGGGCTGCGGTGATGGATGCGGTGGCGCATCACTTCCGACCGGAGTTCATCAACCGTATCGACGAGGTGGTGGTGTTCGATCCGTTGGGTCGCGAGCAGATCGCCGGTATCGCCGACATCCAGCTCGGGCGCCTGCGCAAGCGTCTGGCCGAACGCGAACTGAGCCTGGAGCTCAGTCAGGAGGCGATGGACAAGCTGATCGCCATCGGTTACGACCCGGTCTACGGAGCGCGGCCGCTCAAGCGGGCGATCCAGCGCTGGATCGAGAATCCGCTGGCGCAGCAGATCCTCTCCGGTCAGTTCGCGCCGGGTAGCAGCGTCAAGGCGCGGGTAGAGGGCGAGCAGATCGTCTTCGATTGAGTCGGGTGGTTACCTGCGGGGTGCAGCACACCTCGCAGGTAGCCGTGTTGGAGCAGCGTTTTCGCGGGTGCCGCCGGGTGAACGCAAAGTGTTGTCAGGAATCGCATTTTTGGGGTTGACAGGCGAGCCGGGAACCGTAAAATGGCGCGCCTCTGAGGCGGTAACGTAACGCTGAAGAGCTGGAATTGAAGTTGTTCCGCGATAGCTCAGTCGGTAGAGCAAATGACTGTTAATCATTGGGTCCCAGGTTCGAGTCCTGGTCGCGGAGCCAAATTCCAATCGGGGTATAGCGCAGTCCGGTAGCGCGCCTGCTTTGGGAGCAGGATGTCGGGAGTTCGAATCCCCCTACCCCGACCATTTTTGGGTCGTTAGCTCAGTTGGTAGAGCAGTTGGCTTTTAACCAATTGGTCGTAGGTTCGAATCCTACACGACCCACCATACGGGCTTCTCAGGAAGCATGAAAAGCTGGATGTCCTCGCGGACATCCAGCTTTTTTATTGCCTGCGATTTCTTCTCGGCACATTCAAGGCGCACCCGGGGGTGCGCCTTGTCTGCGTCAATGAAGCTTCAGGCGCGGCTCCGTCGTGCGGCTGAGCTTGTCGCCAAGCATCATCAGCAGCGTGCGAGCGATGCCATACAGCGCGATCTGGTGCATGCGGTAGAGCGAGATATAAAACATTCGTGCCAGCCAGCCTTCGAGCATCACGTTGCCGGTCAGGTTACCCATCAGATTGCCTACTGCCGAGAAGCTTGATAGCGAAATCAGTGAGCCGTAGTCCTTGTAGCGATAGGTCGGCAGCGGCTTGCCTTCCAGTCGGTTGTGGATCGAGCGGGCCAGCATCGAGGCCTGCTGGTGGGCTGCCTGTGCACGGGGGGGGACATTGCGGTCGCTGTCCGGCTGTGGGCAGGCGGCGCAGTCGCCGAACGCGAAGATGTTCTCGTCGCGCGTGCTCTGCAGTGTCGGGTGGACGACCAGCTGGTTAATGCGGTTGGTTTCCAGGCCATCCAGTTCGTGAAGGAAGGCGGGTGCCTTGATCCCGGCGGCCCACACCTTGAGGCTGGCCTGGACGAACTCGCCCTGCTTGGTGTGCAGGCCCTCGGCGGTGACTTCGCTGACGGCGGCGCCTGTGAGCACCGTGACACCCAGGTCCAGCAGTGTCTGGTGCACCGGCTGGCTGATGCGCTCAGGCAGTGCCGGCAGGACTTTCGGGCCGGCCTCGATGAGGGTGATGTTTACATCCTCCGGCTTGATGCCATCGAGGCCGTAGGCCGCCAGCTCCTTGGCGGCGTGCAGCAGTTCTGCAGCCAGTTCCACGCCGGTGGCGCCGGCTCCGACGATGGCCATGCTGATGTTGCTCGAGGCTCCCTCGCCTGCATGCGCCTTCATGTAATGGCTCAGCAGTTGCCGGTGGAAGCGCTCGGCCTGCTCGCGCGTATCAAGGAAGATGCAGTGCTCGGAAGCCCCCGAGGTGCCGAAGTCGTTGGTCGTGCTGCCGACGGCAATCACCAGCGTGTCGTAGTTCAGTGCGCGTGACGGGACCAGTTCCACGCCAAACTCGTCGCGCGTCGCTTCCAGTCGAATGCATTTGCTCGCGCGATCCAGGCCTGCCATGCGGCCCATCTGGAACTCGAAGTGATTCCATTTGGCCTGAGCGACGTAGTTGAGTTCGTCAGCGGACGAGTTCAAGGAGCCGGCGGCGACTTCGTGCAGCAGCGGCTTCCAGATGTGTGTGAGGTTGGCGTCGACCAGGGTGATGCGGGCTTTGCCACGCTTGCCCAGGGTTCTACCCAGGCGGGTAGCAAGCTCCAGACCGCCGGCGCCACCGCCGACGATTACGACTCGATGTGACATGGGAGTGACTCATAGCTGCAAGGGAAACGGCGGGGCGGCCTGGCGAGCGGAGCTCAAAGCACAAGGCGGCTCAAGAGGCGGCTCAATAACCCGAGCCCGATCACCACGACCAGTACCACAAGCAGAAGAAGCCAGGGGCGAAACGGCTGGCGCTCGACCTGGTGTTGCGGGGCGCGGAGGTATTCATCGACGCGCTGCTGATCTTCGGGCTTCAGGCGGCTGGGCATGGGCACCTCGAATGGAATGCAGGCATTCTAGCTGTGCAGGGTCAAAAGCCAAGCGCGAAGTGCGGCGCTTTGCCGCGCGGAGGGCTGGCGGGCATGCCGGGCGGCACGCCCTTGGGGGTGGTCAGGTGTTCTTCAGCTTGCGCAGGTTGCCGATGACCGACTCCAGCGCGCGGTCGAACAGCAGGGTGTCGTTGAGTAGCCGAATGGCGCCGCGCTGGAATTCGGTCGCCAGGCCCATGCGGGTCTTTTCCAGGACTTTCATGCCGGTGCGATTAACGAAGATGTACTTGCCGGTGGGCTTGATCACCGCTGCCAGCTTGCAGCGCAGCTTGTGTTCTTCGTCTTCCTGGAACTCCACCCAGCTGCCGACGCGCAGATTGTCGACCTGGACCAGCGCGACATCGTTATCCGGCAGGCTGATTTCCGGTTCCTGCTCGCGGCTCTCGCCAGGTGCAAGCAGGACGATCTCGTCGACCACTTCGACCATTGCCGGTGTGGTTGCTATCGGAGTGGCCGCCGACTCCGCTGAAGTGCTGTCGTCCGCTGGCGCCTCGCTGGGGGCGCTCTGCGGTTGCTGGAAGCGCTGCAGGGTCTGGACATGGAGCGCTTCGAGCTGGGTAAAGAAGTCGCCGGTGGAAAAAGGGTCGAAGGCGGCGCTGACCAGTCCGTCGCGGAGCGCTTTAAGCAGGCTCGGGACCAGCTCCAGCAGGCGTGCGCGCGATTCTTCGTCTTCGTGAGGGGTAACGCTCCACACCAGATCGTCCATCGTGTCCAGGGCGGCCTGCCACTCTTCGGACTGGGTGCCGTGTTTCAGACAGGTAAGCAGCAGAACCTTGCTCCAGGCTTCCTGCAGTAGCCGCACCACGACTTCCGGAAGCGTCTTGCCGAGCAAGCGCTGGTTCAGGGCGCGCTCAACTTCCTGTCGGGCGATCTCGGCCTTGGCGCGGCCTTCCTCGGCATCGCGGGTGCGTTGCTCGAGCAGCTCGCTACGGCGGCGCTCATCGCCGATGAAGGCAAGGAAGTCGGCCAGCAGCTCGGAGAAAATGGCCGGATCGTCAGTGAAGTCGTTGAGCAGTCGAGCCACGATCTGCTCGATCTTCTGGTAGAGACTGTCCCGCTGCGCTTCATCCTGATCGCCCCAGCCCATCGCTGCCGAGGCAATCTCGTTAAGCAGGCGGCGTGCCGGATGGCTGCCGCGACTGAAGAAGGTCTTGTCCAATACCGCGACCTTGAGAAGCGGGATCTGCAGACGACCGATCAGGGCCTTTAGCGAATCGGGCAGGGTGCGGTCATCGAGTATGAATTCGAACAGCATGGAGACGAGGTTGATCACGTCGTCGTCTATCTCGCCGACCACGCGGGACTTGCCGGTCTTGGTACTGACTCGGCTCAGCAGGCCGGCCAGCTGCTCCTGAAGATCGAACTCGTCGACGGTCTGCGGCGCGCGCGCCTGCATGTGCGACAGCAGGCGGAGGAGGTCGCCACTGGAGATCGGGATCGCATCGCTGGGGATGTTGCGCGCCGGCAGCATGCTGCTGCCACGGAGCTCTGAAAGCAGGCTGTGCAGTGCGCTGAATGCGGCTTCCTGCAGTCCCTCGTCGACATGTGCAGCCTGGCCAGGTGGTGCCGATGGTGCATGGCTTCCGGCTGGCGCGCCGGGGCGCTGCTGGCGGCGGGGCGGGGCGGAGTGCAGCTCTGGCAGGATGCCGGCAGCGACCAGGGTCTGGTTGGCTTCGGCATAGAGTTGGTCGATATCCCCGAGCACGTACTTTTCGAAGAGCTTGAAGATGATCAGCTTGACCTTGATCTCTACCCCAAGGCTGCTGCTGGCCTCGATGAAGTAGTCGCAGAGTGCGTGTGGGCCGAGCGGGTTGCTCTTGTCATCGAGCTTCTTGCTGATCAGCGCATTGAAACGAGTGGTCAGGTGCCCCAGCGGTTGAGCCGCACGACTCATGACTTTCGCGACCATGGTGTCGACGGCTACCGACTCTTCCAGCTCATCGTTCTGCACAAGTGAAAGACTGTCGAACGACACATTGTCCAGCACCGGCGGCTTGCCGATCTCATACTGATTGAGCTTGGCGAATGCTTCGAACAGCTGTTGCAGAAACCCGCGTTCGATGTTGCGGCGCTTCATGCGCAAATCACGCATGGCTTCGAAAAACGCGTTCTGTTCGACGTTGCTGCTCGCACGATCGGCGATCTCGAAGAGCGAGTCATCGGCGTTGTCGAACAGCGACTGCAAGGCCTGACGCAGCTGTTGGGCGGCCTTGTCGCGCACGCTGATGAGCGCCACAGGCAGGCGGCCTGCTGGTGAAGAAGGCTTGTGCTCAGGGGCTGCCTTGTTCAGGTGCACCACTTTCGCATCGGTTCGCATCGAGACTCTCCTGCGGTCGCCTGCTTAACGGCGGTCACAACGCCAGCTTCAAACAGCGTCTTGTAAGGGTAACCAAATCGGCAGGGCAAGGCGGAAGGTTCCGGGCGAGCCCGCAATCTAGTGCGGGTTTCTTCTGTCGAACCGGATCCAGCGCAGCATAGCCGAGCGGTCTGATTTTACAACGACACCTCGTCAGCAAGGCGTCGCCATTTCGGTGGCGTCAATATTCTTGAAGGGCATTATAAGCATCGGATTGCGATGCCAAGGCCGGTTTTTCATTGGACATGACTTGGCTCACAGATACTCGCAGGTTTTCCGCCGGGAGGTAAAAAAAGCCTCTCGAATACCCGTCCCGGATGCGCAGGTTGGCGCTGCGTTAGCGAGCGATCAGCCTTTATACTCCGCGCAATCTTCAGGAGTCAGCCATGCCGAATCTTACACTTGCCGATCTATCTGCAGAAATCGATGCCAACGTTCGTCGCGCGCTCGCCGAGGACGTCGGTAGTGGCGACATCACCGCGCAGTTGATTCCAGTCGAGCGGCTGGCGCATGCGTCGGTCATCACTCGCGAGGAGGCAGTGATCAGTGGAACGGCATGGGTAGACGCCGTATTCCGCCAAGTCGACCCACGCGTTGCGGTTCACTGGCAGGTTGCCGATGGTGACCGTGTCGGGGCTGACCGGGTGCTGTTCCATCTTGAGGGGCCGGCGCGGGCGCTGCTCACCGGCGAGCGCAGTGCGCTGAATTTTCTGCAACTGCTGTCGGGTGTGGCGACTCGCTGTCGTCACTACGCGGACATGGTAGACGGGACCGGCGTGCGTTTGCTCGATACGCGCAAGACCATACCCGGGCTGCGCCTGGCGCAGAAGTATGCCGTTACCTGCGGTGGATGCCACAACCACCGCATCGGTTTGTACGACGCCTTCCTGATCAAGGAAAACCACATCGCCGCTTGCGGTGGCATCGCCGAGGCGGTTGCTGCTGCACATCGCATCGCGCCGGGCAAGCCGGTGGAGATCGAGGTGGAGAGTCTGGACGAGCTCGAACAGGCGCTACTAGCAGGTGCCGATATCGTCATGCTGGACGAGCTCAGTCTGGATGACATGCGCACCGCGGTGGCCATCAATGGCGGGCGGGCCAAGCTCGAAGCGTCGGGCGGTATCAGCGATGAAACGCTGCGCAGCGTGGCGGAAACGGGGGTGGACTACATCTCCATCGGCGCGCTGACCAAGCATGTGCGGGCGGTGGATCTGTCGATGCGCTTGCGGCAGTAAGGGCGGGGCGAGGTTGCGGTGCCTGGCGCAGCGGCTGCGCCAGGCGGATCGGTCAGTGACGGCTTTTCAGGCCGAAATTCTCGTGCAGGGTGCCGGGGGTGTCGTCGCCCTTGGGCGCATAGTCCTTCGGCGGCTCGGTGAAGGCCGGCGACGAGAGACGCTCACGAGTGCCGTGGTTCTCTTCGCTGTGCAGTGCGGCCATCAGGCGTTGACGGGTCTGTTCGTCGAGTGCGAGGCGGCTGGCGCCGTCGGACAGGTGATCCTGAATGTCCTGATAGTTGTTGGTCAGCTTGCGCAGCAGGCTGGCGGTGGTGTTGAAGTGGGTAACCACCTCACTCTGATAAGTGTCGAAACGCTCTTGCAGGTCATCGACCTGACGCTGTGTGCGGTTTGGTGCGCTGCTGCGTGCCACCAGATAACCGATGGCGATGCCGGCGATCAGGCCGACGATCGGGAGCAACCAGGTCGCGAGGGTCTGTTCCACGAGTCCTTCCTCTATATAAACGGCTGTGCTTACGTTAACGTCTCGTACCTGCTCTGTATACCGCGACGCGAGGCGGCGGTTATTGGCAGCTAGTTAGCAAGACGAGTCGACTCGTCCCAAGGTCACGGAGTTCCTGCTTTGTTGAAACGCGAAACCCCCCTCACTCTCGACGGCCCTTGCGGGGCGCTTGAGGCGCTTTACTTCGACCAGCCTCAGCCAGTGGGGCTGGCGCTGATCTGCCACCCGAACCCGGTCAAGGGCGGCACCATGCTGAACAAGGTGGTCTCGACCCTGCAGCGCACCGCTCGCGACGCCGGCTACAGCACGCTGCGCTTCAATTATCGCGGTGTCGGCGGCAGCGCCGGCGCGCATGACATGGTCGAGGGCGAGGTGGATGACGCCGAGGCTGCGCTGCGTTGGCTGCGCGAGCAGAATCCGGAGCTGCCGCTGACGCTGCTGGGGTTCTCCTTCGGCGGGTTCGTCGCCGGCAAGCTGGCCCACCGTTTGAACGCGGAGGGCGTGGCGGTACAGCGGCTGATGATGGTGGCGCCGGCAGTGTCGCGCCTCGTCGAGCTGTCGTTGGCTGACGATTGCCAGCTGACGATCATCCAGCCGGAGCAGGACGAGGTCATCGATGCCGAGTCCGTGTACACCTTTTCCGCGCAGCTGCAGCACCCCCATGAGCGGCTGAAAGTGGCAGAATGCGGCCACTTTTTTCATGGCAAGCTGGTGGAATTGAAGGAGCTGGTCGCCCCGCGGCTTTGATGCCCGAACCTGCTTCTCTCCGCCGCGCTCAACGATCGAGAATGACTGCATGACTACCCGCATCCTGACCGGTATCACCACCACCGGCACGCCGCACCTGGGCAACTACGCCGGCGCGATCCGCCCGGCCATCCTGGCCAGCCGCGACGCGGCCGCCGATTCCTTTTATTTCCTGGCCGACTACCACGCGCTGATCAAGTGCGATGACCCGCTGCGTATCCAGCGCTCGCGCCTGGAGATTGCCGCGACCTGGTTGGCATGCGGCCTCGATGCCGAACGCGTGACCTTCTATCGTCAGTCCGACGTTCCGGAAATCCCCGAGCTGACCTGGCTGCTCACCTGCGTCACCGCCAAGGGGTTGCTCAATCGCGCCCACGCCTACAAGGCCTCGGTGGACAAGAACGTCGAGAACGGCGAGGACCCGGATGCCGGCGTGACCATGGGGCTCTACAGCTACCCGGTGCTTATGGCGGCGGACATCCTGATGTTCAACGCGCACAAGGTGCCGGTTGGCCGCGACCAGATCCAGCATGTGGAAATGGCCCGCGATATCGCTCAGCGCTTCAATCATCTGTTCGGTCACGGTCGTGAGTTCTTCACCCTGCCGGAAGCGGTGATCGAGGAAGGCGTCGCCACGCTGCCCGGCCTTGACGGACGCAAGATGTCGAAGAGCTACGACAACACCATTCCGCTGTTCGGCAGCGCCAAGGAGCTCAAGGGCGCGATCGCACGCATCGTCACCGACTCGCGCCTGCCGGGCGAGCCGAAGGACCCCGACAGCTCGCACCTGTTCACCCTCTACCAGGCGTTCGCTACCGCGCAGCAGCAGGATGCGTTCCGCCAGGAGCTGCTCGACGGGCTGGCCTGGGGCGATGCCAAGCAGCGCCTGTTCGAGCTGCTCGACAACGAGCTGGGCGAGGCGCGCGAGCTGTATCACCAGCTGATCACCAAGCCCGCCGAGCTGGAGGACATTCTCCAGGCGGGCGCGGCCAAGGCGCGCCGAATCGCCACGCCGTTCCTTGGTGAGCTGCGCGAGGCGGTGGGCCTGCGCAACTTCCGCAGCGAAGTTAAAAGTGCAGCGCCAGCCAAGAAGAAGTCCAGCAAGGTGGCGCGCTTCGCCAGCTTCCGCGACGCCGACGGCGCGTTCCGCTTTCGTTTCTTCGCGCCCGACGGCGAGGAGCTGCTGCTGTCCCGTCCGTTGAGCAACCCGAAGGCGATCGGCAGCCTGACCCAGCGGTTGATTGCCGGCGGGCCAGACGCGCTGGAACTTCGCGAGGACGAAGGCGATCAATTCACCCTGTGGCTGGACGACGAATGCATCGCCGACAGCCCGCACTACGAGAGCGCCGAAGCGCTCGACGCCGCCATGTTGCGGGTGCGCGAGGCGCTGGCCACGCTTGTCGAGTAACGCTGCTGGCTGGCCGGGCGCAGCCGATGGGTGCGCTCGGCGACGCGGTGATTTCCAAGTACGGGTGTCCCAGGAGGGCTGACGCTTGAACGACCTGAGTAAATTGCCAACCACCGAGGGCGCCGCTAAAGTGTCGGCCCCGTTTCACTACCCAGACTCCGCCATGACTCCTCTTGAGCGCTATCAGGCCGACCTGAAACGTCCTGACTTCTTCCACGATGCCGCCCAGGAAAACGCGGTGCGTCACCTGCAGCGTCTGTACGACGACCTGGTCGCCGACGATCGCAGCAAGAGCGGCCTGCTCGGCAAGCTGTTCGGCAAGAAGCAGCAGGGTCCGATCAAGGGCATCTACTTCTGGGGCGGCGTCGGCCGCGGCAAGACCTACCTGGTGGATACCTTCTTCGACGCGCTGCCCTTCGAGCAGAAGATGCGCACGCACTTCCACCGCTTCATGAAGCGCGTGCACGAGGAAATGAAAACCCTCAAGGGCGAGAAGAACCCGCTGACCATCATCGGCAAGCGCTTCGCCGACGAGGCCCGGGTGATCTGCTTCGACGAATTCTTCGTCTCTGATATCACCGATGCGATGATCCTCGCCACGCTGCTCGACGAGCTGTTCAAGAACGGCGTGAGCCTGGTGGCGACGTCCAACATCGTGCCCGACGGCCTGTACAAGGACGGCCTGCAGCGTGCCCGCTTCCTGCCGGCGATCGACCTGCTGAAGAAGCACACCGAGATCGTCAACGTCGACAGCGGCATCGACTATCGCCTGCGAGCGCTGGAGCAGGCCGAACTGTTCCACTTCCCCCTCGACGCCGAGGCCGAACAGAGCCTGGAGCGCAGCTTCAAGAGCCTGCTGCCGGAGAACTGCCGGGTCGTGAACAACGACGCGCTGATGATCGAGAACCGTGAAATCCTCGCGGTGAAGACCGGCAACGACGTGGCTTGGTTCGAGTTCCGCGAGCTCTGCGACGGCCCGCGCAGCCAGAACGACTACATCGAACTGGGCAAGATCTTCGGCGCCATCCTGCTGGCCAACGTCGAGCAGATGAGCGTCACCAAGGACGACATGGCGCGGCGTTTCATCAACCTGGTCGACGAGTTCTACGACCGCAACGTCAAGCTCATCATCTCCGCCGAGGTGGAGCTCAAGGACCTGTATACCGGTGGGCGTCTGGAGTTCGAATTCCAGCGCACCCTGAGCCGGCTGCTGGAGATGCAGTCCCACGAGTACCTGTCGCGTCCGCACAAGCCCTGATACGCCCCGGCGCTGTCGCCGCGGCGGTCCTCCTCGCTTCGGCGCGCAGCGACCGCCGGCCGCCAGCGATCACCCCTGGGCTTCCGGTCGGTACTTCTGCCGGTAGTGATTGGGTGACAGCTCGGTGTGCTGGCGGAAAAGGCGGGCGAAGAAGCTCGCATCGTCGTAGCCCACTTCGTAGCTGATCGTCTTGATGCTCTTGCCGGTGGTGGCGAGCAGGCTCTTCGCCGTCTCGATCCGCAGGCGTTGCAGATAGTGCAGCGGCTTGTCGCCGGTGGCTGCCTGGAAGCGGCGCATGAAGTTGCGAATGCTCATGCCATGCTGCCGCGCCACGTCCTCGAAGCGAAACTTTTCGGCGAAGTTGGCTTCCAGCCATTCCTGTATCTGCAAAACCCGCGTATCCAGATGCAGCTTCTGCCCGCCGAAACCCAAGCGCCCTGGGCTGTAACTGCGTTGTAGCTCGTAAAGCACGTCACGCGCCATGCCTTGGGCCACGTGTGCGCCGCAGAAGCGCTCGACCAGATACATGTACAGGTCGCAGGCCGAGGTCGTGCCGCCTGCGCAGTAGAGGTTGTCGCTGTCGGTGAGGTGCTTGTCGGCGCTGAAAGCCACACCGGGGAAGCGCTCGACGAAGTCATTGGCAAAGCGCCAGTGGGTGGTCGCCTCGCGGCCTTCCAGCAGGCCCGCCTGGGCCATCCAGAACACCCCGGTGGCTTCGCCACAGATGACGCTGCCTGCTGCGTGACGCTCGCGCAACCAGGGCATCACACGCGGATGCTGCGCGCAGAGCGCATCGAAATCTCCCCAGAAGGCCGGCAGGATCACCATGTCGGCGTCGTCCAGCGGACTATCCACGGCGATGGCGATACCGCTGAAGGTATTCACCGCCTTGCCGTCCGGGCTGACCAGACGGGTTTCGAAAGCAGGGGTGAGGTCAAGGCCGAGCTGTTTGCCATAGCGCAGGCTGGCCATGTGGAAGAAATCCTTGGCCTGGGTGAGTGTCGAGGCGAACACCCCTTCGGTGGCAAGTATGCTGACGCGCTGGATCGAGGCGAGATTGGGCATGCGATTCTAATTATTGTGGTGAGTAACAGGGTAAATCTGCCGTGTGGCGGCTGGAGCGTCCTATTTTTGAGTGCATCTGTCCAGCCTTCCCTGAAGCGATGCGGCTGAACCGTCACGGCGACCCGGCGTCGAACGGCTGATGCACAGGAGCGAAGAGATGAGTGAAAGCAGTCAGTATCCGACAGCCCCTTTTGGCGATTGGGACGGCAGCCCGGCCGCAGCGCGTGCGATGCAGCAGAGCCTGGCGGCGCAGGTGAGCTTGCAGGATGACTTCCCACCGTTGCGATTGATCGCCGGGGTGGATGTCGGTTTCGAGGATGGTGGCACTATCACCCGCGCCGCGGCAGTGCTGCTGGATGCCGATACCCTGGAGCTGGTCGGCAGCAGCCTGGCGCGAATTCCGACGAACATGCCCTACATTCCGGGCCTGCTTTCGTTCCGTGAGCTACCCGCGGTGCTGCAGGCGCTCGGCGAACTGCCGGCCGTTCCCGACCTGATCTTTTCCGACGGCCACGGCATCGCCCACCCGCGCCGCCTGGGCATTGCTGCTCACCTGGGCGTGGTGACCGGCCTGCCCACCATCGGCGTGGCAAAGAAGCTGCTCACCGGGGCGCACGACGAGCTGGATCTGGCGCGTGGTGCACAGGTCGAGTTGCGCGACAAGAAGACCGGCGAAGTGATCGGCTGCGTGCTGCGCAGCAAGGACAAGGTGCGGCCGCTGATCATTTCCCCGGGTAACCGGGTCAGCATCGTCACCGCACCGCAGCTGGTGATGCGTTATGTCACGCGCTATCGCCTGCCGGAGCCGACCCGGCTGGCCGACCGGCTGGCATCGCGGCGGGAAGAAAAGGCCGCCGCGCGGCGCTTGTCTGGAGCGGCCGAGTAGTTAAAGCAGTTGTAACCGGGATTGCCCGCGACCGTGGCGACGCTTGCAGCTGGCGTCTCGCAGGCGCTAGCCTGCGGGCCTGTTGTCAGCTCGGACCCTACGATGATTCTGGATTGCGCTACCGGTTGGTGTCAGGGCGTTCGCCACTGCCCGTCACCGAACTTCAACCAGCGGCCGGCCGGCGAGATTTCCCTGCTGGTGATCCACAACATCAGCCTGCCGCCGGGGCAGTTCGGCACCGGCAAGGTTCAGCAGTTCTTCCAGAATTGTCTGCAATGCCATGAGCACCCGTTTTTCGAGGAGATCGCCGAGCTGCAGGTGTCGGCGCATTTTCTCATCGAGCGTGATGGCGCGATCACTCAGTTCGTCTCCTGTCTGGATCGTGCCTGGCACGCCGGCGTGTCCTGCTTCGACGGTCGCGAGGGCTGCAACGATTTCTCCATCGGCATCGAGCTGGAGGGGACTGACGACCAACCCTTCAGTGAGGCGCAATACCAGGCGCTGATCGGATTGTGCCGGGTACTGCAGGGCGCGTTTCCAGCGATTACCCCCGGGCGGGTTTGCGGCCACAGCGATATCGCGCCGGGGCGCAAGACCGATCCCGGCCCGGCATTCGACTGGCAGCGGCTGCGTGCGGCTTCCATTACCTGCTGACGAAAGGAAAGGACGATGAGTTTTCTGGTGATCCTGCTCGTGCTGCTGGTGGAGAAGTTCTCTGATTGGCGCCCGCGGCTGCAATACGACAGCCCCTGGCTGACGCGCCTGCGCCAGGCGGAGGCCAACCCGCGTCTGCGACAGACGCCCTGGCTGGCGCTGCTGTTGCTGGTGTTGCTCCCAGTGCTGCTGCTCGGCCTGGTTCTGCTGGCACTGGAACCGCTGGCCTACGGGTGGCTGAGCCTGCCGGTGCATCTGCTGGTGCTGCTCTACAGCCTCGGCCGCGGCCATGCCAAGGCTGAACTCGGTGCGTTCCGCGACGCTTGGCGCCGTGGAGATGAGGAAGCCGCGGCGCTGGCCGCCGAACGTGACGCCGGCCTGCAGGCGCAGGACCCGCCGAGCCTGTTGGCAGCGGTGCAGTCCTGGCTGCTGTGGCGGAGCTACGAGGGTTTTTTTGCGGTGATCTTCTGGTACCTGCTGCTCGGGCCGATGGCGGCGCTGGCGTACCGGCTGCTGGCGCTGTGCGCCGAGCACACTGAGCTCGAAGGATTGCGCGAGCGGGCTGAGCAGCTGCGGCATGCCTTCGACTGGTTGCCGGTGCGGGTGTTGCTCGGCAGTTTTGCGCTGGTCGGCAACTTCGTCGCGGTCAACCGTGCGCTGCTGCACGAGTTACTGAGCTGGGATGTGCCAGCTCGGCGGCTGTTGGCCGATGCCGGTCCGTTGGCCGCCGATCTGCCGCCCGCGGTCGACGGCGAGGCGGGCATCGCGAGGCTCGACGGGATCGCGGCATTGCTCGTACGTACACGGGTGTTCTGGTATGCGGTGATCGCAGTCTGGACGATCCTCGCCTGAGGCTTTTGGCCAGCGGCGCCGCTAATGGACGTCCATAACGCCTCTGTATGTGGGGGCACCGCCGAATCGCTGTAACCCGCAGGCCAGACGCCTCGCCGAGCGTCTGGTTGATACCTGTCGAAGAGCCATCATTTGGCCATTACCTTAAGTTACAAAAACGCTTACCGATATCCCGTATAACCCGGGCAGAAGCCACTCTCTGACGAGCCCTGCTGCGCGCTGCAACTGCGTGCAAGCCAATACCAATAAAATTGGGAGACGTCGTGTGAATAGCCTGTTGTATCCCGCGATCGCGTTCATGAACCGCCTGAGCTTCGGCATGAAGTTCAGCCTGGTCAGCGTCCTGTTTTTCGTTCCCATGCTGCTGAGCAACTACTACCTGGTGCGCGACTCGTACCGGGCGTATGTCGGTACCCGTAACGAGCTGCAAAGCCTCGAGCTGCTTGGCTCGACCCTGCAGGTGCGGCGTAGCATGGAAGACTGGAAAGACCTCGTGCATATCGAGTCGATCATCGGCCAGACCGGCAATGTCGAGGCGTTGAAGACCCGTCTGAACCGCGTCGAAAGCGAGCTTACGGCGCAGCTGCAGGCGCTCGCGCCGGTTGGCGATGCGCCCGAGCAGGTGGCCGAATTCAATGCCCGTCGCGACGAGCTGGTGACCGGCCTGAACGCCGCCCAGGCCGAGCAATCGTTGCAGTCCAAGGCAGCCATGGCCGAGTCCCTGCTGGGTCAGTCGCAGGTGATAATCAAGCTCGTCGCCGGCCAGTCTGGCCTCAGCCAGGATCTCGAGCGTGAGGTCCGTCTGTTGGCCGAGCTGCTGACCACGGTAACCCCGGCCATCAGCGCATCGCTCGGCGAGGGGCGCGCGGTGGGCTCCTACACGTTCGGCCAGGGCTACCTGAACTCCGATGCCAGCAATACGCTGGACAACCTCGTGCTGGAACTGGAAAAGCAGCAGGCGCAGTACGCCGCACAGTTGCAGGATGCCCTGGGCGCAAGCCAGGCCGCGCGTACCCGGCTCGACGCCTTCGCCACCGCCAGTCGTGAGTCCCTGCAGGCGAGCAGCGAAATTCTGCAGGACGAGGTGATCATGGCCGAGGCGCTGGACCTGCCTTGGGAGCAGTTCTACGAGCGCATCAGCGCGCAGATGGCCAAGACCTACGAGCTGAACGACGCCATTCTCGGTTTCCTCGAGGTGGAGCTTGCCGAGCGGCTGGAGCAGAAGCGCCTGCTCATGACCCTGCTGCTTTCGGCACTGGCGGTGGTGCTGTGCCTGGTGGCGTATCTGTACGCAGGCTTCTACGCCTCGACGCGCGCCTCGCTGCACAGTCTCGGCAGGATCATGGACAAGGTCGCCGCCGGTGACATGACCGTGCGCTATCAGGTACAGAGCCGCGATGAGCTTGGCGAGCTGGGCCAGGTGTTCAATACCACCGTGGCGCAGATCCGCGAGCTGATCGAGCGAGTCGGGCAGACCGTCGCCGAAGTCGAACGCCAGGCACAGCGGGTCGAAAGCGTCTCCGGCGAGAGCAATCAGACGGTATCCGAGCAGCGTGGGCAGATCGAGCAGGTCGCCACGGCGATGAACGAGATGTCCGCCACCGCCCAGGAGGTCGCCAGCAGTGCCGAGGCCGCAGTTGGCAGCGCACAGAGCGTCAACGAGGAAACCGTCAGCGGGCGCGAGCTGGTGGTAGCGCAGGTCGGCGGTATCCAGCGGCTGGCCGGCGAGATAGAGCAGTCGGTGCAGGTGATCAACCAGTTGGCCGACGACAGCAAGGCGATCAGCCAGGTGCTGGACGTGATCAAGACCATCGCCGAGCAGACCAACCTGCTGGCCCTCAATGCGGCCATCGAGGCCGCGCGTGCGGGCGAGCAGGGCCGTGGCTTCGCGGTGGTCGCAGACGAGGTGCGTGGGCTGGCGCAGCGGACGCAGAAGTCCACCGCGGAAATCGAGCAGATGATCGCTCGCCTGCACAATGGTGTCGGCGCAGCGGTGAAAACCATGCATGCCAGCCATACGCTGGCCGAAGACACCGTAGGCCAGTCGGGGCGGGTCGAGCAGGCGCTGGAAAACATCCTCGGCGCGGTGGGGCTGATCGTCGATCAGAACCAGCAGATCGCCGCTGCGGCTGAGCAGCAGACAGCCGTGGCGCACGATATCGATCGCAATATCGTCGCGATCAACGAGGCCGGCCAGCGCACCGCCGAGGGCGCCGGGCAAACCGAGCAGGCGAGTCGCGAACTGTCCCAGCTGGTGGGACGCCTGCAGCAGCTGATCGGCGCGTTCCGGGTCTGACCGAGGCGATGATCAGGGCTGCGGCCAGCCGAACAGTTCACAGCTGTTGCGATAGCTGGCTGCGGCCAGCTCTTCGGCGCTGACACCCTTCAGATCGGCCAGCATCCGGCAGATATCCGGCAGCAGTTCCGGGCTGTTGCGCTCGCCGGCATGGCCGGCCGGCGGGATATCAGGCGAGTCGGTTTCCAGCACTATGGCCTCCAGCGGCAGTTGCTTGAGCACCCGCTGCATGCGCAGCGCCTGTGGCCAAGTACCGGCACCCCCGAGGCCGAGCCTGAAGCCGAGGCGCAGGTATTCCTGAGCTTCCTCCCAGCTGCCACTGAAGGCGTGCACGATGCCGGCGCGCTGCAGCTTGTAGCGTTTGAGCATGGCGATCATCGGTGCGTGGGCGCGGCGTACGTGCAGCAGTACTGGCAGCTCGAACTCCGCAGCCAGCGCCAGCTGCGCTTCGAGCAGTTCGTGCTGGCGCTCGATGTCCGGGTCCTCGACGTAATAGTCCAGGCCGATCTCGCCGATGGCGCAGAGTTTAGGCTCACCGCGTAGCTGCTCCAGCCAGTCGCGCAGCTTGCCCAGGTGCTCGTCCCGGTGCTCGGCGATGAACACCGGGTGAAGGCCCAGCGCGGCATGAACCGCTGGCTGCTCGCAGGCTAGCTGCCAGACCCGCTCCAGATTCGCTTCGTGCACACCGAGTACCACGATGCGCTCGACGCCAGCGGCCGCGCTGCGGGCGATGACCTGGGTCCTGTCATCATCGAACATCTCGAAATCGAGGTGGGTATGGGTGTCGATAAGCTGCACGACAGGCTCCGTACGGTCGGCGGTGGGCGGGCGCGTAATGCTACATGGCCTTCAGTGGCTTTCCTCTTCGATCTGAATGTCGCTGACGCCCAGCTCTTCAAGCCGGCTGTCTTCGCTGGGGCGTATCGGGTTTTCCCAGGGGGCGTCGACCGCCGCACGCGGCTCGCGGACGTAATGCAGCAGTATTTCCAGTTCGGCCTGCTCCAGACCGGGCACTTCGAACGAGCTGATCAGCAGCGAGGCGGGTTCGCCGTTGATGCAGTAGTGGATGCGGTAACGCTTCAGATCGGTCATGGCGGGCTTCCTGCGGTTGGCGGCACTGAAGTATCCGACCGCCGAAATCCGCTCAGGCTCCCGAGTCTCCTTGTGCTTCGCGCTCGAGCAACGCTGCCTTGCGTTCCAGCCCCCAGCGATAGCCGGTCAGCGCCTGATGACTGCCGACCACGCGATGGCAGGGCACCAGCAGGCCGACGGTGTTGCTGGCGCAGGCGCGGGCCACCGCACGGGCGTGGCTGCTGAGGGTTGCCGCCAGCTCACCGTAGCGCCGCGTCTCGCCGGCGGGAATCTGCTGCAACGCCTGCCAGACGCGCTGCTGAAAGGCCGTGCCGCGCAGGTCGAGCGGCAGCTGGGCGGCACGCTGCGGTTCTTCCAGTTGGCTGACGATTGCCTGCAGCCACTCACCCAGGCCTTCCTGGTCGCGCTGCAACTGTGCCGCGGCAAAGCGTGAGCGCAGCTCGTCTTCCAGCGCTGTCTGGTCGTCGCCGAACAGCAGGGCGCAGATGCCTTTGTCGCTGCTGGCGACCAGCAGCTGGCCGAGTGGGCAGGGCGCCAGGGCGTAGCGCAGGGTTTCGCCCGCACCTTTGCGGCGGCGCTGGGCCGGCGTCAGTGCCTGGGCGTCCGCGTAAGGGGCCCGCGTGCCGGAGTAGCCGGCAGCGAGGGCGGCATCGAGTACCGAGTCGGCCTCGGTCAGGTGGGTTTCCAGACGTTCGCGGCGGCGCGCCGCCGACCACGCCCGCGGGGTCATGCCGGTGCGCGCCTTGAATGCCCGTGACAGGTAGGCCGGCGACAGCCCGATGCGCGCGGCCAGCTGCTGCAGCGGCGGCGGCGTCTCGGTTTCGTCGAGCAGGCGGCAGGCGGCGATCACCAGTGCATCGAGCTGCTCGCTCGGGCTCGGGCCGCAGGGCGAACAGCGGCGACATGGCCGGTAACCGGCGGCCTGGGCTGCCGCTGGATCGGTGTAGAACGCCGTCCGCTCGCGAGCTGGCCGGCGTGCCGGGCAGCTGGGTCGGCAGAAAATACCTGTCGAGCGCACGGCGAACACGAAGCGGCCATCGAAGGCGGCATCGCGTTCGCATAGCGCTTGCCAGCAGCGGTCCTGGTCGAGCATGGCGCGACTCCCCTGGTTGATGCTGCGATTGTCGGTCCTGGCCGGACGTGCGCCAATCCAAAGCGTGCTTTCAAAGTCGATGGGGAGCATGGAAGCCGCCCCGTGATTGCCGTAACCTGCAGCATCGCCCTGACCGAGAAGGACCTGCAAGCCGCTGATGAAAACGCCTAAACGACTCGAACCGCTGATCGAGGATGGCCTGATCGACGAGGTGCTGCGGCCGCTGATGAGCGGCAAGGAAGCAGCGGTATACGTGGTGCGCTGTGGCGATGAGCTGCGCTGCGCCAAGGTCTACAAGGAAGCCAACAAGCGCAGCTTCCGCCAGGCCGTGAAATACCAGGAAGGCCGCAAGGTGCGCAGTAGTCGCGATGCGCGCGCGATGGCCAAGGGCTCCAAGCACGGGCGCAAGGAGAAGGAAGACAACTGGCAGAACGCTGAGGTGGCGGCGCTGTTCCGCTTGGCCGATGCCGGCGTGCGCGTTCCCAAACCCTGCGACTTTCTCGACGGCGTGCTGCTGATGGAGATGATTGCCGGCGAAGATGGCGATGCCGCACCGCGACTGAACGACGTGGACCTGCATCCGGACGACGCCCGCGAGTTCCATGCGTTCATGATCCACGAGGTGGTCAAGATGCTCTGCGCGGGGCTGGTGCACGGTGATCTGTCGGAATTCAACGTGCTGCTCGACGAGCACGGCCCGGTGATCATCGACCTGCCGCAGGCGGTGGATGCGGCCGGCAACAACCATGCGTTCGAAATGCTCGAGCGCGATGTTGGCAACATGTCGGCCTATTTCGGACAGTTCGCGCCGGAACTCAAGTTCACCCGTTACGCCAAGGAGATGTGGGCGCTGTACGAGCAGGGCAAGCTGACCACCGAGACCGAGCTGACCGGGGAATTTGCCGAGCCGGAAGATGCCGCGGATATCGATGCGGTAATGCGGGAGATCAAGGCCACGCTGGCCGAACAGGAGCGCCGTGAGGCCTTGCGCGGTGCGGACGATGCGCCGAAGGATGAGCCGCCGGAGCCGCCGTGGATGAAAGGCTGATCGGCAGTCTCTGGCGAACCCCGGAGACTGCTGCTTCTGTGTTTTTGCCGACTAGCGGGAGTCTTCAAAGACTCCGGCCAGCTAAGGTCTTCAGTGCGTCGATTGCTCTGTAGAGTTTTCCCCAGCGTCCGCGGTATCCGCGGACGCCGCCTTCCACCCACCCCCCAACGCCACATACAACGCCACCTGCGCCGTCGCCAGCGCGGTCCGGCCTTCCAGTGCGCGCTGGCGGGCCTGTAGCGCACCGCGCTGGGCGTCCAGCACCTCGCTCAGGTTTGCCTCACCCAGCTCGTAGCTGCGCTGCGCCAGCCGATGCGCCCGTTCACGGTGCTCGCGGGTGCGGCTGAGGGATGCGTGCCTGCGCTGCTGACCGGCCATCCTCGTCAGGCCCCGTTCGACTTCCTCCAGCGCGCGGGCCAGCGCCTGCTCGAAGGCGACGTAGGCGGTCTCGCCCTCGGCATCGGCGAGGTCGATGGCGGCGCCGCGGCGTGGAAAATCCAGCAACGGCAGGCCGAACGTCGCGCCGACCCTGGCGAAGTTGGAGGCGCCGGATACCGCGTCGCCCAGGGCGAAGCCGGAGCGGCCAACCGCGGCCTGCACCGCCAGCTTGGGGAACAGATCACGACGGGCGGCCAGCGATTGCAGCTCGGCGGCGTCCAGCCGTGCGGCTTCGGCGATCAGGTCCGGACGGCGGCGCAGCAGGTCAATGGGCTGGCCGGGGGCGATGAGCTGCTCGGCCAGTGGTACCGGCGCACTGGCGGCGAGACGCGCGGCGGTGCTGCCCGGCGGCTCGGCGAGCAGGGTGTCCAGCGCCAGCTGCGCTTCGGCCAGATGAATGTCCAGCTCGTCCAGATCGGCTTCCAGCGACGCGCGCTCGGCGGAGGTGGCCTCCACGTCCAGCCGGGTCACTTCGCCGGCGTGGAACAGCAGCCCGGCGATACGCTCCAGTTCGCGCGCCACTTCGATGCCTTCGACCAGCAACGCGCGCTGGCCCTGCAACGCGCGCAGTTGCAGATAGCCCTGGGCGGTGTTCGAGGCCACGGCCAGCCGTGCGGCGATCGTTTGCGCTTCGGCTGAGCGCAGTTGCTGGGCCGCACTGTCACGCCGCGCACGGGTGGCGCCGAACAGGTCCAGCTCCCAGGTCGCCTGCAGCGCCAGCTCCCAGGTATCGAAGCTGATCACGTCGTCGTCGGGGATGAAGTCGGCCAGCGGGCTGTCGGGTTCGGCTTCCTGATCGTTCTCGTTCCACTGGCGGCTGGCCGAACCAGGCAGATCGAAGCTCGGCAGCAGGCCGGCGCGCGACTGGCGCAGCTGGGCTCGCGCTGCAGTGACGCGCGCCATGGCCAGGCGTACATCGTGGTTCTGCTGCATGGCGCGGCTGACCAGCGCGCTGAGCTGCGGGTCATCGAACTGGCGCCACCAGGCGGCCAGCGACTCGGCATCGGCCGGGTGCGCACCGGCGGCACTGAACCAGCCTTCCGGCAGTTGCGGATCGGCATGCTGCGGTGCGCTGGAGCAGGCACTCAGGGCCAGGGCGAGCAGCAGCGGGGCGGCCAGGGCCTTGGCAGTCATGCGGTTTCCTCCGGGCGTACTTTCATGAACAGCAGGTACAGGCACGGCACCGCCAGCAGCGTCAGCAACGTGGCGAAGCCCAGGCCGCCCATGATGGTAACCGCCATGTTGGCGAAGAACGGGTCGAACAGCAGCGGCACCATGCCCAGTACGGTGGTGCCGGCGGCCATCATCACCGGTCGCAGGCGCGACGCCGAGGCTTCGATGATGGCGGTCAGGCGCGGCACCTCGTCGTCGATCTGCCGGTCGATCTCGTCCACCAGCACCACAGCGTTCTTGATCAGCATGCCGGTCAGGCTGAGCAGGCCGAGCAGTGCCATGAAGCCGAACGCCTGACCGGTGAGCAGCAGGCCGAAGCTCACCCCGCAGATCGCCATGGGTACCACCAGCCAGATCATCAGCGGCTGGCGCACCCTGGCGAACAGCAGCACGGTGACCAGCACCATCGCCAAGTAGGGCACCGCCAGCGTGCTGGCCAGCGCCTGCTGGGCGTCGGAAGACTGTTCGTAATCGCCGCCCCACTTCAGGCTGTAGTTGACTGGCAGCTCGATGCCCTCGATCAGCGGGCGAATGCGCTGGTGTGCCTCGTTGGTGTTCTCGCCATCGCGGGGTTCGGCGCGAATGGAGATGGTGCGCTCGCGGTCGTAGCGCACGATGATGCTGTCCTCGCTGATCGGCTCGATGCCGTCGGCGACCTGTGCCAGCGGCACGTAGCCGGTGCCGGCGGGGCTCCAGATCAGCCGTTGCAGCAGGTCGTCGCTGCCGACACGGTCCTCCGGCGCGGCACGCAGCAATACCGGGATCAGCTCGTCGCGCTCGCGCAGTAGGCTGACCCGCTGGCCCTCGCTACCGGCGGCCAGGGCGCGCGCCACCGCCTGGCGCGTCAGCCCGGCGTCGGCGAGGCGATCCAGCGCCAGTTGCGGGCGGAGCACCAGTACCTGCTGGCGCCAGTCGTCGCGCACGTTGAAAACCTTGCCTTCGGCCTGCAGGCGCTTGCGACCCTCGGCGGAAATGGCCCGCAGCACCTCGATGTCCGGGCCGCTGATGCGCGCTTCCAGCTTGGCCTCGGCATTGGGGCCGAACATGAACTGCGCAGCCGAGACGTCGGCCGAGGGATAGCGTTGTGGCAGCTGCTGGTTGATCTGCCTCACCAGCCCGGCGATCAGCTCGGCATCCTCGGTGCGCACGAGAAAATGCATCAGCGACGAATTCGGCTGCTCCGGCATATAGGTCAGCATGAAGCGCGAGGCTCCGGCGCCGATGAAGCTGGACACCTCGCTTACCCCCTCCAGCTCCGCCAAATACGCCTCCACTTCAGAGGCGGTCTCTGCGGTCTCGCGAATATGCGTGCCCTGTGGCAGGAACAGATTGACGTAGAACAGCGGCGTGCTCGACGGCGGGAAGAAGCTCTGCGGCAAGCGGGTGAACAGCACCATGCTGACCACCGTCAGCACCACTAGCACGCCGACCGTCAGCCAGGGCCGATGCAGCACTCCGCCGGCCAGTCGGCGGTAGCGGTTGTACCAGGGGCCGTCGTAGGCGGCGTCGGGGTCCTCGTCGGTCTTGGCGTTGCGCAGCAGGTAATGACCGAACAGCGGCACCAGCAGCAACGCCAGCAGCCAGCTGAGCAGCAGCGACACGGCGATGACGAAGAACAGCGAGAAGAGGAATTCGCCGGTGGTGTCCTGGGACAGGCCGATGCCGGCGAAGGCGAGGATGCCGATGATGGTGGCGCCGAGCAGCGGCCACTGCGTCTGTTGCAGCGTTTCCTGCGAGGCCTCGAGGATGTTCTTGCCCTGGCGCTGGCGTACCAGCATGCCGTCACAGACCACCACCGCGTTGTCCACCAGCATGCCCATGGCGATGATCAGCGCGCCGAGGGAAATCCGCTCCAGTTCGATGCCCGCCAGCCACATCACCAGCAGCGTGCCGAGCACGGTGAGAAACAGCACCGCGCCGATGATGACGCCGGCGCGCAGTCCCATGGCGATGCACAGCACGCCGACCACGATGGCCACCGAGAGGAACACGTTGAGCGCGAAGCTGTTCACCGACTCATCGACGATCTGGTGCTGCTCGTACAGCGGATGCAGTTCGGCGCCCAGTGGCATGCGGTGTTCGATGGCCTGCAACGCCGCTTCGACGCTGTGGCCGACCTCGACGATGTTCGCGCCCGAGACGCCGCTGACTCCCAGGGTCAGTGCCGCCTGGCCGTTGTGGCGGATGATCTGCCGCGGCCGCTCGGCATAGTCGCGCGACAGCTTGGCGATGGCGCCGAGTTCGACCCGCTGCGGGCCCTGGCCGACCGGCAATGCGCGTAGCTCGTCGAGCGAATCGAAGGCGCCGCTCGGGCGCAGGCGCACGAAGAACTCGCCGGCATGCACGCCGCCGGCATCCACTGCGGCATCGGTGTCGGCCAGCGCCGCCGCGATCTCGTCGGGGGCGATGCCCATCGCGGCCAGCTGCGCCTGGTCGACTTCCACGAGGATGCGCTCTTCCTGCACGCCAGCGATCTCGACCTTGCCGACGCCGTCGGCGGCCACCAGCGTGCGGCGCAGATCCTTGGCCGTCTCGTGCAGCTCCTTGAGCGTCAGGCCGTCGCCGGTCAGCGCATAGAAAATGCCGTAGACGTCGCCGAAATCGTCGTTGACCAGCGGCGGTTCGATCCCCGGTGGCAGGTCGCCCTGGGCATCGTTGATCTTGTTGCGCAGCTCGTCCCAGATCTGCGGCAGCGCATCGCCGTCGTAGCGGTCCTGCATCTCCACGCGAATCTCGGCGATGCCCGGCATCGAGCGCGAGCGGAGCTCCTTGATCTGCGACATCTGCTGGATCGCGCTCTCCAGCGGCTCGGTCACCTGCTGTTCGACCTCCAGCGCCGTGGCGCCGGGATACTGCACGTTGACGATAGCCTGCTTGATGGTGAATTCCGGGTCTTCCAGGCGGCCGATCTCGAAGAAGGCGAGGGTGCCGCCGAGCAGGCAGATCAGTATCAGAATCCAGATGTTGACCGGGCGGGTGATGGCGTAGCGGGCGAAATCCATCGGCTCAGTTCCGCTCCTTCGCTTCGATCGGTTGATCGTCGTGCAGCTTGCTGCCGCCAGCGACGATGATCGGCAGCTGCGCCTGCAGGCCCTCGCCACGGATCAGTGCCTGATCGCCTTCAACCTGCTGCAGGTCCACGGCCAGCCGCCGCGCGCGGCCATCGTCCGCCTGCCAGATGAAATGCTGGCCGTCGCTGCCGGTCTGCAGCGCCGACAACGGCAGGCGAAAGGCGTCATGGGTCGTTTGCGGCTGCGCCGGACGTTCGATGCTGACGCGCATGGCCATGCCCGGCAGCAGGTTGTAATCCTCCGGCGGCTCGCCCTGCAGCACCAGGCGGTAGGTGCGCGCGCCTTCACGCGGCTGCGTGCTGTGCTCCTTGTAGCGCAGCGGCAGACGCAGATCGGCGATCACCAGTTCAGCCTCGGCCTGCAGCTCGGGCCCGAGCGGGATGCTCAGCGCTGCGCTTTCCGGCAGGTCGACGCTGACTTCGATATGGCGGTTGTCCTGCATCTCGAATACCGGCGTGCCGACCGCGACGACCATGTCCGGCTCGGCCAGGCGGCGCGCCACCACGCCATCGAACGGCGCGTTCAGCGTGCTGTGATCGAGGTCGCGCTGGGCGCTGTCGCGCGCCACCCGTGCGGCCACGGTGTTGGCTTGCAGCGCTTCGATTGCGGCGGGGGCGAGGATGCCTTCGGCGAGGAGGGTGCGCTTGCGTGCCAGATCCGCCTCCAGTTGACGCAGGCGCGCCTCGGCTTCGCGCAGCTGCAGGCGGTAGTCGGTGCGATCCAGCTGTGCCAGCGGTTGCCCGCGGCGCACCCGCGTACCTTCGTCGACCAGGATGCGCTCGATACGCCCGGCCACCTCGAACGACAATTGCGTGGAGGTCACGCTCTGCACCACGCCGGAGAAGCGCAGCGCCTCGGCTTTCGGCTCGGCCGCCTGCAACGGCTCGACCAGGGCCACCCGTGGCGGCTCGGGTGCCGGCTCGGCTTCCGAGGAGCAACCACCGAGCAGCGGCAGCGCACAGACGATGATCGTCAACCAGGCCTTGGACGCTGGGAATGCTCGCGTTGACGTCATCGTGGCTCCTGTCTGATCGGCGTTGCGGGCGTGCGGGCGCCCATTGGGACTGACAGTAGAGCCCCGCGTCTGCGCAGGAGTTCGCTGGCGATGTTCGTAGAAGTGAGGTGACCGGGCGGTCGACTTCTGCCGAGGCTCTGCCACACTCAAGGGTGCGCGGCTGCGGCTCTGCAGCGCTTGACCGTCGTGAACTCAGCGGGGATGCTTGCCCGCTGTTGAAGGCGCATCACTCATGGGGAATACGCAATGCAAGGCCAGGCACCGGTAATCGACTATCTGAAGGAGCTGTTGCGCGGCGAACTGGCGGCGCGCGATCAGTATTTCCTGCATTCGCGGATGTACGCCGACTGGGGCTTCAGCAAGCTCTACGAGCGTATCAATCACGAGATGGAAGAAGAGACGCAGCACGCCGATGCACTGTTGCAGCGCATCCTCTTTCTCGAAGGCACCCCGGACATGACGCCGGAGCCGATCAATCCGGGGCACACCGTGCCGGACATGCTGCGCAACGACCTGGCGCTGGAGTACAAGGTGCGCGCCGCGCTGGCCCAGGGCATCGCGCTGGCCGAACAGCACGGCGACTACCCGACCCGCGACATGCTGGCGCTGCAGCTGCACGACACCGAGGAAGACCACGCCTACTGGCTGGAGCAGCAGCTCGGCCTGATCGACCGCATCGGTCTGCAGAATTACCTGCAATCCCAGGCCAGCTGAGCCTTCCACCCCGCGAGGCAGGGCCTGCCTCGCGAGGTTCCGTCAGAGCCGGAAGCGGCTCACCATCGACTGCAATTGACCGCCCAGACGGGCCAGCTCGGTGCTCGACGCCGCGGTTTCCTCGCTGGCGGCGGCGGTCTGTTCCGACACATCGCGCACATTCACCACGCTGCGGCTGATTTCCTCGGCCACTGCGCTCTGCTCCTCGGCGGCCGCTGCGATCTGCTGGTTCATCGCCTGGATGTTCGACACTGTGCGGGTGATGCTGCCCAGTGAT
The DNA here is from genome assembly GCF_014764705.1 of Stutzerimonas kunmingensis. Classification (GTDB taxonomy): domain Bacteria; phylum Pseudomonadota; class Gammaproteobacteria; order Pseudomonadales; family Pseudomonadaceae; genus Stutzerimonas. Next base: position 303,649 of record NZ_JACXXG010000001.1, read on the forward strand.
GCACCGGCCCGGCGCGCCAGCTCGACGCCGCTGTCGGTCAGGTCGCGGCTGGTGTGCATGATCGAGGCAACCTGCTGGGTGCCGTTCTGTAGCGCGGCGACCAGCCCTTCGATTTCCTCAGTGGACTTCTGCGTACGCTGAGCCAGGCCGCGGACCTCGTCGGCGACCACGGCGAATCCGCGTCCGGCCTCGCCGGCACGGGCAGCCTCGATGGCGGCGTTGAGCGCCAGCAGGTTGGTCTGCTCGGCCACCGCCCGAATCACGTTCATCACACTGCCGATTTTGTCGCTCTCTTCCTGCAGTGCCTTCATCGCCTCGGTGGAGCGCACCACGGCGTTGGCCATGCGTTCGATCTGGGTGACCACCTCGGTGACCACGCGATCGCCTTCCCGGGCTTCGCCGTCCGCCTCGGTGGCTGCCAGCGCGGCCTGTTCGGCATTGCGCGCGACTTCCTGAACGGTCGCCGACATTTCGTGCATGGCGGTGGCGACCTGATCGGTTTCTTCCTTCTGGCTGTTCACGCCGGCGCTGGTCTGCTGGGTGACGGCCGAGAGCTCCTCGGCGGCGGCGCTGATCTGGCTGACACCATCGCGGATGCCGCCGATCAGCTCGCGCAGGGTCGAGCCCCGCGCTGCAGCACGCCCAGCTCGTCGCGGCGCTGAACCTGTGCGGTGGCGCTGAGGTCGCCGGAGGCGATGCGCTCGACGTCAGCCAGGGTCGCACGCAGCGGCAGGATGATCTGCCGGGTGATCAGCCAAGCGGCCAGCATGCCCAGCACCAGGGCCAGCAGCGCGCTGACGATCAGGCGCGTGCGTGCTGCGGCGCTTTCCACGTCGAGCTGGTCGAGCTGGAACTGGTAGAGCGAGTCGCTGATACGGACGATTTCCTTCTGCTGGTCGGTCATCTCCTGGCGCGCCTTGGCGATTGCCTGGGTGGCCTTCTCCAGCGCCTCGATGGCGCTGCGGTACTCGCCGAGCACCGTGCGCATCTGCTGCAGCGCCGCGCCGCTGTCGGCGTCCAGAGCGCCGGCATGACGGCCGAGGGTGGCCTGCGCGGCGTCGAGCTGGGCGTAGATCGCCTTCGCCGCCTCGGCACCCGGGCTGCTCATGTAGACGCGCAGCAGGTACTGCGCACGCTGCACGTCGTCTTCGATCTGGGTGATCGCCTGGAATTGGGCGAAACGGCCCTCGTCATAGTCCGAGAGCTGCAGCACCTGACGGTTCACGCCAGCCATCAGCTCGCTCAGACGGCCGGCGGCCTGGTCGATGATCTGCCGCGAGGCGTTGGCCTGGGCATAGGCCTTGCGCATATCGTTCAGCGAATGCTGATACTGCGCGTTGTAGCCGGCCTGCTCCTTGAGCTGGGCGACGTTGACCGGGTTCTTGAAGGTCTCCAGCAGCTTGGTCTGCTGGGCGAGGTAGATGCCCAGGTTCTTGTCCAGACGCTCGGTGGATTCGTTGTCACCATTGGCCAGCATGAATTGCAGGCGGGCGATACGCAGGTCGGTCAGTGTCTTGTTCAGCAATGAGATTTCGGTCATCCAGCCGCTGCGCTGGATGACGCTGCCGAGGCTGCCCCAGCCGTTCCAGGCGAGGATGAGGGTCAAGACCAGCACGGCACCGAAACCCAGTGCGAGCTTCCTGCTGACGCCGATGTTTGCAAACCAGTTGTTCATGTCATTCCAATCAGATGAATAGTTCGAAACGAGCGGGTGCCTTGCCGGCGGCCCGCGGGTGTCTTCGGGCCCTCTTTCGGCCGCGAGCATACGAACTTGAATGTAAATCGAGGAATGGTCGCAGCGAATGCTGGAGCAGGGGGCGCGGGCCGGGGCGGCCCGCGTTGGCATCAGCCTTTGCCAGGTGCAGTGATTGGGGACGGACGGGATGACGGGGCGCTGCAGCAGCCGCTTTCGATGCCCTGCAGGATCGGGCAGTCCGGGCGATCATCGCCCTGGCAGTGGTCGACCAGCTCCTGCAGGGTGTCGCGCAGGTCGACCAGCTCAGTGATCTTGCGGTTCAGCTCGTCGATGTGCGCGCCGGCCAGGGCTTTCACATCGGCGCTGGCGCGCTGACGGTCCTGCCACAGCGCCAGCAGCTTGCCGACCTCCTCCAGCGAGAAACCCAGGTCACGGGCGCGGCGGATGAAGGCCAGCTGATGCAGGTCGCGCTCGTTGTAGTGGCGATAGCCATTGGCGCCACGCCCGGCCGGCGTGAGCAGGCCGATGGATTCGTAGTAGCGGATCATCTTCGCCGTGAGGCCACTGTGCTTGGCTGCCTGACCAATGTTCATGGTGTGCTCCCGATCATTCTTCCGGCTTCCAGGAACGCAGCAGCAGGGCGTTGCTCACCACGCTGACGCTCGACAGGGCCATCGCCGCGCCAGCCACCACCGGGCTGAGAAAGCCGAAGGCGGCGAGCGGAATGCCCACCAGGTTGTAGATGAAGGCCCAGAACAGGTTCTGCTGGATCTTGCGGTAGGTGCGCCGGCTGATGTCCAGCGCCGCCGGAACCAGCCGTGGATCGCCGCGCATCAGGGTGATGCCGGCGGCGTGCATGGCCACATCGGTACCGCCACCCATGGCGATGCCGACATCCGCTGCGGCCAGGGCCGGGGCATCGTTGATGCCGTCGCCGACCATCGCCACCACGGCGCCGCCTTTCTTCAGCTCCGCCACGGTGGCGGCCTTGTCCGCTGGCAGCACCTCGGCATGCACATCATCGATGTGCAGCGCTTCGGCCACCACCCGCGCGCTGCCACGGTTGTCGCCGGTGATCAGGTGGCTGCGGATATGCCGCGCCGCGAGCCCGGCAATCGCTGCTGCGGCGCCGTCCTTGAGGCTGTCACCAAAAGCGAACAGGCCGAGGATACGCGGCTCGGGCGAATGCTCCACCAGCCAGGAGAGGGTGCGACCCTCGGCTTCCCAGCGCTGGGCGGTTTCCAGCAGCTCGCCCGGCTGCAGGCCATACTCTTCGAGCATGCGCCGGTTGCCCAGCGCCAGCTGCTGACCATCCAGCGTTCCGGCGATGCCGCGGCCGCTCAGGGCCTGGCTCTTCTGTACATCCGGCACGGCGATGCCGTCGGCTTCGCAGCGCTCCAGCACGGCGCGCGCCAGCGGGTGTTCGCTGCCCCGCTGCAGGGCGCCGGCCAGGCGCAGTATCCGCGCTTCGTCGCCGTCCACGGCATGCAGGTGGATGATCTGCGGCTTGCCCGAGGTGAGCGTGCCGGTCTTGTCGAAGGCCACGGCCGTGACCGCATGGGCGACTTCCAGCGCCTCCGCGTCCTTGATCAGGATGCCGTGGCGCGCCGCCACGCCGGTGCCGGCCATGATCGCCGCCGGCGTGGCCAGACCCAGGGCGCAGGGGCAGGCGATGACCAGCACGGCCACGGCGTTGATCAGCGCGACCTCGACCGGCGCGCCAGTGAGCAGCCAGCCGATCAGGGTGAATACGGCGATCACCAGTACCGCCGGGACGAACACCTGGCTGACCTTGTCCACCAGCTTCTGGATCGGCGCCTTGGCTGCCTGGGCGTCTTCCACCAGGCGGATGATCCGCGCCAGCACGGTCTCGCCACCGAGCGCAGTAGTGCGCACCAGCAGCCTGCCCTCGCCATTGATCGCGCCGCCGGTGATGCGGTCGCCTGGCGCCTTGTTCACTGGCAGGCTCTCGCCACTGATCAGCGCTTCGTCGGCCTGGCTTTCGCCCTCGACCACTTCACCGTCCACCGGGAAACGCTCGCCTGGCTTGACCATCACCAGGTCGTCCAGGCGCAGCGCGGCGATTGCGACGTCTTCCTCGCGGCCGTCGACTACCCGTGTCGCGCGGTCTGGGCGCAAGGCTTCGAGCGCACGAATGGCGGCGCTGGTCTGGCGCTTGGCGCGGCTTTCCAAGTATTTGCCCAGCAGCACCAGGGCGATCACCACCGCTGAGGCCTCGAAATACAGGTGCGGCATCTGCCCGGCCGGCGTCGCCCACCATTGATAGAGGCTCAGGCCATAACCGGCGCTGGTGCCGATGGCGACCAGCAGGTCCATGTTGCCGGCACCAGCACGCACCGCCTTCCAGCCGGCCACGTAGAAGCGTGCGCCGAGGATGAACTGCACTGGAGTGGCGAGCAGGAACTGGATCCACGCCGGCAGCATCCAGTGCTGCCCGAACAGTTCGCCGAACATCGGCAGCACCAGCGGTGCGGCCAGCAACAGGGCGGCGATCACCGCCCAGCGTTCACGCTGCAGGCGTCGCGCGGCATCCTGTTCGGGGCGCTGCTGGTCGCCGGCGCTCGCCTTGTAGCCGGCGGCCTCGATCGCCTGGATCAGCACGGCGGGGTCCGGCGTGCCGATCACCTCGACATGCGCGCGCTCGCTGGCCAGGTTCACCGCGGCGCTGCGCACGCCGGGCACCTTGAGCAGGGCGCGTTCGACCCGGCCGACACAGCTGGCGCAGGTCATGCCCTCGATGTTCAGCTCGATGCTCTGCAGCGGTACGCCGTAGCCGGCCTTTTCCACGGCCTCGATCAGCGTCGCCACACCCAGGTCATCGCCTTCGACGCGCACCTGTTCATTGGCCAGATTGACGTTGGCCGCGGCGACGCCCGGCACCTTGAGCAGGGCGCGTTCGACGCGGCCGGCGCAGCTGGCGCAGGTCATACCGCTGACCGGCAGCGTATGGGTGGCGCTGGACATGGCAGTGACTCCTCGGATTGCGATGGCTGCAGGATCGACCTTAACCCTATGGCAAGGTCAACACCATGATCTGCGACAGCAGGTGCCTTGACCTTGCCCGGGTGGCAAGGTCGAGAATCGGCGCCTTCAGCAGACGAGGAGAGCGACGATGCAAGTATTCAACGTGAGCGGAATGACCTGCAGCCATTGCGAGCGTGCGGTAACCCAGGCCATCCAGGCGCTAGACCCGCAGGCGCAGGTGCAGGTGGACCTGGCTGCCGGAACGGTGCAGGTCCAGAGCAGCGCCAGCGAGCAGGCGATTCGCCAGGCGATAAGCGAAGAGGGTTATCAGGTGAGCTGATCGCTCACACGGCAGGCTGGTCGGGATCGTCCGGCCAGTCGCGGACCAGGCCGCGGAACAGCGGGTCGATCAGCGCCCTGGTATCGACCTCTGGGGCGAACAGTTCGGTGTCGCGCGTCCAGTCGGTGAACAGTCCGACCACCAGGGCATGCAGCGACAGCGCGGCGAGCCGCGGCGTGACGCCGGGGCGCAGGCAGGTCGAGGCGTTGCGCAGCAGGTTTTCGCACAGATCGATGAACTGGTTGATGAAGGCGTGGTGACGTTCCTCGGCTTCACGCAGTTCATCGGTGAATTCGCACTTGTGCAGCAGGATGGTGAAGATCCGGCGCTTCTGCTCGTTGCTGGCCAGGGTGCTGATGGCCTCGACCGTCAGGTTGCGCAGAGCGATCAGTGCCTGCAGCGGCTGCTGCTGATCGCAGCTGCACAGGCGCTCGGTCATCTGCTCCGGTGGCAGGCGAATCTGGTTGAGCATTTCGTGGAACAGGTGCGCCTTGTTCTGAAAATGCCAGTACACCGCGCCGCGCGTCACACCGGCGTCACGGGCGATCTGGTCGAGGCTGGTGTGGGCCACCCCCTTGTCCAGAAACAGCCGCTCGGCAGACGCGAGGATGGCGATACGAGTTTTTTCGGCTTCTTCTTTGGTTCGGCGCATGGGCAGATTCAGGCAGATGACGGCTGCTTCGGGCGTCCAGCAGCGATGGAGGGCGGCCAGTGTAACGGCGCATCTCGTCGTGATGCATGTTTACAATCGGCGGTGTATGTAACAGCATCTTGCACGCCGGTGCAAATTCCCGGGCACGGTCGAGGTCCCAACAACTCACCCGGCCACGTCTTCTTTCCAGCTTGCGAGCCTCTGATGTCCCTGCGGATTCTTCTCATACTGGGCGCGCTCAGCGCGTTCGGTCCCCTGGCGATCGACATGTACCTGCCGGCGTTCCCCTTGCTGGCGGAGTCGTTCGGCACCAGTGTCGATCACGTGCAGCTTTCGCTGGCGGCTTATTTCATCGGCCTGGCCATCGGTCAGCTGGTCTACGGGCCGTTGGCCGATCGCTATGGGCGGCGCGGGCCGCTGCTGGTCGGCGTGACGCTCTTCACCCTGGCATCGCTGGCCAGCGCCTTTGTGCCGTCCATGGACTGGCTGATCGGCGTGCGTTTCGTCCAGGCTCTCGGTGGCTGTGCCGGCATGGTGGTAGCGCGTGCCGTGGTGCGTGACCTGTGCGACCCGATGACCAGCGCCAAGGTGTTCTCGCAGCTGATGCTGGTGATGGGCCTGGCGCCTATCCTCGCGCCGGTGGCGGGCGGCGCGTTGCTGGCGTCGTTCGGCTGGCCGTCGATCTTCATCCTGCTGACGCTGTTCAGCGCGATGTGCCTGGTGGCGGTCACGCTGTGGCTGCCGGAAACCTATCCGGCCGGGCTGCCGCGTCAGCCGATGTCCGGTGCGCTCGGGCAGTATCTGCGGCTGTTCCGTGATCGCTTCTTCATCGGCCACGTGCTGACCGGTGCGCTGTGCATGGCCGGCATGTTCGCCTACATCACCGGCTCGCCGTTCGTCTTCATCGAACTGTATGGTGTCAAACCCGAGCATTTCGGCTGGCTGTTCGGCGTCAATGCGGCGGGTTTCATCCTGATGGCGCAGGTCAACGTGCGGCTGGTGCGCTGGCGCGGGCCGGAGTTCTGGGTGCGGCGCTGGGTGTGGTTCTTCTTCGGCAGTGCGCTGGCGTTGTTGGCAGTGGCGGCAGCACAGCCGGAATCGCTCTGGCCGTTGCTGATTCCGCTGTTCTGCTGCGTGTCCTGCCTCGGTTGCCTGCTGCCGAACGCCACGGCCTGCGCCATGGCCGACCAGCGCGCGAATGCCGGCAGCGCCTCGGCCTTGCTCGGCAGCATGCAGTTCACCATTGCCGCCATCGCCGCTTCCGCGGTGGGGGCTTTGCACAACGGCACCGCAGTGCCCTTGGCGGCGATCATCAGCCTGTGCGGTCTGCTGGCAACGATCGTCGCCTACACCACGGCGCGCGCCAGTACGGATTGACTGTCAGGCGCTGAGTGGCAGGGGATGCGGCGCCTGCAGGCGACGGTGCAGAGTTTCGACGAAGGCGCGCGCTTCGGCTTCGCTGCGAAAGGTGACTTTCTGCCGGTCGAGGCACACCTGCCAGGCGCTGTCGGGTGACGGCGTCAGCGGGCGGACGAGAATGTGCATGGCGATCTCCTCGTGTGTGGGTCGCCGCACAGTCTAGGCGCAGCCATGGCTCGCGCGGCGAGCCATGGTGTCGCAGGTGGGCCGGGCGCCGACGAATGGCTCAATAGGCCAGTCGTGCGTCCAGACTGTTTTGTGCCAGGCGGCGGGCCTGTTCTTCGGTCATGCCCAGGCTTCCGTGCAGCGCGACGAAGTTCTCCGTCACATAGCCGCCGAAGTAGGCCGGGTCATCGGAATTCACCGTGACCTTCACGCCCTGCTCCAGCAGGTCGAGGATGTTGTGCTGGCGCATGTCGTCGAACACCTTGAGCTTGGTGTTGGACAGCGGGCAGACGGTCAGCGGAATCTGCTCCTCGATCAGCCGGGCGATCAGCTTCGGATCTTCGGCCGCACGCACGCCGTGGTCGATACGGCTGACCTTGAGCAGATCCAGTGCCTGCCAGATGTACTCGGGCGGGCCTTCCTCGCCGGCATGGGCAACGGTGAGGAAGCCTTCGGCGCGCGCCTTGTCGAACACGCGCTGGAACTTGCTTGGCGGGTGGCCGACTTCAGAGCTGTCGAGGCCGACGGCGAAGAATGCGTTGCGATAGGGCAGCGCCTGTTCCAGCGTCCTGAAGGCTTCCTCTTCCGGCAGGTGGCGCAGGAAGCTCAGGATCAGCCCGCTGCTGATGCCCAGCAGCTCACGGCCGTCGGCCAGCGCCGCGCTGATGCCGTTGAGCGCGGCCTCGAACGGCACGCCGCGGTCGGTGTGGGTCTGCGGGTCGAAGAAGGGCTCGGTATGTACCACGTTCTGCTCTTCGCACTTCTGCAGGTAGGCCCAGGTCAGGTCGTAGAAATCCTGCTCGGTGCGCAGCACGTCGGCGCCGGCATAGTAGAGGTCGAGGAATTCCTGCAGGTTGCCGAAGTTGTAGGCGCTGCGCAGCGCCTCGACGTCGTTCCAGGGCAGGGCGATCCTGTTGCGCTCGGCCAGGCGGAACATCAGTTCGGGTTCCAGCGAGCCCTCCAGGTGCAGGTGGAGTTCGGCCTTGGGCAGATTGTTGAGCCAGTCGTGCATCGCGAAATTCTCGTCTTTCGGGTGTGCGGGCATTCTATCGGTGGGTTGGAGCAACTGATATGCCAGCTGACCAGTTTGTCCCGCCTAGCAATTCTGGATGACAGCCGAATGACTGGTTCATTGCGGTTAGCGCAATTTGGCGATTAATTGACCAGCGGTCTGCAGCCCAGATCTGACGGGCGCTGGCGAGGTTGTTCCCAATGTTATCCACAAAGTTCTCCACTCAATTCGGGCATAACCTCGAGCTGGCAGAACGCGATTGATAGCAAAACGTCAGTAGCCGACTGCCCAGTCAAAAAACACAGTAATTCAAGCGCTTAACGCACCCCGTTGGGGCGCGTAAGGCTTATTGATCAAAAATTGTGCAGTTTTCCCGAGCGCCCGCCGCGAGCGCTTTCCAGGCGGCCATACAATTGTTATCCACAATTGCGTCCACAGTATTTGTGGGCAACGACGCGTCTAGTCCATGGCTTCCAGCTGGCTGCGCCCGCGGGTGATATCAGCGAGCAATCTCGCCAGCGGCTGCAGCTGAGCGGCGGGAAGGGCAATCTCCAGGGTCGCGCCTTCGGCATCGAAATGTTCGGCTTCCAGCAGCGCCTCGAATTCCGCCAGGCGTGCCTTGAACAGCGCCAGCTCGGCGAAGCGGCAATGACAGCGACAGCGCGAGCGCGACACCAGCTCGCTGCGTTCGCCGGCCTGCAGGCACTTCGCCGTGGTGCCGCCATAGGCACGGGCCAGGCCGCCAGTGCCGAGCTTGATGCCGCCGAACCAGCGGATCACCACCACCGCGACCCGGTCGAAATCCTGCCCTTCGATGGCGGTGAGCATCGGCCGACCCGCCGTGCCGCCGGGCTCGCCGTCGTCGCTGAAACGGTACTGGTTGCCGATCTTCCACGCCCAGCAGTTATGCGTAGCGGTGGGATCGCTGACCGCCTGGATAAAGGCCTGGGCCTCTTCGGCGCTCTGCACGGGTGCCGCCTTGGCCAGGAAGCGGCTTTTGCTGATGACTTCCAGCAATTCGCAGGGCGCGGACAGGGTGAAGGGCATGGCTGTTACGGCGTCGGTGATGGTTTGCAGGGCGGCCATTGTAGCGGCGCCGCCGCGGCTGCGCTGCGTCGTCCTGCAAGAGGCCATCCGGCGAACGGATTGAACTTCGCCGGACCGTCCAACCCCTATCTAGTAGGGCGCGGTTGCGCGCATGGCCTGGAGAGGCCCTGCCGTACCGCATTTCGCTGGCACATCGGATGGAGGACATTCCATGCTCAATTCCAGTTACCAGTCATGTATCCAGGCCTGTTCCAATTGCGCACTGGTCTGCGAGACCTGCGCGGCATCCTGCTTGCGCGAGGACGACGTGAAGATGATGGCGCGCTGCATCGAACTCGATCGTGACTGCGCCGACATGTGTGCGATCGCAGCAGTGCTGATGACCCGCGACAGTGCCTATGCCAAAGCCTTCTGCAAGCTTTGCGCGCAGGTCTGTCGCGATTGCGCCGAGGAGTGCGGCAAGCACAAGCACGACCATTGCCAGGCCTGCGCCGAGGCCTGTCGCAAGTGCGCTGAAGAGTGCGAAAAGATGGCAGCCTGATCGGTTGTCGATTCGGAGGGCCGCAGCTGCGGCCCTTTTGCTTCAGCTCAGCCAGTCCAGCGTCAGGATCAGACGGTGCTCAGCCGTTGTCGCCTGCGGCGAGCGATGAATGATCCCGGCGCCTTCGTTACCCAGCCATTTCTCCCCCTTGAACAACGCCACGTCGCCAACCCCGAGCTGCTGGATGGCCGCCGGATCAGTCGGTTCGGCTGCCGGATCGCCCAGGCGCCGACGCTGCATGCCGCCCTCCTGAAGCCATTCGCTACCTGCGCCGGCGTAGGTGGTGATCAGCCGCAGCGGTACGTGATCGACGTGAAAGCGCGGGCACATGGGCTTGTCCAGCATGCGCAGACGCAAGCCAATGCGCCGCGCATCGACCAGGCAGCTGAACGCCCGCACCAGCCAGGACACGTCGGCGACGAAACCGGCACGGCCGGCAAGGTCTCGATAAGCCGCCGCCAGGTTTGGCAGTTGCAGCTCACCGTCGCCGGTCGGTTCGAGGGTCAGCGATTCCGCCAGCGGCTCGCCCAGGGCCAGGAGTGTCTCGGCGAACTCGGCAATGTGCAGCGGCAGCTGGCGCTGCCATACGCTGAGGTTGACGCCATCGTTCAGCGCTTCGCCGAGTACTGCCGGGGAGTCGCCCAGCAACTGGCGCGGCTGTGGGCGGATGATCTGCTGCGCCAGCATCAGGCGACTTGCTCGTGCCAGGGGCCGAACGGGTCCGGCAGGCGCAGCCAGCCGGTGGCGCCCACGGCCCACTCGCTGTCGTTCAGCAGGCAGGCGTCGAGTTCGCGGCGCAACCGTTCGAAATCGATGTTCTGCCCGATGAAGACCAGCTCCTGGCGGCAGTCGCCGAACTCACCGCGGGACTTGCCGAGGATTGCCGTGCGGCTTTCGCTGTCGCTCGGCCAGGCCGATTCAGGGGTGAAGTGCCACCAGCGCCCGGCATAGTCGTAGCGCATCAGCCCACCGGCCTGGGACCAGCTGCCTGCTTCCTCGGGGCGGGTAGCGAGCCAGAAGAAGCCTTTGGAGCGCAGCAGGCGGCCGTTGCTCCACTCGCGGTTGAGGAAGTTGTAGAAGCGTTGTGGGTGGAACGGCCGGCGCGCCAGATAGGCGGTGGAGGCGATGCCGTATTCCTCGGTTTCCGGCACATGCTCACCGCGCATTTCCTTGAGCCAGCCCGGCGCCTGGGCGGCGCGTTCGAAGTCGAAACGGCCGGTGTCGAGGATTCGGTCGAGCGGCACCTGGCCCATGCTCATCGGCAGAATCTCGGCATGGGTGTTGAGCCGGCCGAGAATGGCGGTCAGCTCTTCGCGCTCGGCGGCGGAAATCAGGTCGATCTTGCTGATCAGGATGACGTCGGCGAACTCCACCTGCTCGATCAACAGCTCGGTGACCGAGCGCTCGTCGTCCTCGCCAAGGGTTTCGCCGCGATTGGCCAGGCTCTCGGCCTCCTGGAAGTCGCGGAGGAAATTAACCCCGTCGACCACCGTGACCATGGTGTCCAGCCGAGCCAGTTCGGCCAGGCTCTGGCCCTGCTCGTCGCGGAAGGTGAAGGTTTCGGCCACCGGCAGCGGTTCGGAAATCCCGGTGGACTCGATCAACAGGTAGTCGAAGCGACCCTCACGGGCGAGCTTGCCGACCTCCTCGAGCAGGTCTTCGCGCAGGGTGCAGCAGATGCAGCCGTTGCTCATCTCGACCAGCTTTTCCTCGGCGCGATTGAGGCTGACGCCGCGCTGCACCTCGTTGCCGTCGATGTTGATCTCGCTCATGTCGTTGACGATCACCGCGACGCGGCGGCCTTCGCGGTTCTTCAGGATGTGGTTGAGCAAGGTGCTCTTGCCGGCACCGAGGAAGCCGGACAGGACGGTAACGGGGAGGCGGTTCATGGCGGTCTCTCAGGCGGAACGTTGGTGTTTTTCGCGCTGTTCCTGGCGTTGCTTCGCCTCGATGGACAGCGTCGTGGTGGGGCGCAACAGCAGGCGCTGCAGCCCGATGGGTTCGCCAGTCTCGGCGCACCAGCCGTATTCGCCGCGGGCGATGGCATCCAGCGCGGCGTCGATCTTGTCGAGCAGCTTTTTCTCCCGCTCCAGCACACGCAGCTGCCAGTGACGCTGTTCTTCTGCGCTGCCGATGTCGGCGGGGTCGCTGCTCGGCTCCTGTTCGCGCAGCGCCTGGAATTCTTCCTCGATACGCGCCTGCAGCTCGGCACGCTGGTGCAAAAGCAGGTCGCGGAAGAAAGCCTGCTGCTCTGCGTTCATGTACGCCTCGGCGGGCTGGGCGAGTAGTTCGGCTTCGGTCATCGGGAGGCATGTGTCGGAAATAATGTAAGAGTTATAACATAACAATTATGTTCGTAATGCAAGCGCTGTTTGCGTGTCGAGCGGCGCACCGGTAAGCGCGTTGTTCCGAGGCAAAGAAAAAGCCCGCGGCGCGGATCGCGCGGCGGGCTCGGGTGTTGATGGGGGCTGGGCGGTCAGACGGCGCCGGGCAGCCCGTGGTAGTTGCGACCGAAGTACACCAGCGCATCGCTGCTGTCGCGGCGGTACACGGCGAGCACTTCGCAGTAGAGGATGTCGTGGGTGCCGACGCTGGCGCTGTGGCTGATGCGGCAGTCGAACGACACGGTGGCGCCGTCGAGCAGCGGCGAGCCGGTCACGCCGGTGCTCCACTGTGCTGCGGCGAAGCGTTCTGTCATGGGCGTCTTGCCGCCGAACAGGTTGGACAGGTCCCGCTGTGCGCCGGCCAGGGTGTTCACGCACAGCTGCCCGTTGGCGGTGACGATGGGATGTGCCGATGCGCTGCGGTTCAGGCACACCAGCAGCGTCGGTGGTTCGTCGGTGACGCTGCACACCGCGGTGGCGGTGAAGCCGGCGCGGCCGCTGGGGCCGTCGGTGGTGATGATGTTGACTGCCGCGGCCAGCCGCGCCATGGCATCACGATAATCCTCACGAATCACTGGAGCGCTGAATTGACTGGTGGTTTCGCATTGAGCCAGTTGCATGGTCGGTTCTCCATCAGGCGAGGACGCAGGCGCGGTCGAAGGGCAGGCGTGGCAGGCGGTCGCGCAGCTTGCTGGCGTCGCCGTAGCCGAGGTTGATCAGCAGGTTTGATTTCCAGCTCGTGCCAGCGAAGAAAGCGGCATCCAGCGCCTTGCCGTCGAAGCCGGACATCGGTCCGCAATCGAGCCCCAAAGCGCGGGCGGCGAGGATCAGGTAGCCGGCCTGCAGCGAGCTGTTGCGCAGCGCGTTCTCGGTGATCAGTGCCGGTTGCCCGGCGTACCAGCTGCGGGCGTCGGCAAAGGGGAACAGCTCTGCCAGGGTCTCCGGAAAGTCCTCGTCATAGGCGACGATCACCGTGACCGGCGCGGCCATGGTCTTTTCGAGATTGCCCTTGGACAGGCAGGGCGCGAGCTTTGCCTTTCCCTCCGGCGTGCGTACGAAGACAAAGCGGCCGGGGCAGCTGTTGACGGCGGTCGGGCCGAGGCGGACGTGCTCGTAGAGTTGTTCGAGCAGGGCATCCGGCACTGCTTTGTCGAGCCAGGCGTTGTGGGTGCGGGCGTCGCTGAACAGCGTGGCGAGGGCATTCGAGTCGATGGGGGCGTGCATGTTCGGGTCCTCAGGCTGCTGCGACCTGTCCGCATTGCTCGGCAAGATGGTCCAGCAGGATCTGGTTGAAGGGTTCGCTGTCGCTGACGCTGGACGCGTGGCCACCGTAGTTCAGCAACGCCAGTTGGGCATTGGGCAGGACGTCAGCCAGGTGCTGCGAATGCTGCCAGGGCACCAGCATGTCGTCGCGGTTGGCGATCAGCAGGGTCGGAGTGGTGATGCGCGACAGCTCGGCCTCGATATCGAAGGCCAGCAGTGCCTCGATACGCCGCACCAGATTCATCGTCGCTGGGAAATGCGCCAGTGCATGGGCATCGTCGCGTGCCAGTCGCTCGCTGTTGGCCGCGATCCAGTCGGCCGGGTAGAGAAACAGCGACTGCGCCTGCACATAGGCTGCCGGGCCACTGTCGCGCAACAGGTTCAGGCGCACCGCGAAACAGCGCGCACTGTGCGGGTTGGGGCTGCTCCAGGCATTGATCGGTACCAGACTCTGCAGCAACTGCGGCCGCAGCAGGGCGATCTGCAAGCCGACCAGCCCACCGAGGGCATGGCCGATGAAGTGGCAGCGGCGGATGCCCAGGGTGTCCAGCAGCTCCAGTAATTCCACTGCCATGGACTCGATGGAATAGCCCGCCGGCAGGTTCGCCGGACTCCTGTTGGTCCCCAGCTGATCGTAGACCAGCACCCGGTAGTCCTGGGTCAGCGCCGGCAGCTGCGGTGTCCAGAAGGCGGCGGCGCCGCCGAGGCCGGAGCTGAGCACCAGAGTCGGCGCATCCGGCTCCATGCGGCCATGAAGTTCGTAGTGCATGTCATTCCCTCCGCGAGGTCGATCAGCGGGCCGCGGGCGTGCCGGCTGACCCGCTCTGGCAGGCGCTATTGGCCGACGTGGGCGATGCTGGCGATCTCGATCAGCGCATCGGGCTTCACCAGCCCGCACTGGATGCAGTAGCGCGCGGGCTTCTCGCCGGGGAAGTACTCGGCGTACACCTCATTGACCTTGGTGTAGTTGGCCCAGTCGGTGAGCATGATCATGTTGAAGGTGACGTCGTCCATGCTGCCGCCGGCGGCCTCGACGACGCCCTTGATGGTTTCCAGCACATGGCGGGTCTGTGCGGCGGCGTCGCCGACGTGGACCACGTTGTTGTCCTTGTCGAACGGCAGGGTGCCGGAGACGTAGACCACGCCATCGGCCATGGAGCCGGGCACGTACGGGGCGAGCGGTTTGCCGGAGCCGGCGGGGATGATGGATTGCTTGGGCATGTCGTTGATTCCTTGCAAGGCATTCAGGCGAACCCGGCGGACGCCTCTGCGGGCGTCGCGGTCGGGCACTGGGGTGTAATCAGCTGGCAACAGCCACGCTGGGTGCGGTCGCGAAGCTCTGACAGAAGGCGTCGACGCTGGAGACCCAGCCGAAGAACGTCTCGATGTTGTACAGCGCAGCCTGCTGGGCGAATTCCGGCCCGGCCTGGTGGGTGGCATCGGCCAGCACCACGCCGAAATACTCCAGGTGGAAACCGTCGCGCAGGGTCGATTCCACGCACACGTTGGTGGCGATGCCGGTGAACACCAGATTGCGGATGCCACGGGCACGCAGGGTGCTGTCCAGTTGCGAATTGAAGAAACCGCTGTAGCGAGGTTTGGGCACCAGAATGTCGCCGGGCTGCGGCGCCAGTTCGTCCACCAGCGCGTAATCCCAACCGCCCTTGGCCAACAGTGTGCCGGCCAGTTCCGGGCGCTTGCGCATGGTCTTCAGCGCGTTGGACTTGTGCCAGTTCGGCGAACCCGGCCCGCCGGCCTCGACGTACCCGTTGTCCCAGCCGTTCTGCAGAAAGATCACCTGTATGCCGGCGGCGCGGGCTGTGCCCAGTGCCTGGCGGATTTTCTCGATCACCGGCTGGGTCGCCGAAACATCGAAACCTGCCAGGTCGAGATAACCGCCGCGCGTCGCATAGGCGTTTTGCATATCCACCACGACAAGCGCGGTTTCGCTCGCCTTCATCGCGAGCGGCTCGGGGCGTGCCGGTAGCTGCACGGACTCGTCCGTGGCGCTCAGGCCGTAGCCGGAGATTTGTTCGGCGGCGCTCATCAGGCCGACTCCTTCAGCGCGGTGACGTGCCGACGGCTCTGCATCAGCGGCTGAATCTTCTGGCCGAAGGCTTCGACGCCTTCGAGGAAGTCATCGAAGGTCAGCATCACGCCCTGCATGCCGGGCACCGTGGCGATCTCATCGAGCATCCGCGCGACGTTGGCGTAGGAACCCACCAGCGTGCCCATGTTGATGTTCACCGCCGAAGTTGGGTCGGCCATCTGCCGGATGTTGCTGTCAGCGCCCTTGTCGGCGGCACCCTGCTCGCCGAGCCAGGCGATGGCTTCCTCATCCGCGCCGGCCTTGTAGTGCTCCCACTTGGCGCGGGCGGCTTCGTCGGTTTCGTCGGCGATGACCATGAACAGCACGCAGGACGTCACGTGGCGGCCGGTCTTCTCGGTGGCCTTGAGTAGCCGCTCGGTGGCCGGGGCGAAGGCGGTCGGCGTGTTCACACCCTTGCCGAAGCAGAAGTTGTAATCGGCGTACTGCGCCGAGAAGGCCATGCCGGCATCGGATGAGCCCGCGCAGATGATCTTCATGTCCGCCTGCGGTTTCGGACTGACGCGGCAGTCCTCCATCTGGAAGTGCTCGCCCTTGAAGTCGCTGCGGCCGGTGGCCCAGAGGTCGCGCAGCACCTGGGCGTATTCGCCGAGATACTGGTAACGCGTGCCGAAGAATTCATCGCCTGGCCACATGCCCATCTGTGTGTATTCCGGCTTCTGCCAGCCGGTCACCAGATTCACGCCAAAGCGCCCGCCCGAGATCGAGTCGATGGTCGAGGCCATGCGCGCGACGATGGCTGGCGGCAGGGTCAGCGTTGCGGCAGTCGCGAACAGCTGGATCTTGCTGGTGACCGCCGCCAGACCCGCCATCAGCGTGAAGGATTCCAGGTTGTGTTCCCAGAACTCGGTCTTACCACCGAAGCCGCGCAGCTTGATCATCGACAGCGCGAAGTCGAAGCCGTAACCCTCGGCCTTCTGCACGATGGCCTTGTTCAGCTCGAAGGTCGGCATGTACTGCGGCGCATTCTCGGAGATGAGCCAGCCGTTGTTGCCGATCGGAATGAAAACACCAACATCCATGGGTCGCACCTCTGTACGCAATGGCTAGAAAGCGCTGCCCGAACGTGACGGGCAGGGTCGAGGGTGCATTAGCAGGATGCAGGCCAGAAAGTGAATTGCCTTTTTTATCAACGAGATAAGTAGCTTGTGTGGTGCGATGTGGACCATTTGGTCTGAATCAGAGCACCTGGTTTGTGCGCGGCGCACGAAGATCGTGCAGCAGTCGCTTGCTGCCTTCGTCGCTCGTGCGTCGCACGCTCGCCGCGCTACAGTAGCGCCTCGTTCGAACCATCCGGTAATCCCGTGACAGACCAGCCCCCCGTTCCGCCCCGCAAGCGCCTTACCGCCAGCAAGACACCACGGCCAAAGGGCGCAGTCCGCGTACCGAGCGCCAGCGCCCAGGACCGCCGCCTGCGAATGATCGAAAGCAAACGCGCCAGCATTCTTCAGGCCGCGCTGGAGCTGTTCTCCCGCTTCGGCCTGCACGGCACCAGCCTCGACCAGGTGGCGACCCAGGCAGACGTCTCCAAGACCAACCTTTTGTACTACTTCGGCAACAAGGAAGAGCTATACACCAACGTCCTGCGGCAGCTGCTGGAGGTCTGGTTGCAGCCGCTGCAAGCATTCAGCGTCGAGCAGGACCCGGTCGAGGCGATCCGCGACTACCTGCGGGTCAAGCTCGAACTCTCCCGCGATCATCCCGCCGAATCGCGGCTGTTCTGCATGGAGATCATGCAGGGCGCGCCTCTGCTGCTGGGTGAGTTGCAACAGCCGCTGCACGATCTGGTGGAAAACAAGGTCGCCGTGATCCAGGCCTGGATCGACGCCGGCAAGCTCGCCCCCATCGCGCCGCACCACCTGATCTTCTCGCTCTGGGCGACCACCCAGCACTACGCCGACTTCCGCGTGCAGGTCGAGGCCGTGGCCGGCAAGACCCTGGATGATCCGGCGTTCTTCGAGGAAACGCTCAAGAGCCTGCAGTCGCTGATCCTCGATGGGGTGAGGCCGCGTTGAGCATGCTTTCCATCAAGCCGCCACGCTCCACGCTGAGCTGGCTCGGCCTGAAACTGCTGTCGATTAATCTGATCGCGCTGAGCCTTTCCGCCTGCTTCGAGGAGGCGCCGCAAGTAAACCCGCGGGCTAAGGACGTCACCGTGTCGACCGCCGCTAACTTCGCCCGCGCGCTCGTTTCCAGCGACTTCACCGAGGCTCATGCACTTCTCTCAACGCAGGCGCAGCAGCGATATTCCGCAGCGCAACTGCAGCAGGCTTATGCCGACATGACCTCCTACGGCGATGGGCCGGGCGCAGTGGATGGCCACGTCGAATTCATGGATGACTGGCCCGCCCGGCAATCGCAGGACATCGGTTGGGCCTACGTGTCGATTACCGGTGCAGGATTCATCGAGGCCGTGACGGTAGTCGTCGTTGATGAACGCGGCGCTGCGAAGATTCGCGAAATCGAATGGGGGCGTCCCTGACTTGCCCCGGTCAACGCTAACGCTCTAGCGGCGAAGAACCGCTGCCTAGCGGCTGCCGTACGCCGCGTTCACCGGCTCACCCGCTGCAATCACCTTGCGCGAATGGCCACTGCTGTCTGTACTGGCTGGTCTAACCGTGCGCGGGCCGGAGCGCCTTGGGCAACCTCCGGCATCAGCGCCCTCATGGAGTGAAACGATGAAACCGACATTCCAGCCTGGCCGAAATATCGCGATGAAGGTGCCTGCCCACGAATACCAGCGGACGCTCGTGTTCTACCGCGAGACGCTCGCACTGGAAGAACTCACCCCGGCGGGCGCTGAAGGTGAGCACACGCCGCGCTTCGATTTCGGCGGCAAGGTGCTCTGGCTGGACTGCGTGCCGGGCATCAGCCAGGCGGAGATATGGCTGGAGGTCGTCACGGATGACCTGGAAGGTGCTGCCGCCCACTTTGAGGAACGCGCCTGCACCCGCCGGGACGAAATCGAAGCGCTGCCGGAAGGCTTCAGGGCGTTCTGGATATCGAGCCCGGCCAATATCATCCATCTGGTTTCCGAAGACACTGCGTCCTGACATACAGGCGGCCTGATGACGAACGCTGCCGGTGATTCCGGGACTATGACGTGCATCCGCTTCTCGGAAATCGAACGGTACGTGCCTGCTCTGCCGGGACTCTATGAGATCTACAAGGACGACGGCACGGCGTTGAAGGTTGGAATCGGCGTCAACCTGCGCAAGCGGCTGATTCAGCACCGGAAGTCTCGCCAGAGCAGACTGATCCTCAGGGCTGGCGGTGACTGGAACAACCCTGCCGATGTCAGGAGCGCCCAGTCGATACTGGCTAAACATCTGTACTTTGCCGGCGGCATCGACGGATACGACCTCCGAGCGGAAGCGGGTCGGCAGGCGTTTCTCGAAGAGCGTTGCTACATCCGCGTCCGGATTACTTCGAGCCGTGAGGAGGCGCGTTCGCTGGAACGTGTGCTGGAGGCCGGCGGAGCCTGTCCTTTTCAGGGACGGGTGAATCCTGAGCGTTGAGCTCCGCCGGGTGGTGCCAGCAGTCGCCGCGCCTTCAAACCGCCTGCCTTTGCCGGTAGCCCTGCGCAACCTGCGCCAGCACCACCAGCGTCACGATGGGCAGCAGCCCGATGTTCACCGCTGCCCAGCCAGCCTGAGCGATCAACGCGCCAGAGGCGAAGGACATCACCGCGGCGACGCTGCCGTTGCTCAGCTCCATCAGGCCCTGTGTCCGGGCGCGTTCGCTTGCGGCATGGCCCTGGGCCAGCTGGGTGGTGCCGGCGACCAGCATCAGGTTCCAGCCGATGCCTAGCAGGCAGCTGCTGAGCAGGAAATGCCAGTGGCTGACGCCGAGCAGCGCGACCACCGCGCTGGCGATCAGCAATCCTCCACCCACACAGGCGACCAGCCGGCAGCCGAAGCGGTCCACCAGCGGCCCGGCGACGAATGCCGGGAGGAACATGCCGAGCATGTGCCACTGGATGACCTGACCGCTGGCCTGCAGATCCAGACCTTCGCCATGCATCGCCAGGGGCGTGGCGTTCATCACCAGGATCATCAGGCCGTGGCCGGCGGCGGTGGTCAGCACCGCGGCGCGAATGGTCGGCCGTGCGAGCAATGCCTGCCAGCTGACCGCCGCCGCATCGGCGCGGGTCGCCGGCTTTCCCGAGGTCGCAGGCAGCCCGGCCAAGACCATGAACCCCAGTGCCGCCAGGCTGGCGATCAACAGATAGGTGCCAGCGAAGGGTACGCGAGCGAGATCGCGCACCATATGGCCGAGCGTGGGCGCGATCAGCGCCGCCAGTACGCCACCGCCGATCACGCAGGCCGTGGCTCGCCCCTTGAAGGCATCGCTCACCGCTTCCAGCGCGGCGAAGCGGTAATACATCGCCGAGGCCTGGTAGGCGCCGATGGGCAGGGCGCCGAGGCAAAGCAGGGTGAAGCTGTCGAGCCAGAGCGACAGCGCGCTGATCAGCCCGCCCAGCACGCCGGCCAGCGCTCCGATGAGAAAGCCGGCGCGTCGACCGCGGCGCTGCATCAGCCCCGCCAGTGGTTGCAGGGCGAGCAGGCTACCAAGCATCAGCAGGGCCAGCGGCAGGGTGGCGAGACCGGCCGCCGGCGCCAGGCGCAGCCCGACGATGGAGGTGAAGATGATCCCGGTCATCGAGCAGGACCAGAACAGCGCCTGGGCGATGAACAGGCGCAGGACCTGAGGGTTACTGAACAATAGGTGCATGGCGAGGCCCCTTGAGGGTGATGAGCGGGCACAGCGCTGCCTGGCGATAAGCCGGGCAAGCTGTGAACGGTGAGTGAGGTTCGGACTAGGCGTCAGCCGAAGCGCTGATAGAAGTCCCGCGGGCTGACCGACAGGTGTTTCTGAAAGCTGCGCCTGAGGTTTTCCGGATGGCCGAAGCCGGTCAGCCGCGCCACCGTCGCGATCGAGGCCTGGGCGTCGAGCAGCAGGTTACGTGCGGCTTCCAGGCGCACCCGCTCAATGTATTGGCCCGGCCCCATGCCTGTTTCCTGGCTGAACAGGCGGCACAGCGTGCGCGGCGTCATATGCGCCTGGGCGGCCAGCGCCTCGATGGACAGGTCGTCGCCCAGGTTCCCGGGAATCCATTCCAGTAGCGCGGCAAGGCGCGCCACGCCGCCACTCGGTGTCGCCAGCATCGGGCTGAATTGAGTCTGCCCGCCGGGCCGGCGCAGAAACATCACCAGCCGCTGCGCAACCGAAAGCGCCAACGCGCGGCCGAGATCGGCCTCGACCAACGCCAGCGCCAGGTCGATGCCCGCCGTGACGCCCGCCGAGCTGAACAGATGCGCCGCCTGCGGATCGGTCGGGTCATAGGTGTGCAACCGGTCACCCTGCACCTCGATGGCTGGGTACGTGCCCAGCGCAGCGAGGTCCGCCCAGTGCGTGGTCGCCTTGCGTCCATCGAACAGCCCGGCCTCGGCCAGGATCAGCGCGCCGGAACAGACCGAGCCCAGGCGCCGCACCCTGGGTTCGGCGGCCCGCAGCCAGTCGAGCAGCGGTTGGTCGTGCTTCTGCGAATCCACGCCGACACCGCCCGGAACCAGCAAGGTATCCAGCGTGGCCGGATCGCACACGGCCCAGCTCGCATCCGCCACCAGCTTCAGCCCCGCCGAGGTAGCGACCGGGCCGACGCTGGCAGCGAGCAGCATCAGCTCGTAATGTCTCGGCAGGCCCTGACGCTGCCGCTCGACATTAGCCGAGGCGAACACCTGCATCGGGCCGGTGACATCGAGGCTCATCACATCCGGGTAGATCAGGCAGGCGACGGTGCGGGTGGCGTCCATGGTGCGGCTCTCAGGGTGGATGCCTGCAGTCTGCTGCCGAGGCGCCGCTGTCGCAATGACAAGGTTCCCACGGATCTTGCCATGCACATTCCTGGCTCAATAAAAATCTAGATATTGACATTTATCGATATGAGGTCGACGATCGGCCTCTTGTCGCAGTTGCGGTATACCCAACTGCACAGCCCTCACGGGGCGGTACTCACATTCGGTGAGGCAGCCTCCATCATTTAATATCTAGAATTCGCGATATCTAAATCTTACGTTATGAATCATAAAGCACTTTTTACTCCCGGCTCCCTTGGCTCCTTCACGCTACGTAACCGCATCGTGCTGCCACCGCTGACACGCTCGCGCAGCTCGCAACCGGGCAATATTCCAAACGCCGTAATGGCGACCTACTACCAGCAACGTGCCAGTGCAGGGTTCATGGTGACGGAAGGCATTCAGATCGAGCCGCGAGGCCAGGGATATGCCTGGACGCCCGGGATCCACAGCCCTGAGCAGGTCGAAGGCTGGAAGGCTGTTACCCAGGCGGTGCACGCTGAGGGCGGCGTGATTTTCGCCCAGCTCTGGCATGTCGGCCGTGTCTCGCACACCTCGCTGCAACCCGGTGGGGCGCAACCTGTCGCGCCGTCCGCCATTGCGGCGACCAACGTCAAAGTCTTTATCGAAACGGGGCCGGGCGAGGGTGCGCTGGTCGAGCCCTCGATGCCGCGGGCGCTGTCCAATGCCGAAGTCAAAGAGCTGGTACAGCTCTATGCCGAGGCCGCACGCAACGCGATGGAAGCAGGCTTCGATGGCATCGAGATTCACTGCGCCAACGGCTACCTGGTCAACCAGTTCATTTCCGCCCACACCAATCGCAGGACTGACGAATACGGCGGTTCGCTGCAGAACCGGCTGCGCTTCCTGCGCGAAGCGGTCCAGGCGATAGCCGACGCCATAGGTGCCGAGCGCGTGGGGGTTCGCTTTGCGCCGCTGTTCGCCAGTACGGATGAGGAGCGCGTCTACCTTGGCCTGGTGGAGCAAGACCCGCATGAGACCTACATCGAAGCGGTGAAGATTCTGCAAACCATCGGCGTCGCGTACGTATCACTGGCCGAGGCCGATTGGGACACCGCGCCCGAACTGCCCAGCAGTTTCAGAGAGGCGGTTCGTGCGGCGTTCAACGGCGCGATCATCTACGCAGGCAAGTACACCCCGGAGCGCGCCACCGCGGCGATCGAAGCCGGTTGGGCGGATCTGATCGCCTTCGGCCGTCCGTTCATTGCCAACCCCGACTTGCCGGCGCGTATCGCCAACGGTTGGCCGATGAACCCTCTGGATGCCAGCAGCATGTACGGCGGCACCGAAAAGGGTTACATCGACTACCCGGTGTACGCACACTGAGTCGGCGTGCGTGCGCTTCCATGGAGCGCACGCAGCCAGCGCCGGCAAAGTATCGTAAGATCGCGAAAACCCACTACCTGATGCGGATATGAGCATAGACGTCAGTGAAGCGCTGAAGGCCCTGGATAACCCCACGCGGCTGGCCATTCTTACCCTGCTGAAGGACCCGAAGACCAACTTCCCCGAGCAGGAAGCCGATCCCGAGCAGCTGGGTGTCTGCGTCAGCATCATCCAGGAGCGTGTGGGGTTGTCGCAGTCCACCGTTTCGAATTACCTGGCGGCGCTGCAGCGCGCGCAGTTGGTGACGTCGCAGCGTATCGGTCCCTGGACCTACTACAAGCGAAACGAAGATAAGATCGCTCAGCTGCTCGAGGCGCTCAGCAAAGCCATCTGAGCTGGCTGTGAATTGCGTGTCGCTGGCGTCAGCAGCATGTGAGCCGATCGTTTTTCCAGCCGGACGTGACGGGTCGCTCGCAATGGGGCGCAGTTATCGACTGACCTTGCTCGCCCGATATCGCCCCGGCGTCATGCCGACCACCGTCTTGAAGTCATGAATGAAGTGCGCCTGATCGCTGTATCCGCAGGCCAGGGCGGTGTCCAGTAACGGCTGGCCGGCGCGCAGCTGGTTGCGCACCTGCGCCACGCGCTGGATGCGGCTGAACTGCTTGGGTGTCATGCCTACATGATGGCGGAACAGGCGCTCCAGCTGGCGCTGGCCGAGCGGTACGGACTGGAGGAGGTCGGCCAGGCGTGCACGGCCCTCGGTCGCGGTGATCTCCGACAGTAGCTGTTGCACTGGGAAGCGTCGCTCCTGAGTCGCCTGCAGACGTCTCATCAATTCCTGCTCTACCAGCAGTTGCTGCGCCTCGCGGCTCAGTTCGGCCAGTTGGTCGACCATCCCGGCAAACCCCAGTCGCTGCCAGTCGGAGCTATGAAAGCCCGCCAGCTCATCCAGGCTGATGCCAAAGAACGCCGCGCCCATCCCAGGGCGAAAGCGCGCGCCCATCAGCCTCACCTGCCCAGCCAGTTGCAATCGCGAACTGGCAAGCTGCGGCCCGGCGATCAATGCACGCGGCTTGTGCAGATGACCATCGAAGGCCAGCGGGTCGGCGAAATTGAAGATGACCCCACAGGCGCCGTCCGGATGCAGCATCTGCTCGTCGTACACCGTGGCGGCGTCACCCTCGAGCCACCAGAAGCGCTGCACGTAGGCAGCCAGCGCTGGCGCAGGCGGGCGAGTCAGGAAGCCACTGATGTGTGGCAGTCGTTCGTGCAGGGCGGACATGGAAGGCGGCGTTCAAAGATGTCGAAAATCTACAATAGCTCAGCTCGGCGGCTGCGTAGCCTTGGCTGCACATTCAAACCGAGGAGTGACCACCATGCGCATGAACTACCAGGCCGCCGCCCCCGATGTGATGACCGCCATGATCGGGCTGGAAACCTACCTGGCGCGGCAGAGTCGCCGCGAGGACGGCGTCGACAAACCGCTGATGGAGCTGGTCAAGATCCGCGTCTCGCAGATCAACGGGTGCGCCTACTGCCTTGACATGCACACCAAGGACGCCCGCGCCCTCGGCGAAACCGAGCAGCGCATCTATGCCCTGAGCGCCTGGCGCGAAACCCCGTTCTTTACCGACCGCGAACGCGCCGCGCTGGCCTGGGCCGAGGCCAACACCCTGTTGCCCCAGGGCGTTTCGCAACAGCTGTTCGAGGAGATACGTGAGTATTTTTCCGAAGCCCAGCTCGCCAACCTGACCCTGGCCATCGCCACCATCAACGCCTGGAATCGCTTTGGCGTGTCCTTCGCGCCGGTGCCGGGCAGCTACCAGCCGGGGTAGGGTGGATGCCTGCCGCCACTCGGCTGGAACGTCGGGCGGTCAGGGCTTGATCTGCTGGTTGCCCATGGCGCAGAAGCTCTGTGCCTGCCGGGCAGCCGGCAGTGCACGCAGCCGGCTCATGCATTGGGCCTGGCTTGGCGTCCGTTCCACGCTGAGCATTGCGTTCTCGTCGACAGCGATCAGGTAGGGCTGGTTGTAGCGCGGGCCATCGTGCCAGCTGCTGAACTGCAGATCGCTGAAGGCGCAGCGATAGTGCATGTGGCCGGCGAAGCCCTTGAAAAGATCGTTCCGGAAGATGTGATGGTATTTCTGCCAGTCACGCGCGCGCTGGCCCTCGCGCACCGCTTCGCGGCAACCCTCCAGTTCGGTGATATCCGCTTCATGCAGAAACGCGCTCTGCGCCAGGCTGGTGCCGTCCAGCTGCACCGTGGCGACCAGATAGACCCGCTGTTCGGCCGCCTGTGCCGTGAGCGCCATCAGCAAACCCAGCGTCAACATCCCTGTTCTGATCAATCTGCAATGCTCCTGAAGGGCCGTTTCGTCGAGGACCGCACCCTAGCCGAGGAGCGCGTCGGGAAACAAGCGTGCGAGTGGAAAAGGGCGCCGATCGAGGGGATGAACTCCATTGCCGAGTGCTGTCGAAATCAGTGTGTCCAGCCTGTGCGTACAAGCGGGGAAATGAAATGTTGCAAGCCCATCGTGGCATCCGGCTAACGCTCGGCGGCTTTGCTGTAAATTGGCCTGCCATTGGCAATGAAATCTCCCGTACATGACCCTCCTGATAGCGTTCGCTGTCTTATCCATCCTCGTTTCATTCATCTGTTCGATCCTCGAAGCCGCACTGCTCTCGCTGACACCGAGCTTTATCGCGCATCAGAAGACGACCCGTCCGAAGCTGTACGAGCGCCTGAAAGAACTGAAAGACAAGGTCGACCAGCCGCTCGCGGCCATCCTGACCTTGAATACCGTCGCCCACACCGTTGGCGCGACCGGTGTCGGTGCGCAGGTCACCGTGGTATTCGGCAACGGCTATGTCGGTATCGCCTCGGCGGTGATGACGGTGCTGATCCTGGTGCTTTCGGAAATCCTGCCCAAGACCATCGGGGCGCGTTACTGGCGCACGCTGGCGCCTTACCTGCCGCCTCTGTTGAACGGCATGATCCTGGTGCTCAAGCCCTTCATCTACCTGTCCGACATGATCATGCGGCTGGTCGGTGGCAAGGAGCCGGAACACGACATCCGCCAGGAGATCAAGGCGTTGACGGTGCTTGGTCGCGAGAACAAGAGCCTCGACGAGGACGAGCAGCGCGTCATCAGGAACATCCTCGACCTGCACGAGATCAAGGTCCGTGACGTCATGACACCGCGTACGGTTTGCGACTACACGTCACCGGATACCAGCATCGGCGCATTCAAGGAGCAAGTTGCCGACAGCCAGTTCTCTCGCTACCCGGTGATCGGCGACAACGAGAGCCCGCTGGGTGTGGTGTTTCGCTATGACGCCCTGTCAGCGACCGATGACGAGGCGCCGGTCTCGACGATCATGAAGCCGATGAAAGTCGCGCCGGAAATGACCAGCGTCGAGAACCTGATGACTCAGCTGCTGCACGAGCGCCAGCACATGTGCCTGGTCTACGACGAGTTCGGCAGCTGGCGCGGCCTGGTGACGCTGGAAGACATCATGGAAACCATTATCGGCCAGCCGATCATGGACGAAACGGACGACATCCCGAACATGCGCCGCTTCGCCAAGCGCCGCTGGGATCACCGTATCAAGCGCGCCCGCGACAGCTGACCGAGCATGCGGAGCGGGTCTGCCGCTCCGCATGAAGCTGCCGGATCTCAGCGCTTGACCGTCCCGAGCCGCATGAAACGCGTCTCGCCGCTGGCATCCTCGACCCCGTCGTTATCGGTGACGACGAACACACGCCCCTGCTTGTCGACCGCCGCACCTTCGACCTTGTCCAGCACCCAGCCACCGGTGCTCTTCAGATCAGGTAGCAGATCGCGCTCCAGACGCTTGCTTGCGAGCGGGAAGCGCTGACCTTCGGCGGCGGGCTGCAGGCCGTTCAGGTCGATGCGGTACAGGCGCTTGATCTGTGCCGCCGGGCCCTGCTGGTTGTCGCGCTCGATCACCAGGAACTGGCCGTTGCCGATTGAAGTGAGCTCGGACAATCCGACCCAGCCGCCCTCGGCTGCGGCGTCGAGCGGGTAGTGGATGAAGCCCCATTCACCAGTGCCCGGGTTGAACACGCCGATGCGCACCCGCCCGGCGGGGTCGTTCTTCCACTCGCGTTGAAAGGCCACGTAGACGCGGGTGCTGGCGCCTTCGCCGACCACCGCGACGCCCTCGAAACCGTTGCTGGTCTGCTGGGCGGCGACTTCCGCGGGCAGGGCGAACTCGTCCAGTACTTCGCCTCTGGCGTTGGCGTGGATCAGCAGGTTCGGCCTGGCCTTGCCGTTACCTTCCGAAGCCAGCCAGAAATCGCCATTGCTGGCCTGGGCGATGCCTTCCAGATCGTAGTCGACGCTCGTGCCAGCCTTGCTCAGCTCGATCTGGCGGTCGATCAGTGCCGGTGTCTGGCTGGTGTCGATGCTGAAGATCCGCGACGCCTTGTAGTAGCTGTCTGGCACCGCATAGAGGCGGTCGGACTGGCTGCGGTCCGCGACCAGACCGCTCAGCGCGCCCCAGGAGATCAGGTCGCGATCAGTGGAGCGGATCTCCGGATAAGGTGCGGTCTTGGCTCCGTACTGGTAGATCGAGAGCGTCGACCGGTAGCCGTCCTCGGCCGAATCCTCCTCGCTGCTGACCACCAGCAGGTTGCGCGATGGTATCGGCAGGATGCCCTCGGGGCCCATGCCCGTCGGCAGCAGCTGATGCATCACCGGCGCCCAGGGCAGGGCCACGTCGTAGACGGCGACCGCATTGCCGCGCTCGCTGCCGACGAACAGCAGGCTGTGCTTGCGGAAACGCGCCGCGGCGATGCCCTCCGGCTCGATGCCCTTGTTCTCCGAGCGGCTTTCCGGGTAGTGCCCGGCGCGGATGAAGGCGTGTTCCAGCGAGGCGCCGGCCTCGTGCCAGACGTGGCCGTTGTAGTCGAACAGGGTGAAGCTGCGGCTGCCGCCTTCCGCGCCTTCGGCATCCTCGTAGTCGCCCTCGTTGGCGGTCGCCAGCAGCGGTCCGACCCAGGCGATCGAATCCGGCTCGCGACGCTTGCCAGCGAGCACGCCGACCGGTTCGATGCGGTCGTTCTCCTCGACGTCCACACCTTGCAGATCCACCTGGCCGGCGCTGAAGTGGCGCATCACACGGCCACGGCGCAGGTCGACCAGCACGATGTGGTTGTTTTCCTGCAGGGTGACGGCGGCCACGTCCTGGTCGTTGATGCTGACGTACTCAGGCTCCGGATCACCCGGCGCGACCTCGGCCAGGCCGGTCAGGTCGACGTCCCGCGTGCGCCAGCGCGACGGCTGACCCTTGAGGTCGACGATGCGCAGAAAGCCGGCCGGCAGCTGTGGGATCAGCCCGTCGTTGAGATCCTCGTCGCGCTCGTTCTCGATCGCCACCGCGGCATAGCGGCCCCTCGGGCTGATGGCGATGGAATCCGGCTGGCCACCCATGGGCAGCGTGGCGACGCGTTTGGGTTGCGCCGGATTGCGAATGTCGAACACCGCCAGTACACCATCGGGCTGGGTGAAGCCGAGCGAGGTGTTCACCGCGACCAGCGCGTAGTGGCGATGTACAGCCACCGAGGTCGGTTCGCCTTCCAGCTGGATAAAGCCCGCCGGCTGCGGCGACCTCGGATCGCGGATGTCCACCAGGCCGATGCGCTCGCCAGGACTGTCGGTGTAGATCAGCGTGCGGCCGTCGCGACTCACCGCGGTGATCTCGGCCACGGTCTGCCGGGTGGCATCCTCATCGGCACCCAGGTTGCGAAAGACCGGGAAGGTCGCGACCCGCTCGAAGTAGTCTGCGGCGCGGAGAGGTGCCGCCTGCGAGGCCAGCGGCAACAAGGCCAAGGACAGGGCAGTGGACAATACGGTGCGGGTCAGGCGGGTCGGAGTTCTCATGCGGGCCTCGGCGGTCAGTGTGGGGGACAGCCAGAACACGCTAGGGCCGGATTGTTACGTGGCGGTGACGGCGAGGAGGTCGAGCATTACGGGAGGAGGTGCGGGTGGCATCGGTTCTGCGTTGGCGGCGCGCTGGTTATCGCCCCCGCTGTCAGACGGATACCCGTGCAGGCTCAATCCACGGCCGGCGCCGCTTCGTACAGCTCCAGCGGCAGGCCGTCCGGGTCCGCGAAGAAGGTGAATCGGCGACCGGTGTACTCATCCAGCCGAATCGCTTCCACCGCAACGCCCTGACGCTCCAGCCATGCCTTGCACTGCGCGACGTCGTCCACCGCAAACGCCAGATGCCGCAACCCCTGCGCCTCCGGGCGCGAAGGGCGTGGCAGCGCATCGGGAAAGGAAAACAGCTCGAGCTGAGCGCCATCCGGCAGCGCGAGGTCGAGCTTGTAGGAGCGACGCGCCTCGCGGTAATGCTCGGCAATCACTGTCAGCCCCAGTGTCTCGGTATAGAAGCGCTTCGATACGACATAGTCCGAACAGATGATCGCGACGTGGTGGATGGAGCGGAGCATGCGCAAGGTCCAGCGGGAATTGTCGGGTAGAGACTGTCAGGAAAGGCGAGTGTTCGACGAGCCGGATCGTTATATCTCGTTCGGTTCTCTGCCTGGAGGCCCAGCGCAGTCACCGTCAATAGAATCAGCCCCATGCCCAGAACCTGCAGCGCTGCCAGGCTCTCATCCAGTACCACGACGCCGAAGAGCGAAGCGGTTACCGGCTCGACCATCGCCACGATGGACGCCAAAGCCGGTGCGGTATGTCTGAGCCCGACGATGTAGAGAATGAAGGACAGCCCTGCGCCGACCACACCCAGAACGATGAACAGTGGCCAACTCGGGGCGCCTGGCACCGACGCTGCCTATTGCGCGTCGCTCATCGAGGCGAGTATGCCAACGAGCACCGCGAACGCTATGACGAGAATCGCCTGAGGACTGCCGTGGGGCGCCGCGTACTTGAACGCAAAAATGAAAGCCGCATAGGACAAACCTGATAGCAGGCCGGCTCCGGCTGCCACGAGCGTAATGTCGCTCGCGCCGACGTCATGGATACCGGTCAGCAAGATGACGCCGAGCATCACCGTTGCGATTGCTGCCCATTTGAACAGCGTCGGCCTTTCGAGTCCGAACGCGAAGGATGCCAGGTAGACGAACACCGGCGCTGAGTACATCAAGGTCGCTGCCACCGCAACGCTGCCCTCGGCGATGCTCAAGAAGTAAAAAGAGAAGTTGCCCGCTACGCCGATGCCGGCGATTACCGACCAGAACCACAGCCTGTGGCTCGTCATTCCACTGCCGGCCGGGCGTAATGCCAGCCAGATGAGCACGCACACGAGGCCGATCAGGCCCCGGTAGAGCGAGACTACGGTGGGACTCCAGCCCTCGCTAATGAGGATGCCGCCTATCCCACCCGATAGTCCCCAGCAAAGTGCCGCAAGCACCACCAATAGCGCGCCCAGGCTTGCCGGTTTCCCCTGAGTTCTTCCATTTGTTCGCGGCGAGCGCTGCGCCATAAGGTCATCCTATGCCTTCGAGAAAGCCGCAAGGGACCAACCTGCAGCGCCCGCCGGGGCGCATGACGAGCAGCCGGTAACAGCGCGGTCACCGGCCTGTTGTCCGTCACTGGTTGCTCGTCACCCGCCAGACCACATTGGCCAGGTCGTCCGCGACGATCAGCGCACCGCTCGGGTCGACGGTCACGCCCACCGGTCGGCCGCGGGTTTTGCCGTCCTCGCGGAAGCCGGTCAGGAAGTCGATGGGTTCGCCTGCCGGGCGGCCATCGCGGAACGGCACGAAGACCACCTTGTAGCCGGACGGGTCTTCCCGGTTCCAGCTGCCGTGCTCGCCGACGAACGCACCTTCGGCGAACTGCGCGCCCATGACGTCCGAGGAGAAGTCCAGGCCTAGTGCGGCGACGTGGGCGCCCAGTGCGTAGTCCGGCGTGATCGCCTGCTTGACCTTGTCCGGGTCCTGCGGGCGCACGCGGTCGTCGACGTTCTGCCCCCAGTAGCTGTAGGGCCAGCCATAGAAACCGCCCTCCTGTACCGAGGTCAGGTAGTCCGGCACCAGATTTTCGCCCAGCTCGTCGCGCTCGTTGACCACCGACCACAGCTGGTCGGTGCCGGGCAGTATCGCCAGGGCCGTGGGGTTGCGCAGGCCGGTTGCGTAGGGTTTGTAAGCGCCGGTTTCGGTGTTGATCTGCCAGATCATGGCGCGGTCGACCTCGGCTTCCATCCCGCGCTCGGTGATGTTGCTGTTCGAGCCGATGCCGACGTAGAGGTACTGGCCATCGGGGCTGATGGTCATCGCCTTGGTCCAGTGGTGGTTGATCTCCGAGGGCAGGTCAACGACCTTGGTCGGCGGACCGCTGGCTTCGGTCTGACCTTCCTCGTATTCGAAACGCACCAGTTCGTCCTGGTTGGCGACGTAGAGGTTGCCGTCGTGGAAGGCCAGTCCATAGGGGGCATTAAGTTCATCGGCGAAGACGTTCTGCATTTCGTAGCGGCCGTCGCCATCGGCATCTCTCAGCAAGGTCAGCCGGTTACCGCTTTTGACCGACGTGTTGCCCTGCGCCTTGATGTAGCCGGCGATCACGTCTTTCGGTTTCAGCTTGGCTGCATTGCCGCCACGACCTTCGGCCACAAGGATGTCGCCGTTGGGCAGTACCAAGGTCTGTCGCGGGATCTGCAGGTCGGTGGCTATCGCCGTCACGCTGTAGTTCTCTGGCACCGTGGGGGTCGCATCGCCCCAAGGCGTCGGCTCGGCGATCTTCATGCTCGGCAGCAGCCCGCGGTCGGGTTCCGGCAGTTTGGGGTTGGCACCGTACAGGCTGGCGGCGCCCTGCTCATCGCCACCACAGGCGCTTAGCAACAACGCGATGGTCAGCGCGGAGAGTGCATTGGTGTGCTTCATGCTTCACCTCCGTCTCGCAGGTTGGAAAGGCCGATCCACGCGGCGGCGCAGGCCAGCAGCGTGACGATCACCGAGAGCACCAGGCCGGTCGGCATGACCGCCCAGGCGTCCTTGGCGTGCTGCAGGGCATTGATGAAGCCGAGTACCCAGGTCGCCATGAGCAACAGCAGATAGATCAGCGGCCGACCCGTCCTGTGCCTGGCCTTGATCAGATTGACGACCGCGAACAGGATTGCCAGCCCGCAGAACACCAGCCCGCCGGCGATCAGCCAGGAAGAGAAGTTGCTCCATTGAATCTGGTAGCTGCGAAAGTAGGCGACGTCGCTCAGCAGTGCGCCGAGAAACAACGGCACGCTCCCGGCCAGTAGGATCGAGTGCAGCGGATGCGGCACGTGGCGGGAAACGCTGTGAGTGGTTTCTGTGGTGCGGTGGGTGATGACGGTCACAAGGAACTCCTCATTGCTTTCGACCAGCCCTGCGCGGCGCGGATCGCTCTGAAGGTGCTTAAGAGGGGATCGTGTCGTCGGGCCGTTAGTTCACTCCTATCGCTGAGCGGCGGGGCTGACCTCGGCTGCTGCAGCCCTCGCCCGCTTTTCGTGCCTCATGCACAAACCAAGTGCTCCGAACCGGACCATTTGATCCGTTATTTTCCCGCCATAACGCTAAACCACTGATCCACAAGCGAATCGATCCGGTGGCACGCTTTCTGCTCTCTCCTCGAAAGT
The DNA here is from genome assembly GCF_014764705.1 of Stutzerimonas kunmingensis. Taxonomy (GTDB): domain Bacteria; phylum Pseudomonadota; class Gammaproteobacteria; order Pseudomonadales; family Pseudomonadaceae; genus Stutzerimonas. Next base: position 336,065 of record NZ_JACXXG010000001.1, read on the forward strand.
CGCCCGTGTGCAAAGGGCGGCGGCATCGCACATACAGAGAAGCGCCTGCGCCACTGGCGACGCGCTCAGTTTCCGCCCTGCGTCAGAGGAGTGCTTCACCCATGACTCTGCAATACGTTCCCATCATCGACCTGGCGCCGTATTTCGCCGGTACGCCGGAGGGCAAGGCCCAGGTGGCCAAGGCCGTGGACCAGGCCTGTCGCGACATCGGCTTTCTGGTCATCACTAATCACCAGATCCCCACCGAACTGATCGAGCGCGTGTCGCGGCTGACGCGGCAGTTCTTCGCCTTGCCGTTGCCGGAAAAGCGCAAGGTCGACCGGCCCAGCCCGGAAATGGTGCGCGGCTACAGCGCCATCGCCGAAGAGAGCCTGTCGTATTCGATGGAGGAGGCGGCGCCCGGCGATCTCAAGGAATCCTTTTCCATCGGACCCAGCGATGTGCCGGATAAGGACTACTACCGTTGCGCCGCAGCCGGCCCGCATTTCGCGCCGAACGTCTGGCCCGGCGGCATCGAGGGCTTCGAGCAGGCCTATCGCGAATATTTCGCTGCCATGAGCGAGCTGTCGCAGTCGCTGATGCGCATCTTCGCCCTGGCACTGGAGCTGCCGGAAACCTTCTTCGACGACAAGATCGACAAGCACATCAGCATGTTCCGCAGCCTCAGCTATCCGGACGTGAGGGGCGCGGTCGAGCCCGGGCAGTTGCGCGCCAGTGCCCACACCGATTACGGCAGCCTGACCATCGTCAAGCCGGACAACGCGCTGGGCGGTCTGCAGGCGCGCAACCGCCAGGGCGAATGGGTGGACGTGCCCTATGTAGAGAACGGCTTCGCCGTGAACATCGGCGACCTGATGATGCAGTGGACCAACGATCAGTGGATTTCCACGCTGCATCGGGTGGTCAACCCGCCCGAGGACAGCCCTGCCAACAACGGGCGACAGTCACTGGTGTTCTTCCACCAGCCCAACTATGACGCGTTGATCGAGTGCCTGCCGGGATGCCTGTCGGAGGGCGAAGCGCCACGCCACGCGCCGGTTACGTCCGGCGACAACCTGCTCTCCAAGTTCGTCAAGCAGACCACCTTCGGCAAAGGCCTGGAGGTCGCATGAGCACGCTTTCCTACGTCAACGTCTTCGCCCGCGACATCGAAGCCCTGAGCGGCTTCTATCGCGAGCTGTTCGGCTTCAGGAACATTCCCGAGATCGCCTCACCGATTTTTCGCGGGCTGGATACCGGCAAGAGCTGCATCGGCTTCAACGCGCCGGAAGCCTATGAACTGCTGCAGCTGGACGAGTACGCCGACACGCACGGCTGCAAGTTCCTGCTGAACATCGACGTCGACTCGAAAGACGAGATCGACCGCCTGGTGCCCGTTGCCGTCGCCATGGGCGCGACGCTGATCAAGGCGCCCTACGAGACCTATTACCACTGGTATCAGGCGGTGCTGCTGGACCCCGAGAAAAACGTGTTCCGCATCAACCACATGCTTTGACGATCCCACCATCAGGAAATCAAAAATGCTGAATAAGTTCATGAAACGGACCTTGTGTGCGGCGGTGGCTCTCGGCCTGATAGGCGCGGCGGGCCTGGCTTCGGCGCAGGAAGGGCAGGGGCTGACGCTCGATAAACCGGCGAAGATCGCCATGCTCTACATCAGCCCGCGCAATGACGGCGGCTGGACTCAGGCCTTCGACGAGGCGCGGCAGAAGCTCGAAACCGAGCTGGATACCAAGATCCAGTACGTCGAGAGCGTGCCGGAGAATGCCTCTTCGATCCGCCCGGCCGTGGACCGGCTGATCCAGCGCGGCGCCAACGTCATCATCGGCACCGCCTTCGGCTACTCGGACACCTTCAAGGAGCTGGCAGACAAGTATCCGGACGTGGCCTTCCTCAACGGTTCGGGCACCACCAACAGCGGCAATCTCGAATCCTTCTACGGCCGTACCTACGAAAGCCAGTACCTCTGCGGCATGGCCGCGGGCGCGGCGTCGAAGACCGGCAAGCTCGGCTTTGTCGCGGCCAATCCCTTCGGTCAAGTCAACTGGACGGTCAACGCCTTCGCCCTCGGCGCCCAGCAGATCAACCCGGACGCCACCGTGACCGTCGTGTACACCGGTTCCTGGAACGATCCGGTCAAGGAACGCGCCGCCGCCATGGCGTTGATCGACGCCGGCGCCGATGTGCTCGGCCAACACGTCGATAGCCCGACACCGCAGATCGTCGCCCAGGAGCGCGGCGTGCACGGCACTGGCCACCACCGAGACATGCGCGAGTTCGCCCCGGACGCCACCGTCTGCTCCTCGGTCTGGGTGTGGGACAAGTTCCTCGCGCCGGAGCTGAAGAAGATCAGCGCCGGTAACTGGACGCCACCGGAAAACGGCGCGCTGCTGTCCATGGCCGAAGGCGGCACCGACGCGGCCTGCTGCGGCCCGGCGGTTTCCGAAGCAGACAAGGCGAAGATCATGGCGGCTCGCGAAGAGCTGCTCAAAGGCGAGAAGAAGATCTATGCCGGGCCCATGGTCGACCGTGACGGCACCGAGCGCATCGCCGCCGGCGAGGTCATGGCCGACCCTGCGCTGTGGCAGATGGACTGGTTCGTCAAGGGAGTGATCACCCAGCAATGAGCAACCTCAACGCGATCCAGCTGACCGGGGTGAGCAAGTCGTTCGACGGCTTCATGGCCCTGTCCCAAGCGGATTTCACCGCCAAATGGGGCGAAGTGCACGCGCTGCTTGGCGAGAACGGCGCAGGCAAATCCTCGCTGATGAACATCGCCGCCGGCCTCTACGCACCGGAAAGCGGATCGCTGTTGATCAATGACAATGCGGTGCGGCTCAGCGGCCCGCGCGACGCGAGCCGCTACCACATCGGCATGGTCCATCAGCATTTCAAGCTGGTGAAGCCTTTTACCGTGGCCGAGAACATTCAGCTGGCCCTGCCCGAAGGGCCGGGTAACCACGCCTTCTCGGGCAGCCATCGGCAGCGCTTGGCCGCATTGGAGCAGCGGATCAGCGACAAGGCAGCAGAGCTGGGTTTCACCATCGACCCGCAGCAGGTCACCGAGTCCCTGTCCGTGGCCGAGCAACAGCGGGTGGAAATTCTCAAGGTGCTGCTGGCGGGGGCGCGGATATTGATTCTCGACGAGCCAACAGCGGTGCTGACCGATGGGGAAGCCGAGCGCCTGCTGGAAACGGTGCGCGCCTTTGCTCGTCAGGGCGCAGCGGTGATCCTTGTCACCCACAAGATGAGCGATGTGAAACGCTTTGCCGACCGCGTCACCGTGATGCGCGGCGGACGGACGATTCAAACCCTCGATCCGCATACGGTCTCCGTGCCGGAGTTGGTGCGCCTGACCGTGGGCGAATCCGCACCGGCCAGCGAGTATCAACCGGCGACGCCCGGCGAGGTGCGGCTGCAAGTGCGTGATCTCAGATCGACCGGCGGGGGCGAGCATGGCGCACTCAATGGCGTGACGCTGAGCCTGCGCGCGGGCGAGATCTACGGCATCGCTGGCGTCGGCGGTAACGGCCAGAGCGAGTTGGCGAACGTGTTGATGGGCTTGCCCGAGTCCTGCGAAGGCACGTTGGAATTGACCGGTTTTGGCGATCTGCGCCGGGCCAGCCCTGAGCAGCGCCGGGAGTTGCGCATCGCCTCGATTCCGGCCGATCGCTACGGCACCGCGCTGGCTGGCGAGCTCTCGGTGGCCGAGAACTTCGGTGTCGGGCAGATCCACAGTGGGCGCTATGGTTCGTTCTTCAATCTCCGGCGCAAGCGTCTGGAGGCCGACGCCGCAGAGGCGGTGGCCGGATTCGACGTGCAGGGCGTGCGCTCCCTGAAGCAAAAGGCCGCGCTGCTCTCCGGTGGCAACGCGCAGAAGCTGGTGATCGCCCGCGAATTCTCCCGCGACCCGCAACTGGTGTTGGTACACAGCCCCAGTCGCGGGCTCGACGTACGCGCCACCGCTGCCGTGCATGGCCGCCTGCGCGCCGCCCGCGATGCCGGCGCGGCCATCTTGGTGATCAGCGAAGACCTCGACGAAGTACTGGCCCTTGCCGACCGCATCGGTGTGATGAACGCCGGGCGCATTGTTGCCGAGTTCGACCGGCCCGCGGATCGCCAGGCCATTGGTAGGGCGATGGTCAGCCATGGGGAGCTGAGCCATGGCGAGTTGAGTCTAGAAGGGGTAAACCATGAATGAACAGGTGCGCCCCGTGATGCTGGAGCAGGCTGCGCAAGCGGCCGAGCGCCCGAAACAGCCGCTGCTGTCGCGGCGTTACGCACTGGAGATTCGCCAGCAACTGGCTTGGCATTGGCAGGCTGTGATCATCGGTCTCGCCCTGCTGTTGGGGCTGGGTATTTCCGCCGCCATCCTGATCGCTGCTGGCGTACCGGCCGGTGAGCTGCTCAATGAGTTTGTCATCCTCACGGTATTCGATGCACAGAGCCTGAAAGCGGTCTTGTTTCAGGCATCGCCGATGATCCTCGTCGGCTTGGCCGGCTGCATGGCGTTCCGCGCCAAGTTCTGGAACCTCGGGCTTGAGGGTCAGATGATCTGGGGCGCCATCGGAGCGACGGCGATCTCGCTGTTCGAGATCGGCCCGCAGGCGCTGCGTCTGCCGCTGATGCTCGCAGCGGCGATCTTTTGCGGGCTGCTCTGGGCGCTGGCGCCGGTGTTGCTCAAGCTGCGGCTGAAGGTCAACGAGATCATCTCGACGCTGATGCTCAACTACTTGGCGATCAACTTCCTACTGCACCTTTTGTACGGAAGCTGGAAGGACCCGAAAAGCTCGTTTCCCTATTCACCACAGTTCCAGCCGTTCGAGCGCCTGCCCGAGCTGTTCGACGGCATCAGTGCGGCAGTGCCACTGGCGGTAGTCGTTGCGCTGCTGGCGCTGTGGTTTCTCGGCATCTCCCGCGCCGGGCTGTACCTGCGCTTTGTCGATGCCAACCCGCGAGTGGCCGGCGCGGTGGGCGTGCCGGTGCAGAAAATGATCATCGGCACGGTGCTGGTTTCCGGTGCCATGGCCGGGATCGCCGGGTTTCTCGTCACCGCCGGGCAGGAGGGGCGGCTGACCCAGTCGTTCTATCAGGGCTATGGCTTCTCCGGCATCCTCATCGCCTTCCTTGCGCGCAATAACCCGGTGGCGGCGCTGGTGGTGGCGCTGTTGATGGCGATGCTGTTCGTCGCCGGGCGCAGCTTGCAGGTGTTCTACCAGATCCCCTTTTCCATGGTGCAGTTGATCCAGGCGATCCTGGTGATCTGCGTCGCCTCGTCGGATTTCTTTATCCGCCACCGTATCCGCCGCGTTCAGGGAGGCGAAAGCTGATGGACATGATCGCCAACTGGCTAGGCAACACACCGGACTTCGCCGTGCCCTTCGCCCTCGCTGCGCTGGGGCTGATCCTCACCGAGCGCGCGGGCGTCCTGGCGCTGGGCGCCGAAGGGCTGATGCTGGTCGGCGCGCTGGCCGGGATTGGCGCGCAGCTGGCGTTCGGCAGCCATGGCACTTCGCTGTTGCTGGCGATGGGCGCAGCTGCCGTGGTGTCGCTGTTGTTCGCACTGATGGTGCTGGTGCTGCGCATCAATCAAGTGATCGCAGGATTGGCGCTGGTGTTCTTCTGCCAGGGGCTGACCGGCCTGCTCGGCACCTTGTTGGACTGGACCAACAAGCCGGTCAAGGGGCTGGGCGCGGTCGAGCTGTGGCCGCTGTCGGAGCTGCCGCTGCTGGGCAAGCTCTTCGTGCAGAACCCGCTGGTGTTCATGACGCCGCTGATCTTTCTTGCCGTGGTCTGGTTTCTTGCTCGCACGACCACCGGCCTGCGGATGCGTGCCGTCGGAGAGAACCCGCAGGCGGCGGATGCGGCCGGGATTTCGGTGCTCGGTTACCGGCTGGCAGCGATTCTCGCCGGCTCCGCGCTGATCGGCCTGGCCGGCGGTTATATCTCGGTGCTCAGCACCAAGCTGTGGATCGCCGACATGACTGGCGGGCGCGGCTGGATTGCCGTGGCGCTGGTGATCTTCGCGCGCTGGTCGCCGTGGAAGGCCCTGGCCGGTGCGCTGCTGTTCGGCTGCATCGAGGCGCTGATCCCGCAACTGGCCGCTGCCGGGGTGCGTCTGCCGCAGTACTTCGTGCTGATGACGCCCTACGCCGTGACCCTGGCAGTGATGATCTGGGTTGCCAGCGGCAAGAACGTTTCCGGCAATCAGCCGGGCGCGCTGGGTATTCCCTTTATCCGCGAGGAGCGCCGCTGAAGGTCACGGCGCTTATTGCGCCGGGCTCTGGTCGCTGGAGCGGCAAGTGATCTCCGCGTAAGGCTCGTCCGGCGAGTAGTTCCCAGGCACCCGCTCGGTGCGCTGGGTATTTGGCGCGACGGTGAAAACCGGCGACGCCGAAGTATCCGAGCGCGCGTCGTTCGGCACATGGAACTCGCAGGTGATCTGGCCGCCAGTGCGGTTCATCACCTTCACCGCCCGTACCCCGAGCAGTTCGCCCTCGACCCCTTCGGATTTGGCCGGCACGCCCATTGGGCTGATCTCAACATCGAGGCCGTTGAGGTGGGTGACCACTTCCGGCGGCGGCGTTTGTGCGAACGCCAGCGGGGCGCAGAGCGCCAGACCGCAGGCGAGAAATAGCTGCTTGCTCATTGAAACCTCCAATATTCGGTCCCCTTTAGAAGAGCGTGCCCACGGTCGGTTCGATCGATGCGTCAGTCAATGATTGCAAATGATTAGGAGCGTCAAAAAAATGGTTGGCATGATTTGTGATGGCTCAAAGCCATGATCTATCTTGCCGTGCCATTTGTGCCGTGTTGAACTTCAGCCGTCGCCAATGTTACGTGCGGTCCTTCCGAGGGTGGCTGAAGTGACAAGGTTTCTGCTCATCGCATTGTTGGCCCTGTCAGTCACGGTGTCGGCTGCGGCCGATGTGAGACTCGACTTGAGCGCCGTCGAGCGCGACTGGCTGGCTGGCAACCGCTCGGTCAGCATCTGCGTCGACCCGGACTGGCTGCCGTTCGAGATGCTCAACGCCCGCGGTGAGCACGAAGGGATCGCTGCCGATCTGCTGCGCCTCGTTGCACAACGGGCGGGGCTGCAACTGGATATCGTGGCGACCAGCGACTGGGGCCAGTCGGTGGCGTTCTCCCAGGCTGGCCGCTGCCAGCTGCTCAGCTTCCTCAACCAGACGCCGGTGCGTGATGCCTGGCTGATCTTCACCCAACCGCTGTTCACCGACGCCAACGTGGTCATCGCGCGGGAAGATCATCCGTACGTGGCCGATCTGTCTGCTCTCGATGACGTGACCGTCGCGCTGCCGGTCGGCACCTCCGTCGAGGAAAGCGTGCGGCGGGACTTTCCCCGGTTGCGCGTCATCAGCACCGACACGGATGCCCAGGCGCTGGCGCTGGTGAACGAGCGCAAGGCCGACCTCACCGTGCGCTCGCTGACCGTGGCTGCCTACACCATTCGCCGCGAAGGCTGGTTCAATCTGAAGATCGCCGGGCAGCTGACGAGTCTCGACAATCAGTTTCGCATCGGCGTGCTGAAGAGCGAGCCGGTGCTGCGCGACATCCTGGACAAGGCGATTGCGACGATCACCCCGGGTGAGCTGAACCAGATCGCCAACAGGCATGCGCCGATTCGCGTCGAGTCGGGCACCGACTACCGTCTGGTCGTGCAGATCGTCGTGGTCTTTTCGGTGATGCTGCTGACCAGCCTGTTCTGGATCGGCCGGCTGCGCCGGTTGAACGAGCAGCTGCAGGTCAAATCGCAGACCGATCCGCTCACCGGCCTGGCCAACCGCGCCGCCCTGGATCGGCGTTTCGCCAGGGCGCTGGAGCAGGCGCGGCGTTACAGCCGGCCGCTGTCGATCGTCATGCTGGATATCGACCATTTCAAATCCATCAACGACGAGTTCGGCCATCAGATGGGGGACCGCGTCCTCAAGGAGTTCGCTGACCTGCTGGTATCCGGTCTGCGCGGCAGTGACGCCGTGGGCCGCTGGGGTGGGGAGGAGTTCCTTCTGCTGTGCCCGGAAACTAGCAGCCAGCAGGCTGCGGCGTTTGCCGAGCGCCTGTGCGAGCAGTCGCGGGCGCTGTCTTTCAGTACTGGCCAGACGCAGACCCTCAGCGCCGGTGTCGCCGAGCTAAACGCGACGGACACAGTGGACAGCCTGCTGCGCCGTGCCGACGCCGCGCTGTACCGCGCCAAGCATGAGGGCCGGGACCGCGTCTGCTGCCATGCGCCGGACGAGCAGGCGAGCTGAGTGGCGGTGCTCAGTGCTTGCCGGGTTTGCGTAGGCGCACGTAGAGGTCCTTGCCGCCGGTGGCGCTGCTGCCCCGTGATTCCAGGTCGAAGCGCTTGGGCTGGTTGGCGATCAGGTCGCTGAGCTTCTTGCAGCCATACAGCCGCGGATCGAAGGCCGGACGCAGCTTGCTGATGTTCTGTCCGAGAGTGCCCAGCTGAATCCAGTCGTCTTCCTCCGAAAGGTCGTCGAGCACCTTGGCGATGAAGTCCACCGGCACCTGCTGACATTTGATGGTGTCGCCCTTGTCGCCGGCCTTCGGCGGTTTGCTGCTTTCTTCCACCTGCGCCGCGGCCGCGGCGAGCTTTTCCGATGACGGTGGCTCGGATGTCGTTTTGGCGGCATCGGCGCGCAGGATTTCGGTGTAGATGAACTTGTCGCAGGCAGAGACGAAGGGCGAGGGCGTCTTCTGCTCACCAAAGCCGTACACCGTCAGGCCCTCTTCGCGGATGCGCGCGGCCAGACGCGTGAAGTCGCTGTCGCTGGAAACCAGGCAGAAGCCGTCGAAACGCCGCGTGTAGAGCAGGTCCATGGCGTCGATGATCAGCGAGCTGTCGGTGGCGTTCTTGCCCGAGGTGTAGGCGAACTGCTGGATCGGCTGGATCGAGTAGTCGAGCAGCACCTTCTTCCAGCTGCCGAGGTTGGGTTTGGTCCAGTCGCCGTAGATGCGCTTGACGCTGGCGACCCCGTATTTGGCGATTTCCTCGAACAGCCCTTCGACGATGGCGGCGGGCGCGTTGTCGGCGTCGATCAGCACGGCGAGGTGCTTCTGCTTGTTCGAACTGTTGGGCTTGCTGGCCATGCTTCTTCCCTGGACTGGAGATCGCCCGACCATAACGCCGACCACCGTGCCATGGCCATAGCGGCGTGCTGCCAACGCATGCCGAGCTCGGTTAGCATGCGCGGCTTTGATCACATGGATTGCGGTGCATGGAACAGCGAGGCACGCTGAAAAGCTGGAACGACCAGAAGGGCTTCGGCTTCATTCGCCCGGAGCAGGGCGGCGAGGATGTCTTCGCGCACATCTCGGCCGTGCATGGCGAGCGTCGGCCGCTGGTTGGTGATCGTGTGCTCTACGTATCGGGGCGCGATCCCCAAGGCCGGCTACGTGCCGAGCATCTGCGGCTGGATGCGCCGCTGACGCTGGACCAGCCAGCGATTCGCCAGCGCCCGGGCAGTCAGCGCAAGCCGGACGAGCAACAGGCCCGTCCGCGCGCGACGGCGCGGGCCGCTGGCAAGCCTGCTCGCCAGTTGGTCGCCGGCAACATCCAGCAGCTTCCCCTCAAGCTGGTGCTGTTCGGGCTGCTCTGTCTGCTGCCGTTGGCGGGTAGCCTCCTGCGCCTCGGTGCGGTGTTGCCGTTGGCGATCTATGCCGTCGCCAGCCTGCTGACCTTCGTCCTCTACTGGCGCGACAAGCACAGCGCGCTGAAGGATCGCTGGCGCACACCGGAAACCACACTGCATTTCTTCGAGCTGGCCGGCGGCTGGCCGGGTGCGCTCGTGGCGCAGCAGGTCTTTCGCCACAAGACCCGCAAGCTGAGCTATCAGCTGGCGTTCTGGCTGATCGTGGTGCTGCACCAGGCGTTCTGGATCGATCTGCTGTTCGTTGGTAGCGGCTTTACCCGCGAGCGGCTGGACTGGCTGTTGCGGCTGCTGTGAAACGCGAAAGCCCGGCGAATGCCGGGCTTTCGGACGAGCATCGCGGCTCAGACTTTTCTGACGAACTCGGACTTCAGTTTCATCGCGCCGATGCCGTCGATCTTGCAGTCAATATCGTGGTCGCCGTCGACCAGGCGGATGTTCTTCACCTTGGTGCCGACCTTGACCACCAGCGACGAGCCCTTGACCTTGAGGTCCTTGATTACCGTGATGGTGTCGCCATCCTGCAGTGTGTTGCCTACCGAGTCCTTGATCACCTTGTCGCTTTCGCTCGCGGCAGCCGCGCCGTCAGTTGCGGACCACTCATGGGCGCACTCGGGGCAGACCAGCATCTGGCCGTCTTCGTAGGTGTATTCGGAGTTGCATTTGGGGCAGGGTGGCAGCGAGCTCACGGCAGATCCTCAGGGGGCGGGATGCGGAAAGCCGTGCATTGTATAAGGTTTTGTTACAAATTTGGGGCCGCCGTGGAATCCAGGCTGGCCGGATTCCACGTGGTTTCACGGAGTAGCGCTTACTTCACGGCGGTGAGGCGCTCGTTGCCAGCGCGTAGCTCGCTGTAGCGATGTTCCAGTTCGCGGCGGATTTCGCGGCGCTGGTAGGCCTGGGCGAAACGACGCTGCTGTTCAGGCGTCTTCGGGTTGAGCGGCGGTACCGCTACCGGTTTGCCGTCTTCGCCGAGGGCGACCATGGTGAAGAAGCAGCTGTTGGTGTGGCGCACGGTCTTCTCGCGAATGTCTTCGGTGACGACTTTGATGCCGATCTCCATCGAAGTGGTACCGGTGTAGTTGACCGAGGCGAGGAAGGTGACCAGTTCGCCAACATGCACCGGCTGGCGGAACACCACCTGATCCACCGAGAGGGTGACGACGTACTGCCCGGCGTAGCGGCTGGCGCAGGCGTAGGCGACCTCGTCGAGATACTTGAGCAGCGTGCCGCCATGTACGTTGCCGGAAAAATTGGCTTTGTCCGGCGTCATCAGCACGGTCATGGTCAGCTCTGCATGTCCATCTAGCATGGGGGTTACGGCTCCTCGGTGGTGAAGGGTTGCTACTTTAGTCGAATGCCTCCTTCCTGTCTGGCGTTTCCAGCAAAACGCTTCATCGATTTTTTCTATCGTCAATGCGGCAAAGACGCGCACTTCTGTCATTTGGCGGAAAAAGCGCCAGCTACGGCATGAGTGTCATGTTCCTGTCCTCAGGTCCGGCGGCGACGTGTGACGCGGCTCACGGATGGCGCCGACGTCTCGCACAACAGCACTTTTGTTGACCTGTGCCGGGGTCCGCTGGCTTGGCGCTTTTTATAGTCGGATGCCCAAAAAATCCTAATGGCCTGTGGGGTGAGTGGGTCGAGGCAAGATCGGATGAACATGGCTCCGAGACAAGGCGCTGCGACACAGTATCGGGGCCATGGGCGCCGAAATTGACCAACTGAACCCTAACAGGCCACTAACTACTTCAAGTAACGGATGCCTCCTCATGCGTACGCTCGCTCTTGCCCTGCTCGCCTGCTTCGTTCCGCTGACTCATGCCAGCGAGGCGGTCGTCGAGCGCTTCAACTACGTCATGGCCGATGAGCAACGGCGTGAGCAGGCCAGCCTGGCCGGTCAGGAACGCGCCGTGTTCTGTTCCTATTGCCACGGCGAAACCGGCAACAGCAAGCGCAAGCACATTCCCAATCTTGCCGGGCAGAATCCGCGATACCTGTTCCACGCCTTCGAGAAGTTCGCCAGCGGCGAGCGCACCGACTTTGTCATGTCCAAGCTGGCGCAGAATCTCAGCATGGAGGAGCGGGTGAACATCGCGGTGTTCTTCAGCCAGCAGAAGGTCAATCCGCCGGAAGGTGCGACGGATGCAGCCTTGCGCAATACCGGCGAGAAGATCTTCCAGACCACCTGCACCGGCTGCCATGGCGCGCATGCGGAGGGCATGGAGACCATGCCGCGGCTGGCCGGACAGCCCGACGAGTACATCCGCAAGGCATTGACGCGTTTCCGCGAGAACGATCCCAGCCGCGCAGGTTCGGTGATGATTGGCGTCGCCGCGCAGCTTTCCGCGACAGACGTGGAGGCGCTGGCGGCCTATCTCTCGCAGCTGAAGCTGACGCCGGCCGAGGAGATGGCCAACATCAACCGTTTGCGCAACGTTACAGCCGCCGCTCAGTAACGCTGGATCTTCGCCGGCGTGCGGCGCATCAGTACTTCGCCATTGCGCACCGAAAGCAGGGCATGGCCCTGGGTGCGCAGCATCTCGTAGTCGTCCGGCGCCGACAGCACCAGCAGGTTGGCCGGGCGCCCCACTTCCAGTCCGTAGCGCTCGCCCAGGTTCAGCGTCCGTGCGCTGTTGTCGGTGATCAGGTCCAGGCCGCGCTGCAGGTCCTCGTAGCCGAGCATGTGACAGATGTGCAGCCCGGCTTCGAGGATGCGCAGGATGTTGCCGTTGCCCAGCGGATACCATGGGTCGACGATGGAATCCTGGCCGAAGCAGACGTTCATTCCGGCGCGGTCGATCTCGGCCACACGGGTCAGCCCGCGGCGCTTGGGATAGGTATCGAAGCGGCCCTGCAGGTGGATGCTCTCGGTCGGGCAGGAGACGAAGTTGATCTTCGATAGCTTGAGCAGGCGGAACAGCTTGGAGCAGTAGGCGTTGTCGTAAGAGCCCATCGCCGTGGTGTGGCTGGCGGTGACGCGATCGCCCATCTCGCGCACACGGGCTTCCTCGGCGAGCACTTCGAGAAAGCGTGACTGTGGGTCGTCGGTTTCGTCGCAGTGCACGTCCACCAAACAGCCGCTGCGCTCGGCCAGGTCCATGAGGAACTTGATCGAGCTGACGCCCTGGTCGCGGGTGTTCTCGAAGTGCGGAATGCCGCCGACCACATCGGCGCCCATGCCGATCGCCTCGGTCATCAGCTCGCGACCGCCCTTGAATGACTCGATGCCCTCCTGTGGGAAGGCGACGATCTGCAGGTCGATCAGGTGGCGGGTTTCCTCGCGCACCTCAAGCATCGACTTCAGTGCCGACAGCGTCGGATCGGTGACGTCGACGTGGGTGCGCACATGCTGGATGCCGTGGTCGACCAGCATGTCGATGGTCTTCTTCGCCCGCGCCTTAGTGTCCTCGTGGGTGACCAGCGCCTTGCGCTCGCCCCAGCGCTCGATGCCTTCGAACAGCGTGCCGCTCATGTTCCAGGCTGGCTGACCGGCGGTGAGGGTCGCGTCGAGGTGAATGTGCGGCTCGATGAAGGGCGGCACCACCAGATTGCTGGCGGCGTCGATATCGCCCTCGTTGGCTTCGGCCGGCGCCTGCTGCGCGCTGATGGCGGCAATCCGCGCGCCGTTTAGTTCGATGCGGTAGAGGCCGCTGCGGCCGCGCAGGCGGGCGTTGAGGATGTTCATGGTGACTCCTTGATCAGCGTGCGTCGGTTTGCGTCAGCACCGTGCGCGACAGGGCCAGGCGCTGACCCTCGTACAGCACAATATAGGCTGCGGCGGCCACCAGTATGCCGACGATGGGCGCCACCCAGGGCGAGAAATAGGCGCAGGCGGCGCCCAGCACATAGGCCGCCAGGCCCAGGCTGTTGTATTTCGGCAGGCGCGCCTCGGCCAGTTTCGGGTATTGCCCGCGATGACGGTAGAAGTAGTCCGCCATGATCACGCCGCCGATGGGCGGAATGATCGAGCCGAGCAGGATCAGGAAGGGGATCAGCAGTTCGTACATGCCGCCCAGCGCCAGCAGCGTGCCGACGAAGGCGCCGCCCAGGGTCACCAGGCGGCGGCGCTCGGTGCGCAGCAGATTGCAGCCGGCCGCGGCGAAGTTGTAGATGGTGTTGTCCTGAGTGGTCCAGAGGTTGAGAAAGAGCATCACCACCGCGGCCATCGACAGGCCCTGCAGCACCAGCACTTCGACGATGTCCGGCTGCTGGTAGACGATGGCCCCGTAGGCGCCGGCGACGATCATCAGGCCGTTGCCGATGAAGAAGCCGATCAGACTGGCCCATACCGCGACCTTGCTGCTGCGGGCGAAGCGCGTCCAGTTGGTGGCCTGGGTCGCGCCGCTGACGAAGGTGCCGAAGATCATGGTGATGGCCATGCCGAGGGTCAGGCTGTCGCCCGGCTGCACCGCCAGCAGGCCGTCCAGCCCGCCAATGTCACGGGTCGCGGTCCACAGCGAAGCGATCAACAGGATCAGCATCGCCGGCACCGCGATGCGCGAGAGCAGGTCGAGGCCCTTGTAGCCGACGAAGGCGGTCAGGCAGAAGCCGAAGCCGAACAGCACCATCAACGGCATCGTCCAGCTTTCCGGCAACGCCAGCAGGCGCACCAGGACGATGGCGATGGTCGCCGTGCCCCAGGCGTACCAGCCGATCTGGGTGAAGCCGAGCAGGAAGTCGGACAGCCGGCTGCCGACCTCGCCGAAGCAGAAGCGCCCCATCAGCACCGAGTTCAACCCGCTGCGGCAGGCGATCAGCCCGAGCGCGGCGGCATAGAGGCCGAGCAGCAGGTTGCCGATCACCGCGGCCCAGAGCATGGTCTTGAAGTCGAAGGCCAGGCCGATCTTGCCGCCGGCGAACATGGTGGCGGTGAAGAAGGTGAAGCCGAACAGCAGGATGGAGGTGGACCACAGCCCCTTGCGCGCGCCGGCGGGCACTTCGCTCAGGGGGTAGTCGGTATCGACGGGCTGTTTCATGGTGGTTGCTCCGCAAGGTGGATGCAGCCAGATTGCAGATGCCATGCCATTGCTGACCGATCGGCCAACTCGGCGCGCACGCGATGACGCCGCCATCAAGGCTGGCTCGTGCTGGTGCAACGAGCTGGCTGCGCGCACCGGAATGACGCCCTAGCGCGAAGCTCGCACAAGCGGAGCGACATTCTCTCCCCAGCTGGCCACCGCGTGCGGTGCGGACCTGAACGCGGCGGACCCGTTGGGCAACAGCGTGGAAAGCCTGGCGCGCGGGGAGATCCGCACCCGCTGAACCCTCAGTAGCTCTTGTAGGGCAGGAACTTGCCGGACAGCACCACATTGACGCGGTCGCCCTTGGGGTCGCTCTGGCGCTGGATATCCATGGAGAAGTCGATGGCGCTCATGATGCCGTCACCGAACTCCTCGTGAATCAGCTCCTTGATGGTGGTGCCGTAGACGTTGACCAGCTCGTACCAGCGGTAGATCAGCGGGTCGGTCGGCACCGCGGTGGGCAGCGAACCCTTGTAGGGGGCGATCTGCAGCCAGGCGACGGCTTCGTCGGAGAGCTCGAAGAGCTGCCCCAGGGTTTCCGCCTGGGCCTTGTCGAAGGCCATCTGACCGAGGCAACCGGCGGTGGTCCACTCCTTGGACATGCCGATGCTTTCGGCGACATGCGCCCACTTCAGGCCCTTGCGCACTTTGGCGGAGACGATCATCTGGGTGACCTGTTCACGACTGCTGATCATGGCGAATTCTCATCTGGCGAATGCGAGTCAATGGCCGCACGGGCGCGGCGGGCCTCGGTCGATGCAGGTTCGGTGCCAGGGGGTTCAGTCGTATTCGGCCGCTTCGTGCTGGCCGAGCAGGCGACGCTGTCGCAGCGTGGCGGCGGCCAGCACCTCGGGATTGAAACGAAAGTGCAGGTAGGGCGAGAACTTCTGCGCCACCATGCGCCGGCCATAGTGGATCTGCAGCAGGTAGCGGCTGCGCTCGGCGCTGCGGTTGCGGCTGCCCGTGTGCCAGAGGTCGCTGCGAAACAGCAGCATGTCGCCGGCCTTGCACAGCACGGGCTCGGCCGAGCGGCCGTGCCACTGGGTTTCGCCCGGCTGCGGTTTGCGCCCGGCGCGGTGGCTGCCGGGGATCACCAGCGTCGGGCAGAGGTCGGCGTCGATGTCATTCAGATACAGGTGTGCGGTGCAGATCTGCATCGGCAGTTCGAACGCGGGATCGGCCAGCAGGCTTTCCGGCAGCTCCATGGCCAGGTAGTCGGCATGCAGCTCGCCGCCGATAAAGCCCGGGCGGCTGCGCCAGGCGGTCTGGCCGATGATATGGCAGTCCGTCCCGAGTGCCGCCTCGGCCAGCTCGATCACCCCGGGCAGATCAAGAAAGCGCAGCCAGAACGGCGAGCGATTGAAGACGCACTTGTAGTGGTCGTCGACCAGGCCCTGGTAATCCCAGTGGATGGGTTCCAGGCCATCGATGGCTTCGCGCAGCGCCGCGATGCCCGCGGGATCGAGTACGGCAGGCAGCAGCACGAAGCCCTGCTGATGCAGGGCGGCGAGCTGTTGCCGAAGGGTGACGGAGTCGGTCATGGCATCGGCCGGGTAGAGCGCCAGACTCCAGCATAGGCAGCTCGGCCGCGCGTTGAAAGCCGGTTGAAAGCTTGCGGCGCTACTGTGCCGGCGCTGCTGCGGCAGCCAGTCGCGTGGTCACGAGCCGCGCCTCTGCTCTCTCGCTCCGGCGCACCCGGCGGCGTCGCCAGAAGCGGCGTCACCGGCGCGCACCTTCACATCGTTCAGGCCTGCACCACCCGTGCAATGGCCCTGGCCAGATCGTCCAGGCGCTCGGCATCCAGCCCGGCGACGTTGGCGCGACCGCTTTCCACCAGATACACCGAATCTTCGGTGCGCAGCTGGCGTACCTGCTCGGCGGTCAGGCCGGTATAGGAGAACATCCCCCGCTGCCGGGCGATGTGCGCGAAGCGCTCGGCCAGCCCATAGGGCGTCAGCGCCTCGACCAGCCCCTGACGCAGGCTGGCGATGCGCCTGCGCATGCGCTCCACCTCGTCCTGCCAGATCTGCCGCAGCGGCTCATCGGCCAGGATCGTCGCCACCACTGCGGCGCCGTGGGCCGGTGGCGTCGACCAGAGGTTGCGGGCCAGCGACGCGAGCTGGCTGCGCACGTCGAGCAGGCGCTCGGCATCGCTGGTGACTGCGATCAGCGCGCCGGTGCGTTCGCGGTAGAGGCCGAAGTTCTTCGAGCAGGAACTGGTGATGAGCATCTCCGGCAGCGTTTCGGCGAACAGCCGTACCGCCCAGGCGTCCTCTTCCAGTCCGTCGCCGAAGCCCTGGTAGGCGAAGTCGAACAGCGGCAGCAATTCGCGCGCGCGCACCACGTCCAGTACCCGCAGCCAGTCGTCGTGATTCAGGTCGAAGCCGGTGGGGTTGTGGCAGCAGGCGTGCAGCAGCACCACGTCGCCAGGCGGCACCTGTTGCAGCGTGGCGAGCATGCCGTCGACAGCGAGGCGGTTGTCGGCATCGACGTAGGGGTAGTGCTGCACGCGCAGGCCGGCGGCGGCGAACAGGGTTTCGTGGATCGGCCAGGTGGGATCGCTCAGCCAGATGCTGCGCCCTGGCAGACATTTGGCGATGAACTCGCCGGCCAGGCGCAGCGCGCCGGTGCCGCCCGGCGCCTGGGTGCAGCCGGCACGCTGCTCGCCGAGGGCAATGGCGCGGCTGCCGAGCACCTGACGCAGCAAGAGGGCACCGAACTGGGCGTCGCCGTGGCCGCCGATGTAGCTCTTGGTCTGCTCACTGTCCACCAGGCGCTGCTCGGCCAGCTTCACCGCGCGCGGGATCGGCGTCAGGCCCTGGGCGTCCTTGTAGACGCCGACGCCGAGGTCGAGCTTGGCCGGGTTGGTGTCGGCGCGATACAGGTCCATCAGACCGAGGATCGGGTCGCCGGGCACGCGGGGAATCTGGCCGAAGTGCATTACTTGCGGCCCTCCGCGCTGGCGGCGAGCTGGTCGGTGCGGGCGGCCATGATGAAGTCGTTGCGGTGCAGGCCGCGCATCTCGTGGCTCCACCAGGTGACGGTGACCTTGCCCCACTCGGTGAGCAGGGCGGGATGGTGGCCGACTTCCTCGGCGATGGCGCCGACTGCGTTGGTAAAGGCCAGGGCGTGGCGGAAGTTGCGGAACAGGAAGACACGCTCCAGCTCCATGTGGTCGCCGCGCACTTCGATGTTCCAGTCGGGGATTTCGCGGATCAGCTCGGCCAGTTCTTCATCGGACACCTTGGGTGCATCGGCGCGGCAGGCTTCGCATTGGGCTTGGGCGAGGGCGGTCATGGTGTAGGTCCCTTTCTTGATGATCGAAGTCGTTTTTGAAGGTTGAAGCTTAGGCAAGATGGCGGGCTGACGCTCACCCTACCCGAATAGGTGGAGGGCGTACGGGGCCTCAGCCCACCAGCACCGCACAGGCCGGATCACGCCGCCTTCGGCGGAAACTTCGGCTGGTGCAGGCCCAGGCGCATCGCCTCGCGGACCATCGCCATGATGTCCTGCTGGGCCAGGTCGAACAGCTGCTTGAGGTCGGGCAGGACGAAGTACAGCGGCTGCAGGATGTCGATGCGATAGGGCGTGCGCATGGCTTCCATTGCATCGAACGGCTGCCGCTCCGGCTCGGCGGACAGGCTGTAGAGCGTCTCCTTCGGCGACGAGAGGATGCCGCCGCCATAGATGCGCAGCCCGGCCGGGGTTTCCACCAGACCGAACTCGACGGTCATCCAGTACAGCCGTGCGAGAAACACCCGTTCCTCCTTGCTGGCCTTCAAGCCGAGTTGGCCATAAGTGTGGGTGAATTCGGCAAACCAGGGGTTGGTCAGCAGCGGACAGTGGCCGAAGATCTCGTGAAAGATGTCCGGCTCCTGCAGGTAGTCCAGCTCTTCCGGGGTGCGAATAAAAGTGGCGACCGGGAAGCGCTTGCTCGCCAGCAGTTCGAAAAAGCGCTGGAAGGGGATCAGTGCCGGTACGCGCTTGACCTGCCATCCGGTGGTTGCCGCCAGCACGCGATTGATCTCGCCGAGCTGTGGGATGCGCTCGCGGGGCAGGGCGAGCTGGTCGAGGCCGTCGAGGTATTCCTGGCAGGCGCGCCCGTCGAGCAGTTTCAGCTGACGCTCGACCAGCGTCTGCCACACCGCGTGTTCGGCGTCGGGGTAATGAATGTGCCCCTGCGCGTCCGGTTCGCGGGCTACGTAGTGGGTCGTCTTCATCGGTACTCCTGGCCGCTTGGGCATCTTGTTGTTGCCCTCATTCGAACGCGAAGACGTACCCTCGACGAGTCCCGCTGTGGCGCAATATCGCACCTTGCCGGATGTTGCCTGTAAGGAAAGCCTGACGTTTGCGTCAATGTCCGGATCGGCGGCATTGCCAAGCGGCTTATCTGGCAAATAATCTTGACGGAAATTTGCGGCGCTCGACCGAAGCGCCGTCGGCCCCACAACAAAACAACAGGGCTTCGCCATGCGTATCAAGATTCTCTGCCAGAACCGCGTCGGCATCCTGCGCGACATGCTCAACCTGCTGGTCGACTACGGCATCAACGTCGCCCGCGGCGAGGTCGGCGGCGAGCAGGGCAACGCCATCTACCTGCACTGTCCCAACCTGATGAACCTGCAGCTGCAGGCCCTGCGGCCGAAGATCGAGGCGCTGCCCGGCGTGTTCGAGCTACGCAAGGTCAGCCTGATGCCCAGCGAGCGGCATTCCCTGGAACTCAACGCGCTGCTCGGCGCGCTGGAGTTTCCGGTGCTGTCCATCGACATGAGCGGCGCCATCGTTGCCGCCAATCGTGCCGCCGCGCAACTGCTCGGCGTGCGCGTCGACGAGGTGCCGGGCCTGAGCCTGTCGCGCTACGCCGAGGACTTCGACCTGCCCGAACTGGTACGCGCCAACAAGGCGCGGATCAACGGCCTGCGGGTGAAGATCAAGGGCGACGTGTTTCTCGCCGACATCGCCCCGCTGCAATCCGAACACGACGACAGCGAGGCATTGGCCGGCGCGGTACTGACCCTGCATCGCGCCGACCGGGTCGGCGAGCGGATCTACCAGGTGCGCAAACAGGAGCTGCGCGGCTTCGACAGCATCTTCCAGAGCTCGAAAGTGATGGCCGCGGTGGTGCGTGAGGCGCGGCGCATGGCACCGCTGGATGCGCCGCTGCTGATCGAAGGCGAGACCGGCACCGGCAAGGAGCTTTTGGCGCGCGCCTGTCACCTGTCCAGTCCGCGCGGGCAGTCGCCGTTCATGGCGCTCAACTGCGCGGGTCTGCCGGAGTCGATGGCCGAGACCGAGCTGTTCGGCTACGGCCCCGGCGCCTTCGAGGGCGCGCGGCCGGAAGGCAAGCTCGGCCTCTTGGAGCTGACCGCCGGCGGCACGCTGTTTCTCGACGGCGTCGGTGAGATGAGCCCGCGGCTGCAGGCCAAGCTGCTGCGCTTTCTGCAGGACGGCGGCTTTCGTCGGGTCGGCAGCGACGAGGAGGTTTATCTCGATGTGCGGGTGATCTGCGCGACCCAGCTCGATCTGTCCGAACTCTGCGGCAGCGGGCAGTTTCGCCAGGATCTGTATCACCGGCTTAACGTGCTATCGCTACATATTCCGCCGCTGCGCGATTGCCTCGACGGCCTGCAGCCGCTGGCGCTGCACTTCATCGACCAGGCCAGCCGGCAGATCGGCTGTCCGCTGCCGACGCTCTCGCCGCAGGCGCTGGAGCGGCTGGCCGGCTACCACTGGCCGGGCAACGTGCGGCAGCTGGAGAACACCCTGTTCCAGGCGGTTTCGCTGTGCGAGGGCGGCACCATCAAGCCCGAGCACATCCGCCTGCCGGGCTACGGCGCGGCGCAGCCGCTGGGCGATTTCTCCCTGGAGGGCGATCTGGCGAGCATCGTCGGGCGCTTCGAGAAGGCCGTGCTGGAAGGGCTGTACAAGCAGTTCCCGAGCAGCCGCCAGCTGGGCAAGCGACTCGGCGTGTCGCACACCACCATCGCCAACAAACTGCGCGAGCATGGGGTGGGCAAGGCGGAGGCGTGAGGTACGCCGCGCCGTCTCGGCTGGGCCCGTTTGGCCGCGCCGAGTTGATTCGTGGGCAGCCCGCGCGCTATGCCGGCGGGGGCATCAGGTCTTGGGGGCGCACTTGCACATGCGCAGCATCAAGCTCAGCACTCGATGATGTTCACCGCCAGCCCGCCACGGGCGGTTTCCTTGTACTTGCTCTTCATGTCGGCGCCGGTCTGGCGCATGGTGCGGATCACCTTGTCCAGCGAGATGAAGTGGCTGCCGTCGCCACGCAGGGCCATGCGTGCGGCGTTGATCGCCTTCACCGCGCCCATGGCGTTGCGCTCGATGCAGGGCACCTGAACCAGCCCGCCGACCGGGTCGCAGGTCAGTCCCAGGTTGTGCTCCATGCCGATCTCGGCGGCGTTTTCGACCTGTTGTGGCGTGCCGCCGAGCACTTCGCACAGCGCCCCGGCAGCCATGGAGCAGGCCACGCCGACCTCGCCCTGGCAACCGACCTCGGCCCCGGAGATCGACGCATTTTCCTTGTAGAGGATGCCGATGGCCGCCGCCGTCAGCAGAAACCGCACTACCCCATCCTCATTGGCACCACGAATGAAGCGCATGTAGTAGTGCAGCAGCGCCGGTATGATCCCGGCGGCGCCATTGGTCGGCGCGGTGACTACGCGGCCGCCGCTGGCGTTCTCCTCGTTGACCGCGAGGGCGTAGAGGTCGACCCAGTCGAGTACGCTCAGCGCATCGCGCAGATTGGCTTCCGGGTGTTCGCTGAGCTGACGGTACAGCCCGGCGGCACGGCGCTGGACCTTGAGGCCGCCGGGCATGACGCCTTCGGTGCGGCAGCCCGCTTTGACACAGTCCTGCATCACCTGCCAGATGCGCAGCAGGCCGGCGCGGGTTTCCGCCTCCGGGCGCCAGGCCGCCTCGTTGGCCAGCATCAGCTGACTGATGGACAGCCCGTGCGTGGTGCAGTGCTGCAGCAGCTCGGCGGCACTGTGGAAGGGGTAGGGCGGCGTGGTGGCGTCCTCGACGAAGCGGTCGTCGCCGGCGGCCTGCTCGTCGATCACGAAACCACCGCCCACCGAATAGTATTCGCGGCTGCGCACCTGCAGGCCGGCGCTGTCGAAGGCGCGGAAGATCATGCCGTTGGGGTGGAAGGCCAGCGGCTTGCGGATGAATTGCAGGTCGTTGCTGATATCGAAGTGGATGACCTTCTCGCCGAGCAGGCGCAGCTCGCGGGATTCACGCATCGCTGCCATGCGCTGGGGAATGCTTGCGGTGTCCACGCGCTCCGGTAGCTCGCCCTCGAGCCCCAGTAGCACAGCCTTGTCGCTGCCGTGGCCCTTGCCGGTGGCACCGAGCGAGCCGTACAGCTCGACCCTGAGGTGGTCGGTGGCGGCGAGTAGTTCCTCGTTGCGCAGACCCTCGGCAAAGCGCAACGCCGCGCGCATCGGTCCGACGGTGTGCGAGCTGGACGGGCCGATGCCGATCTTGAACAGGTCGAAGACGCTGAGTGACATGAGGTGCTCCGCTGCGACGCTTGTCTAAGTCTAGTGGCCTGTTTGGTAAGTTCAGTGGGTCAATTTCGGCGCCCATGGCCCCGATACTGCGTTGCTGCTCCTTACCATAGCCCGCTATGACTCGTCGCAGCGCCCTGTCTTGGAGTCATGTTCATCCGAGCTTGCCTCAACCAACTCACCGCACAGGCCACTAGACCTTCGGTGGCGCATGGATGTTGCCGGGTTCGGCCGCGGCACGATTCGCCGGCCGGAGGCTTCTGCGCGAACTGCTCTAGGCGCGGGTAGCCGCCGAGCCACCCCAGGGGTTGGCTTCCAGGCTGTTGTGCACGGCGGTCGCGGCCTGCGCGGCCTGGCCGATGGCGACGCTGATCTGCTTCAGGCCCATGGTCACGTCACCGATCGCATAGAGGCCACGTAGCGAAGTCTGCCGATGTTCGTCCACATTGACGCCGCCGCACTCGTCGCAGTCGAGGCCGAGCTGCACGGCGAGTTCGGAGCGAAAGCGCGCACCGAGACTGGGGTAGATGATGTCGAAGTGGTGCCGCTCGCCGCGACAGGTCAGCAGTTCGATGCCGGTCTCGCAGGGGTGCAGGGACTCGACGCGGTCGCCGATCAGGCGAATGGCGTAGTGCTCGGCCAGGGCGATGGCCTGATCGCAGGCATCCTGCTCGCCATGCACGATCACGGTGACCCGGTCGGTGAAGGTGCGCAGGAACACCGCGTGGGTGATGGCGCTTTCCGCCTCGCCGTAGACCGCGACGTTGTCGCCATTGACCTCGTAGCCATCGCAGATCGCGCACAGCCGCACCTTGCCTTCGTCGATGGCCTTTTCGACGCCGGGCATGTCCGGCAGCGTGTCCTCGATGCCAGTGGCGAGAATGATCCGCCGCGTTATGCACAGGCGATCGCCGTAGCGCACGCTGAAGCCTTCGGCGTGGGGCTCGATGTGCTCGACGTGGCCCTGTTCGAGGCGGGCGCCATAGCCGCTGGCCTGTTCGCGCAGCCTTGCCAGCAGGTCGTTGCCGTTTATGCCCGGTGGAAAGCCCGGGTAGTTGCGCGAGCGCGGAATCCACGAAGCCCGGCTCGAGCCGGCGTCCACCACCATGCAGCTGCGCCGGAAGCGCGCCAGGTACAGTGCTGCGGTGAGGCCCGCGGGGCCGCCGCCGACGATCAGGCAGTCGATCACGATGGGTTGCGGGTCGGTTTGTGCGGGCGTCATTGCATTGGCCAGTGGCGGGGCGTTGCCAGTAGAAGCCGGCGGCGGCGATAAAGTTCGCCGAGGTTGAACGATGCAATGTTCGGTTTTGAGAGCTGGTCGGAGCTTCGAGCCTTGTGCCAGAGCCGCTGATGGCCAACACTTCGCGGCTGGATGACCGGGCATCTCCAACCGATACTGAACAGTCACCGCCATTCCAATAACGATCAGCCTGCGAATTCGTTCGCCGTGCGCTGATCCCGCGCTACACATCTCGGCAGCGCCCTACCAGGCGTGGGCTGAACCACATTCAATCGCAAAACCACTCGAACGGAGCTCACGAGGCGCCGTGCCGAGCTTATTTCCCGTGGGGGTATAAAGTTGTTCAAGTCTCTGGTTGTTGCGCCCTGTGCGGCGCTGTTCCTGCTGCTGTCGCCAGTCATCACGCAAGCCGCGGAACCCATCGTCATCAAGTTCGCCCACGTGGTCGGCGACGACACGCCGAAGGGCAAGGGCGCGCTGCTGTTCCAGAAGCTGGTGCGCGAGCGCCTGGCCGGCCAGGTCGAGGTCGAGGTGTACCCGAATTCGACGCTGGTCGGCGACGCCGACGAGATGCAGGCACTGCTGGACAACAAGGTGCAGATGCTGGCGCCCTCGCTGTCCAAGTTCATCGAGTATTCGCCGAAGCTGGAAGTGCTCGAGTCGCAGTTCGCCGCCGTCGGTGCCAAGCCGGTCGTGCTGCCGTTCGCCAAGGTCTATGAATCGCTCAAGGGCGGTGTGGTCCAGGGCGCCGAGAATCCCTGGTCGAACATCCTCAGCCAGAACATGCACAGCGTTCAGCCGTACATCACCGAGAGCAACCATGGCGTGCTCGACTACATGCTGATTACCAACAACGAGTTCTGGCTGAGCATGCCCTTCGCCATACGCTCGGAGCTGGAGGGCATCATTCTCGAGGTGACCCAGGCGGTGAACCGAGAGGCCGCGGCCGTGAATCGCCGCGATCGCGAGCGCATTCTCGCCAGCGGCAGCAGCCAGCTGATCACCCTGACGCCGGAAGAGCGCCAGGCCTGGCGCGAGCAGATGCTGCCGGTCTGGAAAACCTACGAAGCGGAAATCGGCGCCGACCTGATTCGCGCGGCAATGACGGTCAACCGTCGCCGTTGATCCTTCCGCCCAGCTCGCCGGCTAGACAGGCCGGCGAGCTGGGACGCTCCAGTCGCTGCATTTCCTCCTCCAGCCATTCGGCCAGAACCTGAGCATTGGTCTGACGCTCGTCCTGCGCGGCGTAGATCAGCGTCAGCGTGCCGCGGCCGGCCATCTCCAGCAGCGCCCACCAGTGTTCGGGGTGGCCGGCCAGTTCGTCCCGATAGCGCTGGCGAAACGTCGCAAACCCGATCTCCCCGCCCTTGAACGCCTTGCGCAGTGCCGTGGAAGGCGCCAGGTCCGGCAGCCATGCGTGCAGCGCCAAGGTGTCCTTGCGGCAGCCCCTTGGCCACAACCGGTCGACCAGTATGCGCTGGCCGTCTTCCAGCGACGGCGGTTCGTATGCGCGTTTGCACTGAATCATCAGCACCTCCGGAGCCTGCCTCTGAGTCTAGGTAAAAGATACTGAAGTGCCAGGGTTAAAAATACTCTGCGAATGGTTTTTATGACTTATAACGTACTGGTCATATCTACCCTTAATTTATTATCTATCTGATTTTATTGGGTTAAATATTGGGCACGATTCGTGAAAAAGAGAGTGGGTGCAACTCATTACTCGATAGGAGCGTGACATGAAAAAGGCAATGGTTCTGATGGCAGCAGCAGCGATTCTGGCAAGCGGTCTGGCCAGCGCAGACGAGGTTCTGGAAGTGCATGAGGACCGCGCGGTCGGCGGCGGTTTCGGTGGGCTCAGTGGCTTCATGCTCGGAGCTGCGGCGGGTGGCCCGGTCGGGGCGCTGGTCGGTGGCGGCATCGGCTACCTGATGGGGCAGGGCGCGCAGCAGGCTGCCGGGCTCGAACAGACACTGTATGTGGTCAAGCGCGAAGATGGCAGCGTTGCGCGCATTCGTACGTCCGATGACCGCTTCCTGCAGGGGCAGCACATCGAACGTGACGGCGCGCGGATCACCGCCGCGGCGAAATGACGGCGGGCAGGTAGTCCCGCGGCGGGTTGTTGGGGGATGATCGCGGCTGACTGACACCGAGGAGGCGCTGATGAGTTATTCCGTTCTGCACGTGGTGCATCTGCTGGCCGCGATCTTCTTCATCGGCACGCTGTTCTTCGAGGTGATGATCCTTGGCCGCATCCGTCAGCAGGTCGGCGAGCAGACCATGCCGCTGGTGGAGCGTGCGGTCGGCGCACGTTCGCGGGTGGTGCTGCACTGGGTGGTGCTGTTCGTCTACGGTGCCGGCATCGGTCTGGGCTGGTATCACCGCCAGGCGCTGGCCGATCCGTTTGCCAGCAGCTTCGCCACCTTGCTGGCGCTGAAGGTTCTGCTGGCGATCGGCGTGTTCTTCACCTTCGGCCTGGTGGCGATCCTGCTGCGCAAGGGGCATATGACGCCGGCGCGCTACCGTGCCATCCACTGGGCGATCCTGCTGCAGATGATCGGTATCGTGCTGCTCGCCAAGGGCATGTTCTACCTGCACTGGTGAGGTTGCGCTGCATACCAGTTTTGCCAGTCGCAGTCATGATCAGGGTCAATTCGGCTGGCGCTTCGCTCCGTGCTTATCGGGCCTGATTCAGTCGCCGCAGCCTCGTTGCTTTAGCGGCAGCGGGGGCTAAGGTGGCTGCATCGTTTCCCGATCAGCAGAGGTTAGCCATGGATTTCGCCTACAGCTCACGCGTCGAGGCGCTGCGCCAGCAGCTGCGCGCCTTCATGGACCAGCACATCGTGCCGCGCATCGGTGCCTGGCACGCGGAGGTGGCGGCCGGGCAGTACCCGGTGTCGTTCATGGGCGACCTCAAGGCGCTGGCCCGTTCGGAAGGGCTGTGGAATCTGTTCCTGCCGTCGCTCGGCGAAGACGAGCCGGGCATGGGCCTGAGCAATCTTGAGTACGCGCCGCTGGCGGAAATCATGGGGCGCGTGCACTGGGCTTCGGAAGTGTTCAACTGCAACGCACCGGACACCGGCAACATGGAGCTGCTGCACATGTTCGCTACCCCCGAACAGCGTCAGCGCTGGCTCACGCCGTTGCTCGAAGGCGAGATCCGCTCGGCCTTCGCCATGACCGAACCGGACGTGCCGTCTTCCGACGCTACCAACATCCAGACGCTGATCCGTCGCGACGGCGACGACTACGTGATCAACGGTCGCAAGTGGTTCATCACCAATGCCTCGCATCCCAACTGCAAGCTCCTGATCGTGATGGGCAAGACTGACCCGAACGCCGAGACCCATCAGCAACAGAGCATGATCCTGGTGCCGTTCGACACACCCGGTGTCGAGCTGGTGCGTAACATCCCGGTGATGAACCACATCGCCCCGGAAGGTCACAGCGAACTCCTGCTGCGCAATGTGCGGGTGCCGGCGAGCAACCTGTTGGGCAGGGAGGGCGACGGCTTCATGATGGCGCAGGCGCGCCTGGGGCCAGGGCGCATTCACCACTGCATGCGCTCGATCGGCATGGCCGAGCTGGCGCTCGAACTGATGGTCGAGCGCTGCCAGGAGCGCAAGGCGTTCGGCAAGTACCTGCAGCAGTATTCCAATGTCGCCGACTGGATCGCCGAGTCGCGTATCGAGATCGAGCAGGCGCGACTGCTGGTGCTCAAGACCGCCTGGATGATCGACGAGGTCGGCGCCAAGGCGGCGCGCAAGGAAATCTCGATGATCAAGGCGCTGGTGCCGCGCATGCACATCAACGTGGTCGACCGCGCGATCCAGGTCTACGGCGCGATGGGCCTGACGCCGGACACGCCGCTGGCCGACATGTGGACCGGTGGCCGCGCCCTGCGCTTTGCCGACGGCCCGGATCAGGTGCATCTGCGCAGCATTGCGAAGATGGAAATCAAGGCCAGTGAAGCCAGCCGCGGTGCCACGGCGGCTTATCTCACCCCGCCTGGTCGTCACTGATCGTGACTGCTGCTGGCCGCGCGACGCCACTGCGCGCGGCCTATCTCCCTTCTCGTGTATGCTCCGTCCTGGTGCGCTAGCTTGCGTCTCTCTCTCCTACTGGCCTAGGCTAGCAGGCCGTTGAAAAACTCGGCTTCAACTGCCCCAACCCGTCCGGTTTGGCGCTTTTTCAAGCGCTTTGGCCTAACGGAGTCCACACAAGGCCTGACTTCAGGCCTTTTTGACAGGTTTCAGCACCAC
>NZ_JACXXG010000020.1 GCF_014764705.1 Stutzerimonas kunmingensis
CTTGGACTGGTCTCGATACTGGATACGATCAATCGGCTTAACCGCATGGCCTGAACCGCCGTGTACGGAACCGTACGCACGGTGGTGTGGGAGGACGGCGGCCGTGAGGCCGCCTCCTACCCGATCCTGGCTGCCGGGCTCAGGCTTGTGCGGAGGTGACCATCTGTCGGGCATGTGCCAGGGACTGCTCGGTCAGGTCGACGCCTCCGAGCATTCGCGCGATTTCCTCGACGCGGCCGTTCTGATCCAGCTCTGCGACGGCAGTGCGGGTTTCATCCGCCCCGCGAGCCTTGTGCACGAACAGGTGGTGATGTCCTTGGGCGGCGACCTGCGGCAGGTGGGTGACGGTCAGCACCTGGCCGCGCTCGCCGAGGCGGCGCAGCAGCTGGCCAACGATCTCCGCGGTGGGGCCGCCGATACCCACGTCGACTTCATCGAACACCAGCGTCGGTACGCGGGATGTCTGCGCGGTGATCACCTGAATCGCCAGGCTGATGCGTGATAGTTCACCCCCGGATGCGACCTTGGCCAGGGCGCGCAGGGGCTGGCCCGGGTTGGCGCTGACCAGGAACTCGACCTGCTCCAGGCCGTAGTGCATCAGTTCGCCTTCGGCTGCAGGCTTGAGTTGCACGCTGAATCTGCCGCCTGGCATACCCAGTCTTTGAATCTCTACCTCGACAGCGCTGGCCAGTTGTTCGGCCGCGGCCTGGCGCATGCGGCTGAGTTCGCCGGCTTTTTCTTCGTAGTGCCGAGCGTAGACCGCCAGTTCTTCACCGAGGCGCTCGACTGCTTCGTCGTCGGCGTTAAGCCCTTCTAGCTCCTCCAGCAGCTGCTGGTGCAGGTTGGGCAGTTCGGTCGGTTGCACGCGGTGCTTGCGAGCGAGGGTGTAGATGGTATCCAGCCGCTCTTCCAGCATTTGCTGGCGCTCCGGATCGGCGTCGAAGTGATCGACGAAGCGGTTCAGCTCGCCGATCGCCTCTTCGACCTGAATCTGCGCGCTCGCCAGCAGATTGACTGCTTCGCTCAGGGCCTGAGGTTGGTTCTGGAAGGCGCTCAGACGCTGCAGGCTGCTGGTCAGTGCCGACAGTACGTTGCCGGCATCGCTCTCGCTGCACAGCTCCATGACCTGTCGGCAGGCGCCGAGCAACTGCTCAGCATTGGCCAGGTTCTTGTGTTCGCGCTCGAGTTGCTCCAGTTCGTTCTCGCCCAACGCCAGGTTCTCCAGCTCTTCCAGCTGGTAGCTGAGCAATTGGTGGCGTGCGCGCTGTTCGTCGCCACTGTTGCTCAGGCGTTCCAGGGTCTGTCGCGTCTGCCGCCAGCGCTGGGCGGCCAGCTGGACCTGTCGCGCCAGCTCCTGGTTGCCGCTGTACTCATCGAGCAGGCGCCGATGGGTGTCGGTCTTCAGCAGGGATTGATGCTCGTGCTGGCTGTGGATATCGATAAGCAGCTCGCCCAGCGACTTGAGGTCGCCCTGCGGACAAGGGGTGCCGTTGATGTAGCCGCGGGAACGACCTTCGGCGGTGATGACACGGCGCAGGATGCAGGGCCCGTCATGGTCCATGTCGCGCTCGGCGAGCCAGGCGCGGGCGTCGGGAATATCGTCCAGGTCGAAGCTGGCAAGAATGTCGGCCTTGTCGGCGCCGATGCGCACCACGCTGCTGTCGGCCCGGTCGCCCAACGTCAGGCCGAGGGCGTCGAGCATGATCGACTTGCCTGCGCCGGTTTCTCCGCTGATGACGCTCATGCCGCGTTTCAGCTCGAGGTCGAGGTGCTCGACGATGGCGTAGTTGTGGACCGATAGATGAACCAGCATGGCAAGGGCTCCCGATTTGCGTGGCTGGCTATTTATACAGTGGTTTTCCTGGGCGCTACAAGCGTTGAAGGATGAGTGTGCGGTTGCTCGTCATTTCGCTGGGCGCTCTTCGCTTTCCGCCCTTGAAGCCTGTTTTCGCGCCCCCATATAGCGGCACAAGCGCGGGTTTGCTGCCCGCTGATCGTATAGAGAGGAGGACCTATGGCCGACGAGCAGAACCTGGATAACCAGAACCCGGAAGCGCCCGAGCACTCGGAAGCGGACGTAGCCGAGGATCTGGCCGCCCGCGTGCAGTCGCTGGAAGAGCAGCTGGCCGCTGCGCAGGACCAGTCACTGCGCGTTGCGGCTGAGCTGCAGAACATCCGCCGGCGCGCCGAGCAGGATGTCGAGAAGGCGCACAAGTTCGCCCTGGAAAAGTTCGCCGGTGATTTGCTTGCCGTTGCCGACAGTCTCGAGCGTGGCCTTGAGCTGTCCAGTGCTGATGACGAGGCGGTCAAGCCCATGCGCGAGGGCGTCGAACTGACCCTCAAGCTGCTTCAGGACACGCTGGCGCGTCACCAGCTCGAGCAGCTCGATCCGCATGGCGAGCCGTTCAATCCTGAGCATCACCAGGCCATGGCCATGGAAGAAAGCACCCACGTCGAGCCGGGCAGCGTGCTCAAGGTGTTCCAGAAAGGTTACCTGCTCAACGGTCGCCTGCTGCGTCCGGCGATGGTCGTCGTCAGCAAGGCGCCCGCCGATGTGCCGCCTTCGATTGATGAGAAGGCTTGAAATTCGGTTACCGACCCCCATCTGGTAGCCAAGCGTTTTTGTGTTACCCGCAGCCGGTAAAGCAGGCGCGGACCAATCGAAATTTGGAGAGCGAATTAAATGGGCAAGATCATCGGTATCGACCTGGGAACCACCAACTCCTGCGTCTCGATTCTGGAAAACGGCAAGGCCAAGGTAATTGAAAATGCCGAAGGCGGCCGTACCACTCCGTCGATCATCGCGTACGCGAACGACGGCGAAATTCTGGTTGGCCAGTCGGCCAAGCGTCAGGCAGTGACCAACCCGCACAACACCCTGTATGCGGTGAAGCGTCTGATCGGTCGCCGTTTCGACGAAGAAGTCGTGCAGAAAGACATTCAGATGGTCCCTTACAAGATCGTCAAGGCAGACAACAGTGACGCCTGGGTCGAGGTGAATGGCCAGAAAATGGCGCCGCCGCAGATCTCCGCTGAAATCCTGAAGAAGATGAAGAAGACCGCCGAGGACTACCTCGGTGAGCCGGTGACCGAGGCGGTGATCACCGTTCCGGCCTACTTCAACGACAGCCAGCGTCAGGCCACCAAGGATGCCGGTCGTATCGCCGGTCTGGACGTCAAGCGCATCATCAATGAGCCGACCGCGGCTGCGCTGGCATACGGCATGGACAAGGCCAAGGGCGACCACACCGTGATCGTCTATGACCTGGGTGGCGGTACCTTCGATGTTTCGGTGATCGAGATCGCCGAAGTCGACGGTGAGCACCAGTTCGAAGTGCTGGCTACCAACGGCGACACCTTCCTCGGTGGTGAGGACTTCGACATCCGCCTGATCGACTACCTCGTCGACGAGTTCAAGAAAGAAACCGGCATGAACCTCAAGGGTGATCCGCTGGCGATGCAGCGCCTGAAGGAAGCTGCCGAGAAGGCCAAGATCGAGCTGTCCTCCAGCCAGCAGACCGACGTCAACCTGCCGTACATCACCGCTGACGCGTCTGGTCCGAAGCACCTGAACGTGAAGATCTCCCGCGCCAAGCTGGAGTCGTTGGTCGAGGATCTGGTCGAGCGCACCATCGAGCCGTGCCGCATCGCGCTGAAGGATGCCGGCGTCGATGTTTCGAAGATCGACGACGTGATCCTGGTCGGTGGTCAGACCCGTATGCCGCTGGTGCAGCAGAAAGTCGCCGAGTTCTTCGGCAAGGAAGCACGCAAGGACGTCAACCCGGATGAGGCTGTGGCCATGGGTGCTGCCATTCAGGGCGCGGTCCTGGCCGGCGACGTCAAGGACGTGCTGCTGCTCGACGTATCGCCGCTTACCCTGGGCATCGAAACCCTGGGTGGCGTGATGACGCCGCTGATCGAGAAGAACACCACCATCCCGACCAAGAAGTCGCAGGTGTTCTCCACTGCGGACGATAACCAGAGCGCCGTGACCATTCATGTGCTGCAGGGCGAGCGCAAGCAGGCTACGCAAAATAAGTCGCTGGGTCGCTTCGATCTGGCCGAGATCCCGCCGGCACCGCGTGGCATGCCGCAGATCGAGGTCACCTTCGACATCGACGCCAACGGCATCCTGCACGTGTCTGCCAAGGACAAGGCCACTGGCAAGCAGCAATCCATCGTGATCAAGGCCAACTCGGGTCTGTCCGAGGAGGAGATCGAGCAGATGGTTCGCGACGCCGAGGCCAATGCCGAGGAAGACCGCAAGTTCGAAGAGTTGGCGACTGCGCGCAATCAGGGCGATCAGCTGGTGCATGCGACCCGCAAGATGCTCGTTGAGGCCGGCGACAAGGCCAGCGACGACGACAAAGCGGCAATCGAGAAAGCGCTTGGCGAGCTGGAAGTGGCCATCAAAGGCGACGACAAGGCCGAGATCGAAGCCAAGATCGCTGCGGTTTCCCAAGCTTCCACGCCGGTCGCGCAGAAGATGTACGCCGAGCAGGCCCAGGCTGGCGAAGGTCAGCCGGCAGATGAGCAGGGCAAGCCGGGCGACGACGTGGTCGACGCCGAGTTCGAAGAGGTCAAGGACAACAAGTAAGCCCTGGCTTGCTTCCGCTCCAGCCCGTCCCGACATCGTTCGGGCGGGCCCGACCGCTGCGCGGGGGCTTGCTCCCGCGTCGGCGTGTCTGGAAGGCATGAATTTGAGGGTTCAGGATAGTTATGGCCAAACGCGATTTTTATGAGGTGCTGGGCGTCGAGCGCGGCGTCAGCGAGACAGAGCTGAAAAAAGCTTACCGGCGCCTTGCGATGAAGCATCACCCGGACCGCAATCCGGGGGATAAGGCGGCTGAAGACGCCTTCAAGGAGGCCAACGAGGCCTACGAAGTACTCTCCGATCCGAGCAAACGGGCTGCCTACGATCAGTACGGCCACGCCGGTGTCGATCCGCAGATGGGTGCTGGCGCAGCCGGTGCCGGTTACGGTGGTGCGAACTTCTCCGATATCTTCGGCGACGTGTTCAGCGATTTCTTCAGTGGCGGCCGCGGCGGTGGTCGTGGCGGCGCACAGCGTGGCAGTGATCTGCGCTACACGCTCGAACTCGATCTCGAAGAGGCAGTGCGCGGCACCACCGTGACCATTCGCGTGCCGACCCTGGTCGAGTGCAAGACCTGCGATGGTTCCGGCGCGAAGAAGGGAACGAGTCCGGTTACCTGTACCACCTGCGGCGGTATCGGTCAGGTGCGCATGCAGCAGGGTTTCTTCTCGGTACAGCAGACCTGCCCGCGCTGCCACGGCAGCGGCAAGATGATTTCCGATCCGTGCGGCAGCTGCCATGGGCAGGGGCGCGTGGAGGAGCAGAAGACACTCTCGGTCAAGGTGCCGCCGGGTGTCGATACCGGTGATCGCATTCGTCTATCTGGCGAAGGCGAGGCGGGTACTCAGGGTGGCCCGGCCGGCGATCTGTATGTGGTGGTCAATGTGCGCGAGCACGCGATCTTCCAGCGCGATGGCAAACATTTGTATTGCGAAGTGCCGATCAGCTTTGCCGATGCCGCGTTGGGTGGCGAGCTGGAAGTGCCGACGCTGGATGGCCGCGTCAAGCTGAAGATTCCTGAGGGTACCCAGACCGGCAAGCAGTTCCGCTTGCGTGGCAAGGGGGTCGCGCCGGTGCGCGGTGGTGCGGCGGGCGATCTGCTGTGTCGCGTCGCGGTGGAGACGCCGGTCAACCTGAGCAAGCGTCAGCGTGAGATGCTCGAGGAGTTTCGCGGCACGCTGCAGGGTGACACCTCGCATTCCCCCAAGGCCAGTGGCTGGTTCGAAGGTGTGAAGCGCTTTTTCGGTGATGTATGACAAGGGCCTATGGGTGGAGGATGGCAGGCTTCGTGCCTGCGTCCTCCGCTTGAAGCCTGCAGCCTGGAGCTGAATTGATGCGACGTATTGCAGTGACCGGCGCCGCCGGGCGTATGGGCAAGACCTTGATCGAGGCGGTGCAGCAGACCAGTGGTGCCGCCGGCCTGACGGCGGCCATCGATCGTCCGGATAGCACTCTGGTGGGTGCCGATGCCGGCGAGCTGGCAGCCATCGGTCGTCTGGGTGTGCCGCTTACCGGTGAGCTCGTCAGGGCCATCGATGAGTTCGACGTGCTGATCGATTTCACCCATCCTTCGGTGACCCTGAAGAATCTGGAAGTCTGCCGGCGCGCCGGCAAGGCGATGGTGATCGGTACCACCGGATTCTCGCCTGACGAGAAGGAGCGTCTTGTTGCGGCGGCCAGGGACATCCCGATCGTCTTTGCCGCCAACTTCAGTGTTGGCGTCAATCTGTGCCTCAAGCTGCTGGATACGGCAGCGCGGGTATTAGGTGACGACGTGGATATCGAGATCATCGAAGCGCATCACCGGCACAAGGTGGACGCGCCTTCGGGTACCGCACTGCGCATGGGTGAGGTCGTCGCCGAGGCGCTCGGGCGTGACCTTCAGAAGGTTGCGGTGTATGGACGTGAGGGGCAAACCGGTGCGCGTCAGCGCGACACCATCGGCTTCGCGACCGTCCGTGCCGGCGACGTGGTCGGTGATCACACAGTGTTGTTCGCCGCCGATGGTGAGCGCGTGGAAATCACCCACAAGGCCTCCAGCCGCATGACCTTCGCCAAGGGCGCCGTGCGTGCC
The DNA here is from genome assembly GCF_014764705.1 of Stutzerimonas kunmingensis. GTDB lineage: Bacteria > Pseudomonadota > Gammaproteobacteria > Pseudomonadales > Pseudomonadaceae > Stutzerimonas. The sequence continues at coordinate 6,669 of NZ_JACXXG010000020.1, forward strand.
GCGCTATGGCTGGACGAGAAGCCGGCAGGTCTTTACGACATGCAGGATGTGCTCGGTCTGAAATGATTCGCTGCGTCGGCTGGCAGCGTCGCGCCCCGTTCGAGTGCGTTTGCCGGCTATTTTGGCTGGACCCGAAAGGCGGTTTTATGTAAGCTTCCCGCTTTAGTGTGTCCACTAAAAGTTGCGCAGAAATGAATCAAACAAAAAGCGGGATGACCTTCACACGTCATCCCGCTTTTTTACAATCTGCGTCTGCTCCAGCCTTGATCTACGGGAGGTCTCTTGACTAAGCCAGCCCTTACGCCAGCCATTCTGGCTCTTGCCGATGGCAGCATCTTTCGCGGCGAATCCATCGGCGCCGATGGGCAAACCATTGGTGAGGTGGTGTTCAACACCGCCATGACCGGCTATCAGGAAATCCTCACCGATCCTTCCTACGCCAAGCAGATCGTAACCCTGACCTATCCTCATGTCGGCAACACGGGTACCACGCCGGAGGATGCCGAGTCCTGGAAAGTCTGGGCTGCGGGTCTGGTTATTCGCGACCTGCCGCTGATTTCCAGCAACTGGCGCGACAAGCAACCCCTGCCTGACTACCTCAAGGCCAATGGCACCGTTGCCATCGCCGGCATCGATACTCGTCGCCTGACCCGTATCCTGCGTGAGAAGGGTGCGCAGAACGGCTGCATCCTGGCTGGTAGCGACGCGACAGAAGAGAAAGCGCTGGAGCTGGCGCGCAGCTTCCCCGGCCTCAAGGGCATGGATCTGGCGAAGGAAGTCAGCGTCAAGGAGCGTTACGAGTGGCGCTCCAGTGTCTGGTGCCTGAAGGATGACGGCCATGCCGAGATTCCCGCCAGCGAGCTGCCCTACCATGTCGTCGCCTTCGACTACGGCGTGAAGTACAACATCCTGCGCATGCTGGTCGCCCGCGGTTGCCGCGTCACCGTGCTTCCGGCACAGACGCCTGCCAGCGAAGCCCTGGCGCTGAACCCGGACGGTATCTTCCTGGCCAACGGTCCGGGTGACCCCGAGCCTTGCGACTACGCGATCAAGGCGATCCAGCAAGTGCTCGAAACCGACATTCCGGTGTTCGGCATCTGCCTTGGTCACCAGTTGCTGGCGCTCGCCTCCGGCGCCACGACCGTGAAGATGCCCAACGGCCACCACGGTGCGAACCACCCGGTTCAGGATCTGAAGACCGGTGTGGTGATGATCACCAGTCAGAACCACGGCTTTGCCGTGGACGAAGCTAGTCTGCCGGCCAATGTGCGTGCGACACACAAGTCGCTGTTCGATGGCACCCTGCAGGGCATCGAGCGCACCGACAAGGTTGCTTTCAGCTTCCAGGGTCACCCCGAAGCGAGCCCGGGGCCGCATGACGTCGCGCCGCTGTTCGACCGTTTCATCGAAGCCATGGCCAAACGACAGTAACGAGTCGTCTTGAGAGTGTAGCGAGCGCGGTCTGGGCAAGGCGCCCGGAACGCAACGACGAGACAGTACAGGTAGTACGGCGAGGAAGTGAGTACCGCGCAACGCAGCCCAGGCGGCGCGCAGTAACTTTCAAGATGACTCGCCGACTGACCTAAGGATTCGAGTAACGAAAATGCCAAAACGTACAGATATCAAAAGCATCCTCATCCTCGGCGCCGGCCCCATCGTCATCGGCCAGGCGTGCGAGTTCGATTACTCCGGCGCTCAGGCCTGCAAGGCGCTGAAGGAGGAAGGCTTCCGCGTCATCCTGGTGAATTCCAACCCGGCGACCATCATGACCGACCCGGCCATGGCTGACGCGACCTACATCGAGCCGATCAAATGGGCCACCGTGGCCAAGATCATCGAGAAGGAGCGTCCGGATGCACTGCTGCCGACCATGGGTGGCCAGACCGCGCTGAACTGCGCGCTGGACCTGGAAAAGCACGGCATTCTGGAGAAGTTCGGCGTCGAGATGATCGGTGCCAACGCCGACACAATCGACAAGGCCGAAGACCGTTCGCGCTTCGACAAGGCGATGAAGGACATCGGTCTGGCCTGTCCGGTATCCGGCATCGCGCACAACATGGAAGAAGCCTATGGCGTGCTCGACAAGGTTGGCTTCCCCTGCATCATTCGTCCGTCGTTCACCATGGGCGGCACCGGCGGCGGCATCGCCTACAACCGTGAAGAGTTCGAAGAGATCTGTGCCCGCGGCCTCGATCTGTCGCCGACCAGTGAGCTGCTGATCGACGAGTCGCTGATCGGCTGGAAGGAATACGAGATGGAGGTGGTCCGCGACAAGAAGGACAACTGCATCATCGTCTGCTCCATCGAAAACTTCGATCCGATGGGCGTGCACACCGGCGACTCCATCACCGTTGCGCCGGCGCAGACCCTGACCGACAAGGAATACCAGATCCTGCGTAACGCCTCGCTGGCGGTCCTGCGTGAGATCGGCGTGGAAACCGGCGGCTCCAACGTGCAGTTCGGCATCTGCCCGAACACCGGGCGCATGGTGGTGATCGAGATGAACCCGCGGGTGTCGCGTTCTTCGGCGCTGGCGTCCAAGGCTACCGGCTTCCCGATCGCCAAGATCGCGGCGAAGCTGGCCGTCGGTTACACCCTCGACGAACTGCAGAACGACATTACCGGTGGTCGTACTCCGGCCTCGTTCGAGCCGGCCATCGACTACGTCGTGACCAAGGTGCCGCGCTTTGCCTTCGAGAAATTCCCCAAGGCCGACGCGCGCCTGACTACTCAGATGAAGTCGGTCGGTGAGGTCATGGCGATTGGTCGCACCTTCCAGGAATCCATGCAGAAAGCGCTGCGTGGCCTGGAAGTCGGCGCAACCGGTTTCGATCCGAAACTGAATCTGGCTGACGCCGAGGCCGAGAGCACCCTCAAGCGCGAACTGACGGTGCCGGGCGCCGATCGCATCTGGTATGTCGCCGACGCCTTCCGTGCCGGCAAGAGTGTCGAAGATGTGTTCGCGCTGACCAAGATCGATCCTTGGTTCCTGGTGCAGATCGAGGATCTGGTCAAGGATGAAGAGCACGTCAAGACGCTGGGCCTGTCCAGCATCGACCGCGACATGATGTACAAGCTCAAGCGCAAGGGTTTTTCCGACGCGCGTCTGGCCAAGCTGTTAGGCGTCACCGAGAAGAACCTGCGCAGTCACCGTCACAAGCTCAAGGTGCTGCCGGTCTACAAGCGCGTCGACACCTGCGCCGCCGAGTTCGCTACCGACACGGCCTACATGTATTCGACCTACGAGGAAGAGTGCGAGGCAAACCCGTCGAGCCGCGACAAGATCATGATCCTGGGTGGCGGCCCCAACCGTATCGGACAGGGCATCGAGTTCGACTACTGCTGCGTGCATGCCGCGCTGGCCATGCGTGAAGACGGTTACGAGACCATCATGGTCAACTGCAACCCGGAAACCGTCTCCACCGACTACGACACGTCCGACCGCCTGTACTTCGAGCCGGTAACGCTGGAAGACGTGCTGGAAATCGTCCGCGTCGAGCAGCCCAAGGGCGTGATTGTGCAGTATGGCGGGCAGACGCCGCTGAAGATCTGCCGTGCGTTGGAAGAGGCGGGTGTACCGATCATCGGCACCAGTCCGGATGCGATCGACCGCGCCGAAGACCGTGAACGCTTCCAGCAGATGGTGCAGCGTCTGAATCTGCGTCAGCCGCAGAACGCCACGGCGCGTAGTGAGGAGGAAGCCATCGCTGCGTCCAAGGCGATCGGCTACCCGCTGGTGGTGCGCCCGTCCTACGTGCTGGGCGGTCGGGCGATGGAGATCGTCTACGAGGAAGAAGAGCTCAAGCGCTACATGCGTGAAGCGGTTCAGGTGTCCAACGACAGCCCAGTACTGCTGGACCACTTCCTCAATTGCGCCATCGAAGTGGACATCGACGCCGTGTGCGACGGTACCGATGTCGTTATTGGCGGCATCATGCAGCACATCGAACAGGCCGGCGTTCACTCCGGTGACTCGGCATGCTCGCTGCCAGCCTACTCGCTGCCGCAGCACATCCAGGACGAGATCCGCGACCAGGTGCGCAAGATGGCCCTGGAGCTCGACGTGATCGGCCTGATGAACGTGCAGATGGCCGTGCAGGGCGAGGACATCTATGTGCTCGAGGTCAACCCGCGTGCTTCGCGTACGGTACCGTTCGTGTCCAAGTGCATCGGCGAGTCGCTGGCCAAGGTCGCGGCGCGCGTGATGGCTGGCAAGACCCTGAGGGAAATCGGCTTCACCAAGGAAATCATCCCGCCATTCTTCAGCGTCAAGGAAGCGGTGTTCCCGTTCGCCAAGTTCCCTGGCGTGGATACCATTCTCGGGCCGGAAATGAAGTCAACCGGTGAGGTAATGGGTGTGGGCGACAGCTTTGCCGAAGCCTTTGCCAAGGCCCAGCTGGGCGCTAGCGAAATCCTGCCGACCTCGGGTTGCGCGTTCCTCAGCGTGCGCGAAGACGACAAGCCTTACGTCGAACAGGTCGCTCGTGATCTGGTCGGGCTCGGTTTTGAGGTGGTGGCGACCGCCGGCACCGCGCGGATCATCGAGGCGGCCGGACTGCCGGTGCGCCGTGTGAACAAGGTGACCGAAGGCCGTCCGCACGTGGTCGACATGATCAAGAATGACGAAGTGACATTGGTCATCAACACTACCGAAGGCCGCCAGTCCATCGCCGATTCGTATTCCATTCGGCGCAACGCCCTGCAGCACAAGATCTGCATCACCACCACCATCGCGGGTGGCCAGGCGATCTGTGAGGCGCTCAAGTTCGGTCCCGAGAAGACTGTGCGCCGGCTGCAGGATCTCCATGCAGGAATCAAGGCATGACAAAATTTCCAATGACCATCCAGGGCGCTCGCGCCCTGGAAGACGAACTCAAGCATCTGAAGACCGTTTTGCGTCCGCAGATCACCCAGGCGATCGCCGAGGCGCGCGAACTGGGCGATCTCAAGGAGAACGCCGAGTATCACGCCGCGCGTGAGCAGCAGGGCATGGTTGAGGCGCGTATCCGCGACATCGAAGGCCGCCTGCAGAACGCCCAGGTGATCGACGTCGCCAATATCCCGCCGACTGGCAAGGTAATCTTCGGTACCACTGTGGATATCGCCAATGTCGAGACCGACGAGCAGGTGACCTACCAGATCGTCGGCGACGATGAAGCTGACATCAAGCAGGGCAAGCTTTCGGTCAGTTCGCCGATTGCCCGCGCATTGATCGGCAAGGAAGAAGGTGATGTCGTGGCCGTCAAAACGCCCAGTGGGTTGATCGAGTACGAGATTGTCGAAGTCCGCCACGTCTGACCGACAGCCGGCGCGGGCTGGCATCATCACCTGGCAGCTGGCCCAGACATTCTGGGTCGGCGGCTTGTGGCTGCTGCAATTTCTGGTCTTGCCTGCCCTTGGGCGCGTCGGGCTGGCAACTTTATTGGTCGATGAGATCGCTGGCAGCCTGAAGCCGCTGCTGGTCGGCTTTGCCGCATTCTGTAGCGCGCTGCAGGCGCTGGTCTTGGTTCAGGTGATGGGGCTGCGCGGCTTGTGGCGTGACGTTCGCGGCCAGCTTTTGCTGACAGTGATGATGCTTGCGGGCAGTCAGCTGTTGATGCGGGCGGGCTGGTTTGAATCGCTCTACTGGGCCAGCTTCAGCTTTCTGGTGATGGCGCTGTGTGGCCTGATGCTGGTCTTGCAGCCCGCTCCGGGACGCGAGTACTGAGCGCGCGCGGCAGATTGAGTCTGCCGCGCACGATCTCAGGCCTGGAAGCGGTGAATATTTGAAAGCTGCTTGTTCGGCTTAGGATTCTTGCGGTAAACCAGGGCCATCTTGCCGATGGTCTGTACCAGCTCGCACTTGCCGATCCTGCACAGTTCTTCCATCAGCGCGCGGCGGTCTTCACGCTCTGCGAGGCGGAACTGGATCTTGATCAGCTCATGGTCGTTCAGGGCTCGCTCGAGTTCGGCTTGAACGCCTTCGGTCAGTCCGTTCTCGGCTACGATCAGGACCGGTTTCAGATGGTGGCCGATGGATTTGTACTGCTTCTTTTGCTCGTTGGTGAGCGGCATATGTCGACCCTTGCGTCAGAACCTTGGAAACGGCGGCTAGTGTAACCGAGAGGTGCATGACCGCACAGATGAGGCGTCAGCTTGGGGCATGCTGTATCCGTCCGTACCGACAAAAAGTTCTTCTTCGGTTGCTGGGGGGCGTGCGTCGAATGTCTCTGGATACGCGTCAGATATCAGCTGACGAAAAATCATGCCGGCCTTGTGATTGTCCATACGGCCCCAATATGGGTTGCAGAGTTGCGTCGCGGGGCGCGCTAGCGAATAGCGCTCGGTGCAAAATGCCATATCTTGCGGTCTATCGTGCAGGCTTCAGTTGAATGGACGGCTCGGTGTTACAAGGGCTAGGCTGTTTCATAGGGTTACAGACCGGCTGCCAGTTCCAGTACGTTGTGTAGTAAGTTAGGCCGAGCAACCAACCGGCCGTCATGCGGCCCGCAGACAACGGGTTTGCTCCAGAGGGTAGTTAATTTGAACGACATGGCAAAAAACCTGATTCTGTGGCTGATCATCGCCGCCGTCCTGGTCACGGTGATGAACAACTTCTCCAGCCCCAGCGAGCCGCAGACGCTGAGCTATTCCGACTTCCTCGAGCAGGTCAAGGAAGGGCGCGTCGAGCGTGTGACGGTCGATGGTTTCGTGATCATCGGCAAGCGCAGCGAAGGCGATACCTTCAAGACCATTCGCCCGGCGATTCAGGATAATGGTCTGATCGGTGATCTGCTCGACAACAATGTGCTGATCGAGGGCAAGCAGCCTGAGCAGCAAAGTATCTGGACCCAGCTTCTCGTTGCCAGCTTCCCGATTCTGGTGATCATCGCTGTATTCATGTTTTTCATGCGGCAGATGCAGGGCGGTGCGGGTGGCAAGGGTGGGCCGATGAGTTTCGGCAAGAGCAAGGCGCGCCTGCTTTCCGAGGATCAGGTCAAGACGACCTTTGCTGACGTCGCCGGCTGCGATGAGGCGAAGGAAGAAGTCCACGAGCTGGTCGAGTTCCTGCGTGATCCTGGCAAGTTTCAACGTCTCGGCGGTCGCATTCCGCGTGGTGTGCTGATGGTCGGTCCGCCCGGCACTGGTAAGACGCTGCTGGCCAAGGCGATTGCAGGTGAAGCCAAGGTGCCGTTCTTCACCATTTCCGGTTCGGATTTCGTCGAGATGTTCGTCGGTGTCGGTGCCAGCCGTGTCCGCGACATGTTCGAACAGGCGAAGAAGCACGCGCCGTGCATCATCTTTATCGACGAGATCGATGCAGTTGGTCGTCATCGTGGCGCAGGTCTCGGTGGTGGGCACGATGAGCGCGAGCAGACCCTCAACCAGTTGCTGGTGGAGATGGACGGCTTCGAGATGAACGATGGGATCATCGTCATCGCTGCAACTAACCGTCCGGACGTACTCGATCCTGCACTTCTGCGCCCAGGTCGTTTCGACCGTCAGGTGGTGGTCGGCCTGCCGGACATTCGCGGTCGCGAGCAGATCCTGAAGGTGCACATGCGCAAGGTGCCGATCAGTGAGAACGTCGAGCCCGCTGTAATTGCGCGTGGGACGCCGGGTTTCTCCGGTGCGGATCTCGCCAACCTGGTCAACGAAGCTTCGCTGTTTGCCGCGCGTTCCAATAAGCGCATCGTCGAAATGCGTGAGTTCGAGCTGGCCAAGGACAAGATCATGATGGGCGCCGAGCGCAAGTCCATGGTCATGTCCGAAAAGGAGAAGCTCAACACCGCTTACCACGAAGCAGGTCATGCCATCGTTGGGCGCGTGGTCCCCGAGCATGATCCCGTCTACAAGGTCTCCATCATTCCTCGTGGTCGGGCGCTAGGCGTCACCATGTTCCTGCCAGAGGAAGATCGTTACAGCCTGTCGAAGCGCGCGCTGATCAGCCAGATATGTTCTTTGTTCGGAGGGCGGATAGCGGAAGAGATGACGCTGGGCTTCGAAGGTGTCACCACGGGTGCGTCAAACGACATCATGCGCGCCACTCAGTTGGCGCGGAACATGGTGACCAAGTGGGGCTTGTCGGAGAAGCTTGGGCCGTTGATGTACGCCGAGGAAGAGGGCGAGGTGTTTCTCGGTCGCAGTGCTGGCAGCCAGCATTCCAATGTGTCCGGTGAAACCGCGCGGCTGATCGATGAAGAAGTGCGCAGCATCATCGATCACTGCTACGGGACGGCCAAGCAGATCTTGACCGATAATCGCGACAAGCTGGATGTGATGGCCGAAGCCTTGATGAAGTACGAGACCATCGATGCGCCGCAGATCGACGACATCATGGCTGGGCGCACACCTCGAGAGCCGCGTGATTGGGAAGGCGGCTCGGGCGCGTCCGGTACGCCAGTCGTGCCGGATGATAGTCGCCCGCAAACCCCGATCGGTGGTCCTGCCGGCGAGCATTGACGGCATGCGCAAGCCGATGACTGCATCGGGCGCGTGAGAATCGGAGTACACCAGAAGGGGCGCATAGGCGCCCCTTCTGGTGTAAATTGTCCAGCCCGCTGCGCCATGGTGGTGCAGCTGGTGTGGGGGCGCCTGTTCAGGGTGTCCGGCCTGAAAGCTCAAGGCTCGTAAATGACCGAATCTCTTTTCCTCGCTCGGCTGGTATGTGGCAGCCGGGTTCTCGATCTTTCCCGTCCTCATGTGATGGGGATTCTCAATGTCACACCCGATTCTTTCTCTGATGGTGGTCGCTTTGCCGAGCGCGAGGCAGCCCTGCGGCATGCCGAAGCAATGGCCTTGGCTGGGGCTACGCTGATCGATGTTGGTGGCGAGTCTACGCGCCCTGGCGCGCGCGCCGTCTCGCCGACCGAAGAGCTGGAGCGGGTCGCGCCGATCGTAGAGATGATCGCGCGGGAGCTCGACGTGGTCGTTTCGGTGGACACGTCCACGCCCGCAGTCATCCGCGAGTGTGCGAGGCTGGGCGCTGGGCTGATCAACGACGTGCGCTCGCTGCAGCGCGACGGTGCGCTGGATGCCGCGGCTGACGCTGGCCTGCCGGTCTGCCTCATGCACATGCGCGGCGAGCCAGGTGATATGCAGAGGGATCCCCGCTACGACGACGTTGTGGAGGAGGTTTGTTCGTTTCTTGAGCAGCGAATGGGTGCGTGTGCTGCGGCGGGAATCCCGCTCGATCGCATCGTCCTCGATCCCGGCTTCGGCTTCGCCAAGATGCTGAACCATAATCTTGTGCTGTTCAGGCGTATGGAGGTACTGCATCGGCTGGGTCGGCCATTGCTGATCGGTGTCTCGCGCAAGAGCATGATCGGGGCCGTGCTGGGTCGGCCAGTTGATGAGCGCTTGTACGGCAGTCTGGCTTTGGCGGCGCTCGCCGTAGGCAAGGGCGCGCAAATTGTGCGCGTCCATGACGTTGCCGAGACGGTTGATGTAGTTCGAATGATTGCTGCAGTGCAGGCGGCGCAATAGGGAAGGCACCATGACTAGAAAATACTTCGGTACCGATGGCATCCGTGGGCATGTCGGACAGGCTCCGATCACCCCGGACTTCATGCTCAAGCTGGGTTGGGCGGCTGGCATGGCCTTTCGCAAGCAGGGAAAGTGCCGGATTCTGATCGGAAAAGACACGCGTATTTCGGGCTACATGTTCGAGTCAGCATTGCAGGCGGGCTTGTCGGCGGCTGGCGCGGACGTACTGTTGCTTGGGCCTATGCCGACGCCCGCAGTCGCCTATCTGACGCGTACCTTCCATGCTGAGGCGGGTATTGTGATCAGCGCCTCGCACAATCCGCATCACGATAACGGAATCAAGTTCTTTTCCGGTCGCGGCACCAAGCTTCCTGATGAAGTGGAGCTGATGATCGAGGAGTTGATCGATGCGCCTATGACCGTGGTCGACTCGGCACAGCTTGGCAAGGCATCCCGCATCAATGACGCGGCTGGCCGTTATATCGAGTTCTGCAAGAGCAGCGTGCCAACCAGCACTGATTTCTCCCGGTTGAAGCTGGTGATCGACTGCGCGCATGGCGCGACCTATAAGGTTGCACCCAGCGTGTTCCGTGAGCTGGGTGCAGAGGTGGTGGTTATAGGTGCGCAGCCGGACGGTCTGAACATCAATGCCGATGTCGGCTCCACTTATGTCGGGCAGCTGCAGAAGGCGGTTGTCGATCATGGCGCGGATCTGGGCATAGCCTTTGATGGCGACGGTGACAGGGTGATGATGGTCGACCATACCGGTGCGGTCGTGGATGGCGACGAACTGCTTTACATCATCGCGACTGATTTGCAGGAGCGAGATCGGTTGGCTGGCGGCGTTGTCGGCACGCTGATGAGTAACCTGGGGCTTGAGCTTGCCTTGAAAGCGCGGGAGATACCGTTCACCCGCGCCAAGGTGGGAGATCGCTACGTGATCGCGGAGATGCTTGAGCGTGGCTGGGCATTGGGTGGTGAAAACTCCGGGCATATAGTCTGTGCGCAACACACCACCACGGGCGATGCGATCATCGCGGCGTTGCAGGTGGTGCTGGCGCTTCGTCGGCGCGGCCAGACGCTCGCACAGGAGCGACTGGCTTGGCACAAGTGCCCTCAGGTGCTGATCAACGTGCGCTTTTCTGGCGAGCGCGATCCAATTTCGCATCCTAGCGTGCAAGCTGCTTGCGACAGTGCTACCGAGCGCATGGGTGGGCGTGGCCGCGTGCTTTTGCGCAAGTCCGGGACCGAGCCGCTGGTACGTGTCATGGTTGAAGGCGATGACGAAAGTCAGGTGCGTGGCGTGGCTGAGGAGCTGGCGAAGATCGTTACCGAAGTTTGTGCGTAATCGCGCTTGCCAGGGCGTTTGCTGTTGAGTAACATCTGCGCCCACTTTGACCGATGAGGTAAAGCATGCGTCGCTCCATGGTAGCTGGTAACTGGAAAATGAACGGTACCCGCGCTAGCGTCGCAGAGCTTGTCGAGTCTCTCCGGATGCAGGTTTTTCCTGCGGATGTCGAGATTGCGGTGTTTCCCTCCGCTGTGCATGTCTCTCAGGTTCTGGATGGTGTTGATGGTGAGCACGTTGCCGTCGGTACCCAGGATTGTGCGGCGCAGAATGGCTTCGGGGCGCTGACCGGTGAGGTTTCGGCTGAGCAGTTCGCTGATTTCGGTTGTAAGTGGGTTCTGGTTGGTCACTCCGAGCGTCGCCTGTTGTTGGGTGAGACGGACGAAGTGGTCAGTCGCAAGTTTTCGGCAGCGCAGGTGGGTGGTCTTAAGCCTGTGTTGTGCCTGGGTGAGACGCTTGAAGAGCGACGGGCAGGCAAGACGCTTGAAGTGGTTGGGCGTCAGTTGGCGCGAGTGCTGGATGACCGTGGTGTCGCCGCATTCGAGTCGGCGGTTATTGCTTACGAGCCTGTTTGGGCGATTGGTAGTGGCTTGACCGCAACGCCTGAGCAGGCGCAGGAAGTACATGCTGCCATTCGAGAGCAGTTGTCGCGTTATGATGGCCGCATCGCTGAAGGCGTAAGGCTTCTGTACGGCGGCAGCGTCAAGGCGGAGAATGCCGCTGAGCTATTCGCAATGGCGGATATTGACGGGGGGCTGGTTGGTGGGGCCTCTCTGAAAGCGGATGAATTTGGTGCGATCTGTCGCGCCGCGGGGAACTGAACAGATGTTGCAGACTGTCGTGATTGTGGTGCATCTGCTGGTTGCTCTAGGTGTTGTTGCGCTGGTGCTTCTGCAGCAGGGCAAGGGTGCGGATGCTGGTGCTTCTTTTGGTTCGGGTGCTTCGGCAACTGTTTTCGGAAGCCAAGGTTCTGCTACCTTTTTGAGTCGTCTTACTGCTATACTCGCCGGCGTTTTTTTCGTGACTAGTCTCGGTTTGGCGTTCTTCGCGAAGCAGCAGGCTGATCAGTTGTCTCAGGCGGGGTTGCCGGATCCAGCTGTGCTGGAAGTTCCGGTCAGTATGCCGGCGGTAGAAGATGTGCCTGTGCTCGAGCAGCGCAAGCCGGCAGATGCTGCTAGTGATCTGCCTGAGGTAGAAAAAGGGCAATAAGGTTTTTGCCGAGGTGGTGGAATTGGTAGACACGCTACCTTGAGGTGGTAGTGGCCATAGGCTGTAGGGGTTCGAGTCCCCTCCTCGGTACCAAACAAGCAGGCCCGCCTAGTGCGGGCTTTCTTGTGTTTTAAGGGTTTTAAGTTGACCTGTATCAGGCGTGAGTCGTATAATTCGTGCCCAGTTTGACGCGGGGTGGAGCAGTCTGGTAGCTCGTCGGGCTCATAACCCGAAGGTCGTTGGTTCAAATCCAGCCCCCGCAACCAGTCAATAAAGAGCCCCTGTACAGGGGCTTTTTATTAGCTTGAGGCCAGGTCGCCGGCATTTACAGGCGGTCAAAGGGATGGGCGTTTCGCCCATTTTTCATTTGTACAGCATGCGCGAGGGACTTCGATGTCGAGCAAGCTAGAACAGTTGCAGGCCTTGTTGGCCCCGGTGGTTGAGGCGCTTGGCTATCAGTGCTGGGGTATTGAGTTCATTTCCCAGGGGCGGCATTCACTGCTGCGAGTCTATATCGACCATGCCGACGGCATCCTCATCGACGACTGCGAGAAGGTCAGCCGTCAATTGAGTGGTGTGCTCGACGTGGAAGATCCGATCAGCGTGGACTACACCCTTGAGGTTTCTTCTCCCGGTATGGATCGGCCCCTGTTCACCATTGAGCAGTACACCGCCCATGTCGGTGACCAGGTAAAAATAAAGCTGCGCTCGCCCTTCGAGGGCAGGCGCAATTTCCAGGGTCTTCTCCGTGGGGTGGAAGAGCAGGATGTTGTGGTGCTGGTAGATGATCATGAATACCTGCTGCCGATCGACATGATCGATAAGGCCAACATCATTCCCCGTTTTGACTGAGAACGGATCCCGCGGACCCCAATGGATTGCGAAAGGCGAGGCGTACGATGAGCAAAGAAGTACTGCTGGTTGTGGAGTCGGTGTCCAATGAAAAGGGCGTACCGGCTAGTGTGATTTTCGAAGCGCTGGAGCTGGCCTTGGCCACGGCTACCAAGAAGCGTTACGAAGACGAAGTTGATCTGCGTGTAGAAATCAATCGCCAGAACGGCAGTTACGAAACGTTCCGTCGCTGGACCGTGGTCGACGATGAGCATTTCGATGATCCAGCCCATCAGCTGGCGCTCGATCAGGCTCAGGAGCGCAATCCAGACGCCAAGCTCGGTGATGTGTTCGAAGAGAAGATCGAGTCTATCGAATTCGGGCGTATCGCCGCGCAGACCGCCAAACAGGTGATCGTGCAGAAAGTGCGCGAGGCCGAGCGTGCGCAGGTGGTAGAAGCCTACCGCGATCGTCTGGGCGAGATCATTTCCGGTACGGTCAAAAAAGTTACCCGCGACAGCGTAATCGTCGATCTGGGCAACAACGCCGAAGCATTGCTTGCCCGAGAAGACATCATTGCGCGTGAAACTTTCCGCGTCGGTGCCCGTGTTCGCGCACTGCTCAAGGAAATTCGCACTGAGAACCGCGGCCCGCAGTTGATTCTGTCGCGTACTGCGCCGCAGATGCTGATCGAGCTGTTCCGCATCGAAGTGCCAGAAATCGCCGAAGGCCTCATTGAGGTCATGGGGGCGTCGCGTGATCCTGGTTCGCGGGCCAAGATCGCCGTTCGCTCCAAGGACAAGCGCATCGATCCGCAGGGCGCCTGCATCGGCATGCGCGGTTCGCGGGTTCAGGCCGTCTCTGGCGAAATCGGCGGCGAGCGCGTCGATATCGTCCTGTGGGATGAGAACCCGGCTCAGTTTGTCATCAATGCGATGGCTCCGGCTGAAGTGGCCGCGATCATCGTCGACGAAGACGCTCACGCCATGGATATCGCGGTTGCCGAAGACAATCTGGCGCAGGCGATCGGCCGTGGCGGTCAGAATGTGCGTCTGGCCAGTCAGCTTAGTGGTTGGACGCTCAACGTCATGACTGAAGCGGACATCCAGGCCAAGCAGCAGGAAGAAACCGGTGACATCCTGCGCAACTTCATTGATGAGTTGGACGTTGATGAGGAACTTGCACAGGTGCTGGTGGAAGAGGGCTTCACCTCCCTCGAAGAGATTGCCTATGTCCCCATGGAGGAAATGCTTGGCATCGAAGGCTTCGACGAAGACATCGTCAATGAGCTGCGTACGCGGGCCAAAGATCGCCTGCTGACCAAGGCCATCGCCAACGAGGAGAAGCTTGCGGATGCTCAGCCGGCTGAAGATCTGCTGGCACTCGATGGCATGGATAAAGAACTGGCGGTCGAGTTGGCCGTGCGGGGCGTCATCACCCGCGAAGACCTGGCCGAGCAGTCGATAGACGACCTGCTCGACATAGACGGCATCGATGAAGAGCGTGCCGGCAAGCTGATCATGGCCGCCCGAGCCCATTGGTTCGAGTAAGTAATTAGCGGCCTGAGGAGAGAAATGCATGACGCAAGTCACGGTGAAAGAACTGGCCCAGGTGGTCGCCACACCGGTCGAGCGACTGCTTCAGCAGATGCGTGAGGCAGGACTGTCGCACACCAGCGCCGAGCAAGTAGTGACCGATAACGAGAAACAGGCCCTGTTGGCCCATTTGAAAAGCAGCCACGGGGCGAAAGTGGACGAGCCGCGCAAGATCACCTTGCAGCGCAAGACCACTACCAAACTCAAGGTTGGCGGTAGCAAGACCATCAGCGTTGAAGTGCGCAAGAAGAAGACCTTCGTCAAGCGCAGCACCGAGGAAATCGAAGCCGAACAGCGTCGCGAAGCCGAGGAGCAGCGCGCGGCTGAAGAGGCTGCTCGCCTGAAGGCCGAGCAGGACGCGCGCGAGCGTGCCGAAGAAGAAGCACGCCGTCAGGCTGAGTCGGTCAAGCCTCAGGGCGAGGCCTCTACGCCAGCAGCTGTTGAGCCGGCGGTGAGCGCCGAACCTGCACCGGTTGCGGTCGAGCCTGTGGCTCCTGCGCCTGAGCGTAAGAAGGAAGAGCCTCGTCGTGTCGAGAAGCCACGCAGTGATGACGACGAGCGTCGTGATCGCAAGCATGCGCAGCATCGTCCTTCGCTCAAGACCAAGGCTCCGCTGGCGCGTACCGTACGTACCGGTGAAGACGAGGCCGATGGTTTCCGTCGCGGCGGTCGCGGCAAGTCCAAGCTCAAGAAGCGTAATCAGCATGGGTTCCAGAGCCCAACAGGACCTGTAGTGCGCGAAGTGTCGATCGGCGAAACCATCACTGTGGCCGAACTGGCCCAGCAGATGTCGGTGAAAGCGGCCGAAGTCATCAAGTTCATGTTCAAAATGGGCTCGCCCGTCACCATCAACCAGGTGCTGGATCAGGAAACTGCTCAGCTGGTTGCCGAAGAGCTGGGCCACAAGGTCAAGCTGGTCAGCGACAACGCTCTGGAAGAGCAGTTGGCCGAGCTGCTGAAGTTCGAAGGTGAGTCGGTCTCGCGTGCGCCGGTCGTGACCGTGATGGGTCACGTTGACCATGGCAAGACGTCGCTGCTCGACTACATTCGTCGCGCCAAGGTGGCTGTCGGCGAGGCTGGTGGTATCACCCAGCATATCGGTGCCTATCACGTCGAAACCGAGCGTGGCATGGTCACCTTCCTCGACACCCCTGGTCACGCGGCGTTTACCGCCATGCGTGCTCGTGGTGCCAAGGCCACCGACATCGTGATCCTGGTGGTCGCGGCGGATGACGGCGTGATGCCTCAGACGCAGGAAGCCGTCCAGCACGCCAAGGCTGCCGGCGTACCGATCGTGGTCGCGGTGAACAAGATCGACAAGCCGGATGCGAATCCGGACAACATCAAGAACGGCCTAGGCGCGCTCGACGTGATTCCGGAAGAGTGGGGCGGCGACACGCCGTTCATTCCGGTCTCCGCGAAGATGGGTACCGGCGTCGACGAACTGCTCGAAGCCGTTCTGCTGCAGGCCGAGCTCCTCGAGCTCAAGGCAACGCCGTCTGCGCCTGGTCGCGGTGTGGTGGTCGAGTCGCGCCTTGACAAGGGTCGCGGTCCGGTAGCCACCGTGCTGGTTCAGGACGGTACTCTGCGTCAGGGTGACATGGTCCTGTGTGGCGTCAACTTCGGTCGCGTTCGTGCGATGCTCGACGAGAACGGCAAGCCTGTGAAGGAAGCCGGCCCGTCGATTCCGGTCGAGATCCTCGGCCTGGATGGTACGCCGGAAGCCGGTGACGACCTGACCGTTGTGGCCGACGAGAAGAAGGCCCGTGAAGTTGCGTTGTTCCGCCAGGGCAAGTTCCGCGAAGTGAAACTGGCTCGTGCCCATGCCGGCAAGCTGGAGAACATCTTCGAGACCATGGGTCAGGACGAGAAGAAGACGCTCAACATCGTGCTCAAGGCAGACGTGCGCGGCTCGCTCGAAGCGCTGCAGGGCTCTCTCAACGGCCTGGGCAACGACGAAGTGCAGGTTCGTGTGGTGGGTGGCGGTGTCGGTGGTATCACCGAATCCGATGCCAACCTCGCACTGGCCTCCAACGCCGTGCTGTTCGGCTTCAACGTTCGGGCTGATGCGGGGGCGCGCAAGATCGTCGAGGCCGAAGGCCTGGACATGCGCTACTACAACGTCATCTACGACATCATTGAGGACGTCAAGAAGGCGCTCACCGGTATGCTCGGCAGCGACGTTCGCGAGAACATTCTCGGCATCGCCGAAGTGCGTGACGTGTTCCGTTCGCCGAAGTTCGGCGCCATCGCCGGTTGCATGGTCACCGAGGGCTTGGTGCATCGCAATCGCCCGATCCGCGTCCTGCGCGACGACGTCGTAATCTTCGAAGGCGAACTGGAATCGCTGCGCCGCTTCAAAGATGACGTCGCGGAAGTCCGCGCCGGCATGGAATGCGGTATCGGTGTGAAGAGCTACAACGACGTCAAGGTCGGCGACAAGATCGAAGTGTTCGAGAAGGTCGAAGTGGCGCGTTCGCTGTAAGCAAGCGTCAGTCTGAAAGCTGGGAGCAAGGAGTCGGTGGCCGCTTGGGACGGTTACCGCTTCGAGCTTCCAGCTTTCGGCTTTTAAACGGGTGGAAATTTATGGCCAAAGAATTCAGTCGTACCCAGCGTATCGGCGATCAGATGCAGCGCGAACTGGCGCTGCTCATTCAGCGTGAGATCAAGGATCCGCGTTTGGGTCTGGTCACCATCACTGCGGTCGACGTCAGTCGTGATCTTTCCCACGCGAAGATCTTCATCACCATCATGGGGCAGGACGACGACCAGGAGGCGGTCAAGGGCAACTTGCGCATCCTTAACGACGCTGCCGGATTCCTGCGCATGCAGCTGGGCAAGAGCATGAAGCTGCGCACTGTTCCGCAACTGCATTTCAACTACGACGCCAGCATTCGTCGTGGTGTCGAGTTGAGCTCGCTGATCGAGCGCGCAGTGGCGGAAGATCGCAAGCACAGCGATGAGCGCGGAGAATAGGTGTGGCACAGGTCAAGCGTGTACGCCGTAACGTGAATGGCATCATCCTGCTCGACAAGCCGCGCGGGTTCACCTCCAATGCGGCCTTGCAGAAGGTCCGCTGGTTGCTCAACGCGGAAAAAGCTGGGCATACCGGAAGTCTCGACCCTCTTGCCACTGGTGTGTTGCCGCTGTGTTTTGGCGAGGCCACCAAGTTCTCGCAGTACCTTCTGGACGCGGACAAGGCCTACGAGACGGTCATGCAGCTGGGGGTCACCACGACCACCGCCGATGCCGAAGGCGAGGTCCTGGAGCGCAAGCCGGTCGCGGTCACCGTCAAGAAGCTGGAGGCGCTGCTGCCGCAGTTTCGCGGTGACATCCTGCAGGTGCCGCCGATGTATTCGGCGCTCAAGCGGGACGGCCAGCCGCTGTACAAACTGGCGCGTGCCGGAGAGGTGGTGGAGCGCGAGCCGCGTTCTGTTAATATTGCGCGCTTGGAGTTGCTCTCGCTTGACGGCGACAAGGCGCGACTCGCCGTTGCATGCAGCAAAGGCACCTATATCCGCACCTTGGTCGAAGACATCGGCCAGTTGCTCGGCTGTGGTGCGCACGTTGCCGAGCTGCGGCGAACCCAGGCCGGGCCGTTCGACCTGTCGCAGACGGTAACGCTCGAAACGCTTGAGCAGTTGCATGGTGAGGGTGGTGCCGAGGCGCTGGATAGTCTCTTGCAACCGGTGGACAGCGGGCTTGAGCATTGGCCGTTGTTGCAGTTGTCCGAGCACAGTGCCTATTACTGGCTGCATGGACAACCGGTGCGGGCGCCAGAAGCTCCCAAGTACGGCATGGTTCGCGTACAGGATAACAATGGTCGCTTCATCGGTATCGGTGAAGTGAGCGAAGACGGGCGCATCGCGCCACGTCGGTTGATTCGGTCGGAATGACCGTTACGCGGCGCGTTCGCGCGTTGCGTCAGAGGGTGGCTGTCAGCAGGCACGGTCATTTCTCTTTATTAAACACGGGATGATTCCCGGCCTGTTCACTCAAGGAGCCCTATCATGGCACTGAGCGTTGAAGAAAAAGCCCAGATCGTTAACGAGTACAAGCAAGCTGAAGGCGATACCGGTTCTCCGGAAGTGCAGGTAGCCCTGCTGACCGCCAACATCAACAAGCTGCAGGACCACTTCAAGGCCAACGGCAAAGACCACCACTCGCGTCGTGGTCTGATCCGTATGGTTAACCAGCGCCGCAAGCTGCTGGATTACCTGAAGGGTAAGGACACCACTCGTTACAGCACCCTGATCGGTCGTCTGGGTCTGCGTCGCTAAGACGCGCCCGCGCTGGAAGCCGGAAGCTGGAAGCCTGAAGTTGAAAGTGGGATATCCCCTCGATCAGCTTCGGTCTTCCAGCTTTTGGCTTTCTTGCAGGTCGTTCCGGGCCGACTCCCGGGCGTTCTGCCAATTTCCCCAAGGCAACAAAGAGAAGGAAAAACCGTGAATCCGGTAATCAAGAAGTTTCAATTCGGTCAGTCGACCGTAACCCTGGAAACGGGTCGTATCGCTCGCCAGGCCTCCGGCGCAGTGCTGGTCACCGTCGATGACGACGTCACCGTGCTGGTAACCGTGGTCGGTGCCAAGACCGCCGATCCGAGCAAGGGGTTCTTCCCGCTCTCCGTGCATTACCAGGAGAAGACCTACGCAGCCGGCAAGATCCCTGGCGGCTTCTTCAAGCGGGAGGCGCGTCCTTCCGAGAAAGAAACCCTGACCTCTCGCCTGATCGATCGTCCGATCCGTCCGCTGTTTCCGGAAGGTTTCCAGAACGAAGTGCAGGTCATCTGTACCGTCGTTTCCACCAGCAAGAAGACTGATCCGGACATCGCCGCGATGATCGGTACTTCGGCCGCCCTGGCTGTTTCCGGTATTCCGTTTGACGGCCCGATCGGCGCCGCACGCGTGGCCTTCCATCCGGAAACCGGCTACCTGCTGAACCCGAACTACGAGCAGCTCAAGGCTTCCAGCCTGGACATGGTCGTGGCCGGCACCAAGGACGCCGTACTGATGGTCGAGTCGGAAGCCAAAGAGCTGACCGAAGACCAGATGCTGGGCGCCGTGCTGTTCGCCCATGACGAGTTCCAGGCCGTGATCAAGGCTGTCGAAGAGCTCGCCGCCGAAGCCGGCAAGCCGCGCTGGGACTGGACTGCTCCGCAGGCCAACACCGCGTTGCTGGATGCCATCCGTGCCGAGTTCGGCGAAGCCATCTCCCAGGCTTACACCATCACCATCAAGCAGGACCGCTACGCGCGCCTGGGTGAGCTGAAGGACCAGGTCGTTGCCAAGTTCTCCGGTGAAGAAGGCCAGCCGTCTGCCGGCGAAGTGAAGGATGCCTTCGGTGAGATCGAATATCGCACCGTTCGCGAGAACATCGTCAATGGCAAGCCACGCATCGATGGTCGCGACACCCGCACCGTCCGCGGGCTGAACATCGAGGTCGGCGTACTCGACAAGACCCACGGTTCGGCGCTGTTCACCCGTGGTGAGACCCAGGCTCTGGTAGTTGCCACTCTCGGCACCGCCCGTGACGCACAGCTGCTCGACACCCTCGAAGGCGAGAAGAAAGACCCCTTCATGCTGCACTACAACTTCCCGCCGTACTCGGTGGGCGAGTGTGGTCGCATGGGTGCTACTGGCCGTCGCGAAATCGGCCACGGTCGTCTGGCCCGTCGTGGCGTCGCCGCCATGCTGCCGAGCGCCGACGAATTCCCCTACACCATCCGTGTAGTGTCGGAAATCACCGAATCCAATGGTTCGTCCTCCATGGCTTCCGTCTGCGGTGCTTCCCTGGCCCTTATGGACGCTGGTGTGCCAATGAAGGCTCCGGTGGCCGGTATCGCCATGGGTCTGGTCAAGGAAGGCGAGAAGTTTGCCGTTCTGACCGACATCCTCGGTGACGAAGATCACCTGGGCGACATGGACTTCAAGGTAGCCGGTACCGCCAAGGGCGTGACCGCGCTGCAGATGGACATCAAAATCCAGGGAATCACCGAAGAGATCATGGAGCAGGCGCTGGAGCAGGCTCTGGAAGCTCGCCTGAACATCCTCGGCCAGATGAACCAGGTCATCGCCCAGTCACGCAGCGAGCTGTCGGCCAACGCGCCGACCATGATCGCCATGAAGATCGACCAGGACAAGATCCGCGACGTGATCGGCAAGGGCGGCGCTACCATTCGCGCTATCTGCGAAGAGACCAAGGCCTCGATCGACATCGAAGACGATGGCTCGATCAAGATCTTCGGCGAAACCAAGGAAGCGGCAGAGGCGGCCAAGCAGCGCGTACTGGGCATCACCGCTGAAGCCGAAATCGGCAAGATCTACGTCGGCAAGATCGAGCGCATCGTCGACTTCGGCGCGTTCGTAAACATCCTCCCGGGCAAGGATGGCTTGGTGCACATCTCGCAGATCAGCGATCAGCGTATCGAGAAAGTCACCGATGTGCTTAAAGAAGGTCAGGAAGTGAAGGTGCTGGTGCTGGACGTGGACAACCGCGGCCGTATCAAGCTCTCCATCAAGGACGTTGCCGCCGCTGAAGCCTCTGGCGTTTGACAGCTGGCAGTTGAACAGAAGGGCCTTCGGGCCCTTTTTGTTTGGTCGTGATATTTATTCAATGCCTGTGCGAGATTGCAAGATGCACGCAGCGGCCGGGGGAAACTTGCAATGTGCAAGTAACTCGTGAATTGCTGCCATGCATAACTTATTGATTATTAAGGATAAAAAAATAACAGCAAGTTGGCACAACGCTTGCGCTGTTATTCGTGCATCTGAGGCCGGAGTCATGCCCCAGAAACCACGAGAACAGGAGTGACATCTATGAAGACTACTCAGACACTTACTGCCGCTGCCATCGCCGCTGCTCTTAGCCTGCCGTTCGCCGGCGCCGCTCTGGCCGATACCACGCCTGCCATCGACAAGAACGATACCGTCATGCTGGCCGCCAACACTATGGACGATGCCGGTGATGCTGCTTCCGATACCTGGATCACCACCAAGGTGAAATCCACCCTGCTGGCCGAAGACGCGACTCCCGGCATGGACATAGAAGTGGAAACCAAGGATGGCGTTGTTTCGCTGTCCGGGACCGTAGCTACCGAAGCCGAGAAAGAAGCTGCCGTGGCCAAGGCCAAGGGCATCAAAGGCGTTCGTGAAGTCTCTGCCGACGGCCTGAAAGCCGCCGAGTAACAGAGTTCTCCTCGCCAGTAGCTGGCGGGGCGCAAATCAGAAAACCCCACTCTATAGTGGGGTTTTTTGTGTCCTAGTTTCCTCGCTCACTGGTGATCTGCCGGAGACGATTGCCTTCGAATCGCAGGAAATGGAGCATGCCGTTGTTCGGCCCGTAGACCCATTCCTCGACAGGCACCTCCTGTTGGTAGCCATGATCATCAACGATCTCCTTGTAACCTACCAAGGCGGCGCTGGATGGCTCGCCGCATTTGCTGCGAACCTCGGCCGTGGTGGCTTCCAGACTCACCAGGCGGCTGTTGCAGCGATAGGTAGAAGAGGCCTGCGCTTGCAGGGTGACCAGCAACAGGCAAAGCAGAAGTGTGGCGGGAACGCGACGGTCCATCGGTATGGCTCCAGGGGATCAGTTGGCTCTGCGGGTTTCAATGCGAACCAGGCGGTTGCCTTCGAAGGTCAGGATGCTGAGCATGCCATTACGCGGACCGTAAACCCATTCCTCCAGCGCGAACTCCTGGCGGTCGTTACGGCTGAGCGTGTAGCCGACAAGATCGCGGTGCTTCGGCACGCCGCACTTGCTTTCCACTTCGAAGGCGCGGTCACCCGTGGTGACGAGCTGGCTCCCGCAACGAAGGGTATCGGCGTGAGCCCCGGAAAACGCGGCCAGCAGTACACAAGCAACAACGTATTTACGCGAGATCATCATTCACTCCCCAGGTGCATCGCCGTCGCGACCTTACCGTCGCTTCCCTGTTCGGTTGTGCCGGTGTCCAGCAGGTACACCCGCTCCGAGTCCAGGCCCACGTCTACCAGATAGCCCTTTATCGCGGCCGCACGTTCGCGGCTGAGGCGGCGCAGCAACGCTGCACTGTCCCTCCAGGAATCGAGCACGGCCTTGCGCATCTGTGCGGCGCGCTCTTCGTCGTCCAGTTCGCGCCACTCGGCTGGCGGCTGCTGCTTGAGGCGACTGCGGTAGATGCCTTCCAGCAACGCGGCCTCGTCTTCCGCTTCGACCTGGATCTGACTGGCGTCCGCGGGCACCTTGTCGCCACGACGCTGCAGGATTCGATACTGGGTTTCGCGGAACTCTTGCTGTAGGCGTTGCTCGGCCAGCAGCGCGCCATCGACGGCAGCGGCGCTCATGCCTTCCACCTCCAGGCGTAGAGCCGGACGTTGCTTCAGGGCCGAGGCCAGCGTGTCCAGACGTTTGCGCGCTTCGCTATCCAGCTCGCTGCTGGCCGGTTCGAAGCCGACATGGCTGAGGTCGGCGTCGCTTCCGCCGGCCAGTCCGGCTATGAACTTGAATGGCGCCCGGGCTGCGCGAACCACCAGATTGCGCAGCGTCTGCCAGACGATCGGCATGACGCTGAACTGCGGGTCGTTCAGGTTGCCCTGCACCGGCAATTCGATGGAGATGGTGCCCTTGCTGTCCTTGAGCAGGGCGACCGCCAGCCGAACAGGCAGATCCACGGCATCAGGACTGTCGACCTTCTCGCCAAGCTGAAGCTGCTCCAGAACGACCTTGTTTTCTGCGTTAAGACGACCCTGCTCAATCCGGTAATGCAGATCCAGATTGAGGCGGCCCTTGCGAATCCGGTAGCCGGCGAATTTGCCGGAGTAGGGCGTTAGCGTGGTCAACTCGACCTGGCGGAAGCTCGTGGCGATGTCGAGGCTCTGCAGTGGATCGAATGGCGTCAGGCTGCCCTTGATGCTGACCGGCGCATACTGATCCACCTTGCCGGCGACATTTACCGAGGCGGCTTTCTGCGCGCGGTTGTCCAGGGTGCCGATATCTCCGTTGAGCGACTGGATGGCGGTGACGAAGGGCGGTCGCAGGCTGAAGTCGGCAAAGTTCGCCGAGCCGTCGGCAATGGCAATGCCGCCGATACGGATAGCCAGCGGCTCGGAGGAGTCTTGTGCCTGTGCGTTGTCATCCCCAGCCTCACTGCGCTCGACCAGCAGGTCGTTGATGTTGGTGCTCAGGTCCGGGTTGATGATGAAGCGCGCATAAGGCTGGCTGAGGTCGACGCGCTCGATTGTCAGGCCGCTCGGGTGCTGGTAGTCGAGGCCGCTGAGTTGCAGGCGCTGCCATTTGACGAAATCGCGATTGTTGATCGTGTCCAGCGTATGCAGCTGAGTGGCGTCTACGCTGCCCCGAACGCTGAAGGCCAGCGGCTCGGTGGACTTCAGCTCGACCTCGAGTTCGCTGGCCAGCAGGCCGCTGCGCACTTCCAGATGGACCAGTGGGCTGAGATAGGCCTGGGCGATGCGCAGGTCGATATCTCGCGTGGTCACCGCCAGCTTGCCGCTCACGGGGCTCATCTGTAGTTGCCCGTTGGCCTGGATGGCGCCTTGCTTGCCGACTCCGGTTTCCAGTTCAAGGGAGAAGGGGCTGGTGCCGAGGCTGTCGAATTCGCTGATGTTCAGATCTAGCGGGCCCAGCTCCAGCGCGACTTCGTCGTCCGGGACGCGGTCGACGAGATGGACCCGGTAGTCGCGCAACTGAGCGTCGCGTAACAACACCTGCCAGGGTACGTTGGCTCCCTTTGCTGTGTCGTCCGTGGCCGGCGCGTCGGCATCTGTCTTGTCGCTGGTCGAGGCGAACAGTTTCTGCCAGTCGAGTTCTCCGTCCGCTTCCCGGGCCGCCCAGGTTTCCAGATTGCGGCTGCGCAGTTTGCCAATGCTGATCTGCTGCCTGGCCAGGTCAAGCGACGTTTCGCTCAGCTCGAGTCGCTCCATGCGGATCAGCTTGTGCCCATCAGGGCTGTCGAGGGCCAATGGGCCGAGTGCGGCCTTGGCATTCTCCAGTCGCAGCGCGAGGTCATCGCTGAGGTCCAGGCGATAGTTCGTGCTGAACTGGAGACTGCCATCCTTGAGTGTCAGCGGCACGGCGTCGCGTACATAGGGCCACAGGTCCTTGAGCTGGAGATCGCTGATCTGCAACTGACCGCTGGATGTCAGTGGTTGCAGGCTGATATCGCCCTGCCAGTCGATGCGCCCACCGCTCGGCCCGCTGGCTGTTAGACGAGCCTCGGCGCTGCCGTCGCTGCCGTCGCTGCCGTCGCTGCCGTCGCTGCCGTCGCTGCGGGTGGCGAGGTTGTGCAGTTTGAAATCCAGTGAATCGTAGACCAGGGCAATCGGCTCGCTCGGGCGCTGGTCCAGGAAGGCGAGGCGGCCGCCTGCCAGTTGCAGACGATCCATGCGCAGCGGGAAGATGTCACCGCCCTCGCTGGTCGTCGGCTCTGATTCAGGCACCTCGAACAGCCGGCTGAGATTGAGCGTGCCATCTTCGGCGAAGCGCACCTCGACGTCCGGCTCGATAAGCTCGACATTGGCCAGGTGCAGCGTGCGTTGCCAGAGGCTGTCCCACTGCAGGTCGAGAAAGAGCCGCTCGAAGGCCAGCTGACGATCGTCCTGCTCGCCGATGCGCAGGCCGAACAGCGAGAGCTCGAGGCTGAACGGGTTGAATTCGATACGTTGCAGGCTGGCCGGCACGGTTGCGTAGGCCGCAAGCTGCTGATTGGCGATGCGCTGGGCGATACCCGGCAGGATCAGAAAGCCAAGCAGGCTGTAGCAGATCAGCACGAGCGCCACCCCGGTGAACGTACGCTTCATTCCATTGGGCATGACCGGAAGTATTCCTGGCGGATGGTTGCCTTGGAGTATGGCACGCGTACGCGGTTCCCCGAATTGAGCGATACGGGCAATGCGCTCAAAGCCGCAGAATCAGGGTCTTCAGTGGGGGCAACCCATCGCGCGAGGGGAAGTCGGCAGCCGGTGCCAGCGCCTGCCATTCGCGTACCGGCCTGCCGGCCTTCTCGGCGCAGCGCAGCACCAGGGGCCGCCACTCATCCATCGATACCTTC
Organism: Stutzerimonas kunmingensis; assembly: GCF_014764705.1. GTDB lineage: Bacteria > Pseudomonadota > Gammaproteobacteria > Pseudomonadales > Pseudomonadaceae > Stutzerimonas. The sequence goes on from NZ_JACXXG010000020.1 coordinate 32,164, forward strand.
GCCAGGTTGTTGCAGCAGATCAGCACCCCATCTTCAGCGGTTGCCAGCAACGCCGGTTTGAGCAGGCTCTGATAGTCGCGCAGCAGGTCCACCGTGCCGAAGGCGCTGCGTGCCCAGGCGGGCGGATCGAGCAGTACCAAATCGAACTGACGTTGTACCAGGCGCGGGTAGTCCGGCAAGGCTCGTCCGCGACGGGCGCTGACCGGCAGACCGGCCAGTTGGCGGATCGCCGGGAAGTAGTCGGAATGTACGAACTGCATTGGCGGCAGGGAAGGGTTCAGCTCGCCGTTTTCCCGGCCCACTGCCAGGTTGCGCTCGGCGAAATCGACATTCCAGACCTCCGCCGCTCCCCCTGCGGCGGCGCACAGGCCGACGCCGCAGGTGTAGGAAAACAGATTGAGCACTGACTTGCCGGCGCTGTGTTGCTTGACCCAGCCGCGGGCGTTGCGCAGGTCGAGGAACAGCAGAGGGTCCTGCCCGCTGTGGCGACCTCGCACGCGATAGCGCAGGCCCCACTCATGGGCGACCTGATCTTCCAGCGCCACGTCCTCAGGTTGATGCGCCTGGTTGCTGCGGTCGATCCGTGAATTGCTCTGCGAGCGATCGTTGTAGATGAGCTGGAGCGGTTGCCCGAGAAAGTCGGTGGCTTCGTCATGGATGCTCTGCAGCGCTTGCGCGTCGAGCGCTTGATGGAAGCTTTGCACCATCAGCTGCGGGCCGTAGCGATCGACCGTCAAGCCGGCCGCGCCTTCCTGGCTGCCATGGAACAGCCGGTAGCAATCGGTGCCTTGCTGCTGCAATTCGTCGAGCAGTGGGCGGCGGCTATCGAAGGCGGCGCGCAGCGCCTGGGCGAGGGATGACATGCGCGGCGACTCGAAATAGAAGGGCGCGCAGTCTATCAAGAATTGCTGCGCTGGTTGCCTGGCGCTAGCGTGGCGGCAGGCCCATGCGTCGACGCGCTCGGTGTACCGAGCCGCTGCGTACGGCCCAGCGCACTACCGGCGCGGTGCTGCGAACCCCGGCGCGGATCAGCTGGCGTCGGCTTTCGCTCAGTGTCAGTCCAAGCATTTCCTGAGCCCATTCGGGTAAGAGCTCGACACCAGCGTGCAGCATCAGCGCTCCGAAGGGCCTGAGCAGGGGGCTGGGTGCCGGGGCGGTACGCAGTATCTGCAGGATTTCTAGCGCACGCTCGTCGCTCCGGAGCTGGGGGCTGGTGCGCTCGAGATAAGCCTCGATCTGCGCGCGCGAACGCGGCACGTCACCGGCGCCGAGGCGCTCGGCGATCAGCGCCACTTCGGCGTAATAGCGATCCTGCTCGGCAGCGGGTAGATCCGGATTGAGGTAGCGCAAGTGGGACTTGAGAAAGCTGCTGACCTCGGCGACGTGCACCCAGGTCAGCAGGTCGGGATCCGACGCGGCGTAGGGACGACCATCCGGCGCCGTACCGGATACGCCTGCATGAATCCGCTTGACCCGCTCGATCAGTCGGTCGGCATCGGCGTGGCTACCGAAGGTAGTGGCGGAGATGAACTGCCCGGTGCGCCGCAGGCGGCCGAGCAGGTCCTCGCGAAAATTAGAGTGATCCCACACACCGGACAGCGCCAACGGGTGCAGCGCCTGCAATAGAAGTGCGGAGATTCCGCCAACCATCATCGAGGTGAAGTCGCCATGCACGCACCAGCACACGGACTCAGGCCCGAACAGGCCGGGATCGCCCGGAGGATTTTCGTAATCGACACCGCCGATCGCCAGCCCGGTAAGGCTGAGCACGCGGGTTTCGATATGACGGCGAATGAATTCCATGGTGACAGCGCTGTTGGCTTGGCAAGCGGCGATGTTACCTGAACAGACGCAGAGGGCTCGCCAATTGGCGGTGGTAACGGGGGAAGGAGGAGAGACCGGACAGCAGCGCCGCACTGTTGTCCGGTCGAGCGGCGATATCAGCCGCGGTGGCGGCCGCGGAAGAAGTCGATCAGGCCCTGGGTGGAGGCATCCTCTGCGGGCGCAGCATCGAAGCGGGTCATCTGGTTGTAGACGGCCTTGCCCAGATCCTTGCCGAGCTCCACGCCCCACTGATCGAAGGAGTTGATCCCCCAGATCACGCCTTGTACGAAGACCTTGTGCTCGTACAGCGCGATCAGTGCGCCGAGGCGGCCGGGGCTGATGGTTTCCATCACCACGGTGTTGCTCGGGCGGTTGCCGGGGATCACCTTGTGCGGGGCGAGACGCTGCACCTCGGCCTCGCTGAGGCCCTTGGCGCGCAGTTCAGCCTCGGCCTCTTCGCGCGTCTTGCCGCGCATCAAGGCCTGGCTCTGCGACAGGCAGTTGGCGTAGAGCCACTCGTGGTGATCGGCGACAGGGTTGTGGCTGACCACGGGCACGATGAAGTCGGCCGGGATCAGCGGTGTGCCCTGGTGCAGCAGCTGGTGGTAGGCGTGTTGGCCGTTACAGCCGACACCGCCCCAGATCACCGGGCCGGTGGTGCAGGACACCGGTGTGCCGTCCTGGCGCACACTCTTGCCGTTGGACTCCATGTCCATCTGCTGCAGGTGTTTGACGAAGTTGCGCAGGTAGTGGTCGTAAGGCAGGAACGCGTAGCTCTGTGCACCCCAGAAGTTGTGGTACCAGACGCCGAGCATCGCCAGCAGCACCGGCATGTTGCTTTCGAACGGCTCGCTGAGGAAATGCTGGTCCATGCTGTAGGCGCCGGACAGCAGATCCTTGAAGTTGGACATGCCGATCGCCAGGGCGATGGGCAAGCCGATCGCCGACCACAGCGAATAGCGACCGCCGACCCAGTCCCACATCGGAAAGATGTTCTTTTCGCGGATACCGAATTCGACCGCCGCCTGCTTGTTGCTGGTGACGGCGATGAAGTGGCGGTAGAGCTTCTCTTCGGTGCCGCCCTTGCCCAGATACCAGGTGCGTGCGGCCTGGGCGTTCTTCAGCGTCTCGAGGGTGCCGAACGTCTTGCTGGAGATGATGAACAGCGTGGTTTCGACATTCAGCTTGGCGGTCACTTCGCGGAATTCGCTGCCGTCGATGTTCGCCAGGTAGTGCGTGCGTACGCCGTGCTGGGTGAACGGCAACAGCGCCTCGGATACCAGCTGCGGGCCGAGGAACGAGCCGCCGATGCCGATGTTCACTACGTCGGTGATGGTCTTGTCGCTGAAGCCGCGCCACAGGTTGTTGTGGATGCGGGTGACGATGTCGGTCATCTGCGCCAGCGCGGTGTGCACGTCACGCATGATGTTCTTGCCGTCGACCATCACCGATTCGCCCATCGGGCGGCGCAGGGCGGTGTGCAGCACGGGACGGTTTTCCGAGGCGTTGATGCGCTCGCCTTCGAACATCGCATGGGCTGCCTGCTCGACGCCGGCCTCGCGGGCCAGGTTCACCAGCAGGGTGCGAGTCTCGGGCGTGATGAGGTTCTTCGAGTAGTCGAGAAACAGGCCGCTGCAGGAAACCGACAGATCATCGAAGCGCGTCGGGTCGGCCTTGAATGCTTCGCGCATGCTGAAGTTCTGCATGGCCAGGCGGTGTTCTTCCAGGGCCTTCCAGGACGGCAGGCCGGTGACATCGAGCGGATGCTGGTAGTAGCTCATGGTGATGCGGCTTCCTTTGCTTTGACAGGCCGCTGGACCCCTGCAGTTGCACGCGCAGGCGCGCGTTGGTCGCGACGGGATTCAGTAATGTGTATGACCGTGCGGGCGCGCCGGCACTCCTCCTGAATGCTGCGGATGCTGGCCGAACCCGGCTTTCACCGAGCCGGTGAAGGCACATCCTATGCCATCAGAGTCAGCTCAGACAGGGGAAACCCCCACTCCGTTCCGGGCCATTGCCTTCTATTCTGCCCGGGCCTGTGCTTTGGTTCGTCCACCTATCGGCCGTTCAGCCATGTTCAAACGAAAAAGCCCGAAGTGCAGAACACTTCGGGCTTCTATTCGACGACACCTGAACGGTGACTCAGGCGACCTGTACCGGGATGGCGTTGCTGGTATGGCTCAGCTCGCCGTCGGCGCCCATGTACAGCACATGCGGTTTGAAATTGGCCAGCTCGGCCTCGCTGTAGTGGGCGTAGGCACAGATGATCAGGCGATGACCGACACCGGCCTTGTGAGCAGCGGCACCGTTGACCGAGATGATCTTCGAACCTTCCTCGCCGCGGATGGCGTAGGTGGTGAAGCGCTCGCCATTGTCGACGTTGTAGATCTGGATCTGTTCGTATTCACGGATGCCGGCCAGGTCCAGCCACTCGCCGTCGATGGCGCAGGAACCTTCATAATCGAGCACCGAGTGAGTTACCTGGGCGCGGTGCAGTTTGGCCTTGAGCATGATGGCGTGCATGGCAGGGTCCTCCGGGTGCGCAAGCGGCGCAGAGTGTGCCTTAAGCCTTGAACGTGATCAAGGCTGCGGGCAAATGGCTGGGATCAGGCCGATGTGTGGATGTCCACCAGCAGGTTGTCGATCAGCCGCGTCTTGCCCAGGTAGGCGGCGGCGAGGATGACCAGCTCGGTGGAGCGCTCGCTGACCGGTTGCAGGTCGATTGCGTTGCGAATCTCCAGATAGTCCGGGCGCAGGCCAGCAGCCTGCAAAGCGCTCAGGCCTTCGGCGATCAGCGCCGGGTAGTCGCGGCGACCGCCCCGGATCGCTACGTCCAGCTGGCTCAGGGTGCGGTACAGCGACGGAGCCGTGGCGCGCTCGTCTGCACTCAGATAGCCGTTGCGTGAAGACAGCGCCAGGCCGTCGGCGGCGCGAACGATCGGCTCCGAGAGGATCTGCACTGGCATGTTCAGATCGCGGACCATGGTGCGGATCACCGCCAGCTGCTGGAAGTCTTTCTGACCGAATACGGCGAGGTCCGGTAGCACCATGTTGAACAGCTTGCTGACCACGGTGGAGACACCGTCGAAATGCCCGGGGCGGCTGCCACCGCAGAGACCTTCGGAAACGCCGGGCACGCGAACGATGGTCTGCTGGGCCTGGCCGTGCGGATACATCTCTTCGACGCTCGGCGCAAAGAGCAGGTGGCAGCCGGCTTCGAACAGCTTGTCCTGATCCGCAGCGAGGGTGCGCGGGTAGTTGTCCAGGTCTTCGTTGGGGCCGAACTGCAGTGGATTGACGAAGATGCTGGCGACCACGAAGTCGGCGCGCTGCCCGGCCTTCTTCACCAGCGCTATGTGACCGGCGTGCAGGTTGCCCATGGTCGGTACGAAGCCGATGCGCTTGCCTTCCCCACGGGCGCGGGACACTGCGGCACGCAGGTCGGCGATGGTCTTGACGATGTTCATGCGGAGAAACCGTGTTCGACGGCGGGGAATTCGGTGGCCTTGACGGCCTTCACGTAGCCGGCGATGGCGGATGGGATGTCACCGTGCTCACGCATGAAGTTCTTGACGAACTTCGGTACGCGGCCACCGAGCGAGAGCCCGAGCATATCGTGCAACACCAGCACCTGGCCGTCGGTGTCGCTGCCGGCGCCGATGCCGATCACCGGAATCTGCACCGCCCGGGTGATGCGCGCAGCCAGTTCGCTGGGTACGCATTCGAGCAGCAGCATGGCTGCACCGGCGGCTTCCAGCGCCTTGGCGTCCTCCAGCATCTGAAGTGCCTGGGCTTCCTCGCGGCCTTGTACCTTGTAACCGCCGAAGATGTTGACCGCCTGTGGCGTCAGGCCCATGTGTGCGCAGACTGGAATTCCACGCTCGGCCAGCAGGCGGATCGACTCGGCCAGCCAGGCAGTGCCTTCCAGCTTGATCATGTGTGCGCCAGCCTGCATCAGCACGGCCGAATTGTTCAGGGTCTGCTCGGTGGTGGCGTTGGCCATGAACGGCAGGTCGGCGACGATCATCGCGCCACGATTACCGCGTTTGACGCTGGCGGTGTGATAGGCCATATCGGCAACGGTGACCGGCAGGGTGCTGTCGTGACCTTGCAGGACCATGCCGAGTGAATCGCCGATCAGAAGCATCTCGACGCCCGCATCGCAGGCGGTCTTGGCGAAGGTGGCGTCATAGCAGGTGAGCATGACGATCTTTTCGCCCTTCTGCTTGAGCCCTTGCAGCGTGGTCAGGGTTACGTCTGGCATGAATGCCGTCCTCTTCGAGCCTCGGAGGTCAGGGTTGCCGCGCGGCGCACCGGTTGGGTGCATGGGGCCGCGGATGGCAGAGGGCGCTTATAGTCCCGGCGGCGACAGAGTAAGTCAATCGCGAGTGTTACCCGCGCGTTACGTTCGTTACCGCGGCGGTGACACCGTCATCGCCAAGCCGCTCGAGACCGCTGAAGGGGCAGGCAGCGAGCAGGTCGACGAGTCGGCGACCATCGGCCAGCAGCAACTCCGCCGGAGCGACTTCAGCGAGCGGGTAGAGCACGAATGCGCGGGCTTGCAGGTGATAATGCGGAACCTGCAGACGGGGTTCGGCGATCAGGCGATCGCCGAACAGCAGGATGTCCAGATCCAGCGTACGCGGGCCCCAGCGCTCCGCCTTGCGCTCGCGACCCTGGGCCTGCTCGATGCGTTGCAGGGCGTCGAGCAGATCGAGCGGCGCGAGACTGGTGTCCAGAGCGGCTACGGCGTTGACGTAACGTGGTTGGTCGGCTGGTCCGAGTGGGTCGCTGGCATAGAGTGACGATACTGCTGCGAGACTGCTCTGTGGCAAGTCAGCCAGCGCTTGCAGGGCGCCGCGCAGTTGCTTTTGCGGATCGGCCAGGTTGCTGCCCAGGCCGATGTAGACGCGTTCCATTTACTCGGCCGGGTTGGCGGCGTTGTCGCCCGGACCACGGCGACGGCGCCCCCCGCGACGACGCTTCTTCGCTCCGCCGGCTTCTTCCTTGTTGCTGAGGCCGCGAATCATGTTGCGACGTTCGCTGTCGCTGGCTTCCTGATATTCGGTCCACCAGTCGCCGAGGCCGTTGGTTTTCTCTCCGGCGCTTTCGCGTAGCAGAAGGAAATCGTAGCCAGCGCGGAAGCGCGGATTTTCCAGCAACTGATCGGCGCGGCGCCCCTGGCGGCGCGGCAGGCGCTCCTGCATGTCCCAGATCTCGCGCATGGGGATGGTGAAGCGCTTGGGAATCGCGGTGCGCTGGCACTGCTCCCAGATGATGTCGTGCGCCGCTTCCTGCATCGCCGGGATCGGCGGCATGCCACGGTCCTGCAGTTCCAGTACGCGGGCGGGCAGGGCGGGCCAGAGCAGTGCGGCAAAGAGGAATGCCGGCGTCACCGGTTTTCCCTGCTGAATGCGCAGGTCGGTGTTGGCCAGGGCGTTGCGGATCAGCGTGCCGGCGTATTCCGGGTTGCGCTCGAGTGCTGCGGCGCTCGCCGGGAACAGCGGGGCGAAGAGATCGTATTCGAGCAGCAGCTCGAAGGTGCGCTCGGCCTTGCCGCCGAGGAATAGCTTGAGCACTTCGTCGAACAGGCGTGCCGAGGGAATGCCGTCGAGCAGGTCGGCGAGGTCGACGATGGGTTCGGCGCTGTGCCGTTCGATCTCGAAGTCGAGCTTGGCGGCGAAACGCACGGCACGCAGCATGCGCACCGGGTCTTCCTGATAGCGCTGCTCGGGGTCGCCGATCAGACGGATCAGGCGATTGCGGATGTCGTGTACGCCACGGGTGTGGTCGAGGATGCGCTCGGTAGTCGGATCGTAATACAGCGCATTGATGGTGAAGTCGCGGCGCTGGGCATCGTCTTCGAGGGTGCCATAGATGTTGTCACGCAGGATGCGGCCGCTCTCGTTGCGCGAAGCGAGATGGCTGGCGTCGTCGTCATCCTCTTCCGGATGGCTGGCGCGGAAGGTGGCGACCTCGATGATCTCGCGACCGAAATGCACATGCACCAGCTTGAAACGGCGTCCGATCACGCGGGCGTTGCGGAATTCGGCGCGGACCTGTTCGGGGGTCGCGCTGGTCGCAACGTCGTAATCCTTGGGATTCAGCTGCAGCAGCAGGTCGCGCACGCAGCCGCCGACCACATATGCCTCGTAACCCGCCTGCTGCAGTCGTTCGACCACGCTCACCGCGTAACGACTGATCTCGTTGCGATGCAGGGAATGCTGCCGGCTGGACAGAATTTCAGGTGTGCGGCGGGGATGCGGGATGCGGCGCAGAGGAAGACGAAAAGACTGGAACAGCTTTTTCAGCATGGGGGGCAACTGTGTGGCGGAAGACGGGCCGGTGTCGCGAATGGCCGCGAAACCTGCGCGGATTCTAGCACCGAGAGTGCTGGATGTTGAACGATGCGCAGGGAGGTGTCAAAAAGCATCGTGCGCCGCGTCACGCAGGCAGTGCTTGGCGCAGGGCGGAGGCCGCGCGATTGTCGAGCAGTAAGACTGCTGTGAAGGAAAATGGGTAAGCCCCGGATAGCACAAAGGGGAGCCGAAGCTCCCCTTTGAATACTGTTGCGTGCTTTATTGTTATTAGTCGCTCAGGCGTTGCTGTTCTTGTTGTTCGCCTGTTCCATCGGGCCGTGGCCGTCAGGAGCACTCCACACTGGGAGCTAATAGCAAACGGATTTCTTTGGTCGCTGACTTTGCCTTGATCTTCGATCCAACCAGTGCGGGCCCTGCTAATGCAGTTTTTTGTTGTTCTCGGCCTGGTCGTGGGGCGAACCCCGTGGCAAGTCCTCTCCAAAAGAATCAGTTAGCTGCGCCTCCGCCTTCTTGTCGTTATTTTGCTGGAGCCGTTACGTCTTGTTCTTATTGTGGGATCTGCTTGTTATTGTTGTTGTGCCTGTAAGTAAGCAGTTGTCGTGCCAGATTTTGAAAATCCTTATTTATCAACGGCTTGGTAATTGCCTGGGCTGAGGCGGGCAATAAAAAACCGGGGCAGCGTTACCGTTGCTCCCGGTTTTTGTTACGAGTCATGGCTGGCGGTAACAGATTACCCGGCCGCGCTACTCGACTTGCGCCGCGGAATTCCCAGGCGCTGGCGGCGTTCCCACAGACATTTGCGGCTGATGCCCAGCTTGCGAGCCAGCTCGGTCTCGGTCATGTGATCCTGATGCTCGAGTACGAAGTGCTGGAAGTAGTCCTCCAGCGACAGATCCTCGGTCGGCTCGTTGCCCGTGGCAATGCCGCGAATGGTGCCAAGCGGCTCGTCGAAATCGTCGTCCAGTTCGTCCAGCTCGATATCGATGCCCAGCAGCTCGGCATCGATCTCCGGGCTTTCGCTGAGAATGGCTGCGCGCTCGATCGCGTTTTCCAGCTCGCGAACGTTGCCCGGCCACGAGTAGTGACGGATCGCCTGCTCGGCATCGCGGGAAAAATGCAGGTCGTCGCTGCTCATGCGCTCGCCCTGGCGTGCCAGGAACGCTTTGGCGATCTCCAGCACGTCACCACCCCGCTCGCGCAGCGGCGGCAGCTTGAGCGCGATGACGTGCAGCCGGTAGTAGAGGTCTTCACGGAACTGCCCGGTCTTGGCCAGGGTTTTCAGGTCGCGGTGAGTGGCGGCGATGAGGCGCACATCGACCTTCTGCGATTGCACCGAGCCAACCCGGCGGATCTCGCCTTCCTGCAGGACCCGGAGCAGACGTGCCTGTGCCTCGAGCGGCAGTTCGCCGATCTCGTCGAGAAACAGAGTGCCACCGTCAGCGGCTTCGACCAGCCCGGCGCGGCCAGCGCTGGCGCCGGTGAAGGCGCCTTTCTCGTGCCCGAACAGTTCGGATTCGATCAGCGTTTCCGGGATGGCCGCGCAGTTGACGGAAATCATCGGGGCCTTGGCGCGGCGCGAGAGGTTATGCAGAGCGCGGGCGACCAGTTCCTTGCCGGTGCCCGATTCGCCCTGGATCAGCACGTTGGAATCGGTCGGTGCGACCTTGCGGATCTTGCCGAACAGGTCCTGCATGGGCGCGCAGTGGCCGATGATGCCGATGTCTTCTCGGTCGGTTGTCGCTGAGGCGGCGCTTGCGCCACGGGAGGGCTGCGCCTGTACCGCGGTGTTGTGCTGATGGTCGGTGAGGATGCGTGCCACGGTCTGCAGCATCTCGTCATGGTCGAACGGTTTGGCGATGTAGTCGACTGCGCCCATCTTCATCGAGTCCACGGCCGAGCGCAGGCTGGCGTAGCTGGTCATGATCAGCACCGGCGTACCTTCGGCGAGCTTGATCAGCTCGGTGCCGGGGGCGCCGGGAAGTCTCAGGTCGCTGACGATGAGGTCGAAACCCGGGATGCTGTAGCGCTCCTGTGCTTCCTGCACCGAGCCGGCTTCGCTGACCTCGTACTGGTTACGCTCGAGGAGGCGTCGCAGGGCGGAGCGGATGATGGTTTCGTCTTCGACGATCAGAATGTGTGACATCAGTACTCTCTCGACGGTCTGGAGGCATAACCGGTAAAGGGCCGGTACGGCAGTCGCCTCTTCAACTTACGGCATGGGACGCTTCGACATGCCGCGGCAGGGTGATGCGAAAACGGGTGCCGCGCTGTGTTTCCGGGTCGGCCGGGCTGTCGATATCGATCTGGCCATAATGCTCTTCAATGATCGAATAGACCAGCGCGAGGCCCAGGCCGGTGCCTTCGCCAGGGTCCTTGGTGGTGAAGAATGGCTCGAACAGCCGGTCCTGGATGTCCTTCGGAATGCCGCTGCCTTCGTCTTCCACCGTCAGGTACACCGTCTGTTCGGCAACTTCGCTGCTGATGCGGATCAAGCCGCCTTGCGGCGACGCGTCGCGGGCGTTGGATAGCAGGTTGATCAGCACCTGGGCGAGGCGCTGCGGATCGCCCTCGGCGAAATGTGTCGGATCGCAGATGTTGATGAACTGCACTTCGGTGCGGTTGCGGTTGAGTGAGAGCAGGCCGATGGCGTCCTGCGTCACCTGCGCCAGGCTCACCGGATACAGCTGGTGCTGGCGCTCGCCGGCGTGGGCGAAGCTCATCAGCGATTGCACGATGCGCGATACGCGTTTGGTCTGCTCGATGATCTGGCCGCTGATCTCGACGATCTCTCCATCGCCTTCGCGTTCGTCCCGCAGGTTCTGCGCCAGGCAGGCGATGCCGGTGATCGGATTGCCGATCTCGTGCGCCACGCCGGCGGCCAGGCGGCCAATGCTCGCCAGGCGTTCGGAGTGAACCAGGCGGTCTTCGAGCTGCTGTGTTTCGGTCAGGTCCTCGACCAGCAGCACGAGGCCGCTGTTGCCCGGTGCCAGTGGCTCAGCAATGGCTGCCTTGTGCAGATTGAGGCAGCGGCGATGCCCATTGTGTGCTAGCCGCTGCTTGTGCAGGTGTTCATCGGCCTGCTCGATGAAGTCGCTCAGCAGGCTGCGCCAGGGTTCGGCGATGGTCGTCAGGCGCGAGCCGACGACTTGCAGCGCGGGGATCTCGGTGAGTTCCTCGAGCGCACGGTTCCACATGAGGATTTCCTGATCCTTGGCCAGCGAGCAGACCCCCATGGGCAGCTCTTGCAATGTCTGGCGGTGATAGCGGCGCAGGGCGTCCAGTTCCGCGGCCAGGCCGGTCAGGCGCGAGTGATACTCCTCCAGGCGGCTTTCGATGAAGTGGATGTCCTCGGTGATGTAGCCGTCGGCACCGTTCTTGTAGGCCAGGAAGTTCTCGACGATGTCCTGGGCTACGCTGGGGCCCATTAGGCCGGAGAGATTAGCTTCGATACGATCGCGCAGGCGGCGCAGCGCGTAGGGGCGATGCTCGTCGAACGGTAGCTGCAGATCGCGCAGGGCCTGTTCCACCTCCCGTTGCGCGGTCTTGGCGCCCAGTGGCTTGGCCAGCTGAGTGGCGAACTCCTGTGGTGAGGCGGCGATCAGTTCGCGCCGTTGCGGGCGGCGGACGTTCTCTACGGCGCAGGCCTCGGCAGCGCTCTGCTCCTCGGGGCTGGTTTCACTGAAGATCGAGAACAGCGAGAGCGCCAGGACGTTGACCGCCAGTGACGCGATTGCCGCCAGATGCCAGCTGGTGTCGTCCAGTACATAGACGACGTTGAACAGCGGAATGTAGAAACCGTCCAGGTTGCCTACCAGCGGCAGCAGCATGGTCACTACCCAGACGCCGATGCCGGCCAGCAGGCCCGCGATGTAGCCGCGGCGATTGGCGGTCGGCCAGTAGAGTACGGACAGCACGCCCGGCAGGAACTGCAGGGTGGCGACGAAGGCGACGATGCCGAGGTTGGACAGGTCCTGCTCGGCACCGAGCAGCAGGTAGAAGCCGTAACCGGCCATGATGATGGCGAAGATCAGGCTGCGGCGCGTCCACTTCAGCCAGCGGTAGATGTTGCCTTCGCTGGATGGCTGATACAGCGGCAGCACCAAGTGGTTGAGCGCCATGCCCGACAGTGCCAGGGTGCTGACGATGATCAGCCCGCTGGATGCCGAGAGACCGCCGACGAAGGCCAGCAGTGCCAGGGTTTCGCTCTGTGCGGCGATGCCCAGGCCCAAGGTGAAGTACTCGGGGTTGGTGCTGACCCCCAGCTTGAGTCCGGCCCAGAGGATCAGCGGCACGGCCAGGCTCATCAGCAGCAGATAGAGCGGCAGGCCCCAGCTGGCGCTCACCAGGCCGCGAGGATCGAGGTTCTCGGTGAAGGTCATGTGATACATGTGCGGCATCACGATGGCCGAGGCAAAGAACACCAGCAGCAGTGTGCGCCAGGGCCCTTCCTGCAAGGGCGTGTGCAATGCCTGCAGCGCCGACTGGTTCTGTAGCAGCCAGATTTCCAGCTGATGCGGGCCGCCGAATACCACATACAGGGCGTAGAGGCCGATGGCACCGAAGGTCACCAGCTTGACGATGGATTCGAAGGCGATGGCGAACACCAGGCCTTCGTGCTTCTCCCGCGTGGCGATGTGGCGGGCGCCGAAGAGGATGGTGAACAGCATGATCATCAGGCAATAGCCCAGCGCCACGCGCTCCTGCAGCGGCTCCAGAGTGAGAATGCCGATGGCGTCGGCCACCGCCTGGATCTGCAGAGCGAGCAACGGCAGCATGCCGATCAGCATGACCAGCGTGGTCAGCGCCCCGCTCCAGGTGCTGCGAAAGCGGAAGGCGACCAGATCGGCCAGTGACGAGAGCTGGTAGGTGCGGGTGATCCGCAGGATCGGATAGAGCAGCACCGGCGCCAGCAGGAACGCGCCGCAAACCCCGAGATAGGTGGCGAGAAAGCCGTAACCGTACTGGTAGGCCAGACCTACCGTGCCGTAGAAGGTCCAGGCGCTGGCGTAGACGCCCAGCGACAATGTGTAGGTCAGCGGGTGGCGGATTACCCAGCGAGGAATCAATCCGCGCTCGCTGACCCAGGCGACGCCGAACAGCATGATCAGGTAGGCAACGCTGATCAGGATCAGGTGGCTCAGGCTAAAGCTCGTCTGCATCACGCTGGCTCTGGAGGATGAAGGTCACCACGATGAGGATCAGCCACAGCACGTAGGGCCGATACCAGGCCCCGTTGGGGTCGATCCACCAGTCCATGATGGCGGGGGAGAATAGATAGATCCCCACCACCAGGAGCAGCACCAGTCGGTAGATATACATGCCGGGTCTCGTGTCGGAAGTGGGGCGATGGTAGAGCAGCGGCGGGCGGCAAGCCACCTGCGGCAGGCAAAAGCTGGCGCAGCGTGGCAATCCGCCTAGCGCAGCTGCGATTCGGCCAGTGTCCGTGTGCGAGGGATGCGCTGAGCGTCCCAGTGCAGCACCGCCCAGGCGAGGATGTCGGCTGGCAGTGCGTCGTTCAGCTCTGTGGGCGGATGCTGGCCCAGCGCGCGCAAAGCACGCAGCAGCAGCGGACTGGCCTCGTGAGGCTGCAAGGGTGGCGAGCGGTAACTCTTGCCCAGCTTGTGTCCATCCGGCTGGATGATCAGCGGCAGATGCAGATAGCGCGGCTGGGGTAGACCGAGCACTTCCTGCAGGTACAGCTGACGCGGCGTGGAGTCGAGCAGATCGGCACCGCGTACGACGTCGGTTACTCCCTGCCATGCGTCATCCAGCACCACCGCCAGCTGATAGGCGATCAAGCCGTCGCGACGACGGATCACGAAATCGCCGACCTCGCGACCCAGGTGCTGGCGGAATTCGCCCTGCACGCGGTCTATGAAACCGTATTCGCGATCAGGCACCCGCAAGCGAATGGCTGCGTCGTCGAGGCCGTGGCCGGCGTTGCGGCAGAAACCCGGGTATGGGCCCGGATAGCCTTCGAGCTGCTTGCGCGAGCAGGTGCAGGCATACGCCAAGCCTTCATCCAGCAGGCGCTCGATGGCTGCGCCGTAGGCGACCTGACGCTCGCTCTGGCGCAACATTTCGCCGTCCCATTCGAATCCGTAGCTCGACAGCGTCTCGACGATGGCTCGCTGGGCGCCGGGCATCTCCCGTGGCGGGTCGATGTCTTCCATGCGCAGCAGCCAGCGGCCGCCGACCGCGCGGGCGTCAAGATAGGAAGCGAGGGCGGCCACCAGTGAGCCGAAATGCAGATAGCCGCTGGGTGTCGGGGCAAAACGGCCGACGTAGTGATGGGTTTGGGACTGGGCAGGAAAGGGCATGTTGGGGCCGGCGCTATCTGGGATGGCGGGGCGGATGAAACGCTGCAGGGGCTGGAAATGAAGCGGGGCGCCGAAGCGCCCCGTTCGGGATCAGGAACCGATCTGCTTTTCCTTGATCTCCGCCAGCGTCTTGCAGTCGATGCAGAGCGTAGCGGTAGGGCGGGCTTCCAGTCGGCGGATGCCGATCTCGACGCCGCAGGAATCGCACCAGCCGTACTCGTTGTCTTCGATCAGCTGCAGCGTCTCGTCGATCTTCTTGATCAGCTTGCGCTCGCGGTCGCGGGCGCGCAGTTCCAGGCTGAACTCTTCTTCCTGGCTGGCACGGTCGGCCGGATCGGGGAAGTTGGCAGCCTCGTCCTGCATGTGGTGCACAGTGCGATCGACCTCTTCCATCAGCTCCTGTTTCCACTTGTTCAGGATGCCGGTGAAGTGGGCGCGCATCTTGTCGCTCATGTATTCCTCGCCCTTGCTTTCCTTATAGGGCTCGAAGGCGCGAATCAGTTGCTTGTTCGACGGTGTTTCTTTGGTAATGGGCATGGATGAACGCCTCTCGCTATGTCCATTGCGCAGGATGATTTGTCCCTTGCCGGCCCGTGCCGGCCCTGCGGCTGCAAGCGGGCGAACTTACCAGATCGGATCGGGGCGCGCTACTCCCGAATCCAACAGTAACTGCAGCGGCATCAGGACCTTGGGTAGAATTCACGTTTCGTTCTCAACAGGAAGGTCAGATGACCTCGTCATACAGTGCGCGCAGCCGCGCAATAGAACCTTTCCACGTCATGGCGCTTTTGGAGCGGGCCAACCAACTGCAAGTTCAAGGCCACGACGTCATTCATCTGGAAATCGGCGAACCGGACTTCACCACCGCAGCGCCCATCGTGGCTGCAGGTCAAGCCGCGCTGGCCGCCGGGCATACGCGCTACACACCCGCCCGCGGCCTGCCGCAGCTGCGTCAAGCCATTGCCGGTTTCTATGCGCAGCGCTACGGATTATCCATTGACCCCGAACGCATCCTGATTACGCCCGGTGGTTCCGGCGCGCTGCTGCTGGCTGCCAGCCTGCTGGTGGATCCGGGCAAGCACTGGTTGCTCGCCGATCCGGGCTACCCATGCAATCGGCATTTTCTGCGCCTGGTCGAAGGCTCTGCGCAACTGGTGCCGGTCGGCCCGGAGGTTCGTTATCAGCTGACCCCGGAGCTGGTCGAGCGCTACTGGGATCGCGACAGCGTCGGTGCGCTGGTCGCGTCGCCGGCCAATCCGACAGGCACGCTGCTGGAGCGTGACGAACTGGCCAGGCTGTCCGCGGCGCTGAGACAACGTGGCGGCCATTTGGTAGTCGACGAGATCTACCACGGGCTGACCTACGGTGTGGATGCAGCGAGCGTGCTGGAAGTCGACGATGACGCCTTCGTGCTCAACAGTTTCTCCAAGTATTTCGGCATGACCGGCTGGCGCCTGGGCTGGCTGGTGGCGCCGCCGGCTGCGGTGCCGGAGCTGGAGAAACTGGCGCAGAACCTCTATATCAGCGCGCCGAGCATGGCTCAGCACGCAGCCCTGGCCTGCTTCGAGCCGGCGACGCTGGAGATCCTCGAGGCGCGCCGTGGCGAGTTCGCCCGTCGCCGCGATTTCCTGCTGCCAGCCTTGCGCGAGCTGGGCTTCGGCATCGCGGTCGAGCCGCAAGGCGCGTTCTATCTGTACGCCGACATCAGTGCCTTCGGCGGCGATGCCTACGCGTTCTGTCAGTACATGCTGGAAACCGAATTCGTCGCGATCACCCCAGGCCTGGATTTCGGCCGCTTCCAGGCCGGACATCATGTGCGTTTCGCCTACACCCAGGACCTGCCGCGCCTGGAACAGGCTGTCGAGCGCATTGCCCGCGGCTTGCGCAGCTGGCAATCCTGATGCGTTTCGCGCAACCGCTGGAGCAGGGGCGACTGGTCAGGCGCTACAAGCGTTTTCTTGCCGATATCATCACCGACGAGGGCGAAGCGCTGTGCATCCACTGCCCCAACACCGGCTCGATGCTCAATTGCATGGGCGAGGGTGCGCGGGTGTGGTTCCAGCGCAGCAGCGATCCACGGCGCAAATTGCCGGGGACCTGGGAGCTGGTCGAAACCCCGCAGGGGCGGTTGGCATGCGTGAACACGGCGCGGGCCAATCCGCTGGTCGAGGAGGCGCTGCTGAACGGGCAGATTGCCGAGCTGGCCGGTTTCACGACGCTCAAGCGCGAGGTGGCTTATGGCGTGGAGAACAGCCGGGTGGATTTTCGTCTCGACTACGCCGGGACTGCCGCCTTCGTCGAGGTGAAGAGTGTCACCCTCGGCTTTGCCGAAACGCCAGTGGCGGCCTTTCCCGACGCCGTAACGACACGCGGCGCCAGGCACCTGCGTGAGCTGGCGACGCTGGCCCGTGCCGGTGTGCGTGCGGTGCAGCTGTACTGCGTCAATTTGAGCGGCATCGAAGCTGTGCGGCCGGCCGAGGAGATCGATCCGGCCTATGCCGCTGCGCTGCGGGAAGCGCAGGCGGCAGGCGTGGAAGTGCTGGCTTACGGCGTCGATCTTTCCGTCGAGGAGTTGCGTATTGCTGGCCGATTGCCGGTATTGCTCTGATGGGTGGACGGTCATGACGGTTGGAAATTTTTCTGCCCGGCTCGGGAACAAAGCGCCTTTCGTCTGGCCTCAACGAGGCTGGAAACCACATCCATCACATACGGGAAGGCTCTGCTCCGCTGTTCGACGCGGCGTTACGACGCGTTCCAGCCCGTTTTCGATGGCTCCTGCGGCGACAGCGCGACATCTCTGATGCGCGTGTAGCGCCGTGGATGAAACTAATTTCGGACGCTCGCGCCTGGCGCGGGCGTCGTCGATGAGGCTACAAAGAATGCGAATCCTCGTTTGCGGTGCCGGCGGCCAAGTGGGTCGAGAACTGGTGGAACGGGCAGCAAGTTTCGGGCTGGAGGTGCTGGCGCCTGCACGGGCCCAGCTGGACATCGCGCAACCCGAGCAGGTTGCGGCAGTGATGCGTCAACGTCCCGGGCTGATCATCAATGCGGCCGCCTATACCCATGTGGACAATGCCGAATCTCATCGTGAGCAGGCCTATGCGGTGAACCGCGACGGCGCGCGCCACCTCGCCGAGGCGGCCGAGCACGCTGGCGTTCCGTTGTTCCATATTTCCACCGACTATGTGTTCTCCGGTGAGGCCGATCGTCCCTATACCGAGAGCGACGAAACCGGGCCGACCGGCGTCTACGGTGCGAGCAAGCTGGCGGGCGAGGAAGCGATCCGCGAGCGTCTGCAATCGCATCTGATCCTTCGCACCAGCTGGGTGTATGGCGTGCACGGGCACAACTTCGTCAAGACCATGCTGCGGCTCGCCCGACAGCGCGATGCGCTTGGCGTGGTGAGCGACCAGATAGGCTGCCCGACCCAGGCTGGCAGCATCGCTTCGGTGTTGCTCGAACTGGCACGCCGCTACGCAGCCGGCGCGGATCTCGCCTGGGGGGTGTACCACTACAGCGGCGTACCGGCTTGTTCGTGGTACGACTTCGCCGTGGAAATATTCCGTCAGGGCGAAGGCGCCGGGCTGATCTCGCGGCAGCCGACGGTGTCGCCGATTGCCACGGCGCAGTACCCGACTCCCGCCCGGCGGCCGGCCTGGTCGGTGCTCGACTGCAGCCGCTTCGAGTCGACCTTTTGCCTCGCGCCCCGTCACTGGCAGGAAGACCTGGCCGATGTGCTGGCGATCCTGCGTCAGCAGGAGCACCCGGCGTTCAGCCGTGAGCGGTCCTCCCGCGCCTGACAGAAAGTGCACGGCAGTTACCCGGCGCCGTGCGATTTTCCTGATCTCCGGTGTATTCTTGCGCCCCCGCGCCAAGGCGTGGCCTGACGTTCGGCTCTAGAAGGGGCGCAGCATGGTAGTGGTGTTGGCAATCCTGCCGATCTTCGGTCTGATCACGCTCGGCTATCTGTTCGGCTGGCGGCAATGGCTCAACAACGAAGGAGCGGCCGGGCTGGCCAATGTCACCTTCAAGCTGTTCATGCCGGCAGTGCTGTTTACCGGGATCGCCCGCGCCGAGCTGAGTGATGGCATGTCGCCAATGCTGCTGCTGGCCTATTTCGTACCGGTGCTGCTGGTGTTCCTGCTGGTCAATCTGGTTGCTCACCGCCGCGCCGGGCGCGCCACTCCGCTTGGTCTTACGGCCGCCTACTCGAACAACGTATTGGTCGGCATCCCGCTGGTGACCACGCTGCTTGGCGCTGAAAGCCTGGTCTATGTGTTCGCCATCCTGGTGTTTCACAGTCTCGTCCTGTTCTCGCTGCAGAGCTTCTACGCGGCACTGGGTGACGGCGACAAGGTCAGCGCTCCGGCGCTGCTGAGGAATCTGGCGAATCCGCTGATCATCGGTCTGGTGCTCGGTGCCCTGTTGAATCTTTCCGGGTTCGAGCTGCCCGAGCCGCTCTGGCGCGTCGCTGTATGGCTGGCGCAGGCGGCATTGCCCTGTGCGCTGATGGTGCTGGGCATCAGCCTGTCGCGCTATCGCCTGCGGCCAAACGGGACGGCGCTGCTGCTGACGCTGGTCAAGCTGGCGGCGTTTCCGGCACTGGTCTGGTGGCTGAGCGGGTTGCTGCCAGGCCTGAATCAGGATGCACGCAACGTGCTGGTGCTGCTTGCAGCCTGCCCGAGCGGCGTTAACGTGCTGGCGTTCGTCAAGCATTCCGAGGACACGCGAGCGGTCAGCTCGACCGTGTTTCTCTCGACCGTGACTGCAGTCATCAGCCTGCCGCTATGGATGCTGCTTGCGGCTGGCTAGTGGAACGCTCAGCGGTCAGCGACTAGGACTCCGCTGCAGTTTTGACGAACGGCTCCGGGACAGGACTGTCACAAAAATCACAGACCTGAAAAAAACCGGAGAGCATGGCATGTTGAAATTCATCGGCGGGACCGCAGGCATCATCTTCATCATCGGCCTGATCGTGGTGATCGGGATATTCAAGCTGCTGTTCTGACGAGAGGGGGCGACAGGCCGGCCGGCGCAAGCCCGCCGGCTTTTTCATGCGCGGCTATTTGTTGCTGCGCGGTTCCTGCGCCGAGGTTGCCATGATGTCCTCCAGTCGCAGGCCGGTCAGCCCGTGGATGGTGCGCCAGAGGTAGAAGAAGATCGCCATCATCATCAACATGCTGGGAATGGCGATCATCGGGTAGCTGAGCAGGGTCATGCGGCCCAATTCGGCGTTGAAGGCTTCGCTGCCGGCGGGGCTGTTGACGATCCATTTGGCCAGCACGTAATTCATGAACGACGAGAAGAAGAAGGTGCCGCTGAGCAGGTAGGTCGCCCGCAGCAGCCGCGTTTCGAAGTGTTCGACCTGGCCGTTTTGCTCGAGCTGTTCGTGGATCTTGTCCACGTTGAGCACTTTGGGGTTGTACAGCAGGGTGCGAATCAGCGGGTAGCGGGTGCGCGTCGAGGCCAGCACGGCGATGCCGATGATGCCGGGAACCGCTGCTTCCTTGATGGCGAGCCACTGGGTATCGAGCTGAAGCAGCCCGATGCCGCCAGTCAGCAGCACGCTGATCAGGCCGAGCAGGGCTATCCAGTTGAACTTGCGGTATTTGGCCAGCTCCCACAGCCCCCAGCCCAGCGGAAAGGCCAGGGCAAGCAGCAGTGCACCGTCTGCGCCGAGGCGGTCTTCACCACTGAGCTTCATCAGGATCAGTGAGGGAATCAGAATGCTGACGGCCAGGTCGATTAGCGGGCGCGGTTTGTGTTCGGCGTGGGTCTGGTCGGTATCGGTCATGACATCGGGTTGGTCTGGAGAGGGCTGCATGATCGCCTGTGTTGCGGTCATTCGCCATACCATCTTCGTCGGGATGGCGATTGGTATCGTTTCCCCATCATCAATGTTCGGGCGCTGCGCTGCGTTTCGCGCGCCATTGGCCGTACTCGAATATCAGTACGACGATCATGGCCAGAGCGAAGGGCAGTAGCAGATAGAAACCGCGGAACACGATGAGTGCTGCCAGCACGTCCACCGTGGGAATTTCCGGAAGGGCGGCGACGAAGGTCAGCTCCAGCACACCGAGCCCGCCGGGTGCGTGGGACAGCAATGCCAGGGTGAAGGAGGCGAGAAATACGCCAAGGACGGTCAGATAGCCCGGGCTTTGTTCCGGCGGCAGCGCGAAGTAGATGATCGCCGCGGCGCAGAGCAGCTCAAGCGGGCCCGCCAGCAGCTGACGGCCGACGATTGGCAGTCGCGGGTACTCGATGTGCCATTTGCCCAGCCGCCAGGGTGGCAACTGACGCCATGCGCCGAACGCATAGAGCGCGACCAGCATGAGCAGGGTCGAACCGACGACGATGGATACCCAGCTGTCGCTATCGACAGCCCGATGAAGAAGCTGCGGTTTCAGAATCAGCACGGCGCCCCCGGCGAGCAGGGTGCCCAGCGCGAAGGTCAGCGAGCAGAAGACGATCAGGATGCCGATTTCCTGGGGCGTCAGGCCCCGGCTGCGGTAGGCGCGATAGCGCACCAGGGCGCCGGAAAACACCGATGCGCCGATGTTGTGCGCCAGCGCGTAGGTGGTGAAGGAACAGAGTGCGATGAACCACCAGGACATCTTCTTGCCCAGATGAGCCATCGCGATGCGGTCGTACCAGGCCAGCGCGACATAGGCGCCCAGGGTCGACAGCGCGGCCAGCAGCCAACGCCGCGCGCCGATCGCCTGCAGGCTGTCGGTAAGCTCGCTGAGCGAGATGTTGCGAACTTCGTGGTACAGCAGGTAGCCGGACAGCAGCACGGCGAGGACTCCGATGAGGGTCCAGGCGACATCGCTCCGCTTCATCATCACGTGGCTCCTTGAGGGAAGAGGATTGGCCACGTCTTGCGCTGAAGCACACTCATCCCTGATCGACCGCCATGCCAAACCTCTACCTGTTCTCGAATCGTCAAACAATCGGCAGCTGGCGACCGGTTTTGTTCAGTTTTTCACCCAAGTGGTCTTCTCGCTCGGACCGGTAGGAGGAGGTTCCGCTTGGATTGGTATCTCGCAGGAGAGCGCCGATGCCAGGGCGGTCGTCTGGGCATCGGTAGCCTGAGGCGATGCTGTGCATGTGGTGTAGGGGGTGTAGAAGCGGTACCAGTGCGGTGCTTGCCTGGAATCTGGGATGTCGACTGTTGTCAGGGATTGGAAGCCTGCGGGGACGGTAGGGCGCGGTCAGTCGACGCTCTCTGCCTGCTTGACGCGAACCCAGTGGTCGACAAGTTCGCGAAGGTTCGAGAGTTCCACCGGCTTGGCCATATGACCGTCCATGCCAGCTTCTCGCGCGCGGTCGCGGTGCTCGCTGAGGATATGCGCAGTCAGGGCAACGACGGGAGTACGCCGGCGCGCATTCCTGGCTTCCCATTCACGCAGCTGGTGGGTGGCCTGAAAGCCGTCGAGCACGGGCATCTCGCAATCCATCAGGACCAGGTCATACGGCTGCGCCTTGATCGCCTCCAGCGCCTCTTCGCCGTTGCAGGCGGTGTCCGGTTGCAGGTTGAGTTTGTTCAACATGCCGCGGATGACCTTGGTGGAAATACTGTTGTCCTCGGCGACCAGGATGCGGAAGTCACTAGGGACTTCGAGCGCGGGCAGGTTCTGCGGCACCGTTGCCTGGCGCTGCTGGGTGCCCGGCTGGCGCTGCGCGAGTTCGTCAGCCAAGGTGGTCTTCAGCGTGTAACCGGCGACCGGTTTGGCGAGGATGCGCTTGATACCCGCATTGCGCGCAATGATCTTGCTCGGTGCGCTGCTCATGCCGGTGAGCATGATCAGCAGGACGTCATGGTTGAGGCTGTAATCTTCCTTGATCTTGCTCGCCAGCTGCATACCGGTCATGCCGGGCATGTCCTGATCGAGCAGGACCACATCGAAGTATTCCTTGAGGTGCGCCTTGGTCCGCAGCAGGGCCAACGCCTCCTTGCCCGACGCAACGGCGCTAACCTCCAGGCCCCAGCCGCTGCATTGCTGGACCAGTACCTTGCGGCAGGTGTCGTTGTCATCGACGATCAGCAGGCGAGTGCCTTGCAGTGGCCCGTCCAGGTCGGCATTGCTCTGCGCCAGCCCTTCACTGGCCAGCGGCAGGCTGATCCACAAGGTGTTGCCCTGGCTGGTGCCAGTCTGGATACCGAAATCACCATCCATCAGTTGCACCAGCTGGCGCGCGATGATCAGCCCCAGGCGCCCGCCATGGCGTGTCGCCGCAAGAAAGTCATGACTGTCGACTGCGGCATTGAGCAGTGCGTCGCGCTCGTACGCCTCAAGCGGACGCCCACTATCCTGCACGGTGATGCGCAGGCGCGGGCTCTCGGGCGGTCCGTCGACCGCGGCGATCAGCAGCACCTCGCCCTCGTCGGTCTGCTTGAAGGCATTCTCCAGCAGGTTGAGAAGGGTCTGGCGCAGACGGGTCGGATCGCCGGTCACGACCTGCGGCAGCTGCGGCTGGATAAAGCTGATCAGCTCGACCTTCTGCTGTTCGGCCTTGGCGCGGAAGATGCTCAGACAGTCTTCGATCAGCGCGTTGAAATCGAACTGCACGTCATCCAGCTCGATCTGGCCAGATTCCAGCTTGGAAATGTCGAGAATCTCGTTGATCAGATTGAGCAGTTCGTTGCCGGAGCTATGAATCGTCTGGACGTAGTCGCGTTGCTTGGCCGACAGCGATGTGCCCAGCAGCAACTCGCTCATGCCCAGCACGCCGTTCATTGGCGTTCTCAGTTCATGGCTGATCTTGGACAGGAAATCGGCCTTGGTCTTGAGTTCCGCGCTGCTGACGGCCGCTGCGGTGAATTGGGTGCGGCTGTCGGTCTGGCGCTGCCGTTGACGTTCGAGCAGGGCAAAGCTGAGTAGTAGCCCTGCGAGGGTCGCGAGGCTGAACAGGCCGCCAGTCAGCCAGCCCGGGTCGAGCTGGTCGAAGCCCAGCAACATGGGCATGAAGAAGATCATGCCTACGTTGAACAGGGTCGTTCCGGCCACCACCAGGCGCGCCGGCTGATAGCCCTGGCGCCAGTGATAGATCGCGACGAACAGAGTGCTGCACGATGCGGCCAGCACCAGCGAATAGATCAGCCAGCTGTACCACGGCCACTGACCGAGCAGGATGCTGGCTGCCAGCGCCAGTACCAGGTTGAGTTCGATGCCCAACAGCCAGGTGATCCAGGTTCGCCTGCGGTGATGGAAGAAACCCAGCGTGTAGCCGAGCAGCGCGGCGCTGGCGGCCATCGCCGACAGGTCGGCGATCAGCGGCTGACTGTAGGTCAGCCAGGGCAGCCACGCCGCCATGACCCCGAGATTGGCCATGGCGCAGGCCAGCAGGGCGCCGTGCAGCAGGCTCAGCCAGATATGCGTGTAGCTGAGCGTGTAGGCAAAGCGCAGCAGGTTGTAGATCATCAGCAACGCCAGTGCACCGAACAGCGCACCAAACAGGTAGGCAGGCTTGCTCAGGCTGACCAGGCCGGCTTCATCAATGGTCTTGAACCAGGTCATCATTGGATGGCTGGACTGCAGGCGGATATAAGCCTCGCGCGGCTGCCCGTCATTGGGAAGGCTGAACAAGTACGCCCGGTTGGGCAATGGCCGGGCGCTGAAGGGACGTAGTTCCCCGGTCGCCGTATGCTGCTCGAGCTGGCCGTCACGCAACAGGTAGAAGTCCAGATACTGCACCCGTGGTGCAAACAGCCACAGCCACTTCGGTCGTGTCAGTGACGGTAGGCTGACCTGCAGCCAGACCGCTCGGTCGCTGGCCGGAGCGCTGTAGGAGAGTTTTTCGAGACGCTGGAACAGTGCGCGCTGGGAAACCACCTCGTCGAGCGTAAGCCCTCCCGACTGGTCGATCAGCATGCGCCAGTTCTGTGGCACGGAATTGGGTGGAGCGGATAGTGCGGGGGAGGGCGGCGACTGGGTAATGGACGCCAGGGCCGGAAGC
Organism: Stutzerimonas kunmingensis; assembly: GCF_014764705.1. Lineage (GTDB taxonomy): Bacteria > Pseudomonadota > Gammaproteobacteria > Pseudomonadales > Pseudomonadaceae > Stutzerimonas. Next base: position 56,585 of record NZ_JACXXG010000020.1, read on the forward strand.
GGGATCAGGTTGATCAGCAGCAGGCCGAAGAAAACAGCGATGGCAATCCGGAGCCGACCCACTTGAGAAGTCCGTTCATGTGTGTGACGGCCGATTATAGCCATGCCTTTGTCGGCCTGTAATGCGTGCGGCAGCGATAAAACTTGGCGCCGCACGCATTCCTGGCGCCTGGCTACGCTCAGCTGTCGCCCAGCTCCCGGGAGATGGCGCGATAGCCGATATCTTTGCGATAGAAACAGCCATTCCAGTGAATTTTTTCCGCCAGACGGTATGCCTGCTGCTGCGCCTCGGAGACGGTGCGGCCGATGGCCGTTGCGCAAAGCACGCGGCCGCCGGCGGTGACGACCTGGCCCTGGTCGTTTAGAGCGGTACCGGCATGGAACACCTTGCCATCCAGCGCAGCGGCATCGTCCAGCCCTTCGATCACATCGCCCTTGGCGTAATCGCCCGGGTAGCCGCCAGCGGCCAGCACCACGCCGACGGTCGGGCGCGGATCCCAGGTCGCCTCGACCTTGTTCAGCGCCTTGGCCAGCGCGGCTTCGACCAGCAGCACCAGTGAGGATTCGAGGCGCACCATGATCGGCTGGGTTTCCGGGTCGCCGAAGCGGCAGTTGAACTCGATGACCTTCGGCTGGCCAGCCTTGTCGATCATCAGACCGGCGTAGAGGAAGCCGGTGTAGACATTGCCTTCGGCAGCCATGCCGCGCACGGTCGGGTAGATCACCTCGTCCATCACGCGCTTATGCACATCGGCGGTGACCACCGGAGCCGGCGAATAGGCGCCCATGCCGCCGGTGTTCGGGCCGCTGTCGCCGTCGCCGACGCGCTTGTGGTCCTGGCTGGTGGCCATCGGCAGCACGTTCTCGCCGTCGACCATGACGATGAAGCTGGCCTCTTCGCCATCCAGGAATTCTTCAATGACTACGCGCGCGCCGGCGTCGCCGAAGGCGTTGCCGGAGAGCATGTCGCGCACCGCTTCCTCGGCTTCGGCCAGGGTCATGGCGACGATCACGCCCTTGCCGGCGGCCAAGCCGTCGGCCTTGATGACGATCGGCGCGCCTTTTTCACGCAGGTAGGCCAATGCCGGCTCGACTTCGGTGAAGTTCTGGTAGTCGGCAGTGGGAATCGCGTGGCGCGCCAGGAAGTCCTTGGTGAAGGCCTTGGAGCCTTCCAGCTGCGCGGCGGCGGCGGTCGGTCCGAAGATGTCCAGGCCGCGCGAACGGAACAGGTCGACTACGCCCTTCACCAGCGGTGCTTCCGGACCGACGATGGTCAGTTGTACGTTGGCAGCGGCAAAATCCGCCAGTTGCTCGATGGCCAGTACGTCGATGGCGACGTTCTCGCACTTGGCTTCAGTGGCGGTGCCGGCGTTGCCCGGGGCGACGAAGACCTTGGCGATGCGTGGATCCTGCGCGACCTTCCAGGCCAGGGCGTGCTCGCGGCCGCCGCTGCCGATGATCAGTACGTTCATTTCTCTCTCCCAATGGAGGCGGGCCGGTAGCCCGCTTGGTGGATAAGCGAAGCGTTATCCACCCTACGAATACCGAGGTCGCGATCGGGCTGGTAGATGCAAGGCGCCCGATTCTTCACCCAGCGGAGTTGCCTTCTGGCAATGAGCATGGGGGAGGAGTCGGGCAACGCCGCAGATGCCTGTCCGAGTGCGGCCGATTTTAGTGCCGGAAATGGCGCATGCCGGTGAACACCATGGCAATGCCGGCTTCATCAGCCGCGGCGATCACTTCGTTGTCACGCATTGAGCCACCTGGCTGGATCACCGCGGTGATGCCGGCCTTGGCCGCGTTGTCGATGCCGTCGCGGAACGGGAAGAAGGCGTCCGAGGCCATCACCGCGCCAGGAACCGGCAGGCCGGCGTGCTCGGCCTTGATCGCGGCGATGCGCGCGGAGTTGACGCGGCTCATCTGGCCGGCACCAACGCCGACGGTCTGGCGGTTCTTGGCGTAGACGATGGCGTTGGACTTGACGAACTTGGCCACTTTCCAGGCGAAGATCAGGTCATGGATCTCCTGCTCGGTCGGCGCGCGCTGGGTGACGATCTTCAGGTCTGCTTCGGTGATCATGCCGATGTCGCGGCTCTGGATCAGCAGGCCGCCGTTGACGCGCTTGTAGTCCCAGCCCGGGCTGCGCTCGGCGGGCCACTCGCCGCATTCGAGCAGGCGCACGTTGGCCTTGCTGGCCACTACCTCACGCGCGGCTTGAGAGACCTTCGGCGCGATGATCACCTCGACGAACTGGCGCTCGACGATGGCCTGGGCGGTGTCGCCGTCCAGCTCGCGGTTGAAGGCGATGATGCCGCCAAAGGCCGACTCGCTATCGGTGGCGTAGGCCAGGTCGTAGGCCTTGCGGATGCCGCCTTCATCTTCCGGTACGACCGCCACGCCGCATGGGTTGGCATGCTTGACGATCACGCAGGCCGGCTTGGTAAAGCTCTTCACGCACTCCAGCGCGGCGTCGGTGTCGGCCACGTTGTTGAACGACAGCTCCTTGCCCTGCAGTTGCTTGGCGGTGGCGACGCAGGCTTCGTCCGGCTTCTCGACATAGAAGGCGGCCTGCTGGTGCGGGTTCTCGCCGTAGCGCATATCCTGCGCCTTGATGAACTGCATGTTGTAGGTGCGCGGGAACAGACTGCGATTTTCGGTGCTGAGCTGCTCGGTGCTCTGGTCGATGCCGCCCAGGTAATTGGCGATCATGCCGTCGTAGCCGGCGGTGTGCTCGAACGCCTTGAGCGCCAGGTCGAAGCGCTGGGCGTAGGTCAGCCCGCCGTTCTTCAGGTTGTCGACCACTGCCGCGTAGTCCTCGGCATTGACCACGATGGCGACGTCCTTGTGGTTCTTCGCCGCACTGCGGACCATGGTCGGGCCGCCGATGTCGATGTTCTCGATGGCGTCCGGCAGGGTGCATCCGGGCTTGGCCACCGTGGCTGCGAACGGATAGAGGTTGACCGCCACCAGATCGATCGGCGCGATGCCATTCTCGGCCATCACTGTGCCGTCCAGGTCGCGGCGGCCGAGGATGCCGCCGTGGATCTTCGGGTGCAGGGTCTTCACCCGGCCGTCCATCATCTCCGGGAAGCCGGTGTAGTCGGCCACTTCGACAGCCGCGATGCCGTTGTCACGCAGCAGCTTGAAGGTGCCGCCGGTGGAGAGGATCTCGACGCCGAGGGCTTCGAGGTCGCGGGCGAAGTCGACGACGCCGGTCTTGTCGGACACGCTGATCAGCGCGCGGCGCACGGGAAGGCGGGTGGTATGGTCGGTCATTGACGTTTCCTAGAGGCTACAGGCTTGAGTCCGCGAAGGCGGCAGGTGCGGACAGCCGCGCCTGCCAGCTGCCGCGTCAGAGCAGGTCGTACTGTTTGAGTTTCTTGCGCAGGGTGCCGCGGTTCAGGCCCAGCAGCTCGGAAGCCTTGGTCTGGTTACCCTTGACGTAGTGCATCACGGTTTCCAGCAACGGCGCTTCCACTTCGGAGAGTACGAGGTTGTAAACGTCCGTGACGTCTGCACCTTCGAGGCGGGCGAAATAGTTGTGCAGCGCTTTCTCGACGCTGCCTCGCAGCGTCTGCCCCGCTTCGCTCGGCGTGTTCAGGTGCTGCTTGAGGTTCAGGTTGTCACTCACGGATGTTGTTCCACTTACCAATGTTTCATTCAACAGCGTCATGCGGCCACCTCTGTTCCATCCACCGAGCCAGGCCCTGAGCGTTGTTCGGCAAAGAACTGCTGAATGCTGAAGGCCTGTGCATCCCTGTCTTCCAGATGATTGAAACGGGCGCGGAAGTCCCGCGCGCCCGGCAGTGTTGCGAGATACCAGCCCGCGTGCTTGCGGGCGATACGGACTCCCATCACCTCGCCATAGAATTCATGCAGCGCCTGCACATGCTCCAGCAGGGTGCTTTCAACTTCGTCCAGCGTCGGCGCCGCGAGCAGCTCGCCGGTGCGCAGATAATGCTCCACTTCGCGAAAGATCCACGGGCGACCCTGCGCCGCACGTCCGATCAACAGGCCGTCCGCTCCGGTTGCCTGTAGTACCTGGGCCGCCTTGTGCGGCGAATCGATATCGCCATTGGCGAACACCGGAATCGCCACTGCCTGCTTGATGGCGGCGATGGTGTCGTACTCGGCTTCGCCGGTGTACAGGTCGGCGCGGGTGCGGCCGTGAACGGCAAGTGCTGCGATGCCCGATTGCTCGGCGATACGCGCGACGGTCAGGCCGTTCTTGTTCTGCCGATCCCAGCCGGTGCGAATCTTCAACGTCACCGGAACGGTCACGGCACCGACCACGGCTTCGAGGATATCCGCGACCAGCTTCTCGTCACGCATCAACGCCGAGCCGGCGGCCTTGTTGCAGACCTTCTTCACCGGGCAGCCCATGTTGATGTCGATGATCTGCGCCCCCAGCTCCACATTGCGCTGCGCCGCCTCGGCCAGCATCTGCGGGTCGCCACCGGCGATTTGCACGGAGCGGGGCTCGGGCTCGTCCGCATGGGGAATGCGCAGACGAGATTTGCGACTGTTCCACAGACGCACATCGCTGGTGAGCATTTCCGAGACCACCAGGGCCGCGCCGAAGCGGCGGCACAACTGGCGGAACGGCTGATCGGTCACGCCGGCCATGGGCGCGAGGATCAATCGATTGGTCAAGGTGTAAGGGCCGATGCGTACCGCTGACATGAAGATTCCCTGCTTGGGGCCTGCTTGTTAGGTAGATCGGGACTGCAAAAAAGGGTGGGCATAATACCCGCTACGCATGACGGGTTAAAGGCTGTTTTGAACAAATTCTGAACAGTGGTCGCCTTATCGCCGGGAGTTTGGACGCGCCCACCGCTCGCGCGATGAGCGCCGGCGGCGGCAGTCTGAACTGCAAGCTCGTCGCTATTTGGGCGAATGGAAACTCAGGCTGTAGTTAACTGCCTTTGCGCCCGGGTCGAGGATATCCAGGGCGATATGGATGGGAACCTGCGGTGGCATCTGGGCCTGTCCTGCCAGTTCTCCAGAAAGATATTCGCTGGGCTTGAAGCTGCGGCTGGCGATCAGTTTGCCGTTGAGGTCGGCAAAGCGGATTTCCAAAAGCGGAAACGGCTGTGCAAAGGCCGCGCGGTTGTAGAGGATCGCGTCGACGACCAGCGCGCCGGTGAACTCGGGATGGCTGCGCACCACCAGGTTGCTGCTCTTGATCTGGCCAATGTCGACCAGGGCCGGCAGTTCGCAGCCAACGGTCGGGCAGATACGCTCGAACCAGCTGCGATACTGCTGCTGCCTCGACAGCTCATCGTAGTTGTAGGCAACGTACTGGGCACCCAGCGCAAGCAGTGCCAACAGGTTCAGTACGCTCCAGCCGAGCCAGCGTCCCCAGGGTTTCTTCGCTTCCTGCCAGTCCAGTTGCAGTGGCTCATCGTCGAGCTCGAACAGCGGCTCGTCGCGCAGGTCGGGCTCGCGGCGTGTCGCTGCAGAATCTACGGCAGGGGCGAGCTGTTCGGAAGCCGATGGCCTTGCCAGTTCAGGTTCGACCCTTTCGTCGTGCGCCTGCTGGGCCTCGGCGATCGCGAGCGGCGTGGGACTGGCTGCCAATGGGCTCAGCGGTTGCGGAGACTCCGAGGTGACCGGGGTGAAGCTGACCACCTCATCGCTCGGGCTCGCCGGCGACTGCGTGACGCCCTGTTCGGCGCTCAGCAGGATCTCGGCCCAGCTTTCGTCCTGCGTGGAGGATATCTCCGGTAGCGGATCGCGAGGCCTGGTTGCCGCGTCGCCGTTGGCTTCGAGGCTGAGCAGGTCGCGAGACAATTCGCGCTCCTGCCGCTCCAGTTTGGCCAGCTCTTCGTCCAGGTCGAGGCTGTCTAGGTCCAGGTCATCGTGAATCCACAGCGTTTCATCGGCCTTGGCGGCCGGTGCCGGGGTGGTAGTCTTGGGCGGTTCTGCCTGCGCCTGGATCGGCTTGGCGACCGGAGTGGTCAATGGTTGCGTCGGATCCTGCTCATCGCGCAGCAGATGATGGGCGGCGTTGAAGACTTCCATGCAAGCGCCGCAACGCACCGCGCCGCGGGCCGCGCGTAACTGGCTGCGGGCGACGCGAAAGCGGGTACTGCAGTTGGGGCACTGGGTGATGAAGCTGGTCATGCGTGTTTCCGCGCGAAGGTGCCGGCTAGTCTAGCGTATGCCAGTCGCGCAGCGGCAGGGGCTGCGGAGCCTGTTGTGCAAGTGTGCGGGCGAGGTCGCAAGGCGCTGCTCAGGCACGTCGGACGCCGCTGATGCGTACCCAGCCATCTTTGTCGGCGGTTGGGTCGAGCTCGAATGCACCGCTGTAGGCTGCGCGCACCTCCTCGGCCTGTTCGGCTAGGATGCCGGACAGTGCCAGGCGGCCGCCGGGCTTGACCAGTGCGGTGATGCGCGGCGCCAGCGAAACCAGCGGGCCAGCAAGAATGTTGGCGACCACCACGTCGGCAGCCTTTTCCGGCAGCTGTTCAGGCAGGTGGAGCGCGAAACGCTCTGCGGCGATGCCGTTGCGCTCGGCGTTGTCGCGTGAAGCGTCCAGCGCCTGGGTATCGATGTCGGTGCCGACGGCATGCTCGGCGCCCAGCAACAGGCCGGCGATCGCCAGGATGCCCGAGCCGCAGCCGAAATCCAGCAGGGACTGGCCCTGCAGAGGCTGGGCATCCAGCCACTCGAGACAGAGTGCGGTAGTGGGGTGGGTGCCGGTACCGAACGCCAGGCCAGGATCCAGCAGCAGGTTGACCGCGTCGGGCTCCGGCGCCGCGTGCCAGCTGGGGACGATCCACAGGCGGCGGCCGAAGCGCATCGGTTGGAAGTTGTCCATCCAGCTGCGCTCCCAGTCCTGGTCTTCGATCACTTCGACCTGGTGCTCGGGCAGCTCGCCGCCGCGCAGCAGCTGCAGGTGGGCGAGCAGGGAGTCCGGGTCGGTGTCGGCTTCGAACAATGCCAACAGGTGCGTGTGCGACCACAGCGGAGTGGTGTTGAGATCCGGCTCGAAGATCGGCTGATCCTCAGCGTCCATGAAGGTCACGGAAACCGCGCCCAGATCCAGCAGCTGGTCTTCCAGCGCTTCGGCCTGATCGGGGGTGATGGCGAGTCGGATCTGCAGCCAGGACATGGAAGCCTCTCGAGTGGGGTCGCGGTAAAGGCCGGCAAGCTTACTGGAGGCGGCGTGTTGCGGCCAGCGTGGGCGGTTTGGTGCCGAGCCGCAGAAACGACAGAGGCCGCCCGAAGGCAGCCTCTGTAGTACAGCGCCGAGCGGGGCTCAGTGCTTGTCCATACCCAGTTTCTTCTCCAGGTAATGGATGTTCACGCCGCCCTTGCAGAAGCCGGGATCGCGCACCAGATCGCGGTGCAGCGGGGCGTTGGTCTTGATGCCGTCGACGATCAGCTCGTCCAGTGCGTTGCGCATGCGGCCCATGGCTTCGTCACGGTTGGCACCGAAGGTGATCAGCTTGCCGATCAGCGAGTCGTAGTGCGGTGGAACCGAGTAGCCGTCGTACAGGTGCGAGTCGACGCGCACACCGTTGCCGCCTGGAGCGTGGAAGTGCTTCACCTTGCCCGGGCTGGGCATGAAGGTGCGCGGATCTTCGGCATTGATGCGGCACTCCACGGCATGGCCGCGGATGACCACATCTTCCTGCTTGATCGACAGCTTCTGGCCACCACCGATCAGCAGCATCTCCTTGACGATGTCGATGCCGGTGACCATCTCGGTAACCGGATGCTCGACCTGTACGCGAGTGTTCATCTCGATGAAGTAGAAGTTGCCGTCTTCATAGAGAAACTCGAACGTGCCGGCGCCGCGGTAGCCGATGTCGATGCACGCCTTGACGCAGCGGGCCTGGACCTTGCGGCGGGCTTCTTCATCGATCAGCGGGGCTGGGGCTTCCTCGATCACCTTCTGGTGACGGCGCTGCAGCGAGCAGTCGCGGTCGCCAAGGTGGATGGCGTTGCCCTGGCCGTCGGCCAGCACCTGGATTTCCACGTGGCGTGGGTTGGTGAGGAATTTCTCGAGGTAGACCATCGGGTTGCCGAAGGCTGCGCCGGCTTCATTGCGGGTCAGCTTGGCCGAGGCGATCAGATCCTCTTCCTTGTGCACCACGCGCATGCCGCGACCACCACCGCCACCGGCGGCCTTGATGATCACCGGGTAGCCCACCTCGCGGGCGATGCGCAGCGCTTCCTTCTCGTCTTCCGGCAGTGGGCCGTCAGAACCCGGAACGGTCGGCACGCCGGCCTGCTTCATCGCGTCTTTGGCCGATACCTTGTCGCCCATAAGGCGAATGACGTCGGCGGTTGGGCCGATGAAGGTAAACCCGGACTTCTCCACCTGTTCGGCGAAGTCGGCGTTCTCGGCGAGGAAGCCGTAGCCGGGATGGATGCCGTCGGCGCCGGTGACTTCGGCAGCGGCGATCAGCGCCGGGATGCTCAGGTAGGACTTGGCAGAGGCGGCCGGGCCGATGCAGACGGACTCGTCGGCCAGCGACACGTGCATCAGGTCACGGTCTGCAGTGGAGTGCACAGCCACGGTCTTGATGCCCAGTTCCTTGCATGCGCGCAGAACTCGAAGGGCTATCTCGCCGCGGTTGGCGATCAGTACTTTTTCCAACATCGCTGGCTCTCCGCGGTTCAAACGATGGTGAACAGCGGCTGGTCGTATTCGACCGGCTGACCATTCTCCACCAGGATGGATTCGATGGTGCCGCTGATCTCGGCCTCGATGTGGTTCATCATCTTCATGGCTTCGACGATGCAGAGGATGTCGCCCTTCTTGACGCTCTGACCGACTTCGACGAACGCCTTGGATTCCGGCGAGGACGCACGGTAGAAGGTGCCGACCATCGGCGAGCGGACCACATTGCCGTTCAGCTTGGGCGCGGCCGGGGCAGCGTCGGCAGCCGGGGCGGCAGCAGCTACCGGAGCAGGAGCCGGTGCGGCCGGAGCCTGAGCGTAGATCGGCTGCTGCATCGCTACCTGCTTGCTGTGGCGGCTGATGCGTACCGACTCTTCACCCTCGTGGATCTCCAGTTCGTCGATACCGGACTCTTCCAGCAGTTCGATCAGCTTTTTGACTTTGCGAATATCCATGAAGCATTGACTCCCAGGTAAGTTCAAAGGGCATTGCTGCTCGCTTCTTCAAGGCTCGGCATGTGCACGAGCCCCTCAGGAAGCAGCGAGTTGTTCCAGGGCGGCCTCCAAGGCCAGTCGGTAGCCGCTGGCGCCAAGGCCGCAGATCACACCCACCGCGATATCGGAAAAGTAGGAGTGATGGCGGAAAGGTTCACGCTTGTGCACGTTGGACAGGTGCACTTCGATGAATGGGATGCTCACGGCCAGCAACGCGTCACGTAATGCGACGCTGGTATGCGTGAATGCCGCGGGATTGATCAGGATGAAATCGACGCCTTCGCTGCGCGCGGCATGGATGCGCTCGATCAGTTCGTACTCGGCGTTGGATTGCAGATGCAGCAGATGATGTCCGCGATCTCGGGCACGCTGCTCCAGATCCTGATTGATCTGCGCCAGCGTCACTGCGCCGTAGACGCCCGGCTCGCGGGTGCCGAGCATGTTCAGATTCGGCCCGTGGAGGACCAGAAACGTGGCCATCGGTATTCCTTGTTTTTCTGTATGCGCTGATCAGTCGAGGTGGCTGGTCGCGAGAAGGGAAAAACTATGCCCCAAGCAGGGTATGACTGTCCAGTCATGTCGCGATCGAAGGAAATGCCCGCATTATGTCTGAAGATTGCCGCAATGATTCATTGGGCAGAGGATCGTCGGCTTGTCGTGGGTCGATCCCGCGAAAATGCGTGCGTGAGCTAGAGCAGAGGTGCCGCTCGATCCAGTCGCTCGCTGAAACCGGGAGCGTCTATCTCGCCGACTACGCGCACTTCGGACATCTCATTGCCACGCCGATCGAAGAACAGGATGGCCGGGGGGCCGAACAGTTTGTAGCGGTCCAGCAGGCTGCGTTGAGCGGCGTTGCTTTCTGTGATGTCGAAGCGGATCAGACGATAGTCGGTCAGCCGCGGTGCCACCTGCGGGTTGGCGAACACCTCGCGTTCGATCACCTTGCAGCTGATGCACCAGTCGGCGTACCAATCGAGCATCAGCGGTTGGCCGGCGGCGCGGGCGGCGGCCAGTTGGGTATCGAGCTCGGCCGGCGTGGAAATGGTGTACCAGCCTTCACTGGTCATGCTGCCCGGCGCTGATCCGGCCACGGAGGTTGGCAACGGCCGAAGTGGATCGGAGCCGCCCTGTAGCGCCCCGACCCACGCGGCCAGCGCGTAGACCAGCAATACCAGTCCCATCAGCTGCGCGAGCTTCTGCCTGGGCGTCTTGCTGGTGAATTCCAGAGTCCCGAGAAATACGGCGCTGCCGGCCGCGAGCAGGCCCCACGCCGCCAGAGCAAGCGGACCGGGCAGTACGCGCTCGAGCATCCAGACTGCGACGGCAAGCAGCAGTACGCCGAATACGTTGCGCACGCTGATCATCCATGGGCCGCTCTTGGGCAGTAGCGCGCCACCTCCGGTGGCGAACAGCACCAGCGGTGCGCCCATACCCAGGCCCAGGGCGAACAGCTTCAGGCCACCGCCTAGCGCATCGCCGCTGGCACTGATGTACAGCAGTGCGCCGGCCAGCGGAGCGGAAACACAAGGCGATACCAGCAGACTGGACACGGCACCGAGCAGCGCCGCTCCGGTAAACGAGCCGCCGCGTGCGTTGCCGGCAAGACGGTCGAGTCGACTGCTGAGTGCCTGTGGTAGGCGCAGCTCGAACAGCCCGAACATGGCCAGGGCGAAGGCGACGAAGAATAATGCGAAGGGTACAAGAACCCAGGGTGATTGCAGGCGCGCCTGCAGATTCAGCTCGGCTCCGAATACGCCCATGAGCGCGCCGAGCAGGGCGAAGCCGCCAGCCATTGGCAGTACGTAGGCCAGCGACAGCAGGAAGCTGCGCATTCCGCCGGGCTGGTCGCGCAGCACGACGCCGGTGAGAATCGGCAGCATCGGCAGCACGCAGGGGGTGAAGGTCAGGCCCAGACCGGCGAGGAAGAACAGCGCGATGGAGCGCCAGGAGAGGTCGCGTTCGCTGGCCTGCTGGCTGGCTGACGCTTCGGTGGTCGCTCCGCTGGGGGCGCCGGCAACGTCGCCGATGGGGAGCGATTCGGTTTCCGGGGGGTAGCACAGGCCTTTATCGGCACAGCCCTGGTAGGAGACCTGCAGGACGAAGGGGCGGTTGTCCGGGTTCGTCAGCGGTAGCTCGACATCGACAATGCCGTAATAGGCTTCGATCTCACCGAAATAGTCATCGACCTTGGGCACGCCGGCGGGCAGCTTCGGCTCACCGATCACGACACCTGACTGCTCGGTCTTGAAGGCAAAACGATGACGGTAGAGGTAGTAGCCCTCCGCTGCGACGAAACGCAGGGTGATCTGTTCAGGCTTAGCTTCAACGAGACTCAGTCGAAAGGCTTCGCGTACCGGCAGGAAATCGCTGCTGTTGTTCAGCGCACCGCCAAAACTGGCGCTGGGCTTGTTGTCGAACAGGCCGGCGTGGGCAGGAAGCACGAATAGCAGGAGCAGCAGACTCAGCAGGCGAAGCATGGCGATCTCACGGTAAAGCTGTGGCGGCATGATAACCAAGCCCGACGCCCGGCGCCTGTGCTCAACTGTCGCTCTGCCGATCAGTTTGCAACCAGATGCTGTCCTTGTCCTCGACTGCATCCAGCTGGCGCAGCGTCTGGCCGTCGCAGGGGCCGGCCACGCACTCACCGGATTCGATGAGAAACAGCGCGCCGTGAGTGGCGCATTGCAGCAGGCTGCCACTGTCGTCGAGGAACTGGTCGGGACGCCACTCCAGCGGAACGCCGCGGTGTGGGCAACGGTTCTCGTACAGGTATGTCCGGCCATCCCGGCGAACGGCGATCACTTTCAGCTCCCCGACCGTGAAGCCGCGGCTCTGCCCTTCGAGAAGCTCGGATGTCGCGCACAATCTGATCATCGGGTCCTCCACCATAAGCTGGAATTATCCCGCAGCCGGCGAGGAAGTGCAGTCGGATAATTTTTGCCGGGCTGGCGGCTGCGGCGGCGGGCTCTTATCCTTCGCCGCACATACCGCTTGGCAAAGCAATCCGATGGGTAGTCCGGTTCCTGCGCGCTTTCTGTTCTTCGTACTCGGCTTGTTGTTGCTGGTCGCGATCTGGTTGTCGCTGGCACTGGGACCGCTGAGCCTGGCGCTGGGCGACAGTCTGGCTGCGGCGCTGCGCTTGGTAGGCGTGCCGATCGAAGCGTCCGGGCTCGAGCAGGCCGAGCTGATTCTTGCGCAGATCCGCCTGCCGCGGACCTTGCTGGGCTGCGCCGCCGGGGCAGTACTGGCGCTTTGCGGGGTGGCGATGCAGGGGCTGTTTCGCAACCCGCTGGCCGATCCAGGGCTGGTCGGGGTTTCCAGCGGTGCTGCGCTGGGCGCGGCGATCGCCATAGTCGGTAGCACATTAATTCCGGCGTTGCCTGCGGGGTGGGAGCCCTACCTGCTGTCGGTCTTCGCCTTCGTCGGCGGGCTGGGCGTGACCTTGCTGGTTTACCGACTCGGCCGGCGCGACGGGCAGACCCACGTCGCCACGATGCTGCTGGCCGGCATTGCGCTGACCGCGCTGGCCGGTGCGGTGGTTGGGTTGTTCAGCTATCTGGCCGACGACAGAACGTTGCGCTCGCTGACCTTCTGGAATCTCGGCAGTCTGAACGGCGCCAGTTATGCACGGCTATGGCCGCTGCTGCTGATCACCATCGCCGTCGCACTGTGGCTGCCGCGGCGGGCGAAAGCCCTGAATGCGTTGTTGCTCGGCGAATCGGAAGCGCGTCATCTCGGTTTCGATGTGGAGCGGATCAAGCGTGAACTGGTGGTCTGCACGGCGCTGGGTGTCGGCGCAGCGGTGGCTGCTACCGGTCTGATCGGCTTTATCGGATTGGTGGTTCCGCACCTGATGCGCCTGTTGGTCGGTCCCGATCACCGCTTACTGCTACCAGCTTCGGCACTTGCTGGCGGCAGCTTGCTGCTGCTTGCCGATGTCGCCGCGCGGCTGGTGATAGCGCCGGCGGAGCTGCCGATCGGCATTGTCACTGCGTTGCTCGGCGCACCTTTCTTCCTTTATCTGCTGTTGCGGGAGCGCCTCTGATGCTGGTGGGCCGCGATCTGACCGTGCGCCGTGGCGCGATAACGGCGCTGCAGGATGTTTCCCTCGAGCTGCGCCCAGGGCAGGTTTTCGGTGTGCTCGGCCCGAACGGTGCGGGCAAGAGCACGCTGCTGGCGACGTTATCCGGCGAGCTCAGGCCTTCCAGGGGGCAGGTCTTGCTCCAAGGGCGGCCGCTCGGCGACTGGGCGGATATGGAACGCGCGCGTTGCCTGGCCGTGTTGCCGCAGAGTTCGACGCTCAGCTTCGCTTTCCGCGTGGCGGATGTGGTGGCCATGGGGCGCCTGCCTCATCGCACCGGGCGCGGAGCCGATGCCGCCTTCGTTGCAGCAGCGATGGCTGCGGCGGACGCGCGGCACCTTGCGACGCGCAGCTACCTCGAACTGTCTGGAGGTGAGCGTCAGCGTGTGCATCTCGCTCGGGTGCTGGCGCAGCTGTGGCCGGGCGAGACAGGGCAGGTGCTGATGCTCGACGAGCCTACGTCAATGCTCGATCCTGCGCACCAGCACAGCATTTTAAAGGCGGTCAGGGCCTTCGCCGCGCAAGGCGCCGCCGCTCTGGTGATCCTGCACGATCTGAATCTGGCTGCGCGCTATTGCGATCGGTTACTGCTGCTAAAGGATGGTCGGCCAATCGTGGCAGGGCCACCCGATGAAGTGCTGCAAGCCGAGCCGCTGCGAGCGGTATTCGGTCTGGATGTGTTGGTGCAGCGGCATCCGGAACTCGGTCACCCGCTGATCATTGCCCGTTGAGGAGGTTCATCGTGCGCATTCTTGTGTTGCTTGTGCTGGGTTTGCTGACGGCATGCCATTCGCTACCGTCGCTACCTGAGTGGCAAAGCCCCGAAGGGCGTGAGCATCCGGAGCTCGGTCTGATCGTCGATCTGCGCAGTGACGCGGTACTCACGCCCGCGCAGCTGGTAGCGGAGCTGCAGGCGCAGGATCGGCTACTGGTCGGCGAGCGGCACGACAACCCGGATCACCATGCGCTGCAGCTCTGGTTGCTGCGGGCGTTGGCTGAAGAACGTCCGCAGGGCAGCTTGTTGCTGGAGATGCTCGACCCCCAACAGCAGGCGCTAGTCGATGCGGTGCGCCGCGAGGTGCTTGAGGGGCGAGTGCCAGCCGATCTTCCTGAGGCACTGGGCTGGCAGAGGGGCTGGGATTGGGCTCAGTACGGAGCCCTGGTTTCACATGCGCTCGCGCAGCCTTACCCATTGCTGCATGCCAATCTCGGGCGCGGCGAAATCATGTCGATCTATCGTGCCGCACCGTCATTGCAGGGGCGCAAATCTGCGGCCGCGGCGGTAAGCGAGGCATTGCTGGCGCAGATCGAGGTCTCTCACTGCGGGATGCTGCCGGCCTCCCAGCTGCCGGCGATGCTGGCGGTGCAGCAGCAGCGTGATCGACGCATGGCCGAGCGAACGCTCGCCGCAGCCGAGCCAGCCATGCTGCTGGCCGGCGCGTTCCATGTCCGTCGAGACCTGGGCGTGCCGTTGCATATCGAGGATCTGTCAGGGAAGTCAGTCGCGGTGTTGATGCTTGCTGTAGTGGGCGAGACGGTATCCGCTGCGCAGGCCGACTATGTCTGGTACACCCCGGCGCAACCGGAGCAGGATCATTGCGAACAGCTGCGCCGACCGGGCAAGCAACCTGGCTGACATTTTCTACAGGCAAAAAAAAGACCCGGCAGAGCCGGGTCAAAACCGTGATTAGCCTGATGAGGAGATAACCTGAAGGATCGACTGCCTGAGCCTTCAGCTATCGGCTGACCTCGCGATCAGTTGCGATAATAATAACAATTCTCATTTCTGCGTCAACAGGCTTTCGTAAAAAATATTCTTTGGGCTGGTCTGCCTCAAACGGCAACGTTTACCCGCAGATGAGTGACTTCCTTGTTCAGCAGGTCAATGCGCCGCGCCATGCTTTCAATGAGGCTGTGAGCGATGCGGGGGTTGCTCTGTGTCAGTCCGAGGAACTGTTCCTTGGGAATGACCATGACCGTGCAGGCCTCACTGGCGACCACCGTTGCGCTGCGTCGCTCGCGGGTGAAGACCGCCATGGCGCCGAAGATCTCGTCCTTCTGCACGTCGCCAACCTTCTGGCCGTCGACGATCGCCTCGGCGTGGCCTTCGATGATGATGAACACGTTGTCTGCCTCGTCACCTTGGCGGATCAGCTCTTCACCGACGGCGAAATGCTTGAAGCCGGTAGCCGGGCGGATCTCCGGTTGCTTCAGGCGCGCAAGGGCGTCGCCGAGCAGGGCGGTATGACCAATCAGATACTGGGTGAACAGTTCCTGGCGGTGCTCATCGGAGTGGATGTGCTGGAACACCGCGTTGCGCGAGTAGGGGATCAGGCTGACGGGTTCGTCGCTGCAATAGCGGCAATCTGGCAGGTCGCCCGACTGGCGCAATCCAACCAGGTCGCCCTCCTGCAGATAGAACAGCGCCTTGCCGTCGATCAGCGCATGCAGTAGCCCGGTCTCGATGATGAAAAGTTGCTGTGCCGGCAGCTCGGCGCACAGATCGTCGGTGTGCTTGAGTTCAAGGTTGGGGCCTGAGGGCTGCAAGCCTTCGAGCAATTGGGTGGGGATGGTTTGCAGGCGGTTGATCAGGCGATCGGCGTAGGCCGGTTGCTCCCCGAGTAAATACATGTCGGTAATCCTTGAACGAACGGGCAGACGATTGGCAGGGTCACGTCGGCGCACAATAGGCTCGGGCGAGGGCCTGAGTAAATCTCGCCGAGCAGAGGTTGTGAGCTAGCTCTAGTTGTCGCGATCGGCGCCCAGATTCCGATTCAGCTCTTCCTTCAGCGGGACCGGCAGCTGCTGCCACGGGACATCTCTCAACGCCCCCTCGATGGCATACAGCAGAACCTTCGAGGCCCCGAAGCCGCGTGCCTTCACAGCGCGATAGGAGCTCACCGCGCCCAATCGTCGGAGGTCCGCAGCGGTGTGGATTCCCGATGCATGCAGCCATTGCACCGAGGTCTTGCCGAGATTGCGGAGCGAAAGCAGTTCGTCGTGCATGGCGGCGTCCTTGCGGTGCTAGCGGTTGGGGAAGCCTGTCAGAAAGTGTAGCGGCCAGCGGATAAGCCTCCGCTGACCTGCCTGGCCCCATGCAGACGTCAATTGGGGCTCGATTGATGTGATGGGGTCGCGACCATGCCGCTGCTGCCATTGCTTCACGGCAGACCAGGTGCGCAGATAGCCCATCAGTTCGCGGAGATCCCAGTGCGCTTCGAGGGCGAAGGGCGGCGGTTCGATACGTGGAAAGGGAGGCTGGATATCGCGGTAACCGGCATCGACGCTGCTGCGACCAGCTGGCCAGCAACCGGCGAGTGTTTCGTAGTAGAGCCTGTGGATGATCGCGTCCACTGCGGCCGATATCTCCAGCAGACTGTAGCACCAGGCGCAGAACAGGCCGTTCGGCTTCAGTGCGCGCCGCGCCTGATTGAAGAATGCCGGCGTGGCGAACCAGTGCAGGGCTTGTGCGACTACCAGCAGATCGAGCTGTCCGCTGCGCAATGGCAGATGCTCCGCATCGGCGACGAAACGCTGCACGTTTAACCAGGTGTCGCCAGCCGCGAGCTGTTCGGCGCTCGCGTCGCAGGCCAGGACCCGATGGAAGTGTCGTGTCAGCGGGATGCTCGCTTGCCCGTTGCCGGCCGCAAGGTCGAGCGCGGTGTCGGTGGCCGCGCATTGGCTGGCGAGCCAGTTGAACAGTGCCTCGGGGTAGGTCGGGCGGAAGCGTGCGTAGTCAGTGGACCGGCTGGAGAACAGCTGGATGCTGTCACTGGTCGGCTTTGGCGCGGGTGATTCGCTGGCAGACATAGCGGTGTTCCACGATTGGAATACCGGGAGTATAGAAGCACCGCCGCACTCTGCTGGCGGCGGTGCCTGGCGGTCAGAGGCCGGGCAGGTGCTGACGGATGCTGGCGACCAGCTCGTCGAGGCTGCCGGCGTCCTGGGTGTCGACCCGACGGCTATGCAGTCGCTCGCTCTCGTTCAGCGCCTCGCGGCTGGCCTGCTGAGCATGCACTACCTCCATGGTCGCGTCGGATGGATCAAGCCCCTCGGCCTGGCGTTGCGCCAGCCACTGCGCGATCACCGCATCCGGCGCCTGGCAGTCGAGTATCAGGAAGGGCACACCAGTGGTCTCGGCCGCCTGCCAGGCATCCTGGCGCTGCTGCTGCTTCAGGTATGCCGCGTCGATCACCACGGAAAAGCCAGCCTGCAGCGCAGTCGTTGCCAGCTGGTGCAGCCGCTTGTAGGTCTCATCGCTGGCCTGCTGGCTGTAGATGCCGGCATCGAGGTGGCCCTGCTGGGCTTCGGGCTGCTCGCCATGCAGGCGCTTGCGTTCGATATCCGAGCGCAGGCGTATCGCGCCAAGGGCCTCGACCAGGCGTAGCGCAACGTGGCTCTTGCCTACGGCGGACACGCCGTGGGTGATGGCGAGGAAGCGCGAGGGAATGGCGCTGTAGCTTTCGGCCAGATTCGCGTAGCTGCGGTACTGCCGTACGATCACCTTGCGTTGCACCGCGTCCTGCTCCTGATACAGACGGAACAGGCTGACCTTGGCGCGGACCAGTGCGCGATAGGCCTTGTACAGATTCAGCAGCGCCAGCGCTGCGTAGTCGCCGGTGTGCTCCAGCCAGCCATTGATGAACCTGCGCGCCTGGCACTTCAGGCCACGATCCTCGAGGTCCATGGCCAGGAAGGCTGCGTCGGATGCGGTATCGATCAGGCGAAACGGCTCGTTGAACTCGATGCAGTCGAACAGCACCACCTTGCCATCGATCAATGTGGCATTGCCCAGGTGAAGATCGCCGTGACATTCGCGGACGAAACCTTCCTGGCAGCGCTGGTCGAGCAGCGGACGCAGGCGCTCGATACTGGTTTCGGTCCATTCCTCGAGCGCATCCAGCTGGCGGAGATCCTCGGCTTCGCTGAGCAACGGGCGAATCTGTTCGAAGTTCTGCCGCATCGGCGCAACGATCGCATCGGCACTGCTCAGTGCATGACCGGCAGGCACCTGCGGGGTGCCCTGGTGGAAGTGGGCGATCTGCTCGGCCAGGGCGTCAATGTGCGCGTCCGTCAACTCGCCGCGCGCCTGCAGTTCGGCCAGTAGCTGGGTTTGTGGGAACTCGCGCATCTTCAGCGCATATTCGAAGGGCTCGCCTGTACCATCGATCTCGGGTGCATCCGGCGATCCGCTGATGGGAACGACTTCGAGATACAGATCCGGCGCCATGCGCTGGTTGAGCCGTAACTCTTCTTCGCAGAAATGCTTGCGTGAGGCGAGGTCGGTGAAGTTGAGAAAGCCGAAGTCCACTGGCTTCTTGATCTTGTAGGCATAGGTGCCGGTGAGGATGACCCAGGAAATGTGGGTCTCGATTACCCGAAAGCCCTCGCTGGGATGCGGGTACAGGGCAGGATTCTGCAGGGCGGCGATCAGTGCTTGGCTCACGGTCATTCCTTGTTGAAGTTCTTGAACGGGGCGTGCGAGTCCACTGCGAAGCAGTCCACACAGTCGAAAAGTCGCAGGCATTATGGCCGCTGTGCGTTGCGCTGCAAACCGCTGAGAGGCCGTCGGTCCGCGCCTGCAAAGTGCGTATAATGCGCCGCCATGACTAAATCTCGCTCCCCCCGTACACGCTCCAGACGCCGCTCCGCTGGCGCTCGCCCCTGGTTGGGCTGGGCGGTCAAACTGTCCATTGTCGGCCTGGTGATCCTGGCCGGTTTCGCCATTTACCTCGATGCCGTGGTGCAGGAGAAATTCTCCGGCAAACGCTGGACGATTCCGGCCAAGGTCTATGCACGACCGCTGGAGTTGTTCGTCGGGCAGAAGCTCGATAAGACCGATTTTCTCGCCGAGCTGGATGCGTTGGGCTATCGCCGCGAAAAGGCTGTCAGCGGTCCGGGTGGCGCGTCTGTGGCTGGTAATGACATCGAACTGCACACCCGTGGCTTCCAGTTCTACGAAGGTGCCGAACAGTCGCAGCGGCTGCGAGTACGCTTCTCCGGCGATTTCGTCGCCGGTCTCAGCGCTGCCAATGGCGGCTCGCTGCCGGTAGCGCGGCTGGAGCCGGTGTTGATCGGTGGGCTGTACCCCGCGCACAACGAGGATCGCATCCTGATCAAGCTCGATCAGGTGCCGCCGTATCTGGTGGAAACGCTGGTCGCCGTGGAGGATCGGGAGTTCTTCAATCACTTCGGTGTATCGCCCAAGTCCATTGCCCGCGCCGTCTGGGTCAACCTGACTGCAGGCCAGGTTCGCCAAGGGGGCAGTACGCTGACCCAGCAGCTGGTGAAGAACTTCTACCTGACCAACGAGCGCAGCCTTAGCCGTAAGGCCACCGAGGCGATGATGGCGGTGCTGCTGGAGCTGCACTACGACAAGGAAGACATTCTCGAAGCCTACCTGAACGAAGTGTTTCTCGGTCAGGACGGTCGCCGTGCCATTCACGGCTTCGGTCTGGCGAGCCAGTACTTCTTCGGCCAGCCGCTGGCCGAGTTGAAGTTGCCGCAGGTGGCATTGCTGGTCGGCATGGTGAAAGGGCCTACCTACTACAACCCTCGACGCAATCCCGAGCGGGCGTTGGAGCGGCGCAACCTGGTTCTCGACCTGCTCGCCGAGCAGCAGGCGGTCAGCGCCGAGGACATAGCAAAAGCCAAGCAGGCACCGCTGGGCGTGACCCAGCGTGGCAGCATGGCCGACAGCTCCTATCCGGCCTTCCTCGACCTGGTCAAGCGTCAGCTGCGTGAGGACTATCGGGACGAGGACCTCACCGAAGAAGGTCTGCGTGTCTTCACCAGTTTCGATCCGGTGATCCAGCTCAAGGCCGAGCAGGCCATGAGCGAAACCCTCAAGCGTCTCGGCAAGAGCACCGAAGGCGTCGAAGGTGCAATGATCGTGACCAATCCTGAGACCGGTGAAATTCAGGCCCTGCTCGGTAGTCGCCAGCCGGGTTTCGCGGGGTTCAATCGCGCGCTCGATGCGTCACGGCCGATCGGCTCGCTGATCAAGCCGGCCATCTACCTGGCTGCGCTGGAAAAGCCCAGCCAGTACACGCTGACCAGTCTGCTCGAAGACGAGCCCTTCTCGGTCAAGGGCGCCGATGGGCAGATCTGGAAGCCGCAGAACTATGGGCGTCAGGCTTATGGCACGGTTTACCTGTATCAGGCACTCGCCAATTCCTACAACCTGTCCACGGCGCGGCTTGGGCTCGACCTGGGTGTGCCGAATGTACTGAAGACGCTTGAGCGGCTGGGTGCATCGCCACAGTGGCCAGCGTATCCGTCGATGCTGCTCGGAGCGGGCGGTTTGCGGCCGATCGAAGTTGCCGATATGTATCAGACCCTGGCCAACGGTGGCTTCAACACTCCGTTGCGCGGCATTCGCAGCGTGCTGACCGCAGACGGTGAGCCACTCAAGCGGTATCCGTTCCAGATTCAGCAGCGCTTCGATCCGGGTGCCATCTACCTGACTCAGTACGCCATGCAGCGTGCCATGCGCGAAGGAACGGGTCGTTCTGCCTACAACCGTCTGCCGCAGTCGCTGAATCTCGCTGGCAAGACCGGTACCACCAACGACTCGCGTGACAGCTGGTTCGCAGGCTTCAGCCAGGATCTGCTGGCAGTGGTCTGGTTGGGCCGTGATGACAATGGCAAAACTTCGCTGACTGGGGCGACCGGCGCGCTGCAGGTGTGGAGCGATTTCATGCGGCGGGCCGATCCGCTGCCTCTACAGATGCCAGTGCCGGACAACGTGACATATGCCTGGGTGGACGCGCGAAGCGGCCTGGGTACGGATGAGCGTTGCCCCGATGCGGTGCAGATGCCCTATATTCGCGGCAGCGAACCGGCCCCCGGACCTGGCTGCGGCATTCAGGCGCCGGCGGAGTCGGTCATGGATTGGGTGCGTGGCTGGTTGGAGTAACTGCCGCAGAGGTCGCGTGCTTCGTGGTTCTACGTTGAGAGGTCTGAATTGGTGAACAAGCAGTGGATGGCCGTTGTTGCAGCGGTGACGCTGGTACAGGGGTGCGCGACAGTGGATCGTGGTTCGATCCCCGTGGTGGACTCAGGCGCTCCCGTTTCCGAGGAGGTGGCGGCTCGCCAGGGATACCGCGCGCCAGCCGCGGTCGCGACGCCAAGGCAGCAGCAGGAGGATTCTGGGGTGGTGGTGATGGTGCCGCAAGGCAGCTCTGCACCGCTTGAGACGTTCGCCGCGCCAGATGCGCCCTTTGCCGGGTCGAGTGGAACGACAGGCGGAGATCAGCCTGCGTGGCAGCCGGCACCGTCAATCTCGGCGCCGGCCAGCACGCAGCAGCAACCGAGCATGCCCACCGGTATCCCGTCATCCGGCAGCAGCAGCGGCCTGGCCGCCGACGAGCAGCTGGATGGCCCTGTGCTCGCGCTGTTGACTACGGCTCAACAGCAGCAGGGCGGTGGTGACCTGAATGGTGCGGCTTCCAGTCTCGAACGTGCGCAGCGTATTGCGCCGCGCGAGCCGCAGGTCCTTTATCGTCTGGCCCAGGTCCGCTTGGCGCAGGGGGATGCCACTCAGGCGGAGCAGCTGTCGCGCCGCGCATTGAGCTATGCCAGCGGGCGCCCGGCGCTGCAGGCCAGCCTCTGGGAGTTGATTGCGCAGGCACGTGAGCGGCGGGGCGACAGTGCCGGTGCCGCGCAGGCTCGTGAACGAGCCAAGGTCAATCTGTGATGGAACCGCGCCTTCCGGCAGTCGCGCAGCAGCTGCTTTTGATCGAGCGCGAGCTGCGCACGCTTGACATGTGGAGCGTCGAGCCGCCGGCGCCGGAGGATCTGGCTAGCGTCGAGCCGTTTTGCGTGGATACGCTGCGCTTCGAGCAATGGCTGCAGTGGATATTCCTGCCGCGGATGAAGGCGATTGTCGAGGCGGATCATCCTCTGCCGCAGGCGTCGGGCATCTGTGCGATGGCAGAGCTGGTCTATCGGGAGGCGCGGGTAGTCAGTCTGCTCGAGGCGCTGCGTGCTTTCGATGCGTTGATCGAGGCGCCTTCGCGCTGAGCGGCTTGGCGCGCCGCTAGCGCAATGCCTGGAACCCGGAATCAGTTGCAGTTTTCGGCGATCTTGCTGCGTGTTTCTGCGATCTTTGCCTGCCGTTCCTCTTCGGTGATTCTCCGGGTTTCACCCTTCTCTTCGACACGTACCCGCGGATTGTTCTGCAGTTGCGCGAGGTTGGTGCGCATCGTCTCGCAATAGCGCTTGCGTTCGGCCTCTTGCTCTGCGACCTGGCGCTTCACCTTGCGATCGATGCTCTGCTGGTCAACCTCGGTTTCGTCCTCGACGACGGGGGCTGGCATCGTGGTCGATTTTGCCGGCGCGGTAACGGTGTTGACGGTTTCCACCTGCTGCCCTTGCGGCGGTTGCGCGCCGAAGTGCGTGACCCCCTGGGCGTCTACCCACTTGTATACCTGGGCGGCCATGACGTTGCCGCAAAGCGCCAGTACCAAGCCGCCCGCAAGAAACATGAATCGCATGTCGTTACCTTCATTGGAATCGGAAACCGGCAGTCACTATACCCAAAAGCCAGAGCGCCGCTTCTGCACCCTGTCACAGCTCAACGCTGCCCAAACACAACGGCGAGCTTGACTTGCTGGTGCTGAATCCGAACAATTCGAGGCTTGCTGTCCTGAGTCGCCTCGCCGCAAGCGATACCGGCTCAGTCTAGACAGACATGAGGTGCTACCCGCGCCGACCTGCATCACCCGCAACGCGTTACCTCGCGCTGGGTGGAGAGCCCGCGACACCAGGGTCTCTTCCAATACTGGCTCAGTCAGTGGCTGACGTAGTCGGCGACCACCGTCGCTCATGCCCTGCTGGCAGTAAACCTATTTCTGGCGGCTCCGACTTGGAATCGCTATCTGGCGTTTCAGAGGTGAACAACGTGGAACTCTTATCCGGCGCTGAAATGGTCGTCCGCTCCCTGCGTGACGAAGGCGTTAAGTACATCTACGGGTACCCGGGCGGTGCCGTTCTGCATATCTACGATGCGCTTTTCAAGGAAAAGGCCATCGAACACATCCTGGTTCGTCACGAGCAGGCCGCCACGCACATGGCCGATGGCTATGCGCGCGCGACCGGCAAGGCCGGCGTGGTGCTGGTGACCTCCGGTCCTGGGGCGACCAACGCCATCACCGGTATCGCCACCGCCTTCATGGACTCGATCCCGATGGTGGTCATCTCCGGTCAGGTGCCCAGCACCATGGTCGGCACCGATGCCTTCCAGGAAACCGACATGATCGGTATCTCCCGGCCCATCGTGAAGCACAGCTTCATGATCAAGCATCCTTCGGAAATCCCCGAAGTGATGAAAAAGGCGTTCTATCTCGCCGAATCCGGGCGTCCAGGGCCGGTTGTCATCGACATTCCGAAGGACATGACCAACCCGGCCGATAAGTTCGAGTACGTCTATCCGAAGAAGGCCAAGCTGCGTTCGTACAGTCCGGCCGTGCGTGGACATTCGGGCCAGATTCGCAAAGCGGCGGAACTGCTGCTGGGAGCCAAGCGGCCCATCATCTACGCCGGTGGCGGCGTGATCCTGGGCAAGGCCTCGGCGCAATTGACCGAGCTGGCGAAGATGCTCAACCTGCCGGTGACCAACACCCTGATGGGCCTGGGTTGCTATCCGGGCGGTGACCGCCAGTTCGTCGGCATGCTCGGCATGCACGGCAGCTACACCGCCAACCTGGCCATGCACCATTCCGACGTGATCCTGGCGGTCGGTGCGCGCTTCGATGACCGCGTCATCAATGGTGCGGCGAAATTCTGCCCGAACGCCAAGATCATCCATATCGACATCGACCCGGCGTCTATCTCCAAGACCATCAAGGCCGACATTCCGATCGTCGGTCCGGTCGACAGTGTGCTGACCGAGATGGTCGCCATCGTCAAGGAAATCGGTCAGACGCCGAATGCCGAGACGGTCGCCAGCTGGTGGAAACAGATCGACGAGTGGCGCGGCAACCGCGGGCTGTTCCCCTACGACAAGGGCGATGGTTCGATCATCAAGCCTCAGGCCGCCATCGAGGTGCTTTGCGAAGTGACCAAGGGCGACGCCTATGTAGCCTCGGACGTCGGTCAACACCAGATGTTCGCCTGCCAGTACTACAAGTTCGACAAGCCCAACCGTTGGCTCAACTCGGGCGGCCTCGGCACCATGGGCTTTGGTCTGCCTGCAGCCATGGGCGTGAAGCTGAACTTCCCCGAAGCCGATGTCGCGGTGGTGACGGGTGAGGGCAGCATCCAGATGAACATCCAGGAGCTGTCCACCTGCCTGCAGTACGACCTGCCGGTGAAGATCATCAACCTCAACAACGGTGCGCTGGGAATGGTTCGACAGTGGCAGGACATGGTGTACAACAGCCGCTATTCGCACTCCTACATGGAGTCGCTGCCAGACTTCGTCAAGCTGGCCGAGGCTTATGGTCACGTGGGAATGCGCATCACCGACCTCAAGGACCTCAAGCCGATGATGGAAGAGGCGTTCGCCATGAAGGATCGCCTGGTCTTCCTGGATATCGCGGTCGATACCGCTGAGCACGTCTATCCGATGCAGATCAAAGACGGTGCGATGCGCGACATGTGGCTGAGCAAGACGGAGCGGACCTGATCATGAGACACATCATTTCCCTGCTGATGGAAAACGAACCGGGTGCGCTGTCTCGTGTGGTCGGCCTGTTTTCGCAACGCAACTACAACATCGAAAGCCTCACCGTGGCGCCGACCGAAGACCCGACCCTGTCGCGTCTAACGCTGACCACGGTAGGCCACGAGGAGGTGATCGAGCAGATCACCAAGAACCTCAACAAGCTGGTTGAGGTGGTCAAGCTGGTCGACCTGTCGGAGAGCGCCCATATCGAGCGTGAACTGATGCTGATCAAGGTCAAGGCCACCGGTGCCCAGCGCGCCGAGGTCAAGCGCACCACCGATATCTTCCGCGGGCAGATCGTCGACGTGACCACCAGCGTTTATACGATTCAGTTGGCCGGAACCAGCGACAAGCTGGACAGTTTCATCCAGGCCGTTGGCACTGCTTCGATCCTGGAGGTTGTGCGCAGTGGCGTCACCGGGATTTCCCGCGGTGACAAGGTGCTGAGTATCTAACGGCTGGCGGACGCGTCGTCTCTCCAGTCAGTAACGTTTTATCGAATGGTCCACGAGGCCGGCAACAGGGGTAATTCATGAAGGTTTCTTACGATAAAGACTGCGACCTCTCCATCATTCAGGGCAAGAAGGTCGCCATCATCGGTTACGGCTCCCAGGGCCACGCGCACGCGTGCAACCTGAAGGATTCCGGCGTCGACGTCACCGTCGGCCTGCGCCCGGGCTCGTCGTCCATTGCCAAGGCCGAGGCCCATGGCCTGAAGGTCAGCGACGTGCCGGCCGCTGTTGCTGCTGCCGACCTGGTGATGATCCTGACCCCGGACGAGTTCCAGGGCCGCCTGTACAAGGACGAAATCGAGCCGAACCTGAAGCAGGGCGCTACTCTGGCCTTCGCCCACGGCTTCTCGATCCATTACAACCAGGTCGTGCCCCGTGCCGATCTGGACGTGATCATGATTGCTCCCAAGGCACCGGGCCACACTGTGCGTTCCGAGTTCGTCAAGGGCGGCGGCATCCCTGACCTGATCGCGATCTACCAGGACGCTTCCGGCAATGCCCGCAACGTCGCGCTGTCCTACGCCTGTGGTGTCGGCGGTGGCCGTACCGGCATCATCGAAACCACCTTCAAGGACGAAACCGAAACCGACCTGTTCGGCGAGCAGGCTGTTCTCTGTGGCGGTTGCGTCGAGCTGGTCAAGGCCGGCTTCGAAACTCTGGTCGAAGCTGGCTACGCGCCGGAAATGGCCTACTTCGAGTGCCTGCACGAGCTGAAGTTGATCGTCGATCTGATGTTCGAAGGCGGCATCGCCAACATGAACTACTCGATCTCCAACAACGCCGAGTACGGCGAGTACGTGACCGGCCCTGAGGTGATCAACGCCGAGTCCCGCGCCGCCATGCGTAATGCCCTGAAGCGCATTCAGGACGGCGAGTACGCCAAGATGTTCATCACCGAGGGCGCTGCCAACTATCCGTCCATGACTGCCTACCGTCGCAACAACGCGGCGCACGGTATCGAAGTGGTCGGCGAGAAGCTGCGTGCAATGATGCCTTGGATCGCGGCGAACAAGATCGTCGACAAGAGCAAGAACTGATCGTTCTACTGCTCAAGAAAACGCGGCTTCGGCCGCGTTTTTTCGTTCGGCCTGCCAGGCTTCTGGTATAAAACCCGGCTTTGGCCAGGCTGAACCCCAAGTCTCCAGGACTGGTCGAAATCTATCCGTAACCTGTTGTAGAAGGTGAATGCGCATGAGTGGACAACCCGAAGAGCCGAACAAGCCAGTCGAGCCAGAAAGCATTCTGCCGATCGACGAGCATGTCGAGGAGACCCAAGAGCCTGATGGGCGCAAGGTTCGTCATCGTGGCATCTATCTGCTGCCCAACCTGTTCACCACCGCCAACCTTTTTGCTGGTTTTTTTTCGATCATCACCGCGATTAACGGCAACTTCTACGTGGCCGCCGCCACGGTGTTCGTCGCCATGGTGCTCGATAGTCTGGATGGGCGCGTGGCTCGTCTCACCAATACCCAAAGCGCATTTGGTGCCGAGTACGATTCGCTGTCGGACATGGTTGCCTTTGGTCTGGCCCCCGCAGTGCTGGCGTACGAGTGGGCATTGTCCGAACTGGGTAATGTTGGTCTCACCGTCGCCTTCATATATGTCGCTTGCGCCGCTCTGCGTCTGGCGCGTTTCAATACGCAGATCGGTAAGGTGGACAAGCGCTGGTTTATTGGTCTGGCTAGCCCGGCTGCGGCGGGAGTAGTCGCCGGCTGGGTCTGGGCTGTCTGGGCACTGGATGAGGTTGGTATTCGCGGAGTCGATCTGCCGCTCATATTGGTCATGCTGTTCGCGCTGATGGTCGCGGCCGCAGGTTTGTTGATGGTCAGCAATATCAAGTACTACAGCTTCAAGGATCTCGATTTGAAAGGGCGCGTACCTTTCGTCGCTATCCTGATAGTAGTGCTCGTGTTCGCTGTCGTATTCAGTGATCCGCCCCGCATTCTGCTGTTGATCTTCCTGGCGTATGCGGCGTCCGGTCCTGTGCAGTACCTGATGCAGTTGCGCCGCCGCAAGCGCGTCGAGGGTTGATTTTCAACTCGGCTGCGCGTATTGCTCCATCGGAGTCAATACGCGGAGCAACCCATGCTTATCAAGATTCCCGCCTCCGGCGAGTGCCGTGAGTCAGAGGTAACGACCGAGGCTGCTTACTTGAGCCGTCGGCAGATTCTGGGTGGGGTGATGCTTTCGGGGGCTGCCGCCGGATTGCCTGCTCTCGCTAAAGCTTCCGAGCGTTATCCTGGCGTTACATCGGCGCCAGCACCGAAATGGTTCGCCGACAAGCTCGCCAGCGCCCGTTGGCAAGCAGTGGCCCCAGACGGCGAAGCCATCACGCCATTTGCGGACGCTTCCCAGTACAACAACTTCTACGAATTCGGCCCCAACAAGGGTGATCCGGCGCGTCATGCTTCGACTTTGAAAGTGGAGCCTTGGTCGGTGTTGATCGACGGTGAGGTCGATCAGCCTGGGCGTTACGCTCTTGAGGAACTGTGCTCGGAAAGCCGGCTCCAGGAACGCATCTATCGGCTTCGCTGTGTTGAAGCCTGGTCAATGGTCATTCCGTGGCTGGGATTTCCTTTGGCCGATCTGATTCGCAAGGCCCAACCGCATTCCTCTGCGAAGTTCATTCGTTTCGAAACGGCGTACCGGTCGGAGGAAATGCGCGGAACCCGCTCCGGGTTTGGGCTGATCGATTGGCCCTATGTCGAAGGGTTGCGAATGGATGAGGCCATGCATCCGCTAACGTTGCTTGCAGTCGGGATGTATGGCCGTACGCTACCTAACCAGAATGGGGCGCCGCTGAGGCTGGTGGTCCCTTGGAAGTACGGCTTCAAGAGCATCAAGTCGATTGTACGCATCAGCTTCGTGCGCGAGCAGCCGATTACGACCTGGCAGTCGATGGCGCCGCAGGAATATGGGTTCTACGCCAACGTCAACCCGAAGGTTTCGCATCCGCGATGGTCGCAAGCTCGTGAGCGCCGGCTCCCAGGAAGCCTGTTCAGCACAAACCTCCGGGACACCCAACTGTTCAACGGCTACGCGGAGCAAGTCGCGGGGTTATATAGCTCGATGGATCTCAGTAAGGACTATTGATGCGCTACCCCGTGTGGCGGCCGGCGGTTTTCGCCTGCGCCGCGAGCTTGCCGTTGTATTGGCTGTATCTGGGCTGGCAGTTCGCGCTTGGTCCTGACCCAGGCAAGGTGCTGGTCGATAATCTCGGTGAGGGTGCGCTGGTTTTGCTGCTTCTGACGCTTTCGATGACTCCGATGCAACGGCTGACAGGATGGGGTGGCTGGCTGGCCGTCCGACGTCAGCTCGGACTGTGGTGTTTCACCTATGCACTGCTGCACCTGAGTGGTTATCTATACTTCTTATTGGGTGGCGAGTTTTCTCGTTTGGGCGAGGAATTGCGCGAACGCCCCTATGTTCTGGTCGGTGGACTAGGGTTTGTCGGACTGACCGTCTTGGCGATGACATCATCCCGGTGGAGCATGCGCCGGCTTGGTAAGCGCTGGAAGAAAGTGCATAGATTGGTTTATCTCATTGTCATTCTTGCGTTGCTGCATATGCTCTGGGTCGTTCGAGCGGACGCGGCCCGTTGGTTTCTCTATGCGGGTATTGCAATGGCGCTGTTCTTCTTGCGTGTTCCAGCGGTGACTAAGACTCTCGCTTCAGTGCGCAGCCGAAAAGGTAGGGGTAAATAAAACTGAAATAAACGGTTGACGTTGATTTTCAGGCTCCTATAATGCGCACCACTTCCGGCGCAGTCCTTAAGCAAAACCTCTTGTAAATCAAAAGGTTAGCGAAATAAAAGGGTTGCACGGAT
>NZ_JACXXG010000021.1 GCF_014764705.1 Stutzerimonas kunmingensis
GGCGACCCTCGCGGTACAGCGTTTGCGCCGCCATGGCGGTGGCCTCGGCCTTGGCGGGCAGACCCTTGGGACGGCCACCGATCCGGCCCCGCGACCGTGCGGCCGACAGGCCCGCCTGAGTCCGCTCGCGGATCAGCTCGCGCTCGAACTCGGCCAGCGAGGCGAACAGGTTGAACACCAGGCGGCCTTGGGCATGGGTGGTGTCGATGGGGTCATTCAGGCTCTGCAAGCCGACCTTACGCTCTGCCAGCTCGCCGACCAGCTCGACCAGGTGCTTGAGCGAGCGCCCGAGGCGATCCAGTTTCCAGATCACCACGGCATCACCCGGACGCACGTTGGCCAGCAGTTTGTCCAGTTCCGGACGGGCGCTTTTCGCGCCGCTGGCGATGTCTTGGTAGATGCGTTCGCACCCGGCCTGTTTCAGGGCATCGACTTGTAGGTCGGCTTTCTGATCCCGAGTGCTCACTCGCGCATAACCGATCTTCATCAAAAGTACCGTTTACTCGACTACGTTAGTAATAGTTGAACTTTGATAAAGCGTACCAGTTATTTGAACCGTAGCGTGGGGAGCTTAACGAACCGAGCCTGTCACTTTCAGAAGGCGACAGCACGAAATATCAAAAGTCGACCGCACGGTCTTTTCTGACGTTGGAGTCGCCTCAGAAAACGGAAAATAAAGCACGCTAAGGCGTAGTTCCCTCGGGCTACACCGCGTCCGCACTGCGCGGTTCTTTCTTCCCTTGCAGTGACGCAATCAGCGGGCAGGAAACGTTCCCCTTCCGCGCATGGCAGGCGCACACCAAATCAGACAGCACGGCCTCCATGCGCGCCAGGTCAGCCATCCTCTCGCGCACGTCCTTGAGCTTGTGCTCGGCCAGGCTGCTGGCTTCCTCGCAATGGGTGCCATCCTCCAGCCGCAGCAGCTCGGCGATCTCATCCAGGCTGAAGCCCAACCGCTGGGCTGATTTCACGAAGCGCACCCGCGTTACATCCGTCTCGCCATAGCGGCGAATGCTGCCGTAAGGCTTGTCCGGTTCCGGGAGCAAGCCCTTGCGCTGATAGAACCGGATGGTCTCCACATTGACCCCGGCCGTCCTGGCGAAAACGCCAATGGTCAGGTTCTCCAAATTGTTTTCCATATCGCTTGACTCCGTACATAACTACGGAAGTAAGCTTAAGCTATCCAATTCAGATTCGAAAGGACAAACGTATGTCTGAACCTCAAAACGGGCGCGGCGCGCTCTTCACTGGCGGGCTGGCCGCCATCCTCGCCTCGGCTTGCTGCCTCGGGCCGCTGGTTCTGATCGCCTTGGGGTTCAGCGGCGCTTGGATCGGCAACTTGACGGTGTTGGAACCCTATCGCCCCATCTTTATCGGCGTGGCGCTGGTGGCGTTGTTCTTCGCCTGGCGGCGCATCTACCGGCCGTCAGCCGCCTGCAAACCGGGTGAGGTTTGCGCGATTCCCCAAGTGCGAGCTACTTACAAGCTCATTTTCTGGGGCGTGGCCGTGCTGGTTTTGGTCGCGCTCGGATTTCCCTACGTCGTGCCATTTTTCTATTGATCACAGGAGTTCACCATGAAAAAGCTGCTTTCCGCCCTTGCCCTCGCTGCCGTTGTTGCCCCCGTGTGGGCCGCCACCCAGACCGTTACGCTGTCCGTACCGGGCATGACCTGCTCGGCCTGTCCGATCACTGTCAAGAAGGCGATTTCCAAGGTCGATGGCGTCAGTAAAGTTGACGTGACCTTCGAGACGCGCGAAGCGGTGGTCACCTTCGATGATGCCAAGACCAGCGTGCAGAAACTGACCAAGGCTACCGAGGATGCGGGCTACCCATCATCAGTCAAGAACTGATCATGAAAGACCCGAAGACACTGCTGCGGGTCAGCATCATTGGCACAACCCTCGTGGCGCTGTGTTGCTTCACCCCTGTTTTGGTCATTTTGCTCGGTGTGGTCAGCTTGTCCGCGCTGACCGGCTATCTGGACTATGTGCTGCTGCCTGCGCTGGCGATTTTCATCGGCTTGACCATCTACGCCATCCAACGAAAACGCCAAGCCGATGCCTGCTGCACCCCGAAATTCAATGGAGTAAAAAAATGACCGAAATCACCGTGAATGGCATGACCTGCACATCCTGCGCCACCCATGTCAAAGATGCTTTGGAAAAGATTCCCGGCGTGAATGCCGCTGTGGTGTCCTATCCAGAAAGCCGCGCGCAAGTCATGGCAGACACCGCCGTGAGCCACAACCAACTGCTGGCCGCCATCGCCGCATTGGGTTATCAAGGCTCGATCCGGGTTGGTGATTTCAAAGATGAACCAAAAATCCGTGATGCACTTGAGGGCGCCGGTTTGCATATCGCCATCATTGGCAGCGGCGGGGCCGCGATGGCGGCGGCGCTGAAGGCCGTCGAGCAAGGCGCGACGGTCACGCTGATCGAACGCGGCACCATCGGCGGCACCTGCGTCAATATCGGCTGTGTGCCGTCCAAGATCATGATCCGCGCTGCCCATATTGCCCATCTGCGCCGGGAAAGTCCGTTCGACGGCGGTATTGCGGCAACTGTGCCTGCGATTGACCGCAGCAAACTGCTGGCCCAGCAGCAGGCCCGTGTCGATGAACTGCGGCACGCCAAATACGAAGGCATCCTGGACGGCAATCCAGCCATCACCGTTTTGCACGGTGAAGCGCGTTTCAAGGACGACCAGAGCCTGGTCGTCCGTTTGAACGAGGGTGGCGAGCGCGAGGTAACGTTCGACCGCTGCCTGGTCGCCACCGGTGCCAGTCCGGCCGTGCCGCCGATTCCGGGCCTGAAAGAGTCACCCTACTGGACTTCCACCGAAGCGCTTGTCAGCGACACCATTCCCGCACGCCTGGCCGTGATCGGTTCGTCGGTGGTGGCGTTGGAACTGGCGCAAGCCTTTGCCCGGCTCGGCAGCCAGGTCACGATCCTGGCACGCAGCACCTTGTTCTTCCGGGAAGACCCGGCCATCGGCGAGGCCGTGACAGCCGCTTTCCGCGCCGAGGGCATCGAGGTGCTGGAGCACACGCAAGCCAGCCAGGTCGCCCATGTGAACGGCGAATTCGTGCTGACCACCGGACACGGTGAATTGCGCGCTGACAAGTTGCTGGTTGCCACCGGTCGGGCACCGAATACGCGCAGCCTCGCGCTGGACGCGGCGGGGGTCACTGTCAATGCGCAAGGGGCCATCGTTATCGACCAAGGCATGCGCACGAGCAACCCGAACATCTACGCGGCCGGCGACTGCACCGACCAGCCGCAGTTCGTCTACGTGGCAGCGGCCGCCGGCACCCGTGCCGCGATCAACATGACCGGCGGCGACGCAGCCCTCAATCTGACCGCGATGCCGGCAGTGGTGTTCACCGACCCGCAAGTCGCCACCGTGGGCTACAGCGAGGCGGAAGCGCACCACGATGGCATCGAGACCGACAGTCGCACGCTGACACTCGACAACGTTCCGCGAGCGCTTGCCAACTTCGACACACGCGGCTTCATCAAGCTGGTCATCGAGGAAGGTAGCGGACGGCTCATCGGCGTGCAGGCGGTGGCCCCGGAAGCGGGCGAACTGATCCAGACGGCGGTGCTCGCCATCCGCAACCGCATGACGGTGCAGGAACTGGCCGACCAGTTGTTCCCCTACCTGACAATGGTCGAGGGGTTGAAGCTTGCGGCGCAGACCTTCAACAAGGACGTGAAGCAGCTTTCCTGCTGCGCTGGATAAAAAAAGGAGGTTTTCAATGAGCGCCTACACCGTGTCCCGGCTGGCCCTTGATGCCGGGGTGAGCGTGCATATCGTGCGCGACTACCTGCTGCGCGGATTGCTGCGTCCGGTGGCGTGCACCCCGGGCGGCTATGGCCTGTTCGATGATGCCGCCTTGCAACGGCTGTGCTTCGTGCGGGCGGCCTTCGAGGCGGGCATCGGCCTGGACGCGCTGGCGCGGCTGTGCCGGGCGCTGGATGCTGCGGACGGCGATGAAGCGGCCGCGCAGCTTGCCGTTCTGCGCCAGTTCGTCGAGCGTCGGCGCGAAGCGTTGGCCGATCTGGAGGTGCAGTTGGCCACCATGCCGACCGAGCCGGCACAGCACGCGGAGAGTCTGCCATGAACAGCCCCGAGCGCTTGCCGTCCGAGACGCACAAACCGATCACCGGCTACCTGTGGGGCGCGCTGGCCGTGCTCACCTGTCCCTGCCATTTGCCGATTCTCGCCATTGTGCTGGCCGGCACGACGGCCGGCGCGTTCATCGGAGAGTACTGGGGTATCGCAGCCCTCACGCTGACCGGTTTGTTCGTCCTGTCTGTGACACGACTGCTGCGGGCCTTCAAAGATCGATCATGAGCGCTTCCCATTGAGACAAACCACGCTGTCGCTACGTTGCCTCATGCCGGCATCAAATTCGGCTGAGTAGCTTCTCGCCATCTGGACGTAGCTCACCCTTGGGTGAAACATGCCGATACAGGGTCTGCCGCGTGACGCCAAGTTCCTGGCACAGGTCGCCGACCTTGGTCTCTGGCTGACCCATTGCCGCCATCGCCAGCCGCAGCTTGGCGGCGGTCATCTTGAACGGCCGGCCGCCTTT
The DNA here is from genome assembly GCF_014764705.1 of Stutzerimonas kunmingensis. Lineage (GTDB taxonomy): Bacteria > Pseudomonadota > Gammaproteobacteria > Pseudomonadales > Pseudomonadaceae > Stutzerimonas. The sequence continues at coordinate 4,600 of NZ_JACXXG010000021.1, forward strand.
CCGCCCGCGCGCGCGGGCCGAGGCTAGGCCGGCAATCGTGCGCTCCGCGATCAACTCGCGCTCGAACTCGGCCAGGGCGGCGAAGATGCCAAAGACCAGCTTGCCGGCGGCGGTCGTGGTGTCGATGGCCGCGCCGTGCCCGGTTAATACCTTCAAGCCGATGCCGCGCCCAGTCAGGTCGTGCACGGTGTTGATGAGATGTCGCAGGTCGCGTCCGAGCCGATCCAGTTTCCACACGACCAGTGTGTCGCCAGTTCGCAACGCCTTCAGGCAGCTCGTCAAGCCGGGCCGATCCTTGCGCATGCCGGATGCCTGGTCCTCGTAAAGATGTACTGGATCGACCCCGGCGGCAATCAGCGCGTCGCGCTGCAAATCGGTAGCCTGGGAGCCGTCCGCCTTCGATACCCGCATGTAGCCTATCAGCATGTCGTACCTGTCACATATACGTTGGTTTTTGGTTCCATTGCTCCCCAAACCCCTTGATCACGCAGATGTCGCCAGCGGCCTGGCGGCACATCCTGCTGAACGGGCATTACACCTTCCAGACTGACGGCAAGTTCATCGACCTGGATGCGCTCGTGGCGGGACTGGAGCTGGGCTGACGGAAATTTCTGGGATTCCGGCGTACAACCCCTAAAGCGGAAGGTGAGTCGATACGTTCCGGATGGATGGGTCTTCAAGCCGTTATGGGATGTACAACTTCAGTGGCCAGAGGTAGCCGTGCTTTGCGGGCTACGTCGTCCGTCATTGAAAAACCTCTGGGCACAAGACCCAAAAGGCGACAGATTTGTTTAATGGTCGTGGGCAAACCAAAGCTCCCACCTGCGTTCCATACAGACGCTGCTCGCCGCTGCGATTAATTATGGCTTGTAGAGGTACGTTCGACGCCGAGCGGCAAGAGCCCTACGGGCTCTAACCACTCCTCATCTAAATCGGCTTTGTATCCCATCAATCACACTAAATGACTGAGGGTCTGAATTTGCTTGACCCGAGGACCGTGCGGAGAAAAATTCCATTACATGCTCCTCGGCCCTTGCACGTGCGCCTGCCAACTCGACGTCTCCCCCAGCAGTCCCCTCAACCGTAAAGAACTGTGGATGGTTCAGCCCAACCGTCGCGAGCGCCGCTTTCAGATACGGCCTCAGGAAGTCGGGTTGGCGCGCCCGATCCCCGGTGATGAGTCCGCCCGATGAGATGGCGCAATAAACCGGGCGGTCTACTGAAAGCCGCTAAATGCGCGGCTTGCGGCTATACCTATTGGAGGCACGGTTACCATGTACAAAGCTTCTGTTCTTGGGCTCGCCTTATTCTGCGTCACCACCGGGAGCACTTTCGCTGATGACCCTGACAAGGAGTTTCGGGAGGCGGATAAGCGCTACTGGGAACACCAGAGGGAAATGGAAAAGGCAGAGCTGGAGGCGTACAAGGAACACGGGAAGTTCCATGAAGAAATGGATCGGGAAGAGCGCAAAAATTTCGAGGAAATGGAGCGAGAAGATGACAAACGCAGGGCAGAATTCTATCGAGAGCGGGATAAGGCCTACCGTGAATAATCCAATTGAGCGCTTTGACCGAAGTGCTCTTTACCGTGTCACTCGCCTGATTTCGGCCAGCTTCGGTCTCTTGCTGTGTGCTGGTTGTGTGGCTTATGGATACGACAGCTATGATCCGCGCGCCCATCATGAGCATGACGTACCGGCCGGCCACCTCCCCCCTCCAGGCGAATGCCGCATCTGGTATCCAGACCGGCCAGCAGGACAGCAACCGCCGCCAGGCAGTTGCCGTAAGTTGGAATGGCAGGTGCCTTCGGGGGCGATCCTGATTCGCGGATAGAACTACCTTTTTCAACAGAATCGGCCAAAAGCGGTCGGTCAAAGTCTTATCCTGAGAGGGCGGGCATCTCATGTGGCATGAGGCGATCCAAGCTATGCGGTGAGCCTGCTGGGCAAGGATGGCTGCCCATCACAGCAATTCGATGCCGAAGCGGCGCATTGCTAGAGCAAACAGGACGAAACATAGGCACGTTGCAAATGCGTAACCCGCCAGTGCGAGCCAGAAGCCGAAGCGAGACATTAGGAGCGGGAACATCAACAGCGCCGGTAGCGTGGGGATCACATACCAGAAGGTGTACCAGGCATGGTTGGCGATCTTCTGTCCCGGCTGATGCTCGATGTGCAGCCAGATCAAGGTCAGCGCCGTAACTATGGGCAGGGCGGCGACGATACCGCCAATACGGTCGCCATGCTTGGCCGCTTCAGATACCAAGACCACCATCAATGCAGTGATCAGGTACTTTGTCACTATCCAGGTCATGACGCGCTCCGCGGTGCTGCGAAAGAAGATCAGAGGTACTTGGTGATCTGTTTGAAGTTGCTCAGCGCGGTGATGTCCCCCTGTTCAGCGGCCGCGAGCGCATGCTCCAGACAGTGATCGATGTGGTCCTGGATCAAAGTGCGCTTGGCCTGACAGATCGCTTTTTCTACTGCGTGTAGCTGCTGGGCAAGGTCCACGCAGGGGCGACCGGTCTCGATCATGCCGACAATGCTGCGCAGGTGGCCTTCGGCACGCTTCAACCTTTTGATGATATCGCTATGACTTTGGTGCTGATGGGCGTGTTCTTGATCGCTCATGCCTTGAGTCCCATGCCTCGATGACTTACGCTTCGATCCTATCCCCCCGGGGGGGATATGGCAAACCGGCCGTTGTCGTCGGGCGGCCAGCCGAATCTGCAATCGAAGACACATCATGCTCAGTAAACCGGTCAGCGCTCAGTTAACGTTTGTCCTTGCCCTCGTCATGCTAATGGCATGGGCCGGGCATAGCGCCGCACTTGGCCCTGGGGTGAGCCAAGGTGGGTGGAACGGCGGGGACCATGCTCATGCTCATTCCCAAAGCACGGGTATTTCGGTCTGTGCCAGATGCGCGGATCACTACCACTCCACGCTTACCGCCGACCACGTGCACGAAACGCCATACCTGAGTACGCTTCTCACCGTCAGTACGCTGCCAGAGCGTCCGCAGCCGATAGAAGCCACGCGCTACGTCATCCCTCCCAGTCCGATCTTCCTGATCGAGCGGCCACCACGCCCAAGATTCGCACTCTGACAACGGCCGCTATGCGGCCAATACCACTGTCACGTAGGACTCAACTATGCATTCGCTATCCATGTGCGATATGGGCGCATTTTCCGCGCGCCCAAACCGCTCGCTAATACTGCTGCTCTTGTTCACCGCATTGCTATTTCTCGGCATGCCTGACGCGCTGGCCCACGCTGTTGCCGAGGGCGACAAGGGCTTTATCCAGGAAAGCTCCGGGGTGATGGTGCTGCCGTTCATCTACATGGGCGCCAAGCACATGATCACCGGCTACGACCATCTGTTGTTTCTCTTTGGGGTGATCTTCTTTCTCTACCGCCTGAAAGACGTGGGGCTCTACGTCACCCTGTTCGCCGTGGGCCACACCGTGACGCTGCTGCTCGGTGTATTGGCGGAAATCACCATCAGCTCCTATGTGATCGACGCCATCATCGGTTTCTCGGTGGTGTACAAGGCCCTGGATAACCTGGGCGCCTTCCAGCGCTGGTTCGGCCACCAGCCGAACACCAAAGCGGCCACGTTGATTTTCGGTTTGCTGCATGGCTTCGGCCTGGCAACCAAAATCCAGGAGTACGAGATCTCCGCGGATGGCCTGGTCGCCAACCTAATCGCCTTCAACGTCGGAGTCGAAATTGGCCAGCTACTGGCGCTGAGCGCCATTTTGATCGTCATGGGCTACTGGCGACGAACCGCCAGCTTCTGGCGCCATGCCTACACCGCTAACGTCGCCATGATGAGCGCCGGTTTCCTCTTGATGGGTTACCAGCTCACCGGCCTGATCGTCTCTCAGTAAGGAATTCTCAGCATGTTCAATACCAAGCTTCCAACCCAGTGTGAATTGCCAACCAGCCGCCAGCTGCTGCGCTCCACTGTGATCGCCGTGGGTGTTGCCGCAGCGTTACTGGTCACCGTAGTGATGCCTTCTGAATATGCCATCGACCCCACGGGCGTCGGCCGTGTACTTGGCCTGACTCAGATGGGTGAAATGAAAGAAATTCTCGCCGAAGAAGCGGCTGCGGATGCAGCTGTCCCGCCAGCAGCGGCCCCGGTCGTACAAGCCCCCGCGTCTAGTCAGGTGGCGCCTCAGGAGCAAGTTGCGGCAGCAACTGTGGCTGAGCCGGTAGCAGAGCCGCAGCCCGCCCTGAAGTCCGATGAAGTGACTGTCACGCTGAAGCCGGGCGAGGCCAGTGAAATTAAGCTGGAGATGCTGGACAAGGCCACGGTCAGCTACGAGTGGGCAACCGATGGCGTTCCGGTCAATCACGACACCCATGGCGAGCCCTATAACGGCCCGAAGGGCTATTACCACAGCTACAGCAAGGCCAAGCAGGTCAAAGGTGATAAAGGCGAATTCACTGCCATTTTCGACGGCACCCACGGCTGGTTCTGGCGAAACCGTAGCAACCGTGACGTGACGATTACGCTCAAGACCAAGGGTGAGTACCTGAGCGTCAAACGCGTTATCTAAGAGAAATAGCCCCAGCGTCATGGGCGCCGGGGCTTTTACATCCCTGATCGATATTGAAGGAATACATCATGACGAATTCAATTACGCTGAGCCGCTCCCTGCTGCTGGTTTGTTTACTAGGTCTGCTGTCGGCATGTGGCGGCAGCGAGCCGGAGACGCAAGCTGAAGTCGAAAGTCACGGTCATTCTCACGACTAAGAGGCGGAAAGTTGTCTTGTTACGTGCAATGACTCGCTAATCGCTTGCACGTAACAATTGGTAAGTTTTAGGCGCCGGCCACATCATATCTAAGATCTGTTAAGTGGCTGCTTTTGGCCGATTGCAGCCAGTCACCACCCTAACCCAACCCCGGCAAACCCCTCTCCAATCTCGGACAAGCCCACTCCACAAATGCCCGCACCCTTGGCGATAGCTGCAAGGCGTGCGGGTAGACCAGTTGGATCGGCAAGTCCTTCGGTTCGTAATCCCTGAGCACTCTTACCAGACGACCATCAGCCAGTTCATCGGCGACCTGATAGTGCATCAGCCGTGTGATGCCCAGGCCTTGCACGCAGGCCAGGCTGGCAGCCCGGATCTGGTTGCAGGTCAGGCGTGGGGTGATTTCTTCGGCCTGTTCCTTTTCGCCGTGACGGTAGTACCAGTGGCGGCCCTGGGCGGCGAAGAGGATGCAGGCGTGGTCCTCCAGTGCCGCCGGGGTGTCGATGGCGGGGGCGGTGCTCAGGTAGTCGGGGCTGGCGCAGGTGACCAGCCGGGTGCTGCCGATCTGCCGGGCGACCATGGCCGAGTCGGGCAGGTGGCCGATGCGCAGGGCGAGGTCGAGGCGTTCGTCGAGCAGCGGGACGATCTGGTCGCTCAGGTTCAGCTCGACGCGGATCTCTGCATGTTCCTTGAGAAACTCGTTCACCAACGGCGCGACGTAACGCTGGCCGAACTCAATCGGCGCGGTGATGCGCAACAGGCCGCGGACGGCGCCGTCGCTGGCCTCCAGGCGCTGCTCCATGTCGGCGAAGTCCGCCAGCATGCGCCGGCTCCAGGCCAGGTATTCCGCGCCCTCGTCGGTCAGTGCCATGCGCCGGGTGCTGCGGTTAAGCAGGCGCACGCCGAGGTGGCGTTCCAGCGCGGCCAGCGAGCGCACCACCGACGCCACGGATTGCCCGGTGGCATCGGCGGCCGAGCTCAGGCTGCCGTTGTCGACGATGCGAACGAAGTTGGCCATTGCCTTGAGCTTGTCCATTGCCACCCCGGGATTTGTGCGATTGCTGCATAGATGTTGTCAGGCCGGCGGCATAGGTGAAACCCGCAGGGCGGCTGACACTTCAGGGACTGAGATTTCCTGGAGTTTCGCATATGAATCAATCAGCCAGTCCCGCTCGCATTCTCGCCTACGACCACATCGGTATTCGTGTCAGCGACCGGTCGCGGGCGATGGCCTTTTACCAGGCGCTGGGCTTCGTCGAGAGCGCGAGCTTTCCGCTGTTCGAAGCGAACGAAATGCTCAGCCCGGATGGCGTGCGCATCAACCTGATCTTCAACGGTGCGCGTGCGCCTGATGCGCACAACGTGCTGCTGGATGCGCCGGTCAAGCTGCCCGGCATGACCCATCCGGCGTTTATCGTCGATGACCTCGCGGCACTCCAGCATTGGCTCGAGGCGCAGGGCATCGTCATCACCGAGGGGCCGCATCCCATCGGCCCGCGGCGGATCGCGCTGTTTATCCGCGATCCGGACGGCAACGTTCTGGAATTCAATCAGCTCATCAGAGGAGGTGCGCAATGAAACTGTACGACCTGGGTCCATCCGGCAACTGCTACAAGGTGCGGCTGTTCGCTGCGCTGGCAAACATCGACCTTGAACTGGTAGCCGTGGATTTCGCCAATGGCGCGCACAAGAAGCCGCCGCTGTCCGAGCTGAATCCGCTGGGGCAGTTGCCGGTTCTGGACGATGGCGGGCATATCGTCCGCGATTCGCAGGCCATTCTGGTCTACCTCGCCGGCGCTTATGGCGGCCTGGCGTGGTGGCCGGACAATCCGCGCGGGCAGGCGGAGATTGTGCAGTGGCTGTCCTTCACCGCCAACGAGATCCAGCAGAGCCTGAATGCGGCGCGGCTGGTTCAGAAGTTCGGCTATCCGCTGGACAAGGCCGCAGCGCTGGAAAAGTCACCGGTGGTGCTCAAGCTGCTGGACGATCATCTGCAGCGCCACGACTGGCTGGCGATCGACCGGCCGACCATCGCCGATTGCGCGGTCTACCCCTACGTGGTGCTGGCGCCGGAAGGGAGCGTGGATCTCACGCCGTACCGTCACGTCACCCGCTGGATGGAGCGGCTGGAAGCGTTGCCGGGGTATCTGCCCAAGCCCTGACCTGCGCTGAATCAGGTGCGCTCTTGCCCCTCGGCCTTGAGAAAATCGACGAAGGCCCTGAGCGGCGAGGGCATGTGGCGGCGGCCGTGGTAGTAGAGGTAGGGGCCTTCGAAGGACTGCCACCAGTCCTCGAGGATGGGAGTCAGGCGGCCATCGGCGAGCGGTTCGCGGATGAAGTCCTCGAAGGTGTAGATGACGCCCAGGCCGTTGATTGCCGCGCTGGTCTTCAGGTCATGGGAGGAGGTCACGAGTTGGCCTTGTGGCGGTACGCGCAAGGTTCGGCCGTCCTTCTCGAATTCAAAAATACCCACCTTGCCGCTCTCGAAACGATGGCCGAGCAGCTGGTGCTCGGTCAGCTCGGATGGGTGCCGCGGCGTGCCGTGGGCGGCGAGGTAGCTAGGCGCGGCGGCTGCGACGAAGCGTTGCCGGCGCGGGCCGATGGGGATGGCGATCATGTCCTTGGCCAGGCTTTCCTCGTAGCGCACCCCGGCGTCGTAACCGGCCGCGATGACGTCGATGAAGGTGTTCTCCATCACCACTTCGACGTTCACTGCCGGGTAGAGCTTGAGGAAGCGGCTCAACAGGTTCGGCAACAGGAAGCGAGCCACCGGCACCGGCACGTTGAGCTTGAGGGTGCCGACCGGCCTGTGGGCGTCATCGTCCAGATCATTGAACGCGGCGCTGATTTCTTCGAGCGCCGGTCGCAAGCGTTCCAGCAGGCGTTCGCCTGCACTGGTCGGGGTGATGCTGCGGGTGGTGCGGTTGAGCAGGCGCAGGCCCAGATCGCTTTCCAGGCGGCGTATGCAATCGCTCAGCGAAGACGCCGACATGCCGCGTTTCTGCGCCGCGGCGCGAAACCCTCCGGCTTCGACCACGGCGGCGAACAGCGCGACATCACTCAGGTTGGGTTGGCGCATTGGACCTCCTTGAATGATGTGACTGTACGATTGGGCGAACAGCCCGTCCATGTTTGCCTGGATTATCAGCCAGTGCTCGTACGCTGATACTTCGTCCGTCGGCCGCCTCCGCCTGAGGCAGGCCCTTCACGACGACGAGGAAACGATCATGGCGCAGAGAAACGCAACCGGGCCGGGCAGCCATGCCCGGCCATTGATGAAGCTGGCCAGAACGCTGATCGCCGGGTTGGCGCTGGCTGGGACGCTGGCCGTCGAAGCCGCCAACCGGCCATCGCCAAAACCTGACTGGAGCCTGGACGACATGCCGGCTCAGACCGGCCGCATCGTGCTGGTCACCGGCGGCACCAGCGGTATGGGTTACGAGGATGCACTGGCGCTGTCGCGCGCTGGCGCGGAGATCATCATTGCCGCGCGCAACGCCGAGCGCGGGCAGGAGACGATCGAGCGGATACGTGAGCAGGTTCCGGATGCCCGCGTGCAGTTCGAGGCTGTTGATCTGGCCAACCTGGCCTCGGTGCGCAGTCTCGCCGAGCGTCTTCAACAACGCCTGCCGCGTCTGGACGTGCTGATCAACAATGCCGCGATCATGGCGCCGCCTGAGCGGGGCACCTCGGCTGATGGCCACGAGCTGCAGCTGGCGACCAACTACCTGGGCCCGTTCGCCCTGACCGCATTGCTGATGCCGCTGCTGCTGGAAAGCGACGATGCCCGAGTGGTCAGCCTGTCAAGCATCGCGGCGGGTCGAGGTCAACTGAACTTCGCTGACCTGCAGGCCGAGCAGGGCTACGACCCCTACGCCACCTACGCGCAATCCAAACTGGCGGTGCTGATGTGGGCAATGGAGTTGCAGCGCCACAGCGATACCGCCGGCTGGGGCATTCGCAGCATTGCCGCGCACCCTGGAGTCGCGGTCACCGAACTGGTCGAGCGCGGGCCGGGGCTGGATAGCAAGTTCGCCGCCAACTGGGCCAAGGACCGCGACAAGTACCACTCCGCTGCCCAGGGCGCGCTGCCGACGCTGTATGCCGCGACCGCGCCAGAAGCGGTCGGCGGCGCCTATTACGGGCCGACCGGCGAGGAGGAGAAACGAGGGCCGCTGGGCTTTGCCAGGGTTCCCGACGCCGCCGCGAACCAGACCGATGCCGCCGAACTGTGGCAGCTGTCGGAACGCCTGACCGGCGTGCGCTATCCCTGAACCCTCGGGCGCGGCCTTGCGCTCGCGCCCCGTTACCTCTCTTCCTTTTTCAGGAGCGCGCCCATGAGCACGCCATCCGTTGTGCATCGCCTGAGCACCACCATTAATGCCGAGGAACACGAGCTGCGTCCGGCACTGAGTGGCTTCCTGCTGTTCTTCTGCCTGTTCGCCGGCTACTTCATGCTGCGCCCGATCCGCGAGTCGATGGGCATCGCGGCGGGGGTAGAGAACCTGCAGTGGCTGTTCACCACCACCTTCTTCGTCATGCTGGCGGCCGTTCCGTTGTTCGCCTGGCTCAGCTCGCGCGTACCGCGGTTACATTTCGTCGACTGGGTGTACGGCTTCTTCTGTTTGAACCTGCTGCTGTTCTCCGTGCTGTTTCTGCTGCAGGGCGAAAACCCCTGGCTGGCGCGGGCGTTCTACGTGTGGATCTCGGTGTACAACCTGTTCGTCGTGTCCGTGGCCTGGAGCCTTATGGCGGACGTGTTCGACAGCGCCCAGGCCAAGCGGCTATTCGCCTTCATCGCTGCCGGGGCGAGCGTCGGCGGGCTGGTCGGGCCAGCGCTCAGCGCGTTGCTGATCGGCAGTCTGGGAGAGGCGGGGTTGATGCTGCTCGCCGCGCTGCTGCTGGGCAGGGCGCTGGCACTCAAGTTCTCGCTCATGCGCTGGCGTGAAGTCGGCGGAGCAGGGCGGCCTGGCGCGACCCCGGCGGAGAGCACGCGCAAGCCGGTGCCGGGCAACCCGTTCAGCGGGATGACGCGGGTGCTGCAGTCGCCTTATCTGCTCGGCATCGCCGGCTTCGTGGTGCTGCTGGCTACCGTGACGACCTTTCTCTACTTCGAGCAGGCGCGTCTGGTGGCCGAACTGTTCCCCGATCGGGCGGCGCAGGTTCGGGTGTTCGGCACAATTGATGTGGTCGTCCAGGCCGGGGCACTGCTGTCTCAGCTGTTCATCACCGGACGGCTGGCGCAGACGCTGGGCGTGCGCGTGTTGCTGGCGATCGTGCCGCTGCTTGTCTGCGTCGGCTTCATTGGCCTGGCGCTGATGCCCAGCTTCGTTTTGCTCGCGGCGCTGATGATTGTGCGCCGGATCGGCGAGTACGCTTTCGTCCGGCCCGGCCGCGAAATGCTCTTCGCGCCGCTGGATGCGGAGAGCAAGTACAAGGCGAAGAACGTCATCGACACGGTCGTCTATCGCGCCGGTGATGCCGTCAGCGGTTGGGGGAAGACTGCACTGGACATGTTCGGTCAGGGTGCCGGCCTGGTCGCCGTGGCCGGCGCAATCTGCGCGCTGCTATGGGGCTATCTCGGCTGGCAGCTCGGCAAGCAGGCGGACAGGCGCACTGAGGTGCGGGTGGGGGGAGCTGTAGGGAGTGGCGCTTGAGCGAAGCGCAAACGGCGACCGGCTTTGCGCCCGGTCGCCGCGCTTTATGCGCCGGTCAGAAGCTGACCACCGTCTTCAGCCCTACGACCACCACGCCCTCCGCCTCGTCGAAGCCGCCGGGGCGGTGGAAGTACTGGATGTTCGGCGTCAGCGAGATGGCCGGCGTGAGGGCGACGCGGTAGTAGAGTTCGGCGGGGTATTCCACGTCCGGCACCGGCTCGCCCTGTTCGCGCAGGTGCTTGCGGGCGTCGTCGTTGATTTCCAGGCGGCCGAGCCCCAGGCCGAGCTCGTCATGCGGGCGCGAGGCGAAGGGGGCGGAGAGGATGCCGCCAACCTGCCAGATGCGCTCGATATAGGTCACGTCCGGGTCGGACTGGATGAAGTTGGCGAACAGCTTCAACCGTCGTTCGGCCACCGCGCTGCTCTGCCAGAGCTGCTGTTCGGCCATCAGATAGCCGCCGGTGGCCTGGTCGTGTTCGGCGGCTGGTGCGCCGGAAAGCGCCATCGGTCGGCCGGCGGCGTCACGGTAGACGTCTTCGAAGTCGCCGGTATTGCGCCAGAGGCCCAGGCGATAGGCGCCGGGTTGGCCGGAGAAGGTCGGCGTCCAGCCCAGCTCGGCAACCGCATGGTAGCCAGTGGTCCCTGACGGGCTGCCGAAATTCAGGCCCTGCTCGCGCTCGGTGAAACGCGGATTGACCTGATAAAGCGCGGTCTGCAGCGACCACTCTTGATTCAGCTGGTAACGCGCGGTGGCGCCCCACTGGCTGATCGGCCAGGTGAACCAGTTCGGTGTGACATAACCGGGCACCGTGCCGCAGAAGCCGAGGTTCTGGAACGGGCAGGCGAAGGGGTAGATCTCGCCGCTCATGGGCAAACGGCCGAGCTTTATCAGCAGGCGGTCGTCCAGCAGTGCTTGCTGGTAATAGAACTGCACCAGTCGGGTGACGCTGCCGTAGCCGTAAATTTCCTGGGGTTGCAGCAGGACGCCGAGATCGGCCTCGGCGTTGAGGTTCTCGCCGTTGCGGTTGACCACGCTGAAGCGGAAACCGGCGCCGGACCAGCCGAGCAGTTTCTCCAGGTCCAGCGCGGCATCGAACATCAGTTGATCGGAGTAGGTGCCGGTGTGGTCATCGCCGCCCTGGGTATTCCAGGCCAGTTCGTTGACGTAGGTGATCTGCAGGTCGACGCCGGCCTCATGCAGGCGGGTGCGGCTGCCGTTCCAGTCGCCGAAGAGGAACTGATCGGGAGAATATTCGGCCGCGTGGGCAGAAGTGAACAGGCAGGCGGCGAGAAGGCCGCTGCCGAAGCGCAGGCTTGTTGTCATTGTTCTGATCCTTCGGATGTAACTGTGCGGGGTGCAGCGAATACCGTCGGCCGCAATGCGTGTGGGCATTCACGGTATTCGCGTGCGTTTCTGCTCAGTGGTAACGCCTGGCTATGTAGGCGTTATTGGTTCAAGTGTTTAGTTGGCGATTGGACCTGGCCGGCCTAATGTCCGCCGCCAGACTTCACACCATCGCGCGCTTGCCGACGAACGAAGTGACGAATGCTTTCCAGCTCTGCATCTGTCAAATCTGGAAATTTGGGCATGCCGTTGGCGAGTAACGCGCCACCACGCACAACACTCTCGAACGCCTTTTCACTGCCTTTGAGCAAGATTGGCGACTCCCGCAGATCGGGTGCTTTCATACCCGCAACAGCTCCGGCGCCATGACAGCCAACACAGAGGTTCTCCGCAAAGACACCCGCGCCTGCCTCGGCCTTTTTGGCGTCGACCTCGAACTTCTCATCGATAATTGGCTTGGCAAGTTGCGGTGCAGGCTGTTCAGGAACAACCGCTTTTCCATCTAGCGAAAAGGTCATGATGCGGCGTTCGTGCACACCATATTTCCAGCCGTGGCTTTCAAATCCCAGTTCACCGGAGCCGCCGAAGTTGGAGGCCAGTGCACCACCAGGACCCACGAGCAGGGAAACCATCTGCTTGCCATCCAGCTTGTAGGTAATCGGTGGCGCAGAGATACCGAGGCCTACGTCATAGGACCAAAGTTCATCACCAGTGCGGGCATCGTAGGCTTTGAGCATTCCATCAGGCTGGCCCTGGAAAACCAGGTTTCCGGCTGTGGTCAAGGTTCCGCCACCCCATGGGCTCTTCTGATTTACTTGCCACACACGCTTGTTCCTGACCGGGTCCCAGGCCTGTAGGGAACCGCGTGACTCGTGTGGGTCCTTGGTCAGTTCCCAACCGGTCAGCCCCAGGTAAAGTTTGTGGTTCGCCATCTTGTGGCCAGGCTTCGTGTTCTTGCCGTCGTCCTTGAAGGTGTTGCCCAGATGGTTGGTGGGGATAAAGGCAAGATTCAACTCGGGGTTATAGGACATTGCATGCCACGAGTGAGCGCCGAATGCCGACGGATAGATATTCTTCTCGCCATCGGGATACCTGGCATCGTCCGCAACAATATGGCGCTGCTCTTTCAGGTCGTACTTGGTTGACCAGTTGGCGTCAGTGAATTTTTCAGCGGACAGCACCTTGCCGTTCGAGCGGTCGATCGTATAGAAAAAGCCGTTTTTCGGCGCATGCAGTACCGCATCAACATCCTTGCCATCGATTTTCAGATCGGCCAGCACGATGTCCATGTTCGAGTTGTAGTCCCAGGTGTCGCCTGGTGCAGTCTGGACGTGCCATTTGAATTCGCCCGTATCCGCATCTACAGTTACGACAGAACAGAGGAACAGGTTGTCGCCGCCGTCCGGGCTGCGCACCTTGATATTCCATGGCCCACCGTTGCCTGTCCCGAAGATGAGCTGGTTGTATTTCTCGTCGTACGTCCAGCCATGCCAAGCATTACCGCCGCCGCCGTTTTCCCACCACCGGCCAGTCCAGGTTTTGGCGGCCATTTCCTGAGCGGCGTCTTCGAATCCATCTGCGGGATTGCCAGGGACGATATAGAAGCGCCAAACCTGTTTGCCCGTTTCAGTGTCATAGGCGGTCACATAACCGCGCATCGGCCCAAGTTCTGTTCCGCCATTGCCTACAAATACCTTGCCATCGAAAGCCTTCGGATGACCTGTGATATTCAACGGCTGGTCGTGATCGAAGGTCCGGGTCTGCCAGACTTCCTTGCCGTCCTTTCTGTTGATTGCAATCAGGCGGCCATCCCATGTGGCGATGAATAACTTGTCTCCGTATGTTGAGAGGCCTCGGCTGTGCTTCCAGAAGACCTTCTTCATGTTGTTGTCGATGATCTCCTTGGAAACTTGAGAGTCATATTCCCAAAGCATCTTGCCCGTGCGTGCATCGAATGCACGTGTTCTGTTCATTTCACCAACGTAGTACATGACCCCATCGACGACCAAAGGTGTTCCGACGATATCGGAGCGATCCGGCAGCGGCGCGTACCATTCAGGCTTGAGCCCGCTGACATTGTTTACATTGATGTCTTTGAGCGGGCTGAATCGCTGTTCAGAGTGTGTCCGCCCGTAAGCCAGCCAATCGCTGGTGTTCGATTCGTCAGACAGTTCCTTGTCGGTAATGACTCTGTCTGATGCGTGCAGTGGCGTGATCGCAAGAAGCGAGGCTGCCATGATTATCTGTACCCTTAAACTCGACTGTTTGAATTTCATTTTTATTATTTCCTTGTATGGGGTTGTTTCTCGTTTCAGGAATTCCTTAAACGAGCGTCCGCTGCTTGAACTCTTCTGATATTTTTTTTTATTGGCAAAGCGGCTTCCACTGCTGCGCGCTTTAATGGCGAGCAACATGGGTGTGCGTATATCACTGCTTTTGGATTGGTTATTTAAACTTCTATAACTAGAAATCCGGTTTGGTTGCGTTTGGGTTGCCAGCGATAATGACGGTAGCGTCGCTGCGGTAACGCTCCGCAGAGAGTCGCAGTACATCGTCCTAACAGGGTGTTGCTGCGTTGGAGCGGGTAAGGGGTGGGATGGCTCATGGTGTTTCCTCCGATGCATGGCCGGCCCGGATGGCCTGCCGTGTTGTTTTTATTCAAAGCAAGGGGGAGTGCCGTCCGGCGGCGAGGCCTTCGGGCGGATAAGTGCTGGCGCGGGCACCGAGTTCCAGGCCCTGCCAGGCGAGGACGCGCTGGTAGCACTCGGGCAGGGATGTGGCGGTTGCCCAGGCATTGGCCAGTCGCTCGGCGAGCGCCAGATGGCTCGCGGCCTGGCAGCGCAGGTCGCTGGCGCAGGCGTGGTAGAAGCGGTTCACCACGTCAGCCATGGGCTCGCGCCAGTCTTCGATCAGCAGCGCGGCGTGAGCCAGCACCACGGGGCGTCCATCGCGGCTGCGCCGCCAGCGTTGGGCGGTGCCGGCCAGCTTGCGGCCCTCCAGCGTGAGGTTGAAGCGGCCGTCGCAGAATGCACCCGGCACCGCGCCCACACCGGCCTTGAGGCCGTTCTCCGCCAGCCACAGTGCGAGGGGTTCGAGCAGCCGTTCGTAGGCGATGTCGATGCGCCGGCCGACCTCGTCGCCGTCTGGCAGCGCGCAGGCTAGGGCGATGTTGAGCACGGCCGATGACTGCGGCACCGGTTCGCCGCCGGTGTCGCGCAGCAGGATCGGCCAGCCCTGCGCCGCGCAGCGTTGGCTGGCCAGGGCGAAACCGGGCCGGCGCTCGAAGCTGCCGGGCATCACCAGCGCCTGGCCGGTGGGGCGCCAGAGCAGCAACTGGCAGTCGAACAACCCGTCGCAGACGCGTTGCAACAAGGCCCGCTCGGCATTCAGGCCGGCGCCCACGCTGAACCGGGCGATGCCGTTCATGCCGCGTACTCCTCGATACGCCGGCAGAGATCATCGAGAAACTCCGCCGCGGGCGAGCCGTTGACAGCGCGATGGTCGAAGGTCAGCGACAGGCCCATCCACTCGACTTCCACCAGTTCGCCGCTCGGCCCGAGTTCCAGCCGCCGCTGAATGCCGCCGACCCCGAGGATGGCCACCTGCGGCGGATTGAGGATCGGGGTGAAGTGGTGCACCCGCGACAGCCCCAGGTTGGAGACGGTGAAGGTGGCGCCGGTCAGCTCCTTGACCGACAGCTTGCCGGCCAGGGCCTTGTCCACCAGCGCCTTGCGCGCCAGGCACAAACTTTCGCCGTCCAGCTGTTCGGCGTTGAACAGCGCCGGGGCGACCAGCAGATCGCCCGGCAGCGGGATGGCAAGGCCCAGATGCACCGCCGCGTGCTGGTGGATCACCTCGTCTTCCAGCGTGGCATTGATGCCGGGATGTGCCTTGAGCGTCTCGACCACCTTGAGCAGCAACAGGTCCTGCACGGACACCGCGCTGCCCTCGGCTTTCAGCTCGGCACGACGGGTTTTCAGCGCATCCAGCCGGCATTCGCTGTGGTGAGTCAGCTGCGCGGTGGTCTGCAGACTTTCGTGCATCTTCGCCGCGATCATCTTGCGCATGCCCTTGAGCGGCACCCGTTCGGGCGCGCGCTCGGGCAGGATTTCCAGTCGAGTCATGGCTATTCCACCTGGCCGATGACCGCACCCTTGGCGATCACCGCGTCTTCTTCCTCGATGATCTTCAGCACGCCGGCAACCGGGGCTTCGATCTCGAACTGGGCCTTTTCCGACATGACCTCGGCGACCAGGTCTCCGGCGGCCACTTCGGCGCCGTCGCTGACCAGCCAGGAGGTGATCACCGCTTCGGCGTCGCCTTCCCAGAGGTCGTCTGCAATCACGATGGGGGTACTCATAAACGTCATTCCTTATGCATGGCGTGGTAGGCGGCCACGATCTTGTCCGCGTTGGGCAGGGCCCACTGCTCCATGACCGGGGTGAAGGGGATGGGGATGTCGGGGAAGGCCACCCGCTGCGGGCGCGCCTTGAGCATGCCGATGTCGTGCTCGACGACGCTGGCGATGATTTCGCCGCTGACGCCGAAGCTGTGATAGTCCTCGTCGATCACGATCAGCCGGCCGGTTTTGCGTACCGAAGCGATGACGTGCTCGCGGTCCAGCGGCACCAGGCTGCGCAGGTCGATGACCTCGGCGCTGACGCCGTCCTTTTCCAGCTGCGCGGCGGCGCGCAGGGCGTGGTGAACGCCGGCGCCGAGGCTGACCAGACTGACGTCGCGGCCCTCGCGCACGGTCTTGGCCTTGCCGATCTCGACGATGTAGGGCTCTTCCGGCACCGGCACCGTGGCGCCTTTCTCGGTGCCCAGCCAGCCCATGCCCTGCAGTGACTTGTGGAAGAGGTACACCACCGGGTTGTCATCGCGGATGGCCGCCGTCATCAGGCCCTTGGCGTCGTAGGCGTTGCTCGGTACCACCACCTTCATGCCCGGCAGGTGGGCGAAGGTGCCGTAGAGGCACTGCGAGTGCTGGGCGGCGTCGGAGTAGCCGGCGCCAGTGGAGGCCATCAGCACCATGGGCACCGGCACCTTGCCGCCGGAGAAGTAGGTGTTCTTGGCCATCAGGTTGTAGATGGCGTCCATGCAGACACCGAAGAAGTCGACGAACATCAGCTCGACGATCGGCCGCATGCCGTCCGAGGCGGCGCCCACTGCGGCGCCGATAAAGGCGGTTTCGGAGATCGGCGTGTCGCGGATGCGGGTCTTGCCGAACTCGTCATACAGCCCACGGGTGTTGCCGAACACGCCGCCGAGCTGGCCGATGTCCTCGCCCATCACGAACACCTTCGGATCCAGGCGCATCTCCTGGGCCACGGCTTCGGCCATGGCGCGGGCGACAGTGAGCTTTCTTTCCTTTACTGCTGTGGTCATGGGGTTCTCCTGCTCAGCCGGCCAGTGCGGCGGGGCTGACGATGATCTTGACGTTGCGGTCCTTGTGGTTGGCCAGCTCCTCGAAGCCCTGCTCGAGGATGTTGTCCAGCCCGATGCGGCCGGTGATCAGCGGCGTGACGTCGATGCGCCCGTCGTCGATCAGGGCGATGACATCGGCGAATTCGCCGGCATAGGCGAGCGAGCCGATCACCTGTTTTTCAGTGGCGACGATCTCGAAGAAGTTGAATTCCGAGGGTTCCTCGAAGATGCCGACCATCACGCAGCGACCAGCCTTGCGGATCACGTCGATGGCGAGCTTGGCGGTGGCCTTGTGGCCGATGCACTCGAAGGAGACGCCGGCACCGTAGCCGCCGGTGAGCGCCTTGATTTCGGCGATGGCGTCGCACTCGCTGGGGTCGATGACCCGATTGGCACCGACTTCCAGCGCCTTGGCCTTGCGTGCGGCGGACATCTCCAGGGCGATCACCTGGCCTGCGCCCGCAGCCTTGGCGCACATGATGGTGCACAGGCCGATGGTGCCGGCACCGATCACCACCACGGTTTCGCCGAGCAGGCTGCCGGCCTTTTTCACCGCGTGCATGCCGACCGCCAGCGGTTCGATCAGCGCGCCGGCTTCCAGCGGAAAGCCCTCGGGCAGGCGGTAGAGCAACTCGGCCGGCACGTTGACGAATTCGGCGAAGGCGCCGTTGTTCATCAACCCGGTGAAGGCCAGTTGCTCGCAGAGGTTGTACTGGCCGGTCTTGCAGAAACGACACTGCCCGCAATGCTGGCAGGCATCGGCGGCGACCTTGTCGCCCGGCGCGTAGCCTTCGACGCCTTCACCGGTGGCGACGATCTCGCCGCAGAACTCGTGGCCGAGGATGCACTGGCCCTTGATGCCGGTGAGCGGGTGCGGCGCATCCACCGGGATGAACACCGGGCCGGCGAGGTATTCGTGCAGATCGGAGCCGTAGATGCCGCACCAGTGCACGCGGATCTGCACCCAGCCCGGTTGCGGCGCGCCGGGCAGCGGGACCTGTTCCAGGCGGATGTCCTTGCGGCCGTGCCAGACGGCGGCGGTCATGGTGGCTTGGCTGTTCATCGGGCGTTCCTCTTGTTGTTCTGCTGGTGTCCGCGTTTCGCGAGCGGGCTCGCTTCTGCGGTCTTCGGGGGGGCTGACCTGCGCTACACGAAGACCTGCTCCAGCGCCTCTTCCGGCCGCGGGTACGGGCTTTCGCGGGCGAACTGCACGGCCTCGTCGATGCGTCCGCGGGCGCGTGCGGCGATGTCTTCGGCCTGCGCTTCGCTCATCACGCCTTCGTCGATCAGGCGTTGGCGGTAACCGGGGATCGGGTCCTTCTTCATCAGGCCGTCCTTCTCGCCCTCGGGGCGGTAGGTTTCGCCGTCGCCCATGAAGTGGCCGGCCAGGCGATAGGTCTCGATTTCGATCAGGGTTGGGCCGCCACCGGCACGGGCGCGCTCGATGGCCTCACCGGCGGCGCGGAACACGCCGTCCGGGTCGTTGTTCTCGACGAACACACCGGGCATGCCGTAGGCCGCGGCGCGCACGTGGTGCTGCGCGATGCAGGTGGCGCTGGCCTTGGCCACCGAGATGCCCCAGGCGTTGTCCTCGATGACGAACACCACTGGCAGCTTCCACAGCGCCGCGAGGTTCAGCGTTTCGTGGAAGGCGCCCTGGTTGGCCGCGCCCTCGCCGATGAAGGACACAGCCACGCCGGGCTTGCCCTGCATCTGCCGCGACAGCGCCGCGCCGACCGCCGGGCCCATGCCTTCGGCGATGATCCCCGAGCAGGAGAAATTCACCCGGCCATCGAACAGGTGCATGTGCCCGCCGCGCCCACCGGAGAGGCCGGTGGCCTTGCCGAAGATCTCGGCCATCATCTCGTTGAGGTCGACGCCCTTGGCCACGGCGATGTGGTGCGGGCGGTGGGTGGCGGTGACGATGTCCGCAGGCTCGAGGTGGGCGCAGACGCCCACGGCGCAAGGCTCCTGGCCGTTGGAAAGGTGCATCTCGCCGGGGATTGGCCCCTTGGCCATGTTGAACACCGGCGTCTTGCCTTCCATGTAGATGCGCTCGATGGATTCCTCCATGTAGCGGCTGGTCAGCATCTGCTCATACATCCACAGGCGCTGCGAGTTGTTTGGCTGGGTCATGGGTGGACTCCCTTGGGGTAATGGTCAGATCGCGCGTTCGTTGAGCAGACGGCCGATCTGCTCGGCCTGGCGCAGGGCCAGCGCGACGATGGTGAGGGTGGGGTTCTGGCCGCCGCTGGTGGTGAACTGGCTGCCATCGGAGACGAACAGGTTGGGGATGTCATGGCTCTGGCCCCACTCGTTCACCACGCCGTCGCGGGCCTTGGCGCTCATGCGGTTGGTGCCCATGTTGTGGCTGGCCGGGTAGGGCGGCAGCTCGATGATGTCGGTGGCACCGGCGGCCTCGTAGCACTTCGCGGTGGCGGCGACGCCGTGCTTGCGCATGGCCGCATCCATCGGGTGATCGCTCTTGGTCACCACCGGAATCGGCAGACCGTACTGGTCCTTTTCGCTGTCATGCAGGGTGATGCGATTGTTCTCCAGCGGCAGGTCTTCGCCGCACAGCCAGACCCCGGACATGTGGTTGTACTTCTCCATCCGCGACGTGAACTGCTTGCCCCAGCCCTTGGGTGTCGGGTCAAGGAAGGCGGAGAGGAAGGGCAGGCCGAGGGCGAGGATTTCCAGCCGGTAACCGCCGACGAAACCGCGCGACGGGTCGTTGTAGGACTCGTCGGAGATGACCCCCGCGCAGGTGGTGCCGCGGTGCATGTTCACCGGCTTGGGCATCACCGCGAAGATGCCGGCGGTGGTGTGGGTCATGTAGTTGCGTCCGACCTGGCCGGAGGAGTTGGCCAGCCCGTCGGGGAACATTGCCGAGGCGGAGTTGAGCAACAGCCGCGGCGACTCGATGGAGTTGCCGGCCATGCAGACCACCCGGGCCTTCTGCCGCTGGATGGTGCCGCTGGCATCGGCGTAGACCACGGCATTGGCGCGGCCCTTGGCGTCATGCTCGATGCGCAGCACCATCGATTGCGGCCGCACTTCGCAGTAGCCGCTGGCTTCGGCGCGGGGGATGTCGGTGTAGAGCGTCGACCACTTCGCCCCCATCTTGCAGCCCTGCATGCAGAAGCCGAGCTGCTGGCAGGCGGCGCGCTCGTCGTAGGGCTCGGTGTTGATCGCGATCGGCCCGGAGAGGATCTCCTTGTAGCCGACCCGCTTGGCGCCGGTGGCCAGCACCTTGAAGGAGTTGTGCCAGGGGTGATAGGCCATGCCGGTGCTCGGCCCGGTCACGCCCATGTGCTTTTCGGCTTTCTCGTACCAGGGCGCCATTTCCTCCAGCGTCACCGGCCAGTCGAGCAGGTTGGCGCCGGCGATGTCGCCGTTGATGCTCTGCATGTTGAATTCGAAGTCACGAAAGCGCAGGGCGATGCCGGCCCAGTGCACGGTGCTGCCGCCGACGCCCTTGACGATCCAGGCGGGCAGGGTCGGATTGTTTTCGGTCAGGTGCCAGCCACCGGCGGCCTGGCGTTTGTCGAGCCAGGAGATCTTCTTGAACATCGCCCACTCGTCGTTCTCGATGTCCTCCAGCGTGTGGCGCTTGCCGGCTTCCAGCACCACGCTGCGAATCTTCTGTTTGGCCAGCGCGTTGGCGAGCGTCCCGCCGCCGGCACCGGAGCCGATGATCACCACGACGCCATCGTCATCCTGGGCAAAAGTTGCCATGGGGTATTCCTCGTCTTGTTCTTGTTGTTATCCCGTGTGCACGGGGTGGTCAGAGCCAGTTCAGATCGTTGAACCCGCGGTTGACGTAGCCGCCGTATTCCCAGGACGAACCCTCGTAGCCGAACAGCGGGAACAGCGCCTTGTTGTCGTACAGGCCGAACATCAGGCTGCTGCGCACGGCGTCTTGAAGAAGGGGGTGTTTTCGATCTTGGTCAGCAGGGCCACGCGCTCTGCTTCGTCGAGCTGTTCGAATGGCGAGCCATGGGCTTGCTGCGCCTGCTGCTGCAGTACGTCCAGGCCGCGAGCGACCAGGGCCGGCTGCTCGTCCACCAGACCGAGCAGGGGCTGCACGTAGTGGTGGTCGCTGATGAACTCGTGGGGAAATACATCGCGGCCCATGCGCAGCAGGCCATCGGGCAGGTCTGGCAGGCGTTCCTCGGCGAGCAGGTTCACCGGAATCAGTTGCGACAGGCTGAATGCCAGCAAGGACTGGCCGGAAATGGAAAGAAAACGTCGCCGGTTTAGCGTGCCGTGCGGGCGAGCTGAATCGTGCATGACATAGCTCCTGATTATTACCGGCAGTTCCGTGGTGCTCGGAATGCTGGCGATCTTGTTATGCGAAGAGTTTTTTCCGCAAAACAGTAGGAGCAGTTGTCATGCCAACTTTTAGTAAGGGTCTATGATTTTGGTAAGCGATTGATAAATATGGTTTTTTGGTAACTTTGCGGTGCTTGTTTATTTAATGTGTAAAGCGATTTAGGCGTTACACCTGTAAAGCGCTGTAAAGCGTTTTACAGTACGGCGACAAACAATATGAATAGACAAAGTGCTTCTAAAGTTCAGGCTGGTCTGTCCGGGTCAATGGTTTATCCTTCGTTTATTGCAAAACAATAAAGCGTTTCACTGGAGTCGCCTGCGCTCGGTCTGGCGCGAGCACTTCGAGGAGGAGGCATGAATCTGCTATCCGGTCCGGTCAGCCATATCGACGCGGTGCTATCGCTGGCCAATGCGCCGCACCTGCCCGGTGATCGTGATCCGATCATCGCGCGCTCCTGGCACCGCTGTGTGCACGACTACGGCCTGGATCCGGCGCGACCTGCCGAAGCCCGATTCGTCCCGCGGCAGGTGCTGCGCGAACATCAGGATCAGGCCGACGAGCTGATCAATGTCGCCCGCGCCGGCGTCGAGCAGCTCTACCGGCAGATCGCCGAGCTGGGTTACGTGATCCTGCTGACCGACAACCGCGGTATCGCAGTGCAGTTTCTCGGCGACCCGGCAGACGAAAAGGCGCATCGCAAGACCGGCCTGTTCCTCGGTTCGGACTGGGGCGAAGACCATACCGGCACCTGCGCAGTCGGCACCTGCATCAAGGAGCAGCAGGCGCTCACCTGTCACCAGCAGGATCATTTCAGCGTCTGGCATACCAACCTCACCTGCACCGCGGTGCCCATGTTCAACCCGCACGGCCAGCTGCTGGCCGTGCTGGATATTTCGGCGCTGCATTCACCACCGACCAAGGATTCCCAGACCTTCGCCCTGCAGCTGGTCAAGCAGTACGCGCGGATGATTGAGGATGCCTACTTCATGCGCGTCTATCGCGAGCGGCCGATCCTCTGTTTCGACGGTTCCCGCGAGTTCGTCCTGATCAACCGTCGCTATCTGCTGGCGCTGGGTGACGATGGCGAGTTGCTCGCCGGCAACACCGCCGCCCGCGGTCTGCTGGCCGAGCACGGGTTGATGGTGCCGGGGCCCTTTGGCTCCCTGGCGCAGGCGCGGATCGACCAACTGTTCGATTGCGAACTGAGCGATGTGCTGAGCATTCCCTACGCCAGCCATGACCAGGTTCGCGCCTTTCGCACCCATCGCCACCAGCTGTTCTTCGCCGCCTTGATGGAGCCGCGTCGCCGTGCACCGGAGCCGGCCGAACGCAGCGCGCCCGGTGGGCATGCCGCGCTCGATGCCCTGGCCGACGATGACCCGGTGATGCGCAAGATGCTGGCCCGCGCCAAGCGTCTATGCAGCGAGCCGCTGAACGTACTGCTCAATGGCGAGACCGGCACCGGCAAGGAACGCTTGGCCAAGGCGCTGCACGAAAGCGGTTGCCGGCGCAGCAAACCTTTCGTGGCGATCAACTGCGGCGCGATGCCCGAATCGCTGATCGAAAGCGAACTGTTCGGTTATGCCCCGGGCACCTTTACCGGTGCCCGGGGCAAGGGCATGCGCGGGCTGATCCAGCAGGCCGACGGCGGCACGCTGTTCCTCGATGAAATCGGCGACATGCCGCTGCACTTGCAGACCCGGCTGTTACGGGTGCTGGCCGAGCAGGAAGTGATGCCGCTGGGTGCCGAGAAACCGGTGAAGGTGGATATCCGCGTGGTGGCCGCCAGCCACCGCGACCTGCGGCAGATGGTAGAGAGCGGGGCGTTTCGCGAGGACCTGTTCTACCGCCTGAACGGCGCGTCGCTGAAGCTGCCTCCGCTGCGCGAGCGCGCCGACAAGGGCTTTCTCATCGAGCGGGTGTTCGCCGAACTCGCCGAGGGCCGGCCGGGCAATCCGCACCTGCGTGGCGATGCCATGAGTGCGCTGCTGGCTTATCCCTGGCCGGGCAACATCCGCGAGCTGCGCAACGTATTGCAGTACGCACTGGCGACCTGTGAGGGTGACGAGATTACCGTGCAGGATCTGCCGGACGAGTGCCTGCCACCGATTCTGGCGCGCTGTCGTCAGTCGTCGGCCCCGTCCGAACCCGAGTCGGCGTCGGCACTGCGCGACCAGCTGCGCCGGCATCGCTGGAACGTCAGCGCCGTCGCGAGGGAACTAGGCGTGTCGCGCCCGACGGTGTACCGGCGCATGCGCGTGCTGGGTATCGAAGCGCCGGTATGACCGGCGCCAGGGCTCTACTCGCTGACCGGCTGTTCCGCCGGCGAGGCTTTTTCAGCGGCGATATCGAAGGCGATGCTCCAGTTGTGCAGTGGGTAGGGCTGGTGCACCAGTGCCTTGATGTTGGCTTCGGCAGGCATGAGGTCGGGCAGGTATTCGTAGGTGGCGTCGGCGCGCATCGGGTCGCTGTCGCGCAGCTGACCAGCGCCGCCGACCTGGTGGCTGGCGTAGCTGATGCGTGGCTGACCGCTGAGATCGCGACCGGCGCGCAGGCGCACGACGGTGTCGGCGGCGATGTCGACGGCTTCGACGGGCACTTCGCCGTTGTCGTCACGCAGTACGAAACCCTTGTTCTTCACGTCGCGGGCCTGGTGGCCGAGGTACGGCTGGTCGAACGCCAATGGCGGGTGCGGCACGTGGTAGTCGATCAGCACGTCGCGGCCGTCCGCCGTGGCCTGGCGCGGTGCGAGCGGGGTCCAGCCCTTACGCTCGATGACGACGCGATGGTAGACCTTGCCGAGCATCTGGCCGAACCAGCGATAGCCGTTCGCCGACAGGTGCACGCCCTTGTCGGTGTAGGGATAGACCGGGCCGACCAGATACCAGCCGGGTTCTTCCCGGGCCAGTTCCCATTGCGCCATGCCGACCGCGAGCGAACCGTCCTTGACCGAGGATTTGGCGTCGGTCTGGTAGCTGAAGAAGGCCGGCATCTTTTCCTGCCCGGCGATGGCCTTGGCGGCGTCGGCGTAGAGGTCGTCGCGCAGCTGGCGCAGTTTGGCCTTGTAGTACGCCTGATCGTTCTTGCCGCCGTTGGTGTGGGAATAGTCGTACTCGCCCTGCAACCAGAAGAACGCGCTGATGCTGTAACTGGCCTGTTGCGCATCGGCCAGCGCTTTGGCCTGATCGACCGCCTGGGTCACGCGCAGGTATTCGTTGGTGCCGCCGCTTTTCGAGAGCTGGGCAATGGAGCGACCCGAGGTCGAGGCGTTGCTGGCGACGAACAGGTGTTCCGGATCGGTGTCGCGGCCGAGGTGATGCAGATAGAGCCGACGTGCCATATTCAGCGCGCCGACTTCCACCGATTCGCCTTCCTCCTGCGCCTGCGGCGCGAGCTTGCCGACCTTCTCTGCATCGAGCACCACGGCCGCGTTGCTCTTCTGCTGCACCACGGCACGCAGCGGGGTGAAGGCTGCTTCGCCCACTGGCTTGAACGACGCGCCGCTGAAGGCTGCCGAGCGTGGTGACTGGCCGAGCATCAGGTTGTCGTAGCGTGGCGCGACGGACAGCGCCGGCCAGCCCTCGGCGGCGGAGGCGAGCGACTGGCCGTAGGTGATGATGTGGTTGTACTTGCTTTCCAGCGGCTGGGTCAGCTCGTTCGGCTTGGCCAGGAGCTCGGCGGTCAGGCGCTTGTTCTCGGCGTCGCGGGCGGCCAGCTGCCCCTCTGTTTCGGCCGCCAGACTGGGCGTGGCCAGGGCGAGCAGGAGTGCGGCGGCGAGGGTGCTGTGCAGGATCGTCGGTTGATCAGGGCGATGGGGCATGAAGTTGTTCCGGATGCGCTGGGCAGTTTCGTGCGGCTGCCTGCGGGCGAGCCGTGGACAATTGGCGAACGCGCTTTCGACGATGGCGAAGGAGGTAAGTTCGCGACCGCCATGTCGATGGCGGATTGGCTATGCTGTCGCGCATTCGAGCAGCGATGCGCAGCAGGCTTCGGCAGGTCGAACGATGCCGCTGCCGGCCGTTCCCATGCACGTCATCCCGTTACCAGAGGAGAATTCCAATGAGCCACAAAGCCATATTCGTACAGCCCGGCGGCGGTTATGACCGGGTCATCGTCGGCACCAGCGAGGCCCCCAGGCCGGAGGCCGGCGAGATCACCGTGCGCCTGCGCGCCAACTCGCTCAACTACCACGATTTCGCGGTGGTCAGCGGCATGTGGGGCCCCAGCGAGCCACGCATTCCCATGGCCGATGGTGCCGGTGAAGTGGTGGCGGTGGGTTCGGGCGTGACTGAATTCGCCGTTGGCGATGCGGTGGTCAGCACCTTCTTCCCCGACTGGCTGGCCGGTGAGCCGCTGATCGAGGGTTTCGCCACGGTGCCGGGCGATGGCGTCGATGGTTATGCACGGGAAATGGTCACCGCCCGCGCCACCTCGTTCACCCATGCGCCCAAGGGCTACAGTCATGCCGAGGCGTCTACGCTGACCACCGCCGGCCTCACTGCCTGGCGTGCGCTGATGGCCGACGGCAAGCTGAAACCCGGCGACAGCGTGCTGATCCAGGGCACCGGCGGCGTTTCCATCTTTGCCCTGCAGTTCGCCAAGATGGCCGGCGCCACGGTCATCGCCACCTCGTCCAGCGATGCCAAGCTGGAGCGCCTGCGCGAGATGGGCGCCGATCACCTGATCAACTACCGCAGCACGCCGGCCTGGGGCGAGACGGTGCGCAAGATGACCGACGGCCGCGGCGTCGACCATGTGATCGAAGTCGGTGGGCCGGCGACGCTGGAGCAGTCGATGGTGGCGGCGCGCATCGGTGGGCATATCTCGGTGATCGGCATCCTCACTGGCGTTGCCGGCGAGCTGCCGCTGGTACCGGCCCTTGTGCGCCAGTTGCGTCTGCAGGGTGTGCTGGTGGGCAGCCGCGCGCAGCAGCAAGAGATGATCCGCGCCATCGATGCCAACGGCATCCGCCCGGTGATCGACAAGCACTTCGCCGTGGACGATATCGTCGAGGCGTTCCGCTACCAGGAAACCAACCAGCACTTCGGCAAGATCTGCCTGGATATCTGAAGCCTGGCGTCGGCGGCGGCTGCGTTTAGAATGCGCGGCCACGCTGCCGACGATGCCCGCCCATGACACCCGAACCCCTCGCCACCCTGCAAAATCACCTGCTCGACGCGTTGGCCAACGTGCCCGGCGAGACGCGACGACTGTTCCATGGTCGCGGCCGCTGCTATCCGGGGCTCGAACAGCTAACCGTCGACTGGCTGCAGGGCTTGGTGCTGGTGGCGCTGTTCCGTGATCCGGGCGAGGCGGAGCGGGAGGCGCTAGAGCAGATGCTCATGGCGCTGACTGAGACCCCGGCCTGGAAGCAGAGCCAGGCACAGCGCTTGCTGCTGCAGCATCGCTATCTGCCGGACGCGCCGACCGAAGCGTTGCTGGGCGATGTGCCCGCCGAGTGGCTGATCAGCGAGAACGGTCTGCGCTACAAGCTCGATCTCGGGCGCAAGCAGAACAACGGCCTGTTCCTCGATATGCGCTACGGCCGCCATTGGGTGCAGGAACACGCGCAGGGCAAACGGGTGCTCAACCTGTTCGCCTACACCTGCGGCTTTTCCGTCGCGGCGATCGCCGGTGGCGCCGAACACGTGGTCAATCTGGACATGGCCAGCGCGGCGCTGACCCGAGGGCGGGAGAACCATCGGCTGAATGGCCACGATCTCAGCAGGGTGAGCTTTCTCGGCCACGAGCTGTTCAAATCCTGGGGCAAGGTGCGCAAGCTCGGGTCGTACGACCTGATCATCATCGACCCGCCTTCCTTCCAGAAGGGCAGCTTCGCCCTGACCCGCGATTACCAGAAGATCCTGCGCAAGCTGCCGGAGTTGCTGAACGGCGGCGGCCAGGTGCTGGCCTGCGTGAATGACCCGGATATCGGCACGGACTTCCTGATCCAGGGCATGGCTGCCGAGGCGCCGCAGCTGCGCTTCGAGCAGCGCCTGGAGAACCCGCCGGAGTTTCCTGACATCAGCCCTGAGAGCGGGCTCAAGGCACTGCTGTTTTCGGCATGACGCTGGGTCGAGTCAGTCCCTTGTGACCGGCTCTGCATCGGCCTTGCCGAGCAAGCGCTCGGCGTCCTCGATCACCTGCAGTGCCGCCAGCGGACCGCCGACGGACGTCCACAGCGAGCCGTCGACAGCGCCGAAGCGTTTGCTCTGCAGCGCCGAGAGCTGGCCGAACGCCGGGGTCTGTTCGGCCTGACGCATGGCCTCGACCGCCTCGCCGCTGGTAGCCAGGGTGCCGATCACCAGCCAGTCGGCATCCAGCAGTTCCAGTGACTCCAGACTCAGTGCCATCGAGTGGGTGTGACCGGGGTCCTGCTGATGGGCTGGGCGGGTGAGGCCGATGTCTTCGATGACCGTGCTGGCGAAGGCGTCCTTGAACATGTACGAGGGGCCCTTGGGATTCCAGCGCACGATGCTGAGGGTTTCGCCCTGATGCGTGCTCAGCCGCTCGCGCGCCTGTTCGACCCGGGCGCGGTAGCGGTCCAGCACGGCGTTGGCTTCGGCGTTCTTGTTCAGGATCTGCGCGGTGCGCTGCATGGTTTCCTGCCAGGGGCGACCCCAACTGTAGGTGATCACGGTCGGTGCGATCTCGTTGAGGATCGCCAGCTGCTCCGGCTTTACCGGGCCGGTGAGGATCAGATCGGGCTCCAGTTCGAGCAGGGTTTCCAGATTCGGATTGTCCAGATCGCCGACCACCGGGACGTCCGCCGGCAGCTTGCCTTCGAGGTAGCGCGGCGGTGCAGCCTGGCCGCGGCCATTGATGCTCCCGACCGGGATGACGCCAAGGGCGAGTGCGGTATCCAGATCGATTTCGCTGAGGGTGATCACCCGCTTCGGCGTTTCCGGCACGTTGACGGTGTTGCCCATGGCATCGCTCACCTGGCGCGTATCGGCCAGGGCGGGCAGGGCGAGCAGGCTGGCCAGCAGGGCGGCGGCCAGGTGACGTGGGGTCTTGAGGGTCATTGCATACCTTCCGTTTCGGGGTGTTCTCGGAGAGTGGGTTGCTGGAGGGCACGGGTACGGCGGCGCGGCACGATCACCGGCGCGCCGTCGCCGGGGGCCGGAAGGATGTCGACGTCGGTGTCGTAAAGGCGGTCGACCAGGGCCTTGGTCATCACCTGCCGCGCCGGGCCGATGGCCTGCACCCGGCCGTCGGCCAGGGCGATCAGCTCATCGCAGTAACGGGCGGCCACGCCGAGGTCATGGATCACGATCAGCACCGTGCGCCCGGCCGCGGCAATCTGGCGCACGGCTTCCATCACCTCGGCCTGGTGGCCGATGTCCAGCGCGCTGGTGGGTTCGTCGAGCAGGATCAGGTCGGTGTTCTGCGCCAGGATCATGCCGAGCCAGGCCCGTTGCGCCTGGCCACCCGAGAGCGAGGCGGCGCTGCGTTGCCAGATCGCATCGAGCTGCATCACCGCGCGGGCGCGTGCAACCTGGCGGGCGTCTTCCGCGCTCCACTGGTTGAACCAGCCTTGATGCGGA
The DNA here is from genome assembly GCF_014764705.1 of Stutzerimonas kunmingensis. Lineage (GTDB taxonomy): Bacteria > Pseudomonadota > Gammaproteobacteria > Pseudomonadales > Pseudomonadaceae > Stutzerimonas. The sequence goes on from NZ_JACXXG010000021.1 coordinate 33,673, forward strand.
TGGCGGCCGTACTGCACCAGCTGTTCCACGCGGATGCCTTCGGCTAGCATCGGCCGTTGCGGCAGAAAGGCCAGCTCTCGCGCCAGCGCCTTGAGCGAGTAGCCCAGCAGCGGCTTGCCGTGGATCTCCACGGTGCCGCGTTGCAGCGGCAGCTGGCGGGCGAGCAGCTTGAGCAGCGTGGATTTGCCGCTGCTATTGGGGCCGACGATTCCGATCAGCTTGCCTCTGGGCAGGCTGAAGGAGACGCCGTCGAGCACGACCTTGTCCTGATAGGCGAAGTGCAGGTTTTCCGCGCGCAGGGCAGTCATCAGTCAGCTCCTCGTCTGTCCTTGAGCAGCAGGCCGAGCAGCAGGATGCCCCCGAGCAGCCGCGTCATGATGCCGGTGGGGATTTCCTCGGGCTGGGCGAGCACCCGCACCAGGGTGTCGCTGCCGAGCAGCAATACCGCGCCGCACAGCGCCGATAGCCACAGCGGGGCGAGGTTGTCGCGGGCCAGCCAGGAGGCGAGGATCGGTGCGGCCATGGCGATGAACACCACCGGCCCGCCGATCGCCGTACCCAGCGCGGCCACCACGATTGCCAGGGCGAGCACGCCGAGCTGGACCAGCGGCACCTTCACCCCGAGGTTCTGCGCCGTGGCGTCGCCGAAGCGCAGCAGCGCCAGCGGCCGATTGACCAGCGCCATCAGCGGGCAGAGCAGCAACAGCAGCAGTGCGACGGGCTTGACCGTCTGATAGCTGACACCGGCGAAGTGGCCCATGGTCCACAGGTAGATGCTGCCCAAGTGAGCGAGGGGTTGCGTCGACATGGCGAAGTCGCCGAGGGCGCCGAGCAGTTCCGACAGCGCAATGCCGATGACGATGAACAGGTAGCCCTGCTCGCCGGGGCGTCGGCACAGGGCGAACAATGCGGCGGCCGCCAGCGCGGCTCCGAGTGGCGACGCCCACCATGGCCAGTTGCCGAGGGTCAGGTAGAGGGCGAAGACGACCACAGCCAGCGAGGCGCCCTCGTTCACACCGATCATGTCCGGTGTCGCCAGGCGGTTGCGTACCAGGGTCTGGATCAGGCAGCCGGCCATGCCCATGGCCAGCCCGGCGATGATCGCGGCGGCGACCCGCGGCAGGCGAATCTTGAAGAGCATGATTTCCTGCAGCCTGCTGCCATTTCCGGTGAGGGTGGCGATGACGTCGCGCACGCCGAGATGGCCGCTGCCGAGGCTGGTCGCCAGGACGGTCAAGCCCAGCAGCACCAGCACGAGCAGGGTGAACATCAACCAACTACGCCGATGCAGCAGCAGGCTGATGCCTGCGAGGCGCAGCGTCCAGACGCCGGAAGGTGTGGGGATGGAGGTCATGGCTACCTCACCGTCAACAGGGAACGAAAGCCGCCGCGCAACACGATGGCGATCAGCGCCGGCGCGCCGAGCGCGGCCAGCAGGGTGCCGACGGGCAGTTCGTACGGCTGTAGCAGCCAGCGCGAGAGCACGTCGGCGGCGAGCAGGAAGAGCATGCCGAACAGCGTGGAAAACAGCAGTTGCCGCAGCAGTGCCACCGGCTCGATGCGGCGCGCGCAATAGGCGGCGAGAAAACCGAGAAAGCCGATCGGCCCGGCCAGCGAGATGGCGCAGGCGGTGAGCAGGTTGGATGCCGCCAGCACGCCGAGGCGCACCCAACCGGTATGGATGCCCAGCGCGCGGGCCTGGCTATCGCCCATCTGCATCAGGGTCAGCTGACGGCAGAGCAGCGTCGCCAGCACTAGTCCGAGCACGGCCAGCGGGCTGACCGTCTCGACCGCATCGAGGCTGGAGGCCGACAGCGAGCCGAGGTTCCAAAAGCGGAACTGCTCCAACGCCACCTGCGTGGAGAGCAGCAGGAAATTCGCCAGACCGCCGAAGATCGCGCCAAGCGCCACCCCGGCAAGAATCAGCTTCAGCGGGCTGGCCTGACCCAGCATCAGGCCGACGCCCAGCACCAGCAGATTGCCCAGCAGGGCGCCGGCGCCGGACCAGAGCAGGTAGCCACGGGTCGACTCGACGCCGAAATAGATCAGGCCGATCACCAGCCCGAGCACCGCGCCGGCATTGACACCGAGCAGGCCGGGTTCGGCCAGCGGATTGCGTGTCGCGCTCTGCAGCAGCGAGGCGGCGATTGCGAGGCTGGCGCCCACCACCAGCGCGGCGAGGGTGCGCGGCAGCCGCAGGGTATCGACGACCATGGCCAGCTTGTCGTCGGCCAGATAGTCGGGCTGGCCGAGCAGATAGCCGAACACGGCGTCGGCACCATACACGCCGGCACCAGTGGCCAGGGACAGCGTCAGCAGCACGAGCAGAAGGCCACTGCCGGCAATCAGCGTGGCCTTCTGCGACTTGAGCATCCTCTGATCAGTCGGCATGGTTCACTTCGCGTCTCCAGGTGAACCCGGCGGCTCGCGCCGCCGGGCGGGGCGTCAGATGTCGTAGGCGAAACCGACGAAAAGCGTGCGACCCATGAGGATGTTGTCGACGGCCTGAGCCACCTCGTCGCGCTTCTCGTTGGTCAGGTTGTTGAGCCCGCCGTTGAGTGTCAGCTGCTTGGTGGCCTGGTAGCGGGCACCGAGGCTCAGGGTGTGGAAGGCACCGGTCTCGAACGCCCCGGAGCGCGCCACGTCGTACAGGTATTGGCTGCCGGTGTACTGGTAATCCAGGTTCAGGCCGAGCTTTGGCAGCGCCTGCCAGTCGGCTCCCAGGTTGGCGATATGCTGCGGCGAGTTGCGGATCGGCTCGTCGGTGTCGCGATCCCTGGCGTCGGAGTAGGTGTAGTTCGCGCGCAGGCCGATGCGGTCGCTCAGCAGGTAGTTGCCCTGCAGCTCGTAACCCTTGATCCGCACATGGGGCTGGTTGTAGGTGGTCAGCACCGGGTCGGCGGCGACGATCTGGCCGTTCACCCGAATCAGCCGCGTCGTTTCGGTGCTGATCATGTCTTCGATGTCGGTCTGGAAGAACATGATGCCGGCCTGCAGGCGGTCATTCTGGTAGAAGGTGCCGAGCTCGTAGCTGGTGGCGGTTTCCGGCTTGAGATCCTCGTTGCCGACCGTCACGCAGTAGCCACGGCAGGCGATTTCCACGTAGGTGGGATCGGATTGGGCAATGCTCGGCGCCTTGAACGACTTGCCCACGCCGCCCTTGATCACCCAGCTGTCGCTCATGTTGTACACGCCGTAGGCGCGCGGGCTGAATTCGCTGCCGTAGCTTTCGTGATCATCCCAGCGGGCGCCGAGGGTGATATCCAGCTGTCCCAGGGAGAACTCGTCCTGCAGGTAGAGCGCCTGCTGATCAATCTCTATCTCCGAACCAAGGTTGTTGCTGTGGCTGAGTTCGGTGCGGCGCAGTTCGCTGCCCAGGGTCAGCAGGTGGTTGCCGAGGAACGCGGTCACCTGGCCGTCGACCGTATGGTTGGTCTGGTTGACGTTGCTGAAGCGGCCGCCGCGCAGGTCGGTCATGACCTCGGAGTCGTCCATAAGATCGACGTCTTCGTAGTAGTAGCGGACTCGCGAGTTGAAGCCGTCCCAGCTGCCGTTGTGGGTCAGGCCGAAGGCGCTGCGTTCCATCTCCTGAACGTTGGTCGGAAAGGCGAAGCCCGAGTTGCTCCAGGTGCCCTTGCGGTCGTCCTCACGATGGCTCAGGTCGAGGTCGATGCTCTGGCGCTCGTCTAGCAGCCAGCTCAGGCTGCCGTAGGCGCTGGCGTTCTGGCGTTTTTCGGCGGCATCGATCAGGGGCGACGTAGTCTGGTCCGAACCCCAGGCAGCCTGGTCGGTGCCCTCGACGATCAGGTTGCCGAGCAGCTTGTCCTCGATCAGCGCGCCGCTGATGTAGCCGCTGGTCTTGTGGCTGTCACCGGAATCACCCTCGGTCGGGTGCTCGTAGCCGTAGGCGATGCCGGCCCTGGTGTCGGCGGTCGGTTTACGCAGGATCACGTTGACCACGCCACCGATGGCATCGGCGCCGTACAGCGAGGACATCGGCCCGCGGATCACCTCGATGCGCTCGATGGCGGCCATCGGGATCGAGGACAGGTCGAAGTCGTTGGCGTAGTTGGATACCAGGGCTTCTCGCGAGTTGATGCGGCGGCCGTTGACCAACAGCAGGGTGTAGTCCGAATCCATCCCGCGCAGTTTGATTTCCTTGCGGCCGTAGGTCGAAGACGGGCTGATGTACACCCCCGGCAGGTATTTCACCGCATCGGCGAGGTTGTACGCCGGCAGCTTGTCGAGGTCGTCACGGGTGACCACCGACACGCTCGCCGGCGCGCTGAGTTCGCTGTGGGCGGTCTGGGTGGCGGTGATGACTTCGTTCTGCAGCGTGACCGGCTCGCTGGCGATGGCGAGCATCGGAAGGAGTGCGCCGAGTAGCGTGAGCGGCAGGTGACGGGGACGACTGATGGTTCTTACAGAAGGCATTGCAGGCTCCATTGCGATTTGATCGATGCGGGATGTAAGTCTCATCAGGCGTGCGGCTGCAGGTTCAGGCCCTGCTTGTGGTTGTAGGTGTTGGCAGGTGTCCATGGCGACGTAAGGCGGCGAGCAGTAACAGCAGGGTTGCGCCTGCGGTCAGGGTGAGGACCACGTGGAAACCTGCGAGGTGTTCGAAACCCGTCAGCTCGCCATCGGCAGCCGTACCCAGGTAGGCGGCGGAGGCCAGGCTGCCGAGGCCGGCGGCAACGTTGCTGACGGACCCGTGCAGCGCCATGAACGCGGCGCGTTGATGGGGCGCCGGAATGCTCGCGGCGACCGTCGTGGTGCTGCTGGTGCGCAATGTGCTGAGTGCCATGAACAGGCTGAACACCAGCAACAGCGGCAGTGGAACCAGCAGGGCGAAGCCGAGCAGCGTGATCAGTGCCAGCAGGCCGCTGCTGCTCAGGACCAGCCGGCGGGCGTGGCCGCGATCGATCCAGCTGCCGCCCAGACGCACGGCGGCCAGGCTGGCCAGCCCACCGCACAGGTAGAGCACGCCGATGTGTTCGCGGGCGAAGCCGAGATTGAACTGGAAGAACGCGGAAAAGTGCGGCACCAGCAGGAAGTGGCTGAACATCTGCAATGCGACAAGCGCCAGTGCCCCCAGGCACAGCGGTGAGCGCAACAGCGGGCGCAGCGCTCCTGGCGGGCGTGGGTGTGGTTGCGGATTGGGGAAGAGGATGTGGCAGCCAAACGCGAGCGCCAGGCCAACCGCGGCAATGCCCAGCATCGGCGCGCGCCAGCCCAGCCAGCGCGCCAGTTCCAGCGCCAGAGGCGTGACGACGATGGCGGCGAGGGAGAAACCCATCGCTAGACGGGCGAGCTGCCGGCCCCGTTCGGCTGGCGGGATCAGATCGAGCAGGCTCGCCATCAGCACCGCGCCCAGGGGGCCGGCGATGAACGCGCTGAGCACGAAGAGCCAGGTCAACTGGTGTGCGTCGGAGGCACCTGCGCAGGCGCCGAGCAGGGCGAAGCGCAGGACGAGCAGGGCGAGCAGCACCGGCTTGCGCTCGAAGCGGTCCAGCCAGGCAGCACTGAGCGCCGAGCCGAGGGCGGCTGCCAAGGTGGCGGCGCCAGCCAGATACCCTATGCGGTCGGCGGGCATGTCCAGTTCGCGGACGAAATCCGGGCCGAGCGGCATGATCATCATCAGGCTGCCGATCGATAGCATGCTAATCAGTGTAGCCAGCTGAACAGCCGTTTTTATTTGTCGATCTGCATCCATGTACATAACGCCGCTGGGTGAGGCGGTGCATCTTATGCAGCTATAAACGCGAATTCAAATGCAAATCGTTATTGTTTGATTGCAGTGCGAGAGATTGCATTGGATGGCGGCGCGTTATGGGGCGGAATAGCGGAGATGGCGCGCGGGGCTTCGATACCATAAGACCGCGCGAAAGCTCCCGAGATGAACTTATATCGGAGGTCGGCTGCGCCGCCTGAGCAGGCGGCGCCAGCGATCCGTGCTGTACGACCTTCCCTGGTTCAGTCGCGTGCCTCGAGATCCTTGATCAGCGCCTTCATCTCGTCGATCTCACGGCGTTGCGCCTCGATGATGCTGTCCGCCAGCTCGCGCACCCTCGGGTCCTGAATATCCGCTCGCTCACTGGTGAGGATGGCGATGGAATGGTGAGGAATCATCGCCTTCATCCACGACACCTGATCCACCGTCGCCTGGCTGCGCACCAGCCACAAGGACACGACGAACACCAGCGCGCTGCCGGCGAAAATGGCGATGTTCACCCCACGCCGCGGATACATCTTCAGCATGAACGCCAGCATGACGATCGCCATGGCCGCGCCCATGATCAGCGCCATGTAGGCGCGGGTTTCGCTGAACAGGATGTGGTCGGTCTGGAACACGTTCAGGTACATCAGGCCGAACATGACCAGCGTCGAGGTGGCAATCATTGCGCCGAATTTGACGTAGGGCTGCATAGGCGTGCTCTCCTCTCGCGATGACTGGTGGGGCGGCAAATCGCCAGCCCATTCGGTCATCTCGACAGCCCTCGGTCGGTGCCGTTCACGGTCCTCGGTCACGCCAGCGGCGCGCTCTGGCCGACTGCGATGGCCTCGCCGCGCTGACCGCAGCGCAATGCGCAGCCGGACCTAATCGCCGTGGCGACCTTCGAGGCGCCGCGGCTCAGCGAGTGGCCAGCTCTTCGCAGCTGGGCTCGATGGTGAACGTGCGCGCCGAGTCGACCGGGCCGAGCTTCTCCAGGGTGCGGCGGCCGAGCAGTACGGGGTAGTGCATTTCATCGCGATCCCTGAGCGAGAACTGCTCCTCGAGGAGGCGTTCGCCGATGCACACTTTCATCAGCACGACCGGACGATCTTCCTTGCCGCCGGCGCCCCGGACGGTCAGTTCGCGATGCAGTTTGCGCTCGATGCGCGATTTGACCAGCTTGTCCCGTTCGATGTCCTCAAGGTCCAGATCGAAGCGGACCCACTCGTCACCGTCCCGCTCGAAATACTCGATGTCTTCGGCATGCATCGACGAAGTCAACGCGCCAGTGTCGAGCTTGAACTTCACCGTGACTTCCTCGGGAAGCACCTTGCCACGCTCCACCCAGCCGAGCGGTGTGCCGTCGGCGGCAAGGGGAGGGAGGGTATGCAGGGACAGTAGCAACGCGGCGGGCAGAGCCAGCAGTCGTGACGATTTCAATGGCAACTCCGGGGGTAGTGGCTTCGCTCAATAGAGCGAAATCTGCCGCGGACGTTCAGCGCACCGTGGTTTCGCCGCTGCGACCGGTTGGCGATCGACTACCTTGAGCCGCTTCGCGTTCGCCGATCTGTTCGCTCAGTGCACGAACGAATGCGTCCACCGCGACGGGCAGGTAACGCGAGCTGCGCACATACACGCCGAGGTCGCTGAACACCGCGCCGCCATCGTTCAGCGGTACGTGCACGAGCGTCCCGCCGGCCAGCTCGGCTTCGATGCCGATGCGCGTCTGGAAGGCGACCCCGGCACCGCGCTTGGCCATCTGCAGGGCCAGCTCCACGGAGCTGGTTTCCAGCGGCGCCTTGTGCCGCGGGCGAGTGCGCGCCAGCAGCGGCGCCAGCAGGTGATGGATGGACAGATCGCTCTTGGCCAGGATCAGCGGGTATTCGGCGCAGGTGGCGAAGCTCACCTCGGCGCGTTCGGCCAGCGGATGCGAGGGGGGAACGATTGCGCCGAGACGGAAGTGGCCGACGCCCAGCTGCTGCAAGTCAGCGGTACGCGGCAGGGCAAAGGCCAGGCCGATGTCCGCCTGGCCGCTGATGACCGCCTCGGGAATCGCCTGCGAGCCAAGGCTGGTGACGCCCACGGTAACCCGCGGATAGCGTTCGCGCAGCTGCTCCAGCACGCCAGGTAGAAGATCGGTGGTGACGCCGGATACCGTGGCGATTTCCACATGGCCGGTGCGTAGGCCCTGCAACGCGTCCAGTTCGGAGCGCACACGCTCGGCGTCCTGCAGCACGACGATGACATGGCGGACGAAGATCTCGCCGGCGGCGGTCAGCCGCAGTCCGCCGGGCAGGCGTTCGAAAAGGGGCGCGCCGATCTCGTCTTCGAGCTTGAGAATCTGCCGGTTCACCGCCGACGAGGCGACGTTGAGCCGGCGCGACGCCTCGCGAATCGACTGGCAGCGCCGCACCATGTCGAAGTAATGGATGGCCGGGGAATGGATGCGCAGCTTGCGGGCCACGGTCGGTCAGCGATCCACGGGCGAAGGTGGCGTCAGTCCGCAGCCCTTGAGGATGATGGCGATCAGGTTGTCGCTGGCGTGGGCGAAATCGGCGCGGGTCATGCGCTTGCCGTTGATGCGGCGGATCTGGTCGGAGAAGTCGGCATAGTGTTGGGTGCTGCTCCAGATCATGAAGATCAGGTGCATGGGGTCGACCGGGTCCATCTTGCCGGCGGCGATCCAGGCGTCGAATACCGCGGCGCGGCCGCGGAACCAGTTGCGATAGTCCTGGTTGAAGTGCTCGGACAGGCATTCGCAGCCGCTGATGACTTCCATGGCGAAGATCTTCGAGGCTTGCGGATGGCGCCGCGAGAATTCCATCTTGATGCGGATGTACTCGGCCAGGGCAGTGGCCGGGTCGTCGTCCACGGTGAGGTCGTCGAAGGCGGTATCCCAGAGTTCGAGGATGTGCCGCATGACCTCCACGTACAGCCCCAGCTTGCTGTTGAAGTAATAGTGCACGTTGGCCTTGGGCAGCCCGGCGCGGCTGGCGATGGCGTTCATGCTGGTGCCCTTGAAACCGTAGCGGGCGAATTCCTCGGCGGCCGCGGCGAGGATGGTTTCCTCATTCTTCTGGCGAATGCGGCCGGCAGGCTTGCCTTGGGCGGTGTAGAGCGGCGGCGGTGCGTTGTTCTTGTCCATGTTCCCTATCCGTGAGCGCGCGGGCAGTCGGCCTTCGGTGTGAGCGTTAGCCCGGCAGGCGGCCGTTACCGTTTCGGTGGGCTGAAGCCCACCCTGCGGTTCAGGCCCACCGAAGCAGGGCGGTGGTTAGCTGACTGGGCTGATTCTGCACGAGTTTCGTTGCGCGAGCAGCCGTTGCGCTTGTTGAAGCGAACGCGACTGACACGGCAAGGTGCCGCCCGTTGTCCGGGCGGCGGGCGCATCAGAAATGCGCCTTGACGATGAAGTTGGTGACGTTGTTGTCGGTGTTGAAGGCGTCGGTGTCCTCGATGCCGTACTTGTTCGACCAGTAGTCGTATTCGATACCGACGTAGAGCTTGCCGGGCGTGTAGTCCAGCGCCTTGCCGAGGTCGTACTTGACCTGCGTGTTGAAGCTGAAGTTCTTCTTCAGCTCGGTGTTGCCGTTCTTCTTGTCGTTGACGACCCAGTCGATGTAGCCATCGAAGAGGATGTCCGACTTGCCGACCGGGAAGGTCATGGCCCAGGTCGGAGTGATCTGCCACTGGCCGCCAGGCTTGCCGGTGATGCCGTCGGGCTTGCGGTAGTAGGTGTTCAGGGAGAAGCGGTCGAAACCTGGAATAGCCAGATCCACGGCCGGGCCGAGCAGATAGTTGCGATTACGGCCTTCGCCGCGTTCGTAGGTCGCGGAGATCAGCACATCCTTGATCGGACCGAAGGACAGGTCTGCGCCGCTGATCTTGCCCAGCGACAAGCGCGGGCTGAATTCACCGTAGTAGGTGTGGCCATCGCTGCCGGAGATGCCGTTGTACCACTTGTTATCGACGAACAGGAACATGTCCCCCCAGGTCCAGCCGCTGGCATGTTCGAAGGTAATGGTCTGTTGGATGTCGCCTTCCTTGCCACCTGCGGAGTCGACGGCGAAGTTCTTGCCGTACAGGTAGGTGAGGCTGTTGTTCTGCCAGAGCATTGGGCTGGCCATGGCTTGGCTGCTGAGGATGAACCCGGCCGCGAGGGCTGCGGTGGTCAGGCTGCGCTTCATTGAGTGTGTCTCCGTATTGGCATTTGAATGAGCTTGTAAGTTGTCCAAGCGGTCAGGCTTTGGTCACAAAGCAAGCGTCGCGCCAATACCGAATATCCCATTGAGGTTCTTGATAAGTAATTGATGGGAAAAGATTTATTTTTCGAAGACGAAACGTTTTGACTGATGGCAGTGTTGCCGGATGGGTGGTGAGCGCGTTGGCTTGACCTGACCGATGCGTCAGCTTGCTTCAGTTTGGGGCGCTGCGATGGCCGATCGCCAGGCTCGCCACCGAAACGGTGCGTCGACTGGTCAAGGCAAAGTGAGGTGGGGTTCGCGTAGGGACGAAACGCGACTGCCGGCAAGGCGCCGGCAGTCGGGTGTAGCGAACGAACTTACTGCTGGGTGACCAGGGCGGTGTTGTTCCAGCCGCTCTGGTTGATGTAGGCCGCATTGCCGTAGCCGGCCTGGCTGGCGACGGCGTCGTTGCCGAAGCCGTTCTGAGTCACCTTGATCAGGTGATCGGCGCCGCTCTGGCTCAGCATCACGTCGTTGAAGTAGCCTTCCTGGCGAACGGTGGCCAGGTTGTCGCGGCCGTCCTGTTCGATATCGGCTGTGTTGTTCGCACCGTAGCTGACGCCGACGATCTCGTTGTCGACGCCGTGTTGTACGGCGTTGAGCTCATTAGCGACACCGTCCTGGTGGAAGTGCAGATCATTGCCTCGGCCCTCCTGCTCCACGGAGGCGACGTTGAAGCCGCCTTCCTGGATGGTCTTGGCAGTCTGATTGCGTCCGTCCTGGTATACGTCAGCTCGGTTATCTGTACCAGCTTGGTCAGTTGTAGCGGTGTTGTTACCGCCGAACCAGCCGTTGGTCTGCGTGATGCTCGAGTCGTTACGTTCGCCGTACTGCACGACGAAAGCGTTCTGCGCATTACCGCTCTGGTCCACATTGACAATGTTGTGGCTGCCGACGGAATCGACATACGCCTCGTGCTGCAGGCCGGTTTGCGAAACCATCGCGTCGTTGCGCCAGCCGCTCTGCTCGACTTCGGCGATGGAGCCGCTGCTGGCGACCTGCACCACTTGCGCATCGTTGTCGATGCCCTGCTGGGTGACGGTTGCGCGGTCGTGGTTGCTGAGGAACTGAGTGATGCTGGCGCTGTTCAGGTCGCCGTTCTGGTTGACCACTGCCTGGCTGCCATAGGTGGCGGTCTGGGAGATCAGGCCGTAGTTGTCCTTGCCGTCTTGGTTGGTGGTGGCGTTGGCCATGGTTGCGCCAGACTGGAAGGTTTCGGCGACGTTGTTGACGCCTTTCTGGTTCTGCGTGGCGCCAGTCTTGTAGGTGCCGGTCTGCTCTACCAGTGCATCGTTGCCCCAGCCGCTCTGGGTCTGGGTCGAGCCGGTCATCAACGTGCCGCTCTGGCGGGATTCGGCATTGTTGAAGTTGCCGGTCTGGGTCTGGGTGGCGGTAGTGGCTTCCGAGCTGATCTGCTCGACCATTGCGTCGTTGCTGAAGCCGCTCTGGTTTTGTGTGGCGAAGTTGCCCGAACCGCCGCTTTGCAGCACTTCTGCGTTGTTGTTGATGCCGTGCTGGTTCTGCTCCGAAGTGTTCTCGGCGGCAAAAGCCTGGGCAGTGGCTACGGTCAGAATGGCTGCTACAAGAGGTTTGAACTTAAACATTTTTGTCACTCCATGGATGTTTTAAGTACAGCGGTATTTCCTTGGGATTAGCGGTACTGGCGAACCACTACCGTCAGACCTCGGCCGCTCTGGCTGACATTGCTGCTATGCCCGCTGCCGGTCTGTTCGATGAGGGCTCGATTGCTCGAGCCCTGTTGTGCGATGGCGGCGCGGTTGTCCGAGCCGGTCTGTTCGATGTGGGCGTCATTGTCGAAGCCGTTCTGGCTGATCAGCGCTGCGTTGCCTTGGCCGATCTGCTCGATGCTGGCGCCGTTGGCGTAACCGCTCTGGATGATGTAGGCCTCCAGGTCGGAGCCGGTCTGGGCGATGCGGCCGGTCATGCTCTCGCCGGACTGCTGGATCAGCGCCACGGCGCCCTGGCCGCTGACGCCAGCGTGGGCGGATGGGTCTGCCGTGAGGTAGGCCAATTCGTTGGGGGCGAGATCGATCGAGGCGGGGATGTCGGCGTGGCTGGCGGTAGCCAGTAGCAGAACTGCGGGTAGCAGCAGGTCATGCGCAATCCGTTGCGAGCGTGTCATGGCGTCCTGTCCTGATGGGCTCTGATGTCGACATACTTGCCCCTAACCGGGGCGGCGAACATCCATCCAATGATTGAAAATGTTGTGATCTGGTGCGTAACGGGTGGTGATCAGCGATGCACGCTGCTGTCTCTGGGTGCGCTGCCCGGAAGCTCATGCGCAACGGCCGGGCAGGCGGCATCGCTATTGAGCGTGCCGTCAGCCGGGAAGGGGATTGCTAGGAAAGCTGAAGCGTCGTCGGCGTTGCGCCGACGACTTGGATCTCAGTCCAGCTTGCTCAGGTACTTGCTCAGCGCCGGATGCTCGCCACCGCTGCCTTCGGCGGTCTGCCAGAGGCGTCGGTCGACGCCCTGGGCGATCAGGTGCGCCACGGCAGCCTCGATCGCCGAGAGTACGCAGAGCTGCGCCGGCTCGTTGGTGGTGTAACCCGCCTCCGCTTCGAGCAGTTCCTTGAACTCGATGAACTTGTAGACGTTGGCGCTACGGCCGACGGAGAAGATCGTCTTGGTGGTCATCACGTTCGACAGCACCCTGCCGCTGCGCACGTCGATGGCCCGCAGGTTCACCGTGACCTGATCGACGCGGTATTCCTGCGACAGTCCGATGCCCAGATAGCGCGCACCCTGGCCGCCACTGCGTACGTTGGTTTCGTAGGCGACGATGGCACCTTCCATGATGATGTTGGCCGCCAGCAGCGACGGCAGCTCGGACTGGATATTGGGTGCCACGTCCGGCTTGGCCTGCGAGGCGCGGATGATCTTGCGCTCGGTCAGCACGTTCTGCAGGCCTTCACGCTCGAGCACCACGAACCAGCCACTGGCCTGCATGGCATCGACCAGCATGCTGGCCGCGCCCTGGGTCACCGCGGTGGAGAACGAACTGGCCGGAGTGGGCTTGTACTGGCCGGTCTGATCGCGAAAGCCGTACACCGCAGCCACCAGCGGGCCTTTCGGGCGCGGTAGAGCCAGCAGATCCTGGTAGGTCGAGGTGCGTGGGGTCAGGGTTGGCGGATGCTGGTCGGCAGACATGGGCTCGCGAACGGCGCAACCCTGCAGTACAGCCATCATCCCTATGGCTACGAATAGGCTTCTCATGGCCTTTGTTTCTCCTTGGGGGTCAGTTCTGACCGACTATGATTTCGGACATTTCGCCGGTGAGTCGGTCGGTGATTTCCACGATCAGCATGCCGGCGTCGCCGTTGTAGACGCGCACGATGAAATCGTCGGTGGTCACGGTGCCGGTCTTGCCATCGGTCACGCCGCTGAGCAGATCGCCCAGCAGGCGCGACTCCAGCTGGCTGGTGAAACGGTCCAGGGCGGACTGGTTTTCCAGCAGCGAGGAGCGATCGATTGCATCCGGGTCCTTCTTGCTGTTCTGCGCCTGCGCGTTGCCGAGCAGCCAGGCACCGTTGAGCGGGCTACCGCCGAAGGATGGGTTGACGGGGGTGTACACCAGCTCGGTGGCGCTGGCGCCAGTGCTGAGCAGCAGGCCGGCGAGCAGCGTGCCGAGCGCCTTGTGAATGTGCTGTTTCATAGTTCGTCCTTGGCCATGTCAATGTTGTCTTCGAACAACGCTTCGATCTTGCGTCGGTTGATTTCCTGCACCACGAAATCGGCAGCCTCGTAGGCCGGTTCCTTCATGTCCGCCACGTTGGGCTGCAGGAAGCGGCGATACAGGGTCTGGTTCTCGTGCTCCACCCAGACCAGTACGCCCCAGCGCGCCGAGGGCCTTTCCTTGATGGCAAGGTTGAAGTCCAGGGCGCTGATGTCGTTCAGGCGCTCGCAGAAGCGCAGGTAGAACTCGTGACCGGAGCGGGAAACCGTGTTGTTGGTGATGAACCCTTGCAGCTCGGCTTCGTCGGCCTGAGCGGTCAGGCTCAACAGCAGCAGAAGCAACGCGGCGGTGCGTTTCACGACACCGCCTCACCAACGTGCGCCAGCACCAGTGAGGCACCCTGGGCGCGATTGCTGGCGCCGAGCTTGCGCAGGGCGTTGTGCACATGGCTCTTGATGGTGTGGATGCTCAGGTGCAGCCTTTCACCGATGGCCGCGTTGGACAGGCCCTGGCCGGCGAGCGCGAGGATCTGCTTTTCGCGCAGGGTCAGCTCGTCGATGACCTGATGTGCGTTGCTGAGCTGCCGGTAGCGACAGAGCAGCGTTTCCATCAGCTCCCTAGGTAGCCAGTCGCCCCCGGCGAGCATGGTCTGGATACCGCGGACAAACATGGCGCGTGGCGTCGCGCGGTAGAAGACCCCGCGGATCCATGGGTGCGTTTCAACCAGTCTGCGCGCCTGATCGGGCTGGGCGTTGATCAATGCTAGCGGTGTGTCGCCGAACTGGCGGAGCAGGTGCACGCAATCGTTGCGGTCGTAGCTGGCGACATCGAGTAGCATCAGCGCGGAATCGATCTGTTCGGATCGCGGCGTGACCATATGCACCAGTGTGCAGCTGGGGCAGTCGTACAGGTGCTGGCGCAGCGTGCTGTCGAGCAGCTTGCTGGCAGAGAGAAGCGTTATGCGGAATTGGGCTGGCTGGAAAGCCGGCGCGACGTCGTCTTTCATTCGCATGTCCTTTGCTGAATGTTGATGGGCAGTCCTTGATTGCGTGACGCGCAGAGAGCGGTCCCGTCTGGAAATTGAAAGTAGTTCAGCTTTGCGACAAAAAAAAGTCAAAAGTTAAATTTTTCGTCAGCATCCCGACGAAAAGGGTGTTCAGAGAATCTGCTGGAACTCGGAATGCTTCCGTCCTAGAGTCTGATCTCTTGGATGGATGACCTCGGTCTGGCCACGTAGATGGAGATGGAGCGATGGTTGATCCCGTGTTCTGGCTGGTGTTCTTCTCGGCGGCGCTGGCGCTGAACCTGTCGCCCGGGCCGGATCTGCTCTACGTGATTTCACGCACTCTGAGTGGCGGCCGCCGTATCGGTATGATTTCCGCCTGTGGCGTATGCAGCGGTGCGCTGGTGCACGTGGCGTTCGCCGCGCTGGGCATCTCGGCCATCCTCGCCACTTCGGCGCTGGCGTTTACGGTGGTCAAGTACGTCGGTGCCGTCTATCTGCTGTATCTCGGCTATCAGGCTCTGCGCTCGGCCGGCGGCGGAACCGTGCTGGCCCTCAAGGCAGCACCGCAAGCGTCCGCCTGGAAAGCCTATCGCCAGGGCGTGCTGGTCGATCTGCTGAACCCCAAGGCGGCGATTTTCTTCATGGCTTTCCTGCCTCAGTTCGTCCGCCCCGAGCATGGCTCCGTACCGCTGCAGCTGCTGGTTCTCGGCGTGTTGGTGGTTGTGGTGGCGATCATCATCGAGTGCGCTGTGGTGCTGTTGGCGGCCCGCGCCACCCAGGCGTTGCGCGACAATCCGGCCATAAGCCAGTGGCTGGACCGGGCGCTGGGCTCGATGCTCATCGCGCTGGGTATTCGCCTAGGCTTGAGCGAACGCCTCTGAAGAGGGAATTGATCGCCCCCTTGCGGCTCTCATGAGAGAAGGGCGGCCCTTCGGCAGCCCGTGATGGGAGCTGCGTATGTCACAGCAGAGCAAGAACACCTCGGCCGGCCTGATCCCCTGCCTGCGCTATCGCGATGTGGCCATCGCCATCGACTGGCTGAGTCGGGCCTTCGGTTTCGAATGCCAGCGCCTGTACCGCGACGACCTGGTCGGCATCACCCATGCACAACTGGCTTTCGGCAACGGCATGCTGATGGTCGGGCCTGTAGTGGATTCTGAGTACGGCCAGCAACTGCGTCAGCCCGACGAGATTGGCGGCGCATCCACCCAGGGCATCTACGTCATCGTCAACAGCGCCGATGCGCTCTACGCCCAGGCCAAGGCGGCCGGGGCGCAGATCGTCGTTGAGCTCAAGGACGAGGATTACGGCGGTCGCGGCTTCACCTGCCGCGATATCGAAGGGCATCTGTGGAGCTTCGGCACCTACGACCCCTGGGCGGACGAAGCGGCGGGAAGCGTCGCCCAGGCTTGAGTACGTTCCTGCGCGCGGGGCATCGCGCCGACCATCGTGGGGAATGTTCGGCGCAGCGTCGCTGTCAGCTTAACTACGACAGCAGACTGCGGAGGAACGACGATGGCCTACGGAAAACTCTACGGCGCCCTGGTGGTGCTGACCGGTGCGTCCAGCGGCATCGGTCGCGCCGCTGCCCAGGCTTTCGCCCGCCAGGGCGCGCGACTGGTGCTTGCCGCGCGTGACGTCGAAGCGCTGACGGAAACCGCCGATGAATGCCGCGCGCTCGGTGGCGAAGTCCTGGTGGTGCCCACCGATGTCACCCACAGCGACGAGGTCGAAGCACTGGCCAGCGCTGCGGCGGAGTTCGGCCAGGGGCGCATCGATGTGTGGATCAACAATGCCGGCATCGGCGCGGTCGGCGCGTTCGACGAGACGCCACTGGATGCCCATGAACAGGTGGTGCAGACCGATCTGCTCGGCTATCTGCGTGGCGCCCATGTGGTGCTGCCGTACTTCAAGCAGCAAAAGAGCGGTGTGCTGATCAATACGCTGTCGGTCGGCAGCTGGGTAGCGCAACCTTTCGCGGCGGCCTATTCGGCCAGCAAGTTCGGCCTGCGCGGCCTGTCCCAGGCGCTGCGCGGCGAACTGGAAGCCTGGCCGGGGATACACATCTGCGATGTGTATCCCGGCATTGTCGATACCCCCGGCTTTCGCGACGGCGGCAACTACGCCGGGCGCTCGTTGCAGCCGCCGCCACCGCTGCTCGATCCGCGTCAGGTGGCCAATGCCATGGTCAGTCTGGCCCTGCATCCGCGCCACACCACGTCGGTCGGGGCCACCGCCACATTGCTGCGCCTGGCGCATTTCCTCACCCCGGGCTTTGATCGACTCAATGGGCTGCTGACCGGCTTCGCGCTTGGCCGGGCGCAGCGAGTGGCGCCCTCGTCAGGCAATCTCTTTCATCCGCCGCTGGGGCAACGGCGCATCGATGGTGGCTGGCGCTCGTCGTCGGATGATGACAAGCGCTGGCTGTTTATCGGCGGCGTGGCAGCCGGGTTGATCGGTCTTGGCGTATGCCTGGCGCGGCGGCGCTGACACGCTGTCAGCGCACCTTCGGCGCAGCACTGACGCCTTCGAGCGTGGCGAAGGAGGTGTCCTTGGCGGTCAACAGGAAGTCGCGCATGAAGGGTGAGTCGAGCATGTCGGCGCGGATGCCCGCATAAAGCGTGGCGAACAGACCCTTGTCACCCAGCCGTTTGGCGGTGACGTAGCCGCGCGAGCTGTACTCATGCAGCGCCCAGTTCGGCAGCGAGCAGACACCGCGCCCCGATGCCACCAGCTGCATCATCATCACGGTGAGTTCCGAGGTGCGTACCTGCGCCGGTTCGATATCGGCCGGTTCGAGGAAACGGGTAAAGATATCCAGGCGGTCGCGTTCGATGGGGTAGGTGATCAGCGTCTCGCTGGCCAGGTCTTCCGGGCGAATGTACGGCCGCGCGGCCAGTGCATGCTGGTTCGCCACCGCCAGCAGGGCCTCGTAGGTGAACAGCGGCACGTAGGTGATGCCGGGCAGCTCCAGCGGATCGGAGGTGACCACCAGATCGAGATCACCGCGCGCCAGGGCCGGTAGCGGGGCGAAGGAGAAGCCCGAGGCCAGATCCAGCTCGACCTCGGGCCAGGCATCGCGGAACTGGTCGATGGTCGGCATCAGCCACTGGAAGCAGCTGTGGCATTCGATGGCCATGTGCAGCCGCCCGGCGGTTCCGCCGGCCAGACGGGCGAGGTCACGTTCGGCACTGCGCAGTTGCGGCAGCATCAGATCCGCCAGTTGCAGCAGACGCAGGCCGGCACTGGTGAATCGCACCGGACGGGTCTTGCGCACGAACAGCTGCAGGCCGAGGCGTTCTTCCAGTTCCTTGAACTGATGGGAAAGTGCCGACTGAGTCAGGTGCAGGCGCTCGGCGGCTTCGACGAGACTGTCGGTTTCCCGAAGTGCATGAAGCGTCTTCAGGTGGCGAATTTCCAGCATGCCGAACTACCTTGCGAAGCGGGAGCAGCAAGGCCTTGAGCAGCAGGCCTGATGTTCCCTGGATGAATAAGAAGATGAGCAACGCTCATCCGTCGCAAGTGTGTCCCAGCATCTGGATGCTGTCGAGTGGCCGCTACGCAATCGGCCTGGCCATTCAGAACCAGAGCCGCGAAACCATGTAGGCCAGACCAAAGAAGAACAGCAGCGCGGCAACGATCATCGCGCCGTCGCGGGCCATCATGCCCAGCCCCAGCACGCTCAAGGCGGCGCCGGCAGTGGAATTGCCGAACGGGATCAGCTCCAGCGGCGGCATGGTGGCGGCGATTGCCAGGCACAGCACGGCATTCAGCCGATTCGCCAGGCCGTTGCTAAGGAAGGTCAGCCGCCGCTTGAGCAGGCGGTCGACGAAGCCGGCAATGCGATGCAGGAAGGCTATGGCCTTGTCGTACTTGCTGCGCGAGGCGCTACGCCGCAGCAGCCATTTGGGTAGCCAGAAGTGCTTCCGGCCGATCAGCAGCTGAATCGCGATCAACGAAACCATCACCGCGAACACGCTGGGCAATCCGGGAATTCCCGACAGCGGCGAGAACACCAGCAGGCCTG
The DNA here is from genome assembly GCF_014764705.1 of Stutzerimonas kunmingensis. Lineage (GTDB taxonomy): Bacteria > Pseudomonadota > Gammaproteobacteria > Pseudomonadales > Pseudomonadaceae > Stutzerimonas. The sequence goes on from NZ_JACXXG010000021.1 coordinate 52,357, forward strand.
GTACGAGCAGCAGAGCACCGAAGCTGCGCTCATCGGTGGCTTGCAGCATGCACTCGATCGTCACCGGCTGGTCGGCTTCGCCGGCCTGTTCGAGACGCTGCAGCAAACTTTCGAGATTCTGCGGTGGCTGATCCGGATTCATGAATGCGCCTGGTAGGGAAAGTCTTCTTTTAGAGGCCCGAGGCCCCGAAATGCTCCTGCATGAATATTTCTATATTTCAAATGTAATTACGTGAGTTTGTTTCACGCAGTCGTGGCGCGGACAATCAGCGCATTCATGCAGAACGACATTTGGAGTGAGAAATGGCTGTAGCGCACAACCTCGGATTTCCACGCATCGGTGCGGACCGCGAGCTGAAGAAAGCCCTGGAGGCATATTGGAAGGGCGAGCTGGACGAGCAGGGGCTGCGCCAGGTTGGTCGCCAGCTGCGTGCACAACACTGGCAAGCCCAGGCCGATGCCGGTATCCAGTTGCTGCCGGTGGGCGACTTCGCCTGGTACGACCAGGTTCTTACGCACTCGCTGATGTTCGGCGTGGTGCCGCAGCGCTTCCGCCCGGCCGACGGCCAACCGACGCTGGACACGCTGTTCGCCATGGCCCGTGGCGTGACCAATAGCTGCTGCGGTGGCGGCCAGGCCCAGGAAATGACCAAGTGGTTCGATACCAACTATCACTACCTGGTGCCGGAGTTCACCGTCGATCAGCAGTTCCAGCTGTCCTGGTCGCAACTGTTCGAGGAAGTCGAGGAGGCGCAGGCGCTGGGTCACGCGATCAAGCCGGTGCTGGTCGGGCCGCTGACCTATCTCTGGTTGGGTAAGCTCAAGGGCGAGGCTGCCGAGCGTTTCGACAAGCTCGAGCTGCTCGAACGCCTCCTGCCGGTCTATGGTGAGGTGCTCGACCGGCTGGCGGCGCAGGGCATCGAGTGGGTGCAGATCGACGAGCCGATCCTCGCTCTCGACCTGCCGCAGGACTGGAAGAACGCCTTTGAGCGCGCCTACAACCTGCTGCAGCGGGCCCCGCTGAAGAAGCTGGTCGCCACCTACTTTGGCGGACTGGAGGACAACCTCAGCCTGGCGGCGGCGCTGCCAGTGGACGGCCTGCACATCGATCTGGTGCGTGCGCCGGAGCAGTACCCGCTGATTCTCGACTGGTTGCCGACCTACAAGGTGCTGTCGCTGGGGTTGGTCAATGGTCGCAACGTCTGGCGCTGCGACCTGGAGAAGGCCCTGGAGGTGGCGCGGCATGCCGCCGAGCGGCTGGGTGATCGCCTCTGGCTGGCGCCGTCCTGCTCCTTGCTGCACAGCCCGGTGGACCTTGAGCGCGAGGACCGGCTCGATCATGAACTGAAAGGCTGGCTGGCCTTCGCCGTGCAGAAATGCGCCGAAGTGGCGACGCTGGCTCGTGCCATCAACGAGCCGACAAACGAGGATGTGGTGGTCGAACTGGCACGCAGCCGTGCCGTGCAGGCGGCACGTCAGCACTCGCCACGCATCCACAAACCGCAGGTTCAGGCGCGCCTGAATGCCATCGAGCCACAAGACAGTCAGCGCACGTCGGTGTTCGCTGCGCGAATCGAACAGCAGCGCGCGCGGCTCGACCTGCCGGCGTTCCCGACCACGACCATCGGCTCGTTCCCGCAGACGCCGGCCATCCGTCTGGCGCGGCAGGCCTACAAGCAGGGCCGGTTGTCGCTCGGCGATTACACCGAGGCGATGCAGGCCGAGATCCGCCATGCGGTGGCGGTGCAGGAGCAGATCGGCCTGGACGTGCTGGTACACGGCGAAGCGGAGCGCAACGACATGGTCGAGTACTTCGCCGAGCAGCTCGATGGCTATGCGTTCACCCGGTTCGGCTGGGTACAGAGTTACGGCTCGCGCTGCGTGAAACCGGCGGTGATCTACGGCGACCTCAGCCGTCCGCAGCCGATGACCGTCGACTGGATTCGCTACGCCCAGCAGCAGACCGACCGGGTGATGAAGGGCATGCTCACCGGGCCGGTGACCATGCTGATGTGGTCGTTCGCTCGTGAGGACGTGTCGCGTAAGGTCCAGGCGCGGCAGCTGGCGCTGGCGATCCGCGACGAGGTCTGCGACCTGGAAGCCGCCGGCATCCGCATCGTCCAGATCGATGAGGCGGCTTTCCGCGAGGGCTTGCCGCTGCGCCGTGCCCAGTGGCAGCACTATCTGGACTGGGCGGTCGAGGCGTTCCGTCTGTGTGCCAGCGGCGTACGCGACGAGACGCAGATCCACACCCACATGTGCTACAGCGAGTTCAACGACGTCATCGAGTCCATCGCGGCGATGGATGCCGATGTCATCACCATCGAGACCTCGCGTTCGCAGATGGAGCTGCTCGAAGCCTTCCGCGCCTTCGACTATCCCAACGATATCGGCCCGGGGGTCTACGACATCCACTCGCCACGCGTGCCGGATACGGCCGAAATGGTGCAGCTGCTGGAGAAGGCCGCCGAGTGCATTCCTGCCGAGCGGCTCTGGGTGAACCCGGATTGCGGGCTGAAGACCCGCGCCTGGCCGGAGACCGAAGCGGCGCTGGTGAACATGGTAGCGGCTGCCCGTCAGCTGCGTGCTTCGCGCAACGCCAAAGTGGCCTGAGGTCAATGCCGGTGCAGCGCTCCAGTGCGGGCGCTGCGCCGAGGTGCGTCAGCCCTGCGCGACGTGGTCGAAGTGGGTCAGGCGCTCGGCTGTCCGGCTGTCCAGATAGCGCTGTAGCAGCGCCACCTCCGCGGGCTGCATGAACAGGCCGAGCTTGGTGCGGCGCCAGAGGATGTCTTCTGCCGTCTGCGCCCATTCCTCGACCATCAGGTAGTCCACTTCGCGCGCATGCAGGCCGGCGCCGAAGCATTCGCCAAGATCCTGCAGCGCATCGGTACCCTTGAGCAGCAGCCAGCTGCGGCTGCCGTAGGTGCGCGCCCAGCGCCGCGCAACCGGCCCTGGCAACCACGGGTAGCTGGCGCAGAGCGCATGGGCCAGTGCTGAGGGTTCCTCCAGGTGCTCACCGCCAGGTAGCGCCGCGTCGTGCGTCCAGGGCTGTTTCATTTCGGGAAACAGCGGCGCCAGCTGCGCCAGTACCGCTTCGGCGAGCTTGCGATAGGTGGTCAGTTTGCCGCCGAACACCGAGAGCAGCGGCCCCTCGCTGGCGCTATCGCTGAGTGTGAGCGTGTAGTCGCGGGTGATCGCCGAGGGCTGGTCGGACTCGTCATCGCAAAGCGGCCTGACGCCTGCATAGCTGTAGCGGATGTCGGTGCGGCTCAGCTGGTGCTTGAAGTGCGTGTTGACGATGGCTAGCAGGTAGTCGATCTCCGCGTCGGTGATCTGCACTTGCGCCGGGTCGCCGTGGTACTCGTGATCGGTGGTGCCGATCAGGCTGAAGTGGCCGAGATACGGCGTGATGAACACGATGCGCCGGTCCTCGTTCTGCAGGATGTAGGCGTGATCGCCCTCATAGAGTTTTGGCACGACGATGTGGCTGCCCTGGATCAGGCGCATGCCGTGAGGCGAAGTCTGCCGGAGCTGCTCTTCGATGAACGAGGCTACCCACGGTCCGGTGGCGTTGACCAGCGCGCGGGCGCGGATCGAAAACCGGCTGCCGTCCTGACGCTCCAGATGCAGATGCCAGAGCCCCTTGCTGCTGCGCGCGCTGACGCAGCGAGTGCGGGTGTGAATATGCGCGCCCAGCTCGCGTGCCGCCATGGCGTTGAGTACCACCAGCCGCGCATCGTCGACCCAGCAGTCGGAATATTCGAAGCCGTGGGTGATCTCGTCCTTGAGCGGGCTGTCGGCACCGAAACGCAGGCCGCGCGAACCGCCGAGCTTTTCGCGCTTGCCGAGGTGATCGTAGAGAAACAGGCCAGTGCGGATCATCCACGACGGGCGCAGATGTGGACGGTAGGGCAGCACGAAGCGTAGCGGGGTGATGATGTGCGGCGCCTTGGCCAGCAGCACTTCGCGCTCGGCCAGCGCTTCGCGAACCAGGCGCAGCTCGTAGTGTTCGAGATAGCGCAGCCCGCCGTGCACCAGCTTGCTGCTGGCAGAGGAGGTGTGTTCGCCCAGGTCGCCCTGTTCGCAGAGAAACACCGACAGGCCGCGCCCGACGGCATCGGCGGCGATACCTGCGCCATTGATGCCGCCGCCAACCACGGCCAGGTCGTAGACTTCCGCGAGCGGTGCAAGAAGAGGATGATTCATGGGCGCTTATAACTACCGATTCTTTGTCGCCTTACGTTACCGCCATTCATCAACCAATAGCACTACAAAGCCATGACACCTGCCATCGACCTGTTGAAAAAAGCCCGAGCCGAGCACGCCGTACACAGTTACGAGCACGATCCCAAGTCTGCGTCCTATGGCCTGGAGGCGGCGGAAAAGCTCGGGCTTGATCCGGCGCGGGTATTCAAGACGCTGCTCGCCTGTAGCGAGAAGAACGAGCTACTGGTCGCGGTGGTGCCCGTCGCCGGCACCCTCGATCTCAAGGCGCTGGCCCAGGCGGCCGGCGTGAAGAAGGTGGAGATGGCCGATCCGATGGCGGCCCAGCGGGCCACCGGTTACCTGGTCGGTGGCATCAGTCCGCTGGGGCAGAAGAAGCGTCTGCGTACCTTTATCGACAGTTCTGCGCAGGCGCAGGCGAGCATCTACGTGAGCGCAGGTCGTCGCGGGTTGGAAGTCGAGCTGGCCCCCGCCGTGCTGGCTGAGCACAGCAAGGCTGTTTTTGCGTCGATCGGGCGCGGCTGATAGCTGCGAGGGTCCGGTCAAGCGAGGTGAAAATTTGCACTGCGCCGAAACATCGGTGCGTCAGCTGGAGACCAGGCTTCGCAACAATGCCTGGGCGTCCTGAGCACCCATCATGGCTGCGGCGACCAGTGCTGTGGCGCCGTTGGCGTCGACGGCTTGCGGGTTGGCGCCCCGGGCGATCAGGTGTTCGATGATTTCGGTACGGTTGAACATGGCTGCCATCATCAGAGCGGTTTTGCCGTCCTCGCAGGGGCTCTCGACATCGGCGCCGTGCGCCAGCAGCAACTCGATCATGTTCAGGTCGCCCTTGAAGGCTGCGCCCGCCAGCGGCGTATGACCGCGAATATTGCGCAGCTGCGGATCGGCGCCATGCTCGAGCAGCACACAACTGGCGTCGAGGTGGCCGTGGTAGCTGGCGAGCATCAGTAGGCTGTCACCGGCGTGATTGCGAAGATCGGCTGGCATACCCTGCCTGAGCAGTTCACCAAGGCGCGAGCTGTCGCCGTTGCGAGCGCTGTCGAACACCTGCTCGGCGAAGGCGAGGGTGGCGTCATCCAGTTCTGGCAGTTGTCTGGGCGTTTGCATCGCGGTTCTCCATGGCTGTCAGCAGTTCGCCTGCCGTGTCGAGAGCCATTGTGGTTATCGGGCTGGCGATGCGCCAACCAAGGCTTTCTATCCTGCGGATAGGCGCTCTGTATGTGCGCCCAGTCCCAAGCGATGGCCAGCCCGAAGGAATATCGGAACGCCATCGAATCAGGCTCGCGTGCCAGAAGCGGGTGCGATTGTGGCAGTATTCGACGGCCCGACACTCCGATGCCCGAAGCGATGAAGCCTGAAGATCTCGAACGCCTGGTGACCCAGACGATGCCCTACGGTAAGTACAAGGGCCGGTTGATAGCCGACCTGCCGGGTAATTACCTCAACTGGTTCGCCCGCGTCGGCTTCCCGCCTGGCAGCCTCGGCCAGCTGCTGGAGCTGATGCACGAGATCGACCACAACGGGCTTTCAGCCCTGTTGGAACCCTTGCGCCGCCGCAATGCCTCGCGCGGCTGATCGCCGGCGAAGTGCCTACCGTCACGGTTGCTTGGTTTGCTCGCGCAACACCTCCAGGGCCGGCGCGGCATAGATGCCTACTTCCACCGCCAGCTCCATCAGTCGTGGCACATCGCAGGTGTAGACCAGCACCGCCTGCAGCTCATCGTCCAGCGGCTCGCTGAAGTCCACCAGCACGTAGCCACCTTTCTCCGGATACAGGCTGCTCAGCTGCACCTGAATGCGGTTCAGTGCTGTCAGCGGCTCGGTCTTGGCGAGCTGCTTGGGCTTGAGGACGAAGGTCACGCTGTCGCCGAAGGAGGCGACAATCTGTGTGAACAGCTCCTGATAGTCGTCCGCCTGAAACAAGACCGTCTCCGGCAGGCTGCCGACCACCACCCATTCGCCAAGAGGAATGGGAAAGCTGTCGTCGTAATTGATGTCCGGGTTGGCCTGTAGAAATGCCTGCGGATCGGCGTACGCCTCCGCGGCTTCTGCCGCGACGCGGCCAATTTCATCGTCGGTCATGCAGCCGGAGCTGATAAGGCTGATCAGTGCGGCAAGTTGGTCTTTCATGGGTGTTCCTGCGCGAGTGAGCACGCAAGGATAACCAAGGTCGTTGTCTCGTGTGCACCGCTGGTTGCGCAGCGGGCCGCTGTGCCTGGTATATGCAAAGAAGTTCTAAGCTTATTCTGTTTCTGGAGGGCCGCCGTGGCGATGTGGTAGCGTCGCTTCTGCGACAAGCTGCCGCACGCCATCGATAGAACCCGAGCGTCGGCGAAGACCACGCCGGTGGCGGCAAGCATAACTACAACCGTTGATGAGGCCCTTTCATGAAACTCACTCACTGGCCCCTGGCCGGTGTGGCTGCGTTGTTACTGACGATGCAGGCACAGGCTGCCGATGGGCAAAAAATCTACGCGCAGGGCGGCGCCAACCCTGCGGCGATGGCGTGTGGCACGTGCCACGGTGCCGATGCGATGGGGATGGCGGCGGCGGGCTTTCCACGCCTCGCCGGGATATCCGCCGGATATACGCGCAAGCAGCTCGAGGACTTCCGCTCCGGTGCCAGAAGCAATCCGGTCATGCAGCCGATTGCTGCGGCCTTGAGCGACGAAGAGATGGATGCCGTGGCGGCCATGCTCGAAGCCAGGCCTGCGCCGGTTTTCGCCAGCATCGGTCGGGCGGAAAAGGCGGAAGGTGTGGGGCCGCGGCTTGCCCTTCGTGGTGCCTGGGAACGCAACATTCCCGAGTGCGTAGCCTGCCATGGTCCCGCTGGCATTGGGGTCGGTGAGAGCTTCCCGCCGCTGGCCGGGCAGTCGGCGCAATACCTCAGTGCGCAACTCAATGCCTGGCGTCAGGGCACTCGCAAGAACGATCCGAATGACCTGATGGGTCATATCGCCCGTGCAATGACCGACGACGAGGTGCAGGCCGTCGCCGAGTACTTTGCCGGCCTGGAGCAGAAGGGGGGCAGCCAATGAGAAGGTACTGGTTAACGCTACTGGCCATGGCGGTCAGCAGTGCGTCGCTGGCGGCCGAGATCAAGATGGACGATCAGTCCCAGCTAACACAGAAAGCCGCCAAGGGCGCAGGTGAGAGCTTCTTCCAACCGCCGCAGGAAAAGGATCTGCCGGCCAACGCTTATGGCGAGTTGGTGCAGCAGGGCCGGGCGATTTTCGTCGACACGCAGAAGTACGCCGCCGAATATGTCGGCAATGGCATGAACTGCACCAACTGTCACCTCGATCAGGGGCGCAAGGCCAACTCCGCGCCGCTGTGGGGCGCGTATCCGATGTATCCGGCTTACCGGAAGAAGAATGACAAGGTCAACAGCTACGCCGAGCGCGTACAGGGCTGTTTCCAGTTCAGCATGAACGGCAAGCCTCCGGCAGCCGATAGCCATGTACTCAATGCGTTGACGGCCTATTCCTACTGGCTTTCCACTGGTGCTCCGACAGGCCAGGAGCTGCCGGGGCGGGCCTATCCCGAAGTCCCACAGCCCAAGAATGGTTTCGATATCGCCAAGGGCAAGCAGATCTATGCCGAGCAGTGCGCGGTCTGTCACGGCGATAGCGGCCAGGGCCAGCAGGCGGGTGGGGCGTATGTGTTCCCACCGTTATGGGGCAAGGATTCGTTCAACTGGGGCGCCGGCATGCACCGGATCAACACCGCCGCGGCCTTCATCAAGGAGAGCATGCCGCTGGGCAAGGGTGGTTCGCTCAGCGACGAGGATGCCTGGCACGTGGCCGCATACATGAACAGCCATGAGCGGCCGCAGGACCCGCGTCTGGTCGACGGCTCGGTGGAAAAGACGCGGCTTCGCTACCACGCCAACGACGGTGTGAATCTCTATGGACAGGAGGTGGATGGCGTCGTACTTGGACAGGGCATCAAATAGAGACTTAAGTACATCATTGCGGACAGAAGAGGGCGCCATTCGGCGCTCTCTTCATTTTTGGACTGATCAGTCACAATCAGATGCGGCAAAAGACTTAATTACCTGCCCGTTATAAGCGCAATGTTACGGATTCTTTCAGATTTTCATGCACAATAGCCGCCATAAGAGGCGCTGGAATGATCGTGACTGGCCGAGTCCTGTTGCTGCCGTCCCAACGTCAGAAACGATCAAGCCATTCGAGAGGAACGACCGTGTATAACGTCGTCATCAGCGGTACCGGCCTTTATACCCCTGCCAACAGCATTTCCAACGATGAACTAGTGGAGTCCTTCAACACCTACGTTCATCGCTTCAACAGCGAGAATGCCGCTGCCATCGAGGCCGGCGAGATCCAGCCGCTGCCCGAGTCCAGCTCCGCCTTCATCGAAAAGGCTTCCGGCATCAAGAGCCGCTACGTTACCGACAAGGCCGGCATCCTCGATCCCGAGCGCATGGTTCCGCGCATTCCCGAGCGCAGCAATGACGAGTGGTCGATTCTCTGCGAGATGTCGGTCAAGGCAGCCGAAGAAGCGCTGGCCCGCGCCGGCAAGACCGCCGCGGACATCGACGGCGTGATCGTCGCCTGCTCCAACCTGCAGCGCGCCTATCCGGCAGTCGCCATCGAAGTGCAGGCGGCACTGGGGATCAAGGGTTTCGGCTTCGACATGAACGTGGCGTGCTCGTCGGCCACGTTCGGCATCCAGAACGCGGTCAACAGCATCAAGCTGGGCCAGGCGCGCGCGATCCTGATGGTCAACCCCGAGATCTGTACCGGGCATATGAACTTCCGCGACCGCGACAGCCATTTCATCTTCGGCGACGCCTGCACCGCGGTAATCATCGAGCGCGAAGATCTGGCGACCTCGGCGCAGCAGTGGGACGTCATCAGTACCAAGCTGGTGACCGAGTTTTCCAACAACATCCGCAACAACTTCGGCTTTCTCAACCGTGCTGCCGAAGAGCACATGAACGATCCGGACAAGCTGTTCATCCAGGAAGGTCGCAAGGTGTTCAAGGAAGTCTGTCCGATGGTGGCGGAGCTGATCGGTGAGCACCTGGCGGAGAACGACATCGCTGTGGAATCGGTGAAGCGTTTCTGGCTGCACCAGGCCAACCTGAACATGAACCACCTGATCGTGCGCCGCCTGCTGGGCCGCGACGCCACCGAGGAAGAGGCGCCGGTGATCCTCGATACCTACGCCAATACCAGTTCGGCCGGCTCGGTGATCGCCTTCCACAAGCACCAGGACGACCTGCCCAGCGGCAGCCTCGGTGTGCTCAGCTCGTTCGGTGCGGGCTACTCGATCGGCAGCGTGATCCTGCGCAAGCGCTGATTCGCCCTGGCCGGCTCAGCCGGTCAGCTCACACATTCGCTGCAGCACGGCATTCATGCCATTGCTGCGCGAAGGCGACAATTGCCGCGAAAGGCCAAGACGGGCGTACCAGTCGGCCATGTCCACTTCGGCCAGATCGGCAGCTTCCAGGCCGTTGACTCTTGCCAGCAGTACCGCCAGCAGGCCGCGGATGAGCCGGGCATCACTGGCGGCGCGAAAATGCCAGCAGCCGTCCTGTCGTTCGCCGACCAGCCACACGCGACTTTCGCAGCCCGATACCTGATTCGTTTCGCTGCGTTCATCTTCATCCAACGGTGCCAGCCGCTCACCCCATTGCATCAGCAAACGTGCGCGCTGCTCCCAGCCGGCCGCCTGGCTGAATGCCTCCAGCGCTTCGCCAGCGGCTTGCGGCAAGTCGCTCATCGCAGTAACTCCAGGGCCTGATCGAGGGCGCTAAAGAAGCGCTCGAGGTCGGCACTGTCGTTGTACAGCCCGAGCGAGACGCGTGTCGCGCCATCCAGACCAAGGTGTTTCATCAGCGGCATGGCGCAGTGATTGCCGCTGCGCACCGCGATGCCCTGTTCGGTGAGCAGATGCCCCAGGTCGGAATGATGCACGCCTTCGACAACGAAGCTGGCCAGCGCAACCTGCGGCGAGCCGAGCAGGCGAACGCCGTTGCGTGCGGCAAGCCCGGCGAGCAGCTGGTCGTGCAATGCCCGCTCGTGAAGCTCGACCGCCGCAACGTCGAGCCCAGCCAGATAGTCCAGCGTGGCGCCGAGACCGATGACGCCGGAGATCGGCGGCGTGCCGGCCTCGAAGCCCAGGGGCGCGGCATGGAACTCGGCGTGTTGATAATCGGCGATGCGCACCATCTCGCCGCCGAACTGCCAGTGACGCAGCTGCAGCAGCGATTCGCCGCGGCCGTACAGTACGCCGACGCCATCCGGCCCGTAGAGCTTATGGCTGGAGAGCACGTAGAAATCGCAACCCAGCGTGGTCATGTCGTGACGGCCGTGCACCACGCCCTGCGCGCCGTCGACGATGGTCAGCGCACCTTGGGTCTTGGCCAGGTGCAGCAGGTCGTCCAGCGGTTGCCAGCCACCCAGCACGTTGGACAGCTGACTCACCGCCAGCAGTCGGGTACGCGGCCCGACCAGCGCGGCAGCTGCGGCCAGGTCGATGCGCCCGGCGGTATCGATCGGTAGCACCTGAAGCCTGGCGTTGCGCCGTTTGGCCAGCTGTTGCCAGGGCAGCAGGTTGGCGTGATGTTCGAGGGCGCTGATGACGATCTCGTCACCGGCTCCGATCAGATGTTCCAGTCCGTAGGCGAGCAGATTCAGCGCTTCCGTCGCGCCGCGGGTGAATACGATTTCAGTGGGCGAAGCCGCGTTCAGCCATTTCGCCACCTTGATGCGCGAGTCTTCGTAAGCGCGAGTCGCACGTTCGGCGGGCTGGTGCTGGGCGCGGTGCACATTGGCGGCGCCGCAGGTGTAGTAGCCGCCGAGAGCATCGATCAGCGCCTGCGGCTTCTGTGCCGTGGCGGCGCTGTCGAGATAGGTCTGGCCTTGCGCTTCGAGCACCGCCAGGGCAGGGAAGTCGGCACGCCAGGGAGAAAACAGGGCCATAAGCGGCAAACCTCCAGCTGCAGGGGATGCGGCAAGGCAGGCGCTCATGGCTCGCAGCTTGCCGCTGCTCCTGCTCAGTTATGCGCGTGCAGCGCCTCGTTCAGCTCGATGGCCGACTTGTGAGTCTTGCACTCCACAGCGCCGGTCTGCGAGTTACGACGGAACAGCAGGTCGCTCTGGCCGGCCAGCTCGCGCGCCTTGACCACTTTGACCAGTTGATCGCCGTCGTCGAGCAGGCTGACCTTGGTGCCGGCCGTGATGTACAGGCCCGACTCCACGGTGTTGCGGTCGCCCAGCGGAATGCCGATGCCGGCATTCGCGCCGATCAGGCAGCCTTCACCGACGGAGATGACGATGTTGCCGCCACCGGACAGGGTGCCCATGGTCGAGCAGCCGCCGCCGAGGTCCGAACCCTTGCCGACGAACACGCCAGCGGAGACGCGGCCTTCGATCATGCCCGGGCCGGCGGTACCGGCGTTGAAGTTGATGAAGCCCTCATGCATCACGGTTGTGCCTTCACCCACATAGGCACCGAGGCGAATGCGCGCGCTGTCGGCGATACGCACGCCGGCAGGGACCACGTAATCGGTCATCTTCGGGAACTTGTCCACCGAGAAGACTTCCAGCAGATCGCCCTTCAGGCGTGCTTCCAGCTGGCGCTCGGCCAGTTCGCTCAGGTCCACCGCGCCCTGGTTGGTCCAGGCGACGTTGGGCAGCAGCGGGAAGATGCCGGTCAGGTTCAGACCATGCGGCTTGGCCAGCCGGTGTGAAAGCAGGTGCAGCTTGAGGTAGGCCTCGGGGGTCGAGGTAAGCGGCGCGTCTTCGGCGAGCAGGGTGGCGACCAGCGGGCGCTGGCTTTCGGCCAGGCGGGTCAGCAGCGCGTACTGGGTAGCGTCGAGCGGCTTCAGGGCATCGGCCAGCTGTGCAGCCTGGGTAGTGGTGATGCTGATTGCCTGATTGCCGCCGGCATAGCCGAGCAGCGGGGCGACGGCAGCTACCAGCTCGCCGGCAGGTTGCAGCAGCGGCTGTGCGTAGAAGACTTCCAGCCAGTCGCCTTGACGGTTCTGGGTGCCAACGCCAAAGGCGAGGCTGAATAGGGTTGCGGACATAGAATTTCCTTTTTGTCGGCCGCGCCGTCTGTTGGGCGGCTATCAGTTCGGCGCTGCCACTTCGGCAGCGTAACGATCGGGCTTGAAGCCAATCAGGGTCTTACCGCCCAAGTCGAGTACAGGGCGTTTGATCATCGACGGTTGGGCCAACATCAGCTCGATGGCCCGGGCCTGGTCAAGATCGGCCTTTGCAGCGTCGTCCAGCTTGCGGAAGGTGGTGCCTGCACGGTTGAGAACGGTCTGCCAGCCGTGTTCATTGCACCAGGCTTCCAGGTGGGTGCGGTCTATGCCGACGCTCTTGTAGTCGTGGAAGTCGTAGTCCAGTCCGTGTTCGTCGAGCCAGGTACGGGCCTTTTTCATCGTGTCGCAGGCTTTGATTCCGTATAGGCACAACCGCTGATCTGATTCGGACATAAACGACTCTCCAAGACTCCTGCAAAACTGGACGGCGGATTATGCCACGCCTCGCCGGGCTATGGAGGCGAGCATGCCTTCTCGCCTCGAAGAGCGCTGCGCGGCAGGTGGCTCGCGAACTGTCTCTCTCATCCCTTCCCCGTCTCGCCTAGCGCCTGCTCGATCGCCTGCTCGTTCAGCGGGCGCACGACGCGCGCGAGCTCCTGGCCATTCTTCAGCAGGATCAGGGTCGGCCAGAGCTTGACCCGAAACGAGCGTCCCAGCGGGCGGCCCGGGCCGTCCTCGATCTTCAGATGACAAATGCCGCTGCGCTCAGCCAGGGCCTTTGCCAGTAGTGGCTGAGCTGCTCGGCAGTGGCCGCACCAGGTAGTGCCGAACTCCAGCAGCAGCGGCCCCTGCATGGCGTCGACCTCTGTACGGCTGGGCTCGTTTTGTACGTAGTGTTCAGTCATGTTCATGGCAGGTTCTCCGTGTGCCTTCCAACGTTCGAACTTGCCGCCGGGCCGTCGTTCGGCGAGGGCTCTCGACCTTTTACACCGATGGTGTTGTCCATTGATGACAATCGCAACGGTGAGGTGACGAGTAATGGCACGCAAGCATTTCGAGAATTTCGAAGCGATTTCTTCGGCGGTGCCTGCCGAGGATGCGTTCGAAGCGGTTATCGCCATCAAACGGCGCGACAGCGACGAGCATGTACACGTATTCAAGATCGCAGATGGCCGTCGCTACGACCTGGCCTCCGAAGCCGACGCGATTGCCGAGGCAGCTTTGACTAAAGTTATAGAGGTCAGCGACGAAGGCGAGCTGATCTGGGAAGAACACGCCATCTGAACAGGAGGCAGCATATGAGCGATCACGACGAGCGTACCGAGGAGGCGCTTGATAACGCCAATCCCACATCCCGCGACGAGCATCAGGGCGCAGACATACCCGAGCACATGAAGCCGGAGAATCTGGAAAAACTGCGCGACTATGGCAAGGATGCGATCCCGCCGGGCGTTGCCTGAACTCGTCAAGCCGGGCGGCCAAACCGCCCGGTGCGCAATCAGAGCGTTTCGATGAAGTGGCGAATGCGTTGCGCCGCCTCGATGCATTCGGCCAGCGGCGCAACCAGTGCCATACGCACGCGGCCGACGCCGGGGGACATGCCGTCCACTTCGCGCGACAGGTAGGAACCCGGCACCACGGTGACATGCTCGCGGGCGAACAGCTCGCGGGTGAACTGTTGATCGTCCATCGGCGTTTTCGGCCACAGATAAAAGCCACCATCGGGGCGTTGCACGTCCATGACCGGCGCGAGTATTTCCAGCACGGCATCGAACTTGGCGCGATACAGCTCCCGGTTGGCGCGCACGTGAATCTCGTCGTTCCAGGCAGCGATGCTCGCTAGCTGGGTCTGCACGGGCATGGCGCAGCCATGATAGGTGCGGTAGAGCAGGAAGGACTTGAGGATCTCGGCATCACCGGCGACGAAGCCCGAACGCAGCCCCGGCAGGTTCGAGCGCTTCGACAGGCTATGGAACACCACGCAGCGCTTGTAATCGGTGCGGCCCAGTGCTGCACAGGCGGTAAGCAGCCCCGCAGGTGGATTAGCCTCGTCGAAGTACAGCTCGCTGTAGCACTCGTCGGCGGCAATGACGAAGTCGTACTGGTCGGCCAGCGCGATCAGCTTTTTTAGCGTCTCCAGCGGCACCAGCGCACCGGTCGGGTTGCCCGGAGAACAGAGGAAGAGAATCTGGCAGCGCTGCCAGACATCCACCGGCACGGCATCGAAGTCCGGGTTGAAGCCGTTCTGCTCGAGGCATGGCAGGTAATGAGGCGTGGCGCCGGCGAGCAGGGCTGCGCCTTCGTAGATCTGATAGAACGGATTCGGGCTGACCACCAGACCGTCCGCTGAGCGATCCACCACGGCCTGGGTGAAGGCGAACAGTGCCTCGCGCGTACCGTTGACCGGCAACACGTGCTGCGCCGGGTCCAGTGCATCTGCGGCGAGGCCGAAGCGCCGCTCGCACCAGCGCGCGATGGCTTCGCGCAGCGCCGGAATGCCGAGTGTGGTCGGATAGACCGCCAGCTGATCAAGGTTGTCCGCCAGAGCCTGGGCAACGAAGTCCGGCGAGCGATGCTTCGGCTCGCCAATCGACAGCGCGATGGCACGCTTGTCGGCAGGCGGCTGTGCGCCAGCGAGCAGGCCACGCAGCTTCTCGAAGGGGTATGGGTGCAGCAGATTCAGGGCGTTGTTCATGGATGCAGTTCTTTCAGGATGAGCGCGGCGAACGCCCCGCATTCGTGAGATCAGTCGTCGCGTGCGCCACCGTAGTAGGCGCAACCGCGCAATGTCTGGCCGTCCAGACGGAGCTCTGCGCTCAGGTGGCTGACCGTGCCGCTGGCACTGTCGACACAGCGCTGCGGTGCAACCCACAGGTCAAGGCGCTGCTGGTTGGCCTCGCTGGTGAAACTGAGCTGGCCACCGGGAAGCTGCTCTTCCAGATAAGGCAGGGCGATCGGTGATTGCCCCGGCCGAACGAGCAGCATGCCGCGGGTGGTCACGGTCAGCATCCAGCCTGGTTCATGACCGCTGGCGCGCAGGATCATCTGCTTGAAGTTCTCCTCGCCACAGCCGTGGCCTTCGCGCTGCAGGCGATAGATGCGGGTCAACGTGAGTTGGCCAGTACCGTCCGGTTCGGCCTGACTGAGGGTGCCACGCAGGTCGGCGAACAGTGCATCCTGATCATCGGTTAGCAGCACCTGCGCGTCGTCCTGCAACCCGGTGTCTTGGCTCAGCAGTTTCAACGTCCGTTGCCCCTGGCAGCTCTGCAACTGAAGCTGGCCCTCGACTTGTCGAACTTCACCTTGCAGGCGTTCGGTTGCTGCCTTGGCTGGAGGGCGCTCGGCGAAGAATGACTGGCAACCGGCCAGGGACAGGAGCAGTGCAATCAGCAGGGGGCGTGAAGAGGTCATTGGAAAACTCGAAGCAGGTGGGAGGCGGCGGTCGCGAAGGCCCGCCGCGATGACTCAGTTGCCTTTGACGGTCTTGCCGCCGACACGGCCTTCTTCGAGCATGATCTGGTATTCCTTGCCGTCCGTCTCGACCTGATGCAGGCGGACCAGCAGGTAGTCCCAGTCCTTGGCGAACCAGAGGATGGTTTCACGCTTGCTCTGCGTTGGGTCGCGCACGCGCTCGACCTTGATGGCATCGACCTGGCCGGCTTTGGTGCTGACCTTGTCTTCGCCCAGTACGCGGAAATCGTAGGTTTCGATCTCGTCGCCATCGACCACCTGATAGCTCATGCTCTGCTTGCCGGCCGCGACTTCCTGCTGCAGCGCCAGCTGGTAGGTGGATTTGTCCAGCAAGCCGCGATGCAGCGGAAGCTTGACCGGATCACCCCGGTCACTGCCTTCGACCTGCTTGTTGTCCCAGTCGAAGCGGTGCTCGACACGCTTGCCCTTGCCCAGGCCGCTGCGCTTGAGGCGATAGGTCTGTGGCAGGAAGGTATCGCCCTCGGTGCGGAACGTGCTGCGCTCGTTGAGACTGGCGACCAGCATGGAGGCCTCGAAATCCAGCCTCCAGTTGCCATCGTCCAGCTGCTCGAGGCTGCGCTGAGCTGTGCCACTGACCGGAACCTGCTTCCAGTCGGCGGTGTAGCTAGCGGAGAAGGGCTTGAGCTCCAGGGCTTGGACCGGCAGGGTCAGCACGGCGAGAGCGAGCAGCAAAGCGCGACGCATGGTATCTCCTAGATTCTGATCTGATAGCCGGAGGCCGGCAGGTTGACGTCGTCCAGCATCGCGCCTTGTTCGGCGAGGCGCAAGCGCCCTTCGGCGAACCAGCGCATGGCCAGCGGGTAGATCTGGTGCTCGGCCGAATGCACGCGCCGCGTCAGCTGCTCGATGTCTTCACCAGGCTCCACCGCCAGTGCCGCCTGGATAGCGACCGGGCCGCCGTCCAGCTCCTCGGTGACAAAATGCACGCTGCAACCGTGTTCGCTGTCGCCCGCTTCCAGTGCTCTGCGATGGGTATCAAGGCCCTTGTACTTGGGCAGTAGCGAAGGATGGATGTTCAGCAGGCGGCCCTGGTAGTGGCGGACGAAGCCTGGCGTGAGAATGCGCATGAACCCGGCGAGGATGACCAGATCCGGCGCATGTTCGTCGATTACTTCCATCAGTGCGGCGTCGAACGAATCACGGCCATCGAAGGCCTTGTGATCGAGCACTGCTGTGGGGATGTCGGCGTCTTGCGCCCGCGTCAGGCCGAATGCATCGGCCCGGTTGGAAATCACGGCGCGGATACGCGCCGGATTGTCTTCGGCCTGGCTGTCGATCAGCGCCTGCAGATTGCTGCCGGACCCTGAAATCAGCACCACCACATTGCAGCTTGCGGTCATCAGTGCTGTTTCAGGTTGTTCAGCTGGACTCGTTCGGCATCTTGCGCCGCGGTGGCGATCGTACCGATCACCCAGGGCGATTCGCCGGATGCGCGCAGATTGGCCAGGGCCGGCTCGACCTGATCCTGGGCGACGCAGATGACCATGCCGACGCCACAGTTGAGCACGCGGTGCATTTCGTGTTCGTCGACGTTGCCTTTTTCCTGCAGGAAGTCGAACACTGCCGGGCGCTGCCAGCTGGCGACGTCGATGATCGCCTGGGCGTTGTCAGGCAGTACCCGTGGGATGTTGTCGAGCAGGCCGCCGCCGGTGATGTGGGCCATGGCCTTGACCGCACTGGTGTCCTTGATTAGCTTGAGCAGCGGCTTGACGTAGATGCGCGTCGGCGCCATCAGCAGGTCGGCCAGCGGCTTGCCGTCCAGCTGGGTGTTCTCGATGTCGGTGGCGGACACTTCGAGGATCTTGCGAATCAGTGAGTAGCCGTTGGAGTGCGGGCCGGAGGAGGGCAGGGCGATCAGCGCGTCGCCCGCGGCGACTTTCGAGCCGTCGATGATCTCGCTCTTCTCCACAACGCCGACGCAGAAGCCGGCCAGGTCGTAGTCTTCACCCTCGTACATGCCGGGCATCTCGGCGGTTTCGCCGCCTACCAGCGAACAGCCGGCCAGTTCGCAGCCGGCACCGATGCCGGTCACCACGGTGGCGGCCACGTCGACGTTGAGCTTGCCGGTGGCGTAGTAGTCGAGGAAGAACAGCGGCTCGGCGCCACAGACCACCAGGTCGTTGACGCACATGGCGACCAGATCCTGGCCGATGCTGTCGTGCTTGTTCAGATTCAGTGCCAGGCGCAGCTTGGTGCCGACACCGTCGGTACCGGATACCAGCACCGGCTGCTTGTAGCCTGCCGGGATTTCGCACAGGGCGCCGAAGCCGCCCAGGCCGCCCATTACCTCAGGTCGTGCGGTGCGCTTGGCCACGCCTTTGATGCGTTCGACCAGCGCTTCGCCTGCATCGATATCGACGCCAGCGTCCTTGTAGCTGAGGGAGGGTTGCTTGCTCATAGAGTCCGGACCTGTGAAAGGAGTGCGGGTGTCGACCGGTCAGGTGCTGCATCCACGCCAGGGCTAATCGTTTCCGGCGACTGGTGTTGTCACCAGAGTGGCCGGTTGACGCCGGGGCTGAATCCACCTGCGTCGCGTTTGCCTGGGTACTGAATGCCGGGCTCGTACAAGCGCCGGAACCGGTCTGCGGAAAGCGCGCGATTTTATCAGGCTTGCCGCGCAGCGGCCATCCCGGCAGCTGCGATGGCGCGGGCGGGCCGCATTTTGAGTCGGGCATCTGTGAGGTAGGCGGTTGCCGGCTCTGGGCCGGCTGTTTAAGGTGTAGCGTCCTGTTTCCTCTACTTCCTGCCCCGGGGTCCGGCGGCCTGCGAGAATCAATCATGCGCCTTGTCTACCGCTTACTCATTCTGTGCCTTGCGCTGGGGGCGTCATTGCCCGGTCAGGCCGAACAGCTCAAGGGTCTGTATCAGGTGCGAGAGCCTGTTTCCGGTGAGCAGAGCGAGGAGCGCGCAGCTGCGTTGCAGCGGGCTTTCGATACCTTGCTGTTGCGCCTGACCGGCGATGCGCAGGCAAGCAAGCGCGAGGCCGTCGCTGAGCTGCGCAAGGACCCGCAGCAACTGATCAGCAAGTATGGTTACGAGCATGACCATATCGTCGTCGACTTCGATCCAGGCACCACGGAGCGCAGCCTGCGTAGTGCCGGCTTGTCGCTGTGGGGTGCGAACCGGCCGACGCTTCTGGTCTGGTGGCTGAACGAGCGGGTCGAGGGCACCCAGTTGCTTGGCGACGATCAGCGCAGCGCAGCGCCAGTGCGTGCCGCCGCGCAGCACCGTGGCCTGCCGTTGCGCCTGCCGCTGGCGGATCTGTCCGAACAGCTGCTGGCAACGCCGGACGCATTCGGCGCGAACAGCCGGGAGACGCTGGGCGAGGCGTCCGAGCGCTACGATGCCGACGTACTGCTGGCGGTCCATGCGCGAGAAGCCGATTCCCGCTGGCAGGCGCAGTGGAACGTCTGGCTCGACGACGAGCAGCGCGACGGCAAGGCTGAGGAGGAAACCCTCGAGGGACTGGCGGACGCGGTAATGCTGTCCGTCAGTGAGTACCTGGCGCCACGCTATGTGGTTGCGCCAGGCGCCGCGTCGGACATCACCCTGGAGATCCTGGGGGCCGATGTCGCGAGGTTCGCGGAGCTGGATCGCTTGCTCGAACCCTTTGGTGGCAACCTGCTGCGGGTGGAAAGTGATCGCCTGGTCTATCGCGTCAACGCCAGTCCGGAGCAGTTGCGCGCTCAGCTGGCACTGGCGCGTTTGCAGGAAGTCGCCGAAGACGAAGCGCCGCTGGATGCACGGCAGCCGATGGATGAGGGCGGTGTGGTTGACGAGCCCGACAATGCGCCTGCGTCGCCCGAGAGCGGCACGGTGATGCGTTACCGCTGGTGATGACGCAATTCCTATATCGGCGACTGTCCTGCACGGAAGGCATAGAGTGACCATGAACGATTCGAACCGCTGGCTCTGGCTGGCAGGCGTGCTCTTGTGCGCCTGGCTGGTATATCTGCTGACGCCGATCCTCACCCCTTTTCTCATCGGCATCCTGCTGGCCTATCTCGGAGATCCGCTGGTCGATCGCCTGGAGCGCTGGGGGCTTTCGCGTACCTGGGGGGTGATCGTCGTATTCGCCCTGTTCAGTCTGCTGATGTTGCTGATGTTGCTGGTGTTGCTGCCTATGCTCGGCAAGCAGCTGGTGAAGCTCTACCAGCTGGCGCCGCTGGCGCTGGACTGGTTGCAGCATCAGGCGTTGCCCTGGGTGCAGGCGCAGTTCGGGCTGGAAGACAATTTCTGGCGTCTCGATCAGCTGAAGGCCGCATTCGCTGCACACCTGGGCAGCACCACTGACGTCCTCGGCGTGGTGTTGAGCCGAGCCACCGCGTCGGGGCTGGCCCTGCTGGCATGGATCGGCAACCTGCTGCTCATACCGGTGGTGAGCTTCTATCTGATGCGCGACTGGGATTTGATCATGCTCAAGCTGCGCAGCCTGCTGCCGCGCCGCGGTGAGGGCATGGTGGTGCGTCTGATGAGCGAGTGCCATGAGGTGATCGGCGCATTCCTCCGCGGCCAGTTGCTGGTCATGCTGGCATTGGCAATCATCTATGCGTCCGGCCTCATGCTGGTCGGGCTCGAACTGGGGCTGTTGATAGGCGTCCTCGCCGGCCTCGCCAGCATCGTGCCCTATATGGGCTTCGTCGTCGGCATCGGTGCGGCGGTGGTCGCTGTGCTCTTTCAGTTCGGGCTGGCACCTTACCCGCTGCTGGGCGTGGCGGCGGTATTCACGGTAGGGCAGATGCTCGAGGGGATGCTGCTGACGCCGTTACTGGTCGGCGACCGCATTGGGCTGCATCCGGTGGCGGTGATTTTTGCGGTGCTCGCCGGTGGTCAGCTGTTCGGTTTTACCGGTGTGCTGCTGGCACTGCCGGTGGCGGCGGTGATCATGGTTCTGCTGCGCCATGTGCACGATCTCTATAAACTCTCGGACCTTTACGCCGAGCCCGCCGGTGCACCGGCCGAACCACCCAGCCAGCCATGAAACCCATCCAGCTCCCCCTGGGCGTCCGTCTGCGCGACGACGCCACCTTCGCCAACTTCTACCCTGGCGCCAATGCAGCCGCACTCGGCTATGTCGAGCGGCTGTGTTCGCCTGCTGCGGGCTGGTCCGATGAGTTGATCTATCTCTGGGGGCAGGCCGGTGTCGGTCGTAGTCATCTGCTGCAAGCTGCCTGCCTGCGGGTGGAGGAGCGCGGAGAGTTGGCTGTCTATCTGCCGTTGGCGGAAGTGGCCGAATATGGTCCGGCCTTGCTCGACAACCTCGAGCAGAGCGAGCTGGTCTGCCTGGACGATCTCGATGCGGTGGCCGGGGACGCGGTATGGGAGGAGGCGTTGTTCCATCTGTTCAACCGCCTGCGTGACGCCGGCCGACGGTTATTGCTGGCGGCGGACGCCTCGCCGCGCGAGTTGTCGATCGCGCTGCCCGACCTCAAATCTCGTTTGAGTCTGGCGCTGGTTTTCCAGCTGCAACAGCTGTCCGACGAGGACAAGCTACGCGCCCTGCAGCTGCGAGCCTCGCGTCGTGGGCTGAATCTGCCGGATGACGTTGGTCGTTTCATCCTGACCCGTGGCTCACGCAGCATGAACGCGCTGTTCGAGTTGCTCGATCAGCTGGATCAGGCCTCGCTGCAGGCGCAGCGCAAACTGACCATCCCTTTCCTCAAGGAAACGCTCGGCTGGTAGCTTGTGGCCTGCTTGGTAAGTTCCGCTGGTCAATTTCGGCGCCCATGGCCCCGATACTGCGTTGCTGTTTCTTACCATAGCCCCGCTATGGCTCGTCGTAGCGCCTTGTCTCGCAGCCACGTTCATCCGAACTTGCCTCAACCAACTCACCGCACAGGCCACTAGGCGACGTCGGCGAAAACACTGAAGCAGTTTTTCGCCGTGATCAGCTGCCCTCACGCCTCGCCCGCGGCCTTGCGTTCGTACTGATAGCTCCAGCGGGTGTAGAGCAGCGCCGCGATGAACAATGTCAGGCTCAGTCCGGCCTCCAGCAGGCCGTAGATCATCCGCGCCGGGTCGATCGCCGCGAGCACGCCCTGAATGAAGTACAGGTTGACGATAAAGCAGAGCCAGGCGTGCGCCCTCGGGCTGCCAGCGATCATCCCTGGTGCAACCAGCAATAGTGGAATGAGCTGGATGCTGACGACAACCCAGGTTCTGGCTCCGTGCAGGTCGGCAAAGGCCAGGTTCCAGACGACCAGTAGCACTGCGAGGCCGATGAAGCTGGCAAGGCTTATCGCTCGGCTGGATTTGACCCGCGGGGTCAGCCACTCCAGTGATGGCAGCGGTTTACGCTTCTTAGCCAAGGGACATCTCCAGCCGCTGTGCCGTGTGTGCCAGGCGCTGCCCGAGGGCGCGGCAGAGGGCGATTTCATGTTCGTCGAGCAAACGCTTGCCGTCCGCACCGGCATGGTGACTAGGGCCGTAAGGCGTGCCACCACCGCGGGTTTCCAGCAGCCCGTTCTCGCTGTAAGGCAGGCCGAGCACCAGCATTCCGTGGTGCAGCAGCGGCAGCAGCATCGACAGCAGCGTGCTTTCCTGTCCGCCGTGCAAGCTGGAGGTCGAGGTGAACACGCCGGCTGGCTTGCCGACCAACTCGCCGGTCAGCCACAGGCCGCTGGTGCCGTCGAGGAAGTATTTCAGGGGGGCCGCCATATTGCCGAAGCGAGTGGGGCTACCTAGCGCAAGGCCGGCGCAATTCTTCAGGTCTTCGAGGGTCGCATACAGTGCACCGGCGTCGGGAATGGTGGGCGCGACCGCTTCGCACTCGGTGGACACGGCAGGTACAGTGCGCAGACGCGCTTCCAGCCCAGCCATTTCCACGCCGCGAGCAATTTGTCTGGCCATTTCGGCTGTAGCGCCGTGGCGGCTGTAGTACAGCACCAGAATGTAGGGCGTGCTCACGGCAAGATCTCCAGCACTTTTTCCGGCGGGCGGCCGATGATCGCCTTGTTGCCCGCGACCAGGATCGGGCGTTCGATCAGGCGAGGGTGCTCGATCATGGCGTCGATCAGTTCTGCTTCGCTGAGTTCAGGATTGGCCAGGTCGAGGCTTTTGTACTCTTCTTCGCCTGTACGCAGCAGTTGCCGGGCGGTGAGCCCCAGCTTGTCCAGCAGAGCACAGAGTTGGGCTGCGGTGGGGGGCGTTTCCAGGTAGCGCACGATTTCGGGCGCCAGACCGCGGGCTTCAAGCAGCTCCAGGGCGCCGCGCGATTTGGAGCAGCGAGGGTTGTGATACAGCGTGAGTTCGGTCATTTGTGGTTGCGTCTCGCCGGATGAGGTGGCCATTCTAACCCTCAACGAGGCGCTCGCCGAAATGTGCAGCGCGTGTGATCCGGGCGGGCTGTCGGTCTGTCCGGGTCTTTTGACGATGAGCGCTGTCGAGCCAATGGCTCAAGGCAGCGGTAGCAAGGAGAAGGGATGCATCAGCGCATCGACAATGCCCTCGAGTTCGGTCGCTTCCTGGTCCGGCGCTTTTTGTCCGATCAAGGTCCGCATAGCGCGGCGGCCTTGACCTATACAACGCTGTTCGCCGTGGTGCCGATGATGACGGTCACGTTCGCCATGCTGTCGGCGATTCCCGCTTTCAAAGGTGTTGGCGAGCAGATCCAGTTCTACATATTCAACAACTTCATCCCGTCGACTGGCGCGACCATTCAGGAGTATCTGCTCGCGTTCACCAGCCAGGCGCGGCAACTCACCTGGTTCGGGGTCGGGTTTCTCATGGCTACCGCGTTGATGATGCTGCTGACCATCGAGAAGGCCTTCAATACCATTTGGCGCGTACGACAGCCACGACGGGGGGTGTCCAGTTTTCTGCTGTATTGGGCGATTCTCAGCCTCGGGCCGCTGCTGCTCGGCGCAGGGTTCGCCACCAGTACCTACATCGCCTCGCTTTCGCTGATCTCGGGGCCGTACGCGCTCATTGGCGTCGGCACGCTGATCAAGGTCATGCCATTGCTGCTCAGCGTGGCGGCCTTCACCCTGATCTACGCCGCGGTGCCCAATACCCGTGTCCCGTTACGGCATGCGTTGGTGGGTGGTGTATTCACCGCAGTGTTGTTCGAGGCGGCCAAGCAGCTGTTCGGCCTGTACGTCAGCTATTTCCCGAGCTATCAGCTGATCTACGGCGCTTTCGCGGCTGTCCCGCTGTTTCTGTTATGGGTCTATCTGTCCTGGATGATCGTGCTGTTCGGCGCCGAGCTGGTCTGCGGCCTGTCGTCGTCGCAGCAATGGCGCCGTCGGCCGCTGCCACGCCTGCTGGTCATGCTGATGCTGCTGCGCAACCTGCACCAGCGTCAGCAGGAGGGACGGGAGCTGCGCCTGCGTGATCTGCACAGGGCCGGTCTGCGTCTTCCCGAGGATGAGTGGGACGACATACTCGGCTTCTTCGAACAGGAACAGCTGGTCTGTCGGACGGGTTCCGGGGGCTGGGTGCTTTGTCGAGATCTGAATCACTACAGTCTGGATAAACTATTGCGCTGCAACCCGTGGCCACTGTCAGCGCGCGTAACGTTGCCCGAGCAGCTGAACGAACCCTGGTATCCGACTTTGCGCCAGTCACTGGAGCTACTGCAGCAGGAACAGGCCAGCCTGTTCAGTGGCAGCCTGGCCGACTGGTTGCAATCGGGCGGTGACAAAAATCGTCAGTAAGGGAGTGTTTACGTGGAGGCGCTGCGCTCGGTGGCAGGTTGTTCGAGCGATCAGATGCGTACGTACAGGCCATGACGGCGTTTTCGAGGTGATGGCACGCTTCTGGCTATGGCTCGGAGTAGTTGAGGGGAAGACGTAATGGACGGCAAGCGCGGCACCATTCTGTATTTGCACCAGAGAGCGCCAGACGCGGCGCTCGAGGCATTGAATCGCCTTACCGGTCTTCGCTTTAGGCAATGGCCGGAATCGCTGGTCGTCAGGGATGATGCTCCAACCGGCGCGCCGCACGCCGCTTTGGCAAGCAAGCAGTTGGAGCCGAAAAAGGTCAGCGGCTGAATCAGGCCTGGACGGCTTTCATTTCGGCAGCTACGGGCTCGACCGGGTGAGCGAACAGCTCTTCGACGGTGATTGCAGCTACCGTGGCGGCAGGACGCAGGTGAATCTGCAACTCCTCGATCTTGTGTCGGACCGGTAGCCGCGCGACGCCGGACAGCAGGATCTTGCCTGCGCCATCGGTGCGTCCGTGATCAATGATCGCTTCTCGCTGCTGCTGTCCATCACGATATTTGGCGACGAGAGACACCATGAGCCCTGCGTGTCCCTGCAGCTGCAACCAGCTGGCGACATTGAATTCAGCTACGCGCCCGTCATAGGTAGTGAGGGCGATGGCGGCTTGCTCGACGATGCGTGAGGGTACGGTGCCGATCAGTTTGTCGTGGAGTTGGGACATGGCTTCGCTACTGGCATACGGTGGTGGGTGCGGAATTATAGGCAGTGCAGGTCCGACAAAACTGTGCACTTGAGCGCCGCCACGCGTGATCGGACTCGCATAACGGCGAAAAGCGCGACGGTTACTTGGCGCCGCCACGGTCTGCGTCAGGATCGGGTCGTCCCAGGCGTGCCTTGACTGCAACGCAGCGGTATCCTCGGGCCGTATACGTTAAGGAATAAGCACCATGACCAAACCGATCGCCTCGTTGCTGCTCCTGCTGAGCTGCCTGTTCCTGTCTGCCTGCGAAAAGGATTGGGGGATCGACCAGCACGGGCGTGAAGTAACTGCGGCACAGCTGCAGGGGCAGTGGCTGCTGATCAATTACTGGGCCGAATGGTGCGGTCCCTGCCGCACCGAGATTCCGGAGCTGAACGCCTTGGCCGAAACCGAGCAGGGACTGGCAGTGTTGGGTGTGAACTTCGACGAGTTGCGCGGCGAAGAGCTCGCTCAGGCCGCCAAGGCGCTGGGTATCGACTTTCGCGTGCTCAGTGATGATCCCGCCGAGCGTCTGCAATTGCCGCGTAGCGAGGTGCTGCCGGTGACCTATCTGGTTGACGACCAGGGGAAGGTGCGCAAGCGCCTGGTTGGCGAACAGACTGCCGAGGGCATCCTTGTGCATCTGGCGCGGCTGAAGGGCGAGTAGCCCGGGGTGGCCCGTCTAGTGACTCAGGGTTTGACGTACCAGAAATCCTGCCAGAAGCCGATCACCTTGGCCGGATAGCGATTCTGCCCGAGGCTGCCGTTGTAGCGCGCGAGCGCCCGGTTGATGTCGCCATTTTCCTTGTTCAGGTAATAGCTGAGGATGGTGCAGCCATAGCGAAGATTGGTGGCGTTGTCGGTGAGGTTGTCTTGCGGTCGACCCAGTTCCGCTTTCCAGAATGGCATCACCTGCATCATGCCCTGTGCGCCAACGCTGGAGATTGCAAATCGGTCGAATAGGCTTTCGGCATGGATCAGCGCCAACACCAGTTCCGGCTTCAGGCCCGCCTTGCTCGCCTCGCGATGCACCAGCCGGAGCAGTGACAGCCGCTCTTCGGCATCGGGGATGTAGCGCTTGAGTCGGCCGGACATGTCGACCAGCCAGACCTCTGCATCGAAGCGATCCTGAAAGCTGTCCGCCTCAGCGACTGTCCTCTGCATGAGGTCGCGGAGTTCGGGTTCGGGCGCTTGACGGATATTGGCTGCTGCCGGCAGGGCGCTCACCAGCAGCAATGCGAGAAGAAGAGCAGGCGTCTTCATCGGCTTCAGTTTCCGTTGCTGCCTTCGATCAGATTTTGCAGAAAGTGCTGTTGCAGTTCGGGATCGTTGCGCGTCAGCTCGATCAGGCTCTGCTCCAGTTCGCTGGCTTCTTCTTCCAGACCAAGTTCGGACAGGCGCCGGACGCGATGCACCCATTGCGCGACGTCGTCGCCTTCCAGGTCATCGAAGATCAGGTTGTGAGCTTCTTGCAGCTTGCCGCGCAGCTTGTGACTGACCAACAGCGTGGCCTCGGCCCGGGTGCCATCCTGTTCATCCTCAACCGACAGCTGCAACTTGCCGATCTGCGTGACGTCCTGATCAGCGAACGGCCCGTCGAGAAGATTCAGGCGCAAGACGCCGTGACGATCGGTCGACAGCTCGTGAGTGTGCGGACCGGCGCTGACGAGCACCGGACGCTCCGCCCAAGGCAGGCTGGTGTACTCGAGCCGCGCATCCCGGCGTTGCTCGTCGAGGCTGGCCAGGTTCTGCTGCGAGCGGCCATTGGACTCGGCGTTCATGAACGGGTTGATGCCGGCGAAGCCGTAGCTGATCCAGTCGCGAGTCGCGCTCTCTGGCATGTTGCCTAGCATCACCACGTTGAGCACGTTTGCGCCTACGCCGGCGACCACTGCGACGACGCCCAGCGGAATCTCGTACAGCTCTCGCCAGGGCTGGTAAGGCGTATAGCGATCGTAACGGCGGGTTACTTCAAAATCGGTGACTTCGAATGTCATCTGCTCTTGCACTCGGATACGCCGCTGCGGCAGTTCGAGCACCTGGGGTTCACCGAGTTCGATGCGTAGGCTGTGGTCGAGCAGTTTGCGCTCGACACGCGCCTCGTGCTCGCTGCGCTGCGGCAAGTGATTGGCGCAGCCGCCAAGTAGCAACGCCGCGCAAAGCGCGGCGCTGGTTGAAACGACAAAACGTCGGTTGAGCATGATTTCCGATCAGCGATGAGCACGCGAGTTGATGAAGGACAGGATGTCAGCAGTCGCGACTGGCTGAGGCTGCGCGTCGCGGCGGTGCTTGTATTCCAGGGTGCCGTCGGCCAGCCCGCGATCACTGATGACAATGCGGTGCGGGATGCCGATCAGCTCCATGTCGGCGAATTTGACGCCGGGGCTGGTCTTTTTGTCACGATCGTCGAGCAGCACTTCGTAACCTGCTGCGGTGAGTTCGGCGTAGAGTCGGTCGGTAGCCTCACGAACCGCTTCATTTTCGTACTTCATCGGTACCAGGGCGATCTGGAAAGGCGCGAGCGCATCTGGCCAGAGAATGCCGCGGTCGTCGTAGTTCTGCTCGATCGCCGCGGCAACCACGCGGGATACGCCGATGCCGTAGCAGCCCATGATCAGAGTGGCCGGTTTGCCGTTCTCGCCCATCACCCGGCAGTTCATCGCCTCGCTGTACTTGGTGCCCAGCTGGAAGATATGGCCGACCTCGATACCGCGTTTGATTACCAGATTCCCCTGTCCGTCCGGGCTCGGATCACCGGCAACCACATTACGCAGATCGGCGATCTGCGGTAGCGGCAGGTCCCGCTCCCAGTTCAGGCCGAAGTAGTGCTTGTCGTCGACGTTGGCGCCGGCACCAAAATCGCTCATCAGCGCGACAGAACGGTCGATCACACAGGGAATCGTCAGGTTCAGTGGGCCCAGCGAGCCGGGACCCGCGCCAATGGCAGTACGGATTTCCGCTTCCGAGGCGAATACCAGCGGGCTGGCAACCTGCTCCAGGTTGGCGGCCTTGATCTCGTTGAGTTCGTGGTCGCCGCGTACGATGAGGGCGATCAGTTGGCCTTCTTCGACGCCATGAACGACCAGCGTTTTTACCGTTTTCTCGATGGCGAGGCCGAACTGCTCGACGAGTTCGATGATCGTCTTGGCATTCGGTGTGTCTACCAGGCGCATTTCTTCGCTTGGTGCCGCACGATCGGTTTCGCGCGGAATGGCTTCGGCCTTCTCGATGTTGGCGGCGTAGTCGGAGGTGTCGCTGAACGCGATGTCGTCTTCGCCAGACTCAGCCAGTACGTGGAACTCGTGCGAGCCGGTTCCGCCGATGGAGCCGGTGTCGGCTTGCACCGGACGGAAGTCGAGCCCGAGGCGAGTGAAGACATTGCAGTACGCCTCGTGCATGCGGTCGTAGGTTTCCTGCAGCGATTCCTGGGACAGGTGGAAGGAGTAGGCGTCCTTCATCAGGAACTCGCGGCCGCGCATGAGGCCGAAGCGCGGACGGATTTCGTCGCGGAACTTGGTCTGGATCTGATAGAAGTTGATCGGCAGCTGCTTGTAGCTGTGAAGCTCGTTGCGTGCCAGGTCGGTGATGACCTCTTCGTGGGTCGGGCCGACACAGAATTCGCGATTGTGGCGGTCCTTCAGACGCAGCAGCTCCGGGCCGTACTGCTCCCAGCGGCCGGACTCCTGCCAGAGCTCGGCTGGCTGAATGGCCGGCATCAGTACTTCCAGGGCGCCTGCCTTGTTCATTTCCTCGCGAACGATGGCCTCGGCCTTTCGCAGCGCACGCAGCCCCATCGGCATCCAGGTGTAGAGACCGGACGCCAGCTTGCGAATCATCCCGGCACGCAGCATCAGTTGGTGACTGATGACCACTGCATCGGATGGGGTTTCTTTGAGGGTCGAGAGCAGGAACTGACTGGTGCGCATGTGGCCGTTGTGTCCTTGCAGAAGAGGCTGGAATTTGGCTCGGCATTGTACGGCGCGCGCATTGCGGCGTACAGGACGGGGCGCCGCGCTGGATGTGCGGCGAAACGAAAGAGCCCGGCTTTCGCCGGGCTCCGTTTGCATCGAATGGTCCGAGCGCCTGGGTTACAGGATGCTCAGCGGGTATTCGATGAATGCACGGATCTCGTTCAGGTCCGGGCTGTAGTATTAACCCGGCAATCAAATACACCAAATCATGCTGCGTAGGCGATACGTGGATGCCGGAAATAAGAACGGATTCTTTGAGGGCGTAATTGCAATCGTCTCATGACCGAGCGAACACGCCTTTCCAG
>NZ_JACXXG010000022.1 GCF_014764705.1 Stutzerimonas kunmingensis
GCCAGTCCGGCAGCTGCTGCGACCAGGTGGCTTCGGCGAAGGTGTAGCTGGAGGCGCCGAGCACCGCGACGAACACCTGCGCCTGGCGGATCTCGCCGCTGTGCCGGTCGATCACCGGCACCGTCTGCCCGGCGTAGTCGACGAACAACTTCTCGCCGACGCGATGTTCCTGGCGCATCACCACGTCCAGCTTGCCCTGCCAGGCCCGGTAGTGCTCGCAGAACCAGCTGTACTGAAAACCCTGCGGCTGGCTCAGGCGATACTCCTGCCAGAGCAGCGCCAGGGTCACGCCGGGGCGACGCAGCTCGGCGTGCACCCAAGACCAATCAGGCAGTGGCCGCTGCTCACTGGGCACCGCAGGGGCCAGTGGGAACAGTTGCTGTTCCAGTTCGGAATCGGACAACGAGCAGGGCCAGGCTAGACCGCTGGCGGCAAAGCGACAGAGGTAATCACCGGCACTGCTGTGGCCTATGCCCAGACTGCGGGAGATCTTACGGACAGACAGCCCGCAATCGAACTTGAGGCGCAACACCTCACGGATTTTACGCATGGACAAACGCTCCACGACGACCTCTCTGCTTCGAAAAAGAGGTCGATGGTAGTGAATAAATCCTGCGTAGCTGCCTGCCTGGAAAGTGTCCGGATGGCCGTGGAATCGGTGTCCGGATGCTCGTGGAATGAGTGTCCGGATCAGCGTGGAATCACTGTCCGGATGTGCGTGGAATGGGTGTCCGAGTCAGCGTGGAATCCGCAAGGGAGCCTTCATCTGGGTTGCCTCCAGCCTGCGTCATCCCTGACCTCGTGAATGTTATCCACCGAAGCTGTGGATAACCTTGTGAACAGTTTATGGATGGTTGCCGCTAAGGCCCTGTTTACGGGGCCGCCCAACAGATCGGTGTTTTTTTATCCAGCCGCTTAAGGCCTTAAGAATCAATAGGTTACGATCATGCTGAAATTGTATTGAAACATGCCTGTAGGACACGCCACGATCTATTCCGAATGTGCATAACCACGGATTGTCAATGCCTTTACAAGCACTTTGACTGACGACGACACAGGGCGTTCGAACTTCCGGGGCCTAGGAATTGACGGAAGAACATCCCACGTGAGAATCAAAAAAGAGGTCGATCATTGCGATCGACCTCCCAAAACCTTACTGAATGCTGAGCTGCCCACGAATCTTGTCGAGGGTCGCCGAGCCGATGCCTTTTACCTCGAGCAGCTCATCTACCGAGCTGAACGGGCCATGCTCTTCCCGATAAGCGATGATTGCTTTTGCCTTGGTTTCACCGATGCCTCTCAGCTCACGGGAAAGCGTCTCAGCATCGGCAGCATTGAGGTTCACTGGGGCCGGGGCGACAGCCACAGCTGTCGGGGCAGGTTGTGCCTGAGTGGCGGCATAGCCACCGAAAGAAAAGCCGGAGAGTACGGCGAATGCCGCAGCGGCAAGAATAGCTTTACGCATAATCACGTCCTTATGAAAACCAAAGTATTCGTTCGCGGGACTTCCTGCTCCGCGTCAGCCAATCTAGTCGCCTGCCAGCTGATGTCAAAAACGAGGTTGCATATTTGCGAACCTCGTCAAGCTCAGCGCATGGCGTTGAACAGATTCAGGCCGCTGATCTTTACATAGCTCTGCTGCGTAGCCTCAAGGATGACGGTCTGGAACGACAGCCGGGACAGCGCCTCTGCGTAGTCCAGCTCACGCAGCTCGGCCTGGACCGATTTGTTAACCAGAGCCACGTCCTCGTTGTCGGTCTGCGTTGTTTCGATCACGTTCAGACGCGCGCCGATGTTGCCGCGAGCGGCGTCGACGCTGATCATGCCGTGGTCAAGGTTGGTGAGACTTACTGCCACGGCGTCGCGGATATCGGAGCCAGTAGAGGTAGAACTATTAAGCGCTTTGCGTAACCCGGCGATGGTTTCGAGGATGCCTTGTTTAGCATTGCCGCTCTCAGGAATAGTTACTGCTTCACCTGCCGTCGGGGTACCACTGATAAAAAGCGTCACGCCACCCGCCACCACCTTGGTTTCAATATCAGGATCGTCATTCAAAACCCCTTTACCCACCTCAACATTGTTGCTGTCGGTTACAACGAAACCAGGGCCTGACGCGTTGAAAGTGATCGTCAGCGGACTCCTGTCTGCAAACGCAACCTCATCAGTTACCTGAGCTTGCGAGAACTTCAGGTTTGACCCAGGTCCTGGCGGCGCCAGGCTAGAGCTTGGCTCCCCCAAGCGTGCAGCGTTAGTGACAGCCTCGAAAATGGATTTGCCACTGTCGCTAATCGGAATGCTGAGCGAGCTCGCAATCTGCAACTTCCGCTGCCCCTCGTCTCCCTGATAGCTATAGCTACCGTCCCCTGAACGAACGAACGGCTGAGTCTTACCCTGAAAGCCAGAGAACAGGTACTCGCCGCGGGCATTGCGGGTGTTCATCAGTGACAGCAGCTCGTCCTCGCGTTCAGTCAGCTCGGCTGCAATCGACTTCCGGTCTTCCGCACTCAGGCCACCATTGCCCGCCTGTACGGCAAGCTCTCGCACTCGCTGCAGAACGGTATTAACCGAGTTGAGCGTCACCTCCTCTTGGGTAAGGCTGTTCTTCGCCGCAGTCAGGTTGGAGTTGTACTGGCTCAGGACGTTCTGCTGCTGGTCCAGCTGGAGCAAACGCACCGACGCAACCGGGTCGTCGGCCGGCGTAAGGATGCGATTGCCGGTACTGATCTGCTCCTGAGTGCGGGTCGCATTGGCGTAGTTGCGCTGCAGTCCGGCGACGCCGTTATTGAATGCTTGCAGGGTGGAAATGCGCATAAGGCGACCTATTACCTGAAGGAGCTGATCAATGTATCGAACAAGGAGCGGGCAACTTGAATGATCTGGGCCGAAGCGTTGTAGTACTGCTCGAACTTGATCAGGTTGGCGGCTTCCTCGTCCAGGTTCACAGCCGAGAGTGAATCGCGGTTGTCCGTAGCCTGCTTGAGAATCGAGCCCGTTGCCTCGCTATCCATCCGTGCCTGTGCCGTCAGCGTACCGACACGCTCGACCAGTTCGCCGTAGCCATCGGTAAAACTAGCGCCGGAGATGGTTTTGCCCGTAGCGTCAACGGTAACCCCGACGGTTTGTTTGCTCTGCAGGTCGACCAGTTTCAAAGCATTCCGATTATCGGACACCCCGCTGCTGTTGAAGCTCAGAGAGAAGCCATCTCCAGTCTGCGGTCTCCCCCCGAGGGAGAGCTGGAACCTGTAGGTCTCGCCGCCTGACGTGTAGGCGAGGTTAACGGTGTTGGTACTGCCAGAGACAAAAGATGGCGCTGGGGTTACTGCATTCCCGGCCGCATCCACATAAGACCAGTTGGCCGGAAGCGGGTCACTGAGTGAATAGCTCTTGCCATCGGGACTCAGAGTTACATCAAAGGAAAGATTTGCCGCGCCAAGTACCGTCTTGTCGATAGGTGACGGGCCAGCGATCAAGTCCGGCTGACCAATGACCCCGGTACCACCATTCTGCAACTCGCTCTCTGCGCGCATTGGGGCCGCGAAAGCTAGCTGATCGGCCTGATCAAGGTCTATGGCAATACCACTTGCAGCTCGCCGGGTAGGCATCACCGTGTAGCTGGTAACGCTCGGGTCAGCGGGTACAGAGATGCTGAAGCCCAGCTCGGCGATTGGCGAGTCAACCGGATGGGTACCGGCCAACCAGGCTCCACCGGACGGACGAATACGAAACGTACCTGCCGAGACGAACTCCACTTGATAGTCGCTGGCAGTCAGCTTGGAAGCGTCGGTGATACTTACATCGATTCCCGTCGGGAAGCTGCGTTTATCGACTAGATCCGCCGAATTGATGTCCTTGAACAGATCTACGCCTACGTTACCTTTCAGATCCAGCCCCTGCCCCAGCTGAGTATTTACCTGATCACTGACGGCCAGCGAAAGGCGCCCCAGGGAATTCATGGTCGAATCCAGCACTTCCTCGCGATAGCGAATCAGGCCGCCGAGTTCGCCGCCGGTAATCTGCGAGGTGATGCCCTGCCGCGAGCCACCGCTGATGAACTGCACTTCATGACGGTTCGGGTCGCCCTGCCCTGGCACGACCTCCAGCTTGGCTACCGTACTGCCCACGACCAGCGGCTGGCCGCTGCCGATGAATACGTTGAAGCTACTGTCATCCTGAGGAACAACCGTCACGCCGATGTAGCCCGACAACTGCCGAACAGCCTCATCGCGAGCGTCGAGCAGATCGTTCGGCTGCTTACCATTGGCCGCAGCGATGGCAATAGCCTCGTTGAGGCTACCGATGCTGCCTGCCAGACGATTCACCTGATCGGTGACAGCGGACATCTGCTTGTTGGTGAAACTGTTCTGCTCGGAAAGTCGGTCGTATACGGTATTGAAACGCCGCGCCAATCCCTCAGCCTCCGCCAGCACCAGCTGACGCGCCGGGATATTCGCCGGGTCCTCGGCAGCTGTCTGCAAGGCCGAGAAAAACTTTTGCAGCGAAGGCGTGATACCGGTGGTGGTGCCAGCCAGCAATGAATCGAGCTGATCGATCTGGCTTTTGTAAGCCTTGACATCACTGTTCAGCGATGTGCTGCTACGCAGCTGGCTGGTGAGGAATTCGCTGTAGGAGCGACGCACGTCTACCAGCGAGGTACCCGATCCAATGTAACCGGCACCGCTGAACTGCGGCGAGCGTGTCGCCTGGCTCGCATCCTGGCGGCTATAGCCAGGCGTGTTGACGTTCGTGATGTTGTGTCCGGTGATGGAAAGTTGGGTTTTGCTGGCAGACAGGCCGGAAAGGCCAATGCTCAATAGGTCAGCCATGATTTAGCCTCTGGTCCGCATGGCGGGCACCGAATTCGCGTCGGCAACGGTCTGGTAAGTCTGCATCTTGCGGGCGATCTGGCTGATCTTGCGCGCGTATTGTGGGTCGGTGGCGTAGCCGGCTTTCTGCAGCTCCTTGACGAAGCGTTCCGAATCGCCGGTATTGCTCGCCACCTGAATGGCGGTCCGATAACGGTCGTTGTTTTCCAGCAGGCTGACGAAGTCGTCGAAGCTCTGCTCGAACGAATCGTAGGCGCGGAAGCCCGCTCTCTCGCGGGTTGCCGTACCGTTGACGTACTCGGTGGTCATCACGGTAGCCGACTCCCCTTTCCACCCGGTCGCCTTGATGCCGAACAGGTTGTGGCTGTTGCTGCCGTCCTTCTGACGGATCATGGATTTACCCCAGCCGGTCTCCAGCGCAGCTTGTGCGACCAGGAAACGCGGCTCGATGCCCAGGCGTTCGGCCGCCTTCTCTGCCATGGGCAGCATGGTGGCGATGAACTCTTCGGACGAATTGAACCGCGTCTTGCTCGGCGCGTTGGGCGCACTTTTCTCGACACCATTGACGACCAACGGCTTGTCCTTGGGGGGCACGAACGCCGTGGCGGGTTTCCAATCGAGGTCGACCAGAGGCTGCGCACCTTCTGCGGCAGGTTTCTGCGCAGTCGCCGATACATCTGCCACTTGCCGCTCGATCGCCCGGCCTGGTAACGCAAGACGACGCTGATTCAGCAACCGGGAATCATCTCGTGCGGACTCGACGGCAGCGGCCGGCTTGCTCGGCCATGCGGCCCCTTCGGTCTGCGCAACCTGAGCAAACGGATTGTTGCGTGTCGCGGTTTCGGTCTGCTTGCTCAACTGGCGCACCAGTACGTCCGCCAGCCCGATGCCGCCGCCTTCCTTCGAAAGACTGACAGACAGCTGCTGGTCATACATATCCTGGTATTGCTTGCTGGCCTGACTGTTCAGCGGGTTGTCCTTGGCCAGCACTTCGGTTGCCGAACGCATCGACTTGAGCATTTCGTTGAGGAACAACGACTCGAACTCCTGCGCAACCTTGCGCACGTTCTCCTCACCGTCCCGATCCTTGCCAACCTTGAGCTGGCTGAGGCGATTGAGGTCGTTGTAGCTGCCGCTGTCGAGGCCGCGCGCTCCGCTTCCGAGACGATTTTCCATATCCCTGCCCTTAAATCACGATCAGGTCGGCTTGCAGAGCGCCAGCCTGCTTCAGTGCTTCAAGAATGGCCATCAGGTCGCTGGGCGCAGCGCCCACCTGATTCACCGCCCGGACGATCTCATCTAGCGTGGTACCTGGGCCGAACTTGAACATCGGCTTGGCTTCCTGATCGGCTTTTACCTTGCTGTTGGGTACGACGACGGTCTGACCATCCGAGAAGGGCTCCGGCTGGCTCACCTGTGGATCTTCGCTGATGGTGACGGTCAGGCTGCCGTGGGTAACGGCGGCAGGCTGCACCCGCACGTTCTGGCCGATCACGATCGTCCCGGTACGCGAATTGATGATGACCTTGGCCACGGCCTGGCCAACCTCTACTTCGAGATTTTCCAGAATCGACAGGTAGTCCACGCGCTGACTCGGATCCAGCGGCGCGGTCACGCTGATCGAGCCGCCGTCGAGCGCCTGCGCTACACCCGGACCTAGCAGGTCGTTGATCTGATCGACGATGTTCTTGGCCGTGGTGAAGTCCGGACGGTTGAGATTCAGCGTCAGTGTATTGCCCTGATTGAAGCCGCTCGGCACCGGCCGTTCGACCGTCGCGCCACCAGGGATCCGGCCAGCCGACGGCGAATTGACGGTGATCCGCGAGCCATCGGCGCCACCGGCATCGAAGCCTCCTACCACCAGGTTGCCCTGGGCGATGGCGTAGACGTTGCCGTCGATACCCTTCAGCGGCGCCATCAACAGGCTGCCGCCACGCAGGCTCTTGGCGTTACCGATAGACGAGACGGTGATGTCGATGGTCTGTCCCGGCTTGGCGAACGGTGGCAGTTCGGCATGAATCGACACCGCCGCGACGTTCTTCAGCTGAATGTTGCCACCGGCCGGCACCTTGATGCCGAACTGGGCCAGCATGTTGTTGAAGGTCTGCACGGTGAACGGCGTCTGGGTGGTCTGGTCACCGCTACCGTTCAAGCCGACAACCAGGCCGTAGCCGATCAACTGGTTGCTACGAACACCATGGATGGTCGCGACATCCTTCAGACGCTCGGCATAGGCAGAAGCACCAATGGCGAGCAATCCGAGAAAGACGATGGCTTTTCTAATCATCATAATGTCCTTCAGAACGGCCAAAGAGGGCTAACGAAGAAACGACTCAGCCATCCCGGCTGGCTCGCATCAGCAAAAGCGCCTGTGCCGGAGTAAGTAATGCGTGCATCAGCCACGCGCGTGGAAGAAACGGTGTTATCAGTGGAGATATCGTCCGATCGCACAAGACCGGCAATACGTACAAGCTCATCGCCCGTGTTGAGCGTTAGCCACTTCTCACCTCGCACAGCTAGGATGCCGTTGGGCAACACGTCGGAAACGGTGACGGTGATGGAGCCGGAAAGACTGTTGCTCTGGCCTGCCTGGCCGGAGCCATTAGTCGAGCTGGAACCACCGAATTGCGTATCCAACGAAAGCGGACCGCCATTACGAAGAAGCCCCGCAGCGGGGTTATTCACGCTTACAGCGTTGCCCAAGAGCGACGTAAGCCCCATCTCCACATCGCTGGCTTTGGAAATCTTCGAGCTGGCATTCTTGCTCGCTTGGGTTCGCTCATTGAGCGTAATAGTAATGATGTCCCCGACGCGAAATGCCTTGCGGTCATCGTAGAGATTGGTCTCGAAGCCTGCCTGATAGATCGCGCCGTTGTTCTGCGCCGCTGGCAGCGGCGTGCGAGGCTGCACCGGTGCATAGTACGGGTCATTCGGTTTCGGCGCAGGAGCAACACATCCGGCCAGCGCCAGGGCGGACGACATCGACACAACGATCAGCAAACGGCTCATAAACACCTCAAGCCATGACAGGCCATCGAAACTACTGCGAGCAGCACAAGGCGTGCGTGCCCGTATACAACGGCGAACGCGCGATCAGAGCTGCTGCGTAACGAATGACAGCATCTGGTCGGCGGTGGATATGACCTTGGAATTCATCTCGTAGGCGCGTTGGGTGGTGATCATGTTCACCAGTTCCTCAACGACGCTGACGTTGGAGTTTTCCAGGGTGTTCTGCAGCACCGTGCCCAAACCGTTGAGGCCCGGCGTACTCACCTGCGGTGCACCACTGGCGGCAGTTTCCAGGAACAGGTTGCTGCCCATCGCCTGAAGACCTGCCGGGTTGATGAAGTCGGCCGTCTGCAGGTTGCCGATGATCTGCGGCTGCGGATTGCCCACGGTGGTCACCGAGACAGTTCCGTCCTCGCCCACGGTGAAGGTCTGGGTCTCCGGCGGTACCACGATGGCCGGCTCCAGCGCATAGCCGTTGGAGGTCACCAATTGGCCATCGGAGCTCAGATGGAAGCTGCCGTCACGGGTGTAGGAAACCGTGCCATCGGGCAGCAGCACCTGGAAGAAACCGCGACCGTTGACCGCCATGTCCAGCGGCTGCTCGGTGGTCTGCAGGCTACCGGCGGTGAAGATCTTCTGCGTGCCGGTCACCCGCACACCGGTACCCAGCTGAAGGCCGGAGGGCAGTTCACTGTCCTGGCTGGACTGACCGCCAGGCTGACGGCGAATCTGATAGAGCAGGTCCTGAAACTCGGCACGGTCACGCTTGAAGCCGGTGGTAGAAACGTTGGCCAGGTTGTTGGAAATGGTCGTCAGGTTCATGTCCTGGGCGGACAGTCCGGTCTTGCTGACCCAAAGTGCTGGAAGCATGAGCTTTCTCCTCGTGCGCCGCCGGCGCCACGCTATTAGCTGAGTTGCAGTACGCGCGCCATGGCAGCCGCGTCATCTTCGGCGGTGCGCATCATCTTTACGTGCAGTTCGAACTGGCGAGACAGCGCCAGGATGGAAGTCATTTCGGATACCGCATTCACATTGCTCGCCTCGAGAAAACCCGAGACGACCCGTACGTTCGCGTCAGGCTCGATAGGCTGGCCATCCTTCAGCCGAATCAGGCCATCAGTGCCCTTTTCCAGCTGCTGCGGATCAGGGTTGACCAGCTTGATGCGATCCACGGTGACCACAACGTTCGGGTCCTCGCCCAGCGCGCGAATACTGATGGTGCCGTCATTGCCGACGTCCACCTTCTCTTCCGGAGGAATCGCGATCGGCCCGCCATTGCCCAGCACCGGCATACCGTCTGCGGTACGCAACATGCCAAGCACGTCAATATTCAGGCTGCCGGTGCGGACGTAGGCCTCACTGCCATCTGGCGCCTGCACCGCAATCCAGCCCTCGCCTTCGACGGCGACATCAAGATCACGGCCGGTTTCCTGCAAGGTGCCCGGCGTGAAGTCGGTGCCCGGACGCTCGGACATCGCATACACCCGCGCAGGATGACTGTCGCCAAAGACCTGCATCGAGCGAGCTTGCTCGAAATCCCGGCGAAAGCCGGTGGTGGAAATATTCGCTAGATTGTTGGCATGGGCCTGCTGGGCCCGCGCATTCTGGCTGGCACCGGTCATGGCCACGTAGAGCATCTTGTCCATCGACATCTCCGAGACGCGAGTTTGACACTTGCGATTCTGTTGCAGATGAAAAATGCAAGGCGCGTGCCACCGACGAAAGAACCACCTAACTGACTGATTTATATTGTTTTTACATAAACGAAGAAGGCCCTTACGGGCCTTCTTCGAAAGGAGCGGCGGAATAATGCCGTCAGCGGCAAGCTTCTTTGCCGCTGACTATTACCGCAGATTGATGATGGTCTGCGTGATAGCGCTTTCGGTTTCGATGGTCTTGGCGTTCGCCTGATAGTTGCGCTGAGCGACGATCAAATTGACCAGCTGGTCCGACAGCTCGACGTTGGAGTCCTCCAGCGCACCGGACTGCAAGGCACCCATGGTGCTTGACCTGGGAGTGCCAATCACTGGCTCGCCAGATGCAAAGGATTGGGTCCAGGCCGTTTTCCCAGCCGGCGTCAGCCCTTGTACGTTGGCGAAGTTTGCCAGCAGCACTTGCCCCTGCACCTTCGACTGACCATTGGTGTAACGCGCGAAGACCACACCCGAGTCATCAATCTCAAGCCCCGCCAACTGCCCGGTGGTATAGCCATCCTGACTCAGCCTGTTGACTCCGAAGGAACTGGCGTACTGCGAAGAGCCCCGCATATCGAAAACGATCGCCGAGTTCGAGGCACCATTGGCCACCATGGTGCCCGGTGCAGTCGGATCGGGCTCAGCCGGAGTCCAATCCGCAGCAGCGAAACTGAGGGTGCCATTTTCCCCCACGACAGTCGGTGCATCCAGCGCCGGATCAGCCGCCGGCGTAGACGCACGAGCAGTGAATGCTCCAGGATCAGCGAACTGCCCCGCCGAATTGAAGTTCACGTTATAGCTGAACGGCAGGGTAGACGATGGATCACGCGGATTCACCCCATCGATCAAGACATGCATAACCCAGCTATTAGTCGCCGAGGCCGGCGGAGGCGGCGGGGCATCCTTGACGAAGTATTGCGTCATGACGTGCGGGTTGCCCTGCGCATCGTAGATATTGGTCGAGGTGGAGGCGTTGTACGACAGCGGATCTTCCGGGTTGAATGTATTGGCGTTGGCCGGACGCGTATCGGTGGAGTTGAGGTTGAAGCCCTGAACGACCGACGAAGTGGCCTTGGGCTCCTGTTGTCCAGACTGAATCCGCAGATCACTCTGTACCCTGATCAAATTGCCAGCGGCATCCACCGAATAGCCCTG
Source organism: Stutzerimonas kunmingensis (assembly GCF_014764705.1). Lineage (GTDB taxonomy): Bacteria > Pseudomonadota > Gammaproteobacteria > Pseudomonadales > Pseudomonadaceae > Stutzerimonas. Next base: position 10,682 of record NZ_JACXXG010000022.1, read on the forward strand.
CAGGCGATTACCCATGTTGTTGACGACGTAGCCTTCGCGATCCGTACCGAAATAGCCGGCACGGGTGTAACTGATCTCGCCATTGTTGCTGGTAATGAAGAAGCCGTTACCGTTGATCGCGAGGTCCAGCGCGTTCTGCGTGTAGTTGATGTTTCCCTGGCTGAACTGCTGGGATACGTTTGCCAGCAGTACGCCGCTACCTACTTGATTTTTACCGGTGCCCATGTTAGCAGCGTACACATCGGCGAACTCTGCCCGCGACTGCTTGAAACCCGCAGTTCCAGCGTTGGCGATGTTGTTGCCAGTTACGTTCAGATCCTTGCTGGCAGCACGCATGCCGCTAAGACCGATATTGAAGGACATTGAATCGCTCCTTTGCCGAAGTGCCGGCGGTTATTGTCCGATGACCTGGACTTGAGAAAGTCCGATGCTGCCAACACCGGCAAGATTGAGCATCAGCTCCCCGCCGTTCTGCCCGAGGGTCACGCTGTCGACGTTAGCCGGCAGCAAGGTATACAACCCCTTGGTTTCGCCCTGATACGTAGCCTGCGCCTCGAATCGATACGTCCCGGGCGGCAAGCCCTTGCCGCTGGAATCTTTGCCATCCCACATGAAGGAAATGTTCCCGGCTTCTTGCGCGCCCATGTTCACTCGACCAACCGAGGCTCCGGTGCTGTCGTACACATTCACGAACACGTTGCTGCTTGAGGTCGGCAGCACCAGGCTGGCCTTGAAGGTTTCACTGGTATCGACCACGGCCTTGTCGGCCGGCACGATCACCTTGCGCCCGACCAGGGACGAGGCCTGGAGCGCCTGCGAAGACTGATAGCCGGAAAGGATGGTTTCCATGCTGGAATTCAGTTTCTCGACACCCTCGACGGTGCTGAACTGCGCCAGCTGACCGATGAACTCGCCGTTTTCCTGGGGTTCCAGTGGATTCTGGTTGTTCATCTGGGCAACCAGCAGTTCAAGGAACTCGTTCTTGCCAAGGTCGTTGCCCTTGACCTCGCGATCCTCTCCGAACTGGTACTGCTCGAGTATCGAACTGGTACCGCCAACGCCGCTTGTAGTGCTCATGAATGCGCTCTCGTAACGATCACTGACCCAGCGTCAGCACTTTCTGCAACATGGTCTTGGCCGTATTCATCAGTTCGGCGTTGGTCTGAAACGCGCGACTGGCTGAAATCATGTCGGCCATCTCTTCCACCACATTGACGTTCGGGTAATACACGTAGCCTGCCTCATCGGCGGCCGGATGATTGGGTTCGTAGCGCGCCTGCAGCTCGCCCTGATCCTCGACCACACCCAACACCTGAACACCTACGCCCGCCTGATCCTGCTCCGCGAAAAGCGACTGGTCGGGCTGGCCGCCGGCCTGCTGAAATACGGTCGCAAACACGGGATGCCGAGCGCGGTAAGTCTGATCGACGCTGGATGAAACGGTTTCGGCGTTCGCGATGTTGCTGGATATAGTGTTCAGGCGGGTGCTCTGGGCACTCATGCCACTACCGGCAATGTTGAAGACGCTGCTTAGAGACATGGGAAACTCCTTTACTCGCCGCGCAGGGCACTGATCAGCCCTTTGAACTTGCTATTGAGCAGGGTGAAGCTCGCCTGAAAGTCAACGGCGTTCTTCGCGTAGTTGGATTGCTCGATCTGCAGATCGACAGTGTTCTGATCAAGCGAGGGATGCGCGGGAGTGCGGAAGCGCAAGGAGGCATCGGCAATCTCCAACCCCTCGGCGGCAATATGCTTGTCACTGGTCCGCGTTACCCCGAACCCACCCTGGCTGCGAGCGGACTGCTCGGCAAGCACGCTGCTGAAGTCCAGATCGCGGGCCTTGTAGTTAGGCGTGTCGGCGTTGGCGATATTGTTCGCCAGCACTTCGGCGCGCTGCGAGCGAAAACCGAGTGCCTTCTCGTGTAAACCCAGTGCCTTATCGAAACTGATGCTCATGATCTGGCCCTCTGCCGGATACAAGTCTGCTTACGCAAACACCAGCAAAGCTCATGCCACTGAACGCAAATCATTGATTTTATTAAACTAACCAGAGAACACTCGGTTAGAAGGCGTCAAAAGCGGCAAGGCTTTACCGCTTTTTTGCCGCACCCGCCATGCTGCATGACAGTTTTCTGCCGCCGGCGTCATGCCGGCTATTTCGCCTTGTAGATGATTCCCGGACTGCACTGGACCATCTGATACAGCTCAGGCAGGCCGTTGAGCGCTTCGGAGGCGCCAAGAAACAGATAGCCGCCTGGGCGCAACGTCGCATGAATGCGCTTGAGAATGTCCTTCTTCACATCGGCGGAAAAGTAGATCAGTACGTTACGGCAGAACACGATGTCGAACTTGCCCAGCGCGGCATAGCTGTCGAGCAGATTCTGCACCCTGAACTCGACCCGCGAACGGATCGCGGGCTTGACCGCCCACCGCCCTGGTGCCTTGACATCGAAGTAGCGCTGCAGGCGGTCACTGGACAGACCGCGAGCAATTGCCAGACTGTCGTATTCTGCCGCCTTGCACGCCGCAAGCATCGCGCCGGACAGTTCGGTAGCCACGATCTGCACCACGGTTTTCGCCTGACTGGGATTGCTGCGCTCGTACTCATCGATGGACATCGACAGAGAGTACGGTTCCTGCCCGGACGAGCATGCCGCCGACCAGATCCGCAGACGCTGCCCCGCACCAGTCTTGAGCATCTCTGGCAGTACACGACTCTTGAGCACTTCGAAAGGGTAGGTGTCACGAAACCAGAGCGTTTCGTTGGTCGTCATAGCATCGACGACCAATTCCCGAAGCCCGCTACGTGGCTGAGCCTGAATCTTCCGGACCAGATCGCCCAGCGTCTTGATGCCCTGTTGTTCCATCAGCTTGTTCAGCCGACTGGACACCAGATACTGCTTGTTACTGCCCAGCAGAATGCCGCACGTCTTTTCAAGAAACACCCGGAACTGCTCAAAATCCAGATCGACTGACACCAATCAAAGCCTCACCATCATGAGAGAGGAACTAGCCTCAGTTTGCATCCGCCTGCCTGATCCGCTCAGCCACTCGGGCAGCGAGATCATCAGGCTGGAACTTGGCGAGGAAGTCATCCGCCCCCGCCCGTTTCACCATGTTCTGGTTGAACACGCCGGAAAGGGAAGTATGCAGGAGTATATGCATACCTTGCATGCGCGGATCGTGCCGCACCTCGGTAGTCAGGGTATAGCCATCCATTTCCGGCATTTCAATATCGGAAATCATCATCAGAAACTCTTCAGCCGGCTTCTTGCCCTCGTCAGCCATTCGCTTCAGATAATTGAGGGCCTCCCGTCCATCATTCAGCTTGACGACCTCGATACCGATATTTTCCAGGCAACGAGCAATCTGCTTACGCGCCACAGACGAGTCGTCGACGATGAGCACGCGACACGAAAGCGCCCTGGCACGGGTATCGTCATCGACCACATCAGCTGACACCTCTTCGGAGGTCGGCGCAACTTCTGCCAGCACCTTTTCCACATCGATGATCTCCACCAGCTTGTTGTCGATGTGAGTTACGGCCGTCAGGTAATGATCGCGTCCTGCACCCTTTGGCGGAGGCAGGATCGCTTCCCAATTCAGATTGACGATCCTTTCAACCGAGCTCACCAAGAAACCCAGCGTTCTGTTGTTGTACTCGGTGATGACCGCGAAAGAATTCTGCAAATCCATCAGCGCCGGCTTGCCCGTAGCGAGCGACAGATCGAGGATAGGCAGGGTACTGCCGCGAATGCTCGCAACGCCCCGTACCACCCGGCCACATTTGGGCATCACGGTCAGGCGCGGGCACTGCAACACTTCGCGCACCTTGAACACGTTGATGCCATATAGCTGCTCGCCTTCGAGACGAAAAAGCAGCAGCTCCAAACGATTTTGCCCCACCAACTGGGTACGCTGGTTAACCGAATCCAATACACCGGCCATGCCAGTCTTCCTCTCTGCTTGCAGATTATTGGGGCCGAGGACGCGGCACGCCCCTTGCTTTGGTTGGGATATGAACGTCCAAATGACCATTTTCCGGCGCGGCCGGCTACCGTACAGAAACGTGCTGCTATCAATGCTGTGCGTGTTTTCTCAGTTCACCCACGCGTCAACCTTGTCACATCCTCAGCAGCTTATCGACGTGACCGAGCAGTTTCTTGAGCAGACAGTAAGCGAGTATTTGAGCCGCAGCGCTATCGATGCACGCTACGAGGTCGAAGTAGCCAGGCTGGACCCTCGTTTGCGCTTGAATCAATGCGATCAAACTCTCACGACCAGCCTTGGCAGCACCGCTATCCCTGTAGGACGCGTGAGCGTACGGGTAAGTTGCGAAGGCAGCAGCCCATGGTCGGTATTCATCCCTAGCCACGTCCGCCTTTATCGTCAGGTCCTTGTCGCCAGCAGATCACTTCTGCGCGGCACAGTATTGACCGATGCCGACGTGAGCCTAGCCGAACGGGACGTGTCCATCCTTACTCAGGGATACCTGACAAGACACGACGAGGCGCTGGGTAACAAGCTGACGCGGCCGGTTCAGCCAGATCAGGTCATCACGCCTAATCAGCTGGAAATGGCGAAGGTAGTACGCAAAGGTGATCAGGTGGTCATCACGGCCAGGTCGGGCTCGATAAGCGTACGCATGCCCGGCGAGGCGATGGCCGATGGCGTTACAGGCAAACAGATCCCGGTCAAGAACCAACGTTCCGGTCGCACGATCAAGGCCCGAGTGACTGGCCCAGGCCAGGTTGAAGTGGCAATGTAGCATGTCCGCATGCCGCAGTTTTCCAGTGTGTTCGCTGGAAAAAAAGGCTAAAGTTTCCTCCATTGTTGCCGAACACATGGCAAGCGTCCTGATTCCTTCGAGGTTTGCATCATGGTCATCGACTTCAATCGGCCCAACAGTCCACTGAACGCCCCTAACGGGCGCAGCGGCGTACAAGGCAACGAGCGTACTGCCGGCACCCAGCAAGGGCCTGCTAGCGAAGCGCCTAAAACCGACAGCGTCAACCCCAACACTAGCGACACCGTTCAACTGAGCCCTGAAGCCCAGCGCCTGCAGCACGCGGCTGACAAATTGAACGAGCAGCCCGCAGTGGACCAGGAGCGCGTTGAGAAGCTGAAACAGGCGATCGCTGATGGCTCCTACCAGGTTGATAGCCAACGCGTCGCATCCAAGCTGCTCGCGTTCGAGACCCAGCGCTGAACCTGAGCCGACACATATACGCAAGCAAGCCCAGAGCACGAAATGCAAGATACAGCCCTGCTTGAGCAGCTAACCGATGATATCGGTATCGCACGCCAGCTCCTTGAGCTCATCAATCAAGAGTTCACCGCACTGGGTGAACGCAATCTGGCGGAGCTAGAGGCGATATTAGCGAAGAAGCAGCCGTTACTGGCACTGCTTGGACAGCATGGCACTCAACGTAGCCAGTGGCTTGCGGGATTACAGCTGACGCCTGATCGCGCCGGACTTGAAGCGGCCGCAAATAGATCGAAGGACGGTGCGCTTATCCTTGAGCGAGCGCTATCGCTGGAGACAGAGCTTGAGCGCTGCCGTAGCGCCAATGAAAGAAATGGCCGTCTCATCCGAGCCAATCAAAGCGCCCTTGGCGGAATGCTGCACATTCTCCAAGGCAAGGACGATACACTTGGCCTGTATGACAATCGTGGCGGTTCCGCCAAGAACAAGCCGCAACGGCCTCTGAGCCAAGCCTGAACGATAGACCGCCACAAGGACGCAACGCGATGGTGACAACAATGCGCCGGAGAGCATCGGCCCGTGTCTAGCTTATTCCTCGGCGATGAAGGCCCGCAGCCTCCCAAGGTACTGACGGCGCCACTCGAGATTTACGCCAATCTGCGTCCCCTTCTGGACAACAACACCCCCCTCACGCTTCGCTTCCATGAGCGCAACCAGCGCTACCAGAGTTTTCTGGTTGAAATGAACCGTGAAACCGGCTGGATAGCGCTCGACGAATTGATCCCCAATGACGGCGAGAGACTGCTATTGCAAGGCGAGCCGATTCATATCGAAGGATTCTACGAAGGCGCACGAATCTCCTGGACGAGCGACCAACAGGTTCATACCGGCGAAATTGATGGCGCTCGCTGCTATTGGATCCCAACCCCGACAACGCTCACTTACCATCAGCGCCGCAATGCTTATCGCGCACAGCTGAAAGAGATCGCCGTCGCTGCGCAGCTCGGCGGCTCAACAGTAAGAAAGGCCCTGGAAGGCAGGCTGCTCGATATATCGGCTACTGGCTGCAAGCTGAGCGTAAAGGGCGATCAACAGGCCATCCTTCAAACGGGACAGGTCTACGAGATGATCGCGAAGCTGCCAATTGGCGCGATCCAGACGGAAGTCGAGCTTCGTCACGCGGCCATTGATGAAAAGTCTGGAACTTCGATCTGCGGGCTGCGCTTTCATCGCCTCAGCGGACTGACGCAACGTCAGATTGAAAAGCTCGTGTACCAGCTTCAACGCGACGCACGCCGCGACAACTCCGCCTCACCGTTCGGCTAATGCGCCGCGCAGCGGGCCTTGCCAGACCACCGCTCAGCTCAAGGCTTGTCGCGGAAAAGCGGCACAGCCGAGTCACAAGCCTTGCTATTTGAACGTGATCGCTGTGCGAAATCTTATGGCGTCCCAGGCGAGGTTCGAACTCACAACCTTCCCCTTAGGAGGGGGATGCTCTATCCAATTGAGCTACTGGGACATAACGCGGCGGGCATGGTAACGAGCCAAGCACGATTTGTCATGCGCATCGTAGACCTGATGCCATGCAGCCTCCTACAGCCGAATACGCCCCTCACACTCAAGCAATGCAAATTGCATGACCGCTATCAGTCATCCGTGCAAAGCGCAAGCAATACTCGCCCCAACACAAAGCCAACTTATTGATTTATAAGAATTTTTACCCAGATAAACTTTGGCACAGCTACTGCAATAGCTAGGCAAAGTTAACGTGACGCGAAGGATAACGCTCATGATCAAGTCGGCTTTTCTTCTTACTACAGGCTTTACATTTGCCGCCCTGACAGCCTCGCAGCTGCCATCCGCCGAACCGCAGCAACAGCGATACGAGCCCTCTTCCCAGTTCTCCATTCAGCGCACGAGCAATTTGGAACACGCACAGATCACCACCCTCAACTCAGGCGAGGCGAGCGTGCTCACTCAACCGCAACGCTGGGTGTTCTAAGGGATTCAGTTGAGCGCGGATGGTTCCGCAAAAGGAGTTACTCATGTCCAGATTTGCATTGACTTGCTTGCTTCTTACCGCAGCGTGCGGCTACGGTGCCTTCCTGGCCCCCCAAAGCCTGGCGACCTTGGATACCTTGTGCAAGGCAGGACTTGGCATATTCGGAAGCTTATCCCTGATCGCACTCATGATCGGACGCAGGATCAAGTTCGATCCAGTGCTGCGCTAAGACCCCATAGCCGGACGATAATCAGACTGGTTCACAGTAAAGGCATTTTGATAGCACGAGCAGTTTACTAATCAGAATATCGACGTACAATTGGCGTCATGAAGCCGTCTCCTAATTTTTAACCTGGCTGACGGAACAGCGAGTACTGGTGGTTGTCAGACCGGTGACTACCCCGGCAATACGCCAGCACGCCCACCTGACTAACCGGTTAATTATGCGCCCTATGAAACAGGCAGTTTATTCCAGCCGTACGGCTGACAAATTCGTTGTTCGGCTTCCCGACGGCATGCGTGAACGCATCGCCGAGGTAGCGCGGAATCATCACCGCAGCATGAACTCAGAAATCATCGCCAGATTGGAGCAGAGCCTGCTGCAGGAAGGCGCACTGGATGAAGATCTGAGCATGCGGCTCGACAGCCCAGAGCTGTCTCTTCACGAGCGAGAGCTTCTGCAGCGCTTTCGCCAGCTCGCTCACCGCCAGCAGAACGCGCTCATTGCATTGATCGCTCAGGACACCGAGCTCGCCAAAGAAGATTGACCCCGGACCAGCCACCAGCTGGAGACAGGTGACTGGCTCCAGCTGACGCTGTCTCTGATTACCCCTGCTTCCGGCTGCCACTCTCAGGCGGTCAACAAGTCAGCCAGCCGCATCAGTTCCCCCTTCATCATCGTCCTAGCCATCAAGACAGGCACGAATGTGCTTCGGACACACGGGTTGCGCCGAATCTATGGTCGACCCGAGATCCGCGCTCGATAAGAAGTTAGAACTTGGATGCAGCAAGGCGCCCCCGTTGCAGAGGCGCCTATACAACTAGCCTACAAAGTTGAGCAGCACCCCGGCCGCAACCGCAGAGCCGATGACACCTGCCACGTTGGGCCCCATGGCATGCATCAGCAGGAAGTTCTGAGGATTGGCCTCCAGCCCCACCTTGTTCGATACACGTGCAGCCATCGGCACAGCAGAGACTCCTGCGGAACCGATCAACGGATTGATCTTGTTCTCACTGAAACGGTTCATCACTTTGGCCATGAAAATACCCGCTGCGGTACCACCGCAAAAGGCAACCATACCCAGCACGAGAATCCCCAAGGTTTTCATCTGCAGGAAGGCCTCGGCCGATAGCTTCGAACCGACTGTCAGACCAAGAGCAATGGTAACGATGTTGATCAGGGCATTTCGTGAAGTATCCGCCAGGCGATCCACCACACCACATTCGCGCAACAGATTACCGAAGGCGAACATACCCACCAGCGGTGCGGCATCCGGCAGTAGCAAGCCGACCAGCAAACAGAGCACCAGCGGGAATACTATCTTCTCGACCTGCCCGACATGACGCAGTTGCGTCATGACGATTGCACGCTCCTCTTTGGTGGTCATCGCACGCATGATCGGCGGCTGAATCAGCGGCACGAGGGCCATGTAGGAATACGCGGCAACCGCAATCGGACCGAGCAACTCTGGGGCAAGCTTGGATGTCACGAAGATCGACGTTGGACCGTCTGCGCCCCCAATGATAGCGATCGACGCTGCCTCGCGCAGCGTGAACTCCATACCCGGAATCCCGGCAGCGGTCAGAGCAAGAGCGCCTAGCAGGGTCGCAAAGATTCCGAACTGCGCCGCTGCACCAAGCAGCAGGGTCTTTGGGTTGGCAAGCATGGGGCCAAAGTCGGTCATCGCGCCAACGCCCATGAAGATCAACAGCGGAAAGACGCTGGTCGGTAACCCTACCTCATAAAACAGATGCAGAATTCCGGCACCCTCGCCCATGTTGGCAACCGGGATGTTTGCCAGGATGCCACCGAACCCTATAGGGATCAGCAACAAAGGTTCGAATCCCTTCCGAATCGCCAGATAGATCAGCCCCAGACAGACGAAGATCATCAGCGCCTGCCCTGGCTCCAGATGGTACAGGCCGGTTCCGTGCCACAGCTTGAGCAACTTTTCCATGGGACTCCCCTTAGCCGATGCTCAGCAGACTGTCACCGACCGAAACCGCGTCGCCCACCTTGACGCTGACGGAGGCGACGGTGCCGGCCTTGAACGCACGGATCTCGGTTTCCATTTTCATGGCTTCGAGAATCATCACCAGATCGCCCTCCTGGACCAACTGTCCGGGCTGCACCAGCACTTTGAATATGTTGCCCGCCAGCGGCGCCGCCTGGGTTTCACCAGTGGCAGGCACGGCGGCAGAACCAGCAACCGCGCTGGTAGCGCCGCCACCAGCGCCGAGAGGCTTGATGCCCTCGATATCGCCGCCATCGCTCACTTGTACGACGAAAGATTTGCCGTTGACTTCAACGGTGTAGACCTCCGGCTTGCCCGCCTCTCGCGTTGGTAGATCGCCCCCGGTTGGCGCCGGCTCGAACGCGGATGGGTTTCCACGGTTCTCCAAAAACTTCAATCCGATCTGGGGGAATAGCGCATAGGTCAGCACGTCATCGATCGAATCCGTAGCGAGCTGGATGCCCTTCTCTTTTGCGATCCCTTTCAGTTCGGCAGTAAGTCGATCCATTTCCGGCTGCAGCAGGTCTGCGGGACGACAGGTGATCACCTCGGCCCCCTCCAGCACACGAGCCTGCAGCTCGGAATTGAAAGGCGCAGGGGCCGCACCATATTCACCTTTGAGCACGCCTGCCGTCTCTTTGGTGATCGACTTGTAGCGCTCTCCCATCAGCACATTGATCACCGCCTGGGTACCGACGATTTGCGACGTGGGCGTCACCAGCGGGATGAAGCCGAGGTCTTCACGAACGCGAGGGATTTCAGCAAGCACGTCGTCGAACTTGTCCAGAGCACCCTGCTCCTTCAGCTGACCTTCCATATTGGTCAACATGCCGCCGGGCACCTGAGCCACGAGGATTCGCGAGTCGACACCGCGCAGGGTGCCCTCGAATTTCGCGTACTTCTTGCGAACCTCGCGGAAGTACGCCGCGATTTCCTCGAGCAGCTCCAGGTTCAAGCCGGTATCGCGCTCCGTGCCCTGGAAAATAGCCACCACCGATTCCGTCGGAGAATGTCCGTAGGTCATCGATAGCGACGAAATGGCTGTATCGACATTGTCGATACCCGCTTCTACTGCCTTGAGAATGGCGGCCGTCGACAGGCCGGCTGTAGCGTGGCATTGCATATGGATCGGAATCGCAAGGCTGGACTTCAAGCGCGACACCAGCTCGAACGCCATGTACGGCGTAAGGATGCCTGCCATATCCTTGATCGCCACCGAGTCGGCGCCCATATCCTCGATCTGCTTTGCCAGATCGACCCACATCTCCAGCGTATGCACCGGACTGGTGGTATAGGAAATGGTGCCTTGTGCATGCTTGCCCTGTTGTTTGACGGCACGCAGGGCAGTTTCGAGATTGCGCGGATCGTTCATAGCGTCGAATACGCGAAAGACATCGACGCCATTTACAGCGGCGCGCTCGACGAATTTTTCCACGACATCATCGGCGTAGTGCCGATAGCCCAGCAGGTTCTGGCCTCGCAGCAGCATCTGCTGACGCGTGTTGGGCATGGCCTTCTTGAGTTCGCGAATGCGCTCCCAAGGGTCTTCTCCCAAGTAGCGGATACAGGCATCGAAGGTCGCGCCGCCCCAACTTTCCACCGACCAGAAGCCAACCTGATCGAGCTTGGCAGCGATCGGCAACATGTCTTCCAAGCGAACACGGGTGGCTAGAATGGATTGGTGCGCATCACGCAGCACCACATCGGTTATGCCGAGCGGCTGTTTAGCAATGGTCATGGAAGGAACTCCCTTTCCAGAGTCAACCGCGTCGCGCGCGGTGTTGATGAATCGCGGCCTGGATGGCTGCAAGAATATCCGCATCTGTTTCAGCGCTCGCAACCTGAGCGGCCGCTACTCGAGGCGCCGGCTCAGTGACGAAGCGGCCGGCGAGGTAGGACATCAAGCGAATGCAGAGGATCAACAGAACGAGAAAGGCGAAGACGAAACCGATGCCGAACAGCATGAGTTCGACGCCTTCGAGCAGGAGTTGGCTGGGGGTCATCGGGAGTTCCCTTGTCAGCAGCTCAAGCTGCTTGTTATTCGCTGCGTGGGTTCGGACACGTTTCGCGACACACGAAACGGCCGAACCTTAGCCCGAAACAGCGAAATAAGGCAAACCCCAATAAAGCGCGAAAAGTACCGCTACAGCAGAAAAATGGTCGCCAATCCAAGGAAAATGAAGAACCCGCCGCTGTCTGTCATGGCAGTGATCATGACGCTTGCCCCCATTGCCGGATCGCGCCCCAGGCGCGCCAGCGTCATAGGAATCAGCACGCCCATAAGCGCAGCGAGCAGCAGGTTCAGTGTCATAGCCGCCGTCATGACTACCCCCAGAGACCAGCTGCCATACAGCCACCAGGCCACCGCACCGATCACACCACCCCAGACCAGCCCGTTGACCAGGCCAACCCCGACCTCCTTGCGCAACAGTCGGGTCGTATTACCGGTACCCACCTGATCCAACGCCATTGCGCGCACGATCATGGTGATTGTCTGATTACCCGAATTTCCGCCAATGCCTGCGACAATTGGCATCAGGGCCGCGAGGGCCACGAGCCTCTCGATCGAACCATCGAACAGGCCGATTACCCGGGAGGCGATAAATGCAGTAACCAGGTTGACCGCGAGCCAGGCCCAACGGTTACGGACGGATTTCCAAACGGAGGCGAAGATGTCTTCCTCCTCGCGCAGACCGGCCATGTTGAGAACTTCGCTTTCACTCTCCTCACGGATAAGGTCGACCATCTCATCGATGGTCAGACGCCCGATCAGCTTGCCACCCTTGTCGACGACCGGCGTCGATACTAAGTCATAACGTTCGAAGGCCTGCGCCGCGTCATAGGCGTCTTCATCCGGGTGAAAGGTGACGGGGTCGCTGGCCATCACCTCCGCGACCTGTTTATCCGGATCGTTAACCAGTAATCGCTTGATCGGGAGCACGCCCTTGAGCACGCCGTCGTAGTCGACCACGAACAGCTTGTCGGTGTGGCCCGGCAACTCCTTGAGGCGGCGCAGATAACGCAACACCACTTCGAGACTGACATCCTCACGGATGGTCACCATCTCGAAGTCCATCAGTGCCCCGACCTGATCCTCTTCGTAGGACAGCGCTGATCGCACGCGCTCGCGCTGTTGCGCATCGAGGCTTTCCATCAACTCATGAACGACGTCGCGCGGCAACTCCGGCGCTAGGTCTGCCAGCTCGTCGGCGTCCATCTCCTTCGCCGCGGCAAGCAGTTCATGATCGTCCATATCGGCGATCAGCGTTTCCCGAACTGCGTCGGACACCTCGAGCAGGATATCGCCGTCTCGCTCGGCCTTGACCAGTTGCCAGACGGTCAGTCGCTCTTCGAGCGGTAGCGCTTCGAGAATGTGAGCGACGTCAGCAGGATGCAATTCGTCGAGCTTGCGTTGCAGCTCGGCGAGAATCTGACTCTCGTCGTAGATCTCAACCTGCTCGCCGTCATGCCGGTAATCGCCGTCCTGACCGAGGCGACGGCGCTGCAGCAGATCGACCACCTGCGCCAGGCGATCCTGCAGGGTCTCTTGGGGCTTTTTTGCTTCTACTTCTGTCATGGCGCACTCCACCCTGGCCGGGAGCACGCCAGGGAAAATCAATCAATCAGTACGTGATTGGCAAATTGGAAACGTGAACGACTACTGGGTAAGTCCATAAAGAAAGGTTGTTCCACAAACCCTGAGGGGCAGATGCGGGCATCATAACATCGCAATCAGCGGCCCGACGCGCTCAAACACGGCCATCACAAGGGCTGCGTCAAAGATGCAGAAGAGCTTGCGACGGAGAAGCCGACATTCTGTCGACGCCTTCACGCTGCGAAGAGACACGAATGTACGAGCAGCTTTTATTGAGTAGCCTGAATGGACAGTTGTTCAGTCATGGAGGACGAGAATGAGAGCACTGTCCATAGGTGTGAGCCTGCTATTGCTATCCACCCCCGCATTTTCAGCAAGCGTATTTCGCTGCGTCGACCAATCCGGGCATGTCACCTTCAGCCAGCAAGGCTGCCCGGAAAACCAAAGACAGCAACGGCAGCGCGCAACCAATCCAACACCCAGTTCAGGGAAAGCCGTGCCAATGGCGACCCTCAAGACCAGGAAAAGCCCCGCCGGCAGTGAAGGCGAAAGCCTGGCGATAGTCGCCGAACGAGATGACGGTTGCGGCAACAGAGTAACCGGCAGCGAACGGCGCAGCGCAATCATCAACAAACAGATCCGCACCGGCATGACTCGCAGTGACGTCGAAAGCGCATTCGGGCGACCGGAGAGCATCACAAGTAGCAACGGGCGGGAACGCCTGCGCTTTCGCAGCAGCAGCGGCCAGGTACGCACCGTCAGCTTCGACGAGTTCGGCTGCGTTCTTGGTAGACGCTAACGCTCGAAAACGAAAAAGGGCCTGCATCGCTGCAGGCCCTTCTCTTAGTTGGCGCACTCAGGAGGATTCGAACCTCCGACCGCTCGGTTCGTAGCCGAGTACTCTATCCAGCTGAGCTATGAGTGCGTAAGTGCTTGTTAGACCAGATCACCGCTGGTGGCTTGAGTGATCCGCATTTCTGCCGATCATTCGAAGTGTGGCGCACTCAGGAGGATTCGAACCTCCGACCGCTCGGTTCGTAGCCGAGTACTCTATCCAGCTGAGCTATGAGTGCGCTGAGCGTGCGCATTATAGGGAGTAAACATTGACGGTCAAGCACTTTGCCGTGGCGCTTTCTTGTATGAAAGCAGGCTGCCGCGAGAACCCTGAACCCTAGAATGCAAAATGGCGGAGAAGGGGGGATTCGAACCCCCGACACCCTTTTGAGGTGTACTCCCTTAGCAGGGGAGCGCCTTCGGCCACTCGGCCACCTCTCCGCAATACGGGGCGCATAATACCCATCTTTGCCCCGTTTGCAAAGCCGAAAATTACAGAAAAATTAGTGGCTTGGTTCCTGATCCTTCTCTTTCTGGATCCGTTGGTAAATCTCCTCGCGATGCACCGCCACCTCCTTGGGCGCATTGACGCCGATACGTACTTGGTTTCCTTTCACACCCAACACGGTGACAGTCACATCGTCACCCACCATCAGGGTTTCTCCAACCCGGCGAGTCAGAATCAGCATTCCTTTCTCCTTAAACGGATTCAGTTCAGTAAACAGTCTGCAAAGATAAATACGGAAAATGTCCGTAAAACATGAAGCTAGAGCCTTTCAACAGGTATTGACCCGCGCGCAGGAGCCTAAAGTTCCTTTTCGCATGACCCAATACGACAGAAGGCGCGGACTAGCGCGCCTTCTGCGAATCATTCCGCAGTATTGCCGGCGGGCGCATCAAGTTCGAACGCAGTATGCAAAGCACGCACGGCAAGCTCGAGGTACTTCTCCTCGATCACTACCGACACTTTGATTTCCGACGTCGAAATCATCTGGATGTTGATATTTTCCTTGGCCAGGGCCTCGAACATGCGGCTGGCTACGCCGGCATGCGAACGCATGCCTACGCCGACGATGGACACCTTGGCGATATCCGTATCGCCGATGACCTCACGAGCGCCCATCTCGGATGCAATGCCCTGCAATACCTGCAACGCATTGTTGTAGTCGTTGCGATGCACAGTGAACGTGAAGTCGGTGGTGTTATCGTGCGCGACGTTCTGCACGATCATATCCACTTCAACGTTCGCGGCGCTGATCGGACCGAGGATCTTGAACGCCACACCGGGCGTATCCGGGACCCCACGGATGGTCAGCTTGGCCTCGTCGCGGTTGAAGGCGATGCCGGAAATGATGGGCTGTTCCATGGATTCCTCTTCATCAAGGGTAATGAGGGTACCCGGACCCTCCTGAAAACTGTGCAGTACGCGCAGCGGGACGCTGTACTTACCGGCGAACTCAACCGCCCGAATCTGTAGCACCTTGGAGCCGAGGCTGGCCATTTCCAGCATCTCCTCGAAGGTGATCTTGTCCAGTCGCTGAGCCTTGGCCACGACCCGAGGATCGGTGGTATAGACGCCATCCACATCGGTATAGATCTGACATTCGTCGGCCTTCAGCGCAGCGGCCAGCGCCACGCCTGTGGTATCCGAGCCGCCACGACCCAAGGTAGTGATATTGCCCTTCTCGTCCACACCCTGGAAGCCAGCCACCACAACAACCCGCCCAGCCTTGATGTCGCGCTGGATCCGCTGGCCATCGATCTGCAGGATGCGTGCCTTGGTATGGGCGCTGTCGGTGAGGATACGAACCTGATTGCCAGTGTAGGACACCGCCGGTACGCCGCGCTTGATAAGCGCCATCGCCAACAGGGCAATGGTCACCTGCTCACCGGTGGAAACCATCACATCCAATTCTCGGGCGACCGGCTGATCACTGATCTGCTTGGCGAGATCGATCAGGCGGTTGGTTTCGCCACTCATTGCCGAGACGACCACGACGATATCGTCTCCACCGTCGCGGAACTTCTTGACCTTCTCGGCCACCTGCTCGATCCGCTCGACAGTGCCGACCGAGGTGCCTCCAAACTTCTGTACGATCAAAGCCATTGTTAGCCGCCTAGAGCCCCTGAAGGGCGATCATTAATCAAACAACCCCGAAACCTGCCAAGCACCGGCTCAACCAGACCCGCTCGACGGGCGCCGGCGGGACGCAGCACGGTAACTGAATCAAAGCCCCTGCTCGGTAAATGGCACCGCCAGTGCCAGCGCATCATCCAGCTTGGCGGGCTCGCTGCCGCCGCCTTGCGCCATATCCGGACGACCGCCCCCCTTGCCGCCAACCGCTGCCGCGGCCTGCTTCATCAGGTCGCCGGCCTTCAAACGACCAGTCAGGTCCTGGGTTACGCCCGCGACCAGCACCACTTTATCGTCCTGAACACCACCCAGGAGGATGACGGCGCTGCCCAGCTTGTTCTTCAGCTGGTCGACCAGCGCCAGCAACGCCTTGCCGTCCAGCCCGTCCTGGCGCGCAGCCAGCACGCGTACGCCCTTCACCTCGACTGCAGAGCCCGCCAGGTCATTGCCCGCAGCGCTGGCCGCCTTAGCCTTGAGCTGCTCGAGCTCCTTCTCCAGCTGACGGTTGCGCTCGAGGATGCCACCGAGCTTGTCAAGCAGATTGTCACGGCTGCCCTTGACCAGGTTCGCCGCCTCTTTCAGCTGTTCCTCGGCTGCATTGAGATAAGCCAATGCAGGTGCGCCAGTGACCGCCTCGATCCGCCGAACACCAGCCGCCACGCCGCCTTCGCAGGTGATCTTGAACAGCCCGATATCGCCAGTGCGGTTTACGTGAGTACCGCCGCACAACTCGACCGAGAAGCCACCGCCCATGGTCAGCACCCGCACGGAGTCACCGTACTTTTCACCGAACAACGCCATCGCTCCCTTGGCCTTGGCGGTATCGATATCGGTTTCCTCGATCTCCACCGCGGAGTTGCGGCGAATCTCGGCGTTGACCCGATCCTCCAGCGCGCGCAGCTGCTCTGGCTTGATCGCCTCGAAGTGGCTGAAGTCGAAGCGCAGGCGCTGGCTGTCCACCAGCGAGCCCTTCTGGCTGACGTGCTCGCCAAGAATCTCTCGCAGCGCGGCATGCAGCAGGTGTGTTGCCGAATGGTTGAGCGCAGTGGCCTGGCGCACGGACGCATCGACAGTCGCCTCGACATCCGCACCTACGTGCAGCGTGCCGCTGTCGACGATGCCGTGATGCAGGAATGCGCTGCCGGCCTTGCTGGTATCGCGGACATCGAAACGCAAGCCCTCTGCCGCCAGATAGCCACAGTCACCAATCTGGCCGCCGGACTCCGCATAGAACGGCGTCTGATCGAGCACCACGACGCCTTCCTCGCCAGCGCTCAGGCTGTCGACCACCATGCCTTCCTTGAACAGCGCAAGCACCTTACCGGCACCGGATGTGCCCTGGTAACCGAGGAAGCGCGTGTCGCCTTCCACTTTTACCAAGCTGTTGTAGTCCATGCCGAAGGCACTGGCCGAACGCGCACGCTCACGCTGCGCCTGCATTTCACGTTCGAAACCGTCTTCGTCGAGGGTCAGATTGCGCTCGCGGGCGATGTCGCCGGTCAGGTCGACCGGGAAGCCGTAGGTGTCGTACAGCTTGAACACCACATCGCCGGGTATGATGCTGCCAGTCAGGCCAGCCAGATCCTGCTCGAGGATTTTCAGGCCCTGTTCCAGGGTCTTGGCGAACTGTTCTTCCTCGTTCTTCAGCACACGCTCGATATGCGCCTGCTGCTGCTTGAGTTCAGGGAACGCATCGCCCATTTCCGCAACGAGTGCGGCGACGATACGGTGGAAGAAGCTGCCTTTGGCGCCCAGCTTGTTGCCGTGACGGCAGGCACGGCGAACGATGCGGCGCAGAACGTAACCGCGGCCTTCGTTGGACGGGGTAACGCCGTCGGCGATGAGGAAGCCGCAGGAGCGGATATGGTCGGCGACGACCTTCAGTGAAGCCTGACCTTCGTTGGCGCAGCCGATGGCATCCGCCGCTGCGTTGAGCAGACTCTGGAACAGATCGATTTCATAGTTCGAGTTGACGTGCTGCAGGACCGCACTGATGCGCTCGAGGCCCATCCCGGTGTCGACACTCGGCGCCGGCAGCGGATGCATGACGCCATCGGCCGTGCGGTTGAACTGCATGAAGACGTTGTTCCATATCTCGATGTAGCGATCGCCATCTTCCTCCGGCGAGCCGGGCGGGCCGCCCCAAATGTGCTCACCGTGGTCGAAGAAAATCTCGGTGCAGGGACCGCATGGGCCGGTGTCGCCCATCGCCCAGAAGTTGTCCGACGCGTAAGGGGCGCCCTTGTTGTCACCGATTCGCACCATGCGCTCGGCCGGCACGCCGACTTCCTTGGTCCAGATGTCGTAGGCCTCATCGTCGCTGGCATAGACGGTGACCCAGAGCTTCTCCTTGGGCAGGTTCAGCCACTTCTCGGACGTGAGGAACTCCCAGGCGTAAGTGATGGCGTCGCGCTTGAAATAGTCGCCGAAGCTGAAGTTGCCGAGCATCTCGAAGAAGGTGTGGTGACGCGCGGTGTAGCCGACGTTCTCCAGGTCATTGTGCTTGCCGCCCGCCCGCACGCACTTCTGGCTGGTGGTGGCGCGGGTGTAGGCGCGCTTTTCCAGGCCGAGGAAGCAGTCCTTGAACTGATTCATGCCGGCGTTGGTGAACAACAGGGTCGGGTCGTTCGCCGGAATCAGCGAACTTGAGGCCACGCGTGTGTGGCCCTTCTCTTCGAAGAAGCGGAGGAAGGCTTCACGGATTTCTGCGCTTTTCATAGATTTCTTCCAGAGGACTGCGGCCGAACGGCTGCAAAACGACACGGCGAGGCGAGACTACCGAAAACCGGTTCGCAACTACCCAACGGATAGCCGGCAAAGGGCCGCATTATATCGGGCCTGCGCGCCGGGTATAGGGGATAAAGGCGATTGAATCAAGCAATTCGACGTCAGCAACGGCCCATGTTTTCGGCAAATTCGGCGAATGCATTCACCACTACCGGAAGATGCTCGTCGTGCAGGTCCATATGGGTAACCAGCCGCAGCCGAGTCGCAGACGTCAGGCGAATGCCACGCTCCGCGCAGAAGGCCGTCAGCGCCGCTGCCTTTTCCCCCATCTCGACATAGACCATGTTGGTCTGCACCGGCTCCACAGCCAAGCCGAGGGCTGCCAACTCATCGCCGAGCTGTAGTGCACGACGATGGTCATCGGCCAATCGCCCGATGTTGTGCTCCAGCGCGTACAAGCCAGCGGCGGCGAGAATGCCGGCCTGGCGCATGCCGCCGCCGACCATCTTACGTAGGCGCCGGGCCTTGGCGATGAACGCCTCGCTGCCGCACAGCACCGAGCCGACTGGCGCGCCGAGGCCCTTGGACAGGCAGACCGACACCGTATCGAAATGCCGGGTGATCTCGCACGCATCGCAGCCGAGCTTCACCGCAGCGTTGTACAGCCGCGCGCCATCGAGGTGCAGCGCCAGCCCGTGACGATGGCTGAAGTCGCGAGCCGCGGCCAAGTAGTCCAGCGGCAGAACCTTGCCATGCATGGTGTTTTCCAGCGCGAGCAGGCGACTGCGGGCGAAGTGGAAATTGTCCGGTTTGATCGCGGCCTCGACACGCGCCAGATCCAGCGTTCCGTCGGCTTCCATTTCGATCGGCTGGGGCTGGATCGAGCCGAGCACGGCCGCTCCGCCGCCCTCGTATTTGTAGGTATGGGCCTGCTGCCCGACGATGTATTCATCGCCACGCTCGCAGTGCGCCATCAGCGCCAGCAGATTGCTCATGGTGCCGGACGGCACGAGCATCCCCGCAGAGAAGCCCAGGTCGGCTGCGAGGCGCCGTTCGAGCAGAATGACCGTTGGATCTTCGCCATAGACATCGTCACCGGTTTCGGCGGCAAGCATCGCTTCGCGCATTGCTGCGCTGGGCTGGGTAACGGTGTCGCTGCGTAGATCGATCACGGACATGAGATCCCCTCGGGCTCAGGACAAGGCCAACGACGCTATCGCGGCCGCCGTCAGCGCAGCAGGCGCGTATCGAGCACCTTCGAGCCACCACCCAGCAGCGTCTCGGTCATTTCGATGAAGACGTCGGTGCTGACTGTATCCATGCGCATCAAGCCACGACTGACGTCGTCGAGCGAATGGCGGCCCTTGCTGCGCTGACGGATCTCCTTGTCCAGCTCTTGCAACAGCAGCACGGCACGGGCGGTGATCGGCCCTGTCGAGCGCTCGGTGCGCAAGCTATCGACCTTGCGGCTCCACTTGGTCAGATGCTCACGTACCGCCTGGTAGCGGTCTTCGCTCATGCCGCCGGCGCGACGCACCAGTTCGATGGCGTAGTACTCGGCCAGCCCCTCAGTGATCCAGTCGCTGCGGTCGCTGTCCTTGATGCGGCTAAAGACGTGAACAAGCTCATGCACCAGCGAGCTTGTACCGTTCTCGCTGACAATCGGCCGATCGGCGTGCATGTACAGCGAGTTCGGACCGGACAACCCACCACGCCACATGGGGTCGCCGGCACCAACGATGAGCAGCTTCGCCGGGTCGCGGGGAAAGACGTTCTGTACCTGCGGCCAGACGAAGGTCAGCATCGTCAGAATATCCATCCGCCGGACGCCCTCTCCAACCGGCGCCGCGATGGTGACGTCCGTTTCGCCGAGCTTGGCGCGACGGGTACCGAGCTTGCCGGCGAGCATCCAGCCGGTCGGCCGGTCGAACAGCCGCTCACGGTTATCCACGCGGAAGCGATTCTTGCCGACACGCGGCCAGCCGGTTTCGATGCTCTTCCAACCCTCGGGCAGCTCGAAGGTGATGCGAGAAACCAGTTTCACACCGTCGACCTGATCGAGCCGGGCCGGCGGCACCAGATCATCGCCACGGAACAGCGCCCAATCACTGGTCATCCGTGCGTCGTAGCGTCCGTTGTCGCGCGGATGGCTGATACGCACGCGGTAGCTGAGACGCGCCTTGCCTTCGGCGGGTCGCCAGGCACCACGCTCCGGCGACGCCTGCAACCACTCTCCATCCGCTACGAAATCGCTGTAGTAGCCGTCATCGCCCAGATTGAACTCCAGGCTACGAACCGCTTCGCCTTTCTCCAGGATCAGTTGCACCTCGGCCTGATCCTCGTCGGGCAGAAAACGCACGTGATAGTCCAGGTCGACCCGCTTGGCCGCGTGGGCCTCAGCGCTGACGAAAAGAACAAGAGCGAACAGCGACAGCAGTCGAACAAGCATCAAGGAGAACTCCATCGGAAACGCGCGAGGTGTGCTGATCTTGAGACGATGCAAACGAGGCTTAGATTCAACCGGCACGGAAAATCAGGTGATCTTCCCAGTGCTCCTCGGCAACGCTGCCTTCGGCGAGCATCCGGCCCGACTGGGAAATCCGCTCGACGTGCACCGCTTCAGGGTCGCCACAGACCAGATGATGCCAGAGCGGCAGGTCCTTGCCCTCGGCCACCAGGCGGTAGGCGCAGGTGGGCGGTAGCCATTTGAACTGAGCAGCATCGGAAGCGTTCAGCTGTATGCAGTCCGGCACACTGGCGCGCCGGTTGGGATAATCGCTGCAGCGGCAGGTCTTCAAGTCGAGCAGCTTGCAGGCGATACGTGTGTAGTAAACGGCGCCGTCTTCCTCGTCCTCGAGCTTCTGCAGGCAGCAGAGGCCGCATCCGTCGCACAGCGACTCCCATTCCGCCGCATCGAGTTCGGCAAGGGTTTTGCGCATCCAGAAGGGTTCGACCTTGGCCGCCATGACTGTCACTACCGGTAAAAACCGGCAAGTCTAGCCACTGTCGGATATCCGGCCAAGAGCCGCCAGGCGGATGCCGCCGGTAGGAGCCGGGGGCTACATCGATCGCTACTGCTTGTCGAGCATCTGCCGGTGACTACGCATCTGCTCGAGCATCTGCTCCATGTGCTGGATACGCATGTCGAGCATCTCCTTGGACGGCGCGCCCATCATGCCGCCACTCATGGCGCCCTGCATCGGCTTGCCACCCTGCTTGCCCATTCCGCCGCCGGGCCCGCCCATCGGGCAGCCGGCCATGCCACCCATACCGGACTGCATGCTATGCCAATGCTCTTCGCGAAGTTTCTGTCGCTCCTGCGGGGTCTTCGCAGACTGCCAGGCCTGCCGGTACTCCTGCATCTTCTGCCAATGCTGCTGCCAGGCTTCGTTATCGCTGGAGGGCGTCTGCGCGCCGGCCGACATCGCCAGAGCCGCCATTACCGAACCGATCACCAAAGAACGCGTTTTCATCGTCGTCTCCTTATGCATGTACGGTCAGAAGAGCGTAGTTCCGATCCGGCCGACGCATCTTGTCCAGCGTCAGGATCGAGCAGGTGTTTACATCGGATCGTTCATGCGCAGCAGCTCTTCGGGAAGATGCTCGATGTAATCGTCCTCGGCGGGCGGCATCTGCAGGTGGTAGCCCTGTGCCTGGAGATTGGCGAGCACCTTAGTGATGTCTTCGCGTGCCAGTTGGCGCTCGGGCGTCAGCACCATTTCGAAGGCCAGCTGCGGCGGCCCGAACGCCGCGATCAGACCTTCGGGGACACGCTTGAGCGCATCGCGCTTTTCGACGTAAAGGTACATTCCGTCCTTGCGTGGGCTTTTGTAGATGGAACAGATGACTTTCATGGTCGTTTTTCCAGAGCATCGAGCAGGGCTTGCCCCATCCGCTCACGGCGCCAGCCGCGCAGCGATTCGGGCAGTTCATAGGGTCCATCGGGGTAGCCGCTCTTGAGCAGCGCCTCGAGCGTTTTCTTGCGCAACATCAGCTCCGGTGCGATATCCAGCGCCTGCGCTTCGCGCTGGCCGACCGCGCGCAGCTTTTTCAGCACGGACGACACCTCCAGGGGCAATGGTTCCGGTAGCGGTGCCGGCCAATCCTGTTCGGGCGTCGTCGCGGCCTCACGGATCATCTCCAGCAGCAATTCACCATCCTGGCGCACGGTACGCGGATGCATGTCCTCGATCCGGGCCAGCGTCACCAGATCGCGCGGCTGGGTGCGCGCCAGCGGCCAGAGACTGGCTTCGCGCAGCACGCGATTGCGCGGTTGGTTGCGCGCACGGGCCTGACGCTCGCGCCAGGCCGTCAGCACCTTGAGCACGGCGAGCTGCTGCGGCTTGAGCCGCCAGGCCTGCTTCACATCACGGTAGGCTTCATCGGGATCGGATTCGCGCTGCAGGTTGGCTACCAGCTCGGCACCATCCTCCAGTACCCAGGCACGCTTGTCCTCGGACAGCTTCGGCAGCAGCGCTTCGTACAACTCGGCCAGATGCTGGGCATCCTCGGCGGCATATCGCACCTGCATGTCACTCAGAGGCCGCTGCAACCAGTCCGAGCGCGTTTCGCCCTTGGGCAACTCGATGCCGAGTACCGCCTGGACCAGCCGCGAGTAGCCCATGGAGAAACCGATATTCAGGTAACCGGCCGCCAGCTGGGTGTCGAACAGCGGCTGCGGCAGGCTACCGGTCAAACGCAGCAGTACTTCGAGGTCTTCGCTGCAGGCGTGCAGCACTTTCACCACCGCCGGGTCTTGCAGCAACGCGGCAAACGCGGACCAGTCACGTACGCTCAGCGGGTCGATCAGATAGGCACGCCGCCCGTCACCGACCTGTATCAGCCCAGCGATGGGGTAGAAGGTATCGACCCTCATGAATTCGGTATCCACTGCCACATAGAGCAGCTGGCGCCATTCGGCGCACAGGTGAGTCAGATGTTCATCATCCAGAACCCATTGAGTTTCGATGGCCACACGGCCCTCCTTTTCGGCTGACGACCGGCGCACGGCCGAACGAGGCGCGCAGTATATATCGAGCATCCGAGCGGCCGGGGCATTCATGACCGCCACGCGCGCTGGTAGTGTTGACCGATCAATCCGCCTGGAACCGCACCGATGCCACTGGCCCAACTCATTACCGCCGCTGAGCTTGCCCAGCGCCTGCACACCCCCAACCTGCTGATTCTGGATTGCCGTTTCGCCCTGGAAGATCCGGCCTATGGCGGGCGTAGTTACAGGGAGGAGCATATTCCGGGCGCGCAGTTCGCCGATCTGGAAAAAGACCTGTCCGGCCCGGTGATCCCCGGCACCACCGGGCGCCACCCACTGCCGGAGCCTGAGCAGTTGCTGACTCGCCTGCGCCAATGGGGCCTCGGTGACGGCAGCGAGGTGGTGCTCTATGACGACGGCCCCGGCGCATTTGCCGCTCGGGCGTGGTGGCTGTTGCTGTGGCTGGGCAAGCGTGAGGGCGTCTACCTGCTGGACGGGGGCGTAAACGCTTGGCGAGAAGCGGGGTTGCCCATGGAAAGCACCACGCCCGCGGTGCAGCCGGGCCATTTCGACGGCAACGCAGACGACAGCATGGTCGTCGATGCAGCGCGACTGCAAGAACGCCTGCATAGCCCCGAGCTGGCACTGCTCGACGCACGTGCCCTGCCGCGTTTCCTCGGCGAGGTCGAGCCCATAGACCCGATCGGCGGGCATATTCCTGGTGCCGTTTGCGTGCCCTTCAGCGAGAACCTGGGCAGTGATGGTCGCTTTCTCGATGCCGAGCAGCTACGCGGCCGATTCGATCAGCTGCTAGACGGCAAGTCACCGCAAGTTGCAGTGGCCTATTGCGGCTCTGGTGTCACCGCCTGTCACAACCTGTTCGCGCTCTGTCTCGCGGGTTACCCACTGGCCAAGCTGTATCCGGGATCATGGAGCGAGTGGATCACCGACCCAAGCCGGCCGCGGGCATGATGCCGAGACAAGCCGCTGCGCCCAGCGCGCAGCGTGGCTCGCCAGTCAGAATACGTCCACGGGGTTTTCACCGAAGTTACATTTGTTTTCACGACCGTTAGTCGTCATCTTTACGAAAAATTGCAATTCATTGTCTTGCTACCTGTCGGAGAAAGTTGCTAGGTTCCGACCCGCTTTCATCCCGGAGTAGTAGAACAATGAAAACAACATGGTTGAAGACCGCGCTCGCGGTAGCCGTAGGCGCCTTGTCCACCCAGGCCATGGCCGCCGGTTTTGCCCTCAACGAACAAAGCATCAGCGGCATGGGCACCTCGTTTGCAGGTCGCTCCTCTTCCGCCGACGACGCCACCACCCTGTTCGGCAACCCTGCCGGCATGTCCCGCCTGAAGCGTGAGGAAGTCAGCTTCGGTATGGCGGCGATTCATGCGAAGACGGATATCAAGAACAATTCGGGATCGTTCTCCGGCCCTGCCTTGGGCGGCGCCAATCTGCCCTACGACGGTAGCAACGACGGCGACATGGTCCCGTTCACGGCCGTCCCGATGGGCTACTACGTCAAGCCGATCGACGATAAGTGGGCTGTTGGTGTGGGCGTGTATGTCCCGTTCGGCCTGGTCACCGATTATGAAAGCGGCTACCAGGGACGCTATTTCGGCGACTACAGCGAAGTCAGCGTGATCACTGTGCAACCAACCATCAGCTACCGTTTCAACGACAAGCTGTCGGTAGGTTTCGGGCCGACTATCAACCGTATCGAAGGTGAACTGCAAAGCACTTCGCCAAACCCTGTCGGCCCGCTGGGCTCCAACGACGGGCGTGTGAAAGTTACCGGTAACGACACGGCGCTGGGCTTCAACGCCGGTGTCCTTTACGAGTTCACCCCGCAAACCCGTGCTGGTGTCACCTACCATTCCAAGGTCGCCTACAAGCTGGAGGGTGACACCAAGCTCTCCGGCGGCAGCTTCGATCTGACCGGAGCGGCCGGCAAATACGACGCATCCCTTGATCTGGACACACCAGAATCGGTAGATATCTCGCTGACCCACGAGCTCAACGATCAGTGGACCCTGTACGGTGGTGCGATGTGGACCCGCTGGAGCCGCTTCGAAGCGATCATCATCGAAAACGATGGAATTCCAGGCCCGCTGCAAGGCAACCTTGCGCCCATCGTCGAAGAGCAGGACTGGCATGACACCTGGTCCTATGCCATCGGCGCAGCCTACAAGCTGAATCGTGAGTGGACCCTGCGTACTGGCCTGGCTTTCGACCAGAGCCCGACCAACAACGTACATCGCTCTCCGCGCATCCCGACCGGCGACCGCACGGCTATCAGCTTCGGCCTGGCCTGGAATCCGACTGACGACGTCACCGTCGACCTCGCTTATTCCTATCTGCGAGAGGAAGAAGTGGACATCAATCGCAGCCGCACCTACCAGGGCGGTGCGCTCGAGGCCAACTATGACGCGACGTTCAAGAACCGCGCCCACGGCTTTGGCGCTGCTCTGAGCTACCGCTTCTGATGTAGCGAAAGAACGAAAAAGCCCCGGTCCGCCGGGGCTTTTTTGTTTCTACCGTTCCAACGCCTTCTCCACCGCTGCGATCAGGCGCGGGTCATCCGGCGCGACCTTGCTGGAGAAATGCCCGACAACGCGCCCTTCCCTATCGACCACGTACTTGTAAAAGTTCCAGCGCGGCGCTGTTCCGGCCTGCTCGGCCAGCTGGCGAAACAACGGTGTCGCATCTCCACCCCGTACCGGCTGCGTCTGGGTCATGGTGAAGGTCACACCGTAATTCACGTAGCAGACCTCGGCCGTCTCGGCCTCGTCATCGGCCTCCTGGAAGAAGTCATCCGAGGGCACGCCGAGCACCTCCAGGCCGTCGTCCTTGTAGCGTTGATAGAGCGCTTCGAGTCCCTTGAACTGCCCGGTAAAGCCGCAATGGCTCGCGGTGTTGACCACCACCAAGGCCTTGCCCTGGAACTGGCTGCACAGATCGACGGTTTCCTTGGAGCGTAGCTTGGGCAACTCGTGCTGCAGCAGTGCCGGGCATTCGGCGGCAATCACCGAGGCGCTGGCAAAGACCAGCGACAGTGCCGCCAGGGGACGAGTGATATTCATGGCCAGTTCTCCGGTCGCGGGCTCACAACGCTACTCCGCCGCCGTGCCCGCGACAATGCCCGCGCAGGCCGAAGCGCGTCCGGTCAATCACAGCTCGGCCAAACTGCAATATGATGCGCCCCAGCCGCTCTGCACCGAACGAGGCCGCATGCATCCATCTCGAGCACTCCGCTACGCACTGACTCTCCTCCTGCTGCCGTTCGGCAATGCCCTCGCAGCACAGGTGCAGGTGGCGGTCGCTTCCAACTTCACGGCACCGATGCGGGAAATCGCCGGCCGCTTCGAGCGTGACACCGGCCACCAGGCCAGACTTGCCTTCGGCGCTACCGGCAAGTTCTATGCGCAGATTCGCAATGGCGCACCGTTCGAGGTCCTGCTGTCAGCGGATGACACCACGCCAGGGCGGCTCGAGCAGGAAGGCGCGGCTATACCCGGTAGCCGCTTCACCTATGCCGTTGGCCGCCTGGTGTTGTGGTCGCCGACTGCGGGCTTGGTGCAGGACGGCCCTGACCTGCTGCGCAAGGGCGATTTCCGCCACCTCGCCATGGCCAACCCGAAAACTGCGCCCTATGGTGCTGCCGCCCTGGCCACACTGGAACATCTCGGGCTCAACGACACCCTGAGCGGCCGCCTGGTGCAGGGCGAAAATATCGCGCAGACCCACCAGTTCGTCGCCAGCGGCAATGCGCAGCTGGGCTTCATCGCGCTGTCCCAAGTGGCGAAGGATGGCCGGATCGCTACCGGCTCGGGCTGGGTTGTGCCCACCGACATCCACCCGGCCATCCGCCAGGAAGCCGTGCTGCTGACCAAAGGGCAAGACAACCCTGCAGCCAAAGCGCTGCTGGATTACCTGGCGCAGCCGCAGATCCGCGCGCTGATCCAGTCCTATGGCTACGGGCTGGAGTAGCAGCATGCCGCTGGACAGCGTGGCCCTGGCAGCAATCTGGCTGACCTTCAAACTGGCCAGCGTGACCACGCTGGTCCTGCTGCTGATCGGCACACCCATCGCCTGGTGGCTGGCGCGCACCACCTCGCGCATGAAGGGCCCGATTGGGGCCGTGGTCGCGCTGCCGCTGGTGCTGCCGCCGACGGTGCTCGGCTTCTACCTGCTGGTGGCCATGGGCCCCAACGGTTTCATCGGCCAGTTCACCCAGAGTATTGGGCTCGGCACCCTGCCGTTCACCTTTGCCGGATTGCTGGTCGGCTCGGTGTTCTACTCGCTGCCGTTCGTGGTGCAGCCCTTGCAGAACGCCTTCGAAGCCATTGGCGAGCGCCCGCTGGAAGCCGCCGCCACGCTACGCGCCGGCCCCTGGGACACCTTCTTCAGTGTGGTTCTGCCGCTCGCCCGTCCCGGCTTCATTACCGCAAGCATCCTCGGTTTCGCGCATACCGTCGGCGAGTTCGGCGTGGTGCTGATGATCGGGGGGAACATTCCAGGGCAAACCCGGGTGGTTTCGGTCCAGATCTACGACCATGTCGAAGCCATGGAATATGCCCAGGCGCACTGGCTGGCTGGCGGCATGCTGCTGTTCTCATTTCTGGTGCTGTTGGTGCTTTATGGCAGCCGGTTAAAGCAAGGGTGGCGCGGATGAGCGACGCTGCAACCAACAGCGGAATCCAGGCACGTTTTCGCCTCGACTATGCCGACTTCAGCCTGGATGTCGATCTGCAATTGCCCGGCCGTGGAGTGACCGCGCTGTTCGGCCATTCCGGCTCGGGCAAGACCACCCTGTTGCGCTGCGTGGCGGGCCTGGAGCGCTCAGGTCAGGGCCAGCTGACCGTCAATGGCGAACACTGGCAGAACAGCGCGCAGAACCTGTTCGTACCACCGCATCGCCGCTCAATCGGTTATGTGTTTCAGGAGGCCAACCTGTTCGCCCACCTGTCGGTGCGGCGCAATCTGGAGTTCGGCATGCGTCGCGTGGCGGCGGCGGAGCGCCGTGTGGCGCTGGATCAGGCGGTAGCGCTGCTGGGTATCGACCATCTGCTCGAACGCATGCCCGACCGGCTGTCCGGCGGCGAGCGCCAGCGCGTCGGCATCGCCCGCGCACTGCTGAGCAGCCCGCGCCTGCTGCTGATGGACGAACCGCTGGCAGCGCTCGACCTCAAGCGCAAGAACGAAATCCTGCCCTACCTAGAGCGGTTGCACGATGAGCTGGATATCCCAGTGCTCTACGTCAGCCACTCGCCGGACGAAGTGGCGCGGCTGGCCGATCACGTGGTGCTGCTGGAACAGGGCCGAGCCATCGCTCAGGGCGAACTGCGCGAAACCCTGGCGCGGCTGGACTTGCCGACCGCCTTCAGCGATGACGCCGGCGTCGTGGTGGAAGGCGAAATCGCCGGCCACGACGCCCACTACCACCTCACTCGGCTGACCTTCCCCGGCGGCGAAGTGCTGGTCTCACAGCGCTCGGAAGCCCTGGGCCAGCGCCTGCGTTTTCGTGTGCACGCCCGCGACGTGAGCCTGGCGTTGCAACGCGCCGAAGGCAGCAGTATCACCAACCTGCTCCCCGCTCGGGTCGAGGCCATGGTCGCGGCCGATACGCCGGCGCATGTGCTGGTCCGCCTCGATGCCGGCGGCACGCCGCTGCTGGCACGCATCACCCGGCGCTCGGCCGATCAGCTGGCCATTACGCCCGGTCAGGCGCTTTGGGCGCAGATCAAGACGGTGGCGCTGCTGGGCTGAGGCGAGTCAAGCCTCGGTCGGCTCCGGCAGCTTGGCGATCACCTTAATCTCGAACTGGAAGCCGTAAAGCCAGGTGACCCCAACGGCCGTCAGCGTCGGATGCGGTGCAGCGCCCCAGTATTCGGGCACGACGCTCCAGACCCGCTCGAAAATCGCTTGCGGATCGACCATGAACACGGTGACGTCGATGACATCGTCGAACGTACAACCCGCCGCCTGCAGGATCGCGTTCAGGTTATCGAAGGCGCGCCGAACCTGCGCCTCCAGCTCCGGTTCGGGTGAGCCGTCCTCGCGGCTGCCGACCTGGCCGGAGACGAACAGCAAGCCATTGGCACGGATGGCCGGGGAATAACGATTGCGCTCGTAGAGCGCCTGGCGGCCAGGCGGAAAAACAACGTCACGCGGTGTCATGTGCAACCTCCAATAAGGGTCGGAGCGACCCGTTGAATGAAGGCCTCACTGTAGAAGTCGCAAAGCACTGGATAAACGCGCCAGGTCGCTCAACACTATTTGCGTAATCCAAACAATCCGCGGGAGTTCAGATGGACCGTTTCGATGCGATGCAGGCCTTCGTTCGCGTAGTGGAAACCGGCAGCTTCACCAAGGCCGCCGAAACCCTTCGCATCAGCAAGACCAGCGTCACCCAGCAGGTCCAGCAACTCGAGGCGCGGCTTCGCGTCAGGCTGCTCAACCGCACCACGCGCAAGGTCAACGTTACCGCCGACGGTGCGGCCTATTACGAGCGCGCCCTGCGGCTGCTGGCCGATCTGGACGACGCCGAAACCAGCCTGTCCGCCGCCGCAGCAGTGCCCCGAGGACGCTTGCGCGTCGACGTCCCCAGCCCACTGGCGCGGATGATCCTGATTCCGGCATTGCCGGCCTTTTATGCGAAGTATCCGGACATCCAGCTGGACATGGGCGTCAGTGATCGGCGGGTGGATCTGATCGGGGAGAATGTGGACTGCGTGGTACGCGGTGGCGAGATCACCGACCAGTCACTTATCGCCCGCCATGTTGGCGACCTACGCCTTGGCGTCTACGCGGCCCCTGGCTACCTCGAACGCGCCGGCGTGCCGACACACCCGAGCGAGCTGGAAAACAGCCACCACCGCGTTGTCGGCTTTCTCTGGGCGCGGACCGGCAAACCGACGGCGTACGTCATGCAGCGGCAGGGCGAGCAGGTTCAGGTACACGGCCGCTATGCGCTTGCCGTGGACGATGGCAACGCCTGCCTGGCTGCGGGGCTGGCCGGGCTGGGCATCATCTGGCTGCCGGAGTACATGGTCAGAACGCACCTGGCCAACGGCGAGCTGTTGCCACTGCTGCAAGACTGGCGGCTCGATGAAATGCCGCTGTACCTGGCGTTCCCACCGAATCGGCATGTCAGTGCCAAACTGCGCGTGTTCATCGATTGGGTCATCGAACTGATGGCGCAACATGCGCCCGTGCTCGACCGTCGACCGGTGGCAGACCGCTAGAGCTGCAGCGCCAGCCCTACCAATACCGTGCACTCCACCAGCTCCAGCAGCGCGCCGGCGGTATCGCCGGTGGTGCCGCCAAGCCGGCGCAGCATGGCGCGACGCGCCAGCATAAACGTCACCGCAGCCAACGACAGAGCGATCAGCCCGCTGCTGCCGAACAGCAAACAACCGACCGCGACCAGCGCCAGTACGCCCCTCGCCTCGCCATGCGGCAGATTCGCTGCCAGCGCATGACCAAGGCCGTTGGGCCGCACATACGGCGTCAAGAGAAACAGCGCTGGCAGCGTTGCGCGACCGAGCACCGGCGCCAGCAACAGTGCGGAGTACTGTTGCGCCTGGAGCAACGCCAACAGCGCGCTGAACTTGAGCAACAGCAGAAGCACCAGAACCACCACTGCGACCGGGCCGCTACGCGGGTCCTTCATGATTTGCAGCGTTCGCTCGCGGTCGCCGAAGCCACCCAGCCAGGCGTCGGCGCTGTCGGCCAGGCCATCGAGGTGCAAGGCGCCGGTCAGCGCAACCCAGAGGGTGAGGAGCAAGGCCGCCTGTAACAGCGGTGGCGCTCCATCCAGCACAAACGCGGCGAGACAGAGCAACGCGCCGAGCAACAGACCGACCACCGGGTAATACAGCAATGAACGCCCCTGCTGCCCGGGCTCCGGCATTGCCGGCAAGCGGATCGGCAGGCTGGTGAGAAATTGCAGAGCGATCAATAGCGGCAGCATCGGCAAGTCCTATACCTCGACGGCGGCCGGTTCGCCCGCCGGAGAAGCGTTGATCGGCAGCAACTCACCGTGGGCCACCACCACATCCAGCAGCCGCTCCCTTGGCAAGCCCCGCGCACGCGCCAGCAGCAGGCGCATCACGCCGGCATGACAGATGACCAACAGCCGCTGGCCGGCAAAGCGCTGCCCAAGGCAGTCGATGGCAGCCAGCACGCGCGCCTCGAACTGCGCCAGCGGCTCACCGCCAGGCGGCGTAAAACCATAGGGATCGGCCCAGAACAGGCCGAGCGCCTCGGCGCTGTGCTGCATCAGCTCGGCGGCGCTACGGCCTTCCCAGTCGCCAAAATGCAGCTCGCGCAGGTCCGGCTCCAGCTGCAGCGGCAGGCCGTGCTGTGCGGCCAGCTCCCGCGCGAAGGCGGCACAGCGTTGCAGCGGCGAGCTGACCAGCACGTCCCAGGGACCGGCGCCAGCAACCGCATCGCGCATCTGCTGCCAGCCACGCTCAGTCAGCGCATCGTCGAGGCTGCCGCGAAAGCCACCGCCCCGCTCGGTCTCGCCATGGCGCAGCAGATCGATGCTCGTGATCATGCAGTTCGGTCCGAAATTTCGGCTTCGGCGAACGTCGCCATGTCGTTGTGCAGCGCGCAGGCCTGCTGCAACAACGGCACCGCCAGCGCCGCCCCGCTGCCTTCACCCAGGCGCAAGCCGAGATCGAGCAACGGCACGGCGCCAAGTGCTTCCAGCACCGCCAGATGGCCGGGCTCGGCAGAACGATGGGCGAAGATCAACCAAGTTCGACAGGCCGGGTTCAGCCGCACCGCACAGAGCGCGGCAGCGCTGCAGATAAAGCCGTCCACCAGTACCGCAATGCCCAGCTGCGCGCAGCGCAGATAGGCACCCGCCAGCGCCGCGATCTCGAAACCACCCAGTCGGCGCAGGGCTTCAAGCGGCGTGACACAATGCTCGGCGTGCAGCCGAACCGCGTCCTGGATCACCTGAACCTTGTGTCGAACACCGGCCAGATCGAGCCCGGTGCCCGGCCCGACCAGCGTCAACGGCGAGCGCAGCAGCAGCACAGCAGCCAAGGCGCTGGCGCTGGTGGTGTTGCCGATGCCCATTTCGCCACCGATGAACAGCTGGGCAGAGCCTTGCGCGGCACGCTGCGCGCTGTCGCGTCCGGCTGCCAGGGCCAGACGCATTTGCTCGTCACTCATCGCCGCTTCGCGAGCCAGGTTGGCCGTGCCGAGGCCGAGTCGCAAATGGCTCACGCCATCCAGTTGTAGCGGTTCCACCGTGCCCAGGTCGATCACCTCCAGCGGCGCGCCCAGGCGCTTCGACAACACGCTCAGTGCAGCCCCGCCGCCGACGAAATTGCGCAGCATCTGCCCGGTCACCGATTGCGGATAAGCCGAAACACCCTCTTCCACCACGCCGTGATCGCCGGCGAACACGCTGACATGCAGGCGCTCGACCTGCGGCCGCTCGCTGCCCTGCATGGCTGCCAGTGACACCGCCAGGGCTTCGAGCTGGCCGAGCGCACCACGTGGCTTGGTCAACTGGTCCTGGCGTGCCAATGCCTGGGCGCGCACGGATTCATCCAGCATGTGGCATGGCTCGTTCCACCAATCGTGCATCAATGCGCTTCCTTCAATGTGCGTCCTTCAATGTCATGGGCAGCCCGGCGACCATAAAGGTCACCCGCTGCGCCCGTTCCGCCACGGCCTGGTGCAACCAGCCGGCCTCGTCCACATAGCGACGGGTCAGCTCGCCCAGCGGCACCACGCCGAGGCCGGTCTCGTTGCTGACCAGCAGGTTCCGCCCCGGCAACCCGTCCAGGCATTCGAGCAGGGCATCACGTTCCTCGGCGAGGCGCGCCGCGTCGTCCAGCATCAGCAGGTTGGTGAGCCAGAGGGTCAGGCAGTCGACCAGCAGGCAGCGCTCTGCGGCAGCCTGCGCGCGCAGCACCCGTGCCAGTTGCAGGGGTTCTTCGACCAGTGTCCAGTGCGCCGGGCGCCGCTCACGGTGATGGGCGATGCGCTCGGTCATCTCGCCGTCCAGCGGCTGGCTGGTGGCGATATAGGTAACCGCCAGGCCGCTATCGGCAGCCAGACGCTCGGCGAAGCGGCTCTTGCCCGAGCGGGCGCCGCCAAGAATCAGTTCCAGCATGCTCAGTCTTCCAGCCCGCAGAGCGCGCGCAGCCGCGCGGTATCCAGTTGTGTCTCGACCAGGTCGGCGAGGCGCTCGATGTCGCGCTCGCGCAAACCGTGGTAATCGACGGTTTGCACCGCCTCGAGGCCCGCCCAGCGCAGCAGCGCGGCACAGGCCTCGGGCCCTTCAAACAGGCCGTGCAGATAGGTGCCGAGCACCTGCTCGTCGGCGCTGATGGCGCCATCGCAGCGGCCATCATCGAGCTGCACCGCTGGCTGCTCCAGGGCCGGGCCGCTGCTGACGCCGGCATGAATCTCGTAGCCGCTGACCGGCACGCCGCCCGGCAGCAACCGGCCGGCGACGTTACGCAGCTGCTTGTCTGCCTCAAGAACCGTGTCGATATCCAGCAGCCCGAGCGCCTCGCTCTCCCCCGCCGGACCTTCCAGCCCGAGCGGATCAGCAATGCGCGCGCCGAGCATCTGCAGGCCGCCACAGATGCCCAGCAATTTGCCGCCGTAGCGCAGGTGCTTCTGGATTGCTGCTTCCCAGCCGTTGGCGCGCAGCCAGGTGAGGTCGGCGCGCACGCTTTTCGAGCCGGGCAGGATGATCAGATCGGCAGGCGGCACCGGCTGCCCGGGACCGACGAACTGCAGGTCGACCTGCGGGTGCAGGCGCAGCGGGTCGAAGTCGGTGTGGTTGCTGATGCGCGGCAGCACCGGCACCACCACCTTCAGCGCGTCGCCTGCCTTGCCGGACTGGCGCACGTCGATGGCATCCTCCGCTTCCAGATGGAAATCCATCAGGTATGGCAGCACGCCCAGTACCGGCTTGCCGGTGCGTTGCTCCAGCCAGTCGAGACCGGGCTGCAACAGCGCAATGTCGCCACGAAAACGGTTGATGACGAAGCCCTGAACCCGCGCCTGCTCGCTTTCCGAGAGCAACGCCAAGGTGCCGACCAGATGGGCGAACACCCCCCCCTTGTCGATATCGGCAATCAGGATCACCGGGCAGTCCACCGCCTCGGCGAAGCCCATGTTGGCGATATCGCCGGCGCGCAGATTGATCTCCGCGGGCGAACCGGCGCCCTCGACCATCACCACGCGATAAGCCGCGGACAGCCGCTGGTGCGAGTCGAGCACCGCCTGCATCGCCACGCGTTTGTAGTCGTGGTAGGCAGTGGCATCCATGCTGGTCACCGCGCGGCCGTGGATGATCACCTGGGCACCGATGTCGCTGTTTGGCTTCAAGAGCACCGGGTTCATGTCGGTGTGCGGCGCGAGGTTCGCCGCCTGCGCCTGCACCGCCTGAGCCCTGCCGATTTCGCCGCCATCTGCAGTCACCGCGCTGTTGAGCGCCATGTTCTGCGGCTTGAACGGCACGACGGCAACCCCCTGGCGTGCCAACCAGCGGCACAGCGCCGTCACCAGCGTGCTCTTGCCGGCGTCCGAGGTGGTGCCCTGCACCATCAGCGTGGTCATGGATGTTGCTCCCTGAAGGATTGCAGCGCCTGATCCAGGCGCGCCCAGCCAACATCCGTCGGTAGGCCGAAGCGAACGCTGGAAGGCTGCGCGAAAAGACGGGTGAGAATGCCGTGACGGGCAAGAAAGTCATGCAAGAGCGCGGCGTCGGCGCTGACCCACCACTGGAACAGTGCGCAGCCGCCCAACGGCGCAAAGCCATGGCGGCGTAGCAGGTCGGTCAGACGCTGGCCGTCGCAGTGCAGGCATTCGCGCTGGCGCTGCTGAGCAGACTGATCAGCCAGCAGCACTGCGCCCAGCTGCCGCGTCGGGCCATTCACTGTCCAGGGGCCGAGCAGCCTGGCGAGCGAACGCAGCAGGCCAGTGTGGGCAAGTACGAAACCCAGTCTCGCGCCGGCCAGGCCGAAGAACTTGCCGAACGAGCGCAGCACGACCAGCCCCGGCAGGTGGCTGTAGGCGGCCAGGCTGTGCTCGGGCGTGCAGTCCATGAACGCCTCGTCCACCACCAGCCAGCCGCCGTAGGCCGCCAGCTCGCTGCGCCATTCCAGCAGACGCTGCGGCGCGATCATCTGGCCGGTGGGATTGTTCGGGTTGACCACCACCAGCACGTCGAGCTGATCCAGCGCACGCGGCACGCTGGCCTCGCAGAGTTCGACGACCCGATGGCCGAGGCGGCGCCAGGCCTCGGCGTGCTCGGCATAACAGGGCGATACGATGCCGATCCGCGCCGACCCGCGCAGGCGCGGCAGGGCCTGGATGGCACTCTGCGAACCGGCCACTGGCAACACCGCGCGCGCACCGTAGTACTGCCGGGCCGCTACTTCCAGGCCATCTTCAGGCTCTGGCAGACGTGTCCAGGCGCAGCTGGAAATGCTCGGCAACGGCGGGTGATAAGGGGCGATGCCAGTGGACAGGTCGAGCCAATCCGAAAGCGGAATGCCGTAGCGCTGTGCGGCTGCGCGCAAACGTCCACCGTGCTCAAGCATAGAGCCAGCCACCAAACAGCAGTGTCAGCAGCCAGACGCCGACGCCACCCCAGACCAGGTCCAGCGCATGTTCGATATGCCGCGCCTGCGGCGCCTTGCCACGACCCAGCTCGGGCCGCGCATGCACTTCACCGTGATAAATGGCGGCGCCACCCAACACCACACCCAACGCTCCAGCTCCGGAGGCCATGACCGGACCGGCGTTGGGGCTGTCCCACAGTGGCCCCTGGGTGCGCCAGCAACGCAGCGCGCGGCGGGTTCGCCCGAGCAATGCATAGGTCAGCGCGACCAGCCGTGCCGGCAGGTAGTTGAGCACGTCGTCGATGCGCGCCGCGGCCCAGCCGAAGCGCTCGAAGCGCGCATTGCGATAGCCCCACATGGCGTCCAGCGTATTGCTCAGGCGATACAGCACCACACCCGGCACGCCCGCGACGATGAACCAGAACAGCGCGGCGAACACCGCATCGCTGCCGTTCTCCAGCACCGACTCGGTGGCCGCACGGGCCACGCCCTCCTCGTCCAGCTGCGTGGTGTCGCGGCTGACGATCCAGCCGACACGGCGGCGTGCCTCCGGCAGGTCATGCCGCCACAGCGCCTGCGCCACCGGCAGTGCATGCTCGCCCAGACTGCGCAGGCCCAGGGCCAGATAGAGCAGAACGATCTCCACCAGCCAGCCGACGGTCGGTAACAGGCTGAGCAGCCAGGCCAGCAAGGTCAGCGGTAGCACCGCCAGGCACCAGGCGGTCACCCCGTGGCTGCGCCAGCCGCGCGCCGCAGACCCGTTGAAATGCTGCTCCAGGCGATCGGCCAGGCGACCGAAGGCTACCAGTGGATGCGCCCGCTTCGGCTCGCCGAGCAACGCATCCAGCAGCAGCGCCGCGCTAACGGTGAGGAACAGACTCACTCGGCCCTCTGCGCGCAGGCACTGATCAGCGCATGCAGCTGGCGTACGCCGTCGGTCAGCACCGCCGGGCCGGGGTTGAGAATGTCCGGCGACTTGATCTCGTGCAGCTGGCCCGTGCGCACCGCCGGAATCGCCTGCCAGCCAGGCCGTGCAGCCACCTGTTCCGGGCGAAAACGGCGGCCGCACCAGGAGCCGACGATCAGCTCCGGCGCGCGGCGCACCACTTCCTGCGGGTCCTCGATGATGCGTTGCTTGGCACGTTTGAACGCCGCCAGCTCGGCGAAGCAGTCCTCGCCACCGGCCAGTTCGATCAGCTCGCTGACCCAGGCGATGCCGGAAATCAGCGGCTCGTTCCATTCCTCGAAGTACACCCGCGGCCGGCGCGGCAAGGCAGCGGCGCTGGCGCGGATGACGCCCAGCCCCGCCTGCAGCTCACCGATCAGCGCCTGCGCGCGCTCGCCAGCGTGCACCAGCGCACCGAGCGTCTCGACCATGCGCAGAATGCCGGCGATATCGCGCTGGTTGAACAGGTGCACCTCCAGTCCTTCGCGTGCCAGCTCGCCGAGCATGTCGCCCTGGAGGTCGCTGTAGCCGAGCACCAGGTCCGGCTCGAGGGCAAGAATCTGCTCATGCTTGACGCTGGTGAAGCCGCTGACCTTGGGCTTCTCCTTGCGCGCCTGCGGCGGGCGCACGGTGAAGCCGGAAATGCCGACGATGCGCGCCTGCTCGCCCAGCAAATAGAGCGTTTCACAGGTTTCGGTGGACAGGCAGACGATACGCTGCGGCCCCTTGCTCATGTCACCTCCCAGGCATTCTCAAAAACCAGTTCGTGCAGCGGCCGAGGCGTGGTCCAGCCTTCCAGTGCCAGCATCGGAGCCGGGTAGAACTCATACACTGGCCCGAGGCAGAGGATCGCCACCGGTTTGGCGCCATCCGGCATGCCGAGCAAGGTGGCCAGCGCATCGGGATCGAACAGTGACACCCAGCCCATCCCCAGACCTTCCGCCCGCGCCGCGAGCCAGAGGTTCTGGATCGCGCAGGCCAGCGAGGCGAGGTCCATCTCCGGCAGCGTGCGGCGGCCGAAGATGTGCTGCTCGCGGCCATCCATCAGCGCGGCAACCAGCAGCTCGGCGCAATCCTCGATGCCTTCGACCTTGAGCCGCATGAAGTCGGCGGAACGCTCGCCGAGCGCCTCGGCCGTGCGCTGGCGCTCCTCGCCGACCAGATCGGCGATGGCCGTGCGCAACTCGGGGCGGGTGATGCGGATAAAGCGCCACGGCTGCATCAGGCCGACGCTGGGTGCCTGATGCGCGGCGTTGAGCAGCCTCGACAGCAGCTCCGGTGCCACCTCGCCGCCGGCGAAATGGCGCATGTCGCGACGCTCGCCGATGGCGCGATAGACCGCTGCGCGCTCCTGCGGGCTGAAGGCATGCGCGCTCATGGCCGGAACAGCGCCGCAGCGGCTGCCGGATCGGACGGCAGGTACAGGTGGATATAGGACGCCGTCAGCCGCCCCCGGCGATAGACCGCTTCGGCGGTGCGCTTGTAGTTCGGGCATTCGCCGCGAGCCAGCGGCTCGAGTGGCGACTCCAGCGCGGAATGGTGGAAGGTGTGCCCGCGCAGCCGCCCTTCCGGCAGCTCCACTTCCTGCAGCGCCAGCGCAGTCAGGCGCTTGTGCATGCGCGCCTCGCCGGGCAGCAGGCCGAGCATCTGCGCGCGCTCGTCGCCACGGTCGGTCAGCCCGTCGAGCAGGTAGAGCATGCCGCCGCACTCGGCGAGGATCGGCTTGCCCGCCTCATGATGTGCGCGGATAGCGTCGGCCATGGCACGGTTGCGCGACAGGCCGCGCAGGTGCAGCTCGGGATAGCCTCCGGGCAGGTACAGGCTGTCCACGGCCGGCAAGCGGGCGAAGCGCAGCGGCGAGAAAAACAGCAACTCGGCGCCCAACGCCTGCAGCAAGTCGAGATTGGCCTGGTAGAGAAAGGCAAAGGCCGCATCGCGTGCAACGCCGATGCGCACACCCGCCAGCAGCGGTTCGAGCGGCGCACTGGCCGGCGCGGCGAAAGTGACCGGGGCAGGCAACTCGGTGTCCGCACTGAGTGCCAGGGCATCTGCCGCGGCATCCAGACGGGCGTCCAGATCAGCCAGCTCCTCGGCCTGCACCAGCCCCAGGTGCCGGCTTGGCAGTTCCACCTCGACACTGCGCGGCAAGGCGCCGTACCAGCGGATCGACTCCGGCAGGCTGTCGCGCAGAATCTCGCCATGCCGGGCGCTGCCGACCCGATTGGCCAGCACGCCATCGAACGGCAGGTCCGGCTGGAAGCTGCTCAGCCCGTGCGCCATGGCGCCGAAGGTCTGCGCCATGGCCGAGCCATCGATGACCGCCAGCACCGGCACGCCGAAGCGCCGCGCCAGATCAGCCGCCGAGGGCGAACCATCGAACAGGCCCATCACCCCTTCGATCAGGATCAGGTCGGCCTCGCCCGCCGCTTCCCAGAGCAGGCGCCGCGACTCCTCTTCGCCGACCATCCACAGATCGAGCTGATAGACCGGCTTGCCGCTGGCACGGGCGAGGATCATCGGGTCGAGGAAGTCCGGCCCGCATTTGAACACCCGCACGCGCTTACCCTGCCGCGCATGCAGCCGCGCCAGAGCGGCAGTGACGGTGGTCTTGCCCTGGCCGGAAGCAGGTGCGGCGATCAACAGCGCCGGGCAGTTTCTACTGGTCATCGCGGTCTCTCATCAGCATCGTAGGTTGGATGACGCTTCACCCATCCACCGACCACGCCGATGGTGGATGAAACAGACGTCATCCACCCTATGCAACGGTCCGTGAATGTCTTGAGCGCTGGCATCAAAATTCGACGCCTTTCTGCGCCTTAACGCCGGCCTTGAACGCATGCTTGACCAACGCCATCTCGGTGACGGTGTCCGCCGCCTCGACCAGACCCGGCGGGGCGCCGCGGCCGGTGACCACCACGTGCTGCAGCAGCGGCCGGGACTCGATGTCGGCGAGCACCGGCGCCAGCTCCAGGTAGCCGTACTTCAGCGCGATGTTCAGTTCGTCGAGCACCACCAGGCCGATCTCGGGATCGGCCAGCAGCTCGGCTGCGACCGCCCAGGCTTCGCGGGCCTTGGCGATGTCACGCTGGCGATCCTGGGTTTCCCAGGTGAAGCCCTCACCCATCACGTGGTAGCGCACCTCGTCCGGGAAGCGCCGGAAGAACGCCTCCTCGCCGGTGCTGGCCGCGCCCTTGATGAACTGCACCACGCCGACCTTGATGCCATGGCCGAGCGCACGCGCCACCATGCCGAAAGCCGAACTGCTCTTGCCCTTGCCGTTGCCGGTGTGCACCAGCAGCAGGCCGCACTCGTCCTGCGCCTCGGCAATCTTCTCGTCGATCAGCGCCTTCTTGCGCTGCATGCGTGCCTTGTGGCGATCGTCGCGTTCGCTGGACTCACTCATGCGCGGGCCTCGTCACGCTGCCCGGCCCAGGCGCGCACGCCGACGAACAGCAGCGCGGCGACGCCGACATACAGCGCCAGGGTCGACAGGTAGCGCGGGTAATAGGTGGCGATGCGCTCGGCCAGCAGCGCCAGCGTCGGCTCCGGGTAGCGTCCGGAGAAATAGAGGAAGCCGCCGCCGGAGAACAGGTAGCAAACGAAGGCGCTCGCCATCACGCACAGCGCCAGGGTCGCCAGGCTGCTGAAATGGTCACGATGCAGACGGGCGTAGAGTCGACCGCCCAGCCACAGCGAACCGTATGCCGGCACGAGCATCCAGTACGCCGGCGACATGCACCAGTCGCTGACACCGGCCCACTGGATGGCGGCGAAATCCAGCAGCGAAGCCTCGAGAAACAGTGCCGGAAACACCCACTTCGGCCGCACCAGCACGCCGGCGAGGAAGAACACCGCCCAGGACGCGCTGGGCAGGTTCACGCTGGCGAAGTGCTGTCCGCGGGTCATGGCCAGCAGCGCGGCAAGCGCGAGGCCGACCAGCAGCTGGTATCTCGGGGCAAGCTTGATCATTGCAATCTCCTCTGGTGGGCGCGGGCGACATGCCCGCGCCGCGGTCTTACAGCGCCTGGTAGCGCACGGTCAGGTAAGCGGCCTGGCCGGGCTGGTTGTAGCCCTCAGCGGTTTCGTAGTCGGCGTCCAGCAGGTTGGCGACGCGCGCCTGCAGGCGCCACTCCGGGGTGATGCGGTATTCGCCACGCAGGTCGAGGGTGGCGTAGCCGGACAGCTCGCGGGTGTTGGCCAGGTCGTCGTAACGCTGCCCCTCGGCGTGCAGGCTGGCGCCGATGCTGAAGGCACCGAGCCGGCGGTCGAGGTCAAGGTTGAACAGCTGCTTGGCCCGGCGCGCCAGCTCGTTGCCGCGGTTGGCCCCGGCGGAGCGGTTCTCCGGCTCCAGCAGGCTGTAGTTGGCGTTCCAGTCCCAACCGAACAATTGGCTGCCGAGCACCAGCTCGACCCCGCGGATACGCGCTTCCTGCACGTTGGCCGGCGCGGAAATGCTGGCGTCATAGGCAATGAGGTCATCGACCACGGTGCGATAGGCATTCACCGCCCAGTGGCCCCAGCCATGCTGCCCGGCAAGGCCGACTTCGAGGCTCTCGGAGGTTTCCGCATCCAGCTCGGGATTGCCGTAGTCGGGGAAATACAGCTCGTTGAAGGTCGGCGCCTTGAATGCCGTGCCATAGCTGATGGTGCCGCGCAACCAGTCGGTCAGCGCATAGCCGTAGCCGATGTTGCCGGTGTCGTGCTGGCCGAACTGCTCGTTATCATCACGTCGCAGCGACAGCTGCCAGTCATGGCGACCGACCTCGCCCAGGTACTGCGCGAAATAGCCGTCGTTGTCCCGGGAATCCTCGGCATACACCGTGGTGCCGTTGACCTCGTCGCGCTGGTGGTCGGCACC
The DNA here is from genome assembly GCF_014764705.1 of Stutzerimonas kunmingensis. GTDB lineage: Bacteria > Pseudomonadota > Gammaproteobacteria > Pseudomonadales > Pseudomonadaceae > Stutzerimonas. The sequence continues at coordinate 52,822 of NZ_JACXXG010000022.1, forward strand.
CAGGATCAGCGTATGCCCCGCGGCCAGCTCGATATCGTTCTGCCAGCTGAGCGTGTCGCGACGGCTGTCGAAGCGTGAATAGAACTGCCCGTCCTGATAGGCATCGGATTTGTCTTCGCTGCGCCCGGCCTGCAGCGTCACCAGCCAGGGTTCCAGCGGACTGAAGCGCGCACGGGTGCCGAAGACCCTCGACTCACCATCGGCATTGGCGCCGAAACCGGACGTGCGGGCCCGGTTTACGCTGTCGTAGTCGTTATGGGATTTGGCCTGCAGCAAGTTGGCGTCCAGCTCCAGGCCGTTGTCGAAGCGGTATCCGGCGCTCAGCGTCGCGGACAGGTTGCGATAGCCATCAGCATCACGTTCGTAGCCGCTGGTGTCCGCCGACTTGACGTTGATGCCGTCGGTGTCCGAGCCACTGACGCCCAGGCTGTACCAGCCACGACCGGCACCACCGGAAACGCCGGCGCTGCCCGTGTAGGTGTCATGGGTGCCGTAACCGGCCGAGAAGAACGGCTTGACGCCCTGCCCTTGGCCCTTGCGGGTGAAGATCTGGATCACCCCGCCGATGGCTTCCGAGCCGTACAGGCTGGAGCGCGGACCGCGGACCACCTCGATGCGCTCGATCAGCTCCAGCGGCAGATCCTGCAGGGCCGCGCCGCCGCCCGAGACCGATCCGATCTTGATGCCGTCGATCATCACCAGCACGTGATCGGATTCGGTGCCGCGCATGAACAGCGAGGTGGACTTGCCGGGCCCGCCGTTGTTGGCCAGCGAAACGCCAGGCACCTGCTTGAGCAGCTCGGGCAGCGAACTCGCCTGGCTGCGTTCGATCCGCTCGCGGTCGATCACGGTCACCGCGGCCAGGCTCTGCTGAGCCGTCTGCGCGGTGCGGGTGGCGGTCACCACCTGTTGCTGGAGATCCAGCGGGGCTGCGGCCAGCTGGCCAATGGAAAGGGGAAAACTGCCGAGCAGCACATAGGCCGCTGGCTTGAAACGGGGCTTGCAAGTCAAGGTACAGGTCTCCGTCGTGCCCACCCGCACGACTGAAAGTCGACGAAGACAGACGGAGGAACCGCAAAAGGAAGTGAATACCGCGAGGGATATGCACCCGCCCAGCGCCCGCCGCACTGTCAGTGAAATGCGACAGGCCGGTCTCCGGGCTTGCGAGCGTACGCCTTGCGGCGTCCCGAAACCGCGCCTTCCCATGCGTTGAGCACAGTGGCTATTAGGGTTTCTCGACTCGCCTACCGTTGCGGGGGCAGCGCCGGAATCTTCGTGAGAATGGACCGGCTTCCCTGTTTCACCCCCTCGCTGAAGAGGGGGCACCTGAGGCGACGCGGAGGTTAGTCCAAGGCCGGGCTTGGCGCAACCGCGGGGTTGTCACAGCGCCCTGCAATTTCCGCTTGCATCTCGGCGCTCGGAACGGCGGACGCCAAAAGGCTTCGAATGCAACAATGCCAGCAATCAGCCAGGACCCATATCCGACGCCCATGACCAGCATCGTGCAGATTTCCGACACCCATTTCGGTACCGAACAACCTTCCGTGGTCCAGGCCCTGGAGGACCATGTACGCGAACACCGGGCCGACCTGCTGGTGTTCTCCGGTGACATCACCCAGCGCGCCCGTCGCGGGCAGTTCGCCAGTGCCGCCGCTTTCGTGCGCCGCGTGCAGGCCGATGGCGTCGGTGAGACGCTGGTGATTCCGGGCAATCACGACATCCCGCTGTACAACCTCTTTGCACGCCTGTTCACGCCATACGGCAACTACCGGCGACACTTCGGCGATGAGCTGGAGCCGGTATTCGAGAACGACGACATGCTGGTGATCGGGCTCAATACCACCCATCCGCGCCGGCACAAGGACGGCGTGGTGACGGGGCGACAAGTGGAGCGGGTGGCGCAGCGGCTGGCCGATGGCAACCCGCACAAGATTCGCATCGTGGTCGCCCACCAGCCATTCGGCGCGATGGTGCCAAGCGATCTGAGCAACCTGCAGCACGGCGCCGAACCCGCGCTGCAGCGCTGGGCCGAGCACGGGCTGGATCTGGTCATGGGCGGGCACATCCACCTGCCCTACGTGCTGCCGCTGTCCAAGCAGTACAGCGGTCTCGCGCGGGAGATCTGGATGGTGCAGGCCGGCACCACGCTCTCGACCCGCCTGCGTGGCACCTCACCGAACTCCTTCAACCGGCTGAAGCTGCATCCCGGCGAACAGAAGAAGGTCTGCGTCGAGCGCTGGGACCTGCTCGACGGTCGCTTCGTGCTGGGTTCGCACTTCAACCTGAGCTGGTGACCCGCGCTCGCACGCGAACCGCGGTCAGCCCACCGACAGGCCGACCAGATAGACACCGGCGAAGCCGATGTTGAAGGCGATGAACAGGTAGAGCATGTAGCGCAGGTAGCTGCCGAAGGTCAGCCCCGGCACCTTGCTCATGGCGACGATGCCCGACGCCGAACCGATCACCAGCAGCGAGCCGCCAACACCGACCGCATAGGTCAGCACCATCCATTCGGCGACACCCATTTCCAGCCCGGATTTCAGCAGCGCTGCGGTTAGCGGCACGTTGTCGATGGCCGCCGACATCACACCCATCAGGTAGTTGGCCATCACTGCAGGCACCTGGTCATAGATGTGCACCAGCCCGTCGAGCACGCGAATCTCCTTGAGCATGCCGACCAGCAGGAGGATGCCGAGGAAGAAGAACAGCGTCTCAAACTCCACCTGGCGCACGTATTCGAGAATCGGATCGGAGTCGTTGTCGTCGCTGAAGAAGCGCGCAACCAGGAACATCACCGAGAGGCCGGCGAGGAATGTCAGCACCGGCGGGATCTGGAACAGGAAGTTGCCGACAATGGTGCTGAGGATGGTGCACAGGAAGATCAGTGCAATCGCCACGTCGACACCGCGCACATCGTTGCGCTGGCCCTGCACCACCACCTCGCCCTTCATGCCGATCGACAGCATGGCGGCCAGCACCATCACCGCGACGAATGCCGGCACGGCCAGTGCCAGCAGCTGGAGGATCGCTACCTTGCCAGCGAGGAAGATCATCAGCGTGGTGACGTCGCCGGTAATCAGCGCGACCCCACCGGAGTTGACGGAGAAAACCACCAAGGTAGCGAACTTGATGGTCTTCGCCCGATCCAGCTGCAGCGAGAGAATCAGGGTGATGGAGACCAGCGTCGCGGTGATGTTGTCGGCGAGCGACGAGAACACGAAGCAGAAGGTCGCTGTGAGAAACAGCAAGGCCCGCTCGCTGATCCGCTTGGGCAACACCAGATAGATCAGGTTCTCGATCATGCCCTTCTTGTTCAGGTAGGCAACGAAGGTCATGGCCGCCACCAGGAAGATCCACAGCCCGGCGATCTCGGCGATGTTCTCGTTGAGGCTTTCCAGCACGGTTTCGCGCGCCTCGCCCACCGGTGTGAAGATGAACAAGAGCAGCCAGGCCAGGGTGCCGAAGAACAGCGTCACCTTGGCCTTGTTTACGTGGGTAATTTCTTCGAGCACGACGCCAAGCAGCGCCGCGACCGCCAGTGCAATCAGCACGTACGTCAGCAATTCAGGCATATCTCACCTAATGGGAAGTGGGGAAAAAGGGGCTGTGCGCGACGGAACGACGCACGGGGAGGAATTGGGATGCGCATGGTAGCCAAAGCGCCAGGCGAGCGAAATCACCGCATGTCAAACGGGGAGTGTTTCAGCATGTGAGTACGACTAAAGACAGGGCGTCTACGACGGGGGTATGCGGATGACGCTCAGGGGTTGCGGGCCAGTTGCTCCTGGTCGAGCACGCGCTTGGCGCCCAGATAACTCTTCTGCCAGTAGCCGGCGGTAAGACTGTCCAGGCGTACCGTACCGCCAGAAGACGGCGCGTGAACGAAGCGGTCTTCGCCAACGTAGATGCCCGCGTGGCTGACCCGGCGCCCACCGCTGGTAGCGAAGAACACCAGATCACCGGGCTGCAATGCGTCGCGCCGTACGGAGGGGCCGCGCAGATTGCTCATGGCCTGAGTGGTGCGAGGGAGCCGGATGCCGGCTGCGCCGTGGTAGACGTAGCCGATCAGGCCACTGCAGTCGAAACCGCTATCCGGCGTGTTGCCGCCCCAGCGATAAGGCGTGCCGACCAGACCAATCGCACTGAACAGCACGTCTTCAGCGGCGCCAGGTACGGGCTGTTGGTGGACCCTGGGTGTCTGCACGACCGGCGGCGTGGGTGCCTTTCCGGCACAGGCGGTCAGCAGCACAGTCAGAACAACGAGCGTGAGACGAGCCGGATAGTGCATGGCAGAGCGGTCCAGGCAAATGAGCCATCACTCTGCCGGCATGTGCGGGAAGACGCAACCCCCGCAGGTCGCAGGATCAGTGCTGGGCTGTGTGCGAAGCCAGATCGGACGCCAGGGCCAGCACGCGTTTTGCTTCCATGTAGCTGGCGCGCCAGTAACGGTCATCCAGGCTGTCGACGCGCACGCCACCGCTGCGGCTGCTGGAGGCGTGGATGAACTGGTCATCGCCGATGTAGATGCCGGCATGGCTGACCCGGCCACGGCCACGGTTGTTGAAGAACACCACGTCACCGGGTTCCAGCTCGTTGCGCTTGACCACCGGTGCGTCGAGGTTGATCAGCTCGCGAGTGGAGCGCGGCAGCTCGAGACCTGCCTCCTTGCGGAACAGGAAGCCGACGAAGCCGCTGCAGTCGAAACCGCTCTTCACCGAGCTGCCACCGTAGCGATACGGAGTACCGACCAGGGTGAAGCCGCGCTCGAGAATGCTGTCGGCCAGCTGCGGCAGCTGGTAGTCGTGCTCATCGGTAAGCTCTGCCAGCGACTGCTCTTCGCTCTTTTCGAGCGCGTCGAAGTCGAATCCGGCCAGGGGATGGTGTTGCGACAGACGAGGCGCGTCGGCTTGCTGCTCGGTCTGTACAGGCTGGCCGGCGCAGGCGGTCAGCAGGGCGATGAGTGCGAGAGGCACGAGGGGTGCGAAGCGTTGGCGCATGGGCACAGCCGTGTCGGTGATTTCAATGTGCCGGCGACTATGCCCTCTATCGCTTCGATGATCAAATTCAATCGGACGAAATGTGACGAACCAGCTGCGACAAAACGTCTGCGGCCCTCCCTTGCAGAAGTACGTCCGCCAGCGAACTGATTTCGGTGGCTTGCAGGTTCACCTCGACGACCGAGCCGCCGGCCTGACGCACCCGCCATACCGGCTCGAGGATGTAGCCGAAGCTCGCCGTGGTTCCAACCACCAGCACGGCGTCGAAGCCGAGCTGCACCTGTTGCTGCAATGCAGTCAGGGCGGATTCCGGCAGCATCTCCTCGAACAGCACCACGGCAGGACGCAACACCCCGTCGCAGGTCAGGCAGCGCGGCGGCAGTGGCTGATCCAGCAGCGAAGGCAGTGGACGTTCGTCGACCTTGCCGCAGCCCATGCACGACAGCGGCGACAGCTGACCGTGAATCTCGATCAAGCGATCAGGCGGGCTGCCGGCTCGGCGGTGGAAGCCATCGATGTTCTGCGTGAGCACCCAGGCGCCGGGTTTGCGCCGCTGCAGCTCGGCGATGGCGACGTGGCCGGCATTGGGTTCGGCCTGCAGGCAGGCCCGGCCGATTTCGGCCAGGTACTTCCAGCACAACGCCGGATCACGCCGCAGCGTCGGCCCGGATAGCGCCACCTCGATCGGCAGGCCGTCTTCGGTTTCGCCGTTATAGAGGCCGCCGAGGCCACGGTAGGTGGGCAACCCGGAGTCGGCCGACAGCCCGGCCCCGGTGATGATCAGAATGCGTTCGGCGCCGCTCAGCGCCTGGGCGGCCTTGTCGATATCCATGAATGTCGCGAACCCGTTTCGGTGGCACTCCCCCCGATCGTGCGGGGAACCGATGGCCGCGTAGCGACCACGGCCATCAGCCTAAGAATAGCCGCGCCTGACTGCAAAGGCATTCGCCCCCGCTCAGCCCAGCTGGGCCTGGAACAGCACCGCGTAGCCCAAAGCACACAACAGCCAGGCCGGCAGCGGGCCGAGCAGCCAGCGCCAGCCCCACCATTGCGGCACGAAGCCGACGCCATGCACGAAGCCGGCGGAAATACCCCACATCACCAGCATCAGCTGCGGGTGACTGTAGCCTCCCTGCCCGTCCAGCATCGCCGCCGGATGGATCAGCAGGACCAGCGCCGGCGGCGCAGCCAGCACTAGAGAAAGTACGCGACCGAACGCACCGTAGCAGCGCCCCTGCGCGCGACTGCTCACGGCTCGGCGTCCAGGTCCTGAGTGGCTTCCAGCCACAGCGCATTGATGATGCCGAAGCTGCTGGCCAGCAGCACGCCGAGAATCCAGGTGAAGTACCACATAGTCGTCTCTCCTTGGCGGGCGGGCGCGGCGGCCCGCCCGCGCGGTCAGTACAGCCCGTGGGGGTTGGCTTCGATGGTTTTCTGGGTGAGCCGGCCCCACATGCGCACGTAGCTCCACAGCGTGTAGCAGAGGATCAACGGCACGAAGATGCAGGCCACAACGAACATGATGCCCAGCGTCTTCTGACTTGAGACCGCATCCCAGATGGTCAAACTCGAGGCCGGATCGAGGCTCGACGGGAAGACGAAGGGAAACAGCGCAAAGCCCGCGGTACATATGCTGCCGACGATCATCAGACTGGTTCCGACGAAGCTCACCCCGCCGCTGTTGCGACTGGAACCGAGCAGCGCCAGCAACGCCCCGAGGATGCCCGCGGCCGGCGCGATCAAGGTGACCGGATAGAGGCCGTAGTTGGCCAACCAGCCGACATTGTCCTGGGCCACCTGCTTGTCCAGCAGCGGATTGAGCGCGGCGCCCGGATCGCTGACCGACAGCTGGCTGAAGCCCTGAATGCCCAGCGCCAGCCAGACACCCGCCGCGACGAAGCCGAACAGGAACACCAGCACGCACAGGCGCGTGGCCTGCCGCGAGCGCTCAGCCAGCGCGCCGTCGGTGCGCAGCATCAGCCAGGCGCCACCGTGGGCGCTGAGCATGCTCAGGCTGACGATGCCGCAGAGCAGCGCGAACGGGTTGAGCAGCGCGAAGAACGAGCCCTGGTAGGTCGAGCGCATCAGCTCGTCCAGCTGGAACGGCAGGCCGAGGAACAGGTTGCCGAAGGCCACGCCGAACACCAGCGCCGGCACCGCGCCACCGACGAACAGCGCCCAGTCCCAGGCGCTGCGCCAGCGCTGGTCTTCCACCTTGCTGCGATAGTCGAAGCCCACCGGGCGGCAGAACAGTGCGAACAGGACCAGCAGCATCGCCCAGTACAGGCCGGAAAATGCCACCGCATAGACCATCGGCCAGGCAGCGAACAGCGCACCACCGGCGGTGATGAACCACACCTGGTTGCCATCCCAGTGTGGCGCGATGGTGTTGATCGCCACGCGTCGCTCGTTGTCGGTCTTGCCGACGAAGGGCATCAGTGCCATGGCGCCCATGTCGAAGCCATCGGTCAGGGCGAAGCCAATCAGCAACACGCCGATCAGCACCCACCAGATGAGCTTGAGCACTTCGTAATCGAACATCTCGTATCTCCCTCAGACGCTGCCAGGTTGGGAAGACAGGCCGCTCGGCTGCGCCGACGCCACCCGTGCTTCACGTACGTCCCGTTCGAAGTGATAACGACTGGTGTGCAGACTGCTCGGCCCAAGCCGTGCGAAGCGGATCATCAGGAACATCTCGATCACCAGCAGCAGGCTGTAGAAGGCCACCAGGGCGATCAGCGAGCCCCAGATATCGCCGGCCGCCAGCGTCGAGGTGGACAGATGGGTCGGCAGTACCTCGGCGATCGACCATGGCTGACGACCATGCTCGGCGACGTACCAGCCGGTCTGCGCGGCGATCCACGGCAGCGGCAGGCTGAACAGTGCGAACTTGAGCAACCAGGGCTTTGTCTCGGCATTGCGCTTGATCGATGCCCAGCTCGCCAGGGCAAACAGCAGCAACATCAGGAAGCCGGCGGCGACCATCACGCGGAAGGTCCAGAACAGGCTGAACACATTGGGGATAGTGTCCAGCGCGGCGAGCTTGATCTGCTCCTCGCTGGCATCGACCACATCGGCGGTGTACTTCTTCAGCAGCAGCCCGTAGCCCAAGTCCTGCTTGACCTCATTGAACGCGGCGATGGCTTCGGCCGACTTGTCGCCGCTACGCAGCACCTGCAGTCGCTCGTAGGCGAGCATGCCGTTGCGGATGCGCAGCTCATGCTCGGCGACCAGCTGCTTGATGCCCTTGACCTCCTCATCCAGCGAGCGCGTGGCGATCAGTCCCAGTGCGTAGGGGATCTTCACTTCGTAATCGGTGCGCATCTCCTGCTGATTGGGCAGGCCGAACAGGGTGAAGCCGGCCGGCGCCGGATGGGAGTCCCACTCGGCCTCGATGGCCGCCAGCTTGACCTTCTGCACGTCCCCAATCTCGTAGCCGGATTCGTCGCCAAGAATGATCACCGAGATCGTCGACGCTAGGCCGAACACCGCGGCGATGGCGAACGAACGGCGGGCAAAGCCCAGGTCGCGCTTCTTCAGTAGATAGAAGGAAGAAATCGCCAGCACGAAGATCGCCCCGGTGACATAACCCGCGGACACGGTGTGGACGAACTTGACCTGCGCCACCGGGTTGAACAGCAGCGCTCCGAAGTCCACCAGCTCCATGCGCATGGTCTCAAAGTTGAACTCAGAGCCGACCGGGTTCTGCATCCAGCCGTTGGCGATCAGGATCCAGAGCGCCGAGAGATTCGAGCCCAGCGCCACCAGCCAGGTTACGGCCAGGTGCTGCACCTTGGAGAGCCGGTCCCAGCCGAAGAAGAACAGGCCGATGAAGGTGGATTCGAGGAAGAACGCCATTAACCCCTCGATGGCCAGCGGCGCGCCGAAGATGTCGCCTACGTAGTGGCTGTAGTAGGCCCAGTTGGTACCGAACTGGAATTCCATGGTCAGTCCAGTGGTGACCCCCAGGGCGAAGTTGATGCCGAACAGCTTGCCCCAGAACTTGGTCATGTCCTGATAGACCTGCTTGCCGGTCATCACGTAGACCGATTCCATGATCGCCAGCAGGAACGCCAGCCCCAGGGTCAACGGCACGAAGAGAAAGTGATACATCGCCGTCATGGCGAACTGCAGGCGTGATAGATCGACAACGCTTTCCGAGATCATCTCGGCCCTCCCTCGGGGATCGAACCCCGCGAATCACGCAAATGGTCGGCAACGCGCACCGAACCGTTCTCGGGAATGCTGGGGGCATCGAACCAGACGTTTTTTATGATCATGAGGATCGCGACCTTGGCCAGCACTACCAGCACGACGTCTCGCCTGAGCGATGACTTGAACATGCCTACCTCCTTGCGTGACCGCCCGAGCGCCAGGCGCTCCGGCAGCATGTTGCGATTGAAGGCCCCCTTGGGGTGGGGGCCGACATCCGGGCGCGACGCCTGGACTCAATCGCGGTACCCCGAACCACCCGTGGAAGCTGCTCTGGTTCGAGGCAGGCAAAGTGTCCGGCGCCCCCCGCAAGCGGACAACTGCGACAGCCTGCCCCACCCACTCGCGGCAATCTGTGCCAGAGCGGCGCTGCGCTCCAAACAAGCAGTGACACCGGCGAGCGACGCCGGGTCAGGAGCGACGCGATCGCCACACTGCGGCGCCCTGTCGCAGTCATGGCACACGCAGCCAGCGGCGAAATCCGTTGCCGGCCGTGCTCGAGAGCGGGCTCCAGGCGAAGTCCCAGGGCGCCGGCGGCAGCTCCTCCGCCTCGGCGGCGAGCGGGCGGCCGCCCTGGCGCACCCGTGGCTTCCAGTCGAATACATGCTCGCTGCTGCCGCGCCAGCCGAGCACGATGCCGATTGCCGGGCTGTCGTCGCTGGCTACCCAACGCGCCGCGGCGGCGAGCATCATCGCCTCGATATGCTCCGGCTCGATCAGCTCACGGTAGTCGGAGGCCAGCAACCAGCGGCAAACGCCGAGGTGGAAGGTCCAGTCCAGCGCCAGCTGGCAGCCGTAGGCCCAGGTCATGAACTGACGAAAGATCTCCAGCCCCTCTGGCGGATCAAGCTTGAGCAGCCGCGGGCAGACATCGAACAACGCATGCCAGTACGGCAGCAACTTGGCATCCAGATGCACGAAGCTGCGGGCGTTGCTGGGGTAGTCGGGAAAAGGCAGTCGATAGCTCACGCGGCTATCGGCGCGGGTGAATCGCTCCATCATGGTCATGGTGAAATCCCCTGAATTGACTGGGCCGTCGGAAGGCTCCGACAGGTAGCCGTCTCGTCCGCTGCTACCGGGCGGAAGGACGGCGAATCACGTCAATCAGGAAATCTCAGGGCGCGCGCGGATTCAGTGCCGGCCAGTGGTGGCGCGGGCCATGACGCTCAATCAGTGGTAGCGGAGTCGCGCCTGTCGTGCGCCGCCCCAGCCAGGCCAAGGCGAACAGTGCGAAGATGGCGAGGAAAACCGAACTGCACAGCGGGCAGTCGAGGGCATGCTGCGACAGGTCATGTAAATCGGAGGGAAGCGCGCCGAGGCCTACGCCGCCATCATCGCCGGTGACGCAGAACGCGTCCTGCCCCATGGCCAGCCCGAAGCCCACATGGGTGGCGTGGTTCAGACTGCAGACAAATGCATTGAGCAGGATGCAGGTGAAGAGCACCCATACGATCTGCGCACGCTTGTCTTTGACGATGGTCATGTTTCGACTTTACACCGCACGCCTCTGGACGACCCTGCGCCAAACCGTCGCAGCGGCCTCAGTGGTTGACGGTGAACGCCAGCATCGCCGAGAGCTGACACAGCGGACGGCCACTCTCGCTCTGCCACTGATTGAACGCAGCCTGCACCGCAGCCTGGTCACGCTGGCTGCTGGGAACCTTATCGACGATTTCCTGCGCCTTGAGCGCGGCTACTACGTCATTGCTGGGGACGAAGGTGTCCTTGCCGGCCATGCGCAACAGGCGCGGCGCCGACAATCCGCCGAGCTGGCTGCCGTGCCTGGTCAGATAGCGCCACAGGCCGACGATGTCGCCGCTCGGCCAATCGGCCAGCAGGTTGCCGAAGCCGCCCTTCTCTTTCGCCACATCGAGCACGAACTGCGCGTTACGCGGCACGCTCTTGAGCTTGCCGAGATGGCGGATCAGCCGGGTGTCCTGCATCAATCGTTCGATGTGCTCACCGCCCATCAGCACGACCTTTTCCGGGTCGAAGCCGAAGAACGCCTGCTCGAACGCCGGCCACTTTGCATCCACCAGGCTGTGCTTGAGGCCAGCGCGGAAAATGCGCAGGCTGATCAGCGAAAGGTAGCGGTCATCAGAAACGTTGCGCAATTCATCGGCACTGCGCGGTTGCGGCAAGCGGGCCTCCAATGCCGCGGCCGAGCCGAAGCGATTGAGACAATATTCGTGCAGCCATTTGTAGTCATGCATGGTTCGGATCCGATGTGACGGCAGCGGCACAGGGTGCCGATGACGAGCCGGCCTCGCAAGTCCGCCGCCGCGACGCAGCAGAGCGGCAGCGGTCGGGTGGCGTTCGCGCAGGGCGGTCTGAACGAATATTCGCGGGCAAGCCCGCTTCCGCTGTGCCGGCGCAGGCCGGGTGGCACCGCTTGGTACGCGTCCCATTGCCCTGACACCAGGCGCAGACGGTGGACAAGCTTCGCGTTGTCCACCCTACGAGCAGAACGTCGTTTGCATGCGAGCCGGCTCAGACGTGCAGCGGGCTCCCGGTATCAGCCGCGCAGCCGCCGCGCAGCCTGACGCAGCATCTGCTCGGTCGCCGTCCAACCCAGGCAGCCGTCGGTGATCGACACGCCGTAGCGCAGCTCGCCGGACAGCGGCTGGCAACCATCGAGCAGATGGCTCTCCAGCATGACGCCACGCAGACTCATGTCGCCAGCCAGGCGCTGCTCGATCACCGACTCCAGCACCGCGGGCTGGCGCAGTGGGTCCTTGCCACTGTTGGCGTGGCTGCAATCGACCATGATGCGCGGAGCGATCCCCTGCTTTTCCAGCGCGCGACGGGCAGTAGCGACACTGGCCGCGTCGTAGTTGGGTGCGCCGTGGCCGCCGCGCAGGACCAGATGGGTATCCGGATTGCCGCACGTCTGCAGCAGTGCCGGATGGCCGAGATCGTCGATGCCGAAGTGCTGGTGTGGATGTTCCGCTGAACGCATGGCGTCGCAAGCGATGCCCAGGCCGCCGTCGGTGCCATTCTTGAAGCCCACCGGCAGGTCCAGCCCGCTGACCAGCTCGCGATGGATCTGCGACTCGCTGGTGCGCGCGCCAATCGCGGCCCACCCGAGGAGATCGTCGAAGTACCCGGCAGCCAGCGGCTGCAGCAGTTCGGTGGCGATCGGCAGACCGGTTTCGAGAATATCCAGCATCAGGCGGCGCGACAGGTGCAGCCCCTCGGCCATGTTGCCGCTGCCGTCCAGATGCGGGTCGTAGACCAGGCCTTTCCAGCCGACGGTGGTACGCGGTTTTTCCACATAGGCGCGCATCACCAGCAGCAGCTGATCGCTGACGTCAGGTGCAAGCGCGGCGAGACGCTCGGCGTACTCGAGCGCGGCGACAGGATCGTGCAGGGAACAGGGCCCGACGACGACCAGCAGGCGCGGATCACGACTGTCGAGCACGGCGCGGATGGCGTTGCGGTCGTTATGGATGCGTGCGGCAAGGGCGTCGTTCAAGGGCAAACGCTGGCGCAATACCGCGGGGCTGGGCAGCGGCTGCGCGCTGCGGCGGGCGACGCTGGCCTCGGCGGTGGCGACGGGTTGTTGGGCAAGTACGGTGGCGGATGCATTCATGATCTGGCGGTTCCTTCTGCCGGCGCGGGTGGTCCGCGGCGGCGCTAGTCGGGTGTTCGTTCGCGTGCTTTGTGTTCGGCGTCGAAGCGGCTAAATCGCCAGTCGTAGCGGTAATAACGGTCGGTGCGGTAAGTGGTCATGGCGTGTTCCTCGTTGCGTTGGGCCATCGCGTGGCCGAAAAAACAAAACCCCCGGTCGGGTGGCCGACCGGGGGTTCGAAAACTGCTATGGTGGCGACCCTGCTTGCTAGGGCGCCTGTGGGGTATCAGGCGCGCCTGCGGCTAAACCAATACCCAAAGTAATAACCAGCGGCTGCAACCTGCTGCCCACGAACGACCACGGCGCGAATGGCACCGGCATCGACAACGTTCAGGGCTACAGGGTTCAGGGACATGCTGATCTCCAGAAGATGGCCGAACCATACTCTGCCGGGACTGCGGCTTTCAACCGGCACGGCAAAAGAAAGTGGCTGGCTCGGCCGGGTGTGCCCGATTACAGGCTCATCACATCGACGAAGCGCGGCGTGGCGCTGTCGTCGATACGCAGGCTCTTGAAATCGAACAGGTTGCGGTCGGCCAGCTGCGAAGGCACCACGTTCTGCAGCGCGCGGAACATGATCTCGGTGCGCCCTGGCGACTTGCGCTCCCACTCCTGCAGCATTTCCTTGACCACCTGGCGCTGCAGATTTTCCTGCGAACCACAGAGGTTGCACGGGATGATCGGAAATTCCTTCATCTGCGAGTACGCCTCGATGTCCGCCTCGTTGCAGTAGGCCAGCGGGCGAATCACCACGTTGCGTCCATCGTCGGAGAGCAGCTTGGGCGGCATGGCCTTCAGCGTGCCGCCATAGAACATGTTGAGGAAGAAGGTCTCCAAGATGTCGTCGCGATGATGCCCGAGCGCCATCTTGGTCGCGCCGATCTCGTCGGCGAAGGTGTACAGCGTGCCGCGGCGCAGACGAGAGCACAGCGAGCAGGTGGTCTTGCCTTCCGGAATCTTCTCCTTCACCACCGAGTAGGTGTCCTTCTCGATGATGTGGTACTCGACGCCGATGGACTTCAGGTATTCGGGAAGGACATGCTCGGGAAAGCCGGGCTGCTTCTGGTCCATGTTCACGGCAACGATCTCGAACTTGATCGGCGCGACCTTCTGCAGATAGAGCAGCACATCGAGCATGGTGTAGCTGTCCTTGCCGCCGGACAGGCAGACCATGACCTTGTCGCCGTCCTCGATCATATTGAAGTCGGTGACGGCCTCGCCGGCCAGGCGGCGCAGGCGCTTCTGCAGTTTGTTCTGGTTGACCGAGAGGTTGCCCATGTCAGGTGTCCGGGTGAGATGCGAAAGGCGCGCATTTTACGCGCAAAGCAAGCCTGACCGCAGCCCGTTCGCCGCCTGCTCCGATGTTAACCAGCACTGAATGAACACCCGCAGTGCTGTGCTAGTCTCGCCCGATGGACGACCTCTCCCCCACACTGGATCTGCCAGACCACCTGCTCGTACTGCTGCAGGAAAAACCCGAAGGCTGCAGCGAGTACGAGCTGATTCAACAGCTCAAGCGCCGGCATAGCACGCATGTGCCCAACCTGCCGCTGACAGACAAGCTGGTGCTGTTCCGCACACATTTTCTGGTGTTCAACGCGCTTTATCTGCTGCGCGACCGACTCTGGGCCGAGGGCAGCGGCCATCTGCAGATCAGCCCCTTGCACGTCCAGTTGCTGCCATATGCCGGCGCCAACGCCGGCCTCGCCGAGCAGGATGCCCTGCGCGCGTATTACCTGGATCTCTCCAACCTGCGGGATACCGACGAAGACGATGTCGAACGCCTGCTGGCGAGCTTCTGGACGCGCATGCAGGGCAGCGACGAGAAGCGTGCCGCTCTCGAACTGTTCGAACTGGATCGCTCCGCGCAGCCGCTCACGCTGGAGCTGATCAAGCGCCGCTACCGTCAGCTGGTCGGCCTGCACCATCCGGATCGAGGTGGCAGCACGCAGCGCCTGCAGTCAATCAATCTGGCGATGGAAATACTCGAGCGCTATTACCGCTGACGACATAGCTTCGAAACGCTCTAACCCCGCTGATGCATTGCCGATCGGCATTTCTATACTGCGACGTAAGGTCGCACGCGCCGTCCTCGATGACGACCGCCAGGCGAGGCGACCTCCATAAACTGAGGAGACGCTGGCATGATCAATCACGTTTGGGGTTTGTTCACCCACCCCGGCCAGGAGTGGAACGAAATCCGCGGCGAGGAAGAAACCGTCAGCCACATGTACCTCACGCATGTGCTGCTGCTCGCCGCGATACCGGCGGTATCGGCCTACATCGGCGCGACCCAGGTGGGCTGGAGCATCGGCGGTGGAGAGCCGGTCAAGCTGACCCAGGCCAGTTGCATGCAGCTGGCGATACTTTCCTACTTCGCCATGCTGGCCGGCGTCGCCGTGATGGGCGGCTTCATTCACTGGATGGCACGTACCTACGATGCTACCCCAACCCTTACCCAATGCATCGTTTTCGCCGCCTATACCGCAACGCCGCTGTTCATCGGCGGGCTGGCGGGTCTCTATCCGCACCTCTGGCTCGGCATGCTGGTGGGGACCGCGGCAGTCTGCTACACGGCCTATCTGCTCTACGTGGGGCTGCCCAAGTTCATGAACATCCACGAAGACGAGGGATTCATGTTCTCCAGTTCGGTACTTGCGGTCGGCCTCGTAGTGCTGGTCGCGATCATCGCGCTGTCGGTCATAACCTGGGGCATGGGCATCGGCCCGGTCTACGTCCGTTAACCCAATCCTCACCTCAAAAGGCCGCCTGTGGGCGGCCTTTTCGTATGCCCGCGCATCATCCCGCGACGAATCGTCTGGACCGATAAGGGAAACCCTCACCGCGTCTACCGTTCTAAAGCCATAACGCCGCTGCAACCTGCATTCGTGGGCGGCCCTCAAGGCAGACGGAGACTCGGTATGATCCCGCACTTTGTAACATTGCTCACCCGCCCGGATCGGGCGTGGGCGGACATTCGCCGCGACGAAGAAAAGAACAGCTCCAACTACCTTGTCCATCTGCTGCTCTGGGCATTGCTGCCAGCGGTTTGCATGTTCATCGGCACGCGCTATGTGGGTTGGAGCCTGGTCGAAGCCGAACGGATCTGGCTCGATACCCGCAGTGCCTTCCAGCTCAGCGCGCTGATCTACATCACCATCGTCGCCGGCACCTTCATCATGGGGTTCTTCCTGCGCTGGATGTCGCGCTCCTTCGATGCACGCCCGACTTTCAATCAATGCGTGGGCTTCATCGCCTATGTCATTACACCTTTCTTCCTGGCCGGACTTGGTGCGCTCTACCCGTCGCGCTGGCTGGCCATCCTGGTTCTGGTGGCGGCCGGGGCATACTCGACCTATCTGCTATTCGTCGGCCTGCCGACGTTCATGCGCATCAGTAACCGCAACACCTTTCTTTACGGCGCCTGCACCTGGGGCGTCGGCCTGCTGGTGCTGGTGAACCTGAAGGTGCCGATGATCCTGTTCTGGATGCTCGCACTCGACCCGACCTACGAGCGCGATACCCCACAGAACCAGAGCTATGGCTTCGAGGAGAATCGCCCGCAGGAAGAACCGGGCGGCATCGACAACGAACGGCGCTTCAACGAACGCCCGAACGAGTGACCAACGAAGCTGTTTGGCCAGAAACGGTTTGGCATAATGCGGCGCTTGCAGGAGTACCCCAATGCCCGAGCGCCTCAATGCCCGCGTCGAAGCCTGTTACGAGCTAGCCGAGCAGTTTTTCAAGCGACGCTTCACCCGCCCCCAGATAAGCCTCAAGCTGCGCGGGCAGAAAGCTGGTGTAGCGCATTTGCAGGAAAATCTCCTGCGCTTCAATGAGCAGCTATATAGGGAAAACACCGAGCACTTTCTGCGCCAGACCGTCGCCCATGAGGTCGCGCACCTGATCGCCCATCAGATGTTTGGCTCACGGATCCAGCCTCACGGCGAGGAATGGCAGCTGATCATGCGTGGCTTGTACGAGCTGCCGCCGGATCGCTGCCACACCTATGCGATTCGTCGCCGGTCCGTTACCCGTTATGTCTATCGCTGCAGCTGCGTGGATCAGGATTTCGCTTTCACGCCCCAACGCCATGCGTTGGTGGCGAAGGGGCGCCGTTATTACTGCCGTCGCTGCAAGACCACCCTCGCCTTCAGCGGCGAGCAACGCATCGAATGACGCCAGCGCCTGCTAGAGCGCCCTCGCCCGCCAACCGGCAATGACGAACAACGCCGCCAGCAACGCCATCAACGGCAACCAGCCCGCGTGATCCCAGACATAACCGGCGCCATAGCCAACCACACTCGATCCCAGATAGTAGGCACACAGGTACAGCGCCGATGCCTGCGCTCGAGCACCCTTGGCATGGCTGCCGACCTGCCCGCTGGCCACGGCATGCGCGGCAAAGAAGCCAAGCGTGAACAACCCGAGACCGAGCACGATGCTCGCCAGCCACGACGTCGCGCAGAGACCCACACCAATCAGCATCAGCGCGACCCCACCGCGCAGCACCTGCCGCGCACCGAAGCGCGGCACCAGACGCCCGGCCCAGCCGGCGCTGAAAATCCCGCCGAGATAGACGACGAACAGCAGGCCGATGAGCGTCGAGGACAAGCCGAACGGCTCGCCTGCCAGGCGGAAGCCAATGTAGTTGAACAGCGCGACGAAGCCGCCCATCAGCAGAAAGCCCTGCAGGAACAGTCCACGTAGCACCGGATTGTCCAGATGCAGCCGGAAGTTCGTCAGCAGAATGCGCAGCGAGAGCGGTTGCGCCGTGAAGTGTCGCGACGGCGGCAACAGCCAGACGAACGCCACCAACGCCAGCAATCCCAGCGAGGCAATGCCACCGAGCGCCAGCTGCCAGCCACCCAGGTCACTCAGCAGGCCCGAAAGCAGACGCCCGAGCATCCCACCCAGCGCCGTGCCGCCGATATACAGGCCCATTGCGGCAGGCAGCGACTCGGGCTCGAACTCCTCGCCGACGTAAGCCATCGCCAGTGCCGGCAATCCACTGAGTGCCAGCCCGAGTAGCGCGCGCAGCGCCAGCAATAGTTGCCAGGAATCGACCAGTACGCTGGCCAGCCCGAGCAGGCTGGCCAGACCGAGCGCCGCGGCCATCACCGGCTTGCGCCCCCAGCTTTCGGCAAGCGCACCCGAGATCAGCAGACAGACGGCGAGCGACAGCGTCGTCAGCGACAACGCCAGACTGCTGCTGGCAGCCGATACGGAGAAATACGCGGCGAGCATGGGCAGCAACGGCTGAATGCAATACAGCAATGCGAACGTGGCGAAGCCAGCGCAGAAGAGTGCAAACGTGGCGCGCCGGTAGGCTGGCGTGCCTCTTGATAGGTGTGCGTGTTCGGCGATCATCGGCGCCCTCGTCTCATGCGCTGACCTGAGAAAAAGCCGCGCAGGCTAGCACGGCTGTTCGCTCTGCCGCTTGCCGGACAGAAAAGCGGTCCGCTGATCGGCCTAACCCCAAGCCACCGCAAAGAACCGAAACGAATATTGCCCTATGCTGGTCTGTGACTAGACTCCCTATATGCCAGTCGGAGTAGAACAATGACAGTAATGCCGAATGACACCCGCCCCGCGGATACCTCGATCAAGCGGGACGAAACCCGCCTCTTCATATTCCTGATCGTCTTCCTGTTTCCCATCCTCAGCGTCGCGCTGGTCAGTGGTTACGGTTTCATCGTCTGGATCGTGCAGATGATCTTCGGGCCGCCAGGTCCGGCTTAAGCCGCTCCTGCCGATCTAATCGGGCCTGCGCCCTGCTGCCAACGGAAACGGAATCACTGATGGGACACCCTCTGCATATCGCCAGCCTGCTGGTGCACTGCCGCCCCGAATGGCTGGCCGCGGTAAAAGCCAACCTGCAACTGTTACCCGGCCTGGAAATGCACCAGGAGAATGCCAGCGGCAAGCTGGTGGTGGTGCTGGAAGCCGAGCACGAATCACGCATCCTTGCCTCGATCGACCATATCCAGCAATTGCCCGGCGTGCTCAATGCCGCATTGATCTATCACGAAGAACTCCTCGAAGGAGACGCCTGATGAGCCTTACCCGACGCCAATTCGCCAAAGCCAACGCTGCGGCCATCGCCGCAACCGTGGCCGGCATGCCGATCGCTTCTAGCGCAAGCAACCTGATTACCGAAGCGGACGCCACCAATCTGAAATGGGACAAGGCCCCTTGCCGCTTCTGCGGCACCGGCTGCGGCGTCATGGTGGCGACTCGAGAGGGCCGCGTCGTCGCCACCCATGGCGACGTCAAGGCGGAAGTGAACCGCGGCATCAACTGCGTCAAGGGCTACTTCCTGTCGAAGATCATGTACGGCTCGGATCGCCTGACCCAACCGCTGCTACGCATGAAGGACGGCAAGTTCGACAAGCAGGGCGAGTTCCAGCCCGTCAGCTGGGAACAGGCCTTCGACATCATGGAGGAAAAGTACAAGGCGGCGCTCAAGCAGGGCGGCCCTGAAGCCATCGGCATGTTCGGCTCGGGGCAGTGGACGATCTGGGAAGGCTACGCGGCGAACAAGCTGATGAAGGCCGGTTTCCGCTCGAACAACATCGATCCCAATGCACGTCACTGCATGGCCTCGGCAGCGTTTGGTTTCATGCGCACCTTTGGCATGGACGAACCCATGGGCTGCTACGAGGACATCGAAGCGGCCGACGCGTTCGTGCTCTGGGGCTCGAACATGGCGGAGATGCACCCGGTGCTCTGGACCCGCGTGACGGATCGTCGCCTCAGCGCGCCGCACGTCAAGGTGGCGGTCATGTCGACGTTCGAGCATCGCAGCTTCGAGCTGGCCGACATCCCGATGATCTTCAATCCGCAGACCGATCTGGTGATCCTCAACTACATCGCCAACCACATCATCCAGAGCGGTGCGGTGAACAAGGACTTCGTCGAGAAGCACACCAAGTTCGCCAAGGGCGCGACCAACATCGGCTACGGCCTGCGACCGACCGACCCGCGGGAGCTCAAGGCAGAGAACGCGGCGGTGGCCAATACCTGGAGCGATATCAGCTTCGAGGACTACGCCGAGTTCCTGAAAACCTACACCCTAGAATACGCCACCAAGGAATCCGGCGTGCCAGCCGAGCGGCTGCAGGCGCTTGCCGAGCTCTATGCCGACCCGAAGGTCAAGGTGATGTCGTTCTGGACCATGGGCTTCAACCAGCACACCCGCGGTGTCTGGGCGAACAACATGATCTACAACATCCACCTGCTCACCGGAAAGATAAGCGAGCCGGGTAACAGCCCGTTCTCCCTGACCGGACAGCCGTCCGCCTGTGGCACGGCCCGGGAAGTCGGCACCTTCTCCCACCGCCTACCGGCGGACATGGCAGTCGCCAATCCAAAGCATCGGGCCATCACCGAAAAAATCTGGAAGCTGCCCGAAGGCACCATTCAGGAAAAGCCGGGCTTTCATGCCGTCGAGCAGAGCCGCAAGCTCAAGGACGGGGTACTGAAGGTCTACTGGACGCAGGTGACCAACAATATGCAGGCCGGCCCCAACGTCATGCAGGAGATCCTGCCGGGCTGGCGCAATCCGGAAACATTTATCATCGTCTCGGACATCTACCCCACCGTTTCAGCCCAGGCGGCCGACCTCATCCTGCCCAGCGCAATGTGGGTGGAGAAGGAAGGCGCCTACGGTAACGCCGAGCGACGCACCCAGTTCTGGCACCAGCTGGTCAAAGCACCTGGCGATGCACGCTCGGACCTCTGGCAGCTGGTCGAGTTTTCCAAGCGCTTCAACGTCGACGAGGTATGGCCGGCCGACCTGCTGAGCAAGTCACCGGAACTCAAGGGCAAGACCCTGTACGACGTACTGTTCAAGAATGGTCAGGTCGATCGCTTCCCCAACGAGGAAATTGCCGAGGGCTATGTAAATCAGGAGGCCGAGGCATTCGGCTTCTATCTGCAGAAGGGCCTGTTCGAGGAATACGCCGAATTCGGTCGCGGTCATGGACATGATCTGGCGCCCTTCGACACCTACCACGAAGCCCGCGGTTTACGCTGGCCGGTGGTGGATGGTAAGGAAACCCAGTGGCGCTACCGCGAGGGCTACGACCCTTATGTCAAAGCCGGCAGCGATGTGCAGTTCTACGGCTACGGCGACAAGAAGGCGATCATCTTCGCCCTGCCCTACGACGTGCCTGCCGAAGTCCCGGACGAGGATTACCCCTTCTGGCTCAGTACCGGACGGGTGCTTGAGCACTGGCACACCGGAAGCATGACGCAGCGGGTCGATGAGCTGCACAAGGCAGTGCCAGACGCACTCGTCTACATGCATCCGGAGGACGCCCGCAAGCTCAACGCGCGCCGTGGCAGCGTGGTGAAAGTCATCAGCAGGCGCGGCGAGATGCAGGCACGGGTGGAGACACGGGGGCGCAACAAGCCGCCGATGGGATTGATCTTCGTGCCGTTCTTCGACGCCAACAAGCTGATCAACAAAGTCACCCTCGACGCCACCGACCCGATCTCCAAGCAGACCGATTACAAGAAATGCGCCGTGAAGATCGAAGTGGTCAGCATCGCCTGAGGAGAACCGCCATGAAATTTCGCCTACTGCCGCTGACCCTGCTCGCGGTATTCGGACTGGCCATAGCCGCCGAAACCAACTACCCCCTGGACGCACCAGCCCCGGACGGTCGCCGTCCGGGCGGGACCATTACCCAGGAATTCACCCCGCCAAAACTGCACGACGAGGAAAACAAGGATGCGCGGCGCGAGCGCAACTATCCGGAGCAGCCACCGACCATTCCTCACAGCATCCGCGGCTATCACGTCGACAAGAACGCCAACAAATGCCTGACCTGCCATAGCCGAGCCAACAGTGCACGCGCCCAGGCGCCGATGATCAGCATCACCCACTACACCGACCGTGATCATCAGACCCTCGCCGCAGTCGCGCCGCGACGGTACTTCTGCACGCAGTGTCATGTGCCGCAGCACGATGTGGAGCCGCTGGTGGAAAACACCTTCAAGAACATCGACGAACTGCTGTACCGGGAAACCTCGCCATCCACCAACGGAAACTGAGGGGGCCTGGATGAAGTCGATCAAGTCGTTTTTCAAACGCTACTGGGCCGTTCTGCGCAGACCCAGCGTCCACTACAGCCTGGGGGCACTGACCCTCGGCGGGTTCATCGCCGGGATCATTTTCTGGGGTGGCTTCAACACCGCCCTTGAAGCCACCAACACGGAGGCGTTCTGCATTTCATGCCACGAGATGGAAGACAACGTGTACATGGAAATCAAGGACACCATCCACTACAGCAACCGTTCCGGCGTCCGCGCCACCTGCCCCGATTGTCATGTGCCGCACAAGTGGACCGACAAGATCGCGCGCAAGATGCAAGCGTCCAAGGAGGTTTGGGGCACGATCTTCGGCACAATCAACACGCGCGAGAAATTCCTCGACAAGCGTCGTGAGCTGGCCGAGCACGAATGGGCGCGACTCAAAGCCAACGACTCGCTCGAGTGCCGCAACTGTCACGACTTCGGCTACATGGACTTCACTCGCCAAGGCAAACGGGCATCGGAGTTCCATTCCACCGCCCTAGCCAGCGGCGAGGCAACCTGTATCGACTGCCACAAGGGCATCGCACACAAGCTGCCGGACATGAGAGGCGTACCGGGCTGGTAACGAGTGCTTGCCAGGTGTACTGGCCAAGCACCCTGCACGCTCCACCGCTGCAAAAAAAAGCCCTGACCATTGGTCAGGGCTTTTTCGTATTGCTCTTTGCCATCAGGCCTTGGGCAGCGTCACGCCGCGCTGGCCCTGGTACTTGCCGCCGCGGTCACGGTAGGACACTTCGCACTCTTCGTCGGACTCGAGGAACAGCATCTGCGCAACCCCCTCGTTCGCGTAGATCTTGGCCGGCAGCGTCGTGGTGTTGGAGAACTCCAGGGTCACATGCCCTTCCCACTCCGGTTCCAGCGGCGTCACGTTGACGATGATGCCGCAGCGCGCGTAGGTGCTCTTGCCCAGGCAGATGGTCAGCACGTTGCGCGGGATGCGGAAGTACTCGACCGTGCGCGCCAGGGCGAAGGAGTTAGGCGGAATGATGCAGACGTCGCTCTTGATGTCGACGAAGCTCTTCTCGTCGAAATTCTTCGGATCGACCGTCGCCGAGTTGATGTTGGTAAACACCTTGAATTCATCGGCGCAGCGCACGTCGTAGCCATAGCTGGAGACGCCATAGGAAATCAGCCGATCGTTACCCTCGGTGCGCACCTGGCGCTCGACGAAGGGTTCGATCATGCCGTGTTCCTGGGCCATGCGGCGAATCCACTTGTCCGATTTGATGCTCATGGCTGGCGTCCTGATTAGATGAAATGGGCGTGCGAAGACGCGCATCTTACCGAGCCTCGTGCGCGTGTAAAAGCATGGCCGCGATGCGCACCGCAGAGCAGGTCACACCTCGACCGCGCCGCTCGGAGGAAGAAATCCAAAATAAAGCTCGCTTTGCTCCAGAAAAAAGGTATTGTTACTGGGCTGCTGCTGCATGTGTCACCGTGAATCGCTACATGTTTAGATTTCGATCCAAATATCGATACGACTCCTATCTCCTTGCACACAGTGATGTTCGGACCTTTTCAGTCCGCACTTTATTTTTCAAAACTTGGTTCAAGGAGACATCAAATGTCCAATCGCCAAACCGGTACCGTTAAGTGGTTCAACGATGAGAAAGGCTTCGGCTTCATCACTCCGCAATCCGGTGACGACCTCTTCGTACACTTCCGCGCCATCCAGGGCGACGGTTTCAAGAGCCTGAAAGAAGGCCAGCAAGTTTCCTTCGTCGCTACCCGCGGCCAGAAGGGCATGCAAGCTGAGGAAGTTCAGGTTATCTAACCTGAGTCTTCTCTGAAAAAGCCTCGCTTCGGCGGGGCTTTTTTGTGCCTGCAATTTATCGCCGGGCGCGGGCGGTGACGCATGGCATCACCGCCTCTAGGCTCAGTCCTCGGAAATGACGATCTTCGGCATCGACTGCGCGATGATTTGCCCACTCTGGGCGATACGGGCACCGACGGTACGCGCCACCTCTTGGTAAATCATCGCGATCTGGCTTTCCGGATCAGCTAGCACGGTCGGCTTGCCCGCATCCGCCTGACTGCGAATCGCCATCGACAAAGGTAGCGATGCCAGCAGATCGACGTTGTACTGCGCCGCCAGCTTCTCGCCACCACCCTCACCGAACAGATGCTCCGCATGGCCGCAGCTCGAGCAGATATGGATGGCCATGTTCTCCACCACACCGAGCACTGGAATGTTCACCTTGCGGAACATCTCAACTCCCTTCTTGGCGTCGAGCAACGCCAGATCCTGCGGCGTGGTCACGATGACCGCCCCCGTCACCGGCACTTTCTGCGCCAGCGTCAGCTGGATATCGCCCGTCCCCGGCGGCATATCCACCACCAGATAATCGAGATCGTTCCAGGCGGTCTGAGTGATCAACTGCAACAGCGCACCGGAAACCATCGGCCCGCGCCAGACCATCGGCGTCTTGTCATCGGACAGGAACGCCATGGACATGACCTGCACCCCGTGGGCCTCTAGAGGGATGAACGCCTTGCCATCGCGAATCTCCGGGCGCGTGCCTTCTGCGATACCGAACATGATGCCCTGGCTCGGGCCATAGATGTCGGCATCCAGCACGCCCACCCGTGCACCTTCGCGCGCCAAGGCCAGAGCCAGATTGGCGGCTGTGGTCGACTTGCCCACCCCGCCCTTACCGGATGCCACGGCGATGATGTTCTTCACATTGGAAAGCGCCGGCACCTGATCCTGCGCCTTGTGCGGACGCACGACGCAATCGACCTGGACATCGGCGCGACTGACGCCATCCAGATGCTCGATAGCCATCGCCAGCATCTGTGCCCAGCCACTGCGAAACAGCGCAGCGGCGTAGCCCAACTCAAGCTGCACGCTGACCCTATCACCCTGCACCTCGATCGAACGCACGCAGCCGGCGCTCACCGGATCCTGATTCAAATGGGGATCGGTGTACTGGCGCAGGACGGTTTCCACAGCTTCGCGAGTGACGGACATGGTTACTCCTAGAAAGACCGAGCAAATCAGACAGGCATCTTACCCCGCACGCCGCTTCCGAGCCCAACACCAACCGGCACTGTCGAAGCCGGGGATGGGCAGCGCGGGTGAAAAATACGCGCCGGGCCTTTATAGTTGCAAACTTTCTTTCGCAATTCCGACTGCAGATTTCCCATGTCCGAAGCTCGCCAGATTCTCGTTACCAGCGCACTGCCCTACGCCAACGGTTCGATCCACCTCGGCCATATGCTCGAGTACATTCAGACGGACATGTGGGTGCGCTTCCAGAAGCTGCGCGGCAATCAGTGCATTTATGTCTGCGCCGACGACGCCCACGGCTCGGCAATCATGCTGCGTGCCGAGAAAGAAGGCATCACGCCCGAGCAATTGATCGCCAACGTGCAGGCCGAACACGGCAGTGATTTCGCCGACTTCCTGGTGGACTTCGACAACTTCCACTCCACCCATTCGGAAGAGAACCGCAAGCTTGCCGAGCTGATCTACACACACCTGCGCGACGCCGGCCACATCGCAACCCGCTCGGTGACCCAGTATTTTGACCCCGAGAAGGGCATGTTCCTCGCCGACCGCTTCATCAAGGGCACCTGCCCGAAGTGCGCGGCCGAGGACCAGTACGGCGACAACTGCGAGAAGTGTGGCGCCACCTACGAGCCGACCGAACTGAAAGATCCGCGTTCGGCGATCTCCGGCGCCACGCCAGTGCTGAAGGACTCCAAGCACTTCTTCTTCAAGCTGCCGGACTTCGAGGCCATGCTCAAGCAATGGACCCGCGGCGGTGCGCTGCAGGAGTCGGTTGCCAACAAGATCGCCGAATGGCTCGACGGAGGGTTACAGGAGTGGGACATCTCGCGTGACGCGCCCTACTTCGGCTTCGAAATTCCGGGTGAACCGGGCAAGTATTTCTACGTCTGGCTGGACGCACCGATCGGCTACATGGCCAGCTTCGAGAACCTGTGCAAGCGCCGCCCGGAGCTGAGCTTCGACACGTTCTGGAGCAAGGATTCGACCGCCGAGCTGTACCACTTCATCGGCAAGGACATCATCAACTTCCACACCCTGTTCTGGCCCGCCATGCTGGAAGGCGCCGGTTTCCGCAAGCCGACCGCGGTCAACGTGCACGGCTACCTGACGGTGAATGGACAGAAGATGTCCAAGTCGCGCGGCACCTTTATCAAGGCGCGCACATATCTCGATCACCTGAACCCGGAATACCTGCGTTATTACTATGCGTCGAAGCTGGGCCGCGGCGTGGACGACCTCGATCTGAACCTCGAAGATTTCGTGCAGAAGGTCAACTCCGATCTGGTCGGCAAGGTGGTCAACATCGCCAGCCGCTGCGCCGGCTTCATCCACAAAGGCAACGGCGGTGTGATGGTCGACGCCAACCCTGAACCGGAACTGTGGGCAGCCTTCCAAGCCGCCGCCCCGAGCATCGCCGAGGCTTACGAGGCACGCGACTTCGCCCGTGCCATGCGCGAAATCATGGCGCTCGCTGACCGTGCCAACGCCTGGATTGCCGATAAGGCGCCATGGGCGCTTAACAAGGTTGAAGGCAAGCAGGCCGAGGTACAGGAAATCTGTGCACTAGGCATCAACCTGTTCCGCCAGCTGGTGATTTTCCTCAAGCCGGTGCTGCCCAACCTCGCCGCGGCTGCCGAGCAGTTCCTCAATGTTGAGCCGCTCACTTGGAACGACCATGCGACGCTGCTGGCCAACCACCAGCTCAATGCTTTCACTCCGCTAATGACCCGCATTGAACCCTCGAAGATCGAAGCCATGATCGAAGCATCCAAAGAAGACCTCGCCTCCAGCGAAGCCGCAGCTGCCCCGGCGGGCAATGGCGAACTGACCAAGCAGCCGATCGCCGCGGAAATCAACTTCGATGCCTTTGCCGCGGTCGATCTGCGCATTGCACTGATCGAGAAGGCCGAGTTCGTCGAAGGCGCCGACAAGCTGCTACGTCTGACCCTGGACATCGGCGATGCCAAGCGCAACGTTTTCTCCGGCATCAAGAGCGCCTACCCGGACCCAAGCAAGCTGGAAGGTCGTCTGACCCTGTATGTCGCTAACCTGGCGCCGCGCAAGATGAAGTTCGGCGTTTCGGAAGGTATGGTCCTCGCGGCTGGCCCCGGCGGTAGCGAAATCTACCTGCTGAGCCCCGACAACGGCGCCAAGCCGGGCCAGCGCGTCATGTAAACCGGCGTTCGCGTGCCGGCCTCTCGAGCGGCACGCGAAACCCGGCGTTAACGGAAACGCTATGAGCGAGCCTGTAGATCCTTCCAACTGCCCGCTCTGCGGTCAGCCCAACCAGTGCGGCGAGTGCGACCCTGCCGCCGCCCAGCCCTGCTGGTGCTTCACGACCCCAATCCCCGATCACGTGCTCGAGCGCATTCCTGCCACGCTCCGAAATCAGGCCTGTATCTGCGCGCGTTGCGCTCGCAGCCAAACCGCTCCTCCAGATGCGCCTTGACCGCTACCTCGCCAATCGCGCACGTCTAAGTCGTCAGGACGTTCGGCGCCTGCTGGCCGAAGACCGAGTGCTGGTGAACGGCGAAACCAGCCGGATAGTGGATCTGGAAGTTCGTGTATTCGACCGAATCGAGCTGGACGGAGAACTGCTGCAAGCGGGGAAAGCGGCGCGCTACCTGATGCTGCATAAGCCGGCAGGCTGCGCCAGCGCTACCCAGGACGCGACACACCGAACCGTGCTCGACCTGATCGACGAGCCGGACAAGCAAGACCTGCACATCGCCGGCCGCCTCGATTTCAATACCACCGGCCTTATGCTGCTCACCAACGACGGCCAGTGGTCCCGCCGCCTGACCCAGCCTACCAGCCTGCTGGGCAAGGTCTATCTGGTCGAAACCGAAGACGAGATCGACCCGGCCTGCGTTGACGTTTTTGCCCAGGGCATGTATTTCCGCTTCGAAAACCTCACCACCCTACCCGCCGAACTCGTACTGCTCGAACCCCGCCGCGCCCGTCTGACCCTGCACGAGGGCCGCTACCACCAGGTCAAGCGCATGTTCGGTCGCTTCAACAACAAGGTCACCGCCCTGCATCGCGAAAGCATGGGTCCTCTGACGCTGGACCTAGCACTGGAACCCGGCCGGTATCGATCGCTGACCGAGCAGGAGATCGCTCGGATCTGAACCCTTTTCGCCTGCCCGCCAGAAAAACCCAATGCCGCCCTTCATTTCGCCCAAGCCTTCTGGTAAAAAGGCACCCCTGAGCGGGCGTCGTATAATGGCATTACCTGAGCTTCCCAAGCTCATGACGAGGGTTCGATTCCCTTCGCCCGCTCCAGATTCTACGGGGCCTCTAGTGAGGCCCCTTTTTATTGGTTCATCGCGCTTTCCCGGGGAAGGCAGCCTTGATTTTCAGGAAAAAGTATTCCGAGTCCCGAAAACCATAGGCCATACGCTTGATCACCTTGATGCGGTTGTTGACGCCCTCAAGGACGCTGG
>NZ_JACXXG010000023.1 GCF_014764705.1 Stutzerimonas kunmingensis
ACCCTTGCCTTCAGCTAACACTTCCCCTTGCCGGGTGTGTAGAGGACTTTCACCTCCAAGTCGCCAGGCTCACCACCACAGTGAACCCGACAGCGCCAGTCACGGCGCTACGCGCCATGCCTGGCGCGCCACAAAAAAGCCGCTGCAAAGCAGCGGCTTTCCTTTACAACCTCAACCCGTCAGTAACCGAGAGCGAAGTCTTCCTCAGCCATCTGCATCAGGTTGTCGGCACCGGACAGCATGGCGTCAACATGCATGCGGGTACGCGGCAGGATGCGCTGGAAGTAGAATCGCGCGGTCTGCAGCTTGGCCTTGTAGAACGCCTCCTCGGAGGTGCCCTCAGCCAGCTTCTCGGCAGCAACCCGAGCCATGTCAGCCCAGAAATAGGCGAGACAGGCGTAGCCGGAATACATGCAGTAGTCGACCGACGCCGCACCGACCATTTCACGATCCTTCATGGCGGCCATGCCGATCTTCATGGTCAGCTCGCCCCACTCCTTGTTCAGCTGATTCAGGGGGGTAACGAACTCCTTGATGGCTTCGTTGCCTTCCTGGTTCTGGCAGAACTTGTGCACGATCTTGGTGAAGGACTTCAGCGCCTCGCCCTGGGTCATCAGCACCTTGCGGCCCAACAGATCCAGCGCCTGGATACCGGTGGTGCCCTCGTACAGCATGGAGATACGCGCGTCACGCACGTTCTGCTCCATGCCCCACTCGGCGATGAAGCCGTGACCACCGTAGATCTGCACGCCGTGGTTGGCAGCTTCGAAGCCTACTTCGGTCATGAACGCCTTGGCGATCGGCGTGAGGAAGGCCAGCAGCGTGTCGGCCTGCTTCTTCTGCTCTTCATCCTGGCTGTTCTTGACGATGTCGACCTGCTTGGCGGTGAAGTAGACCATCGCGCGGTTGCCCTCGGCGAAGGCCTTCATGGTCAACAGCATGCGACGCACGTCCGGATGCACGATGATCGGGTCGGCTGGCTTTTCCGGCGCCTTGGGGCCGCTCAGCGCACGCATCTGCAGGCGCTCACGAGCGTACTTGATGCCGCCCTGGAAACCGATCTCGGCATGTGCCAGCCCCTGCAGCGCGGTACCCAGACGTGCGGTGTTCATAAAGGTGAACATCGCGTTCAGGCCCTTGTTCGGCGGACCGATCAGAAAGCCGGTGGCGCCGTCGAAGTTCATGACGCAGGTCGCGTTGCCGTGGATGCCCATCTTGTGTTCAAGCGATCCGCAGTTCACACCGTTGCGCTCGCCCTTCTCGCCTTCGGCGTTGGGCAGGAACTTGGGCACGATGAACAGGGAGATGCCCTTGGTGCCAGCCGGAGCATCGGGCAGGCGAGCCAGAACGATATGGACGATGTTCTCGGCCATGTCGTGTTCACCGGAGGAGATGAAGATCTTGGTCCCGTTCAGCTTGTAGCTGCCGTCGGCCTGGGGCTCCGCCTTGGTGCGCAACATGCCCAGATCGGTACCGCAGTGCGGTTCGGTCAGGCACATGGTGCCGGTCCACTGGCCGGACACAAGCTTGCTCAGATAGGTGTGCTTCTGATCGTCGGTACCGTGGGTAGCGATGGTGTTCATGCAGCCATGAGACAGGCCGGGGTACATGCCCCAGGACCAGTTGGCCTGACCGATCATTTCGCTGATAGCCAGACCGAGGGACTCGGGCAGACCCTGACCGCCGTGGTCGACGTCATGGGCCAGGCTCGGCCAGCCGCCTGCCACATACTGCTCATAAGCTTCCTTGAAACCGGTCGGCGTCTTCACGCCCGACTCGCTCCAGGTGCAGCCTTCGATGTCACCGACGCGATTCAGCGGAGCAAGTACCTGCTCACAGAACTTCGCGCCCTCATCGAGAATCGCGTTGACCATGTCCGGGGTGGCGTCTTCACATCCCGGAAGGCTCTGATAGTGCGCTTCGTAGCCGAGCAGCTCGTCACGTACGAAACGGATATCGCGCAAGGGGGCCTTGTAGTCGGGCATAGCGTAAACCTCAGCGGTGAGTTCTTGTAACAAGCTGACCGGGCGACCCAGCCATCTGAATTCGATTTCGACCGTCGGACTACCAGCCCGAAGGGTCAAACAGGCGTTTGAAACATACGTTTCGACCTGAGCGATGTCAAGCGCGGAACAGGGCACCACTTATCGGCTGAATCAGCCAAATTCAGGTCGAGCGAAAGCCACGCCTGGCGAAATTCGGGAATAGGAAATCTGATGTTGCAAAGACGCAGCAAGCCCGGCGCCTGCCGAGCTGACTGGCGGGAACGAAGATGCAGGAAGGAGAAAAGCGAAGCTGGCCGAGCGCATGAATGACGACTCGAATCAGCAAGGAGAATCGATGAGCGCCGGAGTACGCGATCAGGCCTGGGTATCGATCAGCGTGCCGAGAACTTCGTCAGCGCTTTGGATCATACGGGCGCCTGCCTTGGCACTGTGTTCACCGACCTTCAACTGGATCAGTTGCTCGGTGATTTCGGTGACCGCCTGGGAGTTGCCCAGCACTGGCGCGTTGGCGGAGGCGATGGACGAAGCGGCCTGCTCGACGCGCTGCTGACCGCCCTGGTAGGCACTGAGACCCGCGCCCAGAAGGTTATTGGTGATTTGCATGGTGACTCCACGCGCTATCAGGTTGCCAGCATTCAAGCAGATGCCGACACGTACCGCAAGGCGCGAGTCGCCGCAATGCGCGTCCGCTCACACCGGCTGCAACGCGGGCAACGTCAGGTAGCGCGCGACCTGACGCGCCGTTGGCGCAGCGAGGCGAGGCACCTGGCCAAGGCAGGGTGCCGGTAGCAGCTCAGCGAGCGTGGCGAGGTTGTCATCCAGCCGCGACGTGGCAGGGTCGATGATATTCGCCACCCAGCCAGCCAGCGCCAGCCCGTCGCGGGCGATCGCTTCGGCACTGAGCAGCGCATGGTTGATACAACCCAAGCGCACCCCTACTACGAGAATGACCGGTAAACCCAGCGCCGCGGGCAATGCCGACAGATGCTCACGCGCATTCAGCGGGACTCGCCAGCCTCCCGCGCCCTCGACCAGAGTGACGCCGGCCTGCCGGGCCATTACCGGTTGCACGGCCTCGATCAGACGAGCGGCGGTCAGTTCGACACCCGCTTCGCGGGCGGCTATGTGCGGGGCAATAGCCGGCTCGAACGCGAACGGGTTGACGGTCGCATAGTCCAGCGCAAGGCTGCACTCGGCCAGCAGGGCCAGCGCATCGCTGTTACGTAAGCCCTGCTCGGTCCTTTCGCAGCCTGAGGCGACCGGCTTCACCGCTGCGGTGGACAACCCCGCCAGGCGCGCTGCATGCAGCAGGCCCGCGGCGATAGTGGTCTTGCCAACATCGGTATCGGTGCCGGCAATGAAGAAAGCGCGATGCATCATGGCTCCTTGTGCAGAATGCCGTAGATCACCTGGTAGGTCGCTGGAAGCCCCTCGGGACGGCGGAACCCTTCGTAGGCCTCGACCAGCGCGCGGATGCGTGCACGCCCGGTCAGTCCATCCGGGCGACCCGGATTCAGGTTGTGCGCACCCAGCGCCTTGAGCTCATGGGTCAGCTGGCGCAGATCGGGGAAATGCAGCACTTCCGGGCGCACTTCGAGACTCGCCAATCCCAGACCGCAGCCCCTACACAGCGTCTGGTAGGCCTCCCGCGAGCGGAAGCGGTTGACGTGAGCGAAGCCGTCCACCGCCTGCCAGCTGTCCCGCAGCTCCTGCAGGGTACCGCTGCACAGACTGGTGAAGGCAAAGATGCCGCCCGGACGCAGCACCCGCCGCACTTCGCTCAGCACGCTGGCGAAATCCTCGCACCACTGCAGTGCCAGGCTCGAATAGATCAGGTCGACAGTGCCATCACGCAGCGGCAGCCGCTCGGCGTCACCGGTGACGAAATGCCGTGCGCCGCCCTGCGGCCGTGCATGGCGCAGCATGCCCTCGGCGATATCCAGTGCCAGGCCATCGGCCTCCGGAAAGGCCGCAGCCAGGACGCGGGAGAAGTAGCCGGTGCCGCTGCCGAGATCGAGCCAGCGGCCGGGTTGCCGAGTGGAGGGCAGTCGGGCCAGCAATTGATTGCCGACCTGTCGCTGCAGCGCGGCGACGCTGTCGTAACTGCCCGCAGCACGGGAAAACGATGCCGCGACCTGACGCTTATCAGGCAGCTGCGCGGGCGGACGCTCGCTGAGCGATGCTTCAGTCATCCTCGCCATCACCCATAAACACCAGCATTGCCGTCGCCACGTCGTCGGCACGCTCCAGCGGCAGGCCGTGGCTGGCATTGGCCAGCACATCGACTTCCACATCCGGCAGACAGGCCAGCAGCGCATCTGCCGCTGAAGACGGCACCAGCGCATCACCATCGGCGAACAGATGCAGCTGTGGCCCCACATAACCTTGCAGCGCCTCGCGGCCGTCCAGCTCGGCGAGCAGGCGCAGACCCGCGGCCGACACTGCCTGCGGCTGCTCGAGCAGGCTAACCTGCAGTTGCCGCGCCAGCGTGCGCGGATCGTAGGCACTGCGACTGCACAGCAGGCTGAAGCGCTTGAGCGTGTCATCCGGCCCGAGGAGGAAGGCCTCCTCGAAGGCATCGAACACTTCGGCAGGCATCGCCGTCGGCCAGTCGTCACGGCTGCGGAAGCAGGGGTTGCTACAGATGGTGATCAGGCCAGGGCAGTTGTCGCCACGGCGTGCTGCCAGCTGCGTGGCCAGCATGCCGCCCAGCGACCAACCGGCGAGCCAGCTGTCGACGGGCAGCCGCGCATCCAGCTCATCGAGCCAGGCCTCGGGGCGATCCAGCGTCGGCAGTGGGGCAATGTCGACCTGCAGCCGTGGCTCGCGGTCGCGCAATAGCTCGGCCAGGGGTTCAAGGGCGGCCGAGCTGAACGCCCAGCCCGGCAGAAGAATCAGTCGATCACGCATCCTCGTTCTCCTTGGGCAACAGGGCCCAGCACTCGGCCAGCGCTTCCAGCAGGCGGTCCAGCTGTGCCTCACTGTGGCTCGCCGTGAAGGTGATCCGCAGCCGTGCGCTGCCGGCCGGAACGGTTGGTGGGCGAATCGCGCCGACCAGGATGCCGCGCTCGCGCAGCAATGCCGACAGCCTCAACGCCCGTTCGCTGCTGCCGACCAGCACCGGCTGGATCGGTGTCGGGCTGGCCATCAGTGTCAGGCCGATCTGCACCGCGCCTTCGCGGAAACGCGCCACCAGCCGGTTCAGGTGCTCGCGGCGCCAGCCCTCGCTACGTAAAAGCTCCAGGCTTTTCAGTGTGGCACAGGCCACCGCAGGCGGCTGGCTGGTGGTGTAGATGTACGGTCGCGCGAACTGGATCAGAGTTTCGATCAGCTCCTCGCTACCGGCGACAAAGGCGCCTGCGGTGCCAAACGCCTTGCCCAGCGTACCGACCAGTACCGGAACGTCATCCATGCCCAGACCGAAATGCTCGACGATGCCGGCGCCCGTCGCGCCCAGCGGACCGAAGCCATGGGCATCGTCGACCATCACCCAGGCGCCACGCTGCTTCGCCGTGGCACAAATCGCCGGCAGTTCTGCGAGATCGCCGTCCATGCTGAATACGCCATCGGTCACCACCAGAGTATTGCCGCTGGCTTTCTCCAGGCGCTTGGCGAGGCTTTCGACATCGTTGTGCAGGTAGCGCGAGAAGCGCGCGCCGGAGAGCAAACCGGCGTCGAGCAGGGAGGCGTGATTGAGGCGATCCTGCAGCACCGTATCGCCCTGCCCGACCAGCGCCGTCACCGCAGCCAGATTCGCCATATAACCGGTGGAAAAAAGCAGCGCCCGTGGTCGGCCGGTGAATTCGGCAAGGGTTTCCTCGAGCTGGTGATGCGGCATGCTGTGGCCGATCACCAGATGCGAGGCGCCGCCGCCCACACCCCACTTTGCGGCGCCCTGCTGCATGGCTGCGATCACCTCGGGATGGCTGGCCAGTCCCAGGTAGTCGTTGGAGCAGAACGCCAGCAGCCGCTGCCCATCGACCATCACTTCCGGCTGCTGCGGCGTTTCCAGCAACGGGCGTTGACGATAGAGATGGGCCGCGCGGCGCTCGGCAAGACGGGCGGAGAGATCGAAAGTCATGGACTCGGATACCGGCGAATGGTGGATAACCGCAAGCGGGTTTATCCACCTTACGAAGAGTCGCGTTAAGTGTCGGGGGAATCGGGGCGCAGTTGGCGTCTCCGTCCACCGAAACGAATCATCAGGCTGAAGCGGCGTTGTAGAACAACTTGCTGTCGCGCTGTTCGATCAGCGCCTGCTCGATGGCCGCCTGGTGTACTTCGTCGGCATGCTCGTGGCGCTCTTCCGGCTTGATGCCCAGACGCGCGAACAGCTGCATGTCCTTGTCCGCCTGCGGATTGGCGGTGGTCAGCAGCTTCTCGCCGTAGAAGATCGAGTTGGCACCAGCGAAGAAGGCCAAGGCCTGCATCTGCTCGTTCATCTGCTCGCGTCCGGCGGACAGCCGCACATGGGATTTCGGCATCATGATCCGCGCCACGGCTAGCATGCGGATGAAGTCGAACGGATCGACGTCCTGTTCCTCGGCCAGCGGCGTGCCCTTGACCTTGACCAGCATGTTGATCGGCACAGATTCCGGGTGCTCAGGCAGGTTGGCCAGCTGGATCAGCAGGCCGGCGCGATCGTCCAGCGACTCGCCCATGCCGAGGATGCCGCCGGAACAGATCTTCATCCCCGCCTCGCGCACGTAGCTCAGCGTTTCCAGACGCTCGCCATAGGTGCGGGTGGTAATGATGTTGCCGTAGTACTCCGGCGAGGTGTCGAGGTTGTGGTTGTAGTAGTCCAGCCCCGCCGCCGCCAGCGCCTTGGTCTGCTCCTGATCGAGCTTGCCGAGGGTCATGCAGGTTTCCAGGCCCAGCGCCTTCACACCCTCGACCATCTTCAGCACGTAGGGCATGTCCTTGGCCGACGGATGCTTCCAGGCGGCACCCATGCAGAAACGTGTCGAGCCGATGGCCTTGGCTTCGGCCGCCGCCTCCAGCACCTTCTGCACTTCCATCAGCTTCTCTTTATCGAGGCCGGTGTTGTAGTGCCCGGATTGCGGACAGTACTTGCAGTCTTCCGGGCAGGCGCCGGTCTTGATCGACAGCAGCGTGGAGACCTGCACGCGGTTGGCATCGAAGTGCTGGCGGTGCACGGTCTGCGCCTGGAACAGCAGATCATTGAAGGGTTGCTCGAAGAGCGCCTTGACCTCGGCGAGGGTCCAATCGTGGCGGGTAACGGAAGCGGAGGTGGCGCTCATGGGCATTCCTTGTAATTAATAGCGGCTCGGCGGCCTGGCACGGATGCGGAATGGTTAGCCAAGCTCGATACGCTGTCAACCAGGAAAGGAATCATGGTTTACAACTGGTCAATTAATATACAGCACTGCCTGCTGTGCGATGAACCTTGCGACGGTCACCCACTGTGCGGCCCTTGCGAAGCCGAACTGCCCTGGCTCGATGGCCGGTGTGCAACCTGTGCCGTGCCAATGCCGACACGCGGGCTGGTCTGCGGCGAATGCCAGAAAAGGCCGCCAAGCTATGACCACGTCGAGGTGCCCTGGCGCTTCGCCTTTCCCGTGGATGCACTGATCACCCGCTTCAAGCACCAGGCGCGCTGGCCATTCGGCCGCCTGCTTGGCGAGCGCCTGGCGCTGCATCTGCAGCACGCCTTCACCGAGGGACTGCCGCAGCCTGATCTTCTGGTCCCGGTACCGCTGGCACGTCGACGCCTGCGCCAGCGCGGCTTCAATCAGGCGCAGATGCTCGCGCGGTGGCTGGGCGGAGCGCTGAAACTGCCGGTCGACGAGCATCTGCTGGAACGCGTCGTCGATACGCCACCGCAGCAGCAACTGGACGCCGCCACGCGACGACGCAATCTGCGCCAGGCGTTTTGCCTGGCGCCGGGTACCGACATCAAGGGCCGCCATCTGGCGCTGATCGACGACGTGCTGACCACCGG
Organism: Stutzerimonas kunmingensis; assembly: GCF_014764705.1. Taxonomy (GTDB): domain Bacteria; phylum Pseudomonadota; class Gammaproteobacteria; order Pseudomonadales; family Pseudomonadaceae; genus Stutzerimonas. The sequence goes on from NZ_JACXXG010000023.1 coordinate 7,969, forward strand.
TGCGACCGCCGAGGCGCTGGCGCGACTGCTCAAGCGTGCGGGTGCGGTGCGAGTGGACGTCTACTGCCTGGCACGCACGCCCAAGCCAGGCGACTGATAGCGGCGGACGCGCGGTTGTTTAAAAGCCCCGGTGCAATACACTGATCGGTCTATTCTGCGGAGCCGGTCATGTCTCATCCCTTCGATACACTCACGCCGGACCTGGTCCTCGACGCTGTGGAAAGCATCGGTTATCTCAGCGATGCCCGCGTGCTGGCGCTCAACAGCTACGAGAACCGCGTCTATCAGGTGGGCATCGAAGATGAAACACCACTGATCGCCAAGTTCTACCGTCCCGGTCGCTGGAGCAACGAGGCGATTCTCGAGGAGCACCAGTTCAGCCTGGAACTGGTCGAGCACGAGGTGCCGGTGGTGGCGCCGCTGGAACGCAACGGCACGACGCTATTCGAGCACGCCGGCTTCCGCTTTGCGCTATTTCCACGTAGAGGAGGCCGCGCGCCGGAGCCGGGCAATCTCGACCAGCTCTATCGTCTCGGCCAGCTGCTGGGGCGGATGCATGCGATAGGTGCAAACCGGCCGTTCGAGCATCGCGAAACGCTGGGCGTACAGAATTTCGGCCACGATTCGCTGAATAGCTTGCTGGAAGGCGGCTTCGTGCCCAAAAGCCTGCTGCCTGCCTACGAGTCGGTGGCACGCGATCTGCTCAAACGGGTCGAAGACGTCTTCGCCAGCACCAACTTCACCCCGATCCGCCTGCATGGCGATTGCCACCCGGGCAACATCCTCGCCCGCGACGATGCCTTTCATCTGGTCGATCTCGATGATTGCCGCATGGGCCCATCGGTGCAGGACCTGTGGATGATGCTCGCCGGCGAGCGCCATGAACGTCTTGGTCAGCTGGCCGAACTGGTGGACGGCTACAACGAATTCCATGATTTCGCCCCCCGCGAGCTGCCGCTGATCGAGGCGCTGCGCGCCCTGCGGCTGATGCACTACAGCGCCTGGCTGGCTCGCCGCTGGGATGACCCGGCCTTTCCGATGAGCTTTCCTTGGTTTGGCAGCGAACGGTACTGGGGCGACCAGGTGCTGATCCTGCGCGAACAGATATCGGCGCTGCAGGAAGAGCCGCTCAGGTTGTTCTGAGGCATGGTGTGGCTGCGGACCCGTGACGGTGGATGTGAAAAGCGAAATCCACCCTACGAATCCCGGCGTCTGCGTAGGGTGGATCGCGCTCTATCGATCCACCGGGTGGCGGTCCACCGGGTGGCGATCCCGCGGCTCAAGCCTCTTCGATCAACCAGTCCAGGCGCCAGCTGCCCTGGCTCTGCGCCAGCTGCTCGGACAGCCATGGCAACAGCTCGCGCAGCTCTTCCTCCAGCCCCCACGGCGGGTTCACGATGGCCAAGCCCGAACCGCTCAGGCGGCTGGCGTCGTCGGCGGGGTGGACGAACAGCTCGGCACGCAGCAACTTGGGCGCCCCGCTGCGCGCCAGGTCCTGATAGAAGCGCTTGAGCTGGCGCTCGTCCTTGATCGGATACCAGATCACACCGATGGTCTGGCGCATACGGCCGAGCGCTTCCTTCAGCGCCGTCACACAACGGCTCAGTTCGTCGGCCTGTTCGAACGGTGGATCGATCAACAACACCACACGCTTTTCCTGCGTCGGCATCAAGGCCCGCGGTACATGCCAGCCCTCTCCTCGGTGCACGGCCACGCGGCGGTCGCCGGCCATGTTGTCCTTGAGCAGCGCGCCGTCCTCGGGATGCTTTTCGTTGAGCTGCAGGCGATCCTGCTCGCGGGTCAGTTGCCGCGCCAGCTCCGGCGAACCGGGGTAATAGCGCAGCGTGCCGTCCGGGTTGAGCTGGCGGATCACGCCGAGGTAGTCATCGAGCAGCGCCGGGTGCGCCTCGGCCTGCCAGATGCGGGCGATGCCTTGCAGCCACTCGCCGGTGCGGCTGGCCTGGTCGCCGGCCAGGTCGTAGAGGCCGACGCCGGCATGGCTGTCGAGGTAGGCGAAGGGCGCCTCCTTGCGCGACAGCAGGGCGAAGATCCGGCTCAACACCAGGTGTTTGAGCACATCGGCGTGGTTGCCGGCATGGAAGGCGTGGCGGTAGTTCATCTGATCCTCCTCGAGAGCCGCGCAGTTTACCCGTCCGCCTTGCGCCGCGCAGGTCCGGCATGACCAGCGTCGTTTTCCCCGGCCACCGACTAGGGCTACAGTGCCCACCCACGACGACTGAACGGAGCTGACCTCATGGACCTACGCGATCTCTTCGGCATCGAGCACCCGATCATCCAGGCGCCCATGGCCGGTGCACAGAATCACCTGCTGGCCGCGGCGGTCTGCGAGGCCGGCGGGCTGGGTTCGATCCCGGCCGGCATGCTCAATGCCGAGGCGCTGGACGCCGAACTGACCGCCATCGAGGCGCTGAGCGACCGGCCCTACAACGTCAACTTCTTCTGCCACCAGACGCCGGCTGCCGACCCGACGGCCTTCGACGCCTGGCACCGGATGCTCGCACCCATGTTCGCCGAATTCGCCATCAACCCGGCGAGCATTCCCACCGGCGCCACCCGCCAGCCGTTCGATGCGGCAATGGCCGCGGTGCTGGAGCGGCACAAGCCGGCGCTGATCAGCTTCCACTTCGGCCTGCCGGCGCCCGATCTGCTGCAACGCGCCCGCGCCACCGGGGCGAAGATCGCCTCCAGCGCGACTACGGTCGCCGAAGGCCTCTGGCTGCAGCAGCACGACGTCGACCTGGTGATTGCCCAGGGCCTGGAAGCCGGCGGCCACCGTGGCATCTTTCTCAGCGAGGACCTGACCACCCAACTCGGCACCTTTGCCCTGCTGCCGCAACTGGTCGCCGCGCTAAACGTGCCGGTGGTCGCCGCGGGCGGCATCGCCGATGCCGGGGGCGTGGCTGCAGCGCAGACGCTCGGTGCGGCTGGTGTGCAACTGGGCACGGCCTACCTGCTGTGCCCGGAGAGCCGCACCAATGCGCTGCATCGCGCCGCGCTGAAGAGCCCGCAAGCAGCGCATACGGCGCTGACCACCCTGTTCAGCGGGCGCCCGGCGCGCGGCATCGTCAACCGCATCATGCGCGAGCTGGGTCCGCTGCCCGAAGGCGTGCCGCCCTTCCCGCTGGCCGGCAACGCCATCGGCGCGCTGCGCGCCCAGACCGAGAAGCAGGGCCTGGATCACTGTACGCCGCTGTGGGCCGGGCAAAATGTCAGCGGCTGCCGGGAGATCCCGGCCGGCCAGCTGACTCGTGAACTCGCGGCCGGCTGGCGGGCCTGAGTCATTACGCAGTCCGTCGCGGCGAGCCCTGAGCCGCCGTGACGGCGCGTAGAATCGACCGCACGTCACACGGAATCCCGCCATGAGTCCACTGACCAATACGCTTGTCTTCCTGGCCACCCTGGCCGGCATGGAAGTCTTCGCCTGGTGGGCACACAAGTACGTGATGCACGGCTGGGGTTGGGGCTGGCACAAGTCGCACCACGAGCCACGCAGCGGCTGCTTCGAGAAGAACGACCTGTATGCGGTGGTGTTCGCTGGCGTGGCGATCCTGCTGATCGCCTTTGGCACCGCCGGTTATCACCCGCTGGAATGGATCGGCGCCGGGATGACGGCCTACGGCTTTCTCTATTTCGTCGCCCACGACGGCCTGGTCCATCACCGCTGGCCGCTGCGCTACGTGCCGCGCAACGGCTACCTCAAACGGCTGTATCAGGCGCACCGTATGCACCATGCCGTCGAAGGCAAGGAGCGCTGCGTGTCATTCGGCTTTCTCTACGCGCCGCCGCTGCCGGTGCTCAAGCGCCAGCTGCGCGAGCTGCACGACGGGCCGTTGCGCAAGCACCAGGGTGCATCTAGCGAGGACGTCTCCAGAGACCGTCAGGACGCGGCCTGACCTGCATCCGCCGCGAGGCCAGCGCCAGCACACCACCCCCCAGTAGGAACTGCAGCTTCTGCCCTTTGCTGGTCGACACCCGCGCATCCCAGGCCCCCGCGCCGCGCGCTTTCACCTCGACGCCGATCTGCCGGTAGACGCCATGCGCCGTGGCAATCGACCAGGCCGAGCGCAGCGGCAGATCGCGCAGGCCCTGCGACGCCGAGCGATAGTAGGGTTCGGCCAGATCCACCAGTCGCGCTGCCAGCGTGGCCAATGCCGCACGATGCTCAGGTAGCGCGATCTCATCTTCAGGGATGCCCACTTCGGCCAGCCACTCGGCCGGCAGGTAGACACGGCCGATCTGCGCATCCTCGACGATATCACGGGCAATGTTGGTGAGCTGAAAGGCCAAGCCCAGATCACAGGCGCGATCCAGCGTCGGCTCCGCTTCGGCGCCCATTACCCGCGCCATCATCAGCCCCACCACGCCGGCAACCCGGTAGCAGTACAGCAAGGTGTCGTCGAAGGTCCGGTACTGGTAATCCTGCACGTCCATGCGAAAGCCGGCCAGATGCTCCAGCGGGTACTCACGGGGGATCTGGTGCCGCTGAATTACCTGCTGGAACGCCGCAAAAGCCGGATCGCTCATCGGCTCGCCGGCATAGGCGCGTTCGGTCAGGTCAACCAGCTCGGCCAGCCGCGCCTCACCGCTGTTGCGATCGCCCTCGACCTGACCATGCCCCAGCGTCTGCCCGTCGATCACGTCATCACAGTGACGGCACCAGGCGTAGAGCATCACGGCGCTCTGGCGGGTGCGCTCGTCGAACAGCTTGGCCGCCGCCGCGAAGCTCTTGGAGCCGACGTTGATCGCCTGGGTCGAGTGATCGACGACCTTGTCGTTCATCCGGCCTGCTCCTTCAATAGAAAGTCCTCCAGCATCAGCCCGGCAGTGGCCTTGGCCGAACCGACGACCCCCGGCACGCCGGCACCGGGGTGAGTGCCGGCGCCGACGATATAGAGGTTGGGGATCACATCGTCGCGGTTGTGCGGGCGGAACCAGGCGCTCTGGGTAAGGATCGGCTCCAGCGAAAACGCCGAGCCCAGATGCGCGTTGAGCTCGTCGCGGAAATCGTGCGGTGTGAAGATCCGATGCGTGACCAGATCGCCGCGCAGACCGGGAATATAGTGCCGCTCCAGGTACTCGAAGATGCGGTCGCGGTATTTCGGCCCCTCCACCGCCCAATCGATATCTGCCGTGCCCAGGTGTGGCACCGGCGCCAGCACGTAGTGGCTGGCGCAGCCCTCCGGCGCCAGCGAGGGATCGGTGACGCAGGGCGCGTGCAGGTAGAGGGAAAAGTCGTCGGCCAGCGTCTCGCGCTTGAAGATTTCGTCGATCAGCTCGCGGTAGCGCGGGCCGAAACATACCGTGTGGTGCTGCAAGTGCTCGTGGCGGCGCTTGAGGCCGAAATGGATGACGAACAGCGACATCGAGAAACGCTTGCCGGAGAGCCGTTTGGCCTCGTCGCGACCACGTTGCTCATGCCCGAGCAGCTGCTTGTAGGTGTTGACCACATCGGCGTTGGAGGCGACCGCATCGGTGTCGAAGCGTCGACCGTCACCCGTGATCACGGCCTTCGCGCGTCCGCCCGTCAGCTCGATCCGCGCCACCCCGGCGTTCAGCTCAAGCTTGCCGCCTAGATCCTCGAACAGCCGGACCATGCCCTGCACCAGCGCCCCGGTGCCGCCGCGCGGAAACCAGACGCCGCCCTGACGCTCCAGCGCGTGGATCAGCGCATAGATGGACGAGGTTTCGAAGGGGTTGCCGCCAACTAGCAGCGAGTGAAAGGACAGCGCCTGGCGCAGCCGATCGTTCTCCACGAATTTGGCCACCATGCTGTACACGTTGCGCCAGGCGTGCAGCTTGGCCAGCTGCGGCGCGACGCCGATCATGCTGCGAAACGACAGGAAGGGCACAGTGCCGAGCTTGACGTAGCCCTCCTCGTACACCGCCCGCGAATAGGCGAGAAAGCGCTGATAACCGGCGACGTCACGGGGGTTGAGCGCATGGATCTGCCGATCCAGCTGGGCCTGGTCGTTGACGTAGTCGAATCTGTAACCGTCCTCCCAGCACAGCCGGTAGAAGGGGCTGACCGGCAGCAGCTCGACGTAGTCGGCCATGCGCTTGCCAGCGCCGCTGAAGAGTTCTTCCAGCGCTGGCGGATCGGTGATCACCGTCGGCCCGGCGTCGAAGGTGAAACCCTGGTCGTGATAGACGTAGGCGCGGCCACCCGGCTTGTCGCGCTTCTCCAGCAGCGTGGTCTGGATGCCGGCGCGCTGCAGGCGGATGGCCAACGCCAGCCCGCCGAAGCCGGCGCCGATCACCACCGCTCGTTTAGCTTGGTTCATCGGTAATCCTTGCGATGCAGATCATGGGCGGCAAGTGCGCGCAGCGCTTCGCCGAGCGGAACAGGAGGCTTGCCCGAGACGATGCGCAAGCGGTCGCGGGTGGTCAGCTTGGCCGCATAGAAACGCTGGATCAGCGGTTCGCGCAGGCGATAGAAACGTTGCATCACCGTCCAGCGGCGATCCGCCGGACCGGCCAAGAACAGCATGCGATTGAGCAGTCGGAAGAAGCCGCGCTGGCGCCACTGCGCCAGCGCGTAGTCGCGAATCGCCTCGAACAGGCCGGCGGCATCCCAGCGATCCAGCGCGATCAGGTGATCGGCCAGACGTACCGCATCGGGCAGCGAGTAGCCGGTGGTGGGATGGAACAACGCCGCGGACAGCCCGGTCTGCGGCACGCCGCGCGCCTCCTCCCAGAACGCCGGCAGATCACCGGAAAGCACGATGGGCAGCACGCCCTGCTCCTCGCGCAACACGTCAGCGATAGCCCAGCCGCGCGTACTGGCGTAGCTGGCGATGTTGTCGCGCAGCGAATCCGGGGCCACGGTAGCGCCGTCGGCGTAATAGGTGTCTTCGATCAGCAGGGTGTCCGCACTCAGCGGCAGCACGTAGACGAAGCGATAGCCGTCCTGCTGCGCGACGCTGGCGTCCATGATGATCGGCTCACGCAGGCCGTGCGGCTGTTGCAGGCGCAGTTCCTGGCCGAGAAACTTCTGAAAGCCGAGCGCCAGCTGACCGGTCCGCCGCACGCCGCGTCCATCGATCACCGCGCCGGCCTGCAGGATGTCCCCCGAGCCCAGACGCACTCTTTGTGGCTCCACGCTGGCAACGGTGGTGCGCAAACGCACGCCATCGCTCAGTTCAGGCATCAGGTACTGGTGAAAGCGCTCCGAGAAGATGCTCGCGTAACCGCTGCCCAGCCGGCGCTGCAGGTCGGGAAAGATCACTTCATAGCCGGACCAGCGCTTGCCCACCATAGGCTCCAGCCAACGGTGCTGAGCCTGCGTCAGATCGTGTTGGTGAAAGGACCAGGTGTGATTGCCGCCCAGGGTGTCACCCTGCTCCAGCACCAGCAGGCGCAGATCAGGCCGCTGCTGACGCAGGCGCAGGGCCAAGAGCCCGTTGGCCAGCCCGCCTCCAACCAGGATCAGGTCCGCATCAAGCGCCACTCGCCACCTCCGGTCGTAGTCCATCTGTCCCGAGCGCCGCCTCGATCAGCTCGGCGGCACGCACCGCACCGCCAGCCTCACGCACTTCCGCCCCGAGCCGCACCGCCCGCTGGCGAAACTCGCCTTCGTTCAACAGCCGCTGCAATGCGTGGCCGATCCGCGCCGGGCTCGCCAGTTGCGACTGCAAGCGCAGGCCGACGCCGGCATGTTCGATACGCGCTGCGACACCCGGCTGATCGAAGGCAATCGGCAGCGCCAGCATCGGCACACCGGCCTCCAGGGCATCGAGCACGGTATTCAGCCCGGCATGGGTGATGACCGCCGCAGCCCTGGCCAATGCTGCCCGCTGCGGTGCGAAGTCGGTGACCCAATGCGCGCCCTCATCCTGCAGCCGCGCCGCTTGCGCGGCATTCAACCCGCCGCAATGGGCGATCAACAGCTGTACGCCGAGCGGCTTGCAGGCGCGGGCGATATTGCGCAGCAAGGTATAGCGATGTCCCTGCAGGGTGCCCAGCGAGGCGAAGACGAACGGCCGCGTCGGATCGATTGGCAGGTTCAGCTCGGCTTCGTTTTCCAGCGGACGCCGCAACGGCCCGACAGCATGAAAATTCGCCGGGAGCTGGCGGCGCGGAAAGTCGAAGCCGGGCACCGTCTGGCTGATCTGCAGCAGCGGCGACAGGCATTCGCTCAGGGTTGAGCGCGGCGTCAGGCCGAACGCCTGGCAATAGTGCTGAATCACATTGGCATGGGGCCGCATCAGGCGGTCGTAGACACGGCTACTGTGCAGGTTGAGCTGCTCGCCCCAGTCGGTCGTCCGGTAGCGCCAGGGCATCACCGGCAAGGGCACCAGCGGCTCGCGGTTGAACGGCAAGGCACAGGCGATGGATACGAACGGCAGATCGAGATGTTCGGCCACCAGCGCCCCCGCCGGCTCCATCTGGTCGGCCAGCACGGCGTCGACCTTCAGCGAACGCAGCACGCCCGGCGCCTCGCGACAGAACAATGCGGTACTCGTCGCCATGTCGGCAATGACCCGGCGGATGCCGAACGGCCCCGGTTGCGCGGCGCGGCGGACCACCGCAGCCAGGCTGCCCGGCGGATGAGACTCGGCGCCGATGGTGGCAAATCCCGCCGAAGGCAACGTCAATAGCTCGCCGACATCGGCCTGCTGAACGAAAGTCACTCGGTGGCCTCGCTGCGTCAGCGCCCAGGCGACTGCTTCGAACGCGCGCAGGTGGCTGAGAAAGGGCGGCGCGATTGCCGCGAAATGAGTCATCTGGCGGCTCCGCCCGGCATCAGGCAGTGGGCACTTGCAGCAGCCGCGCCTGCCGCAGCTCGGCGAGCCCGGCCGAACCTGTACAGAAGCAGGCGATGCGCAGTTGCTCGATCAGCACTTCGAAGTGCTTGACCACCGCTTCACTGCTGAGCATCGCCGCCTGCAGTACCCCGGCCGCCTGCCCGACCAGATCGGCGCCCAGGCAGATCGCCTTCGCTGCTTCGACCCCGTCGCGAATGCCGCCGGAGGCGATCAGTGGTATGCCGGGGCAGGCCTCGCGCACGGCCTGCAGCGCCTGCGCGGTGGGAATGCCCCAATCGGCGAAGGCCTGGGCGATCGCGCGCTGACTGACATCGCTGGAGCGCTCGGCTTCCACCGCGGCCCAGCTGGTCCCGCCGGACCCCGCGACATCGATGGCGGAAACACCGGCGTCGACCAGCTGCCGTGCCACCGTCGCGGATATGCCGGCACCGACTTCCTTGATCACCACAGGCGCAGCCAGGCGGCTGGCAAGCGCTTCGATCGCCCGCAGCACGCCTCGCCAATCACGGTCGCCACCCGGCTGCACCGCTTCCTGCAGCGGGTTCAGGTGCACGATCAGCGCATCGCCATCGATCATCTCGACCGCGCGCCGCGCCTCGTCAACGCCGTAACCGCGTACCAGCTGCGCGGCACCGAAATTGGCCAGCAGGAGGATGTCCGGCGCGAGCTGGCGCAGCTGCGCGGTCAGGCCCTGATCGCCGGCGGTCTCCAGCGCGACCCGCTGCGACCCCACCGCCATGGCGATACCCAGCTGTTGCGCGGCTTGCGCCAGGTGCGCATTGATCGCGGCCGAACGCGCCGCGCCGCCGGTCATCGAGCTGATCAGCAGCGGCGCCCGCAGGCTGCGCCCGAACAGCGTGCTATGCAGGTCGATCTCGTCCAGGTGCAACTCGGGCAGGGCGCAGTGCTCGAAGCGGAATGCGCCGAAGCCGGTACCCGTCGCAGCGGCTGCCCGCGCCGGGTCCAGGACGATATCCAGATGATCGTTTTTGCGGCTGACCAACGATTGCTTGCTCATGGAAATCGGCTCCCGGGAAGACTTGTTTGGACGTGACGCCCTGAAAAAAGTGCTATGCGATCGCAACGAGTTGTACAGGTTTTTGTCATAACGTCCAATCGTTGTACAACATTGCACAACCCTGGTGCTCGAACTGGGGCGCCAGCGAGGGCACCGCCATGCAAACGCAGAATTCCACCCTCCCGCTTCCGCAATGCGACAGCCTGCTGCGCCTGCGGCGACAGGTCGACGAGCGCCTGGCCATGCGCCTGCCGCGACCCGAGTCGGAGCTGGACAAGGTCACCCTGGCGTTACGTGAAGGCACCCTCGCTCCCGGCAAACGAATCAGGCCACTGTTGTTGCTGCTGGCGCTGGGAGATCTCGGCGTCGACCCCGATATTGGCCTGGACCCGGCCTGTGCGCTGGAGATGATCCACGCCGCCTCGCTGTTTCTCGACGACATGCCATGCATGGACAACGCCAGCCTGCGGCGCGGCCAGCCGACCATTCATCTGCGTTTCGGCGAGGATGTCGCCGTGCTCGCCTCGGTCGCACTGCTCAGCCATGCCTATGGCATAACCGCCACCGCGCCCAGGCTCACCCCCAGGCAGCGCAACGACGCGGTGGCCACACTGGCGCGAGCGGTCGGTGCGCAGGGCCTGGTGCGTGGGCAATTTCGCGACCTGCATGGCGCACAAGAAGCACAGCAGCTCGATGCGGTGATTGCCACCAATCAGCTGAAAACCGGCTCGCTGTTCACCGCCGCATTGGAAGTTGCCGCCCTGCTCGCGGGGGCTGAGCGGACGCGGACACGCCATCTGCAAGGCTTTGCCACCGAACTGGGCCTGGCGTTTCAGCTGCTCGACGATATCGCCGATGGCCTGACGCCCGAACAGACCGGCAAGGACTGCCAGCAGGACCAGGCCAAGGCGACCGTGGTCTCGCTGCTTGGCCAGCAGGCGGCAGAGCAGCAGCTGGCAACCCATCGAGAGGCCGCCCTCAGCCATCTTGATGCCGCCGGCCTGGGCGATGGCGAACTGGCCGCGCTCATGCGCCAGCTGTTCGGCTGAATGGAGCGACCCCGTGTTGACGCTTCATCAGTGCAATGGATGAAGCTAGGCAATGGAAAACCGCGGTCCTTAGACTCGGGCCGATAAAAACGGAGGTTGACCATGACCGAGACCCTGCTCTGCCCGCGTAACCTGGCATTCGAACTCTACGAAGTGCTGGACGCCGAGGCCCTGACCCGCCGCGAGCACTTCGCCGATCACAGCCGCGAAACCTTCGACGCCGCCATCGGCACCGCGCGCACCATCGCCGAGAAATACTTCGCACCGCACAACCGCAAGTCCGACGAGCACGAGCCGCAGTACGTCAACGGCGAAGCGGTGCTGATTCCCGAGGTCAAGCCGGCCGTGGACGCCTTCATCGAGGCGGGCTTTCACAACGCGCAACGCAGCTTCGACGACGGCGGCATGCAGCTGCCGAATCTGCTGTCGCGGGCCTGCTTCGCGCATTTCCAGTCGGCCAACATCGCCACCAGCTCCTACCCAATGCTGAGCATGGGCGCCTCGCACCTGATCGAGGCCTTCGGCTCCGACGAGCAGAAGCAGCGCTTCCTGCAGCCGATGCTCGAGGGCCGCTTCTTCGGCACCATGGCACTCACCGAGCCGCATGCCGGCTCGTCGCTGTCGGACATCCGCACCCGCGCCGAACCGGCCGGTGACGGCAGCTATCGCCTCAAGGGCAACAAGATCTTCATTTCCGGCGGCGACCACCCGCTGTCGGAAAACATCGTGCACATGGTACTGGCCAAGCTGCCGGACGCGCCGCCCGGGGTGAAGGGCATCAGCCTGTTCATCGTGCCGAAGTTCCTGGTCAACGACGACGGCTCGCTGGGCGAGCGCAACGACGTGCTGCTGGCCGGCCTGTTCCACAAGATGGGTTGGCGCGGCACCACCAGCACGGCGCTGAACTTCGGCGACAACGGCAACTGCGTCGGCTATCTGGTAGGCGAGCCGCACAAGGGCCTGGCCTACATGTTCCAGATGATGAACGAGGCGCGCATCGGCGTCGGCATGGGCGCGATCATGCTCGGCTACGCCGGCTACCTCTACTCGCTGAACTACGCCCGCGAGCGTCCGCAGGGTCGCCTGCCGGACGGCAAGGACCCGGCCTCGACCCAGGTGCCGATCATCGAGCACACAGACGTCAAGCGCATGCTGCTGATGCAAAAGGCCTATGTCGAAGGCGCCTTCGATCTCGGCCTGTACTCGGCACGCCTGGTGGACGACGAACACACTGCCGAGAGCGACGAGGAGCGGCGCAACGCCGGCGAGCTGCTCGACCTGCTGACGCCGATCGTCAAATCCTGGCCGTCGGAGTACTGCCTGAAGGCCAACGAACTGGCCATCCAGATTCTCGGTGGGCATGGCTACACCCGCGAATACCCGGTGGAACAGTACTACCGCGACAACCGCCTCAATCCGATCCACGAAGGCACCCACGGCATCCAGTCGCTGGACCTGCTCGGCCGCAAGCTGATGCAGAACAAGGGTGCCGGCCTGCGCCAGCTGCTCGGGTTGATCCAGGCCAGCTGCGCACGCGCCGCCGAGTACGACTCGCTGACCGCACTGCGCCAGCCGCTGGAGCAGCACATCGCCCGCCTGACCAGCGTGACCCAGGCTCTGCTCGGCGATCTGGCAGCCGGCAAGGTCAACCAGGCGCTGGCCAACTCGGCCCTGTACCTGAAGGTGTTCGGCCATGCAGTGATCGGCTGGCGCTGGCTGGAGCAGGCACTGCGCGCCGAACGCGGGCTGGCCGAAGGCAATCCGGCGGATGCTGACTTCTACCGTGGCAAGCTGCAGGCCGCGCGCTACTTTCTAACCTGGGAAGTGCCGGCTTGCGCGCACGAGCTGGCCGTCCTCGAAGCACGCGACGACACCTGCCTGACGATGCAGGACGCCTGGTTCTAGAGCGTGCCGCACATGCTGTAACAGCGCCCCGCTCCTGCGGGGCGTTTTTTTGACAGACTGTCAAATCATCAGGTTAGAATCGCTGGCATATCCCGTGCATGGGCACGCGGCAGTTTTCTCTAGCGGAGACCTCATTTGGACGTCGGCAACCTCAACCACCTGTTCTTCATCGGTGCCTTGTTGGTGGCGGCGAGCATCCTCATGAGTTCGCTTTCCGCGCGTCTCGGCGTGCCGATCCTGGTGATATTCCTTGGCGTCGGCATGCTCGCCGGGGTCGATGGCGTCGGCGGCATCGTCTTCGAGGACTACCGCCTCGCCTTCGTCATCAGCAACCTGGCGCTGGCGATAATCCTGCTCGATGGCGGCATGCGCACCCGCACCGCAACCTTCCGCGTGGCCCTGAAACCGGCGTTCTCGCTGGCGACCCTGGGCGTGGCGATCACCTCCGGCTTTACCGGGCTGGCCGCAGCCTGGCTGTTCGATTTGCCGCTGCTGCAGGGTCTGCTGATCGGCGCGATCGTCGGCTCCACCGATGCCGCCGTGGTGTTCAACCTGCTCAACGGCAAGGGCCTGAACGAGCGGGTCGGTTCGACGCTGGAAATCGAGTCCGGCAGCAACGACCCGATGGCGATGTTCCTTACCGTCGCGCTGATCGACATGCTGCTCGCCGGGCAGACCACCTTCGGCTGGGACTTCCTGCTGACTCTGCTGCAGCAGTTCGGTATTGGCACCGTGCTCGGATTGGCTGGCGGCTGGCTGCTGCTGCAGCTGATCAACCGGCTGTCCGTAGCCGACGGTCTCTACCCGCTGCTGGCAGTGGCCGGTGGCCTGATGATCTTCGCCCTGTCCGGCGCCATCGGCGGCAGCGGCATCCTCGCCATCTACGTCTGCGGTCTGCTACTGGGCAACCGGCCGATCCGCAACCGCCACGGCATCCTGCACATGTTCGACGGCCTGGCCTGGCTTAGTCAGATCGGCATGTTCCTCGTGCTCGGCCTGCTGCTTACCCCCAGTGAACTGCTGCCCATCGCCCTGCCGGCACTGGCGCTGTCGCTGTGGATGATCCTGTTCGCCCGCCCGCTGGCGGTGTTCGTCAGCCTGTTGCCGTTCCGCAGCTTCCACCTGCGCGAGCGCCTGTTCATCTCCTGGATCGGCCTGCGTGGCGCGGTGCCGGTGATCCTCGCGGTGTTCCCGCTGATGGCGGGGCTGGAAAACGCCCAGCTGTTCTTCAATGTGGCGTTCTTCATCGTGCTGGTGTCGCTGCTGCTGCAGGGTTCGACGCTGGCCTGGGCGGCGAAGAAGGCCAAGGTCGAGGTACCGCCGTCGCCCATGCCGGTCTCGCGTACCGGCCTGCAGGTACACACCACCAGCCAGTGGGAAATGTTCGTCTACCGCCTGAGCGCCAGCAAATGGTGCGTCGGCGCCGCCCTGCGCGAACTGAAGATGCCGCCCGGCACGCGCATCGCCGCGCTGTTCCGCGGCAAGGAACTGCTGCATCCGTCCGGTAGCACGCGGCTGCAGGTGGACGACATCCTCTGCGTGATCGGGCATGACGAAGACCTTCCGGCGCTAGGCAAACTGTTCAGCCAGGCACCCAAGCGCGGCCAGGACCTGCGCTTCTTCGGCGACTTCATCCTCGAGGCCGACGCCCAGCTCAGCGCCATCACCGCGCTCTACGGCCTCAAGCTCGGCGATGTGGACGGCAATCAGACCATCGGCAACTTCATGGCCGAAGAGGTGGGTGGCCGGCCAGTGGTGGGCGACCAGATCGAATGGAACGGGCTGACCTGGACGGTAGCCGCCATGGAGGCCGGCGAAGTGCGCAAGGTCGGCCTGAAGTTTCCGGAAGGTGACAAGCCAGGCCCACAGCTGATGTTCTAAAGCCACCATGGCCGGCGGATGACGCGGCTTCACCGCTCATCACCCGACCGGTTGCGCGGTACTCGCGCTGGGCAGGCGCAGCCCGTAGACTTTCGCACTTTCCGGTCATCCGCTGCGTCACTGCCCCCATGTCCCTTCTGCGCGCCCTGTTGCTCTCGACGTTCTGCCTGTTTGTCGCCCCCCTGCATGCTCAGTCACTGGACAGCCTGACGGGCACCCCGCCCGCCAGCGAAGGCGAAACGAAATCCGCACAACCCTCGTTGGACGAACAGACCCGGCGCATGGGCGAGCAGGCCGCGACCAGCGAAACCCGCCTGGCCGAACTGAAAGCGCAGCTGGCGCAGGCGCCGAAGGAAATCGCCGAGGCTCAGCGCGAGCTGGCGAAACTCAAGGCCAGCCCGGACGAGGACCCCGCCAAGCGCTATGCCAGCCAGTCGGTGGAGGCACTCGAGCAGCGCCTGAGCGCGCGGGTCGAGGAGCTGTCCGAATGGCAGAAGCAGTTCAGTGCCGCCAACAGCATGATCATCAGCGCGCAGACCCGTCCCGAGCGCGCCCAGGCGCAGATCGGCACGGCGCAGACGCGCATCCAGGAAATCAACAACCTGCTCAAAGGTGGACGCGAATCCGGCAAGCCGCTGAGCGAGGAGCGTCGCGCACTGCTGGAAGCGGAGATCGCCTCGCTCGGCGCGCAGATCGAACTGCGCCGCCAGGAACTGGCCGGCAACAGCCTGCTGCAGGACCTGGGCAAGGCCCGCCGCGACCTGCTGGCCGAGCGCATCGCCCGTGCCGAGCAGGACACCCAGGCCCTGCAAGGGCTGATCAACGAGAAGCGCCGTGCCGAATCGGAGCAGACCGTCGCCGAGTTCTCCGCGCGGGTGCAGCAGGCCGGCTCGGACAAGCTGCTCGCCGCCGAAAGCGCCGAGAACCTCAAGCTGTCCGACTACCTGCTGCGGGCCACCGAGCGCCTCAACCGCCTCAACCAGCAGAACCTGCAGACCCGCCAGCAGCTCGATACCCTCAACCAGACCGACCAGGCGCTGGAAGAACAGATCGCCGTGCTCGAAGGCAGCCTGCTGCTGTCGCGCATCCTCTATCAGCAGAAACAGGCGCTGCCGAGCCTGCAGCTGGACAAGGACCTCGCCGACGAAATCGCCGATATCCGTCTCTATCAGTTCGAGCTCAACCAGCGCCGTGAAGCCGCGGGCAATGCCGCCGCCTATGTCGACCAGTTGCTGGCCGAGCAGAAAGAGGAGGAAGTGACCCCCGAACTGCGTCGGACCCTGCTCGACCTGGCCACCACCCGCAGCGAGCTGCTCGACCGCCTCAACCGTGAGCTGGACGCGCTGCTCAACGCCTCGATCACCCTGCAGCTCAACCAGAAGCAGCTGCAGGACACCGCCAGCGCGCTTAGCAATACCCTCGACGAGCAGATGTTCTGGATTCCCAGCAACAAGCCGCTTGATTTGGACTGGCTGCAGGGTTCGGTTCGCCGACTCAAGGCGCAGCTCGCGGCGATGCCCTGGCTGTCCGCGGTGCAAGAGTTGGGTGCTGGACTGAAGGAACGCCCGCTGTTCTTTCTGCCGCTGCTGCTGCTGATCGCCGCGCTGCTCTGGTGGCGCAAGAAGATCGACGCCAAACTCAGTTCGCTGAGCGAGGAAATCGGCCATTTCCGCAACGACAGTCAGTTGCACACCCCGCTGGCGCTGCTGCTCAACCTGCTGCTGGCGCTGCCCGGCGCGATGTTCCTGGCCCTTTGCGGCTACCTGCTGCAGATGGACGCGCGCGGGCAGAACTACGTCCTCGGCGCCGCCCTGTACGAAATGGCCCAGGCCTGGCTGGTGTTCTACAGCGCCTACCGCATGCTCTCGCCAGGGCGCGTGGCCGAGCTGCACTTCGGCTGGTCGCGGCCGCAGGTGGCCTTCCTGCGTGACGAGATTCGCCGGCTGGGGCTGATCGTCATGGCCCTGGTTGCCGTGGTCAGCGTCGCCGAACATCAGCCGGCGCGGCTGGCCGACGACGTGCTCGGCATTCTCGTGGTGCTGACCTGCTTCGCCCTGATGAGCTGGCGTCTCAACCGCCTGCTGCTCAAGGGCCCGTCGAGCCAGAACGCCCCGCCGCTGCGCCTGATGATCGGCCTGCTGTTCAGCGTGCTGCCGATCGCGCTGATCGTCGCGGTGGGCTTTGGCTACTACTACACAGCGCTGAAGCTGACCGACCGCCTGATCGACACACTCTACCTGCTGATGATCTGGATCGTCGTCGAAGCGGCGCTGGTCCGCGGCCTCACCGTCGCGGCGCGGCGGCTGGCCTACAAGCGCGCCCTGGCCAAGCGCCAGGCGCAGGGCGACGATGGCAGCGACACGGTGGAAACCCAGGGCGAACCGGGGCTGGACATCGAACAGGTCAACCAGCAGTCGCTGCGCCTGACCCGCCTGACCATGTTCGGCGTGTTCCTCGTGGCGCTGTACTGGGTCTGGTCCGACCTGATCTCGGTGGTGTCCTACCTGGACAACATCACCCTGTACGAATACACCACCGGCAGCGGCGATGCCCTGACCACCGCGGCGATCAGCCTGAACAACCTGCTCGGCGCACTGCTGATCATCGCCATCACCGTGGCCCTGGCGCGCAACCTGCCCGGCCTGCTGGAAGTCATGGTGCTGTCCAAGCTGCGTCTGGCCCAGGGCAGCGCCTACGCCACCACCACGCTGCTGTCCTATGCGCTGGCCGGCTTCGGCATCGTCACCACGCTGTCCACTCTCGGCGTCAGCTGGGACAAGCTGCAGTGGCTGGTAGCCGCGCTCTCGGTGGGCCTGGGTTTCGGCTTGCAGGAAATCTTCGCCAACTTCATCTCCGGCCTGATCATCCTCTTCGAACGCCCGGTACGAATCGGCGACGTGGTGACCATCGGCAACCTGTCGGGCACGGTCAGCCGGATTCGCATCCGCGCCACCACCATCACGGACTTCGACCGCAAGGACATCATCGTCCCGAACAAGACCTTCATCACCGGTCAGCTGATCAACTGGTCGCTGAGCGACACCGTGACCCGCGTGACGGTCAAGGTCGGCGTGGGCTACGGCTCGGACCTGGAGCAGGTGAAGGCGCTGCTCTACAAGGCCGCTCAAGCCAACCCGCGCGTACTCAAGGACCCGGAGCCGCAGGTGTTCTTCCTCAACTTCGGCGAGAGCACGCTGGACCACGAACTACGCATCCACGTGCGTGATCTGGGCGACCGCAACCCGGCCACCGATGAGATCAACCGCTTCATCGACCGTGAATTCACCAAGGCCGGCATCAACATCGCCTTCCGCCAGGTCGATGTGTTCCTGAAGAACTTCGCCGGCCAGCAGCTGCAGCTCAGTGCCACGCCGAAGCCCGCCGACGACACGCCGAAGCCGGCGACCGACGATCGCGGCTGAGGAACGTCCGGGCACCGCGCACTCTCCAACGTCCAGAACGCCCGGCTGCGGCCGGGCACTCCTCGTCCGCCTGCCGCCGCCGGAGACATCTTGAAAAGCCTGACCCAGCTGACCTTCGACAACCGCTTCGCCCGCCTCGGCGATACCTTCTCTACCGAGGTCTCGCCGCAGCCACTGAACGATCCACGCCTGGTGGTCGTCAGCGAGGCGGCCATGGCGCTGCTGGATCTGGACCCGGCCGAGGCCGAGCAGCCGCTGTTCGCCGAACTGTTCTCCGGGCACAAGATCTGGTCGACCGCCGAACCGCGGGCGATGGTCTATTCCGGCCACCAGTTCGGCAGCTACAACCCGCAGCTGGGCGATGGCCGTGGGCTGCTGCTTGGCGAAGTGGTCAACGAGGCCGGCGAGTACTGGGATTTGCACCTCAAGGGCGCCGGCAAGACGCCCTATTCACGCATGGGCGACGGCCGCGCGGTGCTGCGCTCGTCGATTCGCGAGTTCCTCGCCAGCGAACATCTGCATGCGCTGGGCATTCCCAGCTCGCGGGCGCTGTGCGTCA
This sequence comes from Stutzerimonas kunmingensis, assembly GCF_014764705.1. Lineage (GTDB taxonomy): Bacteria > Pseudomonadota > Gammaproteobacteria > Pseudomonadales > Pseudomonadaceae > Stutzerimonas. Next base: position 26,589 of record NZ_JACXXG010000023.1, read on the forward strand.
CCGGTTCGGATTCGCTGGTCTACCGCGAGCGCCCGGAGCGCGGTGCCATGCTGCTGCGCCTGGCGCCCAGTCATGTGCGCTTCGGCCATTTCGAGTTCTTCTATTACACCCGCCAGCACGCCGAGCTGAAACAGCTGCTCGAACACGTCATCGAGGCGCACTTCAGCGAACTGCTGGAACACCCCGAGCCGTTCCACGCATTCTTCCGCGAGGTGCTCGAACGCACTGCCGCGCTGATCGCCCGTTGGCAGGCCTACGGCTTCTGCCATGGAGTGATGAACACCGACAACATGTCGATCCTCGGCATCACCTTCGATTTCGGCCCCTACGCCTTTCTCGACGACTTCGACGCGCGCTTCATCTGCAACCATTCCGATGACGCCGGACGCTACTCCTTCGAGAACCAGGTGCCCATCGCCCACTGGAACCTGGCGGCGCTGGCCCAGGCACTGACGCCTTTCGTCGAGGTCAAGGTGCTGCGCGAAACCATGGAGCTGTTCCTACCGCTGTACGAAGCGGAATGGTTGGACCTGATGCGCCGGCGTCTGGGTTTCGCCCAGGCCGAGGCGGATGACGAGGCGCTAGTGCGCCGCCTACTGCAACTGATGCAGGCCAGTGCCGTCGATTACACGAACTTCTTCCGTGAACTCAGCGAGAGCCCGGCCGAACAGGCGGTCCGCCGCCTGCGCGAGGACTTCGTCGATCTGCAAGGCTTCGATGCCTGGGCCGCGGACTATTGCGCGCGCACCGCACGTGAGGGCAGCGAGCCGGCCGAGCGACAGGCGCGCATGCAGGCGGTCAACCCGAAGTACATCCTGCGCAACTACCTGGCGCAGCAGGCAATCGAGGCGGCGGAAAAAGGTGATTACGCCCCCGTGCGCGAATTGCACGCCGTGCTCAGCCGTCCCTTCGAGGAACAGCCGGGCATGCAGCGCTACGCCGAGCGGCCGCCGGAATGGGGCAAGCACCTGGAGATCAGCTGCTCGTCCTGAGGCGGAAAATCAGTATCGCGCCGGGGCCGGCGCACTAGGCACCTTCTCCGCTCGGGCGGAGATACGCTCTTGCGGCGCTACAGGCCCGCGAGCATACCGGCAGCTACTCGCCCAGCGGCAGCAGCACGCGGAACAGCGAGCCCTGGCCTTCCTCGCTCTGCACCTGAATGCGGCCGTTGTGCGCACGGACGATCTGGTCGGCGATGAACAAACCCAGTCCCAGGCCGGCGCTGCTTTCGCTGCCTTCGGCACGTTCGAACTGGCAGAAGATGCGCTCCAGACTCTGCGGGCTGATGCCGATGCCGTGGTCGCGCACCTCGATGCAGGCGCCGTCTGCACACGACACGACACTGACGTGCACCGGCTTGCCAGCCCCGTAGCGCATGGCATTGGTCAGCAGATTGGCCAGCACCTGTTCGATACGGAAGGCGTCCCACACGCCGATAATCGGCTCGTTTCGCTCCAGCCGCAGTTCGCAGCCACAGGCTTCCATCTGCGCCGCAAAGCTCTCCACGACGTTGCCCACCAGCTGCGCGAGGTCGGTGCGGCTCGGGCGGATCGACAACTTGCCGGTACGGATGCGCGAGACATCGAGCATGTCGTCGATCAGGCGGATCAGGCTCTGAATCTGCCGCTCGTCCTTGTCCACCATGTTGCGCAGGCGCTCTTCGCTGAAGGCCTCGAGGTTGTTGCGACTGAGCTGCAGCTTGCGCAGCTGCACCTCGAGGATCAGGGTGTTGAGCGGCGTTTTCAGCTCGTGGGAGACGATCGACATGAAGTCATCGCGCATGCGCACGGCGCCCTCCAGCTCGGCCTGGGTGCTGCGCAGTTCGTCGAGCAGCACTTCCTGCTCACGACGGCTCCGTTCCAGGGCCTCCAGTTGGCGCGCCAGGCGCTTGCGCCCGCGATAAAGATCGACGAACACACTGACCTTGCTGCGCACCGCGTGGGCATCCAGCGGCTTCTGCATGAAATCCACCGCGCCGCTCTCGTAACCCTTGAAGGCATAGTTGAGCTCACGGCCGGCGGCGCTGACGAAGACGATGGGGATCTGCTTGGTGCGTTCGGTGCCGCGCATCAGCTCGGCCAGCTGGAAGCCATCCATGCCCGGCATCTGCACGTCGAGGATTGCCAGCGCGAACTCGTGCCGCAGCAACAGCTCCAGCGCCTGCTCGGCCGATTCGGCCTGATGAACCCGTATGCCGGGCGCCTGCAACAGCGCATCCAGAGCCAGCAGGTTCTCCGGCAGGTCATCGACGATCAGCAGATTCACCTCGTCGGTACGGTCGGGCATGGTCACTCCAGTTCTCGCAACAATCGGTGAATGTCGCGTAGGGGCAAGATGTAATCCGGCGCGAAGCGCCGCAGAGCGGCGCGAGGCATGGTTGGTACGGCCGCTTCGACGGGGTCCTGAATCACGGTCAACCCGCCGCCGCGGTGAATCGCCTCGAGGCCGGCGGCGCCATCCTCGTTGGCGCCGGTCAGCAGGAAACCCGCAACCTGCGGCCCCCAGACATCGGCCGCCGATTCGAACAGCACGTCGATCGACGGACGGGAAAAATGCACCGCATCGTCCTGGCTCAGGGACAGGCTGCGGTCGCTCTCGACCAGCAGGTGGTAGCCGGGTGCGGCAAAGTACAGCATTCCGCAGCGTAACTGGTCCTTGTCGTCGGCTTCCTTGACCAGCAGCCGGGTTCTGCGTCCGAATATCTCGGCCAGATGCGTCGGGCCATTGGCCGGCACGTGCTGGACCACCAGGATCGGCAAGCGAAAACCGCTCGGCAGGCCTTCGAGCACTATCCCCAGTGCTTCGAGTCCACCTGCCGAGGCGCCGATCACCACGGCCTCTATCGGCGGCTGGCGGCGGATCTGCAGAATCGCCTGCGCGGAGCTGCTCATGACTTGCGGAAGATCCTTTCCGATTTGTTGAACGGCTCGTAGTAACCGGCGTAGCCGGAGAACTCGACCGTTTCCTTGCTCCCCAGACCAAGAAATCCGCGGTGGCAGAGCGATTCGTGGAACAGACCGAAGGCGCGGTCCTGCAGCGGCTTGTTGAAATAGATCAGCACGTTGCGGCAGGAGATCAAATGCGTTTCGGAAAATACGCTATCGGTGGCCAGGCTATGGTCGGCAAACGTAACCGTTTCTTTCAGCGATTTGTCCATAATCGCCGAGTCGTACGCCGCGGTGTAGTAGTCGGAAAAACTGCGCGTGCCGCCGGCCTGCTGGTAGTTCGCCGTGTACTGGCGCAGGTGGTCGATGGCGAAGATGCCCTGGCGCGCCTGCTCCAGCGAACGCGGGTTGATATCGGTGGCGTAGATGATCGAACGCTCGAGCAGCCCCTCTTCCTTGAGCAGGATGGCCATCGAGTAGACCTCTTCGCCGGTGCTGCAGCCGGCGATCCAGATCTTCAGCGACGGATAGGTGCGCAGCACCGGCACCACCTGTTCCCGCAGCGCGCGGAAATAGCCGGGATCGCGGAACATCTCGCTGACCGGGATGGTGAGGTACTGCAGCAGATCCATGAAGGCCTGCGGGTCATAGAGGATCTTGCGCTGCAAGGCCGAGATGCTCTCGCACTGCAACTGCTTCAACGCCAGCAATACCCGGCGCTTGAGCGAAGCGCCGGAGTAGTCACGGAAGTCATAGCTGTACTTGAGGTAGATCGCCTCGATCAGCAGCTTGAGTTCGATCTCGACGTTACGGTCGCCCATTTCACAGCAGCTCCACTTTCGGCAGCCAGACGCGGATCAGCGAGAACAGCCGGTCGAGGTCGATGGGTTTGGCCAGGTAATCATTGGCGCCCGAACGCAGGCAGCGGTCCTGATCATCCTTCATCGCCTTGGCGGTCACCGCGATGATCGGCAGCTTGGCGAAGCGGGCATCCTTGCGGATTTCCTGCATGGCGGTGAAGCCATCCATCTCCGGCATCATGATGTCCATCAGCACCAGGTCGATGCCGGCATCGTGCTGCAGCTTGTCGATGGCCTCCAGGCCGTTGCGGGCGATCTCCACCAGCGCGCCCTTCTGCTCCAGCGCGCTGGTCAGGGCGAAGACGTTGCGCACGTCGTCGTCCACCACCAGGATCTTGCGGCCCTCGAAGGCCTTCTCGCGGCTGCGCGCGCTTTTCAGCATCTTCTGCCGCTCCGGCGGCATGTCCGACTCGACCTTGTGCAGGAACAGCGTCACCTCGTCGAGCAGACGCTCCGGCGAGCGCGCGCCTTTGATGATGATCGAGCGCGAGTACTTGAGCAGCGCCGCCTCCTCGTCGCGGGTCAGGTTGCGCCCGGTGTAGACGATCACCGGCGGGAAGGAGCAGATGTCCTCCTTGGCCATGCGCTCAAGCAGTTCGCTGCCGTCCATGTCCGGCAGCTTGAGGTCGATGATCATGCAATCGAACACCGTGTCGCGCAGCAGTTCGAGCGCCTGGGCACCGAACTCGACGGCGGTGATCTCGATGTCGACGTCCTCGATCAGCCGCGACATGCTCTCGCGCTGCAGCGCGTCGTCCTCGACCAGCAGGATGCGCTTGACCTTCTGCGCCAGCTTGGCCTCCAGCCGGCTGAAGACGTCCTTGAGTTCTTCGCGAGTGGTCGGCTTCATCGCGTAACCCACCGCGCCCATCTGCAGGGCAGCTTCCTTGCGATCCTCCACCGATACCACGTGCACCGGGATATGCCGGGTCGCGGGGTTTTCCTTGAGCCGTTCGAGCACCGTCAGACCGGAGTGATCCGGCAGGCGCATGTCGAGCAGGATCGCGTCCGGCTTGTACTGCACCGCGGTATCGAAGCCGTCGTCGGCGTTCTGCGCCAGCAGGCAGCTGTACTGCAGCTCATGCGCGAGATCGTGGAGGATGCGCGCGAACTGCGGCTCGTCCTCGATCACCAGCACGCAGCGCTCCTTGAACGGGAACCTGTCGCGGTCATCGGCCAGGCGCGCCTGCGGTACCGCGGCGGCACGATTCAGCAGCTCAAGCTCGTCGTGACGGATCGGCGCTTTGCTCGGCACAAGCGCCGGCTTGCTGCTCGGCTCCGGCTGGCGGCTCGGCTCCTGCACCACCGGCGCGGCGACGAGCGCTTCGCTGTAGTTCTGCGGCACGACCAGGGTAAAGGTGCTGCCGGCGCCCGGCTGGCTCTGCACTTCGATTTCTCCGCCGAGCAGATTGGCCAGCTCGCGGGAGATCGACAGGCCCAGGCCGGTGCCACCGTAACGGCGGTTGGTGGTGCCGTCGGCCTGGCGGAATGCCTCGAAGATCGCCGCCTGCTGCTCCTGGGCGATGCCGATGCCGGTGTCGCGCACGGCGAAGGCCAGCAGGTCGTCGTCGCGCGGTTCGACGCGCAGCGTCACCGAGCCTTTCTCGGTGAACTTGAAGGCATTGGCCAGCAGATTCTTGATGATCTGCTCCAGGCGCTGGCGATCGCTGAACAGGCTGGCCGGCAGGTCATCGGCAAGCTCCACGCTGAACTGCAGGGATTTCTCCATGGCCAGCGGCAGGAACAGATTCTTCATGCCGTCGACCAGGCGGGTGAGGATGGTCAACTCGGGATGCACCTCGAGCTTGCCGGCTTCCACCTTGGAGATGTCGAGGATGTCGTTGATCAGGGTGAGCAGATCGTTGCCCGCCGAATAGATGGAGCGGGCGAACTGCACCTGATCGTCGCTGAGGTTGCCCTCGGGGTTGTCGGCCAGCAGCTTGGCCAGGATCAGCGAGCTGTTCAGTGGCGTGCGCAGCTCGTGGGACATGTTGGCAAGGAATTCGGACTTGTAGCGGCTGGCGCGCTGCAATTCGTCAGCGCGCTGTTCGAGCATCAGCTGTACCTCGTTCAGGCGCTGATTCTTCTCGTCCATCTGGTCGCGCTGGCGGGCCAGCTCTTCGGTCTGCTCGGCCAACTGCTCGTTGGTCTGCTCCAGCTCGGCCTGCTGTTCTTCCATGTGCGCCTGGGACTCGCGCAGGGCGTTGGATTGTTCTTCCAGTTCCTCGTTGGCGGCGCGCAGTTCTTCCTGCTGCACCTGCAGCTCCTCGTTGAGCTGCTGGGTTTCGGCGAGCACCTTTTGCAAGCGCTGACGATAGCGCGCTGCCTCGATGGCCGAACCGATGCTGGGGACGATGCGCCGCAGCAGCTCGCTGTCCTGCTCGCGCAGCGGCCGCAGGAAGCCCAGCTCGACCACACCGTTGAGCATGCCGCTGTCTTCCACCGGCACGATGAGTACCGAGCGCGGCGCCGTGTTGCCCAGCCCCGAGGTCACCTTGAGGTAATCCGCCGGCAGGTCTTCGAGCGCCATTACCCGCCGCTCCAGCGCGGCCTGGCCGACCAGGCCGTTGCCGATGTCCAGCGTGCGCGCACTTTGCAGATGATCGGGGTCGTAGGCATATTCGGCGACGCGCTGCAGCTTGCCATCCTGCACCACGTAGAGCGCGCCGACCGCCGCATCGATATAGCGCGAAAGAAAATTCAGCACACCCTGGCCGAGCGCCGGCAGGGCCAGCTCGCCGATGATGGAGTCGCTGAGCTGGGTCTGCCCGGTGCGGTACCAGGCCTGCTGCTCAAGCGCCTCGGCATGCGCCTGCTGGCGCTGCAGCGACTGCGAGTAGCTCTCCGACAGCGAGGTCAGGTCACGACGACCGAGGTATACCAGCAGGCCGCTGAAGATCAGGCTGAACAGCAGGAAGCCGCCGATCAGCGCGGTAGTGATCACTTCCGAAACGTCGGTGCGCTCGCTGCGCAGCTGACGCTCGCGGGCGATGAAGTCGTTGAGCAGGCGGCGCTGGTCCTCCTTCAGCTCGAGTCCGCGCTTGCTCTGCACCTCTTCGATAATCGAAAGCCCCTGGCCGCGCTGGCCGATCAGATCCTCGGCAAAGACCAGCCATTGGCTGTGCAGCATGGCGATACGCTCGATGCGTTCGAGCTGCTCGGCGTCCTCGGCGGCGTACTTGCGCATCAGCTCCACCTGCTCTTCGAACAGCGGCAGCTCGCGCTCATAGGGCTCGAGAAAGCGCGCCTCGCCGGCAATCAGGTAGCCGCGCATCGAGGACTCGATGTCGTTGAGCATCTTCTGCGCCTCGTGGGCGTAGGCCACGCCCTGAACCGAACGCTCGACCCATTGGCTCACGCTCAGCAGGTAATACACGATGGCGCTGAAGAAGAAGGCGCTGAGAAAGCCGAACCCCAGTGGCACGGCCACGTTGCGGTTGAGTATTCGCCTGAAATTGCTCTGATCGATGAAGGACTCGCTCATTGGTTTCCTTTCCGTATACCTGGCGCGGGCGGCTGAGCGCAGGCGTCACCCACGGGCGATCGCGCTCGGTTAGCGGCGTTTTCTTGAGTGTTTCGCGCGTGATTGGTTCCGTAGCGCAGGAAGCGCGACTCTACACGGCCAGGGGAAGGAGTTCAAAAGCAGCCCGGCGAGCCGGGCCGCTGACGATCAACGGCGAGCGATGATCCAGACCGCGTGGATGATGCCGGGGATATAGCCGAGCAAGGTGAGCAGGATGTTGAGCCAGAACGCGCCGGCGAAGCCTACCTGGAGGAACACGCCAAGCGGTGGCAGCAGTATCGCGATAATGATGCGGATGAGGTCCATCATGGTCTCCGTCAGGTAAGTGTGGCCATATGCGGCTTACCTGAATCGACCGGAACAGCGCAGAGGGGTTCCTTCCACGCTGCTGGCGGAGCGCCGCTGCCGAGGGGCAGCGGGCTGAAGTCCGAGGGCGACCGGATAAGCCGCCGAGGGCATCGGTTAGATGCACGGAGGGGAGAGACGCAGCCCGTCTTTCACGTGGGCATCGTTGCGTCATGCCGCTTCGCCTTTTGAGCCAAGGGCGGCGCCGAGCGTATCGCTTAGCCTGCTAACAATCTCAGACGAAAGGCGTAGACGCCATTGGCCATTGGTCGATAGCCGCGCATTTCGCTCGGGCTCATCCGAACTCCCCCATGCCCGCACGGGTCGTCTAAGCAGACCGCGGGCCGCCGAGCGCGACCGCCAACTGCAACGATCAGAGGACTTCTCATGCCAGAACCAATCGCGGTGATCTGCGGCGCAACCGCTGGCGTCGGCCGCGCGACCGCCGAGGCCTTTGCCACTGCCGGCTACCGGGTGGCGCTGATCGCCCGGGGGGAACAGGGCCTGCGCGACACCCGCGATCAACTCGAAGCACTGGGCGCGACGGTACTGGCGATCTCCGCCGATGTCGCCGATGCCAAGGCGCTGGATGCCGCGGCCAGCCGCATCGAGTCGGAACTGGGGCCGATCGATGTCTGGGTCAACGCGGCGATGGCGACAGTGTTCGGCCCCTTCGCGTCCCTGACCGCCGAGGAAATCCGCCGCGTCACCGAGGTGACCTACCTCGGCAGCGTGCACGGCACGCTGGCTGCGCTGCGCCACATGCGCCCACGCAACAGCGGTACCATCGTCCAGGTCGGCTCGGCACTGGCCTACCGCGCCATCCCCTTGCAGTCGGCTTATTGCGGCGCCAAGTTCGCCATTCGCGGCTTTATCGATTCGCTGCGTTGCGAGCTGATCCACGACAACAGCGCCATTCGCCTGAGCATGGTTCAGCTGCCGGCGCACAACACCCCGCAGTTCGATTGGGCACGCAACAAGATCGGCTGGCGCGCGCAGCCGGTGCCGCCGATCCACACACCGGAAGTCGCAGCGCGGGCCATCCTTCGTGCGGCGCGTGAAGCACCCCGGGAGCTGTGGGTCGGCACGGCCAGCCTGAAGGCGATCATCGGCACGCTGTTCATGCCCGGCCTGCTCGATCGCATGCTCGCGCGGCAGGCCTGGGACGGACAGCTGGTGCCCGAGCGCGTGGCGGAAAACCGCCCGGACAACCTGTTCGAGCCAGTCGAAGGCCTGCACTCGACCGACGGCCGCTTCGGCGATCAGGCGCAGTCACATGCGCTGACCATCAGCGCGGCGAATGTAGGCAAGCTGGCCCTGGGCGCCGGCGCCCTGCTGGCACTGGGTGCGGGTTGGGCATTGGGCCGAGGCCGACGCTAGCGCTCAGGCGGCCGCGGCGAACGCTTGCGACGGATGTTGAGCCAGGACAGCACGGCCAGCGCCAGCATCGCACCGGTCATGTTGTAGTTGCCGATGGCGGCATAGCCGACGGCCGCCAGCGAGCAGGCGGCGAATCCGATCCAGCGCACGACGCCCATCATCTTCTCCACGGTCTTGCTGCGCGGTGCGGGCATCAGCGCAGCCCATCCTGCCGGCTTCTCGATACGGGCGCGGAGCGCTTGTCGGGGCAAGGAATCATCGGCATATCTCCTCGTTCTGCAGGCGACGGACAACCATCCCTCTGCACCTGTGAGGTGTTAACACCGAGCAGAGTTCAGCGATTGCGCCGCACCGCGACACACTCGCGCAGCAATCGGCGCGCGAGCAGCCGTCGTCTACGCTGAAATGACCGGCAGTATCCTGCACTGCCCGAGGAGAGCGCCATGCTCCGCTCCATGCGCCTGCTACGCTGGTCGCTGGCCTTGCTGCTGTTGCTGGCTGGCCCCGCACTGGCTGCGGCGCCGGTCACGCTGCTGCGGGTCGACGGCGCCATCGGCCCGGCCAGCGCCGACTACCTGCTGCGCGGCCTCGAACATGCCCGCGACGAGGGGGCACAGCTGGTAGTGCTGGAATTGGACACCCCCGGCGGGCTGGACACGTCGATGCGCGCGATCATCAAGGCGATCCTCGCCAGCCCGATCCCAGTCGCTACCTACGTCACCCCCAGTGGCGCCCGGGCGGCCAGCGCCGGCACCTACATGCTCTACGCCAGCCATGTCGCGGCGATGGCGCCGGGCACCAACCTTGGCTCGGCGACGCCGGTGCAGATCGGTGGCATGCCCGGCGCACCGCCCGAGCAGCCGCAAGGCGAGCGGGACGAGCCATCCAAGCCCCCCGGCGATGCCATGAGCCGCAAGCAGGTCAACGACGCCGCCGCCTATATCCGCGGCCTCGCCCAGTTGCGCGGACGCAATGCCGAGTGGGCCGAGCAGGCCGTGCGCGAGGCGGTCAGCCTGTCGGCGAGCGAAGCGCTGGAACCGAAGGTGATCGACTACCTGGCGCGCGACGTTGCCGACCTGCTGCGCCAGCTCGACGGCACAACCCTCGCCACCGTCGAGGGTGACGCCACGCTAAGCACCGCCGAAGCCCCACTCATCGAGCACGCACCCGACTGGCGGGTGCGCCTGCTGGCGGTGATCACCAACCCCAGCGTGGCGCTGATCCTGATGATGATCGGCATCTACGGGCTGATCCTCGAATTCTCCAACCCCGGCATCGGCGCCGGCGGCGTGCTCGGCGGCATCTGTCTGATCCTGGCGCTGTATTCGCTGCAGCTGCTGCCGGTGAACTACGCCGGCGTGGCGCTGATCCTGCTCGGCATCGCTTTCATGGTCGCCGAAGCGTTCCTGCCGAGCTTCGGCGTGCTCGGCATCGGAGGCGTGGCCGCGTTCGTCGCTGGCGCGGTGATCCTCATCGATACCGAGGTGCCGGGTTTCGGCATTCCGCTGAGCCTGATCGTGCCGCTGGGCATGGTCAGCGCACTGCTGGTGTTCGGCATCGTCGCCATGGCGCTGAAGGCGCGACGGCAGCGCCTGGTCGGCGGAGACAGCGAGCTGATCGGCAGCCTCGCGCAGATCACCTCGGTCTCGGTACAGGATTCCCACAGTGGCTGGCTGCACCTGCAGGGCGAGAACTGGCAGGTGCACAGCGCCTCGCCGCTGCAGGCCGGCCAGCAGGTACGGGTAATCGCCCGGCACGGGCTGCAACTGGAGGTCGCCGCACAGCCATCCACCCATCGAGAGGAGCTGAACCATGGGCTATGAAATGAGTTTTCTGGTGTTGCTTGTGCTGCTGTTCGGCCTGCTGGCGTCGACCTTTCGCATCCTGCGCGAATACGAGCGCGGCGTGGTGTTCATGCTCGGACGTTTCTGGAAGGTCAAGGGGCCGGGCTTGATCCTGGTGATTCCCGGCATCCAGCAGATGGTACGGGTCGATCTGCGCACGCTGGTGCTCGACGTGCCGACCCAGGACGTGATCTCCCGCGACAACGTCTCGGTGAAGGTCAACGCGGTGGTGTATTACCGCGTGCTGGACGCGCAGAAGGCGATCATCCAGGTCGAGGACTACCATTCGGCCACCAGCCAGCTGGCGCAAACCACGCTGCGTGCGGTGCTCGGCAAGCACGAACTGGACGACATGCTGGCCGAGCGCGAGCGGCTCAACAGCGACATCCAGCAGGTGCTCGATGCGCAGACCGATGCCTGGGGGATCAAGGTGGCCAACGTCGAGATCAAGCACGTCGACCTCGATGAATCAATGATCCGCGCCATCGCCCGGCAGGCCGAGGCGGAACGCGAGCGGCGGGCGAAGGTCATTCATGCGGAGGGCGAACTGCAGGCGTCGGAGAAACTCATGCAGGCCGCCGAGATGCTTGGCCGGCAATCGGGCGCCATGCAGCTGCGCTACATGCAGACACTGAGCAACATCGCCGGTGACAAGAGCTCTACCATCGTCTTCCCGCTGCCCATCGAGCTGCTGCAGGGGATCAAGAACCTCGACAGGAAACCCTGAGTGCACATATTCCCCACGTTTCACCGACCACTGCGGTTGCTGTTGATCGCCCTGCTTGCCTCGGCGCTGGGCGCCTGCACGGCATTTTCACCGCGCGACCCGCTCAACGTTCAGGTCGCCGGCATCCAGCCGCTGCAAGGCGAAGGCCTGGAGGTGCGCTTCCTAGTCAAGCTGCGCCTGCAGAACCCCAACGATGGCGCCATCGACTACAACGGCGTCGCGCTGGACCTGGAGGTCAACGGTCGCCGGCTGGCCAGTGGCGTCAGCGACCAGCGCGGCACGGTGCCGCGTTTCGGCGAGAGCGTGCTCAGCGTGCCGGTGACCATTTCCGCCTTCTCGGCCGCGCGCCAGGCACTGGGACTGGCGGAACACATCGGGCTCGACGAAGTGCCCTACGTGTTGCGTGGCAAGCTTGCCGGCGGCCTGTTCGGCACCCAGCGCTTCGTCGAGAAGGGCACATTCGACTTGTCGCCGGTAACAGGTTCTCCCTACCAGCGCCCCTGAGTCATACGATCACCACCAAAAACCATAAGGATTCCCTAGGCGCTGTACGAGCGGCGCCTGTGCTTCCTCGACGCGCTAAAAATCTCCTCCTATCGCCTCTAATTCTGCTTATATCCTGAAATAGCGGTGTGTGCATGCGGGCCCCCTTCGACTTTCAGCGACATTGACAACGACGTGCTCATCGTCATAATCCCTGCAGTCATATGACAACTGACGTCATTAGACTTGCCGATCAGGCATAGACCACCGCCCCCACGGTGGCCACACCGGGGCGGCCCATCAAGCAAGGGAGCACAACAATAATGACCCCACGCACACCCTCGTCCGTCGCACTGTTCGCGGGCGGCTGCATGACCCTCGCATCGCTCGGCTTCACTGCCGGCGCCCAAGCCGAAGGCTTTGTCGAAGATGCGAACTTTTCGTTGAACCTGCGCAACTTCTACATCAACCGCAATTTCGTCGACTCCGACTACCCACAGAGCAAGGGCGAAGAGTGGACGCAGAGCTTCATCCTCAATTTCCAATCCGGCTACACGCCCGGCCCGGTGGGCTTCGGCGTCGACGCGCTGGGCCTGCTGGCGGTCAAGCTGGATGGCGGTGGCGGTACCTATGGCACTGGCCTGCTGCCGGTGCATGGCGCACCCGGCGATCGGCATCCGCCGGATGACTTCGCGCGCCTAGCAGTCGCGGTGAAGGCCAAGTTCTCCGAAACCGAGGTGCGCGTCGGTGAATGGATGGTGGTACTGCCGATCCTGCGTTCGGACGACGGTCGCTCGCTGCCGCAGACCTTCCAGGGCGGCATGATCACCTCCAAGGAAATCAAGGGTCTGTCGCTCTACGGCGGGCAGATGCGGCAGAACAGCCCGCGCGACGACGGCAGCATGGACGACATGTTCTACGGCGGCGCGAGTTCCGACCGCTTCAACTTCGTCGGTGGCGAATACGAGTTGGGCGCGAAGACCAAGGTCGGCGCCTGGCATGCGCGTCTGGAAGATATCTACCAGCAGAACTACTTCCAGCTGCTGCACACCCAGCCGCTCGGCGAAGGCGTGGCGCTGACCGCCAACCTCGGCTACTTCACCGGCAAGGAAGAAGGCAGCGCGCTGGCCGGCGATCTGGACAACAAGACCTACTCCGGCCTGTTCGGCCTGCAGGTCGGTGGCAACACCTTCTACGTCGGCCTGCAGAAGGTCAGCGGCGACAACGGCTGGATGCGCGTCAACGGCACCAGCGGCGGCACCCTCGCCAACGACTCGTTCAACTCCGCGTACGACAACGCCAACGAGCGCTCCTGGCAGCTGCGCCATGACTACAACTTCGCCGGCATGGGCGTTCCGGGCCTGACCATCATGAACCGCTACATCAGCGGCGATCAGATCGAAGCCGGTGGCGTGGACGATGGCAAGGAATGGGGTCGCGAGTCCGAGCTGGCCTACACGGTGCAGAGCGGTCCGCTCAAGAGCCTCAACATCAAGTGGCGCAACTCCAGCATCCGTCGCGACTACAGCGCGACCGAATTCGACGAAAACCGCCTGATCTTCAACTACCCGTTGTCTCTGCTGTAAGCGGTAGCGCAGTACGCAACCCTCCTCGCTCCGGTTGCGATAAATCTTTGGCCCGTCGAATGACGGGCCTTTTTTCGTCCGCCTTCAGCAACGCGTGACACGCAGGCAGCAGCGGCGCTCCAGTCGCTCGCCCGGCTGCAGATACAAAACGCCATGCTTGGCCGGGTCCGGCGCATTCAGCGCGTTGTTGCGATGGGACACCGGCTCCACGGCGAAGAAGCCCTGCGCGGCCGGCGGCGTATAGACCACCAGATGCGTCATCGACGGGTCCGCCTCGAGCTCGAGCCGGAAGCGTGCCGTCGGCCACTGCAAGGTTGCCGTGGCATCCCAACCGGCGAAGCAGTGATCCAGCTCGGGCTCGCCCAGCTCCCGCATCTGACGGAAGTCCCAGCGTGACGGTACATCCACCGCCTCGCTCGGCAACTGCTGATCGTCACTCAGCCAGACCTGCTCGGCAGCGAAACGCAGCGTCACGCCTGCATGGCGCGGGAAGTACGGGTGCCAGCCGAGCCCGGCCGGCATCAGCCGCTCGCTGCGGTTGATCAGCGCCAGCCGCAGACAGGCGCCCTGCTCGTCGAGCCCGAGCTCATGCTCCAGCTCGAAGGAGAACGGCCAGTCCTGCCGGCCATCGCCTTCGGCCCGATGCAGCAGTGTCAGCAGCAGTCGGTCGGCCTCCTGCGCAGCCAGTGTCCACGGGCGCTTCCAGCCCACGCCGTGAATCGGCAAGGCATGTTCCGCGGAATTCAGCCGCAAGCGGTGCGACTCGCCGTCCGCCTGGAACATGCCGCCGCCAACCCGGTTGGAGTACGGCGCCAGCACGAAACAACTGGTACGACGCACCTGCTCGCTGCCATCCCAGGGACGTAGCAGGTCGAAATCATCCAGGGCGAAGCGGGTAATTGCGCCGCCCAACGCCGGGCAGACCGAAAGCCGGAAACCGGCGTGGGCGAGGTGCACTTCATCGAGGGAAGCCATGCGCGCTCCTGATGGTGGCCGCTCAGAGATGGAGCGACGTTGCTTGCGAATGAGGCTGCGATTTCTCGCGTAGACAAAACGCCGCCACCCAGCGGCGCAGTGCCGTAGTCAGACCGGCGTCAGCAGCCGTCCCTCGCGAAGAAAGCTGTCGAGATTGTCCAGCAGCAGATCCTCCATGGCGCCGCGGGTTTCATGGGTGGCGCTGCCAATGTGCGGCAGCAGCACGACATTGGGCAGCTCGCAGAGAGCCGCCGGCACCCTCGGTTCGTCGGCGAAGACGTCCAGTCCGGCACCGCCGAGCCGGCCCTCCCGCAGTGCCGCGACCAGTGCCGGCTCATCCACCACCGAACCGCGTGCGACGTTGATCAGGATGCCTTTGCGACCCAGCGCGTCGAGCACTGCGCGGTCGATGAGGTTCTGCGTCTGCGGCCCGCCGGGACAGCTGAGCACGAGAAAGTCCGCCCAGCGCGCGAGTTCCAGCAGGTTCGCTTCGTACCCGTACGGGCTGCCGGCCACTGGCCGACGATTGTGATAACGCACCGCCATGTCGAAGCCCGCCGAGCGCTTGGCCACCGCCTCGCCGATGCGGCCCAGCCCGACGATGCCCAGCCGCTTGCCGCTGACGCGACGGCCGAGTGGGAGGTTAGCCTCGGCCCAGCGCCCCTCGCGAACGAAGCGGTCGCCCAGGGCGAGCTGTCGCGCGCTGTCGATGATCAGGCCGAAGGCCAGATCGGCCACGCATTCGTTGAGCACATCCGGCGTATTGCTCACCGGAATGCCGCGCGCCCTGGCGGCTTCTACGGCGATGGCGTCATGGCCGACGCCAAAACTGCAGATCGCCTTCAACCGGGGCAGCCGTTCGATCAACGAGGCCGGGCAGCCGAAGCGCGCAGAGGTAAGCATGATCTCGATGCGCCCGGCATGCTCGGCGAGCAGCGTTTCGGCGTCGCTCTGCCAGTAGGCCAGCACCTCATGCCCGCTCAGGCGTTGCTGGACTCGCTCGGACAAGGGGCCCATCTGGAGAATGCAGCTCATCGATTTTCCTCTGCGTTGGCGGGCCGCGGCCCATGGGTTGTTTACAGCACGGTCTGCACCACCCCGCATGCCGCCAGCAGCGGTACCGCTGGCAGTACCCAGCGCGAACGCCAGGCCAGCAGCAGCACCAGCAGCAAGCCGGAGAGCATGACCAGGCACAGCCAGATGACCGTGCCAATCTCGCCGCCCTGGCTGTTGACGCCGAGCCACAGCGCGAAGCCAAAGCAGCCAACGGCCAGCGAACGGATGATCGCCGGGCCCGGCAGGCGCGTATCGGCGCGCAGCAGCGCACCACGGTGGCGGTTCATGGTCAGGCAGAGCAGCGTCATGCCCAGGTAGGCCAGCGCGAATGCCAATAGCAGCATGATCAGGCCTCCTGCACACGGGTTGAGCGACCGCGCACCGCAGCGGCAGCCGGCGTTGCGTTCAGGCGCCAGGCGCAGGCCGCACAGACCAGCCCCGCGACGATCATGAACAGATCGACCGATGCCAGGGCCCAGTCGCCACGTCCGAGGCTGGCGATCAGGTGGCCATCGGTGGTCAGCGCATTGATGATCGGCAAGCCGAGCGCGAGCACGGCGCCGAGCAGCAGCTGCTCGCGCAGCAGGCGGCGGCTCTGATGGCGGCGCAGGAAGGCCCAGAGCACAGCTAGCAACCAGACACCGACGAACACCCAGCCTTCGGCCAAGGCGCGTTCGGCGAATGTTGCCGGAAGCAGACGATTGCCCCACAGCAGCGCCAGGCTGGCCAGCGGCAGGCCGGCGAACACCGAGGCGTTCAGCGCGCGCACCCAGGTCACGCTGCGGTCGCCGCGCTGTTCGCGCTTGGCCAGCCAGACCTGCAGCCCGCCGACCAGCATGGCGCAACCGGCAAGGCCCATCAGCAAATAGAGCAGGCGCACCAGCGTGCCGCCGAACTGCGCCATGTGCAGCCCCGCCAGCCAGAGGTAGGCGCGGTAGCCGATGGATGCGTCCTGGCGATTGAGCAGCTCGCCGGTGCCGGCGTCATAGCTGAGGGTGTCCTGCGGCGAGCCGATCCGCGAACGGTCCCGACGACGGACGTCGACCACCGCCGAGGCATCATCGGGATGATGCACGCTGACCCAGCCCGCCTCGCCACCGCCCCACTGCTGGCGCGATTCGGCGATCAGCGCATCGAGGGACACCGGAGCCGGCGGCGGCTGGCCCACCTCTTCGCGCTCGAAGCTGCCCATCACCTCGCCGAAGTACTGCATGACGTTGCCGGAATAGCTCACCTGCGCGGCGGCCGGCATGTAGGACGCGACGAAGATCGCCACGCCGGTGTAGGCCAGCACCAGATGGAACGGAAAACCGACCACGCCGAACAGGTTGTGCGCATCGAGCCAGGCACGCTGGCCGTTGGCCTTGGGCCGCAGGGTGAAGAAATCCTTGAAGATGCGCCGGTGGATGATCACCCCCGACACCAGCGCGACGAGCATGAACATGCCGGCCAGGCCGACGATGTACATGCCGATGTCACCCGCGTGCAGGTTGTAGTGCAACTTGAAGAAGAACTCGCCACCCAGCGTTTCCGGCATTGGCTCGGCCTGCGCGCTACGCGGGTCGAAGGCGATGTTGTGGATCGTCTTGGTGGCGTCTACTTCCCAACCGAGTCGCCAGTAAGGCTCGCGCTCGGTCGGGCCGTGCATCCAGAAGGCATGCAACTCGTCGCTGACGTTCTGCTGCAACCAGCCACGCACATCGTCCGCACCGAGGCTGGATACCACGCCGTCATGCAGCGCCGGACGCATCCAGCGGCTGAGTTCCTTGTCGAAGCAGGCGACAGTGCCGGCAAAGATGATCACGAACAGCAGCCAGCTCGGCAGCAGGCCGCCCCAGGTGTGCAAACCGGCCATGCTTTGGCGCAGTTTCATGGACGAACCCTCCAGTCGCCGGAAAAGAACGCGGCCAGACACAGCACCGCGGTCACACCGACGATCAACAGCCATACCCGCGTGGCACTGCGGGCGGCGAACACGTAGATCACCACGGCGGTCCACACGGCGAAGCTCGCCAGGCTGGAAAACACCACACGATCAGGCCGCGCCAGCGGCAGGTAGACCGCCAGAAAGGCGGTCACCGCGTAGGCGACCGCATAGCCGCCGACCAGCGCCGCAAGCACACGCGACGCGATGTTCCAGCGATTGATGGATGCGTTGCGACTCACCTCGAATCCTCCCTTGCAGGCCGGCAAGCGGCGCGTGGCTCAGCGACGTTCAAAAGCTGTAGCTCGCGGTTGCCACCACGGTGCGGCGGTTGCCGGTGAAGCAGTCGCCACGCGACAGGCAGGTGGTGTAGTAGGTCTCGTCTTCCAGGTTGGTGGCGTTGAGGGTGAACGCCCAGTCCTGGTAGGCGTAGCCGAGCATGGCGTCGAACAGCGTCGTCGACGGCGTCTTCAGGCTGTCGGTGCCATCCCAGCTGGCACCGACGTAACGCACGCCAGCGCCGGCGCTGAAGCCGGGGATGCCGGCGATGCTGAAGCGGTGCTGCGACCATAGCGAGGCCATGTTTTCGGGCACACTGGCGATGCGCTTGCCCTGCTGGGCGACCGGTCCCTTGACCACTTCGCTGTCGAGGTAGGTGTAGGTGCTGATCAGATCCCAGTTCGAGTTCATCTCCACCAGCCCTTCCAGCTCCAGTCCCTTGACCCGCGCTTCGCCTGCCTGAATGGTGCTGAGCGGGTTCGCCGGGTTCGGCATCTGGCGATTCTTCTCGCGCAGATCGAACACCGCGGCCGTGAGCAGCGTGTTGCTGCCTGCCGGCTGGTACTTCACACCGAGCTCCCACTGCTCGCCCTCGAGCGGCTTGTAGGACTGCTGAGTGAAGTTGTCCAGCCCGATAATCGGCGTAAAGGACTCGCTGTAGCTGATGTAGGGCGCCACCCCATTGTCGAACAGATAGGTCAGGCCCACCCGGCCGGTCACAGCATCGTCCTTCTGCCGGGTGCCCTGCTCGACGCGGGTGTCGGCCCAGTCCTTGCGCAGGCCCAGAGTTGCCAGCCACTTGTCGAGACGGATCTGGTCCTGAACATAGAGGCCCTGCTGCGCAACGCGCTGCTGCGGGACATCGGAAAGCGTAATGCCGGATGGATCGAAGGTGCCGTACACCGGATCGTAGAGATCCAGCGGGGTGGCGGTTCCGCGGGCGGTCTTGCTATCGGTGACGGCGTGCCGGTAGTCGATACCGACCAGCGCGGTGTGCTGCAGCGGGCCGGTATCGAAGCGCGATTCGGCCTGATGGTCGGCGCTCCAGATGGTCACCTCCGGCTTGGAAATGGACCAGACACGATTGACCGTGCGGTCGTCGGCACCGAGCACCGGCGGCCAGCCATACATGGTCTGGTAGCTGACCTTGCTCTTCTGCCAGCGCAGGTTCTGCCGCAGCGTCCAGGTGTCGTCGACACGCCAGGCCATCTGCGAGGTCAGTGCTTTCTGCTCGGTGTCATATTCGTCGAAGCCGGGTTCGCTGACGAAGCGCTCGCTGCCAATCTCGCCGTAGGGTGCGCTGAGTACCGTGCCGCGGTGCGGCAGGAAGGAGCTGGTTGTGCCGCTATCGTCTTTCTGCACGTTGGCCATCAGCGTCCATTCGAACTGCTCGTTCGGGCGCCAGGTCAATGACGGCATGAACACCAGACGGTTGTCCTTGGTGTGATCAACCTGGGTCTGGCTGTCACGCTGGATCGCCACCACGCGATAGAGCAACGTGCCGTCTTCATCCAGCGGACCGGTGCTGTCGAAGGCGATCTGCTTGCGGTCGAAGCTGCCGTACTGCAGCTGCAGCTCGCTCTTCTGTTCCGCCTGCGGACGCTTGCTGACGAAGTTGAGCAAGCCGCCAACCGAACTCTGCCCATAGAGCATGGACGATGGCCCCTTGATCACTTCGACGCGCTCCAGGGTGAAGGGGTCGGTGCGCGTGTTGTTGTAGTAGCCAACGCTCTGCTGCAGGCCATCGAGGAAGATGGTCGGGGCAACGCCGCGGATCAGCGCGAAGTCGCCGCGACTGTCCAGGCCATAAGCCTCGCCACGCATGCCGGCGACGTAGCGCAGCGAGTCCTGGATGGTCAGCGAGCCCTGGTCGCGGATGCGGTCGGCGGTGATCACGCTGATCGACTGCGGCGTTTCGATGATCGGTGTGTCGGTCTTGGT
Organism: Stutzerimonas kunmingensis; assembly: GCF_014764705.1. GTDB lineage: Bacteria > Pseudomonadota > Gammaproteobacteria > Pseudomonadales > Pseudomonadaceae > Stutzerimonas. Next base: position 46,397 of record NZ_JACXXG010000023.1, read on the forward strand.
GGCGCCAATGCTGCGCTTGGCGACGTACCCTTCGACCGGGCCATTGCCCTGCTCGACTGCACGTGGCGCAGTGATCTGTTGTGCCTCCAGCTCGACCGCTTCCTCAGCGTCGACAGCAAAGCAGGCGACCAGCACCGGCAGGCCCAACACCAGCGGGCGCAACGAAAACGGGGGCGAAGCGACTACGCGACTCATGAGTGCTACCTTGTTCTTTGATGAGAACGCGCATGATATTGATAAATGTTCCCATTTATAAGATAGAAGTTGCCAATCTCCTACGATTGCAGGGCAGTAGCACTCGCTGCGAGATCGACGCAGCGGGAACGCTCCAGCTCAGGTGATGGGCGCCGGGTTGAACAGCACGATGTCATTGTGCAAGCGATAGCGCTCGGCCCAGGTCTGCTTGCGGCCGCTGGCGACGTCCAGGTAACAGTGGAACAGTTCCCAGCCGAGTTCCTCGATGCTCGCGCGGCCACTGGCGATGCGCCCGGCGTCGACATCGATCAGGTCCGGCCAGCGCTCGGCCAGCTCGGTGCGCGTGGCAACCTTGACCACTGGCGCCATGGCCAGGCCGTACGGCGTGCCGCGACCGGTCGTGAACACGTGCAGGTTCATCCCGGCTGCGAGCTGTAGCGTGCCGCAGACGAAATCGGATGCGGGGGTGGCGCAGAAGATCAGGCCCTTTCGCGCGACCCGCTCACCCGGTCCGACCACGCCGTTGATGGCGCCGCTACCTGACTTGACGATCGAACCAAGGGATTTCTCGACGATATTCGACAGCCCGCCCTTCTTGTTGCCCGGCGTGGTGTTGGCGCTGCGGTCGGCGGCGCCGCGCTCCAGGTAGCGGTCGTACCAGTCCATCTCGGCGATCAGCGCATCGGCCACTTCCGGCGTTTCGGCGCGGGCGGTGAGCATATACACCGCATCGCGCACCTCGGTGTTCTCGCTGAACATCACCGTGGCACCGGCGCGCACCAGCAGATCCGCCGCATAGCCCAGCGCCGGGTTGGCGGTGATGCCGGAGAAGGCGTCGCTGCCGCCGCACTGCATGCCGAGGATCAGCTCGCTGGCCGGCACCGTTTCGCGTCGGCGCTGATTTAGCTTTTTCAGCCGCGTTTCGGCCAGCGCCATGATCTGCTCGATCATCTCGCCGAAACCGGTGTTCGATTCCTGCAGGCGGTACAGCCAGGGATCGCGCAGGTCCACCGAGGGATCGCCCTCGTGCATCACCTGCTCGGCCTGCAGCTTCTCGCAGCCGAGGCTGATGACCAGCGCCTCACCGCCCAGATTGGGGTTGCGCGCCAGGTTGCGCACGGTGCGGATGGGGATGTAGGCATCGCGGGCGTTGATCGCCACGCCGCAGCCGTAGCTGTGGGTCAGCGCGACCACATCGTCGACGTTCGGGTATTTCGGCAGCAGCTCGTCGCGGATGCGCTTGACCGCGTGTTCCAGCACGCCGGTGACGCACTGCACCGTGGTGCTGATGCCGAGGATGTTGCGCGTGCCGACGGTGCCGTCGGCGTTGCGGTAGCCCTCGAAGGTGTAGCCGTCGAGCGGCGCGAGCTTGTCCGGCACGGCGGTGGCACGCGGCAGGCTGTCCAGCCGCGGCGCGCTGGGCATCTTCAACTGGGTTTCCCTGACCCAGCTGCCACGGCGCAGGGGTTCGAGGGCATAACCGATGATCTGTCCGTAACGGCGCACCGGCTCGCCTATGCCGATGTCGACGAGCGCGACCTTGTGGCTCTGCGGCACGGCCTCGACCGTGACCAGCCCGCCCTCGAACTGCGCACCGACCGGCACGCCGCCATCGTTGACCACCACGGCGACGTTGTCCGCCCCGTGCAGGCGGATGCAGCGCGGGGAGTCCTGGTGGGGTATCAGTTGCACGGTTTCGCTCATGTCTGCTCCGGTTAGGGTCCGGTTGTTGTTCTGTTCGGTGATCGCCGGGGGGTGCCATACACGTGGCTCGCCTCGTAGGGTGGACGGCCGAAGCCGTCCACCGGAGCCGGCCCGGCAAGCGTGCCTCAGCGCACCATGCAGGGGTTCTTGTTGTTGAAGGTCCAGTCGGGGATCAGGTACTGCATGGCGATGGAGTCGTCGCGCGCGCCCAGGCCTTTTTCCTTGTACATCGCATGTGCCTTGCCCAGCGCATCCCAATCCAGCTCGACGCCCAGGCCCGGCTTCTGCGGCACCGCGACCTTGCCGCCAACGATCTTCAGCGGCTCGCGGGTCAGGTGCTGGCCGTCCTGCCAGATCCAGTGGGTGTCGATGGCGGTGACGCGACCCGGCGCGGCGGCCGCCACGTGGGTGAACATCGCCAGGGAGATGTCGAAGTGGTTGTTCGAGTGCGAGCCCCAGGTCAGGCCGAAGTCGGCGCACATCTGCGCTACGCGCACCGAGCCGGCCATGGTCCAGAAGTGCGGGTCGGCCAGCGGGATGTCCACCGAGTGCAGGCACACCGCGTGGCTCATCTGCCGCCAGTCGGTGGCGATCATGTTCGTCGCGGTGGGCAGGCCGGTGGCGCGGCGGAATTCGGCCATCACTTCGCGGCCGGAATAGCCGTTCTCGGCACCGCAGGGGTCTTCGGCGTAGGCCAGCACGCCATGCAGGTCGCGGCACAGGCCGATGGCTTCGTCCAGCGACCAGGCACCGTTGGGGTCCAGCGTCACGCGGGCGTCGGGGAAGCGTGCGGCCAGGGCGCGGATCGCCTCAACTTCTTCCTCACCGCGCAGCACGCCGCCCTTGAGCTTGAAGTCCTTGAAGCCGTAGCGCTCGTAGGCCGCCTCGGCCTGGCGGACGATGCTCTCCGGGGTCATGGCCTCCTCGTTGCGCAGGCGGAACCAGGCGTCGTCGGCGCCGGATTCGTCGCGGTAGCCGAGGTCGGTCTTATTGCGATCACCGATGAAGAACAGGTAGCCGAGCATTTCCACTTCATCGCGCTGCTGGCCGTCGCCGAGCAGTGCAGCGACCGGCACGTCCAGATGCTGGCCGAGCAGGTCGAGCAGCGCCGATTCCAGCGCGGTAACGGCGTGAATGGCGATGCGCAGGTCGAAGGTCTGCAGGCCGCGGCCGCCGGAATCGCGGTCGGCGAAAGCGCGGCGCGCACGGTTGAGCAGGGCGTTGTATTGGCCGATGGGCTCGCCGACCATCATGCCGCGGGCGTCTTCCAGCGTCTGGCGGATGGCTTTGCCGCCCGGCACTTCGCCGACGCCGACATGCCCGGCGCTGTCCTTGAGGATGAGGATGTTGCGGGTGAACCAGGGCCCGTGAGCGCCGCTGAGGTTCATCAGCATGCTGTCCTGCCCGGCGACGGGCACGACGGTGAGTTCGGTAATGCGGGGTGTGCCCGTTGCGGCAATGGTCATGGGTGTCCCTCTGTGTTGTTCTTGTCGGGGATGCGGCGCCCGCGCGGGGCGCCGTTACGCAGTTTCGCAGCGTGGCCTTTCGACCGGCTTTCACCTCAGCCGATGTAGGTGGTCTTCACCGTGGTGTAGAACTCCTGGGCGTAGCGGCCCTGCTCGCGCGGGCCGTAGGACGAGCCTTTGCGGCCGCCGAACGGCACGTGGTAATCCACCCCGGCGGTGGGCAGGTTGATCATCACCATGCCGGCCTGGGCGTGACGCTTGAAGTGGTTGGCGTGCTTCAGCGAGGTGGTGCAGATGCCGGCGGACAGGCCGAACTCGGTGTCGTTGGCCATCGCCAGCGCCTCGTCGTAATCCTTGACCTTCACCACGTTGGCCACCGGGCCGAAGATTTCCTCGCGGCTGATGCGCATGCTCGGGTTGCTGTCGACGAACAGCGTCGGCGCCAGGAAGTAGCCCTCGGTGCCGCACTTGACCCGCTCGCCGCCACAGGCCAGGCGCGCGCCTTCCTGCTTGCCGATCTCGATGTAACGCAGGTCCTGCTCAAGCTGCGCCTCGGACACCACCGGACCGACGTCGACGCCCTGTTCCAGCGCCGACCCGACCTTGATCTTCTTGATGCGCTCGATCATCGCTTCGACGAAACGGTCGTAGATGCCTTCGGTGACGATGATGCGGCTCGACGCGGTGCAGCGCTGGCCGGTGGAGTAGAAGGCGCTCTGGGTGCACAGCTCGACCGCGACCTTGAGGTCGGCGTCGTCCAGCACGATCTGCGGGTTCTTGCCGCCCATCTCCAGCTGCACCTTGGCGCCACGCGCCACGCAGGTCTGGGCGATACCGCGACCGACGCCGACCGAACCGGTGAAGCTCACGGCATCGACCTCCCTGGCGTTGACGATGGCCTCGCCGACCTCACGGCCGCGGCCCATCACCAGGTTGAACACGCCGGCCGGGAAGCCCGCCCGGGAGATGATCTCGGCGATGGCCCAGGCGCAGCCCGGCACCAGGTCGGCCGGCTTGATCACCACGCAGTTGCCGAAGGCCAGCGCCGGGGCGATCTTCCAGGCGGGGATGGCGATGGGGAAGTTCCAGGGGGTGATCAGGCCGACCACGCCCAGCGGCTCGCGGGTGACCTCGACGCCGACCCCGGGGCGCACCGACTGCAGCATCTCGCCGGCCTGGCGCAGGCATTCGCCGGCGAAGTACTTGAAGATGTTGCCGGCGCGGGCGACTTCGCCGATGGCTTCGGGAAGAGTCTTGCCTTCTTCCCGCGCCAGCAGCGTGCCGAGCTCTTCGCGGCGGGCGAGGATTTCCAGGCCGACCTTTTCCAGCGCATCGGCACGCGCCTGGATGCCGAAGGTGGCCCACGCCGGGAAGGCGCGACGGGCGGCGGCGATGGCCTGCTCGACCTGCGCGGCATCGGCCTGGGCGTATTCGCCGATCACGTCAGAGAGGTCGGACGGGTTGGTGTTGGCCTGGTAGCGATCCGAGCCGACCCACTGGCCGTCGATGTAGTTGTCGTAGCGTTGTACGTCAGCCATGCAAAGTGTCCTCTGATGATGCCCGGCGCGGCCGTTCGGCAGCGCGGCGCCGGGGCGATTCCGGAAAGGCTTACTGGGCGCCCTGCTTCTCGATCAGCACCGCCAGGCGCTCGTATTCGTCGGGCTTCAGCTCGGTCAGCGGCGCGCGCACCGGGCCGGCGTCGTAGCCGGAAATGCGTGCGCCGGCCTTGACGATGCTGACTGCATAGCCCTTGCAGCGATTGCGAATGTCCAGGTACGGCAGGAAGAAATCGTCGATCAGCTTGCCGACAGTTTCGTGATCTTCGCGGGCGATGGCCTTGTAGAAGTCCATCGCGGTCTTCGGAATGAAGTTGAACACCGCCGAGGAATACACCGGCACGCCTAGCGCCTTGTAGGCCGCGGCATAGACTTCCGCGGTCGGCAGGCCACCGAGGTAGCTGAAACGCTCGCCGAGGCGGCGGCGGATCGACACCATCAGCTCGATATCGCCGAGGCCATCCTTGTAGCCGATGAGGTTCGGGCAGCGATCAGCCAACTGCTCCAGATGCGTCGCGGTCAGGCGGCAGACGTTGCGGTTGTAGACCACCACACCGATGTTCACCGATTTGCAGACCTGCTCGACATGCAGCGCCACGCCTTCCTGGCTCGCCTCGGTGAGGTAGTGCGGCAGCAGCAGCAGGCCCTTGGCCCCCAGGCGCTCGGCCTCCTGTGCCATCTGGATGGCGAGGCGGGTCGGGCCACCGACGCCGGCGAGAATCGGCACGGTGCCCGCGCAGGTATCCACGGCAGTCTTGATGATCTCGCTGTACTCGCGCGGCTCCAGCGAGAAGAACTCGCCGGTACCGCCGGCAGCGAACAGCGCCGAGGCACCGTAGGGGCCGAGCCATTCCAGGCGCTTGACGTAGCCGGCGCGATTGAAGTCGCCCTGCGCGTCGAAGTCGGTGACCGGGAATGACAGCAGGCCGGAAGAGAGGATGGCCTTCAATTCTTGTGGGTTCATTATTCGAGCATCCTGAATGCATGTGGAGGAGGTACAAGGGCATCAGCCTTGAGATACGTTATCGTACAACTAAAAATACTCCAACCGTTTTTTCTGCGCATTTTCTTCAGCGCTGAAAGCTGAATGAAAGCTTTCTGCTTTTCACTCGCCCGGCCAGGTCAATCACCATGAGGGCGGCAGCTTAAAAGGCATAAGCAGCTGCAGATGACCCAGCCAAATGCACTGATGATTTCGTTTGACAGGCGACGTAGCGAACTGTAAAAAATCCTCCATAGTCGTACGACGACCTATGACCACAATAACAATAGCGAGGCCCCGGACATGTTCCGCAATTGCCCGTCCCCTGCGCAGCCGCTGGCTGCCGATAACGCCATCCGCCGCGCTGCCTCAGCAGATGTGTGCACAGCGCCCGCCCCGGTCGCTCGCCTCGCCTGCAGCGGAGGCCGCGCACAATGAGTCAGCCGTTCAGTGCAACGCCCCGCGTACAGAGCATGCAGGTCATACCCGTGGCCGGCTACGACAGCATGCTGCTCAATCTCTGCGGCGCCCACGCCCCCTACTTCACCCGCAACCTGGTCCTGCTCACCGACAATGCCGGCAACACCGGTATCGGCGAAGTACCCGGTGGCGAGGGTATCCGTCAGGCATTGGAGCGTAGCTGCCCGCTGGTCATCGGCCAGCCAATCGGCGCCTACAACCGGGTGCTCAACCACCTGCGCGCGATGCTTGCCGGCAATGGCCGCGACACCCGCCACGAGGTGACCTCCGCAGCCGAGGCGGCGGTGCTCAAGCAGCCCCACGAAATCAACCTGCGCCTGGACAACGTGATAACCGCAGTCGAGGCCGCCCTGCTCGACCTGCTCGGCCAGCACCTGGACGTGCCGGTAGCCGAGCTGCTCGGCAGCGGCCAGCAGCGCGATGCCGTGCCGATGCTCGCCTACCTCTTCTATATAGGTGATCGCCAGCGCACCGACCTGCCCTATCTGGCCAGCACTGGCGAGGGCTGGTACCACCTGCGCCACCAGCAGGCGCTGACCCCAGACGCCATCGCCCGCCTGGCCGAGGCCGCGCATGCGCGCTATGGCTTCGCCGACTTCAAGCTCAAGGGCGGGGTGATGCGCGGCGAGGAGGAGATACAGGCCATCGCCGCGATCAAGGCGCGCTTCCCGGATGCCCGCGTGACGCTGGACCCCAACGGCGCCTGGTCGCTGGACGAGGCCATCGCTCTGTGCAAGGGCCAGGGTCACCTGCTGGCCTACGCCGAAGACCCCTGCGGCCCGGAAAATGGCTATTCCGGCCGCGAGATCATGGCCGAGTTCAAGCGCGCCACCGGCATTCCCACTGCGACCAACATGGTTGCCACCGACTGGCGGCAGATGGGCCACTCGCTGCGCCTGGAGGCAGTCGACATCCCGCTGGCCGACCCGCACTTCTGGACCATGCAGGGCTCGGTGCGCCTGGCGCAGATGTGCGAGCAGTTCGGCCTGACCTGGGGCTCGCATTCGAACAACCACTTCGACGTCTCGCTGGCCATGTTCACCCATGCCGCGGCCGCTGCACCGGGGCGCATCACCGCCATCGACACCCACTGGATCTGGCAGGAAGGCCAGGAGCGCCTGACCCGCGAGCCGCTGCAGATCGTCGCCGGCCAGGTTCGCGTACCCGAGCGCCCGGGCCTGGGCATCGAGCCGGACATGGACCGGATCATGGCGGCTCACGAGCTTTACAAGAAGGTCGCCAGTGGTGCGCGTGACGACGCCATGGCGATGCGTTACCTGGTGCCTGGCTGGATCTACGACCCGAAGAAACCCAGCCTCGGCCGCAATACCTGAACCCGCAGCCCAAACCCGGAGAACTCCAATGAAAACAATATTCCGCGCCTCCCTGCTTTCCGCCCTCGTCGGCATCGCCGGTCTCGCTGCCGCCTCCACCACGATGGCCGCCGATGTGAAATGGCCGACCCGCCCCGTACAGGTGGTGGTGATCGCCAACCCTGGCGGCGACACCGATTTCAACGCCCGCACCATGGCCAAGTACTTCAATCAGATCACCGGCAAGAGCATGGTGGTGACCAACATCGCCGGCGGCGGCGGCACCCTGGCCGCCGAGCAGGTCAAGGGCGCGGCCGCCGATGGCAACACCATTCTCTTCACCCACCCGGGGCAGCTGATCGTCAACGAGGTCGCCGGCCTGACCGAGGACAGCTACGAGACCTTCGATGTGGCGTGCATCGCCGGGGTCGACAAGAGCACCGTGTTCGTCGCCTCCAAGCAGTCCGGCGTGACCAGCATGCAGGACCTGATCGCCAAGTCGAAGGCCGAGCCGGGCAGCATCACCTACGGCACCGAGATGGGCAGCTTCTCCCACGTACAGGGGCTGATGCTGGAGAAGCTGACCGACACCAAGCTGAAGATGGTCGACGGCGGCACGGTTTCCGACCGCGTGGTGGGCATGCTCGGCGGACGCCTGGACCTCGGCGCGATCACCTACGGCTCGGTGCAGGACTACGTCAGCGGTGGGCAGATGGTCGCCCTCGGCCAGCCCAACGAGGAGCGCAACCCACTGCTCGGCGAGGTGCCGACACTCAAGGAGCAGGGCCTCGACATCACCATGGACAAGCCCTACGTGGTCGCTTTCCCGAAGGGCACCGACCCGGCGATCGTGAAGAAGATGGCCGACGTGATGAAGCAGATCACCGAGATCCCCGAGTACGCCGAGGAACTGAAGAAGTTCAAGCAGCCGGTGGCCTACTACGGCACCGAAGAGGCCAAGGCGATCCTGGCCAAGACTCGCGAGGACTTCATGCAGTTCAAGGACGAACTGCGTCAGGCCAAGAACTGATCCCTGACGTGTCGCCAGCCGGCCACGCCGGCTGGCTGTCTCTCCTCGCGCACGGAGGTTTGCCATGACCACTGCAAACAAGAAAGAACTGACCATCGGCGTGGCCATGCTCGGCGCCAGCATCGCCTATCTGGTGATGGCCTACCGCGTACCCGGCCACGACGGCATCGATGCCGCCACCGTCCCCACCCTGCTGGCCATCCTGCTATGCCTGCTGGGCCTGCTGCAGACCCTGAGCGCTTTTACCCGCCACGCGCAGGCTGCAGAGAGCAGCAGCGATACGCCGGACCAGCCCAAGCCAACCGTTACCGAGCCGCTGACCGTGCTCAAGACCCTTGGCCTGATCCTGCTTTACGTCGTACTGCTGGGCCCGGTGGGTTTTCCCATCATGACTGCGATCTACCTGTACCTGCAGTTCATCGTCCTGACGCCCGCTGACCACAAGGTCAGCCACCTGCTCTACGCAGCCATCGCGGTGGTCACGTCGGCCGTCATCTACCTGCTGTTCCGCGAGGCCTTCGATCTGTTGCTGCCCGCTGGCCTGCTGAATTTCTGAGGAATCGACCATGCTCGAATTACTGCAGCAAGGCTTCGGTGCCGTATTCTCGCTCAACATCCTGCTGCTGATGCTCGGCGGCGTTGCGGTTGGCATCGTCTTCGGCGCCGTGCCCGGCCTGTCGGCGACCATGGCGGTGGCGCTGTGCCTGCCACTGACCTTTACCATGGGGCCGCAAGCTGGCCTGTCGCTGCTGGTCGCGCTGTTCATCGGCGCTACGTCCGGCGGCCTGATCTCGGCGATCCTGCTGAAGATTCCGGGTACACCGTCGTCCATCGCCACGGTGTTCGACGGCGGCCCATTGATGGAGCAGGGCCTGGGCGTGAAGGCGCTCGGGGTCGGCATCGTGTTTTCCTTTCTCGGCACCATCTTCAGCATCATCGCGCTGATGTTCATCGCCCCGCAGCTGGCCAAGGTCGCGCTGAGCTTCGGCCCGCATCAATACTTCGCCATCGCGGTGTTCTCGCTGACGCTGATCGCCACCCTGTCGGCCGGCTCAATGGTCAAGGGGCTGTTCGCCGGCACGCTGGGCATCGCCGTATCCACCGTCGGCATCGCGCCGGTCGAGGCAGTACGCCGCTTCACCTTCGGCGTCAGCGAGCTGAACGGCGGCTTTTCCATGCTGACGGTGATGATCGGCATGTTCGCCGTGGCCGAGGTCATCAAGCTCGCCGAAACCGGCCGGCATGCCGTGCGCAGCAAGGCCGGCTCGGTGAGCATGAAAGACATCAAGGGCTTCGGCTTCTCGCTCAAGGAGTTCCGCCAGGAGCTGCCCAATGCCAGTCGTTCGGGCCTGATCGGCCTGGCAGTGGGCATCCTGCCGGGCATCGGTGCCGGCACCTCCAACCTGCTCTCCTACATCGTCGCCAAGAAGCGCGCCAAGCAGCCGGAAACCTATGGCAAGGGCAACATCGGCGGCGTGGTCGCCAGCGAGACGGCGAACAACGCCGGCATCGGCGGCGCCATGATGCCGCTGATGACGCTGGGCATTCCCGGCGACACCACCACCGCGATCCTGCTCGGCGGCTTTCTGATTCACGGCATCCAGCCCGGACCGCTGCTGTTCGTCAGCCAGGGTCCGCTGGTCTACACCATCTTCGCCGCGCTGCTGGTGGCCTCGGTGATGATGCTGTTCATGGAGTTCTACGGCCTGCGCCTGTTCATCAAGCTGCTCGACGTACCCAAGCACATCCTGCTGCCGATCATCCTGGTGCTCTGTGTGGTCGGTGCGTTCGGCCTCTCCAGCCGGCTGTTCGATGTCTGGTCGATCCTGCTGTTCGGTGTGCTTGGCTATGCCTTCGTCAAGGCGGGTATGCCGGTCGCGCCCTTCATCATCGGCTTCATCCTCGGGCCAATGGCGGAGACCAACCTGCGCCGCGGCCTGATGCTCTCCGACGGCAACTTCGCCTCGTTCTTCACCAACCCCATCGCCGCGACCTTCCTCGGCCTGGCCCTGGCCTTCGTGCTCTGGCAGCTGTACAGCGCGGTGCGGCCACGGGGCGGCGTGCTCGGTCAGGCGCTACGCACCTGAACCTGCGCCCCTCTTCCCGCCGGAGGAGCGGCTTGGCTCAGCCGCGCTGACCGAACGCATCGCTTGCCAGGGTCCAGCCCGCCACCTGCTCGCTGAGGCTCAGCCCCAGCCCGGGCCGGGTCGGCACCTGCATGCAGCCATCGCGGATCTCGAGTCGCTCCCGGAACAGCGGCTCGAGCCATTCGAAATGCTCGACCCAGGCGGCATGTTCGTAGGCCGCAGCGAGGTGGATATGCAGCTCCATGACGAAGTGCGGCGCCATGACGATTCCACGCCGCCGCGCCGCCTCGGCCACCTGCAGGAACGGCGTGAAACCACCGATGCGCGGCGCGTCATGCATGATCACATCCACCGCCCCGCGCTCGACAAAGGCACAGGCTTCGGCCGCGCTGCCGAGCATCTCGCCAGTGCCGACCGGGGTGATGAGCTGAGCGGCCAGGGCGGCGTGACCTTCCAGATCGTGGGCGTCCAGCGGCTCCTCGATCCAGGTCAGCTCGAACTCCTCCAGCGCCCTGCCCATGCGTGCCGCGGTGGTGCGATCCCATTGCTGGTTGACGTCGACCATCAGCGCCGCCTCGTCGCCGAAGTGCCTGCGCAGCGCCGCGACCCGGCGCAGGTCGGCGCGGTGGTCAGGCTGGCCGACCTTCAGCTTGATTCCGCCAATGCCTCGCGCCCTAGACGCCTCGGCCTTTTCGATGACCTCCTCGATGGGCGCCTGAAGGTAGCCGCCGGAGGTGTTGTAGCAAGGCACCGCGTCGCGATGGGCGCCGAGCAGCTTGGCCAGTGGCAGCCCGGCGCGACGCGCCTTGAGGTCCCAAAGCGCCGTATCGAAGGCGGCAATGCTCTGCACCGCCAGGCCGCTGCGCCCGATCGAGGCGCTGGCCCAGCTCAGCCGGCGCCACAGGCGGGCGATGTCGTTGGGATCCTCGCCCAGCAGCAACGGCGCCAGTTCCCGCGCGTGGGCATATTGCGCCGGGCCGCCGGTGCGCAGGCTGTAGCTGAAGCCCAGCCCCTTATGACCCTGCTGCGTCTGCAGTTCGACGAACAATAGGCTGACCGACGCCAGGGGCAGCTGTCGCCCGGTAAGCACCTTGGCGTCGCTGACCGGCCGCTGCAGCGGCAACTCCACCGCGCGCAGGCCGATCCAGCTGATGCGGTCCGCTTCATAGAGGTCGCTCATTCGTGTGTCGCCGCTTCGCCAGTCAGGGGATGCGCTGGATAATCCGCCGGCTGATTGATACGGTCCAATTCATTAACGCTTTCGATTGATACCAGGAACGGATCAATGTTCGAACTCGCCCAACTGCGATGCTTTACTACCTTGGCCAGCGAACTGAATTTCCGTCGCGCGGCCGAGCGCCTGAACATGACCCAGCCGCCGCTGAGCCGGCAGATCCAGTTGCTGGAACACCAGCTCGGCGTCGCGCTGTTCACCCGCAGCACGCGTTCTGTGGCGCTCACCGCCGCCGGTCGCGCCTTCTTCGTCGAGGCCCAGGCGTTGCTCGACCAAGTCCACCGCGCCGCACAGGGTGCCCGGCTGGCTGCACTGGGCGAGAGCGGCTCGCTGACCATCAGCTTCGTTGCCAGCGCGGTATACGGCTTCCTGCCGCGCGCCATCACCCAGGTGCGCCGGGAACGGCCAGGCGTGGCCATCAACCTGCTGGAGACCACCACTTTCGAGCAGTTGCAGGCACTGCGCGCGCGTCGGGTCGACCTGGCGGTGGTGCGCGAGCCGTTGCAGCAGCCGGGACTGGTCAGTGAATGCCTACTGCGCGAGCCTTTCGTGCTGGCCACGCCGACCGATCATCCGCTGGCGCAGCATCCGGCGCCGACCCTGGAAATGCTCCACGGCGAGCCGTTCATCCTCTATGCCCATGGCGCCTGGCAGCCGTTCAACGAGCTGCACACCGGGCTGTTCCGTGCCAGCGGTATCCAGCCCGAATTCGTCCAGTCGCTGGGCTCGACGCTGACCATCCTCTCGCTGGTCAACGCTGGCCTCGGCATGGCGCTGGTGCCGCGCGGGGCCAGCGCGATCCGCTTCCAGCAGGTACGCTTTCGCGAGTTGCCGCTGCCAGCGGGCATCTGCGCCGAGCTGCATCTGGCCTGGCGCGACGACAACGACAACCCGACGCTGGAAGCGGCGCGCGACGCCGTGCGTCAGGCGGCCCGCGATATCGCCCTGGACCTGCCGCCAATCCCAGGCCTACACCATGGGACGGACTGCTGACGGCCACGAGTTGACGTTCAAATGGTTGACCAGAGCCGGGGCTATTCAGGCCTGTGACAAATGCGCTGCTCGACGCTAAAGCAAGGCCCAAGAGTGCAGAAAAAGCCTTCGCAGCCCGCCCCTAAGCCAGCAGCCTCCCGCTGCTTGTTGCGTCCACCACCGCATCCAGCTCAGCCCCAGCCAAATGCTCTGCATAGTGCTCCATCAGCTCCGACTCCCAAGAAGCGACCTCGTCCAGTATGCCGGCCGCCTCATCTTTCGTCAGTGCAAAATGCTCATGCTGGCTAAGCAGGTTAGCTCGACTTAGGAGAGTACCGTTGATACCAACTTCCATCGCCAGCCTCTGGGCAGGCCCCTCTCCCAGGACGGGAAGAACGTCATACATGGGCGAGAGGCGCCAAGCTCCTTCCTGCCAGATCACTGCGTGGTTGCGAGGATGATCGTCACTGTTGCCGACCAGAGCGTTGTAGGCCATTCGCCTGTAGAGCGCCTGCCTATCAGAATCTGGCGCGCCTCTGCGGTACAGCTCATCGGCGAGCGCCGCGTAGATCCATCCGTTGCTGCGCTGCACATGCCATTCGGCATCGAGAAGAGTTAAGCCACTCATCATCGGAATGCGGCGAAACCTTGCATCATTCGCTGACCATTCTCGGTCGAATCGCTCCACTAGCAACGTGTTGCCTTTTTCACTTTGATGGAGTGCCGTCCGGGCAACATTCATCCCCTTGGCAGCCGCAAAAGTCATGCAGGCATACTCGAATTTCGGCAGGTCGTAGTGATCAAATTTGTCGCGTGGCTTGGCAAGAATCAGCTTGTGATCAAAGCGGTACGTGCGCTTGGGCCTGGCACCACCAACAGCTGAGCGCTGATCCCGTATTCTTAATGCCTCCAGCTGCTCAGCGCTCAGCTGGCTGTCATAGATCGCAGCGCAAATATCTATGAAATGATCGAGCCCTTTGGCTTCAAGCATTTTCACAGGCCTTTCGCCTATTCCCGGCCTCGGTGTGCGATCTTCGCCAGCCATGATGTTTCCGGCGCGATCTTCGTTAGGAGATAACAGCAGGAGCTGGATCGGAGTGAGCTCGCCCTTTCGGGTGCGGCGCAACAGGCGTTCTCCCCAGCCATCTGGCATCGCATCATCAATGAAGCCGGGAACGCCGCCATTCTTATGTACCTGAATGGGTCGAGTGGAGAGCGGATACCGTATCGGATCAGGCACCCAACGCTTGGCTTCCACGATCTCCGGCGCATAGACGAAGGCTCCCGTGCTACCAGCAAGGGTCAGCCTGCCCAGCGTCACAGTCTCACCCGTTTCTGGACATTCCATATAGATGTAAGCGCGCGACATCAGAAGTCCTCCGCGCTGCTGCGAGGCAGCCTGACGCGCCTGGTCGCATTGGTTTCCAAAGCGCCGAGATCAAGCGCAGGGTCATCGATCAGCGCCTGGAAAACCCGGTCAGAGATCCCAACGGTAAACAGCGCGAGCATGAAATCGCGCAACGAAACACCTTCAGCCTTGCCCCCCTCAATGTGTCGAACAGCTCGGAGAGAAATTCCAGCCCGCTCTGCAAGGTCAGCCTGTCGTATCCCCATGCGCAGACGCGCCTCCTTCACCAGAAGGCCTATACGGTAAAGCAGAGAGGTACTTTGAACAGGGAAAAAGTCTTTCATAAGGTGGCACCAATCGACATCCTACAAAGGATAAGGTACTACCAATCGCGCACTAAGCAACCTTTTCAGACAGTTAATAAGGCTTCTTATAGCACCTTAATGACCATAAACTATCATTAATAGATACCTTATTTAAGAAGAACAACCCCGGCAGGGTAGATCAACTCTCGGATTCTGGGCGGTAGATCTATCCAGTTCGGCACCAGTCCAGCCAGATCAGCCTTCTGCTGCGACCGGCAGCTTCTGGAGTCAGCAGCCCGTCACAGCTGCAATATCAGAAGCGGACAACACCCTCTATAGCATTGGTGGTGGCTGGCAAGGCGCAGCGTCGATAGGCCGAAGCCTTCATTGTCCTCTGCGCCATCGACTGCTCGAACGAATCTGTACCGCCCGATCCGACGCCAACTGCGCTGTTCCGTTGCGGCAACACGCCCTAATCTGGCCGGCTGGACATTGAATGACGTCGTCGATCCGGCGCTGCCACTGGAGGACTCATGCATGACTGACGCAGAAAGCGAGCTGCATCATTTCGACCGGCGCATGGTCTGGGCCGGTTTTCGCCAGCTCGCGCCGATTTCAATCTTCGTCACCCTGTTCGGCGCCGCCTTCGGCCTCGCCGCGGTGCAGACCGGGCTGGACGATTCGGTGATTTTGGCGATGAGCGCGCTGGTGTTTGCCGGCGCCTCGCAGTTCGCCGCGCTGGAGCTGTGGGGCACGCAGGTGCCGCTGTTCACCCTGATGATCACCGTGTTTGCCATCAACGCCCGCCACCTGCTGATGGGCGCCACGCTCTACCCCTGGTTGCGCCAGCTGTCGCCGGGCAGGCGCTACGGGGTGATGCTGATCGCCTCGGACGCCAACTGGGCGATGGCCATGCAGGCCTTCAACCGCAACCGCCCGGGATTCGGCCTGCTGCTCGGTGGTGGCCTGGCGCTCTGGTCGTTCTGGGTGGTCGGCAGTTGGCTGGGTATCCATTTCGGCAGTGCCGTCAGTGATCCTAAGCGCCTGGGCCTGGACATGGTGATGGGCTGCTTTCTGCTGGCAATGGTGGTGGGCGGCGAAAAGAACCTGCGCATGCTGGTGATCTGGAGCGTTGCCGCCGGCGCCTCGCTGCTCGCCTTCCGTTACCTGCCGGAGAACAGCCACGTGGTGGTGGGTGCCCTCGCCGGTGGCGCGACAGGGCTGCTGTGGAAGGAGAAAGCGCGTGAATCTTGATGCGACGGGCGCAGGCGCGCTGACCGTGGTGCTGGTCATGGCACTGGTGACCCTGGCGACGCGCTGGGGCGGCGTGTTCGTCATGGCCTTCGTGCCCATCAGCGACCGCGTCCGCCAGTTCATCACCGCCATGTCCGGCTCAGTGCTGGTGGCGATCGTCGCGCCGATGGCCTTGCAGGGTGATGCTGGCGCGCGATTGGCGCTGCTAGCCACGGCAGTGACCATGCTGGTGCTGAAAAAGCCGCTGCCGGCGATTGCCGCCGGTATCCTCGCCGCGGCGCTGGCCAGGCAGCTCTGAACAGCAGCGGCCAATCGCGGCCGCTCAGGACACCGAGTTCGGCAGCCTCCATAGCAGTCATTACCGTGTGCACCAGCAGCGCGTCGGCATTGTGCTGACCGCGCACCGACCTCGTTGCCACTCTATTTTCGAAAGGTCGTCATACAACTATCGAAAATATTGCTGGCAGCGCCCCGCTTTTATCAATCTTGGGCGCCGCTACTCTGGAGCCCTCTGTCGCGGCGCTTTAGCTTGGACAACACAACGGAAGTGACACTGAGAAGCAACATATGTCATCAAATACGACTTTAAGCGTGTTGACATTCATGTGACTAGATGCTGATATTTGGCACATGTCATATGACAACAGATGACTTCAAGAACAATAATGACAGGCACCCCGATGACTACCACCCCCAATCCCACGCTTGGCCGTCTTCTGCTCACCGGAGCGGCAGGCGGCCTTGGCAAGGTCTTACGCGAAAAGCTGCAGCCCTACGCCCGTATCATCCGACTGTCCGATATCGCGCCGATGGCCCCGGCAGCCGGCGAACACGAGGAGGTCGTGCCTTGTGATCTCGCCGACAAGGCGGCCGTGCATGCCCTGTGCGAAGGCGTAGATGCCATCGCCCATTTCGGCGGCGTCTCCGTCGAGCGGCCGTTCGAGGAAATCCTCGACGCCAATATCCGCGGCACCTTTCACATCTATGAAGCAGCCCGCTTGCACGGCATCAAGCGCGTGGTCTTCGCCAGCTCCAACCATGTGATCGGCTTCTACCCGCAGACCGAAACCCTGGACGCCCACGCACCACGGCGCCCGGACGGCTACTACGGCCTGTCCAAGTCCTATGGCGAGGACATGGCGAGCTTCTACCACGATCGCTACGGCATCGAGACTGTCAGCATCCGCATCGGCTCCTCGTTCCCCGAGCCGGCCAACCGCCGAATGATGAGCACCTGGCTGAGCTTTCGTGACCTCACCGAGCTGATGCGCTGCGCGCTGTTCACGCCAGCGGTCGGCCATACGGTGGTCTACGGCATGTCCGCCAACCGTGATGTGTGGTGGGACAACCATCTGGCCGCGCACCTGGGCTTCCAGGCGCAGGACAGCTCCGAAGCGTTCCGCGACAAGGTTGAGCAGCAACCGCCTTACAGCGCCGACGACCCGGCCGGCATCTATCAGGGCGGCGCCTTCGTCGCAGCCGGCCCCTTCGACTGATAGCCCCCCTTCGCCCGCGTACAACAACAAAGAGAAACGCAATGGCCAGTGAAGCTGAACTCATCGCCGACCTGCGCTGCGCCACCGGTGAAAGCCCGGTCTGGGTCGCCGCCGAACAGGCGCTGTACTGGGTCGACATCCCCAACCGCGAGCTGCTGCGCTGGAGCGCTGCCGACGGCCAGCTTTCCCGCTGGCAGGGCGAGCAGATGCTGGCCTGCATCGCCCGCCACGGCGACGGCTGGGTGGCCGGCATGGAGAGCGGCTTCTTCGCCCTGCAGACAGGCCCGGACGGCCGGCTCGACAGCCGCCCGTTGGCGACCATCGATCACCAGCTGCCCGCGATGCGCATGAACGATGGCCGCTGCGATCGCCAGGGCCGCTTCTGGGCCGGCAGCATGGCGCTGGACATGGCCGCCGGGCATCCGGTCGGCGCGCTGTACCGGCTCGATGACCAGGCCGCGCGCGGCCCGCTGGTGCCGCAGCTGGACGGCTTCATCGTGCCCAACGGCCTGGCCTTCAGCCCGGACGGGCGAACCATGTACCTGTCCGATTCACATCCCGGCGTGCAGAAGATCTGGGCCTTCGATTACGACACCGACAGCGGCACGCCGAGCCGTCGCCGCCTGTTCGTCGACACGCTCGAGTACCCCGGCCGCCCCGACGGCGCCGCTGTGGATGCCGAGGGTTGCTACTGGACCTGCGGCAACGACGCCGGGCTGATCCACCGCTTCACCCCGGACGGACGGCTGGATCGCTCCCTCGCCGTGCCGGTGAAGAAACCGACCATGTGCGCCTTCGGCGGGCCACGGCTGGACACGCTGTACGTCACCTCGATCCGACCTGGCGGCGATCTGAGCGACCAGCCGCTGGCCGGTGGCGTCTTCGCCCTGAACCCAGGCGTCACCGGACTGGAGGAACCCGCTTTCAACTGACTCACCAGGGAAGGGCCGCTGCGTGCCCAACCTCGCTTCTCGCAACGCTGCACACCAACAAAAACAAGATGGAGAGTGTCATGAACCTCAAACGCAAGTTGCTCGTTACCGCCCTACCCTTCGCCTTCTGCGTCAGCGGGCTGGCACATGCCATGACGCTGAAGATTGCCGAGATCCACCCGGCCGGCTACCCCACGGTGGTCGCGCAGGAGAACATGGGCAAGAAGATCGCCGAAGCCACCAAGGGCGAACTGGATTACCGCATGTTCGCCGGCGGTGTTCTCGGCTCGGAAAAGGAAGTGGTCGAGCAGGTGCAGCTCGGCGCGGTACAGATGACCCGCGTCAGCCTCGGCACCCTCGGACCGGTGGTCCCGGACGTCAACGTGTTCAACATGCCGTTCGTGTTCCGCGACCATGAACACATGCGCAAGGTCATCGATGGCGACATCGGCCAGGAGATCCTCGACAAGATCACCAACTCCGAATTCAACATGGTCGGCCTGGCCTGGATGGACGGCGGCGTGCGCAACCTCTACACCAAGGAGCCGGTACGCAGTCTGGAAGACCTCAAGGGCATGAAGATCCGCGTGATCGGCAACCCGATGTTCATCGAAACCTTCAACGCCCTGGGCGCCAGCGGTATCGCCATGGACACCGGCGAGATCTTCAGCGCATTGCAGAGCGGCGTGATCGACGGTGCCGAGAACAACCCGCCGACCATGCTTGAGCACAACCACTTCCGCAACGCCAAGTACTACAGCCTGACCGGCCATCTGATCCTGCCCGAGCCGATCGTGATCTCCAAGACCACCTGGAACAAGCTCAGCGCCGAACAGCAGGACCTGGTGAAGAAGTTCGCCAAGGAAGCGCAGTTCGAAGAGCGCAAGTTGTGGGACGAGAAGTCCGCCGCCAGCGAAGCCAAACTCAAGGAAGCCGGGGTCGAGTTCATCGAAATCGACAAGAAACCCTTCTTCGACGCCACCGCGCCGATCCGCGAGAAGTACGGCGCGCCCTACGCCGAACTGATCAAGCGCATCGAAGCCGTTCAGTAATCCTCGTGCAAGCGCATCGCGGCGGCCGGTGCCGTCGCGATGCAACCGGTGGACTCTCATGAAAAACCTGGTTCTGGGCGTCAATGACGCCATCTATCGCACCTGCGTCATCGTCGCGGCCACGGCGATCGTGATCATGGCGACGATCATCCCGTGGGGCGTGTTCAGCCGTTACGCACTGGGCCAGGGCCTCGGCTGGCCCGAGCCCATCGCCATCCTGCTGATGGTGCTGTTCACCTTCGTCGGCGCCGCCGCCAGCTACCGCGCCGGCGCACACATGGCCGTACAGGTACTCAGCGATCGCCTGCCGCCGCTGGCCCAGCCCTTCATCATCCTGTTCGTGCGCCTGGCCATGGCGGCCATCAGCCTGTTCATGCTGATCTGGGGCTACAAGCTGTGCGTTGCCACCTGGAACCAGTACCTGAGCACCCTGCCCTGGATGCGCGTCGGTTTCAGCTATGCGCCGATTCCACTGGGCGGCTTCATCACCCTGCTGTTCGTCATCGAGCAACTGCTGTACGGCGACCAGAGCAAGCGCCGTGTCGTCGACTACGAAGCCCGCGAAGAGTCCAAGGAGTCCGTGTAATGGATGCCGTCGTCCTGTTGGGCAGCTTCATCGTCCTTATCCTGCTACGCGTTCCGGTAGCCTACTCCCTCGGCCTGGCCACGCTGGTCGGTGCCTGGTGGATCGATATTCCACTGCACGCCGTGATGATCCAGATCGCCGGCGGCGTGAACAAATTCTCCCTGCTGGCCATTCCGTTCTTCGTCCTGGCCGGCGCGATCATGGCCGAAGGCGGCATGGCCCGCCGCCTGGTCGCCTTCGCCGGGGTGCTGGTCGGCTTCGTCCGCGGCGGCCTGTCACTGGTCAACATCACCGCCTCGACCTTTTTCGGCGCCATCTCCGGCTCGTCCCTGGCGGACACGGCCTCGGTCGGCTCGGTGCTGATCCCGGAAATGGAAAAGAAGGGCTACCCGCGGGAGTTCTCCACCGCGGTGACCATCTCCGGTTCGGTGCAGGCACTCTTGACCCCACCCAGCCACAACTCGGTGATCTACTCGCTGGCGGCCGGCGGCACCGTGTCGATCTCCGCGCTGTTCGTCGCTGGCATCGGCCCGGGCCTGCTGCTCAGCACCGCCATGGCCGCGCTCTGCCTGCTGTTCGCCCGCAAGCGCAACTACCCCAAGGGCGAAGTGGTGCCGCTGCGCCAGGCGCTGAAGATCTGCGTCGAGGCGCTCTGGGGCCTGATGACCATGGTGATCATCCTCGGCGGCATACTCTCCGGCGTGTTCACCGCCACCGAGTCCGCTGCGGTGGCGGTGGTCTGGGCCTTCTTCGTCACCATGTTCATCTACCGCGACTACAAGTGGCGCGAGCTGCCAAAGATGCTGCACCGCACGGTGCGCACGCTTTCCATCGTGATGATCCTGATCGCCTTCGCCGCCAGCTTCGGCTACATCATGACGTTGATGCAGATCCCGTCGAAGATCACCACCGCGTTCCTGACCCTGTCGGACAACCGCTACGTGATCCTCATGTGCGTCAACCTGATGCTGCTGGTGCTGGGCACGCTGATGGACATGGCGCCGCTGATCCTGATCCTCACGCCGATCCTGCTGCCGGTGGTGACGTCGTTCGGCGTCGACCCGGTGCACTTCGGCATGATCATGCTGGTCAACCTGGGGATCGGCCTGATTACCCCGCCGGTCGGTGCGGTACTCTTCGTCGGTGCCGCCATCGGCAAGGTCACCATCTAGAACACCGTGAAGGCCCTGCTGCCGTTCTACGCCGCGCTGTTCGCCGTGCTGATGGCAGTGACCTATATCCCGATGATTTCGCTGTGGCTGCCGAGCGTAGTGCTCTGATCCAGCTCACGATCTGCTGCGCGTCGGCCCTCCTGCGTTAAAAACAGGCTCGGAATGCTCATTTACAAAAGTAAACTCCGCTTCCTCGCCTGTTTTTGCCTTGTAGGGCTCTAGCTCGCAAGATCTCACACACTGCCTGCTTCGCTGCATCGTTTGCCGAGATACTCGCCCAAGCAAAGCCGCCTTGTGGGCAGCGCCTCGTTTAAGGACGTATCGCCCTGCCATGTTAGCCACGCCGTTTCCACGCCACATCGCTGTACTGGTCCTGGCCACGCTGGCCTGTTCGTTCGCGGCCAACCACATCGCCGCGCGGATCGCCTTCGATCACGGCACCGGCCTGCTGCTGGCCATGCTCTGCCGCGCCGGGGTGACCCTGCTGGTGCTGGGCGCGCTGGTGTTCTGGCGGCGCGAATCGCTGCGCCTGAGTCCGGCCACCTGGCGCTGGCAGATCCTCCTGGGTCTGCTGATCGCGGTGCAGAGCTTCTGCATCTATTCGGCGGTGGCGCGCATTCCGGTGGCGCTGGCGCTGCTAGTGGTGAACCTGTCACCGATCCTCCTGGCGTTGCTCACCTGGGCAGTGGGCGGGCCGCGGCCGACCCGCGTGGCGCTTGCGATCATGGGCCTGATCCTGTTCGGCCTGGTGCTGGTGCTGGATGTACCCGCGCGCCTGATGAGTAACGAGGCGACGGATGAACAATGGACCGCCGGGATCCTGTTCAGCCTGACCGCCGCCGCGGTGTTTGCGGTGGCGCTGTGGGTCACCGAGCACAAGCTGTCGAGCATGGCCGGCTCGGTGCGCAGCATGCTGACGCTGATCGTGGTATTTACCGCCTCCGCGCTGCTCGGCGCCAGCGACCTGATTCCGGGTGGTCTGGGCCTGCCCAATGCAACTGCCGGCTGGATCGCCCTCGCCTGCCTGGTGCTGCTTTACGGCGCGGCGTTCTCGACGCTGTTCATCTGCATGCCGCGGCTGAACATCGCGCGCAATGCGCCGGTGATGAACATGGAGCCGGTGGCCGGCATGGTGCTCGGCTGGCTGATCCTCGGGCAGGTACTCGGGGCCATGCAAGTGCTCGGCGGCCTGATCGTGGTCGGCGGTATCGTCCTGCTGGCCTACCGCCGCTAGGGCTGTCGACGTACCCGGCGCTAGCTGCGCCGGGGCGGCGATCAGTTCTGCAGCACTTCCGCTTCGGCGCTTTCGTGGGCCTGGCGCAGCCGCTCGCGGCTGTTGGTCAGGTGCAGCCGCATGGCCGCCCGCGCGGATTCCGGGTCCTGGCGCTCGATGGCCTCGTAGATCTGCTCGTGCTCGCGGCCCAGGCGCGCCTGGTAATGCTGCTGATCGTCATGGGCCAGCCGTGCGGAATTGACCCGGCTGCGCGGGATCAGCGTGGTGCCCAGGTGGCTCATGATGTCGGTGAAGTAGCGGTTGCCGGTGGCTTCGGCGATCTGCAGATGGAACTGGAAATCCGATGACACCGCATCGCTTGAGTGCGCCGCGCTCTGGTTGAGCTGATCGAGAAAGGCGCGCATGGCCGCCAGCTGCTCGGGCGAGCGGCGCTGCGCGGCCAACCCGGCCGATTCCACTTCCAGACTGATGCGTAGCTCGAGAATCGCCAGCAGGTCGCGCAGGGTGCCGATGGTCGCCGGGTCGATGCGCAGCCCGGTGGTGCTCGGGGTATCCAGCACGAAGGTGCCGATGCCGTGCCGCGTTTCCACCAGCCCCGAGGCCTGCAGGCGCGAGATCGCCTCGCGCACCACCGTGCGACTCACACCCTGCGTCTGCATAATGGCGGACTCGGTCGGCAGCTTGTCGCCGCGCTTCAACATGCCGTCGCGGATCTGCTGCGACAGTTCGGCGACCAGCTCCTGGGCGAGGCTGCGGTGTTTGCGACGGACGCGTGGCTGGGCGCTCTGGTTATCCATGGACGGCGATCTCTGAGAAGCGGAAGCAACCGTCATCATAGCCCAGCAGTTGTACGATAACTATTGATCCATTGCATTTGTAGGGAGATTGCGCGCAACCATCGCGCCAGATGTCCTAGGGCGATGGGCGACAGTGCCCGGCCCGGCAGCGGTTGGCCTGATGGCTGGGGTCCTGCTGCATGAGCTTGCGCGTGACGCCGTTGGTCCAGCCGAAGCCGTCCTGTAGCGGATACTCGCCGCCTTTGGCGTGCTCGGTGCACGGGCGCAGTACGTATTTTTCCACCAGCTTGTTCTCGCGCTCGAACAGGTGGCTGACGATGGTCAGCCAGCGCTCCTCGATATCCAGCGCCAGCGCGTCATGGCCGTAGTGCTGCAGGCCGCGAATGGCGATCCACTGCAGCGGCGCCCAGCCGTTGGGTCGATCCCATTGCTCGCCGCTGCCGCTGATCTCGGTGGTGGCCAACCCGCCTGGGGCCAGCAGGCGGGCACGCACGGTTGTCGCGACCGCTGCCGCCTGCTCGGCATTGGCCATGCGCACGAACAGCGGCGCCAGGGTCGCGGCGGTGAGGTTGTCGCGCTGCCGGCCGCGCCGCCAGTCATAGTCGAAGTAGGCGCCGGCGCGCGGATTCCACAGGTAGTGGTCGATCGCTGCCAGGCGAATTTCGGCGCGCCGCGCAAAATTCTCGGCACAGGCCTGCTGGCCCTTCACCGCCGACAGCTCGGCGATCTGCCGCTCGAGCTTGTAGAGCAACGCATTGAGGTCGATGGGCAGGATGCTGGTGGTGCGGATGGTCGCCAGCCGGTGCGCATCGTCCAGCCAGCGCGAGCTGAAGTCCCAGCCCGATTCGGCACCGGCGCGCAGGTCACGATAAACCTCGTGCCGCGGCCGGCAACTGGCGCGGGCGGTCTCGACGTCTTCGCGATAGGACTCCTCGCGCGGCGTATCGCGCTCGTCCCAGTAACGGTTGAGCACCACGCCGTCGGCCAGGCAGACGCAGCGCCGGTGCCGCTCACCGGGGCGCAGCGCATCGGCACCCTCCATCCAGAAGGCATATTCCTTGTGCAGCTGCGGCAGGTAATCGCTGGCCCGGTGCACGCCGTTTTCCTCGAACAGCTCGGTCATCAGGGCGAACACCGGCGGCTGCGAGCGGCCGAGGTAGTAGGTGCGGTTGCCATTGGGCACATGGCCGTAGGTGTCGATCAGGTAGGCGAAGTTGTCCGCCATCGAGCGCAGCAGGTCACAGTGCCCGCTCTCGTCCAGGCCGAGCATGGTGAAGTAGGAATCCCAGTAGTACAGCTCGGTGAAGCGCCCACCCGGCACCACGTACGGGTGCGGCAGCGGCAGCAGCGAGGAATGCTCGGGATGGTCCTGCGGCTGCCGGGTGAGCACCGGCCAGAGCCGGTCGATGTGTTCGGCCAGGCTGTCGTCGGGGTTGGCGACGAATTCCCTGACCGGCATCTCGTAAAGGCTGAAGTGCTCGTGGACGAAGGCGCCGAGATCGAAGCCGGGCTCACTGCAGCGGGCGCGGTAAGCCTCGAGGATGACTTCGGGATGGCGCCGCGGCGCGCAGTCGACGAAGGTCTTGCTGTCGGGAAAGATGCGCTGCATCTGCACCGCGACGAACAGCTCCTGATAGCGATCGGCGGGGCTTAGGGTATCGGCCAGCGAGATGGCGCTGACGTCATGGCTGAACGGCTGGTAAGACTGGCTACTGGTCATTGTTCGCTGTAATTCCATAACAGACCGCCATCGACCACCAGGGTAGTCCCGGTGATGTAGTCGGCATCCGGAGAAGCCAGAAAGGCGACGACCCCAGCCACATCACGTGGCCTGCCGAGGCGTCCGGCGGGGATGTTCTGCAGCAGGCTGGCGAGCTTCTCCGGCTGGTTCATCAGCTCGCGATTGATCGGCGTTTCCACTGCGCCCGGCGCCACGTTGTTCACCGTGATGCCCAGCGGCGCGAGTTCGATGGCGATGTTGCGCATGAGCATCTTCAGCCCGCCCTTGCTCGCACAGTAGGCGGTGAAGTTGGGGTGCGGCAATTCCTCGTGCACCGAACTGTTGTTGATGATCCGCCCGCCACGGCCCTGCTCGCGCAGATAGCGGGCAAAGGCCTGGGCCAGGAAGAACGGCCCGCGTAGGTTGACGTCGAGTACCCGGTCGTAGTCGCCCTCCTCGGCGTCGAGAAATGCGGCGTGCGCCTGCACCCCGGCGTTGTTCACCAGGATATCCAGGCGGCCCATGCGCTCGACGCTCTCGCGCACCAGCCGCTGGCATTGCTCGACCTGGCTGACGTCCGCGGCGATGAAGCAGACCCGCCGCCCCACGGCGCGTACTTGCTCGAGGCTCGCACGGGCCTCGTCATCTTCCTCGCGGCCGTTGATGACCACATCGGCCCCCTCCTCGGCCAGACGCACGGCGATGCCGAGGCCGATGCCGTGAGTACTGCCGGTGACCAGAGCCACCTGATTCTGCAAGCGCATTGCGGTCCTCCAAAACGCTCTGGCGAGCGCGATGCCGTTTCGACCAATGATGCACATGAGACGGAACGAGCCATCGCACGTTCAGTCTTTCGCCCGCTGATCGCACTGCACGCCTACGTTAGCTGCCTAATCTTTCTCTCCTCCGGACAAAGGCGCAAAATGGCCGGCTCTCCGCTGCTCGTCGAAGGACGTCATGGCTACCGCCAATCTGCGCAAGGGTTATCTGCTGGGGCTGGCCACGTTCAGCATCTGGGGCATGTTCCCGCTCTACTTCAAGGCACTCGAGCAGTACGGCGCGCTGGAGATCGTTACCCAGCGGGTGATCTGGTCGGCGGTGTTCGGTTCGCTGGTGCTGCTGGTCTGGCGCCACCCCGGCTGGTGGCGCGAACTGCTGGCACATCCGCGACGGCTTGGCGTGCTCGGCATCTCCAGTGTGCTGATCGCCGCCAACTGGCTGATCTACGTCTGGGCGGTGAACCACGACCGGATGGTCGAAGCCAGCCTGGGCTACTACATCAATCCGCTGGTCAACGTGCTGCTCGGCATGATCGTGCTGCGCGAGCGGCTGCGCCCGCTGCAGTGGCTGGCGGTGGCGATGGCCACTGTCGGCGTCAGCCTGCAGCTGCTGATGCTCGGTGAATTCCCATGGATCTCCATCGTGCTTGCGCTGAGCTTCGGCAGCTACGGTCTGCTACGCAAGCTGGCACCGGTGGCCGCGTTGCCCGGGCTGGTGGTGGAAACCTGGATGTTGTTGCCGGTAGCGCTGGTCTGGCTGTTCTGGTTCAGCAGCGGCACCAGCACCGAACCTGCGTTCTGGACCAGCACCGATGCGCTCTGGCTGATGGCCGCCGGGCCGGTGACGCTGATTCCGCTGCTCGGCTTCAACGCCGCGGCGCGTCACCTGCCGTATTCGACCCTGGGCTTTTTGCAGTACCTGACGCCCACGCTGTTGCTGATCCTCGCCGTGAAGTTGTTCGACGAACCCTTCCCGGTCGACCGTCAGTTGGCCTTCTTCTGCATCTGGGCGGGGCTCGCCGTCTACAGCCTGGACGCCTGGCGGGTGATGCGCAAAAGCGCCGGCTGAAAATGATCTCCGCGACGGTCTAGGGCTTCTCGGCCGGCTGCAGCTTGAGCTCGACCATCAGGTCGTCGGCCAGGGTCTCCAGGCGCTGCTGCAGAGTCTCCAGCGACAGGTCGCTCGGTACGGCCAGCCTCACCTCGGCGCGGAACAACAGCTCGCTGCTCATCGGCGCCGGCAATACTTCGGTGTCCAGGCTTTCCAGGTTGACGCCATGCTCGGCGAGCAGACGGGTAATGTCGCGGACGATGCCGGGGCGGTCGTTGCCGACCAGCTCCAGCTGAATTTCCTGCCAGCTCGCCGCTGGCTCCGTGCCGCTATGCGCCAGCAGGACGCGAATGCCCTGCGCCTCAAGCCCCTGCAACGCGGCGGTCAGCTCGGCATGCGCCTGCTGCGGCACGGCTACCCGCAGGATGCCGGCGAACTGTCCGGCCATGCGCGACATCCGGCTCTCCAGCCAGTTGCCGCCGTGATCGGCGATGCACTTGGCCAGTCGTTCGACCAGCCCTGGCTGATCTTCGGCAATGACGGTAAGAACGAGGTGATCCATGGACGGCTCCTGTGCTGGGAATTCGCTCACGCGGTAGCGACGGCCCATTAGGTATAGCAGGCAGCCGCCCCAACGACAGTCTGCGGCGCCCTCGCCCGGCGTCGCAAGGCCGAAACTACCGGCTCTTTCGGCGGACTGATTTTCCCCGGCGCTTCATGTAGTATCCGGCGACTCGGACTACAAGAAACGAAACTGTCCGTCGAATTAGAAGAACCAAGTGAGGCGAGTAATGACTGAGCGCGTTCAAGTCGGTGGCCTGCAGGTCGCCAAAGTCCTGTACGACTTCGTGAACAACGAAGCGATTCCCGGTACCGGCGTCGATGCCGCCGCCTTCTGGGCTGGCGCCGACAGCGTCATCCACGACCTGGCGCCGAAGAACCGCGCGCTGCTGGCCAAGCGCGACGAGCTGCAGGCGCAGATCGATGCCTGGCACCAGGCTCGCGCCGGTCAGGCCCACGACGCCGTGGCGTACAAGAGCTTCCTGCAGGAAATCGGCTACCTGCTGCCGGAAGCCGAAGACTTCCAGGCCACCACCGAGAACGTCGACGAAGAAATCGCCCGCATGGCCGGCCCGCAGCTGGTGGTGCCGATCATGAACGCGCGCTTCGCCCTGAACGCCGCCAACGCCCGCTGGGGCTCGCTGTACGATGCCCTGTACGGCACCGATGTCATTTCCGAAGAAGACGGCGCCAGCAAGGGCCCGGGCTACAACGAGATCCGCGGCAACAAGGTCATCGCCTACGCGCGCAACTTCCTCAATGAAGCCGCACCGCTGGAAAGCGGCTCCCACGTCGATTCCACCGGCTACCGCATCGAAGGCGGCAAGCTGGTCGTTTCGCTGAAGGACGGCACCACCACCGGCCTGAAAAACCCGGCCCAGCTGCAGGGCTTCCAGGGCGAAGCCAGCGCACCGATCGCCGTGCTGCTGAAGAACAACGGCATTCACTTCGAGATCCAGATCGACCCGGCCAGCCCGATCGGCCAGACCGACGCGGCCGGCGTGAAAGACATCCTGATGGAATCGGCGCTGACCACCATCATGGACTGCGAAGACTCCATCGCCGCCGTCGACGCCGACGACAAGACCATCGTCTATCGCAACTGGCTCGGCCTGATGAAAGGCGACCTGGTCGAGGAGCTGGAAAAGGGCGGCAAGCGCATCACCCGCGCGATGAACCCGGACCGCGTCTACACCAAGGCCGACGGCAACGGCGAGCTGACCCTGCATGGCCGCTCCCTGCTGTTCATCCGTAACGTCGGTCACCTGATGACCAACGACGCCATCCTCGACAAGGAAGGCAACGAGGTGCCGGAAGGCATCATGGACGGTCTGTTCACCAGCCTGATCGCGGTGCACAACCTCAACGGCAACACCAGCCGCAAGAACACCCGCACCGGCTCGATGTACATCGTCAAGCCGAAGATGCACGGCCCGGAAGAAGTGGCTTTCGCCACCGAGCTGTTCGGCCGCGTCGAGGACGTCCTCGGTCTGCCGCGCAACACCCTGAAGGTCGGCATCATGGACGAGGAGCGTCGTACCACGATCAACCTCAAGGCCTGCATCAAGGAAGCGCGCGAGCGCGTGGTGTTCATCAACACCGGCTTCCTCGACCGCACCGGTGACGAAATCCACACCTCCATGGAAGCCGGCCCAATGGTGCGCAAGGCGGCCATGAAGGCCGAGAAGTGGATCAGCGCCTACGAGAACAACAACGTAGACGTGGGTCTGGCCTGCGGCCTGCAGGGCAAGGCGCAGATCGGCAAGGGCATGTGGGCCATGCCTGACCTGATGGCTGCGATGCTCGAGCAGAAGGTCGGCCACCCCATGGCCGGCGCCAACACCGCCTGGGTACCGTCGCCAACCGCCGCCACCCTGCACGCCATGCACTACCACAAGATCGACGTGCAGGCGCGTCAGGTGGAACTGGCCAAGCGCGAAAAAGCTTCCATCGACGACATCCTCACCATCCCGCTGGCGCAAGACACCAACTGGAGCGAGGAAGAGAAGCAGAACGAGCTGGACAACAACTCGCAGGGCATCCTCGGCTACATGGTCCGCTGGGTCGAACAGGGCGTCGGTTGCTCCAAAGTACCGGACATCAACGACATCGCGCTGATGGAAGACCGCGCCACCCTGCGTATCTCCAGCCAGCACGTAGCCAACTGGATGCGTCATGGCGTCGTTACCAAGGATCAGGTGCTCGCAAGCCTCAAGCGCATGGCGCCGGTGGTTGACCGCCAGAACCAGGGCGACCCGCTGTACCGCCCGATGGCGCCTGACTTCGACAACAGCGTGGCCTTCCAGGCTGCCCTGGAGCTGGTCCTCGAAGGCACCAAGCAGCCCAACGGTTACACCGAGCCGGTGTTGCACCGCCGCCGTCGTGAGTTCAAGGCCAAGAGCGGCCTGTAACCCGCGTCCGAGCTGCACAGGAACCGCCCTTCGGGGCGGTTTTTTTATGGTGCGCCAGGCATGGCGCGTAGCGCCGTGACTGGCGCTGTCGGGTTCACTGTGGTGGTGAGCCTGGCGACTTGGAGGTGAAAGTCCTCTACACACCCGGCAAGGGGAAGTGTTAGCTGAAGGCAAGGGT
>NZ_JACXXG010000024.1 GCF_014764705.1 Stutzerimonas kunmingensis
GATTAGGACTTGCCACTGTTCTGCGGTGCGGTGTTTTCTCATGGAAATAACCTCGCGTTGTTGAATGCGAGGTCACTCTAGGGCGGAAGTCAGCGGGATGGCAGGATGTCTTGGAATGAACGCTTACACTGCGTCACCTTTCGCTGACCGCCCGAATGAGTGTCATGTTCATGTCTGTGGTGGTTGTAGTTCTCACCATAGCTGGGCTGAGCTTCAATTTGCTTAGCCAGCATCACTTCGAAGTGTTGGATCGGCAGGCCTTGGTGGAGAAGCTCGAATCGACCAAGAAAATTTTCAATAACGTACGCAGCAGCGCAAACCTTGCTGAGGAGCTACCGCAGTTGCGAGCTCTGCTAGGTGCCCATCATGATTTAGCGGCGACCATCTTGAGCGAAGATGGCAGAGTGCTCTTTTCTGATCCCAAGACAGTCGACGTCCCGGAAAGCTATAGGGACGCAGAACAGCAGAATATGTGGGAATGGAAATATGCCGGCCGCCTGTATAGAGGATTGACTGCCCGAATCTCGGTAGCAGACCAGCCCGAACCACTTACAGCACTGTTGATTCTTGATGTCACTAACCACGCGCATTTCTTTCAGACTTTGCAGCGTTGGTTCGGCGTTGGATTAAGCGTCAGCGCTCTAATTAGTGCTGCGCTTGGCTGGATGGTAGTTAGAAGCGGTCTCAGGCCTCTGAGGCAAGTTACCCATCTCGCCGCATCGATGTCAGCAAGGTCGTTGCAGGAACGAATGCCGCTTGAACCGATACCGCTTGAGTTACAGCAATTGGTTCTGTCCTTCAATGCGATGTTAGGTCGCTTGGAAGATGCCTTTGTTCGGCTTTCCAATTTCTCGGCGGACATTGCTCATGAACTGCGAACCCCTGTTAGCAACCTCATGACCCACACCGAGGTGGTGCTGACCAAAAAGCGGAATATTGATGCTTATGAGGAGAATCTTTACTCCAATCTAGAGGAGTTGAAGCGTATGTCACGCATTATTGACGACATGCTCTTTTTGGCCAAATCCGACAACGGCTTGATTATTCCCGAACAAGCGTCTATCGAACTAGCTGATGTCGTTGCTAAACTGCTTGCGTATTACCACTTAGTGGCTGACGAACGCGATATCCGTCTCTCAGTCTCAGGCGCAGGAAATGTGCTGGGAGATAAATTAATGATTGATAGAGCGGTCTCCAATTTGTTATCCAACGCGCTGCGTTACACCCCGGTAGGGGAAACTATTTCTGTAACGATTCACGAGGCGGAAAGAACGGTAACCCTCAGCGTCGAGAATCCCGGAGGGACGATCGAGCCCGAGCACCTGGACAAGCTCTTTTATCGCTTCTATCGGGTCGATCCTGCCCGGCGCGAGGGTAGTCCAAGCAACGCTGGCCTCGGCTTGGCTATTACCAGATCTATTGTTGAGGCCCATAAAGGCAGAATCTGGTGCACCTCATTAGACGGCGTGACGGGCTTTCACATGGAATTTCCCCGCCAATAATAAAATATCGAATAAAGGTAAATATTTTAAAATCAGCCGCATAGCGATCATAAGGGACCTTACACGATTGTAATGTTAACCATTGGAACGGACGAACTCTGAATATGTCGGATTTATGAGCTGCTAGAGGATCACCTCAGGCCAGCTCAAGACTATACGCTAAAATACGAACTTTGGAGGAAGTCATGACTGAAACAATGTTCAATAGCTGCATTCAAGCTTGTTCTAACTGCGCTCTAGTTTGCGAAGCATGCGCATCTGCCTGTTTACTTGAAGACGACGTACAAACGATGGCCCGTTGCATTGAGCTCGACAGAGATTGTGCTGACATATGTGCTCTGGCAGCCAGACTCATGAGTCGCCAGAGCGAGTTGGCTAAAGAGTTCTGTGCATTGTGTGCAAAAATTTGCCGAGCCTGCGGTGAAGAGTGTGCCAAGCATCAGATGGATCACTGCCAAGAGTGCGCGAAAGCCTGTATGAAGTGCGCTGAGGAATGTGAACGTATGGCTGTATAACCAGCAAGCCGCTTTCCTGCCAAGATGGTATCTTATGGACTTGGTAGGAAAGCGCTTTTATTCAGTGGCAGGACACCTACGCTCTACCCACTGAAATGACGCCTTGGCTTCTATTGTTACTCTTGTGCAAAAAAAAGAATGCCATTTGAAAAATCAGTCATAAGCCAATCGTAACGATCATACAATTGGCTTATATCGTATTAATTCCCTTATAAATAATTAACCGTTATTGATGCCAACTGGCGCGCTACGGAACTCCACTGAGTGGACAACTCCATCAGGAGTACGAATTTTGATTTCGTATGGCTGCGCACGATAGCTTGGCCAGCCTAGAATACTATCTTCGCCCATTGGCGTCACACTTAGTACATCACCGCTTTCAAGAAGAACCTTTAAAGCCTGTCTACCCTCGACTGCAGCATAGTCATGCTGCATCGTTGAGTTTCTATCAACCTCAGCCATTGCGAAGGAGGAACTTACGGCTATGCCAACAGCAAGAACTGCCGCAAATTTTTTCATCGTTAACACCTCTTGGTCATTGATGTTGGATAGTTTAAAGGTGTCAACCTTACACAAAGCTGAGTCTTATATTACATTAATGCTAAGCGGAGCTTACGTGTGATGTGCTCTTAACCTCATCACTTGCACTGAAAAACAGCAGAAATTTTTGTTCGATGGCCGCTGCTCGTGGTCTTCAAATTCCGGCAGCAAGAAGCGGATACTCGAACAAGGCGTAGTTCCCCCAAGCGCAACAGAATCTCAAGACAACACTAGCATTTATGCCGTGAGCCAATTTATTCTAGATAATTTCTCCTAGATTAATCAGATGTAATACCGTCTGTGGCCGGCCATGACATCTGGATGCAAAAAGCACATGCATCCGACCGCGTAGCGGTAATTGCTGTGGAGAACCGCGTCCGGTTGAATGGCACAGGCTCTGAAAAAGCGCGCGGCGTCGGTGAGTGAACATATTGCAAATTACTTTAATCCAACGGAAGCGTTACAGGCTTCACTCAGCGCGTTTTTTTCAGGTGCTCTCAGCTACAGACTTATTCCGATAGTACGCAGTGCCTCCCAGGACTTGGTTGAAACCAGGTGGTCCCTGCCAATTCCTTGGTAAACCGGTGGACTTAAGCAGAGTTTCTGCGTCCACTCCATTTCTCTCAAAGTCCTCTAGGTCCCACTCGAAAAAGCTAACAAGGGCTTGAAAAACAGTATTCGGAACACTGGAAACCATACCCATGCTTAGCCCATAAACGGAAAACCCCTGTAGATACAGGGGTTTAGGCATTGTGTCAGACTTTAATAGCTTGTGTCAGACTTTATTATATTGTGTCAATCTTTATTCCGTGCAGCCAGCTGCGTTTGGCGCAGTTTCCGGTCATTCCACCGTTACTGACTTGGCCAGATTGCGCGGCTGGTCGACGTCCGTCCCGCGCAATACGGCGACGTAGTAGGAAAGCAGTTGCAGCGGCAGGGTGTAGAGGATCGGTGCGAGCACGTCGTGGATATGCGGCATGCTGACGATGAAGGTGCCCTCTCCGTTCTCGATGCCGGCCTCGCGATCGGCAAAGACAATCAGCTCACCGCCGCGGGCGCGCACTTCCTGCAGGTTGGACTTGAGCTTTTCTAACAGCTCGTTGTTTGGTGCCACAGTGACCACCGGCATGTCCGCGTCCACCAGTGCTAGCGGGCCGTGCTTCAGCTCCCCCGCCGGATAGGCTTCGGCGTGGATATAGGAGATTTCCTTGAGCTTGAGCGCGCCTTCCATCGCCACCGGATATTGCGCGCCGCGACCCAGAAACAGCGTGTGATGCTTCTCGGCGAAGTGCTCGGAAATCTTCTCCACCGTAGCATCCATCGCCAGCGCCTCGCCCAGGCGGGTCGGCAGCCGGCGCAACTCGTCGACCAGTTCGGCCTCCAGCGCAGGGGAAAGCGTGCCCCGGACCTGGCCCAGCGACAGCGTCAGCAACAGCAGACCAACCAGCTGGGTGGTGAAGGCCTTGGTCGAAGCCACGCCGATTTCCGGGCCGGCCTGGGTGAGCAGGGTCAGGTCCGACTCGCGCACCAGCGAACTGATGCCGACGTTGCAGATCGCCAGGCTCGCCAGATAGCGACCTTCCTGCTCGGTGCGCGCCTTGGCGTTACGCAGCGCTGCCAGCGAATCTGCCGTCTCGCCGGACTGGGAGATAGTGACGAACAGGGTGTCCGGCTGCACCACCACCTTGCGGTAGCGAAATTCGCTGGCAACCTCGACCTGACAGGGTATGCCGGCCAGTTCCTCCAGCCAGTAACGCGCGACCATGCCGGCGTGATAGCTGGTGCCACAGGCGACGATCTGCACATTGCGCACTTTGGCGAACAGCTCGGCGGCTTGCGGTCCGAACGCCTGCACCAAGACCTGATGATCGCCTAGCCGGCCTTCCAGAGTGCGCTGCACCACCTTCGGCTGCTCGTGAATCTCCTTGAGCATGAAGTGGCGGTACTCGCCCTTGTCCGCCGCCTCGGCGCCTTCGTGATACTGCACGGCCTCGCGCTGCACCGGCTGGCCGTCGACATCCCAGATCTGCACCGCATCGCGGCGGATTTCGGCGATGTCGCCCTCTTCCAGATACATGAAACGGTCGGTGACCTGACGCAGCGCCAGCTGGTCCGAGGCGAGGAAGTTTTCGCCCAGGCCCAGACCGATCACCAGCGGGCTGCCGCTGCGCGCGGCGAGCAGGCGATCCGGCTGCCGCGCACTGATCACCGCCAGTCCGTAGGCGCCATGCAGTTCCTTGACTGCCGCCTTCAGCGCAGCGGTGAGGTCGCCGAGCGAATCGAGCTTGTGGTGCAGCAGGTGCACGATGACTTCGGTGTCGGTATCCGAGACGAATACGTAACCCATCTCCTTGAGCTGAGCCCGCAGCGCCTCGTGGTTCTCGATGATGCCGTTGTGCACCACGGCCAGATCATCACCGGAGAAATGCGGATGGGCATTGCGCTCGCAGGGCGCGCCATGGGTTGCCCAGCGGGTATGCGCAATGCCCAGGCGGCCGGCCAGCTGCGTGTGTTGCTGAGCCTGCTCCAGTTCGGCGACCTTGCCATTACGGCGCAGACGCTCGAGTGTGCCGTTCTCGTCCAGCACGGCAACGCCGGCACTGTCATAGCCACGGTATTCCAGGCGCTTGAGGCCCTCGAGAAGGATCGCGGTGATGTTGCGTTCGGCGACGGCGCCAACGATGCCACACATGCTCAGGTCTCCAGATTGGTTTCGACGGCCACGCAGATCAGTTTGACGCCGCGGGCCAGGATGCTGCTGCGCGCCTCGTCGCTGAGGCGCTCATCGGTAATCAGGGTGTGCACGCTGCTCCAGGGCAGCTCAAGATTGGGGATGCGCCGACCGAACTTGTCGGCCTCGGCGAGCACGATGACTTCCCGCGCGACGTCGGCCATCACTCGGGACAACCCTAGCAGTTCGTTGAAGGTGGTGGTGCCCCGCTCCAGATCGATGCCATCGGCACCGATGAACAGTTGGTCAAAGTCATAGGAGCGCAGCACCTGCTCGGCGACCTGGCCCTGAAAGGACTCCGAATGCGGGTCCCAGGTGCCGCCGGTCATCAGCAGCACCGGCTCATGCTCCAGCTCGCGCAGCGCATTGACCACGTTCAGCGAATTGGTCATCACCACCAGCCCGTGCTTGTGGCCGAGCTGAGGAATCATCGCCGCCGTGGTGGTGCCGCTGTCGATGATGATCCGCGCGTGCTCACGGATGCAGCCAACCGCAGCACGGGCGATCGCCTGCTTCCAGGGCGAAACGGGCTGCACGCTGTCGCCGATCAGCTCCTGAGGCAGCGGAACCGCACCGCCGTAGCGGCGCAGCAGCAGGCCATTTTTCTCCAGCGCAGCGAGGTCCTTGCGGATGGTGACTTCCGAGGTTTCGAAGCGCCGCGACAGCTCGTCCACACTGACCTCGCCGAGCTCGTTGAGCAAGGCGAGGATCGCGTGGCGACGTTGTGGAGTGTTGCGCTTCGACATAGATATGTTTCGATTCGAAAGATAACGGCTCGAATCAAAACATAAGTGCTTACGGGCTGCAAGCTGCTGGCGATCCGGCGTCACCCACCAACAGTGGGAAGCAGGCCGGCATCCCGCGCCGAACGCGGATCTACGACTGCTTCTTCGGTCGCTGCCAGCCTTCGATATTGCGCTGGCGACCGCGGCCGAGGCCCAGGGTATGGGCCGGCACGTCCTCGGTGATCGTCGAACCGGCGCCGGTCGTTGCGCCATCACCGAGATGCAGCGGTGCAACCAGCGAACTGTTGGAGCCGATGAAAACGTCCTCGCCCATCACCGTCCTGAATTTGTTGGCGCCATCGTAGTTGCAAGTGATGGTACCGGCACCGATGTTAGTCCGCGCGCCGATCTCGGCGTCACCGAGGTAGCTGAGATGCCCGGCCTTGGCGCCATCACCGAGGGTCGCGTTCTTCAGCTCGACGAAGTTGCCGACATGCGCCTTGGCGCCGAGCACGCTGCCTGGACGCAGCCGCGCGAACGGGCCGCAATCGGCACTCTCGCCGACTACCGCACCCTCAAGATGGGAGTTGGCCTTGACGATCGCACCGCGACGCAACGTGCTGTCCTTGATCACGCAGTTCGGTCCGATCTGCACATCGTCCTCGATGGTCACCATGCCTTCGAGAATGACATTGACGTCGATCAGCACGTCTCGCCCGACCTCTACCTCGCCACGCAGATCGAAACGTGCCGGGTCGCGCAGCGTCACGCCCCGGGCCATCAAACGACGAGCGGCACGCTGCTGGTAATGGCGTTCCAGCTCGGCCAGCTGGATACGGTCGTTGGCACCTTGCACTTCCATAGCGTCCAGCGGCTGCTCGGTGGCCACGCGCAGGCCGTCGGCCACAGCCATGGCGATGACGTCAGTCAGGTAGTACTCGCCCTGGGCATTGCTGTTGGACAGGCGACCCAGCCATTCGCCGATACGGCTGCCCGGTACGGCGAGAATCCCGGTATTGCCCTCGCGGATCGCCTTCTGCTCGTCGCTGGCATCCTTGTGCTCGACGATAGCCTGCACTTCGCCGCGCGCGTCGCGGACGATGCGTCCATAGCCGGTTGGGTCGTCCAGCTTCACCGTCAGCAGCGCGAGTTGCTCCGGCCCTACCTTCTGCAACAGGCGCTGCAGGGTGTCGGCTTCGATCAGTGGTACGTCACCGTAAAGGATCAGCACGCGCTCGGCCGACAGATTCGGCAACGCCTGGGCTACAGCATGGCCGGTACCCAGCTGCTCGGCCTGAACGACGAAGGCGAGATCATCGCCGGCCAGTCGCTGGCGCACCTGCTCGGCACCGTGGCCAATAACCACCTGGATGCTTTTCGGCTGCAATGCACGCGCGGTGTCGATCACGTGCCCGAGCATGGATTTTCCGGCGACCGGATGCAGAATCTTGGGCAGCGCCGAACGCATGCGCGTGCCCTGGCCAGCGGCGAGAATGACGATATCGAGAGACATGAAGCGATTCCTGAGCGGTATCGGCCCGTCAGCTCACCCGTACGTCAGAGTGCAGCTGGTATAAGCGCCGACAAATGGCAGAAAAAGAAAAAGGGTAGCCAAGGCTACCCTTTTACTCGTGCGCGATGAAGTCGCTTGCCGATCAGTGTCGGCCGTACTTCTTGCGCATTGCCTCGATGGTTCGCAGCTGGGCTGCGGCCTCGGCCAGGCGAGCGGCGGCGGAGCCGTAATCGAACTCCGCGCCCTTCTCGTGCAGGGCCTTCTCGGCAGCTTTGACGGCAGCCTGAGCGGCAGCTTCGTCGATGTCCTTGGCGCGCGTAGCGGTATCGGCGAGAACCTTCACCATGTTCGGCTGCACTTCGATGAAGCCGCCGGAGATGTAGAAGATCTCCTCGTCACCACCCTGCTTGATCACTCGAACCGGACCCGGCTTGAGATCAGTCAGCAGCGGCGCGTGACCCGGCAGAACGCCGATGTCACCCAGGTTGCCGTGGGCGACGACCATTTCCACCAGCCCCGAGAACAGCTCTTCTTCCGCACTGACGATGTCGCAATGCACTGTCATAGCCATGTTCATGCCTCGGTAATCAGCCTGACCAGCAGCTGCCGGTCAGGCTGGTTGGCGCCCGCGAACGGGCGCGCCAGTTACAGTTTCTTGGCTTTCTCGATGGCTTCGTCGATGCTGCCGACCATGTAGAACGCCTGTTCCGGCAGATGGTCGTAGTCGCCATTGAGGATGCCGGAGAAACCACGGATGGTTTCCTTCAGCGGAACGTACTTGCCTGGCGAGCCAGTGAAGACTTCGGCCACGAAGAACGGCTGGGACAGGAAGCGCTGGATCTTACGAGCGCGGGATACCAGCTGCTTATCGGTCTCGGACAGTTCGTCCATACCGAGGATCGCAATGATGTCCTTCAGCTCTTTGTAGCGCTGCAGCACGTACTGAACGCCGCGAGCGGTGTCGTAATGCTCCTGGCCGATCACCAGCGGATCCAGCTGACGCGAAGTAGAGTCGAGCGGATCGACCGCCGGATAGATACCCAGGGAGGCGATGTCGCGCGACAGTACGACGGTGGCGTCGAGGTGGGCGAAGGTGGTCGCCGGGCTCGGGTCGGTCAGGTCGTCCGCAGGTACGTATACGGCCTGTACCGAGGTGATCGAGCCGTTCTTGGTGGAGGTGATGCGCTCCTGCAGAACGCCCATCTCTTCGGCCAGAGTCGGCTGATAACCTACCGCGGAAGGCATACGACCCAGCAGCGCGGATACTTCGGTACCGGCCAGGGTGTAGCGGTAGATGTTGTCGACGAAAAGCAGAACGTCACGACCTTCGTCACGGAACTTCTCGGCCATGGTCAGGCCGGTCAGTGCAACGCGCAGACGGTTTCCCGGCGGCTCGTTCATCTGGCCGTAAACCAGGGCAACCTTGTCCAGAACGTTGGAGTCCTTCATCTCGTGATAGAAGTCGTTACCTTCACGAGTACGCTCACCCACACCGGCGAACACGGAGTAACCGCTGTGCTCCATCGCGATGTTACGGATCAGCTCCATCATGTTTACGGTCTTGCCTACACCGGCACCACCGAACAGACCGACCTTACCGCCCTTGGCGAACGGGCAAACCAGGTCGATAACCTTGATGCCGGTTTCCAGCAGCTCGTTGCCGCCAGCCTGCTCTGCGTAGGACGGAGCAGCGCGGTGGATGGTCCAGCGCTCTTCTTCGCCGATCGGGCCGGCTTCGTCGATGGGGTTACCCAGGACGTCCATGATGCGGCCCAGGGTCTGCTTGCCGACCGGTACGGAGATACCGGTGCCGGTGTTGACGACGTCCAGGCCACGCTTGAGGCCTTCGGTCGAACCCATGGCGATGGTACGGACAATGCCGTCGCCCAGCTGCTGCTGGACTTCCAGGGTGGTCTCGGCGCCTTGAACTTTCAGCGCGTCATAGACGTTCGGTACCACATCGCGCGGAAATTCCACGTCGATAACGGCGCCGATGATTTGAACGATACGTCCGCTACTCATGTTTGGTTCCTCTGAATATTTGAACCGTTCTTAAACCGCGGCAGCGCCGCCGACGATTTCCGAAATTTCCTGAGTGATCGCAGCCTGACGGGCCTTGTTGTAGACCAGTTGCAGGTCGCCGATCAGCTCACCGGCGTTGTCGGTTGCGTTCTTCATGGCAATCATCCGCGCGGCCTGTTCGGCTGCGCCGTTCTCAACCACCGCCTGATAGGCCTGGGACTCGATGAACCGTACCAGCAGAGCATCCAGCAGCTGCTGGGCGTCCGGCTCGTAGAGGTAGTCCCACTGACCTTTCTTGACCGGCTCGGCGTTCTCGTCTGCGGCCAGCGGCAGCAGTTGGTCGACCGTGGGCTTCTGGGTCATGGTGTTGATGAACTTGTTGGATACCAGGTACAAGCGATCGATACGGCCATTGTGGAAGCCGTCGAGCATGACCTTGACGCTGCCGATCAGATCATTGATCGACGGCTCTTCGCCGAGGTTGCCGATCGCTGCGACGACGTTGCCGCCGAAGCTGCGGAAGAAGCTCGCGCCTTTGTTGCCGATCACGCAGAGGTCGACTTCGACCTTCTGATCGTGCCACTCCTTCATGTTCTTGATCAGGACCTTGAACAGGTTGATGTTCAGGCCACCGCAAAGACCACGATCGGTCGACACGACGATGTAGCCGACACGCTTGACCGGACGCTCTACCATGAACGGATGACGGTATTCCGGGTTGGCAAAGGCCAGATGGCCGATTACCTGCCGGATCCGCTCCGCATAAGGGCGGCTGGCAGCCATGCGCATCTGTGCCTTGCGCATCTTGCTGACCGCCACCTTTTCCATGGCGCTGGTGATCTTCTGCGTGCTTTTGATGCTCGCAATCTTGCTGCGAATCTCTTTTGCGCCTGCCATTTGACACCTATCGGGTTAGCAGGCGGGAGCCTCACGGCTCCCGCTGCGGCTTACCAGCTTTGAGTGGCCTTGAACTTCTCGATACCGGCCTTCAGGCCTGCGTCGATTTCGTCATTGAAGTCACCCTTCACGTTGATCTTCGCCATCAGATCGGCGAACTCGCGGTTGAAGAAGGCGATCAGGGCCTGCTCGAAGGCGCCAACCTTGGCCACTTCCACGTCCGTCAGGAAACCGCGCTCGGCGGCGTACAGGGACAGGGACATGTCGGCGATGGACATCGGCGCGTACTGCTTCTGCTTCATCAGCTCGGTAACACGCTGACCATGCTCCAGCTGCTTGCGGGTCGCTTCGTCGAGATCGGAAGCGAACTGCGCGAACGCAGCCAGTTCACGGTACTGAGCCAGAGCGGTACGGATACCACCGGACAGCTTCTTGACGATCTTGGTCTGAGCAGCACCACCAACACGGGATACCGAGATACCGGCGTTGACGGCCGGACGGATACCTGCGTTGAACATGGCCGATTCCAGGAAGATCTGACCGTCGGTGATGGAAATCACGTTGGTCGGAACGAACGCGGAAACGTCGCCCGCCTGGGTTTCGAT
This sequence comes from Stutzerimonas kunmingensis, assembly GCF_014764705.1. Taxonomy (GTDB): domain Bacteria; phylum Pseudomonadota; class Gammaproteobacteria; order Pseudomonadales; family Pseudomonadaceae; genus Stutzerimonas. The sequence goes on from NZ_JACXXG010000024.1 coordinate 11,051, forward strand.
GATCGGCAGAGCGGTCAGCGAGCCGGTCTTGCCAGTTACGGCACCGTTGGTGAACTTCTCGACATACTCTTCGGAAACGCGCGACGCACGCTCCAGCAGACGGCTGTGGAGATAGAACACGTCGCCCGGATAGGCTTCACGTCCCGGCGGACGACGCAGCAGCAGGGATATCTGGCGGTACGCCACAGCCTGCTTGGACAGATCGTCATACACGATCAGCGCGTCTTCACCGCGGTCGCGGAAGTACTCGCCCATGGTGCAACCAGCGTAAGGCGCCAGGTACTGCAGGGCAGCGGATTCGGAAGCGGACGCAGCAACAACGATGGTGTTGTGCAGCGCGCCGTGCTCTTCCAGCTTGCGAACCACGTTGGCGATGGTCGACTGCTTCTGACCGATGGCTACGTAGACACAGCGGATGCCGCTGTTCTTCTGGTTGATGATGGCGTCGATGGCCAGGGCGGTCTTGCCGATCTGACGGTCGCCGATGATCAGCTCACGCTGGCCACGGCCTACCGGGATCATGGCGTCGACCGACTTGTAACCGGTCTGCACCGGCTGGTCGACGGACTTACGCCAGATCACGCCCGGCGCAACCTTCTCGACTGCGTCAGTTGCCTGAGCGTTGATCGGGCCTTTGCCATCAATCGGGTTACCCAGTGCGTCGACAACGCGGCCCAGCAGTTCCGGACCAACCGGAACCTCAAGGATGCGGCCGGTGCACTTGGCGCTCATGCCTTCGGTCAGGCCCAGGTAGTTACCCAGAACCACGGCACCTACGGAGTCCTGCTCCAGGTTCAGTGCCATACCAAAGATGCCGCCAGGGAACTCGATCATTTCGCCGTACATGACGTCGGCCAGACCGTAGATACGTACGATACCGTCAGAAACGCTGACGACGGTGCCCTCATTACGGGCTTGAGCAGCGACATTCGATTTCTCAATGCGCTGCTTGATGATTTCACTAATCTCGGAAGGATTCAGTTGCTGCATGCCATGACCCTCAAATCAGGATTTCAACGATTCGGCCAACTGGCTCAGTTTGCCGCGGACCGAACCGTCGACAACCACATCACCGGCGCGAATCAACACGCCGCCGATCAGCGCAGGATTCACGGCCTGCTGGAGGTTGACGGTGCGATCTAGCCGCTTCGACAGGGCGGCAGCCAAAGTTTGGAGTTGCTCGTTGCTGAGCTCGAAGGCGGTTTCAACTTCTGCCTCGAGCGTTTTCTCGGCTTGCGCCTTGATGTCCTCGTACAGCTCCCACACGGTCGGCAGTACCGACAGGCGATCGTTCTCGCCAAGGGTCTGGACGTAGTTGCGGAAAGCTTCGTCGGCGTCGTCACCGAGTAGACGCACCAGCCCCTGGACCTTGCTTTCGCTGGTCAGGCGGGGGTCGTTCAGCAACGCTGCGACTTCTGGGACTTCAACAGCGATGGCGGCCAGGTTCAGCATTTTCGACCAGGACTCGGTCGTTCCTGCGGCGCTGGCAAACTCGAAAGCGGCTTTCGCGTAAGGCCGAGCAAGCGTCTGGGTATTGATCATCGCTTGCCTCGCTTAGAGTTGGGAGGCCAGTTTTTCGACCAGCTCGTTGTGCACCTTGGCGTCCACCTGGGACTCCAGGATCTTCTCTGCACCGGCGACGGCAAGAGCCGCTACCTGATTGCGCAGTTGGTCCCTGGCACGGTTCACTTCCTGTTCGATCTCGGCGCGGGCGCCGGCGACCAGTCGCTCGCCTTCGACACGTGCCTGCTGCTTGGCTTCCTCGATGATCGCATTGGCGTGCTTGTTCGCCTGCTCGATGATCTGGGCTGCCTGCTCCTTGGTCTCGCGGAGGGTGTTGGACACCTTGTCCTGAGCCAGTTTCAGGTCTTGCTGCGCACGGCCTGCCGCATCCAGTCCTTCAGCGATCTTCTTCTGGCGCGCTGCCATGGCTGCCGTGATTGGCGGCCAGACGAGCTTCATGCAGAACCAGACGAAGATAGCGAAGGCGAGCGTTTGACCGAACAGCGTCAAGTTAATGTTCACAGCGATTTACCTCGTGCTATCTCGTTCAACGCGGGAGTCATTCCACGGCGACGGGGCTCGCCCGGCGAACCCCATCTCAAACCGGAAAGTGATTAACCGGCGACAACGAAGATGAGGTACATCGCGATACCAACGCCGATCATCGGCACGGCGTCGAGCAGGCCGGCCATCAGGAAGGTTTTGGTTTGCAGCTGGGGAGCCAGCTCAGGCTGACGAGCAGTGGATTCCAGCAGCTTGCCGCCCAGCAGGGCGAAGCCAATACCGGTGCCCAGGGCACCCAGACCGATCATGATAGAGGCGGCGATGTAGACGAGTTCCATGTAAAGCTCCTGAAGCTAAGGGGGGTTAAGGTTTTTCGGTTAAAGCGTTAGCGGTTTTCAGTGATGTTCTTCATGGGCAGAGCTCAGGTACACCACCGTCAGTACCATGAAGATGAAGGCCTGAAGCGGGATCACCAGGATATGGAAGATCGCCCAAGGCACATTCAGGGTCCACTGCACGTAGAACGGCAGCAGAGCGATGAGGATGAACACCACCTCACCGGCATACATGTTGCCGAACAGACGCAGCGCGAGGCTGAGCGGCTTGGTCAGCAGGCCGAGAATCTCGAGGAACAGGTTGAACGGCACCAGCGACCAGTGGTTGAACGGAGTGAACGCCAGCTCCTTGCTGAAGCCACCGAAACCCTTGACCTTGACGCTGTAGAAGAGAATCAGGATGAACACGCCGAGCGAAAGACCGAAGGTACCGTTCGGGTCGGCGGTTGGCACGATCTTGAACGCCGGAAGGCCCAGCAGGCTGGCCAGACCCGGGATGTAGTCGACCGGAATCCACTTCAGGCTGTTCATCAGGAACACCCAGACGAAGATGGTCAGCGCCAGCGGAGCGATCAGAGCATTGCGGCCGTGGAAGGTGTCCTTCACCACGCCTTCGACGAACTCGACGCACATCTCGACGAAGTTCTGCAACTTGCCCGGTACACCGGTCGTGGCGGACTTGGCGGCGCTGCGGAACAGCAGGATGAAGATGGCGCCCATCAGCAGCGACCAGCCGAGGGTATCCAGGTGGAATGCCATGAAGCCCATGTCACGAGCTTCCAGACCCGTCTGAGCGATGGTCCAGGTGGCCTGATCGAGAACGGAGCCATCAGCACGCTCATAACCTGCCGGCAGCTTGCCGTAGGTGAGGTTTTGCAGGTGGTGCTGGATATATTCAGCGGGGGTACTCGCCATAAACGCCTCAATGCTCAATGCTTCGGATTGTTTTTCATCAGCAGGAGCGCGCTTGCTCCGACACCCAGAACCAGCAGATAGCCGGCAAACAAGGCGATCGGTTCCAGCGGTTTCACTCCCACGAACACCAACGCAAAAAGCGCTGCTGCCAGAATCTGTTTACCCATCTCGCCAGACCAGAACGACTGGATGATCGCCTGAGTCGAACGTGCGCCAAAGTAACGAAAGGCCTTGTACGCGAAATACACGTTCGCTGACAGCGCAATCAAACCACCGCACAGCGCGGAGTAGCCGGCGACCATACCAAAAACCAGGCCACATGAGACAGCGGTCACTACTACGACCATTGCCTGCATCAGCAATACGCGAAATGCCGGAAGGCGATGGAAGGGTGTTCTGTTGCGTATGTTCACCTGAATTCCATCGCTGTAGCAGGCCGCGTAAATAATTGTCCGCAGTCAAAAAAGCGCGGCGAGTATAGGAGCAGGCCAGCCAGGGTTCAACTCTCCGGTAGTATTTTCCGACCGGCACTACAAACAATTTGTATCAGCGGATGTGGGCCAATACACCCTGCAGTTCATCCAGCGAACTGTAGCGGATCACAAGCTGCCCTTTGCCCCTCTGTCCGTGCTTGATCTGCACCGGAGAGCCCAGGCGTTCCGCCAGGCGCTGCTCCAGACGGCTGATGTCCGGGTCGACCTTGACTTCGGCTTTCGGTGTTTCCTTGCTGCTCAACCACTGACGCACCAGGGCTTCGGTCTGGCGCACGGTCAGCCCACGTGCGACAACGTGCCGCGCGCCTTCGACCTGCTGTTCCGCCGGCAGACCTAGCAATGCTCGCGCGTGGCCCATCTCCAGGTCACCGTGTGACAGCAGCGTCTTGATCTCTTCCGGCAGCGCAATCAGGCGCAGCAAATTGCTTATCGAGACACGCGACTTGCCTACCGCGTCGGCAACTTGCTGCTGGGTCAGCTGGAACTCCTGTTGCAAGCGCTGCAGTGCGACGGCTTCTTCGATCGGATTCAGGTCTTCGCGCTGGATGTTCTCGATCAGCGCCATGGCAATGGCCGCCTCGTCCGGCACTTCGCGAACCAGCGCCGGCACCTTCTCCAACCCGGCCTGCTGGCTGGCGCGCCAGCGACGTTCACCGGCGATGATCTCGAAACGGCCACCGCTGACGGGACGCACCACGATCGGCTGCATCACGCCGTGGTTCTTGATCGACTGGGCCAGCTCCTCCAGGGCCTGCGGGTCCATATCGCGGCGCGGCTGGTACTTGCCGCGCTGGATCAGGTCCAGCGGCAGGTGCTGGAGTTCACGGGTATCGACCTTCGCAGCCTCTTCCTGCATTGCCGAAACGCTGGCGCCGCCGAGCAGGGCGTCGAGTCCACGGCCTAGGCCTCTTTTCTTGGTCGCCATGAGTAGTCCTTATGCGGGGGCGCCACGCGCCGACTGGCGCTGGCGTCGCGACAGTTCACCGGCCAGGGCCAGATAGGCCAGAGCGCCCTTGGATTGCTTGTCGTAGACCAGCGCCGGCATGCCGTGGCTGGGGGCCTCGGCGAGCCGGACGTTGCGCGGGATAACGGTGTCGTAGAGTTTGTCGCCGAAATGCGCCTTGAGCTGTTCGGATACATCGTTGGTCAGACTGCTGCGCGGGTCGTACATGGTGCGCAGCAGGCCTTCGATCTTCAGGCTGGGGTTGAGCGCCTGGCCGATACGCTGGATCGAATTGACCAGATCGGTAAGCCCTTCGAGCGCGTAATACTCGCACTGCATGGGAATGATGACGCCGTCCGACGCAGCCAGCGCGTTGATGGTCAGCATCGACAGCGACGGCGGGCAATCGATGAGGATGTAGTCGTAGTTCTCCCGCACCGGTGCCAGTGCTTCACGCAGGCGTTTTTCCTTGGCCGGCAGATTCAGCAGGGCCACTTCCGCCGCGGTCAGGTCGCGATTGGCCGGCAGCAACTGATAGCCGCCATGCTCGGAGAACTGCATGGCATCCACCAGGCTGCATTCGCCGATCAGTACGTCGTAGATCGAGTACTCCAGTCCGAGCTTGTCCACACCGCTACCAGTGGTGGCGTTGCCCTGGGGGTCGAGATCGATCAGCAACACGCGGCGACGCGTGGCAACCAGCGAAGCCGCAAGGTTGATGCAGGTGGTGGTCTTGGCGACACCGCCCTTCTGGTTGGCAATGGCGAAAACTTTAGCCATGGTCAGTGTCTGTCCGGGTCATGAAGTGCGGCGCAGTATCAGCAGATGGCGCTGGCCTTGGCAACCGGGAACCTTGAGTACGTGACAGGCATCGAGGCGGAAGTCGGCGGGCAGCCGTTGCAGTTCGTCGTCCGGCTGCACGCCCTTCATCGCCAACCAGCGCGTCTGAGTATTGCCCAGATGCCGCGTCCAGCTGGCGAAGTCCTCAAGGGAACTGAAGGCGCGCGAGGTGATGCCGTCGAAGGCTTCCGCCGGCTGGAACTGCTCGACGCGGCTGTGCACGACCTCGAGGTTGGCCAGTTTCAGCTCCAGCTTCACCTGCGTCAGGAATCGCGTCTTTTTCCCATTGGAGTCCAGCAGCGTGAAGCTGCGATCAGGAAACATGATCGCCAGCGGCACGCCAGGCATGCCACCACCGCTGCCGACGTCCAGCCAGGTCTGTCCGGACTCGGCAACGAAGGACACCACGCTCAGGCTGTCGAGCAGGTGTCGCGAAACCATTTCGTCGGGATCGCGCACCGCGGTGAGGTTGTAGGCCTTGTTCCACTTGATCAGCAGTGCCAGGTAGGCCAGCAACTGCTGCTGTTGCCCTTCACTCAGCTCGACGCCGAGCGCCTGGGCGCCGCGCACGAGTTCGGCGGCATGGGATTCGCTGACCAGACTCATCAGGCGCTCTGCTCCAGCTGCTGGCCGGCATTGCGCTTCTTCAGATGAATCATCAGCAGCGACACCGCAGCGGGCGTGACTCCCGGAATACGCGAGGCCTGCCCGAGCGTCTCAGGCCTTGCCTGACCGAGCTTGTGCTGAATCTCCTTCGACAAGCCCGGAATCGTTGTGTAGTCGAGATTCTCCGGCAAGGCGATGTTTTCGCTGGCACGCAGTCGTTCGATCTCGTCCTGCTGCCGTTCGATGTAGCCGGCGTACTTGGTCTTAATCTCGACCTGCTCGGCGACCTGAGGATCCTGCGCACCGTCACCGGTCAGTTCGATCAGGCTCTGGTAATCGATTTCCGGACGGGCCAGCAGATTGAGCAGGTTGTACTCGCGAGCCAGCGGGCTGCCGAAACGCTCGGCGATGGCATCGCCCTGTGGTGTGCCGGGACGAACCCAGCAACTCTTCAGGCGCTGCTCCTCGAGCTCGATACCTTCGCGCTTGGCGCAGAACGCAGCCCAGCGGGCATCGTCCACCAGACCCAGTTCGCGGCCCTTCTCGGTCAGACGAAGATCGGCATTGTCCTCACGCAGGATCAGCCGGTATTCGGCACGCGAGGTGAACATCCGATAGGGCTCCTGGGTACCGAGGGTGATCAGGTCATCGACCAGCACGCCTAGGTAGGCCTCATCGCGACGCGGACACCAGCTGTCCTTGCCCTGCGCCCGCAGCGCAGCGTTGGCTCCGGCGAGCAGTCCCTGGGCACCAGCTTCTTCGTAACCGGTGGTGCCATTGATCTGGCCGGCGAAGAATAGCCCGCCGATCACCTTGGTCTCCAGGCTGTACTTGAGATCACGTGGGTCGAAGTAGTCGTACTCGATGGCATAGCCCGGCCGTACGATGTGGGCGTTCTCCATGCCACGGATGCTCTGCACGATCTGCAGCTGCACATCGAACGGCAACGAGGTGGAGATGCCGTTGGGATACAGCTCATGAGTGGTCAGGCCTTCGGGCTCGAGGAAAACCTGATGGCTGTCCTTGTCGGCAAAACGATGGATCTTGTCTTCGATCGACGGGCAGTAGCGCGGCCCGACGCCTTCGATCACGCCGGAATACATCGGCGAACGATCGAGGTTGGCGGCAATGATTTCGTGCGTTCGCGCGTTGGTGTGAGTGATCCAGCAGCTGACCTGCGGCGGGTGTTGCTCACGATTGCCCATGAACGACATCACCGGCAGCGGTGTGTCGCCCGGTTGCTCGGTCATAAGAGAAAAATCCACCGAACGACCATCGATACGTGGCGGCGTACCGGTCTTCAGCCGACCGACGCGCAGCGGCAACTCGCGCAGCCGGTGAGCCAAAGCGATCGAAGGCGGATCGCCTGCGCGCCCGCCTGAATAGTTCTGCAGGCCAATGTGGATAAGTCCACCGAGGAAGGTCCCGGTGGTCAGCACCACGGAATCCGCGAGGAAACGCAGGCCCATCTGGGTCACGACACCCCGGACCTGATCCTGCTCGACGATGAGGTCGTCCGCCGCCTGTTGAAATATCCACAGGTTCGGCTGGTTTTCCAGAGTGTCACGAATAGCAGCTTTGTAGAGCACGCGGTCAGCTTGCGCTCGGGTGGCTCGAACGGCTGGCCCCTTGCGGCTGTTGAGCACGCGAAACTGGATGCCGCCCTTGTCGGTGGCCATCGCCATGGCCCCACCCAACGCATCGATTTCCTTGACCAGATGACTCTTGCCGATGCCACCGATGGCTGGGTTGCAGCTCATCTGGCCAAGGGTTTCCACATTGTGGCTGAGCAGCAGGGTCTTCACGCCCATGCGTGCCGCTGCAAGCGCAGCCTCGGTGCCGGCATGGCCGCCGCCGATAACGATCACGTCAAAACGGGAAGGGAAGTCCACCACGCACCTCGTGCCTGTTCAGATGGGAATTCGGGAAGCCGCGAAGTATAGGGATTTAGCCAGTGCTAAAGAAGGGCTCTGAGCAAAAAATGACCAACCATCTGGCGGAGGCGAGTCGGTGGATAAACATTAGAAATAGAAAAGAAATATATAAGAAGCTTATTTATGTGTTTATAAATGGTGAAGCTCATTTCTGTGGATAACCACGTGGAGCCCTCTGCAGGCCTTTCTTGTGGCGAAGGATAAACCTGTGCTGCGGCTGGGCGCTGACGGTGTGAATACCGTCAGCATCCTGTGGATTAAAGTTAATCTTATGCACAGAGGGGTTTTTCACCAGCTTACGCCATGACTTTTCTACTGCCCTTAGGCAGCCTTTTCCACAGGGCTCATGGCGGGAATTTTCGGCAGCCGAATGCCATCTCCACGAATTTTCAGCGTAGCGTTGTGCATGAAAGGGGGGCGGGCGTGGTTAGCGCCCGTGCAGTGTCATTTGCCGATGCAGAAGCTCGAGAAAATTCGCCCGAGCAGGTCGTCTGAGCTGAACGCGCCTGTGATCTCACCGAGTGCCTGTTGTGCCAGGCGCAGATCCTCTGCCAGCAGCTCACCGGCGCCGGCCAGCGTCAGTTGGGCATGGCCATGCTCCAGGTACTGGTCAGCCAGACGCAGTGCGTCCAGATGGCGACGTCGGGCGCTGAAGCTGCTTTCAGCGGTCTGCTCGTAGCCCATGCACTGCTTGAGGTGTTCGCGCAACAACTCGATACCTTCGCCGGATCGTGCGCACAGGCTCAGGGTTGCCTGTCCGTTGTCGTCGAAGCGAATCGAGATCGGCTCACCGCTCAGGTCAGCCTTGTTCCGAATCAGCGTCACCCGGTTCGGCGCAGGGTTGGATTCGAGAAACTCCGGCCAAAGGGCTAGTGGGTCCTGCGCCTCAGGCGCACTGGCATCGACCATCAGGAGTACCCTGTCCGCTTCGCCGATGGCGCTGAGCGCGCGCTGCACACCGATCCGCTCGACCTGATCTTCGGTATCGCGTAGGCCCGCGGTATCGACGACATGCAGCGGCATGCCGTCGATCAGGATGTGTTCGCGCAGGACATCGCGGGTGGTGCCGGCAATATCGGTGACAATGGCGGCCTCACGGCCCGCCAGTGCGTTGAGCAGACTGGACTTGCCAGCGTTGGGGCGCCCTGCGATCACCACGGTCATTCCGTCGCGCAGCAAGGCGCCCTGCCCGGCTTCGCGCAGCACTGTGGATAACTCGGCTTTCACGGCATCCAATTGTGCCAGGACATGCCCATCGGCGAGGAAGTCGATCTCTTCTTCGGGAAAATCGATCGCCGCTTCGACATAGATACGCAGCTGAATCAGTCTTTCGGTCAACTGATGCACGCGGCGAGAGAATTCGCCCTGTAGCGAACGCACCGCATTGCGCGCGGCCTGCGCCGAACTCGCTTCGATAAGGTCGGCGATCGCCTCGGCCTGGGCCAGATCGAGCTTGTCGTTAAGGAATGCGCGTTCACTGAATTCGCCTGGCCGAGCCAGACGAACGCCGAGCTCGACGCAGCGTTGCAGCAGCATATCCATGACAACCGGGCCGCCATGCCCCTGCAGTTCGAGTACGTCCTCACCGGTGAACGAATGCGGTCCCGGAAAGAACAGTAGCAGGCCTTCGTCGATCACCTCGCCGTCGTCTGCGTGAAATGCACCGTAATGTGCGTGGCGCGGCGTTGGCTCACGGCCGGTCAGGGTAATGGCGATAGCCTTGGACCGTGGCCCTGATACCCGAACGATGCCTACTCCTCCGCGCCCCGGCGCGGTAGCGACGGCGGCAATGGTGTCGCGAACTGGATTCATGCGGCCTCCTTTCTGGACGGCAGATAGCAGAACGCCCCAATCAAGGGGCGTTCTGCATTGGCGGTTGAGGCGTCAGGCGGGCTTCGCCGCGGCCTCGATCTTGCGAGTAATGTACCACTGCTGGGCGATGGACAGGACGTTGTTGACCACCCAGTACAGCACCAGACCGGCAGGGAACCAGAGGAAGAAGAAGGTGAAGATCACCGGCAGCAGCTTCATCACTCGCGCCTGCATCGGATCCGGCGGCGTCGGGTTCAGCTGCTGCTGGATGAACATGGTCACGCCCATGATGATCGGCAGGATGAAGAACGGGTCTTTGATCGAAAGGTCGGTGATCCAGAACATCCAGGGCGCCTGGCGCATCTCGACGCTTTCCAGCAGGACCCAGTACAGGGCCAGGAATACCGGCATCTGCACCAGGATCGGCAGGCAGCCGCCCAGCGGATTGATCTTTTCCTTCTTGTACAGCTCCATCATCGCCTGGGACATCTTCTGGCGGTCGTCGCCATGCTGTTCCTTCAGCGCCTGCATTTTCGGCGACACCGCACGCATGCGCGCCATCGACCGGTAGCTGGCCGCGGAGAGCGGGAAGAAGGCGAGCTTGATGACGATGGTCAGAACGATGATCGACCAGCCCCAGTTGCCCAGCAGAGCGTGGATGTTTTCCAGCAGCCAGAAGATCGGCTGAGCGATGAACCAGAGGATGCCGTAGTCGACGGTCAGACGCAGACCGGGGGACAGTTCTTCCAGCTTGTCCTGGCTCTTCGGGCCGGCATACAGCGTGGCGCCTGTCTCGCCCTGCGCGCCGGCAGGTACGGTAACGGCGGGGCCGGTGAAGCCGATGATGTAGTTGCCCTGGCTATCCTTGCGCGTCTGCACCTGGTTGGTATCGCCCGGCTGAGGAATCCAGGCGGTGACGAAATAATGTTGCAGCCAGGCGATCCAGCCACCCTGCACGCTTTCACGCAGGTTGCTTTCATCCATGTCGCCCATGGAGACCTTACGATACGGCTCGTCCTTGGTCCACAGCGCAGCGCCAAGGTAGGTAGCGGTGCCAGTGGCAGTGCTTGAGGAGGGATCGCCGCTGTTGTCGCGCTTGAGCTGACCGAACAGGTAACCGGTCCAGGGTTGACCGCTCTGGTTGTCGATCAGGTAGTTCACCTTCAGCGCATAATTACCGCGCTCGAGGGTGAAACGCTTGATGTAGTTGACGCCATCAGCATTGTATTTCAGATCGACGACCACCTGATCCTGACCTTCGGCCAGTTGGTACTCGCTTTTCTCACTGCTGTACTGAGGACGCCCGCTGGCCTTGTCCGGGCCGTCGCCGATCAGGCCGCTTTGTGCTTCATAGACTCGCTCGCCACTACGCTCGAACAGTTGGAACGGCACATCGGGACGATCCTGACGACGCGGGTACTGCGGCAGATGCAGTTCGACGATGTCGCCACCGCGCGGATCGATCGCCACGTCAAGCACGTCGCTGCGCACACGAATCAGCTGGCTGCTTGGCGCGTTAGCCGGCAGGGCGCTGGCCTGTTGCTGGCCGGCAACCGCGGGCACATCGCCAGCGGTGCCTTCGCTGTTGGCGGCGGGGCTATCCGGAAGAGCCGGTACGCCCGGCTGGCTTTGCGCGGTTTCGGTCGGCAGGGCTGCCTGACCGTAGTCCTGATTCCATTGAAGAACCATCAGGTAGGCAACGACTGCTAGAGCGACGAGCAGTATCGAGCGTTTGATATCCATGGTTACTCGGCCATCGGAGATGAATTGGAAGTGTTATGAGAAGGCACGGGATCGTAGCCACCGGGATTCCACGGATGGCAGCGCCCCAACCTGCGCAGGCTCAGCCAGCCGCCACGCAACAGGCCATGAGTTTCGATGGCCTCGAGTGCATAGCAGGAGCAGCTTGGATAGAAACGGCAGTGACTGGCCATCATCGGACTGATGGCGTACTGGTAGACCCTGATCGAAGCGATGGCCAATTTACGCATGGGTGCTGTTGGCGGCTCCAGGTTCGACGGAGGTCTTGGATGGGCTGCGTGACAGTCGCTTCCAGAGCTTGGCGAATTGCTTCGCCAGTTCGGGATTGTCCAGATCAGCCAATCCCTTGCGGGCGATGATCACGATGTCCCAGCCCACCAGATCCAATTGGTGATGGCGGAAGGTCTCACGTATCTGCCGCTTGATGCGGTTACGTTCGACCGAGAGCTTGACGCTTTTCTTGCCGATCACCAGGCCAAGGCGGGGGTGTTGCAGATCGTTCTCGCGTGCCAACAGCAGGACATTCCTGCCAGGCACCTTACCGGAAGGGGAGTCGAAGACTGCCTTGAATTGGCGGGGAGTCAGCAGACGCTTTTCCCGGCCGAAGCCCCGACTCACTACCTGTTCCGATATCAGACGGTTAGACGCTTACGGCCTTTGGCGCGACGACGCGACAGAACCTGACGACCGTTCTTGGTGGCCATACGTGCACGGAAACCGTGAGTACGAGCGCGCTTGATGGTGCTGGGCTGGAAAGTGCGTTTCATGGTGCGTTTACCTGGTGATCCATTGCGGGCCGGAATGGCCCCCTTTTAAGAGACCGGCGATTGTAGAGAAGCTATCGAGCCAGGTCAATTTCCAACCAGCCCTGCATGGATGAAAAAATATAAGAGGAAAAGAAATATAAGCTCTTAAGATGTAATGCTTATATATGTGCAGCACCTTTTCTGTGGATAGATGGCTACAGACCTTAGGGGACGGGCACTCCCGCGAATGCAAACCTGGTGCGAAAGCGGTGCTCACCCCGTGCAGAGGCTCTGCGCAAGCTGGGGATTAAAACGCAAGATATCCACAGGCGGTGTTAGTCAGTGCTTTTGAACAGGCTTGACCACTGCCCTCAGGGGTATTTATCAACAGAGTTGGCGACAATGCTTTTCCATGCGTTGAGTGGTTGACCAGACCTAGGGTATTCCGTCCTGCGCTTCAGGTTTGTTGTGGATAACCTGAGGGCGCGCCGTTACAATGGCCGCCGTCTTACCTCGACTGAGTCGATAGGAGCTTCCGTGTCGGTGGAACTTTGGCAGCAGTGTGTTGAGCTTTTGCGCGATGAACTGCCTGCTCAGCAATTCAACACATGGATTCGTCCACTACAGGTGGAAGGCGATGGTGATGAGCTGCGCGTCTATGCGCCCAATCGCTTCGTGCTTGACTGGGTCAACGAAAAGTACCTTTCCCGATTGTTGGAGCTGCTGTCGGAGCGTTCAAGCGGAATCGCTCCGGCGCTTTCTCTCCTTATAGGCAGTAAACGGACGTCATCCGCCGCTCTTCCTTCGGCTGCTGCTGCACGTGCTCAGCCACAGCCAATGGCAGTAAGCGCGCCTGCGCCGGCCATGCAGGCGCCACGCTTCGAGCCGTTGTCGGCTGACACCAGTGAACCCGAGCAGCCGCGTGTCGAGCGTACCGTGCAGGTCGAGGGTGGGCTCAAGCACACCAGCTACCTGAACCGGACCTTTACCTTCGAAAATTTCGTCGAGGGAAAGTCCAACCAGTTGGCGCGAGCCGCTGCCTGGCAGGTTGCCGACAATCCCAAGCATGGCTACAACCCGCTTTTTCTGTACGGCGGTGTTGGCCTGGGTAAGACTCACCTGATGCATGCAGTGGGTAATCACCTGCTGAAGAAGAACCCCAACGCCAAAGTGGTTTACCTGCACTCCGAGCGCTTCGTGGCCGATATGGTCAAGGCGCTGCAGCTCAATGCCATCAACGAGTTCAAGCGCTTCTATCGCTCGGTCGATGCGCTGCTGATCGACGATATCCAGTTCTTCGCCAAAAAAGAGCGTTCGCAAGAAGAGTTCTTTCACACCTTCAACGCGCTGCTCGAAGGTGGCCAGCAGGTCATCCTCACCAGTGACCGCTATCCCAAGGAAATCGACGGCCTTGAGGAACGTCTGAAATCGCGTTTTGGCTGGGGTCTGACCGTTGCCGTCGAGCCGCCCGAGCTTGAGACTCGTGTAGCGATCCTGATGAAGAAGGCGGACCAGGCGAAGGTGGACCTGCCCCACGACGCGGCTTTCTTCATTGCCCAGCGGATCCGTTCGAACGTCCGTGAACTCGAAGGAGCGCTGAAGCGGGTCATCGCCCATGCTCACTTCATGGGGCGCGATATCACGATCGAACTGATTCGCGAATCGCTGAAGGACTTGCTGGCGTTGCAGGATAAACTGGTCAGCGTCGACAATATCCAGCGCACCGTGGCCGAATACTACAAGATCAAGATATCCGACTTGCTCTCGAAGCGGCGATCGCGATCGGTCGCCCGACCGCGGCAGGTGGCCATGGCCCTGTCCAAGGAGCTGACCAACCACAGCCTCCCGGAGATCGGCGACGCGTTCGGTGGGCGGGATCACACCACGGTTCTGCATGCTTGCCGTAAGATCGCCGAACTACGGGAAACTGACGCGGATATACGTGAAGATTACAAAAATTTGCTGCGAACTTTGACAACCTGAGTGCGACCTAATCTATAGGCAAGGGACCAGACCATGCATTTCTCCATTCAGCGCGAAGCCCTGTTGAAACCCCTGCAGCTGGTTGCTGGCGTCGTTGAGCGCCGTCAGACCTTGCCGGTGCTGTCCAACGTACTGCTTGTGGTGCAAGGACAGCAATTGTCGCTGACCGGTACCGATCTCGAAGTCGAACTGGTCGGCCGTGTTGCCCTTGAAGAGGCCGCCGAGCCAGGCGAGATCACCGTTCCGGCGCGCAAACTCATGGACATTTGCAAGAGCCTGCCGAGCGATGCGCTGATCAATATCCGTCTCGATGATCAGAAGGTTGTTATCAAGTCCGGGCGCAGCCGCTTTACCCTTTCAACTTTGCCGGCCAATGACTTCCCTACGGTTGAAGAAGGCCCAGGTTCGCTTTCCTTCACCGTCGAACAGGGCAAGCTGCGCAAGCTGATCGAGCGCAGCAGCTTTGCCATGGCGCAGCAGGACGTTCGCTACTACCTCAACGGTATGCTCATCGAAGTTTCAAGCGGAATGCTGCGCGCGGTAGCGACGGACGGCCACCGCCTGGCGATGTGCTCGATGCAGGCGGGGATCGAGCAACCCGATCGGCATCAGGTCATCGTGCCGCGTAAGGGTATCCTCGAGCTCGCGCGGCTGCTCAACGATCAGGACGCCGAGGTCAGCATCGTTCTGGGCCAGCACCATATTCGCGCCACCACTGGCGAGTTCACCTTCACCTCCAAGCTGGTGGACGGCAAGTTCCCGGACTATGAGCGCGTGCTGCCGCGTGGTGGCGACAAGCTTGTGGTGGGAGATCGTCAGTTGCTGCGTGAAGCATTCAGTCGCACGGCGATTCTCTCCAACGAAAAGTACCGCGGCATTCGTCTGCAGTTGGAAAGTGGGCTGTTGAAGATTCAGGCGAACAACCCCGAACAGGAAGAAGCTGAGGAAGAGGTTGCGGTCGACTACAACGGCAGTTCGTTGGAGATCGGTTTCAACGTCAGCTATCTGCTGGATGTGCTGGGCGTGATGACCACCGAACAGGTGCGTCTGATCCTGTCTGACGCGAACAGCAGTGCTCTGGTTCAGGAGTTCGATAACGACGATTCCGCATATGTCGTGATGCCGATGCGTCTGTAAACCAGCTTCATGTCCCTCAGTCGCCTTTCCGTCACCGGGGTCCGCAATCTGCACCCGGTGACGTTATCTCCCTCCTCTCGAATCAACATCCTCTTCGGCGATAACGGTAGCGGAAAAACCAGCTTGCTCGAAGCCATTCACCTTCTCGGGCTGGCGCGCTCGTTTCGTAGCATTCGGCTGAACCCCGTCATCACCTATGAACAATCAGCGTGCACCGTTTTTGGTCAAGTTGATCTGCCGGATCAGCACAGTCGTGCGTTGGGGGTTTCCCGGGATCGTAGCGGTGACGTCCGGATCCGTATCGATGGACAGGGGGTCAGGTCAGCCGCGGAGCTTGCCGATACGCTGCCTTTGCAACTGATCAATCCGGATAGTTTCCGCCTTCTCGAAGGCGCACCGAAATTACGTAGGCAGTTTCTTGATTGGGGCGTGTTCCACGTGGAACATCGGTTTATGCCAGCCTGGCTACGCATGCAGCAGGCGCTCCGGCAACGGAACTCGTGGCTGCGGCATGGTACACTGGACGGCGCTTCGGATGCGGCCTGGAGCCGGGAACTGACGCTGGCAAGTGATGAAATTGACGGATATCGACGGGCCTATATTCAGGCACTTAAACCCGCATTTGAATCGACCCTCGCGGCCTTGCTCGACTTGGACGGCCTGAAGCTGAGTTATTACAGGGGGTGGGATAAAGACCGCTCCTTGGCTGATGTGCTGGCGTCTTCGCTGGAACGGGATAGGTCATTAGGGCACACCCAATCCGGGCCGCAGCGTGCGGATCTACGACTGAAGGTTGGCAATCACAACGCGGCTGAAGTGCTGTCGCGCGGCCAGCAGAAATTGGTGGTGTGTGCATTGCGTATTGCTCAGGGCCATCTGGTTAGCGAAACCAAGCGCGGTCAGTGCATCTATCTTGTCGACGACCTGCCGTCAGAACTGGACGCCCAACATAGGTTGGCGCTGTGCAAGTTGCTTGAGCAACTTAACTGTCAGGTGTTTATCACCTGCGTAGATTCATCCATTTTGCAAGAAGGCTGGCATGAACAGACGCCAGTCTCAATGTTTCACGTGGAACATGGGCAAATTACCCAGATCCACGGCCCCTCGGGAGTGAAGGCATGAGCGAAAACCACACGTACGATTCGTCGAGCATCAAGGTACTCAAAGGCCTTGATGCAGTGCGCAAGCGCCCTGGCATGTACATCGGCGATACCGACGACGGCACCGGTTTGCATCACATGGTCTTCGAGGTCGTCGATAACTCGATCGACGAAGCGCTGGCCGGGCATTGCAGCGACATCTCCATCACCATCCATACCGATGAATCCATCACCGTTCGCGACAACGGTCGCGGCATTCCGGTGGATATCCATGAGGAAGGTGTTTCGGCGGCAGAGGTCATCATGACCGTGTTGCACGCCGGCGGTAAGTTCGATGACAACTCCTACAAGGTATCCGGTGGACTCCACGGCGTAGGTGTTTCGGTGGTCAATGCGCTGTCCGAGGAGTTGATGCTGACCATCCGCCGCGAGGGCAAGGTCTGGGAACAGCTCTACCGTCATGGCGTGCCCCAGGCACCTTTGGCTCCGGTAGGTGAAACTGATACCTCGGGTACACAGATTCACTTCAAGCCGTCGTCCGAGACCTTCCAGAACATCCATTTCAGCTGGGATATTCTGGCCAAGCGTCTGCGCGAACTGTCATTTCTGAACTCGGGTGTCGGTATCGTCCTGCGGGACGAGCGTACCGCCAAGGAAGAGCTGTTCAAGTACGAGGGCGGTCTGAGCGCGTTCGTTGCTTACCTGAACACAAACAAAACACCCGTCAACGAGGTGTTTCACTTCAACGTTCAGCGTCACGACGGCGTTGGTGTCGAGGTGGCGCTGCAGTGGAACGACAGCTTTAACGAGAACATTCTCTGCTTTACCAACAATATTCCTCAGCGTGACGGCGGTACTCACCTGGCCGGCTTCCGCTCCGCGCTGACGCGAAACTTGAATTCCTACATCGAGCAGGAAGGCCTGGCCAAGAAGCACAAGATCGCCACTACCGGCGACGATGCCCGCGAAGGCCTGACTGCGATCATTTCGGTGAAGGTTCCGGATCCTAAGTTCAGCTCGCAGACCAAGGACAAACTGGTTTCCTCGGAAGTGAAAACGGCTGTGGAACAGGAGATGGGCAAGTACTTCGGTGATTTCCTCCTCGAGCGTCCGGGCGAGGCCAAGGCCGTGGTCGGCAAGATGATCGATGCCGCCCGTGCTCGCGAGGCTGCGCGCAAGGCTCGGGAAATGACCCGTCGTAAAGGCGCTCTGGATATCGCCGGCCTGCCGGGCAAACTTGCTGACTGCCAGGAAAAGGATCCCGCGCTTTCCGAACTCTACATAGTGGAGGGTGATTCCGCGGGTGGCTCGGCCAAGCAAGGTCGTAACCGCAAGACTCAAGCAATTTTGCCGCTCAAGGGCAAGATCCTTAACGTCGAGAAGGCGCGTTTCGACAAGATGATCTCATCCCAGGAAGTGGGCACCCTGATTACCGCTCTGGGCTGTGGTATCGGGCGTGAAGAGTACAACATCGACAAGCTGCGCTATCACAACATCATCATCATGACCGACGCCGACGTCGACGGTTCGCACATCCGGACGCTGCTGTTGACCTTCTTCTTCCGTCAGCTGCCTGAGCTGATCGAGCGCGGCTATGTATATATCGCCCAGCCGCCGCTCTACAAGGTCAAGCGTGGCAAGCAGGAGCAGTACATCAAGGACGACGAGGCGATGGAGGAATACCTCACCCAGTCGGCCCTGGAAGACGCCAGCCTGCACGTCAATGAGCATGCCCCAGGCCTTTCTGGTGGAGCGCTCGAGAAGCTGGTCAACGATTACCGTACTGTGATGAAAACTCTGCAGCGCCTATCGCGTCTGTATCCACTGGAGTTGACTGAGCACTTCATCTACCTGCCGCGTGTTTCAGTAGAGCAGTTGGCCGATCACGCCGCGATGCAGGCCTGGCTGGAGCAGTACAGCGCGCAACTCAAGGTCGGTGAACGCTCCGGTTTGATCTACAACGTCAGCTTGCGTGAAGACAAAGAGCGCCACCTGTGGCTGCCGGAAGTTGAGATCAGCTCCCACGGCCTGGCCAGCTACATCACCTTCAACCGTGATTTCTTCGCCAGCAACGATTACCGGACCGTAACCGCTCTCGGTGAGAAGCTGAACAGCCTGCTCGAAGAGGGAGCCTATGTTCAGCGCGGCGAGCGCAAAAAGCAGGTATCCACCTTCAAGCAAGCGCTGGAGTGGTTGATGACCGAAGGCACGCGCCGCCACAGCGTTCAGCGATACAAGGGACTGGGCGAGATGAACCCGGATCAACTGTGGGAAACCACCATGGATCCAAATGTACGGCGCATGTTGAAAGTGACGATCGAAGATGCCATTGGTGCAGATCAGATCTTCAATACCCTGATGGGCGATGCCGTTGAACCGCGTCGCGACTTCATCGAAACCAACGCTCTGGCAGTGTCTAATCTGGACTTCTGATCCGCCGCCGTTCCAGACCAAGGCAACAAAACAGAACCCCGACTCATAAGGTCGGGGTTTTTTGTTTTAGGGATAGGCTGTCTAAATCGAACTGACTGTTTTAATCAATTTCGAAATAGTCCCTTTCCGGCGTAAGGTTGCTTCATTCGAGATTCATCACCTTACCGAGCCCTCCGGGCCACCATAGTTTACGAGGACAGTTGCCAATGTTGGACACCAATCTCAAGACCCAGTTGAAAGCCTACCTGGAGAAGGTCACCCAGCCCTTCGAGATCGTCGCGTCCCTCGATGACGGCGAGAAATCCCGGGAAATGCTGAGCCTGCTGCAGGACATCGCCGGCCTCAGCGACAAGATCACCCTCAAGACCGATGGCAACGATGCACGCAAGCCGTCGTTCTCGCTCAACCGCATCGGCGGCAACATCAGCCTGCGTTTTGCCGGCATCCCCATGGGCCACGAATTCACCTCGCTGGTGCTGGCCCTGCTGCAGGTCGGCGGCCACCCGTCGAAGACGGCGGCGGAGGTGATCGAGCAGATCAAGGCGCTGGATGGCGACTACAGCTTCGAAACCTACTTCTCGCTGTCCTGCCAGAACTGCCCGGACGTGGTCCAGGCGCTGAACCTGATGGCCGTGCTGAACCCGAACATCAAGCACGTCGCCATCGACGGCGCGCTGTTCCAGGACGAAGTCGAAGCCCGTCAGATCATGTCGGTGCCGAGCATCTACCTCAACGGCGAGCTGTTCACCCAGGGCCGCATGAGCGAGGAGGAGATCCTCGCCAAGCTCGATACCGGCTCCAGCGCCCGTGACGCCGAGAAGCTCAAGGCCAAGGACGCCTTCGACGTGCTGGTGGTCGGCGGCGGTCCGGCCGGCGCCGCAGCGGCCATCTACGCGGCGCGCAAAGGCATCCGCACCGGTGTCGCGGCCGAGCGCTTCGGCGGTCAGGTGCTCGACACCATGGCCATCGAGAACTTCATCTCGGTGAAGGAAACCGAAGGCCCGAAACTGGCCCGCGCGCTGGAAGAGCACGTGCGCGAGTACGACGTCGACATCATGAACCTGCAGCGCGCCAGTCAGCTGATCCCGGCCGGCGACGACGGCCTGCATCGTGTGCAGTTCGAGAATGGCGGCGAGCTCAAGGCCAAGACCCTGATCCTCGCCACCGGCGCGCGCTGGCGCGAAATGAACGTGCCCGGCGAGCAGGAATACCGCGGCCGTGGTGTCGCCTACTGCCCGCACTGCGACGGCCCGCTGTTCAAGGGCAAGCGCGTGGCGGTGATCGGCGGCGGCAACTCCGGTGTCGAGGCGGCCATCGACCTGGCCGGCATCGTCGCCCACGTGACTCTGCTCGAGTTCGGCGAAGAGCTGCGGGCCGACGCCGTGCTGCAGCGCAAGCTCAACAGCCTGCCCAACGTCCGCGTGCTGAAGATGGCGCAGACCACCGAGGTCCAGGGCGACGGCCAGAAGGTCACCGGCCTGGTCTACAAGGACCGCACCAGCGACGAGCTGCACAACGTCGAGCTGGAAGGCATCTTCGTGCAGATCGGCCTGCTGCCCAACAGCGAGTGGCTCAAGGGCGCCCTGGAGCTGTCGCGCTTCGGCGAGATCATCGTTGATGCCAAGGGCCAGACCAGCATTCCCGGTGTGTTCGCCGCCGGCGACGTGACCACGGTGCCGTACAAGCAGATCGTGATCGCCGTCGGCGAAGGCGCCAAGGCCTCGCTGAGCGCCTTCGATCACCTGATCCGGTCGTCCGCGCCGGCCTGAATCGAAGCGCAATAAAGAAGGGGAGCAGCCGCGAGGTTGCTCCCCTTTTTCATTGCGTGCCGTTTGCTAGGCGAGCGTCGGACTGTGAAGCACGCAGCGATTGCGCCCTTCGTGTTTTGCCTGATACAGCGCCTGATCGGCTTGTTGCAGCAGACGTTCGTAATCCGGATGGCCGTCATGCACTGCCATACCGATGCTGACGGTGACCTGCAGAACTGCTCCATTGGATAGACGGAACTGCTCACGGGCGATGCGCTCGCGCAACTTCTCTGCCGCGGCAAACGCCTTGTTGGCATCTATGTCCACTAGTACCAGCAGGAACTCTTCGCCGCCCAGGCGGAACGCATAGTCGCCACCGCGGGTGTTGCTGGCCAGCAGCGCACCGACCTGCTGCAGAATCTGGTCACCGCCGTCATGGCCATGGGTGTCGTTGATGCGCTTGAAGTGGTCGACATCGATGGCGAGCACGCCGAAGGTGTTGTTCGACTGGCGCGCGTAAAGCACTTCCTTGGCCATCACCACCGGCAGGAACTTGCGGTTGAGTAGCCGCGTCAGCACGTCTCGGCCGGCCTCCAGGTCGTTGGCCTGTTCGAACAGGCTGTCGAGCAAAAACTTGATCGAGCGGGTCTGTTCGCGGATCTGATGCAGCTTGCCCAGCCGCGCACTGGCGTCCTGCAGCCCGCCAATGGCTTTGAGCTCCTGATCGATGCGCTCGATATAGTCGAGGATACTGGCGCTTTCCGGCGAACCCTGGAACGCGTGGGAGGCCTTGTGGCGGAACCACAGGCCGAACTCGGAACCCGCCAGTTGCGGCAGCGCGCCGGTCAGGTTGCCGATCGCCAGGTCGAACATCAGCTGATTCTCCCAATCGAGCAGTGCCGCGCGCTGTCGCTCTTTTTCGACGCCGATGTTCTGCGAGACGGAGAACAGCCGATAGGCCTCCTCGGCGCGGGAGTTGCGATCGTGAGACTGGGAATAGGCGAAGCAGATGATCTCCACCGCCAGGTCGATCAGGTCGGAACCCATGCGTGCCGCTTTGCGTCGCACTGGCTCGGCGAGATCGCGCTGTTCCAGCAACTGGCGCAGGCGGCCCTTGAGCGAGCGGGAGCCGCGCAGCACCAGGCTGACCGGAATCTCGATGCGGGCGTGGATGTCGCCGACCTTGCGCTGCAGGTCTATGACGGCGTCGAGGTCGCTATGGGCCGTCGACGAACATACCGTGACGATCCACTTCTGCATCGATTTGCCGAGGCGGTTCTTCACCTGATCGTGGGACAGGAAGCTGGCCGAATGGGGATCGGCAAGCATCTGGGAATAGAAATGCTCGGCCAGCTCGGCGCTCTTTTCTTCGGCAACGGCCTGCAGTGCGATAGCCGCTTCGGCAGGATAGCCGTCCAGCAGGCGCAGCCATTCGGCGACCAGCTGGTGGTTGGGTATTTGCTGCATAGGGGACTCGTGAAGCTGAGGCGCGCGTCCCTGCCCTGCCTCAGCGTAGTGATCAGAGGGTCGGGCGACCCTGAGCTTCGAGCTGGCTGACTTGCGCGTTGATCCAATCTTCGGCGCGTTGATTGAGCTCGGCGATGGCCCGCGGGCTTTCGCTGTCGGCGAACATGGCCGGGCCGATCACCACCTGGATAGTGCCGGGACGCTTGCCCCAACCGGCCTTCGGCCAGAACATGCCGGCGTTGTGCGCGATGGGAAGCACTGGCAGACCGGCGTTGACTGCCAGGGCCGCGCCGCTGCGGGAGAACTTGCCCTGCTCACCCACTGGTACGCGGGTGCCTTCCGGGAATATCAGCACCCAGGCGCCCTGCTCCAGACGCTCGTGACCCTGCTTGGCGACCTGGCGCAGCGCCGCCTTGGGGTTGTCGCGATCAATGGCGATCGGCTTGAGCAGCATGATCGCCCAGCCGAAGAACGGCACCCGCAACAACTCACGCTTGAGCACCTGAGTCAGCGGCTCGAAATAGGCCGAGAGAAAGAAGGTTTCCCAGGTGCTCTGGTGCTTGGCCAGGATCACGCAGGGACGCGCCGGCACATTCTCCGCGCCATGCACCTCGTAGCGCAGGCCAACCAGCGTCTTGCCCAACCACACGGCGCAGCGACACCAGTTCTGTACCACGAAGCGATAGCGCGCGCGGAACGCCATGAACGGGGCGAACACCAGGCTCACCAGGCACCAGGCGAACGCGGTGAACGCCAGCATGAAGTAGAACAGGGCGATACGAACGGGTAACAGGAGGCTCATCGAGAACTCTCGAGTAGATGATCGACAACAGCGGCAAGGTCATCGAAGACCCGAGTGCCCGGCGGCAGAGTACCCTCCAGGGTGCGCAGGCCTTTGCCGGTCCTGACCAGATAAGGCACGCCGCCGAGCAGCATGCCGGCGTGTAGATCGCGGTGACTGTCGCCTACCACCGGTACGCCCTTCAGGTCCGCCAGGCCGAAATGCTCGGCGATGCTGCGGAACATTCCAGGCTTCGGCTTGCGGCAGTTGCAGCCGTCGTCCGGGCCGTGCGGGCAGTGCACGATCAGGTCGATACGTCCGCCCTGCTCCATCACCAGCTGCTGCATCTTGAAATGCATGTCACCGAGGGTGCTGAGGTCGAACTTGCCGCGCGCGACACCGGACTGGTTGGTGGCAACCGCCACCGTCCAGCCGGCTTTGCACAGCCGCGCGATGGCTTCCAGCGACCCGGGAATGGGGATCCACTCCTCCAGCGACTTCACGTACTCGTCGGAGTCCTCGTTGATTACCCCATCGCGGTCCAGCACGATCAGCTTCACGGGCTTAGCCAAGTGCGGAAATATCGGCAACGCCAAGGAACAGTCCTCTCAGCCGGGCCAGCAAGGCATAACGATTGGCACGTACCGAAGCGTCTTCGGCATTTACCAGCACCGCCTCGAAGAAGGCATCCACCGGGCCACGCAGGTGCGCCAAACGCTCCAGCGCCTCGCGGTACTGACGCGCGGCGGCCAACGGTTGTACCGCCTGCTCGGCCTGCTGAATCGCCGAGTACAGCGAGAACTCGGTGGCGTTGTCGAACCAGCGTGGCTCTACCGCTTCCGGCAGCTTCGCATCGAACTTGCTCAGCAGGTTGGAGACACGCTTGTTGGCGGCAGCCAGGGACGCCGCTTCCGGCAATGTGCGGAACGCCTGCACGGCCTGCACGCGCTGGTCGAAGTCCAGCGCCGAACCAGGCTGCACGGCACGCACCGAGAGGTAGGCAGCGACGTCGACGCCTTCGTCCTCGTAGCGCGCACGCAGGCGATCGAAGATGAACTCCAGGACCTGATCGGCGAGGCCGGCCGACTTGACCTGCGTACCGAACTGGTCGATGGCGAAGTTCACTGCCTCGACCAGATTCAGGTCCAGCTGCTTCTCGATGAGGATGCGCAGCACGCCAAGGGCGGCGCGGCGCAGGGCGTAGGGGTCCTTGGAGCCGGTCGGCAGCATGCCGATGCCGAAGATCCCGACCAGGGTGTCGAGCTTGTCGGCCACGGCTACGGCCGCGCCGGTGAGCGTGCTTGGCAACTCGCCGCCGGCACCGCGCGGCATGTACTGCTCGTTCAGCGCCAGCGCCACATCTTCTGGCTCGCCGTCGTTGAGCGCGTAGTAGTAACCGGCAACGCCCTGCATTTCCGGAAACTCGCCAACCATCTCGGTGGCCAGGTCGCACTTACAGAGCAGGCCGGCGCGCGCGGCGCGCTGCTTGTCGCCGCCGGTACGCTCGGCGATCAGCCCGGCCAGGCGCGAGACGCGCTCGGCCTTGTCGTACACGGTGCCGAGCTGGGCCTGGAATACCACGTTTTTCAGGCGTTCGTTGAAGCTGTCGAGCTTCTGCTTCTTGTCCTGCTTGAAGAAGAACTCGGCGTCGGTCAGGCGCGGGCGTACGACTTTCTCGTTGCCGGAAACGATCTGCGCCGGGTCCTTCGATTCGATGTTCGCGACGGTGATGAAGCGCGGCAGCAGCCTGCCGTTGGCGTCCAGCAGGCAGAAGTACTTCTGGTTGTCCTGCATGGTGGTGATCAGCGCTTCCTGCGGCACTTCGAGGAAGCGTTCCTCGAACGAGCAGACCAGCGGCACCGGCCACTCGACCAGCGCGGTCACTTCATCGAGCAGCGCCGGCGGCACGATGGCCGTACCGTTCTGCTCGGCAGCCAGCTGCTCGACGCGCTTGGCGATCAGCTCGCGGCGCTCGACGAAGTCGGCGATCACATGGGCGCCACGCAGGTCTTCCAGATAGCTGGAAGGCTTGAAAATATGCACCTGGCCCGGGCTGTGGAATCGGTGGCCGCGGGATTCGCGCCCGGCATGCTGGGCGAGGATCTCGCAATCGATCACCTGCTCGCCGAAGAGCATCACCAGCCACTGGGTCGGACGGACGAATTCTTCCTTGCGTGCGGCCCAGCGCATGCGCTTCGGGATCGGCAGATCGTTCAGCGAGGCCTCGACGATGCCTGGCAGCAGCTGGGTGGCCGGCTGGCCCTCGATGGTACGGCTGAACTTGAGCTTCGGCCCGCTGCGATCGATCTCGGCAAGGTCGACGCCACACTTGCGGGCAAAGCCCAGGGCAGCCTGAGTCGGCTCACCGTCGGCGTCGAAGGCGGCCTGCATCGGCGGGCCGTCGAGGTTGATGCTGCGATCAGGCTGCTGAGTCGCCAGCTGCTCGACCAGCACCGCCAGGCGGCGCGGCGCGGCGTAGGCCTGGGCTTTCACGAAGTCCAGGCCGGCGTCCTTCAGGCCCTTCTCGATACCGGCGCAGAAAGCTTCGGCCAGCTTGGCGAGCGCCTTCGGTGGCAGTTCTTCGGTACCCAGTTCGACGAGAAAATCCAGTGCACTCATTCTGCAGCCTCCAGCTTGGCCAGCACTTCGTCACGCAGTTCGGGGGTGGCCATGGGGAAGCCGAGTTTGGCGCGGGCCAGCAGGTAGCTCTGGGCGATCGAGCGGGCCAGGCTGCGCACGCGCAGGATGTACTGTTGGCGCGCGGTGACCGAAATGGCACGGCGGGCATCGAGCAGGTTGAAGGTGTGCGAGGCCTTGACCACCATCTCGTAGGCCGGCAGCGGCAGTTCGGCAGCCATCAGACGATTGGCCTCGCTCTCGTAGAAATCGAAGAGTTCGAACAGCTTCGGCACGTTGGCGTGCTCGAAGTTGTAGGTCGACTGCTCCACCTCGTTCTGGTGGAACACATCGCCGTAGGTCACGGTGCCGAACGGACCATCGGCCCAGATCAGGTCGTAGACCGAGTCGACGCCCTGTAGGTACATGGCCAGGCGCTCGAGACCGTAGGTGATCTCGCCGGTGACCGGATAGCACTCGACGCCGCCGACCTGCTGGAAGTAGGTGAACTGAGTGACTTCCATGCCGTTGAGCCAGACTTCCCAGCCCAGGCCCCAAGCACCGAGGGTCGGCGATTCCCAGTTGTCCTCGACGAAGCGTACGTCGTGCACCGAGGTGTCGACGCCGATGCGGCGCAGCGACTCCAGGTACAGGTCCTGGATGTTGTCCGGGTTGGGCTTGAGCACCACCTGGAATTGATAATAGTGCTGCAGGCGGTTGGGGTTCTCGCCGTAGCGGCCATCGGCGGGGCGGCGCGAAGGCTGAACATAGGCGGCGTTCCAGGTCTCGGGACCAATGGCGCGCAGGAAGGTGGCGGTGTGGAATGTACCGGCGCCCATTTCCATGTCATAGGGCTGCAGGACCACGCAACCCTGCTCGGCCCAGTAGCTTTGCAGGGCGAGGATCAGGTCTTGGAAGGTGCGCACGGCAGGCGTAGTCTGGCTCAAAATTTCACCTGTGCTGGGCTTCGACAGAAAGCCTCGAAGTATACCCCCCGCATGGTCGCGCTTGCGATGGTTTCGGCCATCGGACGAGGCCTGCGCAAGGAGACCACATGCCACGTTGCGCCTGGTGCGGCACGGACCCGCTGTACATCGACTACCACGATCGCGAATGGGGCGTACCGGCCCGCGATCCGCAGGTACTGTTCGAATTCCTCTTGCTCGAAGCCTTTCAGGCCGGGCTCTCCTGGATCACCGTGTTGCGCAAGCGCGAGCGCTACCGGCAGGTGCTGTTCGGTTTCGATGCCGAACGCCTGGCGCGCATGAGCGATGCCGAGATCGACGAGCGCATGCTGGACCCCGGCATCATCCGCAACCGTCTCAAGCTCAAGGCGGCGCGGCAGAATGCCCGCGCCTGGTTGCAGCTGGAGGATCCGGTGGGTTTCGTCTGGTCGTTCGTCGGCGGCGAGCCGAAGACCAACCGCTTCGAGCGCATCGATCAGGCGCCTGCGGTCTCCCCCGAGGCCGAGGCGATGAGCCGCGCGCTTAAGAAGGCTGGCTTCAGCTTCGTCGGCCCGACCATCTGCTACGCCTACATGCAGGCCTGCGGCATGGTCATGGACCACCTGACCGATTGCGAGCGCCACGCCGAGCTGGCCGGGATGCTTGAAACACTGCACGCCTGAGCTGCCAGGATGTGTGTCGTTGCCGCCGCTGCGCCTGAAAGCTGGCGACGGTTGCAGGTAGACTAGGCAACCTGAAAATTTCGGAGTGCGGTGTGGAAAAGCTCAAAGGTGCCATCGTCGTCGGCTCCCTGCGACTGTTCGCTCGACTGCCCTGGCGCATGGTCCAGGGCCTGGGCTCGATGATCGGCTGGCTGATGTGGAAGCTGCCGAACCGCTCGCGGGACGTCGCGCGAATCAACCTACACAAGTGCTTCCCCGAGCTGAGCCCGGCGGAACTCGACGCCCTGCTCGGCCGCACCCTGCGTGAAACCGGCATGACCTTCACCGAAAGCGCCTGCGCCTGGATCTGGCCGGCGGAAAAGACCCTGAAACTGGTCCGCGAAGTCGAAGGCCTGGACGTGCTGCAAGCGGCGCTGGCCTCGGGCAAGGGCGTGGTCGGCATCACCAGTCACCTGGGCAATTGGGAAGTGCTCAATCATTTCTACTGCGCGCAATGCAAGCCGATCATCTTCTACCGACCGCCGAAACTGAAGGCGGTGGACGATCTGCTGCGGCAGCAGCGTGTGCAGCTGGGCAATCGCGTCGCGCCCTCGACCAGGGAAGGCATTCTCAGCGTCATCAAGGAGGTTCGGCGTGGTGGTGCGGTCGGTATTCCGGCGGACCCCGAGCCGAGCGAAGGCAGTGGCATCTTCGTGCCCTTCTTCGCCACCCAGGCGCTGACCAGCAAGTTCGTGCCCGGCATGCTCGCCGGTGGCAAGGCGGTTGGGGTGTTCCTTCATGCGTTGCGTCTGGAGGACGGTTCGGGCTACAAGGTCGTCCTCGAGGCCGCGCCCGAAGGGATGTACAGCGAAGATGCGGAAACTGGCGTAGCGGCGATGAGCGCAATGATCGAGAAGTATGTGCGCGCCTATCCCAGCCAGTACATGTGGACCATGAAGCGCTTCAAGAAACGCCCCGCCGGCGAGAAGCGCTGGTACTGATCAGGCTCAAACAACAACAACAGGGACGAGCGCATGCAAAACCAGAGACAGCATCCGCGTACCAACATGAAGTGCCGCATCCGCATTGCGCATCCGGCCTTTGGCGAGGTCTTCGCGCAGACCCGTGATCTATCCGATGGCGGCGTCTACGTCCGGCATCCGGAGCTGGTGGTGCTGCATCCCGGCGACGAGGTGACCGGCCAGGTCCAGGACCTGCCGATTCCGGCGCCGGAACTGCGAATGGTGGTGATGCGGGTGGATGCCGAAGGGGTCGGCCTGCAGTTCGTGCACGAAACCTGACCGCTGGCCGCGGCGCGCCGGTTCAGTCGGGCGTCAGCCGGTCGAGCCGGCGCAGGAATACGGTCATTTCCTTTTCCGCCTGCTTGTCGCCCTGGGCGTTCGCCGCGGCGATTCCGCGCTCCCACGCCTGATGGGCGCCGGGCTTGTCGCCGTCGGCCTGCAGCGCCTTGCCCAGCAGTTTCCACGCAGCGGAGTATTTCGGATCGAGTTCGACGCAGCGGCGCAGGTGCTCTGCCGCCCGCCCCGGCTGCCCGGCATCCATGTAGCCCTTGCCGAGGCCGAAACGCAGCATCGGATTGTCCATGCCTTGGGAAAGCATCTTTTCCAGCGATTCGAGCATCTTGAAGACCTTTTCGGTGCAGCGCTCCGGGGCGTTTCCTCACTTTAGTGCATCGCCGCCGCCGGGCAATAGCGGCAGCATACGCCATTGGTCTTAGCTGCTGCGGGGCTTTCGCCGTCTTCGTGTGGGCTGGGTCGCAAGCGGCTCAGTGGGCCTCGTTGACCGCGCTGAGAAACTCCCGGGTGCGTTCCTCGCGCGGGTTGTTGAACAGCTCGTCCGGGCTGCCCTGCTCGTGAATCCGACCCTGGTGGAAGAAGCACACGCGATCGGCGAACTCACGGGCAAAGCCCATCTGGTGGGTCACCATCAGCATCGTCAGGTTGTGCGCCTCGCCGAGGCGGCGGATGACGTTGAGCACTTCGCCGCAGAGCTCCGGGTCCAGCGCCGAGGTCACTTCGTCGAACAGCATCACCTTCGGCCGCATCGCCAGTGCGCGGGCAATCGCCACGCGCTGTTGCTGACCGCCGGAGAGTTGCGCCGGGAAGTGCTCCAGCTTGTCCTCCAGGCCGACCATGGCCAGCAGCTCCTCTGCCCGCTCGCGGGCCTCGCGCTTGCTCAGCCCGAGCACCTGTACCGGCGCTTCCATGACGTTCTGCAACGCGTTCATGTGCGGGAACAGGTTGAAGCTCTGGAACACCATGCCGACCTTGCCACGCACACGTCGCAGGTGACGGGCATTGGCCGGGACCAACTGGCCGCTGGCGTCGGGCATGTGCGTCAGCGGCTCGCCGTCGACCTCAATCACGCCCTCGTCAATGCCTTCCAGGGTCATCAGCACCCGCAACAGGGTGGATTTGCCCGAGCCGCTGGGGCCGATGATCGCGACCTTCTCGCCTTCCTCGATCTGCAGGTCGAGCCCGTCGAGCACGGTCAGTTCACCGTAGCGCTTGGTCACGCCGGCGAAGCGCACCAAAGGTTGCGCCTGCTCCGGCTGTTGCGGCGTCGGGTTCAGGGTGTCCGTGGACTGCATCGGCGTATTCATCGGGCCAGCTCCATGCGGTTTTCCAGACGGCGCACGCACCAGGCGAGGCCGAGGCTGAGAATGAGAAAGAACAGGCCGACCATGGTGATCGGCTCCAGATAGCGGAAACTCTCGGAGCCGATGTTCTTGGCCCGCTGCATGATTTCCACCACGGTGATCGCCGACAGCACTGGCGTGTCCTTGAGGATCGAGATCAGGTAGTTGCCCAGCGCCGGCAGCACCGGACGCAGCGCTTGCGGCAGGATCACGTCGCGGTAGGCCGTCCAGGGCTTCATGTTCAGCGCGGTGACGGCTTCCCATTGCGAACGGGGTACCGCGTCCAGGCCGGCGCGGTACACCTCGGCGGTGTAGCAGGCGTAGTGCAGGGCGATACCGATGATGCCCGCCTGCATCGCGCTGAGGTTGAGGCCGTAGTTGGGGAACACGTAGAAAAGGAAGTACACCTGAATCAGCAGCGGTGTGCTGCGGATGAACTCGATCAGCCCGGTGATCGGCCAGGATAGCCAGCGCAGGCGGCTGCGGCGGCCAATGGCGAGGAACAAACCTAGCACCACGGCAATGGCGAAACCGGCCAGGGCGATGCCGATGGTGGTCAGCGAGGCATCCAGCAGGCGCGGCAGGATCTCGCGGGCGAACTGCCAGTCGAAGAAATTCATGACAGGCCTCCGCGCATCCGCCCGCGGGCCAGCCGGCGTTCCAGCTGGCGCATGCCGAAGTTGATCGCCTGGGCCAGGACGAAGTAGATCACCAGCGCCAGGCCGAAGATCTCCATGGTCATCAGCGTCGCCTGATCCAGCTGGCGGGCGCGGAAGGCCAGATCCGACAGGGTGATCAGCGACACCAGCGAAGTGTTCTTCAGCAACTCGATCAGCAGGTTGGTGCCGGGCGGAATTGCCGCGAGCAACGCCTGCGGCAGGATGATTCGGCGCATGCGTGTCAGCGGCGTCATGTTCAGCGCCTGACAGGCTTCGTGCTGGCCCTGGTGTACCGAGCGGATCGCGCCGCGCAGCACCTCGGCCCCATAGGCGCCGATGTTCAGGCCCAGGCCGACCACGGCCACGGCGAAGGCACTCATTTCGACATTGAACGGTGGCATCGGCAGCACGAAGTACAGCCAGAACAGCTGCACCAGCAGCGACGAGCCGCGGAAGACCTCGATATAGGTGATGGCCAGCCAGCGCAATGGCGCCACTGGCGAAAGCCGCGCCAGCGCGGCGATCAGCGCGCAGGCGATGGCCAGCAGTGAGCCGAAGAAAGTCACCTTCACGGTGACCCAGGCACCCTGCAGCAGCAGAGGAAGCAGTTCGATCATGATGGCGCTATCCGGTTTTCCGGAGCGCTGAGCGAGGCTGCGCAAACAGCGGCGCAGCCTTGGTCAGCGTTCACAGGCGGGACAGCGGTCGGCGGCGCCAACCAGCCGCCCCGACGGGCTTCAGGCGCCGCAGAGCTCGGCGGCAGTCTTGTCGGTGATGTTGGAGCGATCAAAGCCGAATGGCTCGATGGTCTTCAGATGCTCCTCGCTGCCCAGCCACTGCTTCAGCTCGGCATTGACCGCGTCACGCAGCGCCTTGTCCTGCGGACGGAAGGCCAGCGCGCCGTAACCGGCACGGGCTGGATCGTCCTTGAAGTCGGCGATGGCCTCGACATCGTCACCGGCCTTGTCCGCCAGCCCCTTCATGGTCAGCTGGGTACCGATGGCGGCATCGGCGCGACCACCGCGCACGGCCTGCAGCTGCGAGGTGGTATCCGGGACCTGCAGAATCTGCGAATCCTTGATGCCGGCCTTGCGCGCATAACCGAGGTTCACCGTGCCGGACATGATGGCGATCTTCACGTCTGGGTTGTTGGCGATGTCTTCGTAGCTGCGCAGGTTCTTCGGGTTGCCTTCGGCCACCAGCAGGGTGTCGAGCAGGCGGTAGTGCGGATCGGTGAACAGCACCTGCTTGCAGCGTTCAGGGGTGATGTACATGCCCGCTGCGATGAGGTCGAAGCGCCCGGCGCGCAGACCGGGGATCAGCGAGCCCCACTCGGTGAGTACCGGTTTGATGGTGTCAATCTGCATGCGCTCGAACACCTTGCGCACGATCTCTGGCGATTCGCCGGTGACGCTGCCGTCGAGCGCGGTATAGGCGAAGGGGGTTTCATTGGCGTAGCCGATGCGGACGCTGCTGCTGTCCTTGATGTCTTCCAGGGTATCGGCCTGGGTCAGGCTGGCGAAACCGATGCTGGCCAGGGCGGCGCAGCCGATCAGCAGCCGGCGGGAGCGTGTCGGGATGGTGCTGTTCCTCATGGAGTTTCTCCTGTTCCTTGTAGAGACCCGAGGAATCGGATCGTTATTTGTCTAGGAGGGGCAATTGCTCGAGCTCATTTAGGGACTCTTCTGACGACGAATGGTGCGGTGAAACCGAGCGACGATAGCTTGGCTCAATCGTCAGGCCGCACAGGCGGCAAGCCAGGAGGGTACAAAAGCTGGCCATAAAATGGAAATCGGAGGGCATCGGGATCGAATGGAGGCGATCGGTGGGAATGCTGTCTATTTCCGCTGATCGGGCCGGCAGTCGTGGGTAATTGAAAAAACGAAACGGCCCGCCGAGTGGCGGGCCGTCCATGCAGCCGCAATGATCGCTAGAAGAAGGTCAGGCCGGCCTGGAACAGGCGCTCAACGTCGCGAATATGCTTCTTGTCGACGAGGAACAGGATGACGTGATCGCCGGACTCGATCCGTGTGTCGTCATGGGCGATCAGCACCTGGTCGTCGCGAATCACCGCGCCGATGGTGGTACCCGGGGGCAGCGCGATCTGCTCGATGGGGCGCCCGATCACCTTGCTCGAACGCGGATCACCATGGGCGATCACCTCGATGGCTTCGGCCGCGCCACGGCGCAGCGAGTGGGCGCTGACGATGTCGCCGCGGCGTACGTGGGTCAGCAGGGTACCGATGGTGGCGAGCTGCGGGCTGATGGCGATGTCGATCTCGCCACCCTGAACCAGATCGACGTAGGCCGGGTTGTTGATGATGCACATCACCTTGCGCGCGCCCAGCCGCTTGGCCAGCAGCGACGACATGATGTTGGCCTCGTCGTCGTTGGTCAGCGCGAGGAACACGTCCGCCTCGCTGATGTTCTCCTCGACCAGCAGGTCGCGGTCGGAAGCGCTGCCCTGCAGGATGATCGTGCTGTCCAGCGTGTCCGACAGGTAGCGACAGCGCGCCGGGTTCATCTCGATGATCTTCACCTGGTAACGGCTCTCGATCGCTTCGGCCAGCCGCTCGCCGATGTGGCCACCACCGGCGATGACGATGCGCTTGTAGTTCTCGTCGAGCCGGCGCATTTCGCTCATCACCGCACGGATATGGCCCCTGGCGGCGATGAAGAACACCTCGTCATCGGCCTCGATCACCGTGTCGCCACGGGGCAGGATGGCCTGGTTGCGACGGAAGATGGCGGCCACGCGGGTATCGACGTTGGGCATGTGGCGGCGCAGTTGGCGCAGCTCCTGGCCGACCAGTGGCCCACCGTAGTAGGCGCGCACTGCCACCAGCTGCGCCTTTCCTTCGGCGAAGTCGATCACCTGCAGCGAGCCGGGATGTTCGATCAGGCGCTTGATGTAGTTGGTGACCACCTGTTCCGGGCTGATCAGCACGTCGACCGGGATCGCCTCGTTGGCGAACAGACCGGAGCGCACCAGGTAGGCCGCTTCGCGCACGCGGGCGATCTTGGTCGGCGTATGGAACAGGGTGTAGGCGACCTGGCAGGCGACCATGTTGGTCTCGTCGCTGTTGGTCACCGCCACCAGCATGTCGGCGTCGTCGGCCCCAGCCTGGCGCAGCACCGTGGGGAACGAGCCGCGGCCCTGGATGGTGCGGATGTCCAGGCGATCACCGAGATCGCGCAGGCGGTCGCCGTCGGTGTCGACCACGGTGATGTCGTTGGCTTCGCTGGCGAGGTGTTCGGCGAGGGTACCGCCGACCTGGCCGGCGCCGAGAATGATGATCTTCACGCGATCACTCCTGAAAGGCGGATGTTTGCCGCCGCTTCCATGTTGGGCCCGCGCGCACTGCGCCGGGGTTTCGACTCACCCACTGACACCACGTGGCTGCGCCGCGATCTTGATCAGCTTGGCATAGTAGAAGCCGTCGTGGCCGCTCTCCTGCGGCAGCAGCTGGCGACCATGCGGCTGCTGCAGGCCGAAGCCGCCCGGGAGGTCCAATTCGCGCGCGCCGGGCGTGCGTTCGAGGAAGGCGCCGATCACCTCGCGGTTCTCGGTCGGCAGCACCGAGCAGGTGGCATAGAGCAGGATGCCGCCGACGTCGAGGGTCGGCCACAGCGCATCGAGCATCTCGCCCTGCAGCGCGGCAAGGGGGGCGATGTCATCGGCCTGGCGCGTCAGCTTGATGTCCGGATGGCGGCGGATCACGCCGGTGGCCGAACAGGGTGCGTCGAGCAGGATGCGCTGGAACGGCTTGCCATCCCACCAGCGCTCGGTGGCACGGGCGTCGTCGGCGACCAGTGCGGCGTTGAGCTGCAGGCGCTCGAGGTTTTCCCGAACGCGCACCAATCGCTTGGGTTCCAGATCCAGCGCAATCAGCCCGGCCAATTGCGGCTCGCGTTCGAGCAGGTGACAGGTCTTGCCACCCGGTGCGCAACAGGCGTCCAGCACGCGTTGGCCCGGCGCCAGGTCGAGCAGCGAGGCGGCCAGCTGTGCGGCTTCATCCTGCACGCTGACCCGCCCTTCGGCAAAGCCCGGCAGCTGATGTACGTCGCACGGCGCAACCAGGCGAATGCCGTTCTCACTGAACTCGCACGGATGGGCGTCGATTCCAGCGGCCTGCAACTCAGCCAGATAGGCGTCGCGGCTGACCTGGCGGCGATTGACCCGCAACATCATCGGCGGATGGGCATTATTGGCCGCGCAGATGGCTTCCCAATGTTCGGGCCAATGCGCCTTGAGCGCCTTCTGCAGCCAGCGCGGATGGGCAACGCGAATCACCGGGTCGTGTTCCAGCTCCGCTAGCATCGCTTCGCCCTCACGCTGGGCGCGGCGCAGCACGGCGTTGAGCAGGCCCTTGGCCCAGGGCTTCTTCAGCTTGTCGACGCAGCCGACGGTTTCGCCGATGGCGGCATGGGCCGGGATGCGGGTATGGAACAGCTGATACAGACCGACCAGCAGAAGGGCTTCGACATCGCGATCGGCAGCCTTGAATGGCTTCTGCAGCAGCTTGTCGGCCAAACCTACCAGGCGCGGATGCCAGCGCGCGGTGCCGAAGGCCAGGTCCTGGGTCAGGCCGCGGTCGCGCGCGTCCACCTTGCCGAGTACCTCGGGCAGGCTGCTGCCCAGCGAGGCCTTGCCCGAGAGCACGACACTCAGCGCACGGGCTGCGGCCAGGCGCGGGTTCATTGACCGAGCACCAGGCCAGGAGCGAACTGCTCGCGGCGGCTGTTGTACAGGTCGCCGAAGCCAAGCGACTTGCCGCCGGGCAGTTGCAGACGAGTCAGCGACAATGCGCCTTCACCGCAGGCAACGGTCAGCCCTTCCTTGCTCGCTTCGAGAATGCGTCCGGGCTCGCCCTGGCCTTCGCCGAGGCGTGCCGCGTGAATCTTCAGCGTTTCGCCACTCAGCGTGCTGTGGCAGATCGGCCAGGGGTTGAAGGCACGGATCAGCCGCTCCAGCTCGACGGCCGGGCGAGTCCAGTCGATGCGCGCCTCGTCCTTGCTCAGCTTGTGCGCATAGGTGGCGAGGCTATCGTCCTGCACATCCCCTGTCAGCGCGCCGTCGGCCAGGGCGTCGATCGCCTGCACCACCGCCTGCGCGCCGAGAATGGCGAGACGGTCGTGCAGCGTGCCGCCGGTGTCGTCGTCAGTGATCGGCGTGCTGACCTTGAGCAGCATCGGACCGGTGTCCAGGCCCGCTTCCATCTGCATCACGGTGACGCCGGATTCGCTGTCACCGGCTTCGATCGCACGTTGGATCGGCGCGGCACCACGCCAGCGCGGCAACAGCGAGGCATGGCTGTTGATGCAGCCCAGGCGCGGCAGGTCGAGCACCGCCTGCGGCAGGATCAGGCCGTACGCGACCACCACCATCAGGTCCGCCTGCAGGTCCGCCAATTCCGTCTGCGCCGCCGGGTCACGCAGCGTCTGCGGCTGGAATACCGGAATGTCGTGCTGCACGGCGAGCTGCTTGACCGGGCTGGGCATCAGCTTCTGGCCGCGGCCTGCGGGGCGATCCGGCTGGGTGTAGACGGCAACGATCGATTTGCCTGCGTCGAGCAGGGCTTGCAGATGCTGAGCGGCGAATTCCGGGGTGCCGGCGAAAACGATGCGCAAGGGCTGGGTCATGAGGGCTCGCTAACAAAAAAGGCTTGCGTAGCAAGCCTTCGGGATTCGGGAATGATCAAGCCTGCTGGCGATGGATCTTTTCCAGCTTCTTCTTGATCCGGTCGCGCTTGAGGCTGGAGAGATAGTCGACAAACAGTTTGCCGTTGAGGTGATCGCATTCGTGCTGGATGCACACCGCGAGCAGGCCTTCGGCGACCATCTCGTAGGGTTTGCCGTCACGATCCAGCGCCTTGATCCGCACTTTCTGCGGACGGTCGACGTTCTCGTAGAAGCCCGGTACCGACAGGCAGCCTTCCTGGTACTGGTCCATCTCGTCGGTCAGCGATTCGAATTCGGGATTGATGAAGACTCGCGGTTCGGAGCGGTCCTCGGACAGGTCCATCACCACCACGCGCTTGTGCACATTGACCTGCGTCGCGGCCAGGCCGATGCCCGGAGCCTCGTACATGGTCTCGAACATGTCGTCGATCAGCTGACGGATCTCGTCATCGACCACATCCACCGGTTTGGCGATGGTGCGCAGCCGCGGATCGGGAAATTCAAGGATGTTCAGAATGGCCATATGCGTTTGTGATGCACTTATGGAATAAAGTCAAAAGCCGCTGCTAAGATGCCGAGCAGCATGGAAAACGGCTTAATGCCGCGATCCAAAAGGGTTCCGCGGCGCTAGGGCGCTTTACGTGAAGGCACATAATAAAGGGATTCACCACATGAGGAAATCACTACTCGCCCTGCTGCTGGTGGCCGTCGGCGGGCTCGCCCAGGCCGCGGTGCAGCTCAAGGACAACCATCCGGAGCGTTATACGGTGGTGAAGGGCGACACACTCTGGGACATTTCCGGCCGCTTCCTCCGCGAGCCGTGGAAATGGCCGGAGCTGTGGCATGCCAACCCGCAGATTGCCAACCCTCATCTGATCTATCCCGGTGATACCCTGAGCCTGGTCTACGTCGACGGCCAGCCGCGTCTTGTGCTCGACCGCGGCGCCTCGCGCGGCACCATCAAACTGTCGCCGACCGTTCGCACCACGCCGATGGCCGAAGCCATCCCGACCATTCCGCTGGAAGCGATCAACAGCTTCCTGCTGAGCAACCGCATCATCGACACCGCTGAGCAGTTCCAGGGTGCGCCCTACATCGTCGCCGGCAACGCCGAGCGGGTGGTCAGCGGCGCGGGCGACCGCATCTACGGCCGCGGGAGCTTCGAAGAAGACATGCCGGCGTACGGCATCTTCCGCCAGGGCAAGACCTACGTCGATCCGGAAACCGGCGAATTTCTCGGTATCAACGCCGATGACATCGGCACCGTGGACATCGTCGAAGTCGAAGGCGATATCGCCACCATGCACCTGACCCGTACCACCCAGGAAGCCCGCATCGGCGATCGTCTGTTCGCCAGCGAGGAGCGTGCGGTCAACTCGACGTTCATGCCCAGCTCGCCTGAGACGGAGGTGGACGGTGTGATTCTCGATGTACCGCGCGGCGTTACCCAGATCGGCCAGTTTGACGTGGTCACCCTGAACAAGGGCGCTCGCGACGGTCTGAAGGACGGCAACGTGCTGGCGGTCTACAAGACCGGCGAAACCGTACGTGACCGCGTGACGGGTGAGAACGTGAAGATTCCGGACGAGCGTTCCGGCCTGCTGATGGTGTTCCGCACCTACGACAAGCTCAGCTACGGCCTGATACTGCAGGCCACCCGCTCACTGGCGGTGAGCGACAAGGTCCGTAACCCCTGAAACAAGAGAGCCCCGCGAATGCGGGGCTTTTTCATGCTGCGACAGCACCGCACGGATGCGGTGCAAAGAGACAAGGAGTGTTCACCATGCCTGCCATTTCCCCTGCCGAGCTGGAAGCCCGGCTGCGTCTGCATCTATTGCCCGAACTCGGCCCAAGCCGCCTGCGCAAGTTGCTGAGCGCCTTTCCCGATGCCTCGTCGGCGTTGAGCGCGCCGGCCAGTGCCTGGCGGTCGCTGGGATTGCCGGCCAGTTGTGCCGAGCCACGACGCAGCGCCGACATCCGCGAGCGTGCCAGTGCCACCCTTGCCTGGCTGGAGCAGCCGGACCGGCATCTGCTCTGCTGGGACGACCCGAACTACCCCGCCTTGCTGGCTGAACTGCCGGATGCACCACCGCTACTGTTCATTTCCGGCGATCCCGGCTTGCTCGAGCGACCGCAGCTGGCGATGGTCGGCAGCCGCCGCGCCTCGCGCAATGGTCTGGACAATGCCCGCGCCTTCTCCCGCAGCCTGGCCGGTGCCGGCTTCGTCATCACCAGTGGACTGGCGCTGGGCATTGATGGCGCGGCTCATCAGGGCGCGCTGGACGCCGGCGGCAAGACCGTCGCGGTGCTCGGTACCGGTCTCGAACGGCTGTATCCGCAGCGTCACGTCGGCCTCGCCCAGCAGATCGTCGACGGAGGCGGTGCGCTGGTGTCCGAGCTGCCACTGGATTGCCCACCGCAGGCGAGCAACTTTCCGCGGCGCAATCGCATCATCAGTGGCCTGTCGCTGGGCGTGCTGGTGGTCGAGGCAAGCCCGTCGAGCGGTTCGCTGATCACCGCGCGACTCGCTGCCGAGCAGGGCTGCGAGGTCTACGCGATCCCCGGTTCGATCCATCATCCCGGCGCCCGAGGCTGCCATCAGCTGATTCGCCAGGGCGCGGCGCTGGTGGAGTCGGTCGAGGATGTGCTCGAGGCCCTGCGTGGCTGGCAGCGCGTCGACTTGCCCGACGGCGAAGGCCCGGCGCCGAAGCAGTCGGACAACCCCCTGCTACGCGAACTGCTGGCCGCGCCGCGCAGCAGTGAAGCACTGGCCATGGCGCTCGATCAGCCGCTGGGGCAGGTGCTGGCGCAGCTGACCGAACTGGAAGTCGACGGGCTGGTGGCCTGCGACAACGGATTCTGGACGGTGATCTCGCGCTAGGCGGAGCTGAGTCGCACAGCAGATCTGTCGTGCGCCTGCCGATCCACACCCTGTTGTTTGCGCGCTCGAAATGCGGAGTGTCTGTTGCAGGCTGTTGCGAATCGGCCGCCCAGCCCCCTGCTCGACGGCAGATGCCTTGGGTAAACTGCCGGCTTTTCAGTCAGGCAGAGGTCGGCATGATCGGCGATTGGCGTGTGCAGCAAGTGGCGCGGGTGGTTCGCGCCGGCGGAGTGATCGCCTACCCGACCGAAGCGGTCTGGGGCGTGGGTTGCGACCCATGGGACGAAGAGGCGGTGCTGCGTCTGCTGGCGCTCAAGGAGCGGCCGGTGGAGAAGGGCCTGATCCTGATCGCCGACAGCATCGAGCAGTTCGACTTCCTGCTGGACGATGTGCCCGAGCGCTGGCTCGACCGCCTGGCTGCTACCTGGCCGGGGCCGAATACCTGGTTGGTGCCGCATCGCGGTCGCTTGCCGGAGTGGATCACCGGGCGGCACGACAGCGTCGCACTGCGGGTGACCGACCATCCACTGGCCACGCGGCTGTGTGCGTTGACCGGCCCGCTGGTCTCGACGTCCGCCAACCCTGCCGGCCGTCCAGCAGCGCGCTCGCGGCTGCGGGTCGAGCAGTATTTCCCGCGTCAGCTCGATGCCGTGTTCGCCGGTCCGCTGGGTGGGCGACGTAACCCCAGTGTCATTCGCGATCTGCGCACGGGTGATGTGATTCGTCCGGCCTGAGCCGGCGGTGAAACGCACTGTGCGGCTGCCCCTATAAAGGCAGCCGCCGCAGCGTCAGGGCAGCAGAATGGTCGATCCGGTGGTTTCCCCCGCCGCCAGTTTGCGCTGGGCTTCGGCCGCTTCGCTGAGCGGGTAGTGCTGGCCGATCTCGACCTGGATCCTGCCGCTGCCGATCATCTCGAACAGTTCATCGGCCATGGCCTGCAGACGTTCCGGCGTGTCAGCGTAGCCGGCCAGAGTTGGCCGAGTGACGAACAGAGAGCCCTTCTGCGCCAGCACACCCAGGTTCACCCCGGTGACGGCCCCGGAGGCGTTGCCGAAACTGACCAGCAGGCCGCGCGGGGCGACGCAGTCCAGCGAGATTTCCCAGCTGCTCTTGCCCACCGAGTCGTAGACCACCGGGCACTTCCTGCCTTCGGTCAGCTCCAGTACGCGTTGCACCACGTCCTCGCGGGTGCGATCAATGGTGGCCCAGGCGCCCAGGGCTTTGGCCCGCTCGGCCTTCTCCGCAGAGCCCACCACGCCGATCAACTGCGCGCCCAGTGCGCGCGCCCACTGACAGGCGATCGATCCGACACCGCCGGCGGCGGCATGGAACAGCACCGTCTCGCCGGCCTGCAGCGAGTGGGTCTGGCGCAGCAGGTACTGGCAGGTGAGGCCCTTGAGCATGACTGCGGCAGCCTGCTCGAAGCTGATGGAGTCCGGAAGTTTGACCAGATGCCGAGCCGGCAGCGTGTGGTGTTCCCCGTAGGCGCCGAGCGGGCCGGTGGCATAGGCGACCCGGTCACCCGGCTGCAGGTGCTGCACACCCTCACCTACCGCATCGACCACACCGGCACCCTCGGTGCCCAGCCCGGATGGGAGGCTCGGCGGTTGATACAGACCGCCGCGGAAATAGGTGTCGATGAAGTTCAGGCCGATGGCATGGTTGCGCACCCGCACTTCGCCTGCAGCCGGCGCGCTGAGCGGCATATCGACCTGTTCCAGGACTTCGGGACCGCCGTGCTGGCTGAATTGGATGCGCTGGGACATGTCTGGCTCCTGGTCATTGAAAGAACGTCTATCCAACCCGCCGGGGCTGCGTTCGTCAATCGGCTGAATGCTATGCTTGCCGGCCGACCCCGTTTCAGAGCACCGCCCAGTCGCGCCTCAAGGGCTGCGCGCGGTCATTCGCAAGGTGATTTCGTGAACCACAGGACCGAAGCCGTCAAAGCCTATCTGCTCGATCTGCAGGATCGCATCTGCGCTGCGCTGGAGGCCGAAGACGACGGCGCGCGCTTCGCCGAGGACGCCTGGACGCGGCCCGGTGGCGGCGGTGGCCGGACCCGCGTGATCGAGAACGGCGCACTGATCGAGAAGGGCGGCGTGAACTTCTCCCACGTGCA
This sequence comes from Stutzerimonas kunmingensis, assembly GCF_014764705.1. Lineage (GTDB taxonomy): Bacteria > Pseudomonadota > Gammaproteobacteria > Pseudomonadales > Pseudomonadaceae > Stutzerimonas. The sequence goes on from NZ_JACXXG010000024.1 coordinate 52,315, forward strand.
TGGCGACAGCCTGCCGCCGTCGGCCAGCGCTCATCGCCCGGAGCTGGCAGGGCGCGGCTTCGAGGCGCTCGGTGTGTCGCTGGTGATCCACCCGCACAATCCGTATGTGCCGACGTCTCATGCAAACGTGCGCTTCTTCATCGCCGAGAAGGAAGGCGAGGAACCGGTTTGGTGGTTCGGCGGTGGCTTCGACCTGACGCCCTACTACGGCGCCGAAGAAGATTGCGTGCACTGGCACCGGGTCGCGCGGGATGCCTGCGCGCCGTTCGGGGCGGACGTCTATCCGCGCTACAAGGAGTGGTGTGATCGCTATTTTCACATCAAGCACCGCCACGAACCCCGTGGTGTCGGCGGCTTGTTCTTCGACGACCTGAACCAGTGGGATTTCGACACCAGTTTCGCCTTCATGCGTGCGGTCGGCGACGCCTACCTCGACGCCTATCTGCCCATCGTCCAGCGGCGCAAGGCCACGCCGTTCGGCGAGCGCGAGCGGCAGTTCCAGCTGCTGCGCCGCGGCCGCTACGTCGAATACAACCTGGTCTATGACCGCGGCACGCTGTTCGGTCTGCAATCGGGCGGGCGTACCGAATCCATCCTGATGTCGCTGCCGCCGCAAGTGGCCTGGGGCTATGACAAGCATCCCGAGCCAGGCACACCGGAAGCGCGCCTGACCGAATACTTCCTGCAGGATCGCGACTGGCTCGCCGAGCAGCCCTGACCTTCGACTGCTATCTGCACCCACACCGCAAGGATTCACCCATGGACCGCTACGGCGTCTTCGGCAACCCCATCGGCCACAGCAAATCACCGCAGATTCACGCCCTGTTCGCCGCGCAGACCGGCCATGCGCTTTGCTACGAGGCACTGCTGGCGCCGCTGGACGACTTTCCGGGGTTCGCCCGTACATTTTTCCGGGACGGCCAGGGCGCCAACGTCACCGTGCCGTTTAAGGAACAGGCCTATGGGATGGCCGATCAACTCACCGAGCGCGCCCGCCGTGCCGGCGCGGTGAATACCCTGAAGAAGCTTGAAGACGGGCGCCTGCTCGGTGACAACACCGACGGTACCGGGCTGGTGAGCGATCTGCTGAACGCCGGTGTATCGCTGGCGGGCCAGCGCATTTTGCTGCTCGGCGCTGGCGGGGCCGTGCGTGGCGTACTCGAGCCGTTGCTGGCGCAAAAGCCCGCGGCGCTGATCATCGCCAACCGCACGCCGAGCAAGGCCGAACAGCTGGTGCAGGAATTCGCCGAACTGGGGCCGCTGTCCGCCAGCACCTTCGCCGATCTTGCCGAACCGGTTGACCTGATCATCAATGGCACCTCGGCCAGCCTCGGCGGCGAACTGCCACCGCTGGCCGATAGCCTGATCCGGCCAGGTCAGAGCTTCTGCTACGACATGATGTACGCCGCCAGGCCCACGGCGTTCTGCCAGTGGGCGGCAGCGCTGGATGCGGACACCCGCGACGGGCTCGGCATGCTGGTGGAGCAGGCGGCGGAGGCGTTTGAACTGTGGCGCGGCGTACGCCCGGACACGGCGCCGGTGCTCGCCGAACTGCGTCGGCAGCTAAGCTAACCGCTGAAGTGAATGCGCTGATGAATGTGCTGGGGGTTTTCCAGTTCATCGACGATGCCGGCGGCGATGCGTTGCAATTCCCGATAGGGATTGGCGTCACCCTTGCCAGCCGCTTCGGCCAGCGCCTCGATGGTTAGCTGGTTACCGGCTGACGGCGCGTCTACCAGCGTCCAGCGCAGCGGATGGCTGACCAGTCGTTGCAGTGCAGCCTCGACCTCTGGCTGCAGCTCGATCGCCGGGAAATCGGCAACCAGCAGCAGGCGCTCGACCTTGGCGCGCTCCAGACCGAGCAACAGCGCCTCCACCGCCTGGTAGAAATCGCGCTGGGGCGACTCTCCGGTAACCGTATCGGCGCCCGGCAGACGCGGCGTCTGAAACAGACAGACCACCGCATCCATCCCGGCCACGCTCTCGCTGACGCTCACTGCATCGAACGGATCGCCCGGCTTGGTCCGCAGACCTGGCCGGGCGGCTATCGAATTGAGGTCGTCGAGCAATGCCACGGCCTCATGCTGGCGGCTGAGCAGCTCCACCAGCAGCGCGCTGCCAAGGTCGTCGTGAGCGCCGTAAAGGGCGAACTTCAGCCGTGGCGTTTCGGCATTGAGCATGACGGCTGCCGATCAGCGACGGGTTATCAGATAGCCGATCACGGCAAAGGCGCCCGCGGCCAGAGCCAGGGTACCCAGCGGATGCTCCTTGGCGCATTCGCGCGCAGCACGGCTGGCTTCGCGAGTGCGCCGGGAGATATCGGCATAGTGCTCATCCCAGTCGTTGTCGTGCCAGAGTGACTCGGCACGCGAACGCAGTGCGCTGAGGCGCTTGCGTGAGTCGTGGGCGGCATCGTGCTTGAGCTCATCGAGCGCGCGCATCAGGCTGTCGATCTCGTGCTGGACTTCTTCGCGGGTGGTGGCTTTGCTGAAACGGGACATGGTGGGACCTCCCCTCGGTAAGTGTGGTTGTTTGACTCCGAAAACAGGCAGAGGTGCGGCCCGATCTGCAGTGCAACGCCGGCCGGATCGTTACGCGGCCGCTCTGGCGCTGCTCTTCCGACGAACCGCTCATCGGAAAGAGGCGAGTCTGCGGGCGATTCCCTATACTGGCGAAACGTCTACCACGTCGCATTCAGCGCATTTCGCCCTTCCATCGCGGGGAAACACCCATCGTGAACTTTCGTCGTACCCTCGCCAGTCTGCTGTTCGCCTGCCTGGCCTCGTTGCCGGCCATCCATGCCCAGGCCGCCAAGCCGGCCGTACAGGAACTCGCCTCCGGCAGCGCCCTGCTGGTCGATCTGAAGACTAATGAAGTGCTCTACTCCAGCAATCCGGACATGGTGGTGCCGATCGCCTCGGTGACCAAACTGATGACCGCCATGGTCGTACTGGACGCCAAGCTGCCGCTGGATCAGGCGCTGCCGGTGACCATCCGCGATGCCAGGGAGATGCAGGGCGTGTTCTCCCGCGTGCGTATCGGCAGCGAGATCAGCCGCCGCGAGATGCTGCTGCTGACCCTGATGTCTTCTGAGAACCGCGCCGCCGCGAGCCTCGCCCACCACTATCCGGGTGGCTACTCGGCCTTCATCCAGGCGATGAACGCCAAGGCGCGGGCGCTGGGCATGACCCGCACACACTATGTCGAGCCCACCGGGCTGTCCGAACGCAATGTCTCCAGTGCCAATGACCTGGTCAAGCTGATCCGCGCCAGCCGCCAGTACACGCTGATACAGCAGTTCAGCACCACCGACGAGAAGACCGTCGCCTTCCGCAAACCCAACTACACCCTCGGCTTTCGCAACACCAACGCCCTGGTGCGCAAGAACAACTGGGACATCCAGTTGAGCAAGACCGGTTTCACCAATGCCGCCGGGCATTGCCTGGTGATGAGCACCACCATGAAACAGCGGCCGGTGGCCTTCGTGGTGCTCGATGCGTTCGGCAAGTACACCCATATGGCCGATGCCAACCGCCTCAAGAAGTGGCTGGAAACCGGCACCGTGACCCCGGTACCCGCCGCCGCGCTGGCCTACAAGCAGCAGAAGCAGGCCCAGCGCCAGCTGGCCGGCCAACCGGCGGACGCTGCCCAAGCGCTGCTGAAAACCCGCTGAGGTCTGCCGTTCGCTGCGTGACGATGGCGTCGCGCAGCGAACCTGACCGGCAGGCCTGACGATCAGCGAACATTCTTGAGTTTGCTCAACTCTTTTTGCTGAGAGTCGTTCCTATCATGAACGCCATTCGCACCCGCGCCTGATCGGATCGCCGATGACACGCCGCCGCCTTCCCGCCTGGCTCGCCAGCCTGGCCCTGCTGATCCATCTGCTGAGCATGCCGCTGTCGGGCCTGTTGCCGGCGGAGAGCAAGCGGCTGCTCGGCTGGAGCGGCCATTGCCCGTTGATGCAGGCACAGCTGCAGCAGTCGCACGCACTGCACGGGTCGGCGGAGCATGGCGAGCATGAACCGGCAACCCATGGCGGGATGCCGCCGTGCTGCTGCTGCGCCGGCTCGATGGGCCTGGCAGCGCTGCCCGGCGCCGCACCGCTGCTACCGCAGGAAATTCGTGGCGGCCCGGTCCTCGCTGTCGAAGCAGGCGCCCATCGGCCGTCGCCACGGCAACAATGGCCGGCCCTCAATCCTCGCGCCTCCCCCCTCGCCTGACGCCGCTGGCGTCACCCTTCGTTGCTTCGCCTGAACTGTCTGCACCGACCACGGTGGTGCTGGCGTTTGCCTGCGGCCATTCGCCGTACGGCCCTGTCTGTTGCACAAGGAACATGCGAGATGCTCGACCATCCTGCGCACCCGTCGCGGCGCCCTGCGCTGCCTCGTCTTGTTATTGCGGCCCTGGCTGCTGCTTATCTGCCGGCAAGCCTTGCCGATACCGCCGCCTCCGCGCTGTCGCTGGGCAGCAGCACCGTCACCGCCACCCAGTCTGGTGGTGGCTTGCCGACCAGCAGCGTGATCAGCTCGGTCGACCTGCTCGGCGGCGACATTCTCGAACAGCAGCCGGTGCTCTACAGCTGGGAGCTGTTTCGTCGCACGCCGGGGGTGATGCTCACCGAATTCGGCCAGGGCACCAGCTCCGGCAAGCTGTCCTTTCGTGGCTTCAATGGCGAGGGTGAGGTCAACGCGGTCAAGCTGCTGATCGACGGCATCCCGAGCAACAGCAACGACGGCAACATGCCCTATCTGGACATTCTGTTCCCGTTGGAAATCGACGGCATCGAGGTGGTGCGCGGCACCAACGACCCGCGCTACGGCCTGTACAACATCGCCGGCAACGTCGCCGTGCAGTCGCGCATCGGCGGCGATTACGGCAAGGCGCGGCTGCGCTACGGCAGCTACGACACCCAGGAGCTGCAGCTGGCCAAGGGCATCGAATCCGGCAACTGGACGCAGAACTACTTCATCGGTCAGCAGAACAGCGATGGCTACCGCGACCATGCCGGCAGCGAGCGCACCAGCCTGTCTGGCAAATGGTTCTACACGCCGGACGCCGGCAACTGGCGCCTGGGTCTGATCGCCCGGCATTACGAGGCCGAAGCGGACGAGCCGGGTTACCTGTTCCGCGAGGACGCACGGCACTCGCCCCGTCAGTCCTACGCGCTGTCATCCAGCGACATGGGCGAGCGGCGCATGAATCAGCTCAGCCTGCATCTGGACAGCCAGCTGGCCAGCGATCTCAGCTGGGCGACCAAGGTCTGGCTCAACACCCTGGACGACGACCGCTGGGTGCGTTTCTCGCAATCGGCGCCACAGCAGCGGCGTACCAGCGAGGAAAAGCACTACGGCGCGCGCACCTCGCTGACCTATCGCCCGGACGTGTCCTGGCTGCATGACCTGGCCATCGAAGGCGGGCTCGACACCGAGCAGCAGCGCAACCGCAGCGAGCGCTACACCACCGTCGAGCGCCAGGTGGTGACCCAGACCCGCGACCAGCGCTTCGACTACGACAGCTACGGCGCCTACCTGCAGGCGGTGATCCAGCCGGTGAAATCGCTGAAGATCATCCCGGCATTTCGCGTCGACCGCATTCGGGGTGACTTCACCGACGAGCTGAGTGGCAACGATTACGCGATCAACGACTACGGCAGCATCGAGCAGCCGAAGATCAGCCTGATCTACACCCCCATCGAGCAGCTGAGCCTGTATGGCAACTGGGGGCGGACCTTCCAGATCGGTACCGGCGCGGCCGCCTACAAGGTGCCGCCGCGCACCAGCGATCTCTCGCCGTCGATCAATGACGGCTGGGAAACCGGCATCAAGTTCAGCCCGGTGCACTGGCTCGACGGCCGCGTCGCCTACTGGGAGCAGGTCGCCACGGACGAGGTGCGGCGCCGGCTCAACGATCCCAGTGGCGAATCGGAAAACCTCGGGCAGACCCGTCGCTGGGGCTACGACGCCCAGCTCAACCTCTACCCTGCCAGCGCTCTGAATCTGTGGCTGGCGCACTCCTGGCAGTTCTCCGAGATCGAAAAGGCCGACCTTAGCCTGCCGGCCAGCCAGGGCCAGGAGATCGATCATGTGCCGCAGCGGCTGTACTCGGCCGGCAGCACCTACCAGGCGACGCCGGACCTGCAGCTCAGCGCCTGGCTCAACGGCCAGACCGACTACTACCTCGAACGCGAGAACACCCAGGGCAAGTACGGCGGCTACGTACTATTCAACCTGGGCGCCAGCTACCAGCTGACCGAGCAGCTGGCCGTCGACCTGCAGCTGAAGAACCTCACCGACCGCTACTACGAGTACGTCTGGTACGACGGCGCCGAGACACTGCATGCGCCGGGTGATGGCCGCGCGCTGTATGCGGCCGTGACCCTGGACTTCTGACCGGCATGAAACGCTATCTGTACCTCGCACACCGCTGGCTGGGCATCGGGCTCGGTCTGTTCGTCCTGCTCTGGATCGTCAGCGGCGTGGTGATGCTCTTCGTCGGCTACCCCAAGCTGACGCCAGAGGAGCACCTTTCACGCCTGCAGCCGCTAAGTGCCGATTGCTGCATCGCGCCGCGTGCCGCGCTTGCCGCCAGTGGCGATCCGCGCACCCCGCTCAGCCTGCGCCTGACCGGTGCCGGCGGCTCGCCGCGCTACCTGCTGGACTACGGCGACGGGCCGCTGCTGGCGGTCGATGCACGCAGCGGCCGGCGGATCGAGCACATTGGCGCTGCCGAGGCACTAGCCAGTGCGCGGCAGTTCGCGGACGGTGCCGAGGTGCGCTTGCTCGATCGGGTCGAGGAGGATGCCTGGACGCGCAACCATGCCCTGGCCCGCGAGCGACCGCTGTATCGCTTGCAGGCGGACGATGCCGAAGGTCGGCTGCTCTACGTCTCCAGCCACAGCGGGCTGGTGGTGCGCGATGCCAGCGCCCACGAGCGGGCCTGGAACCTGCTGGGCGCCTGGCTGCACTGGCTCTATCCGTTGCGCGAGGTGATGCCGAAGGCCGCCTGGTCGCCGCTGCTGGTCTATGGCGCCCTGCTCGGCGCGGTGCTGGTGCTGCTGGGCATGCTGATCGGCCTGCTGCGCTGGCGCTTCACCGGGCGCTACCGCAACGGATCGCACTCGCCCTACCCGGCTGGCGCCAGCCGTGTGCACCACGTCGGCGGTCTGCTGGTCGGCGTCGTGCTGCTGGTCTGGCTGGTCAGCGGCATGCTGTCGATGGAGCCCTGGGGGTTGTTCGAGAAACGCTCGACCATCGATGCCGCCGCGCTAAGAAACGCACCGCTGAACGCTGGGGCGGTCAAGACTGACCTTGCCTCTGCGCTGGCCCGATTCCGCGCGGCTGGTTTCGAAGCGGTGGAACTGCAGTGGCATATGCTCGGCGATCAGCCCTATCTGCTCGGCCTCGATGCCAGGGGCGAGACGCGCATTCTGCCCGCCGCATCCGCCGGGCCGGCGCAGGAACACCTTGAGCGCGCGGTACTGGAGCGCCAGGTCCGCGAGGCCTGGCCGGAGCAGTCGCTGCGCTTCGAATGGCTGGAACAGGAAGATTTCCACTACTACGCCCGCAGCGAACCGAGCCTCTACAGCCATCTACCGCGACGGCTGCCGCTGCTGCGGGTGCGTTTCGACGATCCGGCCGCAACCTGGCTGCATCTCGACCCTTACAGCGGCACCGTCATCGAGCAGCTGGACCAGCGCCGGCGTGCCGTGCGCTGGGTGTTCAAGCTGCTGCACAGCTGGGATTGGCTGCCCTTGCTGCAACGGCCGCGGATGCGTGACGGCCTGCTGCTGGCGTTCAGCGCCGGCATGCTGGCGATCGCCATCAGTGGCGTGCTGTTGGGCTGGCGTCGCCTGCGTGGTCGGCCACGGCGCGTCAGGCCACGGGCCGCGCCGGATGCCCGGCCGTCGCGGCTGGCCGGGACAACTTCGGCGGACGATTCGATGCAACGATGACGGAGCACCTGACTCAAACGACTACATTTCCCTTAGCACAGCGGGAACCGACGTCGAATGAGCACCCCAGACGATAGCTATATCCAGTGGCTGGTGGACCAGTCCATGTTGCACGCGGCGCGCGAGCGGTCGCGCCTCTATGCCGGCCAGGCGCGGCTCTGGCAGCGGCCCTACGCCCAGGCGCGGCCGCGCGATGCCAGCGCCATCGGCTCGGTGTGGTTCACCGCCTACCCGGCAGCCATCATCACCCCCGAGGGCGGTACGGTGCTCGAAGCGCTGGGTGACGATCGCCTGTGGAGCGCGCTCTCCGAGCTGGGTGTGCAGGGCATCCACAATGGCCCGATGAAGCGCTCTGGTGGTTTGAGCGGACGCGAGTTCACGCCGACCATCGACGGCAACTTCGACCGCATCAGCTTCGATATCGACCCGAAGCTGGGCACCGAAGAGCAGATGCTGCAGCTTAGCCGGGTCGCCGCCGCGCACAACGCCATCGTCATCGACGACATCGTCCCGGCGCACACCGGCAAGGGCGCCGACTTCCGCCTCGCGGAAATGGCCTACGGCGACTACCCGGGGCTGTACCACATGGTGGAGATCCGCGAGGAGGACTGGGAACTGCTGCCCGAGGTGCCGCCGGGACGCGATTCGGTCAATCTCGAACCGCCGGTCGTTGATCGCCTGCATGAAAAGCACTACATCGTCGGCCAGTTGCAGCGGGTGATCTTCTTCGAGCCCGGCATCAAGGACACCGACTGGAGCGCCACCGGGGAAGTCACCGGGGTCGACGGCAAGGTCAGGCGCTGGGTCTACCTGCACTATTTCAAGGAAGGTCAGCCGTCGCTGAACTGGCTCGATCCGACGTTCGCCGCCCAGCAGCTGATCATTGGCGATGCCCTGCATGCCATTGATGTGGCCGGCGCCCGCATGCTGCGCCTGGATGCCAACGGCTTCCTCGGCGTCGAGCGGCGTGCCGAGGGCACCGCCTGGTCCGAAGGCCACCCGCTGTCGGTCACCGGCAACCAGCTGCTCGCCGGCGCGATCCGCAAGGCCGGGGGCTTCAGCTTCCAGGAACTGAACCTGACCATCGACGACATCGCCGCCATGTCCCACGGCGGTGCCGACCTGTCCTACGACTTCATCACCCGTCCGGCCTATCACCACGCGCTGGTGACCGGCGACACCGAGTTCCTGCGCATGATGCTGCGCGAGGTGCACGCCTTCGGCATCGACCCGGCCTCGCTGATCCATGCACTGCAGAACCACGACGAGCTGACCCTGGAACTGGTGCATTTCTGGACGCTGCACGCCTACGACCACTACCACTACAAGGGCCAGACGCTGCCCGGCGGACACCTGCGCGAGCTGATCCGTGAGGAGCTGTACGAACGGCTGACCGGCGAGCATGCGCCCTACAACCTCAAGTTCGTCACCAACGGCGTGGCCTGCACCACCGCCAGCGTGATCGCGGCGGCGCTGAATATCCGCGATCTGGACGCCATCGGCCCGGCTGAAGTGGAGCAGATCCAGCGCCTGCATATCCTGCTGGTGATGTTCAATGCCATGCAGCCCGGCGTGTTCGCCCTCTCCGGCTGGGATCTGGTCGGCGCCCTGCCGCTGGCGCCCGAGCAGGTCGAGCACCTGATGGGCGACGGCGATACCCGTTGGATCAACCGCGGCGGCTATGACCTGGCGGACCTGGCACCGGAGGCATCGACGTCCGCCGAAGGCTTGCCGAAAGCCCGCGCCTTGTATGGCAGCCTGGCCGAGCAGCTGCAGAGCACCGGTTCCTTCGCCTGCCAGCTCAAGCGCATCCTCAGCGTGCGCCAGGCCTACGACATTGCCGCGAGCAAGCAGATCCTGATTCCCGATGTGCAGGCGCCGGGGTTGCTGATCATGGTTCACGAGCTGCCGGCCGGCAAAGGCGTGCAGATCACCGCGCTGAACTTCAGCGCCGAGACCATCAGCGAAACCGTCTGCCTGCCCGGCGTGGCGCCCGGCCCGGTGGTGGACATCATCCACGAGCGCGTTGAAGGTGACCTCACCGAGAACTGCGAGCTGACCTTCAACCTCGACCCTTACGAAGGCCTGGCCCTGCGGGTGGTGAGCGCGGCATCGCCGGTGATCTGAAGGCCCTCTTCGCGAGCCCCGGGCGCACAGCTATAGTGCGCACCGGCCCGGGGCTCGCCCTCGCCTTCGAGGACTTCGCGTGTCGTTCACCCCGCTTCTTCGCCGCCTTTCCCTGCTGCTCGCCTGCATGGCGTGGGTCGGCGCTCCGGCTCTGGCACAGACGGCCTGCCCGCCCGGCCAGCAGCCGATCTGCCTGAGCGGCAGCTGCCTCTGCGTGCCCGGCTCGGCAAGCGACACCCAAGCCGTTTACGACCGTGTGCAGCGCATGGCCGCGCTGGCGCTGCAGAACTGGATTCAGCAATCGCGGGATCGTCTGATGGCCGGCGGCGTCGAGCCGATGCCGCTGTATATCCGTTCGCAGCTCGAACCCTTCTTCGATCTCGCGGTGCTGGAAAGCGCGCACTACCGCGTCGGCGACGAAGTGGCGCTGAATGCCGGCAACACCCTGCTGCGCAATCCGGACGTCAACGCCGTGACCCTGATCGACGTCATCGTCTTCCGCCACGCCAGCGATGCGCAGGACAACGTCGCGCTCTGGGCCCATGAGCTCAAGCACGTCGAACAGTATCTGGATTGGGGCGTCGCCGAGTTCGCCCGACGCTATACGCTGGACCACCGCGCCGTGGAACAGCCGGCCTATGCGCTGGAAATCGAGGTGGAAAAGGCGCTGGATGCGCCACGCTGAGCGATGCGCTCGCGCCGTGTCGGATGAGCGGCTCCCGGTTTCAGCGGATCGGATCGGCCGCGGCGCAGTCACATGCCAGACAGATACCGCCAACAGGAGCCGAGCCATGAGTGTGACCGTGACCAAGCTCGAAGGCGACGACATTCCCGAGCATCTGCGCCACCCGGATATCGCCATGGTCTATCGAGTCACCGATGCCGATGGCAACAGCCGCTACCTGACCGACGACGTCGAAGCCGCGCAGCTGGCGGTCAATATCAGTGACCGCCAGCAGCTAAAGCCCGACGCCTGACGCCGGGCATTGGTCCTCAGCCGGCCAGCACCGAATCCACCAGCGCCTTGGCCTCGGCCTGAATGCGCGCCAGGTGCGCTTCGCCTTCGAAGCTCTCGGCGTAGATCTTGTAGACGTCCTCGGTGCCGGATGGTCGCGCGGCGAACCAGCCGTTTTCCGTCTCCACCTTCAGCCCACCGATGGCCGCGCCATTGCCCGGTGCTTCGGTAAGGATGCGCGTGATTGGCTGGCCGGCCAGCTCCTTGGCGCTGACCTGCGAAGCCGAGAGTTTGCCCAGACGCGCCTTCTGCTCGCGGTTGGCCGCGGCGTCGATGCGCTGGTACACCGGCGCGCCGAAGCGGTCGGTGAGTGCCTTGTAGCGCTCGCTCGGGTCCTTGCCGGTGACTGCGGTGATTTCCGCGGCGAGCAGGCCGAGGATCAGCCCGTCCTTGTCGGTGGACCAGGCGCCGCCCTGCTTGTCGAGGAACGAAGCACCGGCCGATTCCTCGCCGCCGAAGCCCAGGCTGCCGTCCATCAGGCCGTCGACGAACCACTTGAAGCCCACCGGTACCTCCACCAGGCGACGCTCGATGCCGGCGGCGACGCGGTCGATCATCGACGAGGACACCAGCGTCTTGCCGATGCCGGCCTCGGCGCTCCAGCCCGGGCGATGGGTGAACAGGTATTCGATGGCCACCGCCAGGTAATGGTTGGGGTTCATCAGCCCGCCGGAGCGGGTGACGATGCCGTGGCGGTCGTGGTCGGTGTCGCAGGCGAAGGCCACGTCGAAGCGGTCCTTGTTCTCGATCAGCCCGGCCATGGCATGCGGCGAGCTGCAGTCCATGCGGATCTTGCCGTCCCAGTCTAGGCGCATGAAGCGGAAGGTCGGGTCGACCACCGTGGACAGCACCTCCAGCGGCAAACCGAAGCGCTCGGCGATGCGCGGCCAGTAGTGCACGCCGGCGCCGCCCAGCGGGTCGACGGCGAACTTCAGACCCGAGCCGCGGATGGCGTCGAGGTCGATCACCCGCTCCAGCCCGCCGACATAGGCGTCGATGAAATCGAAGCGCTGGGTGGTCGGGGCCTTCAGCGCCTGGCGGTAATCCATGCGCTTGACGCCCTCGAGACCGGCGACCAGCAGCGCATTGGCGCGCTCCTGAATCCATTTGGTCACCCCGGTGTCGGCCGGGCCGCCGTTGGTGGGGTTGTACTTGAAGCCGCCATCGCCCGGCGGGTTGTGCGACGGCGTGATGACGATGCCATCGGCCAGGCCGCTGGTGCGGCCGCGGTTGTAGCTGAGGATCGCGTTGGAGATCGCCGGGGTCGGTGTGTAGCCCGGCTCGCCGTTGGTTTCGCTGCAGCCGGCGTCGATGCGCGTCTCGATGCCGTTGGCCGCGAGCACTTCCAGCGCCGAGATGAACGCCGGTTCGGACAGCGCGTGGGTGTCCATGCCCATGAACAGCGGGCCGTCGATGCCTTCCTGGCGGCGGTAATCGCAGATCGCCTGGGTGGTGGCGAGGATATGCCACTCGTTGAAGCTGCCCTTGAGCGAGGAGCCACGGTGCCCGGAGGTGCCGAACGCGACCTGCTGCGCCGGGTCGGACGGGTCCGGCCGGTCGCTGTAGTAGCGCGCCACCAGGCGCGGCAGGTGGGTCAGGGTGTGCGGGTCGGGCAGGCGTCCTGCGTTGGCGGCGATACTCATCGGTCAGTCCTGTGCGAAAAGGCGGTACGTCGGCCCAAGCGGGCGTGGCGCGAAGCGAATGAAACGCCAGTCGGCGCCATTTATCCAGAGCTTCGACCGCATCAGCGCCGGCGGTTCCATACGCGGCGTTATCCAGCCTGCGACGCCACGGCGCAACCAGGGCCATGCGCGCTCGTCGCCCCGCCGGAACCTCCGCCGCAGCCCCCTTTCCACTGCTTAGCGGCTCGCGTTCGCGAGCCCGTGACCAGGAGGTTGTCACATGAACGTCGACGAGCGAATCCGCCAGCGCGCCTATGAGATCTGGCAAGCCGAAGGCCAGCCGGAAGGCAAGGAAAGCGAGCATTGGCAACAGGCCCGCGAGGAAATCGAACCCTTCTACAAGGAAGGCGACGCCGAGGCCGGCAGTGTGGAAAGCAGTGTGGCGATACCCATGCCGAAATCGGACAACATGCATTAACCACGCAGGCAGGGCGGCGAAGGCGCAGCAGGCGTCGTCCCGCCCGAATCTGCTGCCACGTTCTCACCCTTCCCATCCTCTGCCCCGGCGCGCTGGAGCCTGCCGCTGCGCGCTGCTAGAGTGCCGCCGCTTGCCAACCACCGGCTGACAGGACGTCTGCCCAGCCACCGCACAGGATGCCTCCATGAAAAAGCTCGCACTCGCCGTTGCCGTACCTCTGGCCCTCTTCGGCGCCGCCACCTTCTACACCAGCACCCAGGTCGAATCGACCGCCCGTGATGCCGTCGACCAGGCCAACCTCAAGCTGCGCGAGATGGGCGTCGGCGCCGGTGCCGAGGTCGGCCTCACCCTGCTGAGCTTCGAACGCGGCCTGCTCTCCAGCACCGCGCGTTACCAGATCGACATCGAAGTGGCGGACGACGAAGGCAACACCGAACACTACGCCCTGCTGCTGCAGGATCGCCTCGAGCACGGCCCCTTCCCCGTCTCCCGTCTGAGCCGCGGTCAGCTGATGCCGGTCGCCGCGCAGAGCCATTTCGAACTCGAACGCACGCCGCTGACGCAGAAGCTGTTCGATGCCGCCTCCGGCGAAGTGCCGCTGGTGGGTGACGTGACCATCGGCTACGACGGCGGCCAGGCCGGCGATCTGCGCACCGCCGCGCTGAACATCGAGGACGAAGACGGCAGCGTGCGCATCGCACCGGCCAACCTCAACTTCGAGGCGAACAAGGCCGGCAGCGACGTACGCATGGACGGTGAACTGGCGGAAGTCGACATCGACCTGCAGCGCAGCGACAGCGGCCAGCCGGTACAGGTGAGCCTGCGCGGCATCGGCCTGAGCGCCGACAAGCAGGACTATGACGCGGGCTTCGGCTTCGGCCCGTCCGCCATCACCCTGGAACGCATGGAGATCAAGGCCGGCGACGAACCTGCCGTGGTCATCCAGCAGGCCTCCGTCGAGGAGTCGCTGAGCCGCGGCAGCCGTGGCCTCGACCAGACCATCGCCTACCGCATCGGCGAGGTCAGCGCCAAAGGCCAGGCCTTGCGCAACCTCACCCTCGCCTTCAGCCTGCGCAACCTCGAGGAAAGCAGCCTCAAGGCGCTGGTCGCGAGCTACAAGGAAATTCTCGACAGCAGCGCCACCCCGCAGGAATCCTTCGCCGGCATCACCGCCGCCCAGCAGCAGGAACTGCAGGCGCACGGCCTGCAGTTGCTGGAACACAAACCCACCCTGGCCCTCGACGAGTTCGGCTTCGAGACCGCCCACGGTTCGGCCCGCCTGTCCGTCGTGCTCGACCTGCAATCGCCGAGCACAGAAGCCTTCACCCCGGATGCGATGATCACCAGCATGCTCGCCTCGCTCAAGGCCGAAGCCGGTATCGACAAGGACCTGGTGCGCGACATCGCCGGGCTGGTCGCGCAGAACAACCAGCCTGACGGCCAGCTCGATAAGGCGGCACTGCAGCAGGAAACCGACGCCGCCACCGAGCTGTTCAGCGGCATGGCGCTGGACACCGGCTGGTCGCGCCTGGAAGGCGAACGCCTGGTCAGCTCGCTGCATTACGCTGACAACCGGGTGACCTTCAACGGCCGCGAAATGAGCGTGCAGGAATTCATCGGCTTCGCCTTCGGTTCGGCGCAGAACGCCGGTCTGCTCGGCCAGTAAGCGCCAGCCTGCGGATGCGTCCGCAGTGACAGAAAACTCCGCGGCCCTGTTCAGCACCTCGCTGGGCAGGGCCGTCTGGTTCTGGGCCGGCTGCGGCCAGCCCGACCCGCTTCATCATCCTGAACCGCCCTTCCCCAGCCGGCCATGCGACCGCGATCCGCGCGACCGCTGCCTGCATCGCATGCCACCCGCCCGTCTGCGCGAATGACCCACGCGTCGGTCGTATTCGCCTGCGCTCCGTCAGGTGGCTGGAACCATCATCGCCCTCGCCGCCTCTGCTGAATATGACAGATGCGCCCGGTGGAGCCGGGACTTGGCCGATTCCGGCCTGACGCAGCGAGAAGCACACGCTCATTCAAACCATGCAGACCCCGGCCGGCGGCAAACCACCCTGCCGGGGATTCATTCAAAGGGCCCGTTTGTCCGATGACGCAGACGCTCAATTATCAGGCGATATTCGAAGCCGTCCCCAACCTGCACCTGATCCTGGCGCCTGACCGGGACTTCACCATCCTCGCCGCGAGCGATGCGCAACTGCGCGCCACTCATACGCGCAGGGAAGGAAGCATCGGCAGACCGGTCTTCGACGTGTTCCGCAAGAACCCGGACGATCCGACCGAGTTCGGCACCAGCGTACTGCGCGATTCACTCGAACGCGTGGTGCGTACCCGTGCGCCGGATCGCATGGCGATCACTCGCTATGACATCCCGCGGCCTACTGCGCAGGGCGGCGGCTTCGAGCTGCGCTACTGGCGGCCTTTGAACGTGCCGGTGCTCGATGAGCAGGGCGAGCTGCTCTACATCATCCACCAGGTCGAAGACGTGACCGAGGAAGTCAGGCGCCAGAAGAAGGCCAGTCTCAGCCACTCCGAAGAGCTCTTTCGCGCAGCGCTGCTCGCCTCCGGTACCGGCACCTTCACCTGGTTGCTCAGTGATGGCAGCCTCAGCCTGGACAGTGCGCTGGAGCAGCTCTTCCGCCTGCCGCTCGGGCTGAAGGTGGCCAACGTCGATGCCTTCGTCGAGCAGGTCCATCCCCAAGACCGCGCCGATGTGCGGCTGGCCTTCGAACACTACGCCAGGGGCGATGACTACACCGCGGAGTTTCGTCTGCTGCGTACCGGCGCGGAGTGCTGGCTGGCCTGCAAGGCCAAGGCGTTCCGCGATGCTGATGGCAGGCTGGCCTACGTAGCCGGGGCCTGCACCGACATCAGCGCCCGCCGCCGTGCCGAAGACGCGCTGCGCGTCAGCGAGAACAGCCTGCGCCAGCTCAACGAGACCCTTGAAGCGCGGGTGGCCACCGAGGTCACCGAGCGCAGCCGCGCCGAAGAAGCCCTGCGCCAGGCGCAGAAGATGGAAGCCGTCGGCCAGCTCACCGGCGGTATCGCCCACGATTTCAACAACCTGCTGACCGGCATCATCGGTAGCCTCGACCTGATGCAACGGCGCCATCAGCGCAACGAGCCGCTGGAGCTGGAGCGCTACATCGGCGCCGCCGTGACGTCCGCCCAGCGCGCCGCCGCGCTGACCCAGCGGCTGCTGGCCTTCTCCCGGCAGCAGGCGCTGGACCTCAAGCCGGTCGACGTCAACCAGCTGGTGGCCTCGCTGGAAGATCTGCTGCATCGCACCACGGGTGAGAACATCACCATCGAGACGCGCCTCCGCGCCGGGCTGCTGCCCGCCTGCATGGACGTCAACCAGCTGGAAAGCGCGCTGATCAACCTCGTCATCAATGCGCGCGATGCCATGCCCTACGGTGGCCGCATCACCCTGTCCACCGCCAGCTTCACGATAGGCGACACGCCCGACCCAAAGAAACGCGGCATGAGCGCCGGCGAGTACGTGCTGCTCAGCGTCGCCGACACCGGCAGCGGCATGGCGCCGAATGTCATGAAGCGCGCCTTCGAGCCGTTCTTCACCACCAAGCCGATCGGCCAGGGCACCGGGCTCGGGCTGTCGATGGTGTATGGCTATATCAAGCAGGCCAAGGGCTACATCCAGATCGAATCCGAACCAGGTGTTGGCACCCGAGTGGATCTCTACCTGCCGGTGCATCACGGCGACGTCACCGCCCTCGCCCACGAACCCGAGCGCACACCCACGGGCACAGGTGAAACCATCCTGGTGGTCGAAGATGAGCCGGTGGTGCGCTCGCTGGTGGTCGAGGTGCTGAACGAGCTGGGCTATGAAACGCTGGAAGCCGGCGAGGCCAGCGAAGCGCTGCGCATCACCGAGAGCGAGCAGCGCATCGACCTGCTGGTCTCCGACGTCGGCCTGCCCGGCATGAATGGCCGGCAACTGGCCGACATCGCCCGCCAGCAACGCCCCGGCCTGAAAGTGCTGTTCGCCACCGGCTATGCCGAGAGCTTTGCCGCCAACGATTTTCTCGGCCCGGACATGGCGGTGATCACCAAGCCCTTCGCCATCGACGTCTTTGCCACCAAGGTTGGCGAGATGCTCGGCAACGGCTGAGGCGTGGCCGGCTACGCGCCCAGACGCTCGCTGAGAAAGTCGATGAAGCAGGCGATGCGCGAGGCCAGCGCGCTGTTGCGGTAGTACACCGCGTTGATCGGCTGGCGCACATCGACGCGCTGCGCCGCCAGCACCTCCACCAGCTCGCCGCGCTGGCGATCCTTGTCGGTCATGAAGTCGGACAGGCACGCCAGCCCTTCGCCGGCCAGCGCCAGTTCACGCGCCGTATCGCCGCTGGAGACACGCAGCGCCGGCGTCATCCGCCAGCTTTCCCCCAGCGCATGGCGCAGCGGCCAGTCGTTGAGCCGGTCCGGCTCGGTAAAGCCGATCAGGCTGTGATCCGCCAGGTCCCCGACCTGCTGCGGCACGCCATGCCGCTGCAGATAGGCCGGGCTCGCCAGCACCCGGCGCATGGTGTGGCACAGCGGCCGCGCATGCAGGCTGGAATCCGGCAGCGGGCCGATGCGGATGGCCAGGTCGGTGCGCCGCTCCAGCAGGTCGATGATGCGGTCGTCGCTGTACAGCTCCAGCTCGATCTGCGGGTAGCGTGCGCGAAATTCGCCGATCAGCGGCGCGATCACATGCAGCATGAACGGCGAAGCGGTGTTGACCCGCAAGCGGCCCGCTGGCGTCTGCCGCCGCAGCGCCATCTGCTCCTCGGCCTCCTCCACGCTGGCCAGAATGCGCCGCGCCTGCGCCAGGAACACCTCGCCCTCCTCGGTCAGCTCGAGGCGCCGCGTGGTGCGGCGCAACAGCGTCACTGCCAGCTTGTCCTCCAGCCGACTCAACGCCCGGCTGACGCCCGAAGCGGTCTGTTCCAACTGCACGGCAGCGGCGCTGATCGAGCCACTGTCGACCACGCTGACAAAGGCGAGCATTTCGTCGAGGTTGGTTTTCATCGGTGAGGTCGCATCGAAGGGCTGGCGGAAAGCAACGAGTCTGGCGGCAGCGCCGCGTGGCGGCAACCGGGCCGGCGCGGGCCCCCGGCGGCGTATCCGTCGATCAGTCGCCGGTGAAGGGTGCCACGGCCTCAAACGCCCTTTTCGTTCGGCCCCGGCACATTCACCCCGTCCAGCGTGGAACGGCTGTCGCCGGCGCCATCGGTGATCACGCTGAAACTGCCATCGGTCTCCAGCACCACCGCCTCGATCCCATCCAGCGCGGCCAGCCCCTGGCTGCGCGCGGCGGCCCGCACCTCGTCCTCGGTCACCCGCGCCACACGCAGAGCATCGCCGAGAAAACGCCCGCGATAGAACAGCAGCGCCGGCTCGCCCGTCATCGTACGCCGCACCCACGCCACCCGCACGCTGGACCAGGTGACGGCATACTGCAGCCCGATCAACAGCGCGAACGCCAGCACCCCCTCGGCCAGCGACACATTGCGATTGAGCAGAATCGTCGCGAACGTCGAACCCAACGCCACGGTCACCACCAGATCGAACGCATTCATCTTCGACAACGTCCGCCGCCCCGACAGGCGCAACAGCAACACCAGACTGATATAGGCCAGCACGCCCACCACCAGCGTGCGTATCAACGTCGTTGCGCTACTGAAAAACAAGCCTTCCACGATCACCTCCGCAACTGAGCCATGCAGGGTGGACAGGGTAGGTGGGCGGAAAGTGCATACGGCGCCAGTGACCGCGCGTCAGGCGACGGCGTGAAAACCGAGGATTAATCCATCGTCTGCTTTACCCATACGGAAGCAGTGGCTAATGTGCCATCACGCGCAGCAACTGCGCACTCGATCACGGTTCCGCTGCGACGCTACGGTCTGCACCGGTCCGCTACCAAGGAGGGTATAGATGGCGCGCTTTTTTCCTGTCCGCTCGCAATGCCAGTTCGACACACCCGGTGAGCGGCGTTTTGCCGAGCGGCTGGAAAAACTGCTGGAAGACGATTACCTCTGCTGGAGCAACGTGCCGGTCGGGCCCAAGGCCCGCTATCCGGATTTC
Source organism: Stutzerimonas kunmingensis (assembly GCF_014764705.1). Lineage (GTDB taxonomy): Bacteria > Pseudomonadota > Gammaproteobacteria > Pseudomonadales > Pseudomonadaceae > Stutzerimonas. The sequence goes on from NZ_JACXXG010000024.1 coordinate 71,598, forward strand.
GTCGTTCTACATCCGAAGCGCGGCATCCTGGTGCTTGAGGTCAAGGACTGGAAGCTCGCCACCATCCAGAGCATGACCCGCGGCAAGGTCATCCTGCACACCAGCAGCGGCATCAAGACCGTCGCCAACCCCATGCTGCAAGCCCGCTCCTATGTCATGGAAGTGGACCTGGCCCTCAAAAAAGACCCACTGCTGCGACAAAGCAAAAGTTCGCCCCGCCCAGGTGACCTGATCATGCCGTGGGGCTGGGGCGTGGTGCTCACCAATATCACTCGACGTCAGTTCGAGCAGACCGACCTGCACGACGTGCTCGACCCGCAGCGCGTCATCTTTCAAGACGAGATGACCGAAACCGCCGACCCCGAAGCCTTCCAGCAGCGCCTGTGGAACATGTTTCCCCACGTCTTCCCCTGCACCCTGACGCTGCCGCAGATCGACCGCGTGCGTTACCACCTCTACCCCGAGGTTCGCGTCAGCGCCCTGCCCGGCCAGTTCGGTCTGTTCGCCGAAAGCGACGCACCGATCCCGAGCCTGATCAAGGTGATGGACCTGCAGCAGGAACAACTCGCCCGCTCACTCGGCGAAGGCCACCGCGTGATCCACGGTGCGGCCGGTAGCGGCAAGACCATGATCCTCGGCTACCGCTGCGAGCAGCTGGCCAGGGTCTCGCCCAAGCCGATTCTGGTGCTCTGCTTCAATCGCTCGCTGGCCGGGCGCCTGCGCCAGGTGCTTGTGGAAAAGGGGCTGGGTGAGAAGGTCAGCGTGCAGCATTTCCACGGCTGGTGCTCGGAAATGCTGGCGACCTACAACGTCGACAAACCGAAATGGAGCCCGTCCGCGGATCGCTACGCCGCGCAGCTGGTAGAGAACACCATCGACGGCGTCGACCGTGGGCAGATTCCCCGCGCGCAGTACTCTGCCGTGCTGATCGACGAAGGCCACGATTTCGCGCCGGAGTGGTTCAAGCTCATCGTGCAGATGGTCGATCCGGCGACCAACGCGCTGCTGGTGCTCTATGACGATGCCCAGTCCATCTACCGCGGCAAGGGCAAGAAAACCGGGCTGAACTTCAGCTTTGCCAGCGTCGGCATCCAGGCCCAGGGCCGCACCACCATCCTCAAGCTCAACTACCGCAACACGCTGGAAGTGCTCTCCGTCGCCCGCGCCTTCGCCACCGAACTGCTATCAGGCCGCGACGCAGGCGAAGACGGCGTCCCCATCATCGTCCCCGAAAGCGCCGGCCGCCGCGGCGCCTTCCCCGAGCTCATCCAATGCGAAGGCCATTGGCAGGAATGGGACTGCCTCGTCACCCGCATCCGCGACGAACAGGCCAATGGCCGAGTGCTGAGCGACATGGCCATCATCTACCGCAGCAGCTCCCAAGCCCAGGCAGCAGAACATGCCCTGACCCAGGCGGGTATCGCCTACGCCTCCGGCGCCAACTCAAAAGCCCGCAGCGAACTCTACGGCAGTGAAGACAGCGTCAAGATCGTCAGCATGCACTCCAGCAAAGGCCTGGAGTTCGGGCTGGTGCTGATACCCGGCTTAGGCGAAATGCCGAAGAAGGGCGAAGCGGAAGCGGATGAAGCGCGGTTGCTGTATGTGGCGATGACAAGAGCGATTGATCGGTTGGTGATGACCTACCAAGAGCACTCAGATTTTACGAAGCGAGTGCAGGAGGCGATTGGCGGGGTGAAGGAAGGGCTTGGGGCGATGCAGGAGGGTTGTGCATGAATGAAAATAAATCTGTTCTGTTTTTTCACCCGAACCTGGCCGAATAGTATGAGGTATAAAATTCCGGGCAGGTGCCGACACCTTTGGAGAACCCGCCCTAGAGCTGTTCGGCTAGTTGGCGAGGGAATGTTATGCACCAGTTCCGTCGGTCGTCTTATACACCAGTTGGTGTCTAATTATAGCTATACGCACAGAGAATCACATGTACACTCAAGTCTTAACGAAATAGAAATTAAGCCCTGCTGAAATGAAATTAATTTTTGAAGAAGTCGTCCCATTACATAAAAACTAAATTATAAAGCACGCACAATGGCTCGATGCTGACCTTGAGTTAGAGTACTTAAGTGAATTCGAAGAAATTTCCGAACTCTTTCCAAGCTGGCCATGTTCACTAAAAGCCTATGCGTACAAATTCAAAGATCTGCCAACGAAATAATTTCTAGCCTCAACATTCCAGAGGAAGAAAAAAGAATTGCATGGTTCAACTTAGTACAAATCTTTGCGGTTTTCGGCCCAGAACACATATCCAAGTGAAGCGTATAACAAGTCGCTCAAATCCGCTCACTTCGTTCGCTGGGACGGGCTAAAGCCCGCCCCTTAGCTTATCGTTAGGCATCAGAATTCAACCGTCTCGCTCGCCACCCGCAAAAAACAGGACCCTTCTCCATGTCTCCAAAGATATTTCTGAGCCACAACTACAACGACAAGCCCTTGGTCGAACCCGTCGCATTAAGGCTGTCTGACATCTTTGGCCAACAAGACGTTTTTTACGACTCGTGGTCCATTCACCCTGGCGATGGGATTATTGACCAAATGAGCAGGGGTCTTGAAGCCCCAGAATTCGTCTTCTTCTTCGTATCCGCGACCAGCCTCGCAAGTGGCATGGTTAAGTTGGAGTGGCAAAACGCTCTTTACGCGGCGAGTAAGGGGAAGACCCGCCTCGTACCTATTCGAGTCGATGGCAGCGACATGCCCGCTGTTCTAAGGCAGACACTATTTATCGACATGCACACCATAGGTCTTGAGGCAGCGATAGCTCAGATTGTCAGCGTTGCCCAAGGAAGCGCTTCTTTTACGCCGCAACACCAAGGCTTCTCGAATCTAACCTATTCGATAGCCACACCGAACGACAACACAATTGAAATTACAGTCCATGCCTCCCACATGATGGAGCCAAATCCGAATTTCGCCTTCCCTGTCATGAACGAGAAGGACGAGATTTCTTGGTGGATAAAAGGGCACCCTGGAATAAACAGCTTGTTCAGAGCGAACGCCTTTCAACTGAACGAAGGCGGGACAGCCAACGCTGTGATCATGAGGCCGATGTCCAGTTCACTTACTCCCACTCACCCGTTGACCTTTCAGTTTCACAGGCAAGGGACGAAACCAATAAACTTGATCGATGTCTTGCACGACAAAGGAAATGATCAGTGGGCCAAGGTTCCTCTTATGTCGCAGTAGTCGAATTAAGTCCATAAGCGATGCCTAACCATTCGCTCCAGCGGACGGCTTCGCCGCCCGCTGAGCTCAAACGTTAGAGTTGCCATTTGCCCGAGGTGCTACATGAATACAAAAAAGCAACACATGCTTAAAGCATTTATCCTACTGCTACCAATTTATTCAATAAGCTGCCTTGCTAACCAATCCGCAGCATATGATGACGCACAGGCCCTAGGCGCATGTGCAGGTATGCTGGAATTCACTAGCCAAATTTTGGCTGCACAAGGAAAGCCTGCAAGTGCAGAAAACTTCCATCAAAAAGCCAATGGCTGGAGGATCGCCACAATGGGCGCTCTTTCCGAAGCCAACTGGAAACCTGAGAATATAAACTCTACAGCTGACTCAATTTATAATTCAGCATTAACAAACTGGCAATCCAAGATTGAACGGAATGACCCAGATATCATCTCCGCCCTTGAACTCTCCGCCAGTAAATGCCAAGAAATTAACGAAAAACAAGAAAGCTACAGAAAAGCTATGAAGCAGAAACTATCAACAAATTAAATAGCAGAACTCTAACAAACGGTTCAAATCGTTCGCTGCACTCACTGGGACGGGCTAAAGCCCGCCCCCTTAACCAAACGTTAGCGAGGTAGCCCGGACGTAACGCGTGGAAAAGGCTTCGCCGTTTTCCACCCTACGCATGCGCGCTGTCGGCAGAGGAGGCTGAGTGGCGTAGCGAATCGATGGGCAGGGCAGGTGGTTGGCGAAACGCTCGCGGGCTCCGGGCGTCCAACCGGGATGCCGCGCCCGCGCGGTCGTATTGCGAACGACGTTCGCCCACCTCGCCACGAAGCAGACCTCCCCATGCTGTTCCGCCGTTTCGAAGTAAGCGTTCATTCCAAGACATCCTGCCATCCCGCTGACTTCCGCCCTAGAGTGACCTCGCATTCAACAACGCGAGGTTATTTCCATGAGAAAACACCGCACCGCAGAACAGTGGCAAGTCCTAATCGGTCAGCAGCGTGACAGCGGCCTGTCGGCCACGCAGTTCTGCAAGGAGCACAAACTCGGTTATGCCAGCTTCTGTAGTTGGCGCAAGCGCCTGTTGAGTCAGCCGGTCGGTGAGGCTGCGGATTCTGGTTATGCCAGCTTCCTGGATCTGTCATCGCTGATGGATGACTCGGCCTCTCCCGGAAGCGGCTGGAATATCGTGCTGAGCCTGGGTAATGGTGTTGAGCTAAGGCTGAGCCAGAGTAAGCGTTCATTCCAAGACATCCTGCCATCCCGCTGACTTCCGCCCTAGAGTGACCTCGCATTCAACAACGCGAGGTTATTTCCATGAGAAAACACCGCACCGCAGAACAGTGGTAAGCGTTCATTCCAAGACATCCTGCCATCCCGCTGACTTCCGCCCTAGAGTGACCTCGCATTCAACAACGCGAGGTTATTTCCATGAGAAAACACCGCACCGCAGAACAGTGGCAAGTCCTAATC
>NZ_JACXXG010000025.1 GCF_014764705.1 Stutzerimonas kunmingensis
CACAACGAGCTTTCCGCCAAGCCATTCAAATGGAATAAAACGGCCGAATCGATCATCAGCTCAGTGCACAAAGCTAAACTGGGCGCGATGAAAAATAGATTATTGAACTAACCGCTCAGGACACTAGCGGTAACTTCGGCTTGTTCATTGTCTGTCCTCCGATGCGGTGTAAAACGGAAGACAACCAAAAGAAGCGACCAGCTCCATCTCTAGAGCGTTCGCTGGTGCGGAAATTGCTTTCTCTTGAGTCTGGGCGAATGTCCAGCACGTCTCGTTTACCGGCGTCGGATTCTGGAAACCGCGGTCACGTACCGTCTCCGCCCTTCGGCAAGGCGATAATCGCTACACACAAGAATAAAAGGCCATGTCATGCTCAAGCAGAAGAAATTTCGGCAGGCGACACTGATCGTCATTGCCACGGCAGTGATTCTCATCCTGCCCAACCTGACCCGTATATTCAGCTGAGCGCGCCACCGGCGCGCTGCGAGGAGTTCCCATGCGCGCCCCGATTCTTTCCCTACTGCTGGCTCTGAGCCTGCACGCTTCGGCTGGCGAGATCGATCAGCCCACCGCCGTGCAGATGCTGCAGCGAGCCGACACCGTACTGATCGATGTAAGGACTGCTGACGAGTTCGCCGAAGGAGCGCTGCCCGGCGCGGTCCGCATCGAGACTCCGGATATCGCCGAGCGGATCGGAACACTGGCCCCGGAAAAGGACACACCGGTCGTGCTCTACTGCCGCAGCGGCCGACGCGCCTCCGAAGCGCAGGACGTGCTCGAGAAGCTCGGCTACACACAGGTCATTAACGCCGGCGGCTACGACGAGCTCGCCACTTCCTTACCGAGCGACTGATAGCACCAACGCAACCACCGAGCCCGCTAGCACCACCCATCCGACCGCCGACATAGGGAACTTATGAGCAGCGAGGACCACTGAAAAACGTGGTCTTCGCTGCATCATGCGCACCCTTATCGGAGGATATGAATGAACTGGGACGCCCTGCTCAACGAGACACTCTGGATCAACCTGGCTATCGTGCTGGGGATCACCATCGTCAGCTACCTGGTCCTGCGCACCATCCTTGGGATCGTCACCAGGCGCCTCAACAAACTCGCAACCGGGTCCAAGACCAAGTTCCTCGGCATCACCGCCGAACTGCTTTCACGCACCAGCAATCTGCTGATCCTGGCGTTCTCACTGCTGATCGCACTGAAGACGGTTGAACTGTCGCCTCGCTGGGAATCGACAATGTCCCACGGCTGGTTCATCGCCCTCGCGTTCCAGTTCGCGCTGTGGATGGACACCGGTGTGCGCCTGTGGATGGAGAGCCTGACCCGCGACGGCAAGGCTCGCAATCCGGTCACCACCACCATCATCGGCATCATGATCCGTATCGTGGTCTGGACCATGATGCTGCTATCGATCCTCGCCAACCTGGGTGTCGACATCACCGCCATGGTCGCCAGCCTCGGCGTTGGCGGTATCGCCATCGCCCTGGCAGTACAGACGCTGCTCAGCGACATCTTCGCCTCACTGTCCATCGGCGTGGACAAGCCGTTCGAGATAGGTGACTTCGTGGTATTCGGCGAGGTGGCCGGCAACATCGAGCACATCGGCCTGAAAACCACGCGCATTCGCGCCCTCAGCGGCGAACAGGTGGTCGTATCCAACGCCGACCTGTTGCGGCAGATCGTGCACAACTACAAGCGCATGAACACGCGGCGGATCGTCTTCAAGTTCGGCATCACCTACGACACGCCAACCGAAAAGGTGAAAGAGGTGGCAGAACTGGTGAAGCGCATCATCGAAGGCATCGAAGTGGCGAAGTTCGACCGCGCGCATTTCCTCGGCTTCGACGACAGCCAGCTGACCTTCGAGGTCGTCTACATCATGCAGGTCTCGGACTACAACAAGTACATGGACACCCAGCAGGCGATCAACCTCGCCCTGCTGCAGGGCATTCGCGACATGGACGTGCAGTTCGCCTTCCCCACCCGCAGCATCGAATTCATCGGTGGGCGATTGCCGGAAATCAATGTTGCCGGCGTGCCGCAGGAAAAGCCGGCAGCCAACCAGAACGCCGACGATGCCGACACGCAAATGCTCGGCGCCCGGCCGAGCTGAACCATCCCCCGTCGCCGCCCGTTGGCCGGCGGCGATACCTCGTCCCTTCGCTGCAGCGGCGCAAGCGCCTATGCTGAAGACGGAAGCTGTTCGAACCTGAAAGGATAAGACTCATGACGCTGCTCTGGTTGCTGGTTCTACTGCTCGGCATTGCCGTAATCGCCCACCTGCGCCTGTCGCCGGTGCCGGCACTGGTGTTCGTCGCCACCTACCTGGTCTTCATGACCGCTGCCGACACCTCCGGGGTGGTGGTATTCCTGCTCTGGCTCGCCTTGATCGCCATTGCGGTGCCTCTATTGGTCGCAGACGTGCGCCGCAAGTACTTCAGCGGGCCGATGTTCGACTGGTTCAAGAAGGTGCTACCGCCGATTTCCGCCACCGAGCGCGACGCCATCGACGCCGGTACCGTCTGGTGGGACGGCGAACTCTTTAGCGGCCGCCCGGCGTGGGACACCCTGCTCGGCTATCCGAAGGCGCGCCTCACGGATGAAGAACAGGCCTTTCTCGACGGCCCTACCGAAACCCTCTGCGCCCTGGTCAGCGAATGGGATATCGCCCAGCGCATGGACCTGCCGCCCGCCGCCTGGGACTACATCAAGGCCGAGGGCTTCTTTGCCCTGATCATCCCCAAGGAATATGGCGGCAAGGGCTTCTCCGCCTATGCCCATTCGCAGATCGTGATGAAGCTCGCCACCCGCAGCGGCGACCTTGCCAGCACCGTGATGGTGCCCAACTCCCTCGGCCCGGCCGAGCTGCTGATGCACTACGGCACCGAGGAGCAACGCAACCACTACCTGCCACGCCTGGCCAACGGCACCGACATCCCCTGCTTCGCCCTCACCGGCCCCTACGCCGGGAGCGATGCCGGCGCCATGAACGACAGCGGCGTGATCTGCCGCGGCAAATGGCAAGGCGAGGAAGTGCTCGGCCTGCGCCTGAACTGGGAGAAGCGCTACATCACCCTCGGCCCGGTGGCGACGCTGCTCGGCGTGGCCTTCAAGACCTACGACCCGGACCACCTGCTGGGCGATGAAGAAGAGCTCGGCATCAGCCTGGCGCTGATCCCCACCGACACGCCCGGCGTTGAGATCGGCCGTCGCCATCTGCCGCTGGGCGCAGCCTTCATGAATGGGCCGAACTGGGGCAAGGACGTCTTCGTGCCACTGGAAGCCATCATCGGCGGCCGCGACATGATCGGCAAAGGCTGGATGATGCTGATGAACTGCCTGTCGGTCGGCCGCTCGATCTCCCTGCCGGCGACCGGCACCAGCGCCGCCAAGGTCTGCAGCTACGTGAGCGGTCGCTATGCGCAGGTCCGCGAGCAGTTCAACGTGCCGCTCGCCGCCTTCGAAGGCATCCAGGAACCGCTGGCGCGCATCGGCGGCAACGCCTGGCTGATGGACGCGGCACGTATCCTCACCGCCAACGCCGTCGACCTGGGCGAAAAGCCCTCGGTGCTGTCGGCCATTCTCAAGTACCACCTCACCGAACGCGGCCGCGCCTGCATCACCGACGCCATGGATATCCACGGCGGCAAGGGCATCATCCTCGGGCCGAACAACTACCTCGGCCGGATGTGGCTGTCAGCGCCGATCTCGATCACCGTGGAAGGTGCCAATATCCTCTCGCGCAACCTGATGATCTTCGGCCAGGGCGCGATTCGCTGCCATCCGTTCGTGCTCAAGGAAATGGAGCTGGTCCACGAGCCGGATCGCGAAGCCGCGGTGGTGAAATTCGATGACCTGCTGATGCAGCATATCGGCTTCGCCGTCAGCAACACGGCCAGCACCCTGCTGCTGGGTCTGAGCTTCGGCCTGATGGGGCGTGTGCCGGGGACGAGCGTCACGCAACCCCACTTCCGCGCGCTCAACCGCATCGCCGCAGCCTTCGCCATGCTGGCCGATCTGTCGATGATGCTGCTGGGCGGCGAGCTCAAACGGCGCGAACGGCTGTCGGCGCGCCTGGGCGACGTGCTCAGCCATCTCTACCTCGCCTCGGCGGCGCTCAAACAGTTCCACGACCTCGGCCATCCAACCGAACAGGAGCCGCTGCTGCGCTGGGCGCTGGAGGATTGCCTGGAGAAGGCCGAATCAGCCCTGCAGGACGTGCTGGCCAACTTCCCCAACCGCATCCTCGGACACCTGCTGCATGCGCTGGTGTTCCCCTTCGGTGCGCGGCACAAGGGGCCATCGGACACGCTCGACGCCGAAGTCGCCGCCCTGCTCGGCCGCCCTGAAGGCGATCCGGCGCTGGAACGCATCCTCGACGGCATGCACCGCCCGCAGGACCCCGAGCAGCCGCTCGGCGCGCTGAAGCACGCTTTCGAAATCCTCGCCACCAGCCAGGACGCAGCGAAGAAGCTGGCCAAGGCGCTCAAGTCCGGCGCGGTCATGCCGGCCGCTGGCGAAAGTTCGATCGATGCCGCGCTGGCTGCCGGCGTCATAGATGCCGTGGAGGCCGAGCAGCTGCAGATGGCAGAGCTCGCACGGCGCAAAGTCATCGACGTGGACGACTTCGCCAAGGAGGACCTGGAGTTGCAGGAAGGACGAATCCGCTGATTTCCGACCAGCCCTGCAGCCCGTTCATTGAACGGGCCTGCCCCTGCCATAGCCTGGCGAGCGAACTCCAAACGCCTCGCCGGGCTCCAACCCTGCAAGCCCATCGAACTGCCAGTCGTCATGGATCTTGTCGTTGCTCGTCCCGAAGGCCTCTACTGCCCACCCGGTGATTTCTACATCGATCCCTGGCGTCCGGTCGATCGCGCCGTCATCACCCACGCCCACGGCGACCACGCGCGCTGGGGCATGGGCCATTACCTGGCTTCAAGCGACAGCGAAGGCATTCTGCGTTCACGCATCGCCGCAGATATGCCGCTGCGAACGCTGGCCTATGGGGAATCCATCGAACATCACGGCGTAAAGCTCAGCTTCCACCCGGCCGGCCATGTGCTCGGCTCGGCTCAGGTGCGACTGGAATACAAGGGTGAAGTCTGGGTGGCCTCAGGCGACTACAAGGTCGAGCCGGACGGCACCTGCGCCCCGTTCGAGCCGGTGCGCTGCCACACCTTCATTACCGAATCGACCTTCGGTTTGCCGATCTACAAATGGCCGTCCCAGGCCGAGGTATTCCGCGACATCAATGACTGGTGGCGCGCCAACGCCGCAGCCGGGCGCGCCTCGGTGCTGTTCTGCTACGCCTTCGGCAAGGCGCAGCGCATCCTTCACGGATTGGATGAAAGCATCGGCACCATCGTCGTCCATGGCACGGTGGAGCCACTGAACAAGGTCTATCGCGAAGGCGGCGTCTATCTTCCACCGACCGTTTATGCCGGCGACCTGAAAAAGGGCGACCCTCGCCTGAAGCGTGCCATCATCCTCGCCCCGCCGTCGGCTGGCGGCAGCACCTGGATGCGCCGTTTCGGTGACTATGCCGATGCCTTCGCCAGCGGCTGGATGATGTTGCGCGGCACCCGCCGTAGGCGTGGTGTCGACCGTGGGTTCGTGCTCTCCGATCACGCCGACTGGCCGGGCCTGCTCTGGGCCATCGAGCAGACCGGCGCCGAGCGGGTGATGGTCACCCACGGTTCCGTTCCGATCCTGGTCCGTTATCTGCGTGAGATGCGCGGGCTCGATGCGCAGGCCTTCGAGACCGAATATGGCGACGAAGACGACGCGAACACCCAGGAGGCCGAATGACTAGGCGGATCACCACGCCGCCTTGTAGGAGCGAGCTTGCGCGCAAACCGGCCGCACCACACCGGTACGGAGGCGCCGCATGAAAGCCTTCGCCACTCTCTATAGCCGCCTCGACGCGACCACCTCGAGCAACGCCAAGCTCGCGGCAATGCGCGACTATTTCCGCGAGGCCGATCCGGCCGACGCCGCCTGGGCGGTCTACTTCCTTTCCGGCGGTCGACCTCGCCAACTTGTGCCGACCAAGGTATTGCGCGAAACCGCCATGAAAGTTTCTGCGCTACCGGAATGGCTGTTCGAGGAAAGCTATCAGGCCGTCGGTGATATGGCCGAAACCATCTCGCTGCTGATGCCCGAGGCCAAGCACAGCTCCGACGATGGCCTCGCCGTATGGATGCAGGACAAGCTACTGCCCTTGCGCGGTCTGCCACCAGAGGAGCTGGCCGAGCGCTTGCCGGCACTATGGGCGCAGCTGGACCGGCTCAGCCTGATGGTCTGCATCAAACTGATCACCGGCGCCTTTCGTGTGGGCGTCTCGAAATTGCTGGTCACCCGTGCGCTGGCCTCGCTGGTCGATCTCGATCCGAAACGGGTCGCGCAGCGGCTGGTTGGCTATACCGACCTTTCGCACCGTCCCAGCGCCGAAGGCTACCTCGCGCTGATTGCCGACGAGTCCGAACACGAACATGCGCAGCGCGGCGGCCAGCCCTACCCCTTCTTTCTCGCCCATCCGCTGCAGGCCCCGGTCGAGGAGTTCGACACCCTGCTCAGCGCGCCGGAGAACTGGTTCGTCGAATGGAAGTGGGACGGCATCCGCGCCCAGCTGGTCAAGCGCGACGGGCAGATCTGGGTCTGGTCGCGTGGCGAAGAGCTGGTCAGCGAGCGCTTCCCGGAACTCTGCGAGCTGGCCAGCGAACTGCCGGATGGCACGGTGATCGACGGCGAGATCCTGGTCTGGAAGCACGCGCCGGGCGACCCAGCAACCGAACTCTTCGAGCAGCCGGACCGCGGTGATACCGACACAACCGAACGCTTCGGCGTACAACCCTTCGCCCTGTTGCAACAGCGCATCGGCCGCAAGAACCTGACCGCCAAGGTACTGCAGGATGCGCCGGTGGCGGTGCTCGCCTACGACCTGCTGGAATGGCAGGGCGACGACTGGCGGCAGCGCGAGCACCGCGAACGCCGCCAGCAGCTCGAGGCGGTCGTAGGCCAATGCCCCAGCCCGCAGCTGATGCTTTCGCCGCTGGTGAGTGGAACGGATTGGCAGGACCTGGCCCGCCAGCGCGAATCCTCCCGCTCGTTGGGCGTGGAAGGCATGATGATCAAGGCGCGCGCCGCCCAGTACGGCGTCGGTCGGACCAAGGACGTCGGCGTCTGGTGGAAATGGAAGATCGACCCCTACTCCGTCGATGCCGTGCTGATCTATGCCCAGCGCGGTCATGGCCGCCGCGCCAGCCTCTACACCGATTACACCTTTGCCGTCTGGGACGGCGAGCCGGGCGACCCGGAGCGCAAGCTGGTGCCCTTCGCCAAGGCGTATTCCGGGCTTACCGACGAGGAGATGCGCAAAGTCGACGCCATCGTGCGCAAGACAACCGTGGAGAAGTTCGGCCCCGTGCGCAGCGTGACGCCGACTCTGGTGTTCGAGCTGGGCTTCGAAGGCATCGCCGCCAGCAGCCGGCACAAAAGCGGCATCGCCGTGCGCTTCCCCCGCATGCTGCGCTGGCGCCTCGACAAGCCGGTGGATGAGGCCGATACCCTGACCACCCTGCGGGAATTGCTGGGATGAAACCAAGGCACCCGGCACCCGCTCAGCCCTCACCCCAACCCTCTCCCAGAAGGAGAGGGAGCAAGAGCGGAGCAGTGCCAGGCGAAGATGCCGAGCAGCCACACGATCACTCCCCTCTCCCTCCGGGAGAGGGGGTGAAGGACGGGGCTGAGAGCCTCGCTGCGGGCTGGTTTTCCAGCCGTGCCTGGCAACCCTTCCCGTTCCAGCAGGAGGTGTGGCAAGCGATAGACCATGGTGAATCGGGGCTGCTGCACGCCACCACCGGCTCCGGCAAGACCTACGCTGTCTGGCTCGGAGCCCTGAATCGCTTTGCGACCAAGGCACCCTCTTCCAGCGCGACGGACAAGCCAGCGCCTTTGACGGTGCTCTGGATCACCCCGATGCGCGCATTGGCGGCCGATACCGCGCGTGCTCTGCAAGCACCGTTAGAAGACCTCGAGATCAACTGGAGCATCGGCCTGCGTACCGGCGACACCAGCAGTTCAGAACGCGCGCGCCAGGGAAGACGGCTACCCACCGCGCTGGTGACCACACCGGAAAGCCTGACCCTGCTGCTGACCCGTGCCGATGCGCGCCAGGCCTTCTCGGGCCTGCGCATGCTGGTGGTGGACGAGTGGCATGAGCTGCTGGGCAATAAGCGTGGCGTGCAGCTGCAACTGGCGCTGGCGCGGCTTCGTCAGTGGATGCCGGAGCTCATCGTGTGGGGGCTGTCGGCGACCCTCGGCAACCAGCCCCATGCGCTGGAGGTGTTGTTGCATCCGGGGCGCGGCAAGCTGGTGCAAGGTCGGGTCGACAAGGATCTGCGTGTCGATACCTTGCTGCCGCCGAGCATCGAACGCTTCCCATGGGCCGGCCATCTCGGGCTGCGCATGCTGCCGCAAGTGGTCGAGCAGATCGACTCGGCTGCCACAACGCTGGTCTTTACCAATACCCGCTCCCAGTCGGAAATCTGGTACCAGGCGATCCTCGGCGCGCGGCCGGACTGGGCGGGGCTGATCGCGTTGCACCACGGCTCGCTCGCTCGCGAGGTACGCGACTGGGTGGAGCTGGGCCTCAAACAAGGTGCGCTGAAAGCGGTGGTCTGCACCTCGAGCCTGGATCTCGGCGTCGATTTTTTACCCGTCGAGCGGGTCCTGCAGATCGGTTCGCCCAAGGGCGTGGCTCGGCTGATGCAGCGGGCCGGTCGCTCCGGGCATGCGCCGGGTCGGACTTCCCGCGTCACGCTGGTGCCTACACACAGCGTCGAAGTTGTGGAAGCCGCTGCCGCCCAGATCGCGATCGCCGAACGCCGCATCGAAGCCCGCAGCGCGCCCCATCGACCACTGGACGTACTGGTGCAGCACCTGGTGAGCATGGCGCTGGGCGGTGGGTTTCGTCCGGAAGAATTGTTCGATGAGGTTAGGCAGGCCTGGTCGTACCGCGATCTCACTGGCGATCACTGGCAATGGGCGCTGGCCTTCGTGCGGCACGGCGGGCATTCCCTGACCGCCTACCCGGATTACCAGCGTGTGGAGCCGGACGACACCGGCCTCTGGAAAGTACCCAGTCGCCGCGTGGCGCTGCGCCATCGTATGAGCATCGGCACCATCGTCAGCGACGCCAGCCTGACGGTGAAGTTCTGGGCCAAGGGCGGCAGCGGGCGTTCGCTGGGCAGCATCGAGGAAGGTTTCATCGCGCGCCTGCGCCCCGGCGATAACTTTCTCTTCGGCGGTCGCCTGCTGGAACTGGTGCGGGTCGAGAACATGACCGCCTACGTCAGCCGCGCGACGGGCAAGAAGGCTGCCGTGCCGCGCTGGAACGGCGGGCGCATGCCGCTATCCAGCGAGCTGGCCGATGCCGTGGTCGAGCAGCTCGGTGCTGCCTCGCGCGAGCAGTTCAGCACGCCCGAAATGCGCCTGGTCGAACCGCTGCTTCGCGTCCAGATGGACTGGTCGGCGCTGCCCACCAAGACCACCTTGCTGGCCGAGGTGATGAAGTCCCGCGAAGGCTGGCACCTGTTCCTCTACCCCTTCGCCGGGCGCCATGTGCACCTGGGCCTGGCCAGCCTGCTGGCCTGGCGCATGGGCCAACGGCAGCCGCTGACCTTTTCCATCGCGGTCAACGACTATGGCTTCGAACTGCTTTCGGCCACCGAGGTGGACTGGCTGCACTGGCTGACGCCGGCGCTTTTCAGTGAAAACGACCTGCTGCAAGACGTGCTCGCCAGCCTCAATGCCAGTGAGCTGGCGCGCCGCCGTTTTCGTGAGATCGCGCGCATCGCAGGTTTGGTGTTTTCCGGCTACCCCGGAGCGCAGAAAAGCGCGCGTCAGCTGCAGGCTTCCAGCGGACTGTTCTTTGACGTCTTCCGCCAGTACGACCCGGCCAACCTGCTGCTGACCCAGGCCGAAGAAGAAGTGCTGCGTCAGGAACTGGAGGTCGAGCGGCTGCAGCAGACACTGAAGCGGTTGCAGCAACGACAGCTGGACATACACCAGGTCAAACGCACGACACCCCTAGCTTTCCCGTTGATGGTCGAACGTTTCCGCGAGAGCATGACCTCGGAAAAACTCGCCGACCGCATCCGCCGCGTGGTCGCCGAGCTGGACAAGGCGGCTGGTCCCGGCGGCTATCAGCCAGAAGCGAATGCCAGCATCATGGTCGAACGTGAAACCGCGCCCAAGCGCAAACCGCGGCAGACCAAGGACGGCACGCCACGCCTCAGGAAGCCGAAACGCGCCCCATGACGCTAGCCTCAGCACGCCCATGTCTCACATGAATCCTTACCAGCCCATCGAACTGGCCGGCCGTACGCTCTGGCTGCTTGCGGAAAAGGCCGTCTACTGGCCTGAGCAGCAGGCGTTGCTGATAGCAGATATACATTTCGGCAAGGCCGCAGCCTACCGGCGCCTGGGCCAGCCCGTGCCCCACGGCACCACCGACGCTAACCTGCGCCAGCTGGACGATCTGCTGGCGCGGTACGCCTGCCGCCAGCTGATCTTTCTCGGTGATTTCCTGCACGCGCCGGAGTCCCGTGCACCATCCACGCTGGCCCGTCTGGCCGAATGGCGTGCGCAACATGCGCAACTGGACATCACGCTGGTGCGTGGCAACCACGACCGCCGTGCCGGCGACCCACCGCGCGAGTTGGACATAAGCGTAGTCAGCGAACCGTTACTGCTCGGCCCCTATGCCCTGCAGCATGAGCCGGACCCGCATCCGACCCATCACGTACTCGCTGGCCACGTACATCCAGCCTTTCAGCTACATGGCCGCGGCCGCCAGCGCCTGCGCCTGCCGTGCTTCTGCATCGGAGCGCGGCTCAGCCTGCTGCCGGCCTTTGGCAACTTCACCGGAACGATGACGGTGGCAGCCGAAGACAACTGGCAGATTTATGTGATCGGGGATGGAGAGGTCTGGCCGCTGAGACGCCCTGCGCCCGTCAGGCCTGGGATATGCCCGTGATGGTGATGCCATAACGCTCGGCCAGGCGTGTGGCCGGGGTGTCCTCCAGATCGGGCTCGTGCTCGTGCTCGATCTCCTGATCCGGATACAGCTCTTCTGCCTTGCGACTCACCAGCTCCACAGCCTCATCGATATCCGGCTGGTGGGCCGAGTCGATCTTCAGTGTCGCGGTGTTGCCGTCTTTGTTGTACGCAATGATCCAAGTCGTCATGAAAGTGCCCCTCGCCTTAAAGAAACCCGTGTGAACGTAATAACGCCCATTTTGGTTTTTGTAAGTTTTTAGACCCATCCGGCGTCGGCAGTTCGGTCCCTCACTTCAAAGTTAGCAGCTTTAATTGAATTGCCAGGAACAACCATGCGGACGCCCCGGTCATCCGTATGCAAACACCATGGAGTCGGGAATATGAATGCCTCGCCTCTACGCATTACCGAACCGTCCGAAGAGCATTTGGTGAGCTTGCTGCGCCAGCACGCCGAACCACTGCCCGCTCTGGATGGCCCGCGCTTCGCCGATGCATTCGAACGCTTCGCCGACGCTCGGGTGGTGCTGATCGGTGAAGCCAGCCACGGCACCTCTGAGTTCTACCGCGCCCGGGCCGCGATCACCCGGCGCCTGATCGAGCGCCATGGTTTTTCCATCGTCGCGGTCGAGGCGGATTGGCCCGATGCCGCGCGAATCGACTGCTACTGTCGCCAGCGTGAATCGGTCGCCTGGACAGAGGATGCGTTCAAACGCTTCCCGACCTGGATGTGGCGCAATCGCGAAGTCGGCGCTTTTGTCCGCTGGCTGCACGAGCACAATGCTGCACTTGATGCCGCACGGCGCGTCGAGTTTCGCGGCCTGGACGTTTACAGCCTAGGCAGCTCGATCCGCGAGGTGCTGCGTTACCTCGACCACACCGACCCTGAAGCCGCGGCGGATGCGCGCCAGCGCTATGGCTGTCTGAGCCCCTGGCATGAAGACCCGGCCGACTACGGTCGAAACGTCATGCTCGGCCAGCCAACCTGCGAAAAGGCAGTGATCGAACAGCTGCAGGCCCTGCTCGCCCAGCGTCTCGAATATATCGGCCAGGATGGTGAACGCTTCTTCAACACCGAGCGCAACGCGCGGGTGGTACTTGCCGCGGAGAGTTACTACCGGGCGATGTACCGCGGCTCGACAGAATCCTGGAATCTGCGCGACCGCCACATGTTCGACACCCTGCGGGCTCTGCTCGACCACCGCGGGGCAAACGCGAAAGCGGTAATCTGGGCGCACAACTCGCATATCGGCAATGCTGCGGCGACTTCGATGGGCTGGGGTGGCGAGTTCAACATCGGCGAACTCTGCCGCACCGCCTTCGGTCGCGACGCAGTACTGATCGGCATGGCAACCGATCGCGGCGAGGTGGCAGCGGCGGCCAACTGGGACGAACCGATGCAAATCAAGCAGGTCATCCCGTCACGCTCGGACAGCTGGGAGCAGCTTTTTCTGCGTGCCGGCGTGCCGGCCTCGCTGACCGACTGGCGCGATGATCGCGGCGAATTTCGCAAGGCGCTCAGCCATCCACGGCTTGAGCGTGCGATTGGCGTCATCTACCGGCCGCTGACCGAGCGACAGAGTCACTACTTCCGCGCCATCCTTGCCGAGCAGTTCGATGCGTTGATCTGGTTCGACCAGACGCAGGCGGTGACGCCCATCGGCCCGCAGGACATCGATGCGAGCGTCGTACCGGATACTTACCCGTTCGGCGAGTAAGACGTCATCGCGGCGCCGGAGCGCTGCGACGCCGTCACGCAAGAAAGGGACAGTCGACCGGCTTATGCCACCGGCGCTGGCGGTGGCTGATCGGGCACGGTGGGCTCGCCGGGCTCGGACGGCTGGGTGGGAACGCCTGGCTCCTCCGGATCACCTGGAATGCCGGCGGCGTGCCAGCCATCGGTATCGGCGGCGTGGAAATAGCGATTCGATCGAGCGTCCATAACGTCCTCCACTGCATTAACCCGCAGCTGCGGGCTGGTCTGTAGTAGAGGTCGGGGCAGGCGCTTTCTATCCAACCTTCCGTCGGGCGGCCGACCTGCCCCAGCGGATTACCACATCAGGTCGTCCGGCACCTGATAGGCGGCGTAGGGATCGTCGGCATCCGGCTCCTCGGTGCGGATGTTGAGCTGCACCACCCGCTGCGGGTCGCGCTCCTGAATCTTAAGCGCCGCTTCACGCGGGATCACTTCGTAGCCGCCGCCATGACGAACGATTGCCAGCGAGCCGCTGGCCAGCTTTTCACGCATCAGCTTGTTCACCGACAGCCGCTTGACCTTCTTGTCGTCGACGAAGTTGTAGTAATCCTCGGTGGTCAGCTTCGGCAGACGGCTGGTCTCGATCAACTGCTTGATCTGCGCTGTACGGGCCTTCTGTTCGGCCTTTTGCTGCTGCTGGCGGTTGAGCTCCTGATCGCGGGCGATCTTTTCCGCCTGCGCCTTCAGTGCCGCTTCGCGCTGCGAATCATCCTTCTCGACCTGGCCTTTCTTCTCCAGGCGCTGCTGCTTCTGCTTCTGCTTGACGGCCTGCTTGGCCTGCTTTTCGTTGACCAGCCCGGCTTTGAGCAGCTGATCACGGAGGGAAAGACTCATGTTTCGGCTCGTCTCGTCGTGAGTTCAAGTGGGACGCGGGTGGACGCTTCGGCCGCCCACCGAGCGGCATTGTGGTGGATGTGAAAAGCCACATCCACCCGGAAAGTGCAGTTAGGCGCAGGACGGCGATCGTTCGGCCTTCTTCGCCTCGCCCCAGAGCGCGTCAAGCTCTTCGAGATCGCAGTTCTCGATTGGCCGCCCCGCTTCACGCAAGGCCTGCTCGATGAAGCGAAAACGCCGCTCGAACTTGCCATTCGCGGCACGCAAGGCGTTCTCAGGATCGACCTTGAGATGCCGCGCCAGGTTGACCACAACGAACAGCAGATCACCCAGCTCTTCGGCAATGGCCTGCGGATCGTTCTCGCTCATTGCCTCCAGCACTTCGCCGAGTTCCTCGCGCACCTTGTCCACCACCGGCAGCGCCTCGGGCCAGTCGAAACCGACCTGCGCCGCACGCTTCTGCAGTTTCGCGGCCCGACTGAGCGCCGGCAGCGCGCTGGGCACGTCATCGAGCAAGGACAATTGTTCAGGTGCGGCGGCTTTCTCGGCACGCTCTTCGGCCTTGATCTCCTCCCAGCGCTGCTTGATCGCCGCTTCATCGAGGCGCGGCAGCTCCGGCGAGCCATACAGATCGCCATCGGGGAACACGTGGGGGTGGCGACGGATCAGCTTGCGGGTGATGGCATCGACCACCGTGGCGAACTCGAAGCGCCCTTCCTCCCGGGCCAGCTGGCTGTAGTAGACGACCTGGAACAGCAGGTCCCCCAGCTCGCCGGGCAGATGATCGAAGTCGCCGCTCTCGATGGCATCGGCCACCTCGTAGGCCTCTTCCAGCGTATGCGGCACGATGCTCGCGTAGTTCTGCTGCAGGTCCCACGGGCAACCAAGCTGTGGATCACGCAGCCGGGCCATCAGGTGCAGGAGATCGTTGAGTTGGTACATGGATTCCTCAGCGAATCGAGGGCTGGTGAGGGCGCTGATGGCATCACGGTGGATGTGAAAAACGACATCCGCCCTACGGTTCGGTCTCGGGCAAAACGCCCCAAAACCGTATTGCATCGTAGGGTGGATGACGCTTCAACCATCCACCATGGCGCGGTTGGCGCCGCCGCTGTGCCGAGCCTTACGTGGCTCTTTGGCGCTTGGCTTCGATGATGTTCGGCAGCTGCGAAATACGGCTGAGCAGGCGACCCAGGGCGTTCAGCCCGGGAATCTCGATGGTCAGCGTCATCTGCGCGGTGCTGTCTTCCTTGTTCGAGCGGGTGTTCATCGACAGCACGTTGATGCGCTCGTTGAGCAGCATCTGCGAGATGTCACGCAGCAAGCCGGCGCGGTCGTAGGCGCGGATCATGATTTCCACCGGATAGGTCTTCTCCGGTACAGGACCCCAGCTGACCTGGATGATCCGCTCCGGCTCGCGCCCGGCCAGTTGCAGCACGGACGGGCAGTCCTGACGGTGGATACTGACACCGCGCCCCTGGGTGATGTAACCGACGATGGGATCGCCCGGCAGCGGCTGGCAGCAGCCGGCCATCTGCGTCAGCAGGTTGCCGACGCCCTGGATCTGCACGTCGCCGCGCTTGCCCGGCTTGTACGGCGCCGAGCGCCGCGGAATCAGCTCCAGCTGGTCGTAACCGCGCTCCGGCTCGACCAGCTGCTGCGCCATGTTGACCAGGTGCGCCAGGCGCAGGTCGCCGGCGCCAAGGGCGGCGAACATGTCCTCGGCGTTCTTCAGGTTGGCCTTTTCGGCCAGCTTGTCGAAGTCCACCGGCGGCAGATCCAGACGTCCCAGTTCGCGCTCCAGCAGCGCCTTGCCGGCGGCGACGTTCTGGTCACGAGCCTGCAGTTTGAACCAGTGGACGATCTTCGCCCGCGAGCGTGAGGTGGTGATGTAGCCCAGGTTCGGGTTCAGCCAGTCGCGGCTCGGCGAGCCGTGCTTGCTGGTGATGATCTCCACCTGCTCGCCGGTCTGCAGGCTGTAGTTGAGCGGCACGATGCGCCCGTTGATCTTGGCACCGCGACAGTTGTGGCCGATCTCGGTATGCACTCGATAGGCGAAGTCCAGCGGCGTGGCGCCCTTGGGCAGGTCGATGGCATGGCCGTCCGGGGTGAACACGTAGACCCGATCCGGCTCGATATCCACCCGCAGCTGGTCGGCCAGGCCACCGATGTCGCCCAGCTCTTCGTGCCATTCGAGCACCTGACGCAACCAGGCGATCTTCTCCTCGTAATGGTCGGAGCCGGAATTGACATCGGTGCCCTTGTAGCGCCAGTGCGCGCAGACGCCCAGCTCGGCCTCTTCGTGCATGGCGTGGGTGCGAATCTGCACCTCCAGCACCTTACCCTCCGGGCCGATCACCGCGGTGTGCAGCGAGCGATAGCCGTTCTCCTTGGGGTTGGCGATGTAGTCGTCGAACTCCTTCGGAATGTGCCGCCACAGGGTATGCACGATCCCCAGCGCGGTGTAGCAATCGCGAACTTCCGGCACCAGCACACGAACGGCGCGAACGTCGTAGATCTGGCTGAACTGCAGGCCTTTCTTCTGCATCTTTCGCCAGATGGAATAGATGTGCTTGGCACGCCCGTCGATGTCGGGCTGGATGCCGGTCGCAGTCAGTTCGTCCCTGAGCTGCTGCACGACGTTCTGGATGTACTGTTCGCGATCGAGGCGACGCTCGTGCAAGAGCTGGGCGATCTGCTTGTACTGCTCGGGCTCGAGGTAGCGGAAAGACAGGTCCTCCAGCTCCCACTTGATATGGCCGATGCCCAGGCGATGGGCCAGCGGCGCGTAGATATCGAAGACTTCGCGGGCCACCCGTTGACGCTTCTCGTCGTCGGCCAGCTTCACCGCGCGAATGGCACAGGTGCGCTCGGCCAGCTTGATCAGCGCGACGCGCACGTCATCGACCATGGCCACCAGCATCTTGCGCAGGTTTTCCACCTGCGCCTGGGAGCCGAGCACGAGCGATTCGCGTGGGTTGAGACTGGCGCTGATCGCCGCCATGCGAAGCACGCCTTCGACCAGCTTGGCCACCACCGGGCCAAAACGCTGGTTCACATCGGCCAACTGGATCTTGCCTTCGCGCACGCCACGGTAGATAACGGCGGCGACCAGGCTGTCCTGGTCCAGCTTGAGGTCGGCGAGGATCTCGGCGATCTCGAGGCCGATCTGGTAGCTGGAGGTGCCTTCACTCCAGAGGTTCTGCGCCGCATTGGCCTGCTGTTCCGCCTCGCGGGCAAACTCGCAGGCCTCCTTAAGAGCCGCGCGGTCGAGTGCCGGGTCCATCCCCAGCACATGATCGAGCCAGCCATCCAGGTTGATACTACCGTCCGTATTGATCGGCTGAAGCGCTCTGACCTGTACCATCTAAACCTTCCCTTCTGCGCAGCTAATGCGCCATGAACGCCGGCATTCTGCGTGCCGGTCGGTTGAACCACAGGCAATTCGCCTGTCAAGAATGCAGCGTCGAGCGCTAACCCCGCTCGAACAACGCCATGGCCTCGACGTGGGCGGTCTGCGGGAACATGTCCAGCACACCCGCACGCTTCAGGCGATATCCCTGGCTGGCCAGCTCGCGCGCATCGCGCGCCAGGGTGGCCGGATTGCATGAAACATAGACCACGCGCCGCGCCTTCAGCTTCGACATTTGTCGAACGATTTCCAGCGCGCCGTCGCGCGGCGGATCGAGCAGCACCGCGGCAAAATCATTGCGCGCCCAGGGTGCGTCAGCCAGCGGCTTCGACAAGTCGGCCCGATAAAAGTGCGCGTGCACCAGAGCATTGCGACGGGCATTTTCCTGCGCCCGCGTAACCATCGTCTCTACACCCTCGACACCCACTACTTGAGCGCCCGAGCGCGCCAGCGGCAGGCTGAAATTGCCTAGCCCGCAGAACAGATCAAGCACTGTCTCATCCTGGCCGGCATCCAGCCATTCCAGAGCCTGAGCGACCATCGCATCATTGACCGGCGCGTTGACCTGGACGAAATCGCCCGGACGCCAGGCCGGCTCCAGATCCCAGGCATCCAGTCGGTAACCCAGCGTCGCCGCGGGATCATCCGATTCAGGCTCACCTTCGCCCTGCCACCAGAGCTGCGCTCCATTGTCGGTGGCGAAGCTGCGCAACCGTGCCACGTCTGTTTCCGACAAGGCTGCGGTGTGGCGGATCAGCACCGCCTCGGCCGTACCACTGAAGAGTTCGACGTGGCCGATAGCCTGCGGCTTGCTCAGATCACGCAATGCAGCCAGCAATGCCGGCAGCAGCGATTGCAAGGGCTGTACCAGAACCGGGCATTCACTGATGGAGACGATTTCCTGGCTGGCGCTGGCGCGGAAACCGATGTCCAGATGCTTGCGCTTGATGTCCCAGCGCACCGCCAACCGAGCTCGACGGCGATAGCCGAAAGCCGGTCCCACCAGCGGCTCGGCCCATACCTCCGGCTGCAGATCGGCCACCCGCGCGAACTGCTCGGCGAGCGTGTGCTGTTTCAGCGCAAGCTGATCGGCGACGGGCACATGCTGCAG
The DNA here is from genome assembly GCF_014764705.1 of Stutzerimonas kunmingensis. GTDB lineage: Bacteria > Pseudomonadota > Gammaproteobacteria > Pseudomonadales > Pseudomonadaceae > Stutzerimonas. Next base: position 18,184 of record NZ_JACXXG010000025.1, read on the forward strand.
GTTGCAACCGCCACATCGGCGAGCATGCGGACAGGGTTCGGCCCGACGCTGCGCACTGGCCTGGAGCACGCGCTCGCAGCGCGCTTCGACGATCTGACTGCGCGCAGCCAGCACGCGCGCCTCGACCTCTTCGCCAGCCAGCGCGCCTTCGACGAACCAGGTGCGCCCCTCTATGAAGGCAATGCCGCGCCCATCATTGGCCAGTCGCTCGATAATCAGGCGCTGCTTCTTGCCGACCGGCACTTGGGGCCTGCGCTCGCCGCCGCTAGGTTGAAAGCGCAGAGCGCCGCTACGTTTGGCCATCAGCTGAAACCTGCGCTGTAGTGTTTGTTGAAAATGTCATGGGCGACGCAATGCGGCGCGTGGGAGCGCACCGCTGATGCGCGAGTCAATTGGGCGCGTCATACACACCGGTCGACAGATAGCGGTCGCCGCGGTCGCAGATGATCGCCACGATCACCGCGTTCTCGACCTCCTGCGACAGACGCAACGCCGCGGCAACGGCGCCACCGGAGGACACGCCACAGAAGATGCCCTCTTCGCGGGCCAGACGGCGCATGACCTGCTCGGCCTCGGCCTGCGACATGTCGACGACGCGGTCGACGCGCTCGGCCTGATAGATCTTCGGCAGGTATTCCTGCGGCCAGCGGCGGATGCCGGGGATGGCCGCCCCCTCCATCGGCTGTAGGCCGACGATCTGCACCGCGGCGTTCTGCTCCTTGAGGTAGCGCGAGACGCCCATGATGGTTCCGGTGGTACCCATGGAGCTGATGAAATGGGTGATGCTGCCGTGAGTCTGCCGCCAGAGCTCCGGCCCCGTGCTGTTGTAGTGCGCTTCCGGGTTGTCGCCATTGGCGAACTGATCGAGCACCTTGCCGCGACCTTCAGCCTGCATCTTCAACGCCAGGTCGCGGGCACCCTCCATGCCCTCTTCCTTGCTGACCAGGATCAGCTCGGCGCCATAAGCGGTCATCGCCGCCTTGCGCTCGGCCGTGGAGTTGTCCGGCATGATCAGGACCATCCGGTAGCCCTTGATCGCCGCCGCCATGGCCAGGGCAATCCCGGTGTTGCCGGAGGTCGCCTCGATCAGGGTGTCGCCGGGCTGGATGTCGCCGCGCAGCTCGGCACGGTTGATCATCGACAGCGCCGGGCGGTCCTTGACCGAACCGGCCGGATTGTTGCCCTCGAGCTTGACCAGAATGGTGTTGCTGGTCTTACCCGGCATCCGCTGCAGACGAACCAGCGGGGTGTTGCCGATGCAATCGGCAATGGTCGGATAGTGTGTAGTCATGGCGTCGCACGGCAGCGGGAAAGGTTGCCATGATACCGGCATCGCTCGACGACGGGCAGACCGTCTCTGCCTGACCGGCATGACATCGGCCAACCGCCGCCCCTTCCCGAGCAGGCTAGGGCCGCGCAAGGATCTTCGGCGCCGCCTCGATGATCTGTCGCGGAAGGTGCTCCATACGTGGCGATTGCACCTTCCAGGTATGCCAGTAGAGGGCAATTTCCAGCGGTTCGTCGGTCGCCAGATCGACCACCTCACCAGTCTGCAACGCATCATGCAGCAACAGTTCCGGCACCATCCCGTACCCCAGCCCGTAGCGGATCGCGCTGAAATGCGGTTCGGCACCGGGGACGAAATGGCAGGGATAGGCGCCCTCCGGCAGCCCGAAGCGGCGCAGCAGGAACGACGACTGCAGGGTGTCCTTGCGCGTGTAGGCAACCACCGGCGCCTTGCGTGCCGCGTTGCGGGTCAGCCCATTGGCGAAGTGCTTCTGCCGGAACTCGCTCGACGCCACCAGTCGGTAGCGCATGCTGCCCAGCGGGCTGGCCGTGCAGCCGCGCATCGGCTTGGGCTCGGTGCTGATGCAACCGATCGCCAGCCCCGTCTCCAGCAGGCTGTAGGTGTGATCCTGGTCCTCGACGGTGAGATCGAGCAAGGCCCGCTCGCGGATCAGCACCTCGGCCAGCGCCGGAAAGAACCAGGTGCCCAGGCTGTCGGCATTGAGCGCCGCGACCACGACCAGTGGCGCATCGCTGCGCTCGGCGAGGTCCGCCAGCAGATCGGCCTCGAGCAGGGTGGCGCGTTTGAGGTACTGCAGCAGGCGCTGACCGGTTTCGGTGGGTCGGCAGGGTCGACTGCGCACAACCAGCGCGCTGCCCAGCGCACTCTCCAGTGCGCGCACCCGCTGTGAAATCGCCGGTGGCGTCAGGTGCAGGCGCTGTGCAGCCTGTTCGAAGCTGCCAGTACGGATCACCGTGCGAAACGCTTCGGTCTGCTTCGGATCGAGATTCATGCGACCTGCCGATTAAGAAAATGTTTGGATGGCCTAAAAATACTTAGCCACGACAAATTTAACCAGCATTGCTCCATAATCGCGCATCCCTCGCTGCAGCGCCCCACCGGTGTGCAGCCCAGCCCGTCCGGAGTATCGTCGTGGAACTGCTGCACACCATCTACCTGATCGCCATCACGGCCGAAGCCATGTCCGGCGCCATCATGGGCATGCGCCGCGGCATGGACCTGTTCGGCATTTGCCTGCTCGGCACCGTGACGGCGCTGGGTGGCGGCACCGCGCGGGACGTGCTGCTCGGTCATTATCCGGTCGGCTGGATCGCTCACCCGGAGTATCTGACCTTCACCATCGGCGCGGCGATCGTCACCGGTTTCATCGCCCGCCACCTGCATCACCTGCGCATGGTCTTCCTGCTGGTGGATGGCCTCGGCCTGGTGGCGTTCACCGTGATCGGCTGCGATGTGGCGATGGGCATGGGCGCACACCCGTCCATCGTCGTACTGGCTGGCGTGATCACCGGCATCTTCGGCGGGCTGATGCGCGACGTGTTGTGCAACCAGGTGCCGATGGTCCTGCAGCGCGAGCTGTACGCCACCGTCGCGCTGTTCACCGGTGTGTTCTACGTCGGCATGCTGTGGCTGGAGATCAACACCACGCTGGCCACCCTGGCGGCGCTGGGCAGCGGCTTCCTGTTCCGCGTACTGGCGATGACCTTTCACTGGAAGCTGCCGGACTTCAACGGCAAGGAAATCCGCGGCCTCGACTGAGGCTGCGACGCCAGGGCTAGACTTGGCGTGCAGATTCCACCGAGCCGAGTCGCTACACTAGCGCGCTGCAATCAGGATCGGTGGACGGACTGTGCTGAAAGACCTAGGAATTCGTGGCCGCGTGCTGATGCTGACGCTGCTGCCCAGCACCTTGCTGGCGGTGGTGCTCGGTGCCTACTTCACCTGGATGCAGCTGTCCGAGATGCGCCACCAGCTCGACGAACGCGGCCAGCTGATCGCCGAGCAGCTGGCGCCACTGGCCGCGCCCGCCATGAATCTGGGCTACGACAAACGCCTGCAGCGCATCCTGACCCAGGTGCTGGATCAGGCCGACGTCCGCGCCGTGACCATTCTCGATCCCGAACGCGTGCAGCGCGTACATGCCGGTCCGCGCATGTTGACCCCGCCTCCGCCGAGCGATCCGGAGAGCCTGACCCGCGTCAGCAGCATGGACCACACGCGCATTCTCATGCCGGTGCTCAGCCGCCACCTCAACCTCGCCGACGAAACCCGCGGGCCGGACGAAAAGCTGATCGGCTGGCTGGAGCTGGAACTGTCGCACCACAACACCCTGCTGCGTGGCTATCGCAGCCTGCTTACCAGCCTGTTTCTGGTGAGTGCCGGCCTGATCATCACCGCCCTGCTGGCTCTGCGCATGAGCCGCGCCATCAGTCTGCCGCTGCAGCGTGTCAAAGGCGCCGTCGCGCAGCTCAAGGACGGCCACCTGGAAACCCGCCTGCCACCATTGGGCAGCCATGAAATGGACGAGCTCGCGTCCGGCATCAACCGCATGGCCGAAGCACTGCTCAGCGCCCGTGAAGAACTGCAGCAGAGCATCGACCAGGCCACCGAGGATGTGCAGCAGAACCTGGAAACCATCGAGATCCAGAACATCGAACTGGATCTGGCGCGCAAGGAGGCCCTGGAGGCCAGCCGGATCAAATCCGAATTCCTCGCCAACATGAGCCACGAGATCCGCACGCCACTGAACGGCATCCTCGGCTTCACCCAGCTGCTGCAGAAAAGCGACCTCACTCCGCGGCAGCAGGATTATCTGGGCACCATCGAGCAGTCCGCCGACAGCCTGCTCGGAATCATCAACGAGATTCTCGACTTCTCCAAGATCGAGGCCGGCAAGCTGGTGCTCGACAGCGTCCCGTTCAACCTCCGTGATCTGATCGAGGACACATTGACCATCCTCGCCCCGGCTGCACACACCAAGCATCTGGAGCTGGTCAGCCTGGTCTATCGCGACACGCCGCTGTCGCTGCTGGGCGATCCGCTGCGCCTCAAACAGGTGCTGACCAATCTGATCAGTAACGCCATCAAGTTCACCAACGAAGGCACCATCGCCGTCCGCGCCATGGTCGAGGACGACAATACCGATCGCGCCCAGCTGCGCATCAGCGTGCAGGACACCGGCATCGGCCTGACCGATCAGGACCTGCGCGCGCTGTTCCAGGCCTTCAGCCAGGCGGACAACTCCATGTCGCGCCAGCCCGGCGGTACCGGCCTTGGACTGGTCATTTCCAAACGACTGATTGAGCAGATGGGCGGCGAGATCGGTGTCGACAGCATCCCCGACGAAGGCTCCGAGTTCTGGATCAGCCTCAGCCTGCCGAAGGCGCGGGATGACATCGAAGACCTGCCGCACCCGGCCTTGCAGGGCCGGCGGATCGCATTGCTGGAGCAGCACCCACTGGCCCGCCAGGCATTGCAGCATCAGCTGGAAAGCCTCGGCCTCGAAGTGCATACCTTCGATACCCTCGACCAGATGCAGGAAACCATCAGCGCTCAGCGCCAGGGCAGCCAGCTGATCGACCTCGCCGTGCTCGGCGTCACCGGCCGCGAAATCGAGCCGGACGCGCTCAGCCGGCGCCTGATGGAGATCGAGGCGCTCGGCTGCAAATGCGTGGTGCTGTGCCCGACCACCGAGCAGGGCTACTACCACGACGCCCTCCCGGAAGCCCACAGCTATACCCAGCTGCAGGGCAAACCCGCCTGCACGCGCAAGCTGCAACGCGTACTGGTGGCGCTGGTACGCCCCAACCAAAGCTACCCGGAACCCACCGCAGCTGCGCCCGACCGGCCGGCGCGTGTGCTTTGCGTGGATGACAATCCGGCCAACCTGCTGCTGGTAAAAACGCTGCTCGGCGATATGGGCGCCGAAGTCGTTGCGGTGGATAACGGCCCCGCCGCGCTGGAAGCGGTCAAGCAGCATGCGTTCGACCTGATCCTTATGGACGTGCAAATGCCCGGCATGGACGGCCGACAGGCTACCGAAGCCATTCGCCACTGGGAGCACACCAACAACAGCGCGCCGTTACCGATCATCGCGCTCACGGCTCATGCACTGGCGAATGAAAAACGCTCGCTGCTGCAGAGCGGCATGGACGACTACCTGACCAAGCCGATCAGCGACCGGCAGCTCGCCCAGGTGGTGCTGAAGTGGACCGGCCTGGCCCTGCGCAGCCAGCCGCAACGTGCAGCGGAGCCGCCGCAGCAGGCTGAACCGAGCCTGAAAGTGCTGGATGAGGAAGAAGGCCTGCGCCTGGCGGCAGGCAAGGCCGATCTCGCCGATGACATGCTCGGCATGCTGCTGCAGTCACTGGAAGGCGACCGCCGAACCATTCGCGAAGCCCGCCAGGCAGGAGATCGCCAGGCGTTGATCGAGCGCGTACACCGCCTGCATGGCGCCACCCGTTATTGCGGCGTGCCGCAGTTGCGCAACGCCTGTCAGCAGAGCGAGACCCTGCTCAAGCAGAACCATCCGGACAGCGAGGCCGCGCTCGACGAGCTGGACGCCGCCATCAGCCGCCTGGAGCAGGAAATCCAGGTCGACAGCTGATCGACCGTGCCGGGTGCTTCATCTGCGCCCGGCGACGCCCATCGCGTTGCCCGTCCTTTCAGGAACCAGCATGAACGACCACCCCGCTTCCGACGCCTTCCAGCATGCCGAACTCGACTGGGACGAGAACGGCCTGCCGCAGTCCCGCCAGTACGGCGACGTGTACTTCTCCCGCGCCAGCGGCATGGCTGAGACCGAACATGTGTTCCTCACGCAAAACGATCTGCCCCAACGCTTCGCCGCGCTACAGGACAACCAGCGCCTGGTGATTGGTGAGACCGGCTTCGGTACCGGGCTGAACTTTCTTTGTGCGTGGCATCTGTTCGAGCGCGTAGCCCACCCGCAGGCGCGGCTGCACTTCATCAGCGTCGAAAAACACCCGCTGACCCGCGAGGACTTGCAGCGCGCACTGGCGCTGTGGCCGGAGCTGCAAGCGCAGTCCGGGCAACTGCTGCAACAGTACGTGGCGCTGAATCCGGGCTATCAGCGTTTCGTCTTCGCTGGCGGCCGCGTTGTGCTGACCCTGCTGATCGGCGACGTGCTCGAATGCCTGTCGAGCCTGGATGCGCAGGTCGATGCCTGGTTCCTCGACGGCTTTGCCCCGGCGAAGAATCCGCAGATGTGGCAACCGATGCTGTTCGCCGAGCTGGCCAGGCTTTCCGCGCCCGACGCAACGCTGGGCACGTTCACCAGCGCCGGCTTTGTGCGGCGCGGCCTGATCGAGGCCGGCTTCGACATGCAGCGGGTGCCCGGCTACGGCCACAAACGCGAGATTCTGCGCGGGCGCCTGCGAGCCGCCAACGTCAGCATTTCGGACAAGCCCTGGTTCGCTCGCCCGGGCTATACGACGGCCGAACGCCACGCGGTAATCGTCGGCGCCGGCCTGGCCGGCTGCGCGACGGCTGCATCGCTGGCCGCCCGCGGCTGGAAGGTGACGGTCCTCGAGCGCCACGCCGCGGCGGCACAGGAAGGCTCGGGCAACCCGCAAGGCGTGCTCTACCTCAAGCTTTCTGCCCACGGCACCGCACTGTCGCGGCTGGTGGTCAGCGGCTTCAGCTACACGCGCCGGTTGCTGAGCAATCTGCAAGCAGGCCAGGACTGGCAGGCGTGCGGCGTACTGCAACTGATCTACGACGAAAAGGAGCGCGAACGCCAGGCCGAGCTGGCGGCAGCCTTCCCGGCCTCGCTGGTCCATCCGCTGTCGCGCGAAGCCGCTGAGGCGCTGGCCGGAGTGGCCCTGGCCGAGGGCGGATTGTTCTACCCCGAAGCCGGCTGGGCCAACCCACCGGCGCTATGCCAATGGCTGCTGCGGCGACCGGGAATCGAGCTGCACAGGCATCATGAAGCGCTCGAACTGCGCCGTAATGGGCGATCCTGGCAGGTGCTGGGCGGCCAAGCGTTGTTGGCCGAAGCGCCCGTGGTGGTCCTGACCGGCGCGGCGGACGCCGCGCGCTTCAGCCAGAGCGCCTGGCTGCCGCTCAAGCGTATTCGCGGGCAGATTTCCTGCCTGCCGGCGAACACCCAGAGCGGCCAGCTGCGCACCGTGCTGTGCGCCAAGGGCTACGTCGCGCCACCCCGAGATGGCACGCACACGCTGGGTGCCAGCTTCAACTTCCAGCAGACCGACGATACCCCCAGCGTCGCCGAACACCAGGCGAATCTGGAAATGCTCGAGCAGATTTCAGCGGATCTGTACCAGCGTCTGCAGGCGGACCCGCAACGTACCGAGGAGCTGGACGGGCGCGTGGCATTTCGCTGTACCAGCCCGGACTATCTGCCGCTGATCGGGCCACTGGCCGAGCCCGAGGCCTTCGCTGAAACCTATGCGGCGTTGGGCAAGAACGCCCGTCAGTCGCTGCACGCGCCCTGCCCGTGGCTCGACGGGCTCTACGTCAATACTGCACATGGCTCGCGCGGAATGATCAGCGCCCCGCTGTCCGGCGAGCTGCTGGCCGCCTGGCTGGACGACGAACCGTTGCCGTTGCCTCGGGACGTCGCCGAAGCCTGCCACCCCAATCGTTTCCTGCTACGCAAGCTGATTCGCGGCACCTGAGACGCTCCGATGCCCGAGCCGCTGCCTACCGCAGGCTGTGACTTGCATCGTGCGTCGCCCGCACGGATACTCCCCCCACTATATTTCGCATCCTGGGAGGCATCATGAAATCACTGTCTTTGCTGACGCTCGGCTGGTTTGCATTGCAGGCCCACGCCGCGCCTGACGTCGATACCGAGCAGCTGCGCGGCGAGGCTGCCAGCCTGATTCCACCGTTCCAGCAGCAGTTGCTTGGCACGGTCAAGCAGGCGATGGCAGACGGTGGCCCGGCGGAAGCCGTCAAGGCATGCCGTCTTCTCGCGCCGGAAATCGCCAGCCAGCATAGCCAGGCGCCCTGGAAGGTAGGCCGCACCGCGCTGAAGCTGCGCAATCCGGACAACGCACCAGACACCTGGGAGCGCTCGGTGCTGGAGCAGTTCGCCAAGCGTTCGGCTGCAGGTGAACCGATCGAACAGCTCAAGCATGGTGAGATAGTGGCAGGCGAGTACCGCTACATGCAGGCGATCGGCACCGCTGAGGCCTGCCTGGGTTGTCACGGCGAAAAGATCAAGCCGGAGCTGGTGGAGCTGATCGACCGGCACTACCCGCAGGATCAGGCCCACGGGTTTCGCGAGGGCGATCTGCGCGGCGCCTTCACCCTCAGCCGTGCCCTGCCACGCTGATAGGCCGTACACTCCGTCGGCGGGTGCGTGGCACCGCTGCGACCCGCCGTTCATCCAAGGAACGCTCGCCAGCGCGAGCGTACCAACGATGGACGATGGAACGCTGACGACGGAGCACGCATGCAAACCGATACGGTCCCTACCATTCCCCTGGCATCCGGCAGCTTTGCCTGATGGACGTTCTACAGCTGGAAGCACTGGGCATCGGCCTCATTCTCGGCCTGTTGCTTGGCCTCACCGGCGCCGGTGGCTCGTTGGTCGCCCTGCCCCTGCTACTCAGCCTGCACCTGCCATTGCGCGATGCCATCGGCGTCAGCCTCGGCGCGGTGGCCATGTCCGCACTCATCGGCGCGATTCCGCGGGCACGGCTCGGCCAGATCGCCTGGCGCCCGGTCATGCTGCTGGCTGTCTGCGGCTTGCCGGGCAACGCTGCCGGTCAATGGCTCGGGCAGTTCATACCGGAGCGCGCACTGATCATCGGTTTCTGCCTGTTGGTGCTGTGGTCCGCCTGGCGCATGTGGCGCGGCGCCAACCTGCCGGCCAAGGAGAACGTCGAAGACCGGCAGCTGGCGCTGCTGGGCATCGGCGTTGGCGTTGGCCTGCTCTCCGGGCTGATGGGTGTCGGCGGCGGCTTTCTCATCGTCCCGGCGCTGCTCTGGTTTACTTCGCTATCGCTGCTCAGCGCCATGGCCACCTCGATGGCGGTGATCGCCGTCGTCAGCGGCGGTGGCTTCCTGCTCTACCTTACCGATGCCGAGCCACCGCTACCGCTGCTCGGTGGCCTGGCGCTGGGCGGTGCCTTCGGCGTGCTGGCCGGTAATCGCCTGGCGCAATACCTCAACAGCAGTCTGCTGCAGCGCCTGTTCGCGCTGATGTTGGTCACCGTCAGCCTGTCGCTGGGGATTCAAAAGCTGGTGCTGGGTCACTGACGATCAGGGTCGTCCCAAAACGGCCGGTTCGCTTCCCATTCGATGTCGGCACGGCTGCGGCCGATGTCCTTGAGCATGTCGTCACCGAGCGCGGCCAGCTGGCGCCGTTGGCGCGCCAGTTCGTTCCAGCGCTGCAGCTTGTGCCAGGCCTGTCGCAGCAATCCCGACGCGGGTGCCCGAAGTGCCTTCGGCAGATGGAAAGATTGCAAAGCGACTTTGTGCATGTTCATCACGACGCCCTCCAGTTGAGTTGGCGTCAGTCTCGCGCCCGGATTAAGATCAATCCAACGAATGTTCCTGATGCCTCGCATCTCGAGGATTGATGAATGGCCAACTACCCGAATATCGACACCGAGCTGCTGCGCAGCTTCGTGGCCATCGCTGACCACGGCGGTTTCACCCGTGCCGCGGCCGCGGTGAACCGCACCCAGTCGGCGGTGAGCATGCAGATGAAACGCCTGGAAGAGGATGTGTTGCAGCGTCCGCTATTCGAGCGCAATGGTCGGCAGGTCAGGTTTACTGCCGAGGGCCAGATACTGCTGGGCTACGCGCGGCGCATTCTCAAACTGCACGGCGAAGTCATGACCACCCTGCGCCAGCCACACATGGTCGGCGCGGTGCGCATCGGCACGCCGGACGATTACGTCATGCGTTTTCTACCCGGCATTCTTTCGCGCTTCGCCCAAGCGTATCCGCTGGTGCAAGTCGAGGTGCATTGCGAGCCATCGACCCAGTTGTTGCAGCGACGGGATCTGGACCTGAGCATCGTCACCCGCGAACCGGGCACCGAGATCGGCCAGTTGCTGCGCCAGGAGCACGTCGTCTGGGCCGCCGCCCCGGGCTTTGACCTGCATGAGCATCGCCCCCTGCCGCTGGCAACGTTCAATACCGATTGCTTCTGTCGCGCCTGGGTATGCAATGCGCTGGATGCGCGGGAAATCGAGTACCGGATCGCCTATAGCAGCCCGAGCCTGTCGGCGATCATGGCGATCGTGGGTGCAGGATTGGCGCTGACCGCACAGCTGCAGAGCCTGATTCCTGCCGATCTGCAGATACTCGGTGAAAAGGAGAGCCTGCCGCGCCTGCCTCAGACCAGCATCGTGCTGCTGCGCAACCCGCAGCAGCAGTCGCCGGTCAGCGAAACGCTCGCCGGCTACATCGCCGATGGCTTTCGCCTGTGACGACAACGCCGGTCATGGGCGACCGGCCGCCATCTCGTCGAACACTTCCGGCACCAGCGCCGCATCGCCCTTGTCCGCCAGGTGCTGGCGCTGCGCCTCCTGCGGATCGTCAAGGATCGCCAGCAAACGCGAGCCGCGCTCGGTCAGGACGAAATTCTCGCCATTGCCGCCCTCCTCCTCGGGCCGCGAAACGATGAAGCCACCCTCGAATAGCAGACTTTCGTAATCGGCCGCTTCGGCACGCAGACTGTCCAGATTCGGCATCGGCTGACCTTCACTTTCCATCTGCGTCGCATGTTCTTCGGCGTAGTGGCGTGGCTTGAAACTGTCATTGGCGCCGCGTTGAACTTCATGCAACAGGCGCTGGATAAGGCCCCAGTTATAGCTCATGGTCGTTCTCCCTCAGCAGATGTCCGCCTCTCGAATGAGGCGCCTACTGATTGGGACCGTTCACCATGGCGACCGGTTCGTTGTCTGAACTAAAGTGGCGGCGCTGCGATCCACCGTTCAGACCGATTGAACGAGGAGCGAGCCATGAAATTGCTGATGATTGCCCTGACCGCTGCCGCACTGGCCAGCCCGACCGTGCACGCCGCGTGCACCCCGGACGAAGTGAATGCCAAGGCCGAACAGCTGGCCGAACGCGTGAATCAGCTCACCAAGAGCAATCCGGAGCGCGCCAAGGAAATCAATGAGGAGATTCGCCAGATGGAAGCCAAGCGCACCGCCGACCAGTTGGGCGATGAGTGCGAGGCCTATGACAAGCGTCTGACGCAGATCGAGGAAGCGGAGCGCGAGGCCGACATCCCACCGGCCGACGCGCAGCGCTGAGGCTGAAGGCCGACGGTTACTCGGCCGTAGGCTTCTTGCGCTTGAGCGGCGCTATGCCATCCTGGCTCACCACCGGCGACGGTGACTCGCGCTTGGCGCCGTTCGGGCGCTTGCCGGCGGGTTTGGCTTTCTTCTCGGTGCCTTTCTTCTTCTCGATCTTTTTCTTCTTGGTGCCAGCTGCCTTGCCCGAGGCTTTCAGGTTCTTCGGGCCCATGTAGCTGCCTTTCAGCCCCTTGATCACCCGCCGCTCGAAACGCTGCTTGAGATAACGCTCGATGCTCGACATCAGGTTCCAGTCGTTGTGGCAGATCAGCGAGATCGCCAGCCCTTCGCCACCGGCGCGCCCTGTACGACCGATACGGTGCACGTACTCGTCGCCCGAGCGCGGCATGTCGAAGTTGATCACCAGATCCAGCCCTTCGATATCCAGCCCGCGCGCCGCCACGTCGGTCGCTACCAGCACCTTGACGCCACCTTCCTTGACCCGGTCGATCGCCAGCTTGCGGTCTTTCTGGTCCTTGTCGCCATGCAGCACAAACGCCTTCACGCCCTCGGCAACGAGCCGGCCGTAGAGGCGGTCGGCCTGTACGCGGGTGTTGGTGAAGATCACTGCCTTCTTGTACGTCTCGTTGGCCAGCAGCCAGTGCACCAACTTTTCCTTATGTTCGGTGTTTTCGGCAGTGATGATCTGCTGGCGCGTGCCTTCGTTGAGTTCGCTAACGCGGTTGAGCTGCAGGTGCAGCGGATCGCGCAGCACGCTGGCGGTCATCTCGCGCAGCGCGGCGCCGCCACTGGTCGCGGAAAACAGCAGCGTCTGCTGGCGTTTGGCGCACTCGCCGACCAGACGCTGCACGTCCTCGGCAAAGCCCATGTCGAGCATGCGGTCGGCTTCGTCGAGGATCAGCATCTCGACATCCTTGAGGACCAGCGTGCCGGCATTCAGGTGCTCGATCATGCGCCCAGGCGTGCCGATGAGAATGTCCGGCACCTTGCGCATGACTGCGGCCTGGACCTTGAAGTCCTCGCCACCGGTAATCATCGCCGACTTGATGAAGGTGAATTGCGAGAAACGCTCGACCTCCTTCAGCGTCTGCTGCGCCAGCTCTCGGGTCGGCAACAGAATCAGCGCCCGAACATCGGTGCGCACCACGGCATCGCCAATCAGCCGATTGAGCATCGGCAGTACGAAGGCGGCGGTCTTGCCGCTGCCAGTCTGTGCCGTCACCCGCAGGTCACGCCCTTCCAGCGCCGGCGGAATGGCCGCCACCTGCACTGGAGTCGGCTCGACGAATTTGAGTTCGGCGACAGCCTTTAGCAGGCGTTCGTGCAGGGCGAATTGGTCAAACAAGGGAGCTACCTCGGAGGTCGAAAAAAACAATGGCATAGGGTAACTCGTCTGCCGGGCAAAGGCGCGTTCTGTAACGGTCGCCATGTTTTCCCAGGCAAACACAGGCTAAGCTGAGGAAATCGAAGCGGCTTAATACCCAAGAGGTTCGCATGATGTCCAAAAAGCGAGTGGTACTGCTGACTGGCGCGCTTTCACTGGCGCTACACACCGCTGCCGGCGCAGCGCAGCCGAACAGTGATCACCCTGGCAAGGGCAAGCCCGACCGCGCACAACAGCATCAGCCTTCGGCACAGCAGCCGCATCGCTACCAGGGTCCGTCGGTGGACATCGGTTCGGTCCGCATCACCCTGCGTAGTCATCGCGATCTGCTAGCGCCGGTTTCGTCTCTGCCACCGGGCATCCAGAAGAATCTGGCGCGCGGCAAGCCGCTACCGCCGGGCATCGCCAAGAACATGGACAGCCGCCTGCTGGGACACCTGCCGCGCTACGAAGGCTACGAGTGGAAACAGATCGGCCGCGATGTGGTTCTGGTCGCCATCGCCACCGGCATCGTTTACGAAATACTCGAGAACATACTGGATTGATCGGTTCGCGTTCAGGCAGCCCGTGCGATGAGGGCAGCCTAGCGTCCTACTCTGGCTGGCAGGTCAACTTGATGCGCAGGCGAATCACGTCGCGCTTGAACTTGGACGTCAGTGCCTTGCGCTCACCTGGTTGCAACGCCGTGCGTCGCGTGCGCGGCGCTTCCGGGCCGTTCTGGAACACGGCGGTACACACCGCAGCCGTGCCCCCATAGTTGAGCAGCAGTAGCCCGGCGAGGTCACGATCAATAGTCTGCGGGGTGACGGTGATCTCCGCGCCGTTGAGCTGCTGCTCGACGTCTACCGGATAAGTGACCGCATTGGCCGTGAGTGGCAGCAAGGCGACGAGTAGGTAACCGATTGTTTTCATTTTGACTGGGCTCCTCTACAGAGTGGCCAGCCTAACAGACCTTGTTAAAGGAACCGAAGGAATGAAAGTGCCCCGTGTGACCCTCGATCAGTGGCGCACCCTGCAGGCGGTCATCGATCACGGCGGCTTCGCCCAGGCGGCCGAAGCGCTGCATCGGTCGCAGTCGTCGGTCAGCTACACCGTGGCACGCATGCAGGAGCAATTGGGCGTACCGCTCCTGCGCATAGACGGGCGCAAGGCAGTGCTGACCGAGGCAGGAGAAGTGCTGCTGCGCCGGTCGCGACAGCTGGTCACACAGGCCAGTCAGCTGGAAGAACTGGCGCACCACATGGAACAAGGCTGGGAAGCCGAGGTGCGCCTGGTGGTCGATGCCGCCTACCCCAGCCCCAAGCTGATCCAGGCCCTCACCGAGTTCATGCCGAAGAGCCGCGGCTGCCGGGTGCGCCTGCGCGAGGAAGTGCTCTCCGGGGTCGAGGAAGTGCTCAAGGACGGCACCGCGGACCTCGCCATCAGCGGCCTGGACATCACCGGCTATCTGGGCAGCGAGCTCAGTACCGTGGAGTTCGTCGCCGTGGCACACGCCAACCATGCCCTTCACCAGCTCGGACGCAAGCTCAGCGTGCAGGACCTGCAGAGCCAGATGCAGATCGTGGTGCGCGATACCGGCCTGCGCCAACCCCGTGATGCCGGTTGGCTCGGTGCCGAACAGCGCTGGACGGTGGGCAGCCTGGCGACGTCCGTAGCCTTCGTCAGCAGCGGTCTGGGCTTCGCCTGGCTGCCCCGGCATCTGATCGGGCGCGAACTGGCCGAGGGCATACTCAAGCCGCTGCCACTGGTCCAAGGCAGTATTCGCCGACCACTGTTCTATCTCTACACTAACCACGACAGACCGCTCGGGCCGGCTACCCGGATTCTCATCGAGCTGATCAAGACGTACGATGCTGGCCAGGCCACTCCACTGGCCGGCTGACAGCTTCCCCAACATCAGGAAAGACATCATGTTGAAACGCATTGCCCTCGCCGCCTGTACCGTTCTGCTGGCCGGCAACCTGTTCGCCGCGGAAAACCCTCGCGTACTGCTGACCACCAGCCTGGGCGAGATCGAGCTGGAGCTCGAAGCGGAAAAGGCACCGATCAGCGTCGAGAACTTCCTCGGCTACGTCGACAGCGGCTTTTATGACGGCACCGTGTTCCACCGCGTCATTCCCGGGTTCATGGTCCAGGGCGGCGGCTTCGGCGAAGGCCTGAACCAGAAGCCGACCAAGGCCCCGATCAAGAACGAGGCGGACAATGGGCTGCACAACGTGCGCGGCACCGTCGCAATGGCCCGGACCCAGAACGTGAATTCGGCTACCAGCCAGTTCTTCATCAACCATCGCGACAACGATTTCCTCGATCACGGTGGCCGCGACTTTGGCTACGCGGTGTTCGCCAAGGTCGTACGCGGCATGGAGGTGGTCGACCAGATCGCCCAGGTGCCCACCGGCAACCGCGCCATGATGCAGAACGTGCCGCTGACCCCGGTGAAGATCATCACCGCGAAGAAACTCTGATCCCCGAGGGGCCGGTTCACCGGCCCTTTTCATTTCTGCCAGCACATACCCGGCTGCCGCCAGCGTGCGAAACCCTCAACCGACAGGAGATCGCGACATGACCGAACCACAAAGCCCACTGAACACCCCGGAAGGCGAAGCCCAGCTGCTGCAGGACCTGCTCAGCGCGGAGCGCGCCGGGGCCAAGGTGGCCGGCGACTCGTTGCAACAACCCTGCACACCGGAGCAACGGCAGCTGCTCGAGCAGGTCCGCCAGGGCGAAATCGAAAGCTGCAAGTTGCTGCTCAACTGCCTGCAACATCTGGGGCTGGAACCCAACAAGGAAACCGGCGCCTTCTACGGCAAGGCGATGGCTATCGAATCGCTGGACGAGCGTCTGCCCTTCATCGACAGGGGTCAGCAGTGGGTGATCCGCAAACTGCGCGAGTACCTGCCGGGATGCCAGGACCCGCTGCTGCGTAGCGAACTGCAACGCATGCTGCTGATCCACGAGGAGAACAGCGCCGCCTCCCACGCCTGAGACAAACGACTAGCTGCCGGCCTGCCGGTACGGCAGCGCCTGGCGCGCCGCCTCGGCGTACGCCAGCACCCCCGCACGTTCCTGCTGGAGGAAATCCGCTACCGCGGCGCGCAAACCGGGGTGCTGCAGATAGTGCCAGGAGCGCGTGATCACCGGCTCGAAGCCACGAATGAGCTTGTGCTCACCCTGCGCCCCGGCATCGAACCGCTCCAGGCCGCCCGCGATGGCCTGATCGATACCCTGGTAGAAGCACGTCTCGAAGTGCAGCCGGTCAAACTCCGCCAGACAGCCCCAGTAACGACCGTACAGGCCAGACGCACTGCGCAGGCTGAAGGCCATCGCCACCGGCCTCGAACCCTGTAATGCCAGCACCACGCGAATCGCCTGCGGCATGCGCTCGGCCAGCAGGCTGAAGAATTGCCGAGTCAGATAGGGCGTCTGACCGCGGACCTGATAGGTGTTGGCGTAGCAGGCATAGACAAAATCCCATTCCGCTTCGCTGAGCTCGTGCCCATCGCGCCACTCGAAGCTGATGCCCTGCCCCGCCACCTGTTCGCGCTCCTTGCGCAACTGCTTGCGCTTGCGCGAGGTCAGTGCATCGAGAAAATCCTGAAAGTCGCGGTAGCCACGGTTGTGCCAATGAAATTGGCAGCCGATGCGCTCCAGCCAGCCCTCCCGCCCCGCCAGCAGCTGATCGGCCAGCGGCTCGGTGAAATTCACATGCAACCCCGACAGCTCCTGCCTTTCAAGCCCAGCGGTGAGTACATCGAGCAGCTCGGCGGCAGCCTGCATGTCGCCCAGCAGGCGACCGCCAGCGACCGGAGTGAAAGGTACCGCGCAAAGCAGCTTGGGGTAGTAGGCGATGCCAGCCCGCTGGCAGGCATCCGCCCAGGCCCAGTCGAACACGTACTCGCCGTACGAATGAAACTTGCGATACAGCGGCAAGGCTGCCTGCAACGCGCCCTGCGGGTCGCGCAGCAGGAGATGGGCAGGTTGCCAGCCGCTACGCCCACCCACGCTGCCGCTGTCTTCCAGCGCGCAGAGGAAGGCGTGACGAAGGAAGGGCTGATCATCGCTCAGCAGCGCATCCCATTCGGCGGGAGGCAGTTCGGCGAGGCGGTACAGGGTCTGGATAGGCATGCGCGCAGTCTGGCCTGTCCCGCAGGCGAAAAAAAGCCCCGCCAGGGCGGGGCTCAATGGAGCATCACGGATGAGGTGATGTTTTAGAACACGTACTGGGCGCGCAGGCTGATGGCGTCGCCGTCGTCGTCGCCATTGGCGTTTACCACGTCGTCCACGCTGGTCTTCAGGTAGTTGGCCGAGAGCTTCACCGACTCGTTGGCGTACCAGTTGAGACCGATGGTGTGGGTCTTCGCACCAGCTTCTGCGCTGTCCAGCGCCCCGACATAACCGCTCGGTGCAACACCGGTTTCATCGACGGTGATGTCGTCGAAGCGGTAGAACACTTCCCAGGCACCGATCTGCTTGTTCTCCGGCTTGATCTTGTCGAACTTGCCGCCATCGAGCTTGTAGGAACGCGACTCGCCGGTCAGGGTGTAGGCCAGCTGGACGTTGTAGCCGGTGGCTTCGAGGTCTTCGAAACCTTCCATGGCGTCGACGGTGCGGGTCAGGTATTCGCCCTGAACCGAGAACGGGCCGATCATGTAAGCCGCTTCCAGACCCCAGGCCTGATCGCTGCCGTCGGTGCGAGTGCCGCCGAAGGTGGCGCGGTTGCCGTTGGCACTGTCTTCGGTGGTGCCACGCACGGACAGGCGCGGACGGATGCGTTCCAGGTAACCTTCTTCCACGTCACGCTGACCGAAGCTCGCGCCCAAGTGCAGCACCTGGTCCTTCTCGACGATCGGGGCGATCACGCCACGCAGCACGAAGCTGGTGTTGTTGGCGCCATCTTCGTCCTCGAGCATGTCGACGCCGTCGCCACCATCCTGACGATAGGCACCGGCCTCGCCGTGGAACATGCCGACAGTGGTACGCACGCGGATGCCTTCGCCGTCTTCGTGGTCGTTCAGCCAGGGCGCCAGGTCATAGATCGCCGAGCGCTCGATGGCGGTGATCCACTTGGAGCTGACCGCTTCTTCCAGGCCAAAGGTCGGTTTGATACGGCCAATCGAAACCTGGACCGGCTTCCAGCCGTTGTAGTGGATGGCCAGTTCGTTCCAGTTGCTGGAATCGTTGGTGAAGTTCCGGTAGAAGGTGTAGCCCCAATCGGTGAAGGCAACACCGGAAATCTCCAGACGCGCACGACGGAAATAGGTCTCGTCTGCGCGCTCGCCGTTCTGGGTGTAGAAACCATCGAAGCTGTCGGCATCAGCCTGCAGGCGGCCATTGATCTTGAACGAGAACTCCTTGTCGGTGGTTCCGACCTCCAGGCCGCCCTTGGTCTTGATAACGAGATCGGCGCCGTCGGTGGTGACGGTACCGGCGAAAGCCTGGGCGGAAACGGCCAGAGCCAGGGCGCTGGCAGCGAAACCGGCGAAGTGCTTACGGATCATCAAAATTCCCCTTTATGTTTAGCGTCGGAAACACACGAGATGGGCTCTTTGTGTTGGGGGCAATCTTGGCGACGGCGTATGTCAGCCAAATGACTGATATGTAAAGCTTTTGTGACAGCGGAACTTTCCGGGGAGCCGCATCGCAGAGCGGCTGCGGCACGTTTTCATCAGCTGCGGGCGTTGCGCTCGCTAGGCCGCCGGGCTCCGGCGACCAGTTTGTCGACCGCCTTCGCGGCGGCGACCATGCCGAAGGTGGCGGTGACCATGGTCACCGCGCCGAAGCCACCGGCGCAGTCGAGCTTGACGCCCTCGCCGACGAAGCTCTTGCTCTGGCACACGCCGCCATCAGGCTTCGGGTAGCGCAGCTGTTCGGTGGAGAACACGCAGGGCACGCTGTAGGTGCGCCCCGGCGTGCGCGAGAAGTTGTATTCGCGACGCAGCAGCGAGCGCACCTTTGCCGCCAGCGGATCGTTGAAGGTCTTGTTCAGATCAGTGACCTGGATTTGTGTCGGATCGACCTGCCCGCCGGCGCCGCCGGTGGTGATGATCTGGATCTTGCGGCGCTTGCACCAGGCGATCAGCGCCGCCTTGGCCGGCACGCTGTCGATGCAGTCGATGACGCAGTCCATGTCTTCGGTGATGTACTCGGCCATGGTTTCGCGGGTGACGAAATCCGCCACTGCATGAACCTGGCAGGCCGGGTTGATGGCGCGAATACGTGCGGCCATCTCGTCGACCTTGGCTTTGCCCACTGCGCCATCGAGGGCGTGAATCTGCCGGTTGGTATTGGTGATGCACACATCGTCCAGGTCGAACAGGCTGATCTCGCCTACCCCGCTGCGCGCCAGCGCCTCGGCCGCCCACGAGCCGACGCCACCGATGCCGACCACCGCCACATGCGCAGCCGTCAGCCGCTCGAGGCCGACGCGGCCATACAGGCGGGCAATACCGCCGAAACGCTGATCATCGATAGACATGCCGACTCCCCGGAAAAAACCTGGCGATTATAAGACCTCAGCACGCCACGACCACTGCATCCAGCCGTCACCGCAACCGCGCCTTTGCTTTAATATGGCGCCCTTTCCCCGCCGCACCGGAGCCCTGATGACCGCGCCTGCCCTCTCCCCGACGCTCGAACTCGCCTGCGAGCTGATCAATCGCCCATCGGTGACGCCGCTGGATGAAGGCTGCCAGCAGCTGATGAGCCAGCGCCTGGCGGCCTGCGGCTTCGCCATCGAGCCGATGCATATCGAGGACGTGGAGAACTTCTGGGCCATTCGCGGCAACGAAGGCCCGGTGCTGTGCTTCGCCGGCCACACTGACGTGGTCCCTACAGGCCCGCTGCAGGCCTGGCAGAATCCGCCGTTCAGTGCGCGCATCGACGAGCAGGGCATGCTCCACGGCCGTGGCGCGGCAGATATGAAAGGCAGCCTGGCGGCGATGGTCGTGGCAGTGGAGCGCTTCACCGCCGATCACCCGAAGCACAAGGGGCAGATCGCCTTCCTGATCACCAGCGATGAAGAAGGCCCGGCGCACCATGGCACCAAGGCGGTGGTCGAGCGCCTGCGCGAGCGTGGCCAGCGCCTGGACTGGTGCATCGTCGGCGAACCGTCGAGCACCGCCTTGGTAGGTGACGTGGTGAAGAATGGCCGCCGCGGCTCACTCGGCGGCACCCTCACCGTACGCGGCCAGCAGGGCCATGTGGCCTATCCGCATCTGGCGAAGAACCCCATCCACCTGGCCGCGCCTGCGCTAGCGGAATTGGCCGCCGAGCACTGGGACGACGGCAATGCCTTCTTCCCGCCGACCAGCTTCCAGATCTCCAACCTGAATGCCGGCACCGGCGCCACCAATGTCATTCCCGGCACGCTGGAAGCGGTGTTCAACTTCCGCTTCTCCACCGAATCCACCGTCGAGCAACTCAAGCAGCGCACCGCCGCGATTCTCGACAAGCACGGTCTGGACTGGAACGTGGACTGGGCACTGTCCGGCCTGCCGTTCCTCACCGAACCGGGCGCGCTGCTCGACGGCGTGGCCAAGGCAATCCGCAGCGTCACCGGCCGAGAGACCACGCCGTCCACCAGCGGCGGCACCTCGGACGGGCGCTTTATCGCCGCCCTCGGCACCCAGGTGGTCGAGCTCGGCCCGGTCAACGCGACCATCCACCAGGTCGACGAACACATCCTGGCCAGCGATCTCGACCTGCTGACCGAGATCTACTACCAGACCCTGGTGAACCTGCTCGCATGCTGATCTGCCCGATCTGCCAGGCGCCGCTGAGCGCGCTCGACAACGGCGTGGTCTGCGCGGCCAACCACCGTTTCGACCGCGCGCGTCAGGGTTACCTGAACCTGCTTCCGGTGCAGCACAAGAACAGCCGCGATCCGGGCGACAACCAGGCCATGGTCGAAGCACGGCGACGCTTTCTCGACGGCGGCCACTATGCGCCGCTGGCCCGACGCCTCGCCGAGCTGGCCGCCGAACGCGCGCCGCAGCGCTGGCTGGACATCGGCTGTGGCGAGGGCTACTACACCGCCCAGCTGGCCGAGGCATTACCGGACGCCGAAGGCTATGCACTGGACATCTCCCGCGAAGCGGTCAAGCGCGCCTGCAAACGCGCGCCGCAACTGGAATGGCTGGTGGCGAGCATGGCCCGCGTGCCGCTGGCCGATGCCAGCTACGACCTGCTCGCCAGCGTGTTCAGCCCGCTGGACTGGCAGGAGGCGCGACGCCTGCTCGCACCCGGCGGCGGACTGCTGCGCATGGGACCGACCCGCGAGCACCTATGGGAGCTACGCGCCCGGCTCTACGACGAGGTACGCGACTACGATGACGAGAAGCACCTGTCGCTGATTCCCGAAGGCATGCGCCTGGCCCACAGCGAAACCCTCAGCTACGAGCTGCAGCTGGACAACGCCCAGGCCCGTGCCGACCTGCTGGCGATGACCCCGCACGGCTGGCGCGCCAGCGCCGAGCGCCGCGCCGCCGTGATCGACAGTCACCTCAGCGTGCGGGTTGCGATACGCTACGACTGGATCGAACGCACACCCTAGCGTCCGTATATTTGCCTACGACCAAAACCTCGCACCACCACATAAGGCAGTCGCCCATGCGTCAACCCGATATCGAGATCTACCTCAGGGATGCCAGTCAGGAGGCCGTCGGCGAGTGGCTGGCCCAAGCCATTGGCTCATGTTCCGCCTGGCAACAGAAAGGCCAGACCTTCAAGTGCAGCGCCGCCAGCATTCCGGTGACCTGGCTGCCGAAGGCTGTGGGCAAATGGCACTGTCTGCTGCTGGAAAGCGATGCCACCCCCTGGGACGATGACCTCGCCTGCGCCCGCGCGGCGTATCAGGCTTTGGGTGTGGAAATCCGCTGCGCGCCAGGCGGCTGGCAGGAAGAGGAAGCCGTTGAAGAGGCCGACCGTTGGATCCGCATCAGCGATGACGGTGAAGAGGAAATCGTATGGCGGACGGGCTGATCGGCATCGGCCGTATCGCTCATCCGTGGTGGACCGAAACCACCGGATAGCAAAACAAAGCCCGTCACTTGGACGGGCTTTGTCATTGTGCAACCGAAGTTACACGCCGGCGACGTCTTCGGCCTGCAGGCCCTTCTGGCCCTGGGTTACCGAAAACTCCACCTGCTGCCCTTCGGCCAGCGAGCGGTGGCCGTCGCCACGGATCGCGCGGTAATGCACGAACACGTCGGCGCCATTACCCCGCTGAATGAATCCATAGCCTTTTGCATCGTTGAACCACTTGACGGTTCCGGTCTCGCGCTCAGCCATTACCACTTCTCCAACTCGCTTTTTGTTATTCCTCGGAAGAGGGGTCGACGGTCAGGCCTTCGTGCATTCGGCTCCGGCGCAAATGCGACTCGAACGCGACCGTTGCCGGAGTATAAAACAACGATTTTCGCTGTCAGCCTCTTTTTTCCGCTGCGGATTTGACACCCTCACCCGCCCCGGCCAATGCCGGAACGGGTGCTCTGTTCAGGCGCTCCGGCGGCGGCGCCATAGCCACAAGGCGAGCACGCCCAGGGTCAGCAGCAAGGGCACCAGAGCGATGTTGGCGAACTTCAGCGTACGCCCCAGCGCTTCGATATCGGCATTGAGCTGGTAGCGCACCTCACGCAACTCCTTGCGGATACGCACCTTCTCCTGCTGGAACTGACGCAACGCCTGCTCCTGCTCAGCCGTCAGCTCCAGCGCCTGCTCCGGGTCCGGACTCTGCAGCTCGGCCAGTTGCTGCTCGGTATCAGCCAGGCGCTGCTGCAGCACTTCTTCCTTCTCGCGGAAACGATCTTCGGCCTCGCGCTGCAAGGTTTCTACCATCACGAACGGACGGGTGAAGCGACCACGCGAACGCACGCTGATCAGCGCATCGGTGCCGGAAAGGTTGTCCAGCGCATTGATCACGAACGCGCCGTTGTCCGCCCACGGCTGCGGAACGCGCTGGCCGAAGAAGTCCTGCACCTGCACCCACATGCGATCACTCAGCAGATCGGTATCGGCGACGGCGATCACGTTGATGTTCTGGCTTTCCTTGATGCCCTCTTCACGGCCTTCGATGCCGTCCGGAAAGGCAGTTTTCGCCGGCCCCTGGATGCGCGCCGCCAGGGTGTAGCGCTCGCCGGTCGGCTCGAGGCCAAGCAGCAGGGTTTCCGGGTTGTCCAGCGTGGCGAAGCGCTCGGCCTCCACCGGCATGGCGTAGTCGGAACTGCCGAACAGCGGCGTGAAGCGCGTCGTCGCGTCCTCCAGCGGCTCCAGAATGCCGGCACTGGCGATGGTGATGTTTTCCAGCGCGGCGGTGGTCACGTCATCCTGATCCAGCGCGTTGCGCGGCAGGCTCAACCAGCCTGCGTGACGCACCGGACGGCGCTCCGCACCGACGCCAACCGACATCGCGTAGGCTGCATCGACCAGCGCCTGTTGCGGCACCATGCGCACGCCCCAGGCCTTGAACAGTGGCTCGAGGTCGGACGCACGCTCCTCGCCGAATTCTCCTGGACCGATGCCCATGCCCGGATCGGCCTCGCTGTGCGGATCGACGAATACCAGCAGCTTGCCGCCACGCAGGACGAACTGGTCGATGGCGTACAGCGTCTGCTCGGGCAGATCCTTCGGGTGAATCAGCAGCAACACCGAGACGTTGGTCGGGATCATGTCCACATCGCGGCGCAGGCTTTCGATATGGAACAGCTGGCGGACTTCCTCCAGCACCATCCACGGCGGCGTCGCCTGCTGAGTCCGCATGTCGAAACCGCCGGTCAGCTGCAACCCTGACAGCACGCCGACCACCGGCAGCTCGCCACTAGCCAGGCCCTGCACCAGGCGGCTGATCTCGTACTCGAGAAACTCTTCCTGATCCAGCGGGAAGAACGGAATGATCTGCGTGCTGCCCTCGGCATTGGTGCCGGCGAGGCCGAAGTAGATCTTGTCACCGCCCTGGTTGAGCGGCACCGCCTGCAGGCCGAACTCGGCGGCACGGTCCTCCTCTTCGGAGAACGGCTGCGGGTCGATCACATGCAGCTTGAGCTTGCCAGCGGAGGCCCGCTCGTAGGCCTTGAGCATCTCCTCGACGCGACGTGCGTAGTTGCGCAGCGCCACCAGCTCCTTGGAGGTCTCGTCCGAGTAGAAGAAGTGCAGTTCGATCGGTTCCTTCAGGCCGTCAAGAATGCGCTCGGTGCCCTCGGAAATGGTGTAGAGCTTCTGCTCGGTCAGGTCGAGCCGCGCATTGGTGAACAGCATGCCGGACACGCCGTTGAACAGCAGAAATGCCAGTGCGATCAGCAGCAGCCCGGCACCGGAATAGATGATTCGTTTCATGTCTGTTCCCTCAGGCGGCTTTCTTCAGATCGACGACCACGGCAGTGGCAGCCAGCCAGGCGACGATCAGCGTGACGAAATACAGCAGGTCACGCAGGTCGATCACACCCTTGCTGATGGAATCGAAACGGATCAGGAAGCTCAGCGAAGCCACCGCATCGATCAGCCACTGCGGCGCCCAGGCGAAGGCATCCAGCACCATCGGCAGGCCGCTGACGATGAACAGGAAACACACCGCCACCGCGAGGATGAAGGCGATCACCTGGTTCTTCGCCAGCGCCGACATGCACGAGCCGATCGCCAGAAACGCACCCGCCAGCAGCCAGCTGCCGAAATAACCAGCGACGATCACACCGTTGTCCGGCTCGCCCAGGTAATTGACGGTGATGACCATCGGGAAGGTCAGCAGCAGCGCGATGCCAGCGAATACCCAGGCGGCGAGGAACTTGCCGGTAACCGCCTCGAAGCGGGTGATCGGCAGCGTCATCAAGAGCTCGATCGAGCCGGACTTGCGCTCCTCCGCCCACAGGCGCATGGCGATCGCCGGCACCAGGAACAGGTACAGCCAGGTATGGAAGCTGAAGAACGGCGTGAGGTCGGCCTGGCCGCGCTCGTAGAAACCGCCCAGGTAGAAGGTGAACACCCCGGAGAGCACCAGGAAGATCACAATGAACACGTAGGCCAGCGGCGTGGCGAAATAGCTGCCCAGCTCGCGCTTGAAGATAACCGGCAACTGGGTCATAGCGACTCCCCGCGAGTCAGGTTACGGAACACCTCATCCAACCGGCCGCGTTCCACGTCCAGCTCCTTCACCACCCAGCCATGCTGGGCGATCAGCGCACTGACCTGCGGGAAAATCACCTGCCCCGGCTGCGCCAGCAACGTCAGGCTGTGCTCGGGCTCGTTGAATTCGACACCGGCCACGCCGGGCAACGCGGCCAGGGCAACGTCGTCCATCGGACCGTCGCTGACCAGCGTGACGGCCTGGTGATATTTCGACCGGCTCTCCAGCTCCAGCGGCGTGCTGTCGGCAACCAGTCGGCCCTGGGCGATGACCACCGCGCGGGTGCAGACCGCACTGACCTCTTCGAGGATATGCGTGGAGATGATGACAATCTTGTCCTGCGCCAGCCCCTGGATCAGCTGACGTACCTGGTGTTTCTGGTTCGGGTCGAGGCCATCGGTGGGCTCGTCGAGGATCAGCACCTGCGGATCGTGCAGGATCGCCTGGGCCAGGCCGACGCGACGCTTGAAGCCCTTGGACAGCGTCTCGATGGACTGCCGCAGCACGTTCTCCAGCTCCACCTGGTCGACCGCGGCTTCGACCCGCTGGCGCTTGTCCGCACCACGGAAGCCGCGGACTTCAGCGATGAACTCGAGAAAACCGCGCACCGTCATGTCGCCGTAGCAGGGCGCGCCTTCGGGCAGATAACCGATCTGCCGCTGGGCCTGCAGGGTCTGGGTGCGAATGTCGTGGCCGAGGATGCTCGCCGTGCCCGACGTCGGCGCGAGAAAGCCGGTCAGCATCTTCATAGTGGTGGACTTGCCGGCACCATTCGGGCCGAGAAATCCCAGCACCTCGCCGCGCTGGACCTGGAATGACAGGTCGTCGACCGCGGTGTGCTGGGCAAAACGCTTGGTCAGGTTGCTTATTTCGATCATGGACTCTCACCAGTGCACCAAAGGCCCTGGCGTGCCGCCGCGCGACCCGAGCCAGGTCCTGCAAAAATGCCGGCGGCACTATAAGAACAGCAACCCGACGAATGCAACCAGTCCCTAGACTGAGAGGACTACGCTGGTCATCACCGCTCTGCGCGCAATTCGCTATAAGGCCATGCCGCACGGATCGCAGACGCCCAAAATGCCGGCAGAGATTGTGAGACTTCCAAGCCGGCATGCCGCGAAACGCCAAGCCATTAGCAAGGACAAACCATGAAACTACGCAGGTCCAGAGAGCTAGCGAAAGTACATCTCTGCTGTTTGTTTGGCGCCATGGCGTGCTCAGCGTACGCCAGTGAGCCTGCGGAGTTTCCAGACGCACAAACCAGTGATCCAGCGACAATGGGATGGATGGTTGGCTCGCCGCCACCGGCTGATCGAATCCTGCGCTTCGAGGATGGCAGTTATTTTCGCTTCCCGCAGATGCGCTGGAGCGTCGTCAACTTTCGACAGCTGATGCCTACCGTCAATGTCTCACGCGGCCTAGGTGAGTCTTCACTACTCGAGCACCAGCCAAGCAACGAGATCGATGCGCTGACATTCGTCCCTCTTGGTGGGGGCGAGCCAATGACCTGGCAGCAATCGCTGCAAGCCAATTACACCGACGGCATCATCATCCTTCACCGAGGGAAACTGGTGTACGAGCGCTATTTCGGCGTATTGAAGCCGGAAGGACAGCATGCTGCCATGTCGATTACGAAAACCTTCACCGGTACATTGGCGGCGCTTCTTGTGGCCGAAGAAAAGCTGGATCCCGAACGTCTGGTCGCTGATTACGTTCCCGAGCTGGCAGCGTCGGGTTTTGGCGATGCCAGCGTACGTCAGCTGATGGATATGACCACCGGCATTCACTTCAGCGAGGATTATGCGGACCCCAAGGCCGAAGTATGGGCGCACGCCGCCGCCGGCAATCCGCTGCCGAAACCCGCTGATTACCAGGGGCCACGGACCTATTACGAGTTTCTGCAAACGGTCAAACCGCAAGGTCGCCATGGCGAGGCCTTCAATTACCGCACCGCAAATTCCGACGCTCTCGGCTGGGTAATTGCGCGAGTGAGCGGCCAGAACGTCGCACAGCTGTTGTCGGAGCGCATCTGGAGTCGATTGGGCGCGGAACAGGATGCCTACATGTCGGTAGACTCCATCGGTACGCCGTTTGCCGGTGGCGGCCTGAATGCCAGCCTGCGCGACCTTGTGCGCTTTGGCGAAATGATGCGTAACGAAGGTCGATACAACGGCACTCAGATCCTGCCACCGGAAGTCGTGGCAGATATCCGTGGTGGAGCAAATCGAGACGACTTTGCGAAAGCCGGTTATCGACTGCTACCCGGCTGGAGCTACCGCAACATGTGGTGGGTCAGCCATAACGAGCATGGCGCTTTCATGGCCCGCGGGGTCCACGGACAAGCGCTTTATGTAGATCCGCTGGCGGAGATGGTGATCGCACGGTTCGCCAGCCATCCAGTGGCGAGCAACGCGGCAAATGACCCTACTTCCTTGCCCGCCTATGAAGCGGTCGCCAGGCATCTGCTGAACGCCGCCGATAGCGTGCGGAAGGTGCGAACACCCCTGGATTGAACGGCCTGTGATGACAGTTCTGAGCGACCTCCAGACAAAGCGCCTGCTTCTGCGGCAATGGACGCCAGCCGATCGTGCACCGTTCGCCAGAATGAATGCGGACCCCAGGGTCATGCAGCACTTCCCTGCCCTGCTCAGCCGTGTAGATAGCGACGCGATGGCTGACCGCTGTCAGGCACTGATCGAAGAGCGCGGCTGGGGATTCTGGGCCGTCGAGCTGAAAGCCAGCGGCGCATTCATCGGCTTCGTCGGTCTGCATACGCCGTCGGCAACCTTGCCGTTCTCGCCGTGTGTGGAAATAGGTTGGCGCCTGGCGGCTGATTACTGGGGCCAGGGATTGGCCAGCGAGGCGGCGTGGGCCGCGCTAAAGACAGGGTTCGGCACGCTCGATCTTTCCGAAATCCTGTCCTTCACCGCTATCGAGAACCGGCGCTCACGTGCGCTGATGGAGCGCCTTGGCATGCGTGAAACGGAGGAGTTCGAGCATCCAGGAGTTCCCGTCGGCCATCCGCTTCGCCGGCACTGCCTGTATCGACTGGATCGCGAACGCTTTGCGGCGCAGTTGGCTGCAGCTGAATGACCGTTCATTCACGATTGGCTGGACTTCGCTGGAAACCCTGTTAGAACGGCACGCGCATAGCCGGACCCTCATCCCCACCCTACGGATATTCTTCAATGCCTCAGCTGTTCCTCGCGCTTCTGTTCCTCGGCTTTTCCGGCTTCGCTCATGCGGAAGATGCCGATATCGCCCGGCTGTTCGACGAGGCTGGCGTGGACGGAACACTGGTGATCGAATCGGCTGAAACCGGCCAGCGCTACGTTCACAACGAAGCCCGCGCGAAGCAGCCGTTCACCGCCGCCTCCACATTCAAGGTCCTGAATACGCTGATCGCGCTGGAGGAAGGCGCCATCGCCGGCGCCGACGAGATCATCCCGTGGGACAACACCCGTTACGAGATCGAGGACTGGAACCGGGACCAGACGCTGAAGAGCGCCTTCCAGGTCAGTTGCGTCTGGTGCTATCAGTGGCTGGCGCGGCGGGTGGGTGCTGCAGACTATCCGCCACACATCCGCCAGGCGCATTACGGTCAGCTGAGCGAGCCCTTCAACGGTACCGAGTTCTGGCTGGATGGCTCGCTGACCATCAGCGCCGAGCAACAGATCGAGCTGCTCAAACGCGTGACCGCGCGCAGCCTGCCGTACCGCACCAGCAGTTACGACACCCTGAAGACAGTGATGCTCACCGAAGCCGCCAAGGACTATCGTCTTTACGCCAAGACCGGCTGGGCCGCCCGCAGCACGCCCGGCACCGGCTGGTACATCGGCTACGTGGAGACTGGTGAGAATACCTGGCTGTTCGCCTTGAACCTGGACACCCGAACCGTCAGGGACCTGCCGTTGCGTCAGCAGATCGCCCTGAACGCATTGCGAGCCAAAGGCATTCTGCCGGCGGACTGAAGCAACTCAGCAGCAACCCGGACGGTGCGCCTAGGCGCCCATCCTGAACAACCTCCTGGGAAATCCGCCATGCGCAACGATGAAATCAAGGCCATCTTCGACCAGCAGGCAACCAGCTACGACGAGCGCTGGGCGAGAACCGCGCCGATTCGCGACGGCCTGCATTTCCTTCTGGAAGCCGTGTTTGCCGAGCTTCCAGCCGACGCCCGGATTCTGTGCGTCGGTGCCGGCACCGGCGAGGAAATCGCATACCTGGCGAGGCGCTTCCCGCGCTGGAGCTTCACCGCCGTCGAGCCCTCCGGTGCAATGCTCGAGGTGTGCCGCAACAAGGCGATCGAGGGCGGCTACGCCGAGCGCTGCCAGTTTCATGAGGGCTATCTGCAATCGCTGCCCGAGCAGGACGCCTTCGATGCCGCGACGTGCTTTCTCGTGTCGCAATTCATTCTGGAGCCAGGGGCCCGTGCGGAGTTTTTCCGTGCCATCGCTAGCCGGCTTCGCCCGGGCGCACGCCTGGCCAGCTCCGACCTGGCATCGGATACCGCCTCAGCCGAATACACGGCCCTGCTCGAAACCTGGATGAACATGATGACCGCGGCTGGCATCCCGGCCGCCGGTGTGGAGCAGATGCGCGCAGCCTACTCCCGCGATGTGGCGGTGCTGCCTCGCGAGCGGGTCGCAGCCATCATCGAATCCGGCGGCTTCACCGACCCCGTCCTGTTCTACCAGGCCGGGCTGATTCACGCCTGGTACTCGACGCGGTCAACGGTCGAAGCACAATAACGCCGCGGCATGGCGGCTGCATCCGACCGGCCGAGCATGAAGCAACCCGTGTTGCGCTCGTTCCTTATCGCCGCGTTGGCCGGTGCCGCGATCTGGGGCCTGTCGCCTTCGATGACCGGCCATGTCGAGCCCTGGGATGCAGGTGGCCTGTATTACACCGCAGCGCTGGCCTTGGGTGGCTGCTTGTGTGGCTCTATCGCGCCGAAACCCTTGTGGCCGCTCTACGTTGGCTGTGTGGCCGGGCAAACTCTGTATCTGCTCGGATGGTTACCGACCGGGCCATTGCTCCCCGTCGGGCTGGTGTTCGTGCTGCTGTGCTCCCTGGTCTTTCTCGTCGGTGCCTATGTCGGCTCCCGAGCCCGAACCAGATGGCAGGCTCGAAAGCAGCAGCCGCCCCGTGGCGGCGCCTGATGGCGCCGCCGCGAGCTCTAGGCTGAGAGCTTCTGGCTGAAATTATCGGCGGGCTTGCCGATATCGAGCCGGTCCACGTTCATTACCTTGTCCCAGGCTTTGACGAAGTCCTGCACGAACTTCTCGTTGCCGTCGGCCATGCCGTATACCTCGGCCTGGGCACGCAGTTCCGATTGCGCGCCGAAGATGAGGTCCACGCGGGTGGCGGTCCAGGTGGGCTGGCGGGTCTTGCGGTCGAGGCCCTGGAAGCGGTTCTTGTGCTCGGTCGCGACCCACTCGTTCTGCATGCTCAGCAGGTTGACGAAGAAGTCGTTCGAAAGCGTGCCCACGCGCTTGGTGAAGACGCCTTCCCTGCCGCCGTCCGCGTTGGTGCCCAACACACGCATGCCGCCGACCAGCACGGTCATTTCCGGTGCGCTCAGGCGTAGCAGGTGGGCCTTGTCGACCAGCGCTTCCTCGGGCGCCATGAAGTGCGACTCGTGGTAGTAGTTGCGGAAGCCATCGGCGACCGGCCGCAGCGCTTCGAATGAGGGCTCATCGGTCCACTCTTCGAGCGCATCCATCCGCCCTGGCGTGAAGGGCACGGTGATGGCCACGCCGCCGTCCTGTGCCGCTTTCTCGATGGCGGCACAGCCGGCGAGCACGATCAGGTCCGCCATGGAGACCTTTTTGCCCCCGCTGGCCGAGGCGTTGAACGCGTTCTGGATCTCGCCGATTTTCTGCAGCACGCGATCCAGCAGGGCCGGGTTGTTGATCTCCCAATCCTTCTGCGGCGCGAAACGGATACGAGCACCGTTGGCGCCTCCGCGCTTGTCCGATCCGCGATAGGTGGCGGCCGAAGCCCAGGCTACCGACACCAGCTCGGACACGGAAAAGCCCATACCGAGCAGCTGCTGCTTCAGCGCGGCGATGTCCGCCTCGTCGATCACCGGGTGGTCACGTTCGGGAATCGGGTCCTGCCAGATCAGCTTTTCCTGCGGCACCAGTGGCCCGAGGTAGCGGCCGATGGGACCCATGTCGCGGTGCGTCAGCTTGAACCACGCCTTGGCAAAGGCATCGGCGAACTCGTCCGGGTTTTCCAAGAAGTGGCGGGAGATTTTTTCGTAGATCGGGTCGAAACGCAGCGCTAGGTCCGAGGTGAGCATGGTCGGCTTGCGCTTTTTGTTGGGGTCGAAGGGGTCTGGAATGATTTCCGGTGCGTCCTTGGCTTCCCACTGATGCGCGCCGGCCGGGCTCTTGGTCAGCTCCCATTCGAAGTTGAACAGGTTCTCGAAGAAGTAGTTGGACCACTGCGTCGGGGTCTGGCTCCAGATGACTTCGAGACCGGAGGTGATGGCATCGGCACCCGCACCGGTCTGGAATCTGCTGCGCCAACCCAGCCCCTGGTCTTCGATGACGGCGCCTTCCGGGTCCGGCCCTAACAGCGAGGGGTCGCCCGCGCCGTGGGTTTTGCCAAAGGTGTGGCCGCCAGCGATCAGCGCCACGGTTTCATAGTCGTTCATCGCCATGCGGGCGAAGGTTTCGCGGATATCGATGGCCGAGGCTTTGGGGTCGGGATTGCCGTTCGGGCCTTCCGGGTTCACGTAGATCAACCCCATCTGCACGGCGCCCAGCCCCGGATGCAGCTGCCGCTCGCCGCTGTAACGCTCATCACCTAGCCAGGTGC
Organism: Stutzerimonas kunmingensis; assembly: GCF_014764705.1. Classification (GTDB taxonomy): domain Bacteria; phylum Pseudomonadota; class Gammaproteobacteria; order Pseudomonadales; family Pseudomonadaceae; genus Stutzerimonas. The sequence continues at coordinate 50,082 of NZ_JACXXG010000025.1, forward strand.
CTTCGGGGCCCCAGAAGAGTTCTTCCGGCTCCCAGGTGTCAGCACGGCCGCCGGCGAAACCAAAGGTCTTGAAGCCCATGGATTCCAGCGCCACGTTGCCCGTGAGCACGTAAAGGTCCGCCCAGGAAATTTTACGGCCGTATTTCTGCTTGATCGGCCAGAGCAGGCGCCGCGCCTTGTCCAGCGAGGCGTTGTCCGGCCAGCTGTTGAGCGGTGCGAAACGCTGCTGACCGCCACCGGCGCCGCCGCGGCCATCGGTGATCCGATAGGTTCCGGCGCTGTGCCAGGCCAGGCGAATGAACAGCCCGCCGTAATGGCCGAAATCCGCCGGCCACCAGTCCTGGGAATCGGTCATCACCTGGTGAAGATCGGCAATCACAGCGTCGAGATCGAGGGAGTTGAATTCCGCGGCATAGTCGAAATCGCCACCGTAGGGATTGGAACGTGGCGAATGCTGGTTGAGCGACGTGAGGCTCAGTGCTTCAGGCCACCAGTCGCGATTGCCCGGGCGTTTGCGGGGCGCACCAGCGCCATGACCGAATGGGCAACCACTACCCGTCTTTTCGCCAGTCTCTTCGTTCATGTTCTGCTCCTCACGGTTGTCGATGACGCGATCAGGCGCCGCTTTAAACAACCTAGCACCGAGCTCATGAACGAACAAAAGGCCAGGACGGCGTTTTCAGGGCTGCAGGAACGAGGCTGAAAGCGGCGCCAGCGCAGCAACCAAGCGGCTTCCAGTTACCCGGACTGCGGCTGAAATGGCGCGTATGGAATTTCCCTATCGGCACGATAGGCGCAGCCTCAAACAGCGCATCCTATCGCCCCATTTACGCCTCACACTCCAGTGTCCGCGTTAGGTCTGCGCAGAGAATCCGGGCGTCGAGTAGCCCTGCCAATCGCTGGCGGTTCGCCGGCAGAGAGTTTTGCCCCCCCTCCCCGCTTGCGGCACACTTGCCGCCTTCGAGGGCATTGCCCCTTCCATAGCCGAATCTGCCGTATGACTCGCTCCCCCCTTCGCCGTCTGATCTTCTCCGTATTGCGCCGCGTGCTGTACTTCTGGGTGCGCTCGGAGACCATCAACCAGTCTGCCTTCACCCTCAAGCTGGACCGCAGCAAGCCGGTGTTCTACGTGCTGCAGCAACCCTCGCTGAGCGATCTCGCGGTGCTGGACGTCGAGTGCAGCAAGGCCGGGTTACCACGCCCGGTGGCCGATGTGGCGGTGGGCGACCACGTCGAGCCGGCCGCGTTCTTCTTTCTCAATCCGGCAACGAGCTGGTTTGGCCGACGCACGCGTCTGGTGGCGCCGCCAACGCTGGTCCGGCTGGTCGGCGCACTGGAGCACAACGCGGTGGAAAACGCGCAGATCATTCCGGTCAGCGTGTTCTGGGGGCAGTCGCCGAATCGCGAGACCAGCGCCTGGAAGCTGCTGTTCGCCGACAGCTGGGCGGTCACCGGGCGCCTGCGCAAACTGCTCAGCATCCTGGTGCTAGGACGCAAGACCCGCGTGCAGTTCTCCGCACCAATCCAGCTCAACGAGCTGATCGCGCTGAACAAGGGCCACGAGCGCACCCTGCGCATGGTCCATCGCATGCTGCGCGTGCACTTCCGCAACCAGAAGACCGCCGTGATCGGCCCCGACCTGTCGCACCGGCGCAATCTGGTCAAGGGCCTGGTGCATGCACCGCAGGTACGGCAGGCGATTCGCGACGCGGCCGAGCGCGAGAACATTTCCATCGAGCGGGCCGAAGCCAGGGCGCTGCGCTACGGCAACGAGGTGGCCTCGGACTACGCCTACACCGCCGTGCGCTTCCTCGAAGTGGTGCTGTCCTGGTTCTGGAACAAGATCTACGACGGCATCCGCGTCAACCATATCGAGCCGCTACAGGAAGCCGTGCGCGGCTACGAGGTGATCTACGTCCCCTGCCATCGCAGCCATATCGACTACCTGCTGCTGTCCTACCTGCTGTTCCGCAACGGCCTGACGCCGCCGCACATCGCCGCCGGCATCAACCTCAACATGCCAGTGATTGGTAGCCTGCTGCGCCGCGGTGGCGCCTTCTTCATGCGCCGCTCGTTCAAGGGCAACCCGCTGTACACCTCGGTGTTCAACGAATACCTGCACAACCTGTTCACCCGCGGCTTCCCCGTCGAGTATTTCGTCGAGGGCGGCCGTTCGCGCACCGGCCGCATGCTGCAACCCAAGACCGGCATGCTGGCCCTGACCCTGCGCAGCTACGTGCGCTCGTCACGCCTGCCGATCCTGTTCGTGCCGGTCTACATCGGCTACGAGCGCGTGCTGGAAGGCCGCACCTACCTGGGTGAACTGCGCGGCGCGGCGAAGAAGAAGGAATCGATCTTCGACATCTTCAAGGTCATCGGTGCGCTCAAGCAGCGCTTCGGCCAGGTCTGGGTCAACTTCGGCGAACCGCTCAAGCTCAACGAATTCCTCGACCAGGAGCAGCCTGGCTGGCGCCAGCAGACCTACGCGCCGGACTACCGTCCCGAATGGCTGAACGGCGCCACCAATCGCCTGGCCGAGCGCATCGCCCAGCGCCTGAACGAGGCGGCGGCGGTCAATCCGGTCAACCTGGTGGCGCTGGCGATGCTCTCCACCAGCCGCCAGGCCCTGGACCAGCAATCCCTGGCGCGGATTCTCGATCTCTATCAGGCGCTGTTACGTGCGGTGCCCTACTCGCCGCACACCACGCTGCCGGAAGGCGACGGCAACGCGCTGATCGCGTACGTGAAGAGCCTCGACCTGCTCGCCGAACAGAAGGACGCGCTGGGCAACATCCTCTATCTGGACGAGCAGAACGCCGTCCTGATGACCTACTACCGCAACAACGTGATGCACATCTTCGCGCTGCCGGCACTGCTGGCGAGCTTCTTCCAGAGCAGTTCGCGCATCAGCCGCGAGCAGATCCAGCGCTTCACCGAGGCGCTGTACCCGTACCTGCGTGCCGAGCTGTTCATGCGCTGGGAAGTCGAGGAGCTGGAAGCCGTGGTCGACCAGTGGCTGGCGGCCTTCGTCGAGCGCGGCCTGCTCAAGGTGGACGGCAACCACTACGTGCGCCCGGCCCCGAGCTCGCGGCAGTTCGTCCTGCTCACCCTTCTCGCTCGCGTCGTGGTGCAAACCCTGCAGCGCTTCTACATGGCCACCTCGCTGCTGCTCAACAGTGGCCAGCACAGCCTGAGCGCCGAGGAGCTGGAAAACCTCTGCACGGTCATGGCCCAGCGCCTGTCGATCCTGCATGGGCTCAACGCGCCGGAGTTCTTCGACAAGGCGCTGTTCCGCCATTTCATCCAGAGCATGCAGGAACAGGGCGTGGTCAGCCCGGACGAAAACGGCCGGCTGGGCTATCACGAGAAGCTCGCGGAACTGGCCGAGGGCGCAGCCAAGCGCGTGCTACCGGCGGAGATTCGCCTGTCGATCCGTCAGGTGGCGCTGGAGCGTCATCATGACGATTCCGATTCGACGCCTCCCGAGGCTGCCTGACACAGTCAGTCCCGCTGCCAGGCCATCGCCAGTTCAGGATGGCCAGTGTGCGGGTCCAGCTGTTCGCTGATCACGGCAAAGCCATGTCGGCGATAGAAGGCGACGCTGGCGGCATTGGCGCTGTAGACCGTCAGCTCGAGCCGCTCACGCACGGTCTTGGCCTGCTCGATCAGTGCCGAGCCGATACCGCCGCCCTGAGCGCTCGGCGCCACGAAGATCGCCGCCAGCACGTCCCCGACCAGCGCGACGAATCCCAGCACCTCGCCTTCACGCTCATCGACCCAGATCTGCGCCGCCGGCAGATAGATATCGCGCATGTCATCCAGCTTCGACGCCCAGAACGCCGGGGCAATGAAGTCATGGGCGCGGATCGATGCAGCCAGCCAGATCGCCAGCACCGGCTCCAGGTCATCGGGGCGAAAGGGACGGATCATGCGAGTCGGCTCCATAACGACGGGGGCCGCAACCTTAGCGCATCAGTAACAACGTGTCCCCCGCCTGCCTGACCCATACTGCTGGTAAACGCCTGCGCCTTGCCCGGTATTGCTTTAGCATCGGCGCCAGGCCATACGGCAGTTAGCAGCCCGCCGCTTCTGCATCTGCACCATTCAATGAACATGAGGTTAACGCCATGTTGCGCATCACCACTCTCGTTGCAGGCCTGGCGCTTTCCGCCAGCGCTTTCGCCCTTTCACTTTCCGACCTGACCCAGAGCGACGCCAGCGCCGGCCTCAAGGATGCCCTGAGCCAGGGCGCCAAGGTCGCCGTGCAGCAGCTCGGTCGCCCTGGCGGTTTCAGCAGCGATCCGGACGTGCGTATCGAGCTGCCGGGCAACATCGGCAAGGCCTCGCGGATGCTGAAGATGCTCGGCATGGGTGCGCAGGTCGAACAGCTGGAGAACAGCATGAACCTGGCCGCCGAGAAGGCCGTGCCGGAAGCCCAGCAACTGCTGCTGGATGCCGTGCGCAAGATGACCGTGCAGGACGCCAAGGCCATTCTCGCCGGTGGCGATGACTCGGCCACCCAGTACCTCAACCAATCCAGCCGCGAGCAGATTCGCGCGAAATTCCTGCCCATCGTCAAACAGGCCACCGACCAGGTCGGCCTGGCACAGCAATACAACGCCGTCGCCGCCAAGGTGCCGGCTGGCATGAACGGCAGTTACGCGAATATCGAAAGCTACGTCACCGAACAGGCGCTCGATGGCCTGTTCACCGTGATCGCCGAGCAGGAAGCGAGCATTCGCAAGAATCCCGCCGCCGCGGCCACCAGCCTGGCGAAAAAGGTGTTCGGACTGCTTTGAGAGATTGGGTCGAGCTGCGCTGGCTTCAGCCAGCCGCTGCTCGGTCCGCCCTGCGCCGCGGCCAGACCAGGCTGAAACGCGCGCCGCCCAGGTCGCTGTGCCCCAGCTGCGAGCGGCCGCCGTGCCAGTAGATGATCCGCCGCACGATGGACAAGCCCAGCCCGTGCCCACCCGAGGCGCGGGTGCGGCTGTCATCCAGACGCAGGAACGGCGTGAAGACCTTTTCCCAATCCACCTCCGGCACGCCGGGGCCGTCGTCGTCCACCTCCAGCCGCACCGTTTGCCCATCGATGGTGAAGCTGACCTGCACCCGACTCTCGGCATGGCGCATTGCATTGGTGATCAGGTTGCTCAGGGCGCGGCGCAGGTATTGCGGCTCCGCCTCGGCCCAGCAGCTGCCATCGGCTGCCGTTGCGCATTCGCCACGCCTGACGCTGACATCGGGACGTAACGGCGCCAGCTCACCGATCACCTGATCGACCAGCGCACCCAGGTCGACCTGCTGGAAATGCAGGGTCGGCGAGCCGCGCTCCAACCGCGAATACACCAGCATTTCGTCGACCAGCGCATCGAGGTCGTCGATGTCGCCGTCCATGCCTTCCAGGTACTTGCGCCGGGCCTCGTCGGTCTGCGCCTCGGCGCTCATTTCCAGGCCGAAACGCAGTCGCGCGACCGGCGTGCGCAGCTCATGGGCCACAGCGCTGACCATCTCCCGCTGCACCGCCAGCAAACGCTGCAGATGCCTGGCCATACCGTTGAACGCCGCCGCCAGGCGCCCGACCGAATCGGTACCGACATCCGGCACGCGGGTTTCCAGATTGCCCGCGGCGATGCGGGTCGCCGCGCCTTCCAGCACGCTCAGGCGCTGCTCCAGCTGGCGCACCAGCAGGTACACCGTCAGACCGATCAACGACAGGCCGAGCAGGCCGATCAAGATCAGCAGCTGCGGCGGATAGGGATTCATCTGGTACAGCGGACCGAGCTGCATGATCCAGCCGGTGCCGGCGATGGCCGCGAACACCCGCACGGCATCACCGCCGCGAGCGAGCGCCATCACCGTGTCGCCCTCGTCCAGCCGCCGACGCTGGTCGTCATCGAGGTTGGCGCTGTCGCGTGTCAGCAATTCCAGATCGAAGCCGAAACCACGCGCCTTTTTCAGCTCGGCCAAGCGCTGCGGCTGTTCGGCTTCGGGATAGCGGATCAGCTCGTCGATCAGCAGATAGATGGTGGCGCGCGCCAGCTGTTCGCTGAGCTGCTCGACTTCGCCGGTAAGCACCAGCCGATCTCGCGCACTGACCAGGCTGAACACCGTGGTGCTCTGCGGTCGGATCTGCTCGACCAGCACCTGCCCACGCAGCAGGCGCGCCTCCAGGCGACTTTCCAGGCGAACGTCATCCAGTGTGCGCACCCGCAGCGGTATGCCCAGCAGCCGCCCCCAGAGGTTCGCCGCCTGGCGCCGTTCGATCGGCGTCATGCTGCTCATGTTGTGCGCCATCAGGCGGAAGGTGCCACTGGCCAGGCGCTCGCGGTGATCGTCCGCGCGGTACTGGTTGAGCAGGTGCAGGCCGCCGGCACCGAGCAGCGCCACCAGCACCAGCACCCCCAGCATGCCGCCATAGATGCGCAGGAAAATCGAGTTCATGGGCGGCGGCGCTACACCATCGCCACGGCAGCTTCGGAAACGAACAGATAGCCCTTGCCGCGCACCGTCTTGATCAGCCGCGGATGATCGGGATCGTCACCGATCTTGGGGCGGATACGCGAAATACGCACATCGATGGAGCGGTCCTGACCGTCGTATTCGATGCCGCGCAGCTCGGCGAAGATTTCTTCACGGGAAAGAATGCGTCCAGGGTTGGAGGTCAGCAGCCAGAGCAGGTCGAACTCGGCGCCGGTCAGTTCGATCTGCTGCTCACGCAGCCAGGCTTCGCGCAACGCGCTGTCGATCACCAACGGGCCGAACTGCAGGCGCTTGGCATTGGTCGGTGCCTCTGGCGGCTGACGACGCAGCAAGGCGCGGATGCGCGCCAGCAACAGACGCGGACGCACCGGCTTGCAGACATAGTCGTCGGCGCCGGTTTCCAGCCCCAACACCTGATCCAGATCGTCGGCCCGCGCGGTGAGCATGAGGATCGGGCCATCGTAGCGGTCACGCACCCGCCGGCAGATCGACAGGCCATCCTCCCCGGGCAGCATCAGATCGAGCACCACCAGATCCGGGCGCTCCTCGATGATGCGCTCGGCGGCGCAGGCGCCATCCGATTCGATCGACACCTCGAAGCCGCCACTGCTCTGCAGGTATTCCTGCGTCAGCTCGGCCAGCCGTCGATCGTCCTCGACGATGAGAATCCGCCACGTCTCTTGCTCCATCCCCGCCCCCTGTCAGACCGTCAGGCCACAAACGAACAGCGCGCATTGTACCCAACGCCCGGCCCGGCACGATGCACAAAAAGCGGGCATCGGCAAACACAACATGTAGTGTCATTGACCATCATCAAAATATGCCCGGCGGCGCGTATTTCGTCGGCATTCGGCCGAGCGCCGCAGCCATGCGGCCTGCGGCCGGACGCCGCGCTTTCACCCACAATCCGCACACACGTTATCCACAGGTTATCCCAGACGGCTGCCTTGCATTGGCCCGGAGCCAGCATTATCTTGTCGCTCCAGCGCGCCTTGACCCCTTGATATTGGGCCTGCGCACCGCAACTGACACAATCGAGACATTTTCGAGAGCTGGGCTATCGCCCTACCTCCCATTGCTCTGCAACACCGTCGGCAGCTTCAGGTCAAGCATTAATGCAAGCCTTCGACAGTCGTCTCCCTGACTTCAAGCGCGGAACTAGCAGCTGTGCTCGGAGCCAAGACAAAACACAACATATTGTGTTGACAGTTTTTCCAGCCTGACTATCCTTCCGGCAACGACTTAGCTCGTCAGCGGCCTAGTCAGGACTATTCCTTGCGATACCACCGTGCACCGCGATGCGGGGCATGGCTCATGCAGTAACGACGCCCGGGCTCAACGAAGCCCGCGCAGACAGAACCAGAACCGCGACTAAAAGAGAGAATCCGGAGCCCCCATGCAGAACCCATCCACTCGCGAGAACCCGCTGTCAGCCGATGCACCGGATCTGGCGGCTACCGCCCCGGGCCAGCTGCGCGTGATCAAGCGCAACGGTACCGTCGTCCCCTACACCGACGACAAGATCACCGTCGCCATCACCAAGGCCTTTCTCGCAGTGGAAGGCGGTAACGCTGCCGCTTCCTCGCGTATTCACGACACCGTCGCGCGCCTGACCGAGCAGGTCACCGCCACCTTCCGTCGTCGCATGCCCTCCGGTGGCACCATCCATATCGAAGAAATCCAGGACCAGGTCGAACTGGCCCTGATGCGTGCCGGTGAGCAGAAAGTCGCGCGTGACTACGTGATCTACCGCGAAGCCCGTAGCCAGGAGCGCAAGAGCGCCGCGGCCAACGACATCGCCCAGCCGCACCCGAGCATCCGCGTCACCCGCGCCGATGGCAGCCAGCAGCCGCTGGACATGGGTCGCCTGCAGACCATCATCACCGAAGCCTGCGAAGGCCTGGCCGAAGTCGATGGCGCGCTGATCGAGCGTGAAACCCTGAAGAACCTCTACGACGGCGTGGCCGAGAAGGACGTCAACACCGCCCTGGTGATGACTGCCCGCACCCTGGTCGAGCGTGAGCCAAACTACAGCCAGGTCACCGCGCGCCTGCTGATGGACACCCTGCGTGCCGAAGCCCTGGGCTTCCTCGGCGTTGCCGAAGCCGCCACCCATCACGAGATGGCCGACCTCTACGCCAAGGCCCTGCCGGCCTACATCGAGAAAGGCGTCGAGTTCGAACTGCTCGATTCCAAGCTCAAGAGCTACGACCTGGCCAAGCTGGGCGCCGCACTCAACCACGAGCGCGACCAGCAGTTCACCTACCTCGGCCTGCAGACCCTGTACGACCGCTACTTCATCCACAAGGACAATGTCCGCTTCGAGCTGCCGCAGATCTTCTTCATGCGCGTCGCCATGGGCCTGGCCATCGAAGAAGAGCAGAAAGAAGCCCGCGCCATCGAGTTCTATAACCTGTTGTCGTCCTTCGACTACATGGCCTCGACGCCGACACTGTTCAACGCCGGCACCCTGCGTCCGCAGCTGTCCTCCTGCTACCTGACCACCGTGCCGGACGACCTGGGCGGCATCTACGACGCCATCCGCGATAACGCCCTGCTCTCCAAGTTCGCCGGCGGCCTGGGCAACGACTGGACCCCGGTGCGCGCACTGGGCGCCTACATCAAGGGCACCAACGGCAAATCCCAGGGCGTCGTGCCCTTCCTCAAAGTGGTCAACGACACCGCCGTCGCGGTCAACCAGGGCGGCAAGCGCAAGGGCGCGGTCTGCGCCTACCTGGAAACCTGGCACCTGGACATCGAGGAATTCCTCGAGCTGCGCAAGAACACCGGTGACGACCGTCGCCGCACCCACGACATGAACACCGCCAACTGGATTCCGGACCTGTTCATGAAGCGCGTCTTCGACGACGGCCCCTGGACCCTGTTCTCCCCGTCCGACGTCCCCGATCTGCACGACCTCACCGGCCGCGCCTTCGAGGAGCGTTACGAGTACTACGAGGAGCTGACCAAGTACGGCAAGATCAAGCTGTTCAAGACCCTGCCGGCCAAGGACCTGTGGCGCAAGATGCTCTCGATGCTGTTCGAGACCGGCCACCCGTGGCTGACCTTCAAGGACCCGTGCAACCTGCGCAGCCCGCAGCAGCACGTCGGCGTGGTGCACAGCTCGAACCTGTGCACCGAGATCACGCTGAACACCAACAAGGACGAGATCGCCGTCTGCAACCTGGGCTCGATCAACCTGGTCAACCACATCAAGGACGGCAAGCTCGACGCCGCCAAGCTGGAGCGCACCGTTCGCACCGCTGTCCGCATGCTCGATAACGTCATCGACATCAACTACTACAGCGTGCCGCAGGCGCAGAACGCCAACTTCAAGCACCGCCCGGTGGGCCTGGGCATCATGGGCTTCCAGGACGCGCTGTACCTGCAGCACATCGCCTACGGTTCCGATGCCGCCATCGACTTCGCCGACAAGTCCATGGAAGCCATCAGCTACTTCGCCATCCAGGCCTCCTGTGACTTGGCCGACGAGCGTGGCGCCTACTCCAGCTTCCAGGGCTCGCTGTGGTCCCAGGGCATCCTGCCGCTGGATTCCCAGCAGATCCTCATCGAGGCCCGTGGCCAGAAGTACATCGACGTCGACCTGACCGAATCCCTGGACTGGGCGCCGATCCGCGAGCGCGTCAAGAAAGGCATCCGCAACTCCAACATCATGGCCATCGCCCCGACCGCGACCATCTCCAACATCGTTGGCGTGTCGCAGTCCATCGAGCCGACGTACCAGAACCTGTACGTCAAATCGAACCTGTCCGGCGAGTTCACCGTGATCAACCCGTACCTGGTCCACGACCTCAAGGCCCGCGGCCTGTGGGACCCGGTCATGGTCAACGACCTCAAGTACTACGACGGCTCCGTACAGCAGATCGAGCGCATCCCGCAGGATCTGAAAGACATGTACGCCACCGCCTTCGAGGTGGAAACCAAGTGGATCGTCGACGCCGCCAGCCGCCGCCAAAAGTGGATCGACCAGGCGCAGTCGCTGAACCTGTACATCGCCGGCGCCTCGGGCAAGAAGCTCGACGTGACCTACCGCATGGCCTGGTACCGTGGCCTGAAGACCACCTACTACCTCCGTGCCCTGGCCGCGACCAGCACCGAGAAGTCCACCATCAACACCGGCAAGCTGAACGCCGTGTCCAGTGGTGGCAGCGAGGCGGCGAACTCCGCCAGCGCCGCTCCGGCTGCCGAGCCGCAGCCGGCTCCGGTGCCGCTGGCATGTTCGATCGATAACCCCGACTGCGAAGCCTGCCAGTAACAAAGGAGGCGCGCCGCCCTCTCCTTTTGGGGAGAGGGCAGCTGGTAAAGGGAGGAGCGGCGTCTGCGGCGTTGGCCGCCAAACCGGACCCCATCACGTACAGCTGTACGCTCAGGGGTTCCGGCTCGGCAGCCGCCTAGCAGCCACTCGCACAGCTCCACGCTCGCACCATTGTTGCGACAAGGAAACAGAACGGCCCGCTCCTGCTCGCCAGGAGCCCTAAGCCAACGCAGTGGCTATCGATCGAGCAAGCCCGACGCCAACACCGAACCAGTCCCCTCGCCCCTCTGGGGAGAGGGTTAGGGTGAGGGGCAGCCCCACCAGACGATACAAAGGCCGGACCTACCTCGGCCCAAACCAAATACCCGCTTTTGCGTGCAAACCAAAAGCACCCAAACACATCCGACCGGCCAAGCCCCGGTCCCCGATCAGGAGCTATCGCACATGCTGAGCTGGGACGAATTCAACGAAGAAGACACCACCACCGCCGCGCCGGCCCCCGCTGCCGCGCAGCCGGCAGGCCAGACCGCCGCCAAGCTGGACAACGACGCCGCCGGTTCCGTAGAAGAAGCCCGCGCCGTTGCCGCCAGTGACTCCGACGCCATCGCCCGCGCCAAGCGCGCGCTGGACGACCTGGACATCCAGGAAGGCCTCAACGAACTGGAAGGCGAATCGGCCCGCGTGCGCGTCGACGAGAAGCGCATGATCAACGCCCGCGCCGACCTCAACCAGCTCGTACCCTTCAAGTACGACTGGGCCTGGCAGAAGTATCTGGATGGTTGCGCCAACCACTGGATGCCGCAGGAAGTGAACATGAACGCCGACATTGCCCTGTGGAAGAGCAAGGACGGCCTCAGCGAAGACGAGCGCCGCATCGTCAAGCGCAACCTCGGCTTCTTCTCCACCGCCGACAGCCTGGTCGCCAACAACCTCGTACTGGCCACCTACCGCCTGATCACCAACCCCGAATGCCGCCAGTACATCCTGCGCCAGGCCTTCGAAGAGGCGATCCACACCCACGCCTACCAGTACTGCATCGAATCGCTGGGCATGGATGAAGGCGAGATCTTCAACATGTACCACGAGATCCCGAGCGTCGCGAAAAAGGCCAGCTGGGGCCTCAAGTACACCCGTTCCATTTCCGACCCGACCTTCCAGACCGGCACCCCGGATACCGACAAGCAGTTCCTGCGCAACCTCATCGCCTACTACTGCGTACTCGAAGGCATCTTCTTCTATTGCGGCTTCACCCAGATTCTCTCCATGGGCCGCCGCAACAAGATGACCGGCACCGCCGAGCAGTTCCAGTACATCCTGCGCGACGAGTCCATGCACCTGAACTTCGGCATCGACATGATCAACCAGATCAAGATCGAGAACCCGCACCTGTGGGACGCCGACATGAAGGACGAAGCGACCCAGATGATCCTCCAGGGCACCCAACTGGAAATCGAATACGCCCGCGACACCATGCCCCGTGGCGTCCTCGGCATGAACGCCGCGATGATGGAGGACTACCTCAAGTTCATCGCCAACCGTCGCCTGACGCAGATTGGCCTGAAGGAAGAGTATCCGGGCACTACCAACCCGTTCCCGTGGATGTCGGAAATCATGGATTTGAAGAAGGAGAAGAACTTCTTTGAGACGCGGGTTATTGAGTATCAGACGGGTGGGGCTTTGAGCTGGGATTGATATTGGCTTACTTGCCGGAGAGTTAAGAGCGCTTTACCTGAAATGGATTTTGGGGCAGCGAGTAAAGACAGAAGCCCCGCCTTGTGCGGGGCTTTTTTATTGGGCTAGGGTTACGCCTTGAAACAGATACTATACAAATACTACTCAACAGCGACAGAAACCCAACTCTCCAGAGCTATAGAGACACTTAACGGAAGAATATATTTTTCCGCGCCATCAAAATTCAACGACCCCTTCGAGCTATCCGCAAAAGTAAATATATCCACATCACCGCTCCTGAAATCCCACAGCATGAAGGAAAAAGAAGCAGTGGAGCGAATATTTCGCCTCAGACCCCCTGAGGCCGTATCCGCCGAATGGCGAGAAAAAATTGGCATTCTCTGTTTAACAGAAGACCCGCTAACCATACTTATGTGGTCGCACTACGCCAATAACCACACTGGAATATGCATCGGCTTCGACACAGAGGCTTCACCATTCAACGACACCAAAAAAGTCACCTACAACGGGGAAAGACCAAAAGCAGAATTCAACTCGGATCCAGAAAGGTTAATTGACCGAGTGCTACTTACAAAATCACAGCACTGGCAATACGAAAAAGAATGGAGAATTCTAAAAAGAACAATAGAAACCGACGAATTGAATTTTTATCATGATACGTTCAAAACCAACCCCGATCGATTAGACGAGATAGCAGAAACGATTGAGCAAAACGGAGGACCTGGCTCCTATAGCTTCGACAAAAGCGCAATCCGCAGCATATTTCTTGGAGCCCGGATAACACTGAAAAACAAAGAATCATTAATCCAAGCAGCTTCCACCCTCGTCCCACACGCAAAAGTGTTTCAAACCGAGCTTGATAACAACTATTTCTGGATAAACAAAAAAAGACTCAGATGACGAATATCCAGACAGAAAGGGACAGCGAGGTAGCCGGGGCACCGCCCCGAAAGCGAGCGAGTAGGAAGTGACGCGTGGAAAAGGCTTCGCCGTTTTCCACCCTACGTCTGGCAACATCGATGCTTCGGCGGCGTGGGCGGTTGAGATGCCGTAGGGTGGATAACGCTTTGCTTATCCACCGATACGGACCTCCCGCCAACACAACGCTCAAGGATGAGCCGCGATGTCCCGCTACCGCCGCGCCCAAGCGCCGGGCGCCACGTATTTCTTCACGGTCAACTTGCTCAACCGTCGCAGCGATCTGCTGGTCCGCCATATCGACCTGCTACGCGAGACGGTGCGAGCCACACGCACACGCCATCCCTTCCACAGCTAGAGAAAAGGGGACAGATTTATTTTCCTTGCGCTAGCCACCCGTCTCCTGATGGGAAAGGCGCTCCCGAGCTGCCTGACGTTTTCCTTTTCGCTCCTGCAACCACCAGTCAGCGAGGTAGCCTGGAAGAAACGCGTGGAAAAGGCTTCGCCGTTTTCCACCCTACGCTCCGGCAACGTCGATGCGTCGGCGGTGTGGGCGGTTGAAATGTCGTAGGGTGGATAACGCTTTGCTTATCCACCGATACGGACCTCCCGCCAACCCAATGCTCAAGGATGAGCCGCCATGCCCTGCTACCGCCGCGCCCAAGTGCCCGGCGCCACTTATTTTCCTCACGGTCAACTTGCTCAACCGCCACAGCGACCTGCTGGTCCGCCATATCGACCTGCTCCGCAAGACCGTGAGCCACCCGCTCACGCCCCCTTTCACTTGCAGAGCGATCCCTTCCGCAGCCTCCAGAAATCTGCACCATCGCCGATACAATTTGGCATAGCGCGACGTGGCGCCCTCTGTGCCAATCAAAACCGCTTATCGCAACTTGCAGACTCAACGATACATACGGCATCAACAGCACATACAAACCAGACTCAAGGACAACGATGTTCACCGAAATAAAAATTGAGCTCAGCAAGTTTGACTGGAGCGGCGTATCCGGGCTGTCCGACGTCGTAATGGTGCTGCTCACATTGGTCCTGCTTGCAGGGTTGAAGCAGGGCGCAAAGAACATTCGCGAGTCGTCAATCTCCCGAGATGCTGACATTCTCCGCTGGGCAATGTCGGAAATGGACACGCTAAAACCGCAGATAAGGCTACTCACCGACGCCCACAAACGGCATAACTACTGCGGGCTGCCGCACGACCCAGAGACAAACCCGAACGGCTGGACCAGCCAGGAGCTCGATGCAGCGCAGGTCGTTGGGGTCAACCTTCAACGCATTGGCTACATGGCGCTGCACAACCTGGTTTCCCGAAACCACTTCATGAATATCTGGGGCCCGATGTATCTCGCCTGCTGGTATGCGTTGGAGCCGTGGGTCAAACACAAGCGCAAGGCTTTAAATGAGCCAGTCGAAATCAAGGATGGTGCGTATAGCAGGATCTACTTCGAGCAGTATGCGCACTATTGCGAGACCCATCTTCCGCGCCGCCTGGTTGATAACGAACGTCAGCGTTTTGGCCTTCAACCGTTGCAGGAGAGCAAGCTAACCTTCCGGCAACGGCTCCTAGAGAGAATGGGCAAAAACGAAGTGCTGGATGTGCGGCGCGATAGATGACACGTCAGCGAGGTAGCCTGGAAGTGACGCGTGGAAAAGGCTTTGCCGTTTTCCACCCTACGCTCCGGCAACGTCGATGCGTCGGCGGTATGAGCGGTTGAGATGTCGTAGGGTGGATAACGCTTTGCTTATCCACCGATACGGACCGCCCGCCAACACAACGCTCAAGGATGAGCCGCCATGTCCCGCTACCGCCGCGCCCGTGTGCCAGGCGCCACGTATTTCTTTACGGTCAATCTGTTCAACCGTCGCAGCGACCTGCTGGTCCGTCATATCGACCTGCTCCGCGATACGGTGCGTGCCACACGCTCACGCCATCCATTCCAGATCGATGCCTGGGTCGTTCTGCCCGACGACATGCATTGCGTCTGGACGCTCCCGGATGGCGACGCCGATTTCGCTCTACGCTGGAAAGTCATCAAGTTCGCTTTCGCCCGACGACTGCCGAAGACCGAGTTACTGACGACAACTCAGCGCTCCCGTGGCGAACGCGGGATCTGGCAACGGCGCTATTGGGAGCACCTGATTCAGGATGAACGGGATTACCGGCGTCACGTCGACTATGTGCATCGAAATCCGTTAAAGCACGGTTTGGTGGAGTGTGTCGTCGACTGGCCCTACTCGAGTTTTCATCGGGCGGTCGGCGCTGGGGTCTACCCGGCTGGATGGTGCGGTGACGAGGCGGCGGGATTCGCAGGTGATGCGGACTGACGCGTGGAAAAGGCTTCGCCGTTTTCCACCCTACGCGGCTGCGCAATTAGCCAACCATCTCACACAACCCACCCGGCACCTTCATCACCCACTCCCTCACCGCCCGAACCGTCGGATCATCCCGACGGCTCTCGGGATATACGAGGTGAAACGGCTTGCCCTCCATCTCCGGCCCGAATGGCTGCACCAGCCGCCCTTCCCTCAATTCATCCTCGATCAACTGCCGACTCATCAGAGCCACGCCCTGCGCACCGATGGCGGCGGAAATGGCGTGGGTTTCGTCGGAGAAGACCAGCCCGGCGCTCACATCCAGCCCCGGCACGTTGGCGAGCTTTTGCCACGACGCCCAATGAATCGGAGCGGACAAGGCAGCTTGCGCACGGAAGTGGATCAACGGGTGTTTGGGCAGCTCGGTTACATCCCGCAAGCCGAGATGCGGGCTGCAAACAGGGACGAAGGTGTTGTCGAACAGCTTCTCCGCCACCAGCCCGGGCCAGCGGCCGTCGCCGTAGCGGATGGCGATATCCGCCGTGACGCCATCGAGCGCGACTGGCTCATGGGAGGTATGGAAGCGCAGATCGATATCCGGATGTGAATCGCGTAGCAGACAGACCCACGGCACCAGCCAGCGCACCGTGATGGCCGGTGTGGTGCTGAGGGTGATCGCCTGGCGGCAGGGCTTCGCGCTCAGGCGTTCGACCGTAGCGCTGATGCTGTCGAAGGCCGTTTCCAACGTCTGTTGCAGCTCCCGTCCCGGATCGGTCAGTTCCAGCTTCCGCGGTTTGCGCAGGAACAGCGCCACGCCGAGGGATTCCTCCAGCGAACGAATCTGGTGGCTGATCGCCGTGGCCGTGACGGACAGCTCCTCGGCGGCCTGCTTGGCGCTCTCGTGGCGGGCCGCGGCTTCGAAGGCCCGCAGCGCAGAAAGCGAAGGTAACCGGCGATGCGCTATGGCTGAGTTTCTCTCATCTGTAGTTGGAAGAAATGGTCGTTTGTCGCTCGTACAGCCTAGCCCTAGGCTGGATTTACCGCGAACGACAGATGAATTCAATCACAGAGGAGAATCATCATGACGCACCTTCTGCACCTCGATGCCAGCGCCCGCCCCGGTCTTGCCGGCAAGGACGAGCACGGCTCCCACAGCCGTAACCTCACCCACCGCTTCGTCAGCCAGTGGGCGGCCCGCCGCGCGCAGGACAGTATCGTTTACCGGGATATAGGCCAGAACCCGCCCTCCTTTATCAGCCATGACTGGATCGCCTCCAGCTTTACGCTGGAAGAAGGCCGTGAGCCGTGGATGCGGGACACGCTGGCGGAAAGCGACCAGCTGGTCGATGAGCTGATCGCCGCCGATGTACTGGTCATCGGTACGCCGCTCTACAACTTCGGCATGCCCGCGGCGCTGAAGGCCTGGATCGACCAGATCGTGCGCCCGGGCCGGACGGTCGAGGTCGACGAAAGCAAGCTGCCCGACCCGTACGTACCCTTGCTGGCGGACCGGCCACGGCATGCAGTCATCCTCAGCGCCCGGGGCGGCATCGGCTTTGGTCCCGGTGGGGAGATGGCGCACATGAATCATCTGGAGCCGAACCTGGTGACGGCACTCAATTTCATCGGGATCACCCGCACCCATCAGATCGCGATTGAAGGTCAGGAAACCGGTGGCGAGGTATTGGCCGCCTCGGTGACCGAGGCGCTGCGCCAGGTCGATGCGCTGGTGAAGGAGCTGCAGGCATCACTCGATACGCCCCCGCTCCATGCCCGGGCAAGGCAGGCCGAGTTCGATCAGGTGTAAGGCGGTTAACGCGTGGAAACGGCTTCGCTTTCCACGCTACGCTCCATGGGCATGGCACCCAGTCGAGACAGCGGAGCAGACATGGCGAGCGACAAAGATTTCGTGCTGTACGTGGCGGAGCAGATCGGCCTGGGGAGCAGGCTGACGTACAGGAAGATGTTCGGCGAGTACGCCCTTTATCTGGACGAAAAGGTCGTCGCGTTCGTCTGCGACAACAGCCTGTTCATCAAGCCTTCGGCGGCCGCCGAGACGCTCGCCCCGGACTTGCCGCAAGCGCCGCCCTACCCCGGCGCGAAGAACTATCCGGTGGCGGACGAGCTGCTGGACGATGCCGACGAACTCCGCCGCCTGGTGATCGAAACGGCTCGCCTCATGCCAGCACCTGCGCCACGCAAACCGAGGAAGAGAAGGCCAGACGCAGCCGCGACATAGCGGCAGGCAGGATCCCGTATCCCTGATCGCCATGCCGCTTCACCTGGCCAGTCGCACGCCGCCCGGTACAATGCCGCCATTTTCCGTACCGCCCCGGAGCGCCGCCATGTTCACCCTCCCCCACCTCGGCACCCCGCCGCCGGAATCGCTGAAAAGCCAGGTGCTGCAGATGGTGGTGGATTATCTCGGCGACATCAGCCCGGTCTCGCTGCAGCCCAGCAATCCGCTGTATCAGCTGTATCAGTACGTGGTGGGCTTCGAGGTGCATCGCTATCTGGACAGCATGGACGGCGCGCAGGCGGGCAAGCCGGAGCTGATCATGGCGTTGGATGCTGATGATCCGACGGTCCTGCTCGGCTTCGCGCTGTATTTGCCATTTGTGGACGATCCCGAAGCCTGCGCGCTGGTCTATCTGGCGGTCGACGCCGGCCATCGTCGCCAGGGCATTGGCCGGGCGATGGTCGAAGCGATGGTGACGCGCTATCCCCATGCCGAGGTCGCGTGCGTTGCAGGCAAGGTGCCGTATTTCAGCGCGCTGGGCTTTCAGCCGCTGGTGGCGCGCGGCCCGCAGGTGGTGATGAATACCCGTAACGAGGCTTCGAACGGTGCGGTGGCGGTGCAGGATCTGGAGCCGATCTTCCAGTCCAAGGAAGTTCGGCAGATCTACAGCTACCTGGTGCAGCAGAACGGCCGCAAGGCGATGAGCGAGGCGGAGAAACAGCGCGACCGCCTGCTCGATCAACTGGCCCAGCAGGCACGACATCTGGTCGAGGCAGCCTCTGCCGCCAAACGCTTGCACTAGCCGATATCAGTTCCAGAACAGGCGGGATTGGCCGCATTCCCCCAGCACCGCACCGCTGTGCGTAGTCGTTAGCGTGATTGTAATCACTAAAACCGCTTACAACGAGCCGCTCGGAGATGTTTAGGGTTACTGGCCGCGCGATGGCAATTTAATATCGCCGCGCAATTCGCCTTAACACTCAGGAACGAGTATTCATGTTCAAACATTTCACGATGAGCGCTGCGGCGCTGAGCTTCGCCATTCTGACCGGCTGTGCTTCGGTCCCGATGGAGTCACCCGAAAAGGACCAGGCATACAAGACGTTCCCGGCACCGCCGCACGATCAGGCCGGGCTGTACATCTTCCGCGACTCCATGCTCGGAGCCGCCCTGAAGAAATCAGTGAAGATTGACGGTGAAATCATTGGCGAAACCGCCGCCAACACCTATTTCTACCGCCTCGTCACGCCTGGCAAGCACACCCTGGCAACCGAGTCCGAATTCAGCGACAACCTCATCGAACTGGACGCCATCGCCGGCAAGAACCATTACGTGCGTCAGTCGATCAAGATAGGTGTCTTCGTCGGCGGTGCGAAGCTGACCGAGGTCTCGGAAAGCGAAGGCCAGAAAGCCGTAGCGAAAACCGAACTGGCCCGCTAACGCTGCAAGCAAGACCGTCCAACAGAAGCCCCGCACCTGCGGGGCTTTTTTCTGGTTCTTCGCGGAGTCTGGGGGAAGAGCGAGTTGACAGTCAGGGAAGCAGGTAAATTGGCAGTCGCCAAACACACCCTTCACCTGTCCCTGCTGTCGCCGTGCATCCTATTGATCTTGCCGCTTTCT
>NZ_JACXXG010000026.1 GCF_014764705.1 Stutzerimonas kunmingensis
CTTGGACTGGTCTCGATACTGGATACGATCAATCGGCTTAACCGCATGGCCTGAACCGCCGTGTACGGAACCGTACGCACGGTGGTGTGGGAGGACGGCGGCCGTGAGGCCGCCTCCTACCCGATCCCAAAGAAAGATCCACCTCGGCTCTTGCTTCCATCGATCACGCCAAGGACTGGTTACTCATCCGTCCCTTTGCATTCCGTGTCGTGCTCCGATAAACGAAGCACTCCTTGCTCGTCAATCCCGCTCGGGCTGTTCAAACTCTGAACAACATGCTACAAACGACCGCAACCCGAATGATCTAGCCGCTTGAAAACGAAGGGAAAACCATGACCAAGTCGGAGTTGATCGAGCGAATCGTCACCCAGCAGGGGCTGCTGTCGTCGAAGGATGTCGAGCTGGCCATCAAGACCATGCTTGAGCAAATGGCTCAGGCTCTGGCCACTGGCGACCGGATCGAGATCCGCGGCTTTGGTAGCTTTTCCCTGCACTACCGCGCCCCCCGCGTAGGCCGCAATCCCAAAACCGGCCAATCCGTCAGCCTTGACGGAAAATTCGTCCCGCATTTCAAGCCTGGGAAGGAGTTGCGGGATCGGGTGAATGACGAGGAATAAATTTCCTGCAGCGTCGTTAATGTGGATTTATATCTCTGCCGGGCCCATCGCAGAGTGCCATCTCAAGTATCAAATGCACGAATGCGCTGAAGCCGAGTCGAGCCTCACGGTGTTGAAGGTGAAAGCTTAGTGTCGTGCACCCTCATCCGGCATGCTCAGCAGCTGCTTTTCACGGTTCCAGTCGAACGGTTCGTCGTTCTGCTCGGCTTCGTAGCGGCGCTCTTCGAGTTGCTGGAAGACGGCGATCTCGTCATCCGGCATGAAGTGCAGGCAGTCGCCGCCGAAGTACCACAGCAAATCGCGCGGAACCAGGTGGGCGATTTGGGGATAGCGGTGGAAAACCTGGCAGATCAGGTCCTGGCCCATATGACGCTCTTCCGGGACGTTCTGCAGATTCATGATCAGCTCGTCGAAGCGTTCGAGAAACAGTGCGTGGCTTTCTTCCGAGACTTGTTCGGCCTCGCCCATGGCGAGCAGGATGCCGCGCAGATGGGCCAGCAGGGCCAGGTTGTGATCGTGGTATGGATTGGCCATGTGTTCACCTGTGTCGGTTTTCAGAAAGGCGCGATTATAGGCGTGCGCGCCAGTGATTTGGGGTGTCTGGTTGACTCGCTGAAAGCCCGCGGGTTCGGTTTTTCGGATGAGGCGATTGTTGGGCCGCCAGCTTGGCTACGCCAGAAAGCGAGCCTTCTAGCGGCTCGCCAACAGGGCGACGTACTAGCCTGGTTTGGTCGAGCCAGGCTGGGCTGGAATGCTGACCAAACTGAGCAGGTAGCCTTCGAAGGTAGTGAACTGGCCGCCTAGCTCGATGCCGTTGCGCCAGTTTGCGGATAGATCGATCAACAAACGCAGGCGCGCAGCTCCTTGATGAGTGGCGTCCAGCACTTCGGCATGCTGGAAGTAGAAGCGTCGCTTCACCAGCGGATACAGTGCTTTGAACAGACTTTCCTTTAACGAGAAGGTTCGGGTTACCAGTTCGGAGCGCTCGTCTTCGTTTAGCGGAGAGTAGAGTTCCAGTTCGCGGGGTGTGAGGATTTCGGCGGCCAGGCGGTCGGCTCGTTCGGGAGCAAGAAGGCGCTCGATATCCAGCCCCAGCCCGCTCCATTGCTGGCTGGAACCCACCACGACGCCTGCCCAGCCTGCGCCGTGGGTGATGGAGCCAACGACGCCGCGCGGCCACTGCGGTGCGCGGTCTTCACCCACTGGCGGCACGAATGCAGTGCCGGTCAGGCCTCGCAGGGCCTCCCGAGCGCACAAGCGTCCAGCGAGAAACTCTGCCTGCCGCTTGCTGACGCCTTTCTGTGCGGGAATCGCCCAGCGGCCAAAATCCTCAGGATCGAGCAATGCCGGGTCGAAGCGTGTGCTCATCAGGCTGACACCCGCCAAGGCTTGCGGTAGCGGCCAGTGGTCGGTGAGTGGCGTGCAGCAGCGCGGGTAGGAAGGCAGATCGTTCATGGTCGCTATTCTGCCTCAAGGCAGGTATTGGATGTGATCGCGCTGCGGCGGACGCGCCGTACTTCGCCTGGCGGATTACCCCTTGCTCAGCGCGCTGTTTCACCGGCATCGGTCCCGTTCCAGGTTGATGCTTGGCATCTGGACTGCTTCCCGCCGTCCCTCTCCCGCAGGGAGAGGGTGTGCAAATCAACTGCACGCCATCGTTGCTAACGGCTGCAGCTCCGCTTCAGGAGGAATAGACCGTATCAAGGCTGCGGTTATTTTTTCACGCGCTGCTCGCTATGCCTTCAGGGTGCCTGCTAGGGTTGAGCGCATCACCTGGACGGAGAAAGCGATGTTCGAATCAGCCGAAATTGGTCACTCCATCGACAAGGAGACCTACGATGCGGCGGTGCCAGAGTTGCGTGAAGCGCTGCTGCAGGCGCAGTACCGGCTTAAGACCCAGGCACGGTTCCCGGTCCTCATACTGATCAATGGCATCGAGGGCGCCGGCAAAGGGGAAACGATCAAGCTGCTCAACGAGTGGATGGATCCGCGGCTGATACGTGTCGACAGCTTCGATGTGCCCAGCGACGAAGAGCTCGCGCATCCACCGGCATGGCGTTTCTGGCGGCGCCTGCCGCCGAAGGGCCACACCGGGATTTTCTTCGGCAACTGGTACAGCAAGATGCTCGAGGATCGTGTGCACGGGCGCATCGATGGTGCCGAGCTGAAACTCGCCACCGCGCGGGCGCAGCGCCTGGAGCGGATGCTCTGTGACGAGGGCTCGCTGATCTTCAAGTTCTGGTTCCATCTGTCCAAGGAGCGTATGAACGCCCGGCTCGATTCGCTGAAGAATGACCCGCTGCACAGCTGGCGCATCAGCCCGTTGGATTGGCAACAGTCGAAGACTTACGACAAGTTCGTGCGCCACGGTGAGAAGATCCTGCGGCTCAGCAGCCGGGATTTTGCGCCCTGGTATGTGATTGAGGGTGCGGACGAGCGTTATCGCAGCCTGACCGTCGGCCGCATCTTGCTCGAAGGCCTGCAGGCCGCGCTGGCCGCCGCGGAGCAGCCTGGGCAGGCGGCGTCGCAGCCGCATTCGGCGCCGCTACAGATCGATCTGGATCATTTGAGCCTGTTGGACAGCTTGGATCTGAGCCAGAAGCTCACCAAGGACGACTACCAGCAGCAGCTCGCCGAGGAGCAGGCGCGGTTGTCGCAGTTGTTGCGGGATCGCCGTCTGCGCAAGCGGGGCGTGCTGGCGTTGTTCGAGGGACATGATGCGGCGGGCAAGGGGAGTGCGATTCGTCGCGTGACCGGCGCGCTCGACCCGCGCATGTACCGGACCATACAGATCGCCGCGCCCTCCGAGGAAGAACGCGCGCAGCCCTGGCTTTGGCGCTTCTGGCGGAATGTACCGGAGCGCGGAAAGTTCACCATCTTCGATCGCTCCTGGTATGGCCGCGTACTGGTCGAGCGGGTGGAAGGTTTTTGCACCCCGGATGAATGGTTGCGTGCCTATTCGGAAATCAACGACTTCGAAGAGCAGTTGGTCGATGCCGACATCGTGGTGGTGAAGTTCTGGCTGACCATCGACAAGAAAACCCAGCTCAAGCGTTTCAAGGAACGCGAGGAGACAGTCTTCAAGCGCTTCAAGATCACCGAGGAGGATTGGCGCAACCGCGAGCGCTGGGATGAGTACGGCCACGCTGTGGCGGATATGGTCGACCGCACCAGTACCGAGATCGCGCCCTGGACGCTGGTGGAGGCGAACGACAAGCGCTTCGCCAGGGTGAAGGTGCTGCGAACGTTGAATGAGGCGCTGGAGGCGGCGATCGAGAAGGGGCGTTGACCGCGACCCTGTGACCGCGGAGCTGCCGGTGGGTTGTTCGCGGTCCGCTCCCACACCTGGCCTGTGCCTGTCGTTCGTGTCGTTTCTGTGGGCAAGGGTGATTCCGCTGCCCTGTTAAGCGTTAGGAACGATCCCTGATCCGGCGCACCACGCCTCTGTGGAAGCGGACTTGCCCGCGAATCAGCGAGGCCGCTGGTCAGGCGCTATGCGCTCACCTACGGGATTGCTGGCAAGCCTGCGCAAAAGGGTGCCGGCCAGCGAGGCGATGGCCGTGCATATGCTTGCTGAATGGTCGTCGCCACGCTAGCGACGCCGGAACTATGCTCGGTTCACCGTCCACCCAGCGGTCGTGGAACAATCCGCGCGCCCAGCGCCGTCATAACATCCCCGCGACCGCCTCGATAATTGAGGTATCCCATGCGTGAAGTAGTGATCGTCGATAGCGTACGGACCGGTCTGGCCAAGTCCTTCCGTGGCAAGTTCAACATGACCCGTCCTGATGACATGGCCGCGCATTGCGTCAATGAGTTGCTGTCGCGCAATGATCTCGACCCCGCACTCGTCGAGGATTGCATCGTCGGTGCTGGCTCTAACGAGGGCGCGCAGGGCTACAACATCGGTCGCAACGTCGCGGTGCTGTCCCGTTTGGGCATTGGCTGCGCCGGTATGACGCTCAATCGCTACTGTTCGTCGGGCCTGCAGGCCATCGCCGTCGCGGCCAACCAGATCGCCTCCGGTTGCAGCGATATCATCGTCGCCGGCGGGGTGGAGTCGATCACCCTGACCCTGAAGAGCCGCAACACCGATCACCTGTTCAACCCGATCATCCAGGAGCGTGTGCCGGGCATCTACCACACCATGGGCCAGACGGCCGAACTGGTGGCACGCCGTTACAACGTGACTCGCGAGCAGCAGGATCTCTACTCGCTGCAGAGCCAGCAGCGTACTGCGCGTGCGCAGGCCGATGGGCTGTTCAGCGATGAAATCGTGCCGATGAATGTCCAGTACTACACCGAGGACAAGAACACCGGCGAGCGCACCGTGCATCAGGGTGTGGTCGAGGGAGATGATTGCAACCGCCCGGACACCACGCTGGAAAGCCTGGCCGGACTCAAGCCCGTGTTCGCTGAAGACGGCTCGGTCACCGCCGGCAACGCCTCGCAGCTGTCCGATGGCGCGTCCATGACGCTGGTGATGAGCCTGGACAAGGCCATCGAACTTGGCCTCAAGCCGCGCGCCTTTTTCCGTGGTTTCACCGTCGCAGGCTGTGAGCCGGAGGAGATGGGCATCGGGCCGGTATACGCCGTGCCGCGTCTGCTCAAGGCCAAGGGGCTGCAGATCGACGACATCGATCTGTGGGAACTCAACGAGGCCTTTGCATCGCAATGTCTGTATTGCCGCGACACGCTTGGCATCGACAACGAGAAGTACAACGTCAATGGCGGATCGATCTCGATCGGGCACCCGTTCGGAATGACCGGGTCGCGCACCGCCGGGCATATCGTCCGTGAGCTGCAGCGGCGCAACCTGCGTTATGGCGTGGTGACCATGTGTGTCGGTGGCGGTATGGGGGCTGCCGGCCTGTTCGAAGCCGTGCGCTAACAGCTTGGTGATACCGTCTGGAGACGGGCCTACTACGAAGCCGTAGCAAGCCCGTTTTCTTTTGGCCCGCGATAAAGCCGAGCCGTGCTATCGAGCCTGATCGGCTGGCCGCACAAGGGCTTGTATCTGACAGGCGTCTGGTAGTTGTCAGATGCATAGCATGGGCACAAAAAAGCCGCAGAGATCGATTGACTCTGCGGCTTTTTTTAAGTGATCGTCAGACGATCACGCAGTGCGGCTTAGCGGTTGATGTTGTATTCCGCTGCGGCACCGATGCCAACAACGTTAGCCGACGGCAGCAGCTGGCTGATGAAACGGTTCCAGCGAGTGATGTTGGCCGGACCGACGAACACGACGTCCTGCGGCTGCAGCGGGAAGTGTTTGGCCAGGGCAAGGGCGGTCGGCGACTCGGCGTTCAGCTGAAAGACCTTGGCCGGCTCGGTCATCATGTCTTCAGCACCGCGAATCACGTACAGCGCCTCACCATCGGCAGTCTCCTGACGAATGCCGCCTGCGGTGCCGATCGCGTCCATCAGGTTCATGCTGGTGGCTTTGAACGACAGCGCTTGTGGCAGGTTGACCTCGCCCAGCACGTAGATCTTGCGCTGGTCGTTGTACGGGAGGTGCAGCTGGTCGCCGTCCTTCAGGTAAACCTGGTGCAGCCACGAGTCCGGGCGGTTCAGCGAATCCATGTCAAGCATGTACTCACGACCGTCGCGCTTGAGCGTCAGACCGGTGAGGTCCGCGGTTTCGGTATCCACACCGGCTTGACCGATAGCCTGGGTGATGGTCATCGGAGCGGTGGTCACCGGGACTTCGCCGGCGGTGTCGAATGCACCGGATACGACGACGCGCTGGCTGCCGAAGCGCAGGATGGATACATCGACCTGCGGACTGTCGATGTAGTTGGTCAGGCGACGCGCAATCAGGGCACGCAGTTCTTCTATGGTCTTGCCCGCGGCTTCGATGTTGCCGATGTACGGGTAGAACAGGGTGCCATCGGGGCGTACCAGACGACCGTTGGCATCCAGCTGCTGCTGCGGGCCGGACGGCGCGGTCAGCTCCGGGTGGTCCCAGACGGTAATGTAGAGCAGGTCGTTGGCGCCGATGCGGTAGGCGCCGGGCTTGTAGTTGAGCAGTTCCTGCTTGCTGGAGGTGCCCGCGTCAGAGGCGAGGTGACCCTTGAGCATTTCGGGGGTGATGCGGATCAGCTGAACGGTGCCGTGCTCGGCTTCGGCGCCTTCCTTGAACTCATCGGGATCGAGGTATTGGCCGGGAGCGAACGCACAGCCCTGCAATACCAGGGCGGAAGTAAAAGCTAGAGCGATAAATGGTTTCATGGGTTGTTCATCCTTGACGGAGTGGTTGTTGTTCAAAGAGTGAGACGGCTTGATTCACTTTTCTGCCTGAGGCGTTTGAGTATTTTTTTCGCCTTTCCAAGAGGACCGGAGTCATCACTCCACACTCCTCAGCGACCAAACTGGATCGGTAGCCAAAGTTTCTCTCCTTCCTGAATTGTTCATCTCCAGCAGCTATCTATTCAGCTACGTAGACGCGTTTTTATTTCCCTCCTGGTTGTAAAGTCAGCGGCTGTTTGGTTGGGCAGGTTTAATTCCTAAGTTCTTCACATACGGCTGCTGCGTTACCACCGAGGCGGGATGGCGCTCATGGTTAGTTAGATGTTGAATTGCCATCCTGTCACGCTCACACAGAAGGGATAGACCGTCTCGATTTCGCTGGGTTCACCGTCGTTCAGTGCAATTGCGCCCAATTTTTCGATCATTGGGATTAGCTGTCCTGTTTCGCCGGCTTGGCCTTCTGCACGCGGTAGTTTTTTTCCCGCATGAATGCCGGAACTATGAACATCGCGTCATGTGCGTAGCGCTTAACCAGCCTTTTGGGTTCGGAAAGCATGCGATGCAACCATTCGAGTTTGCAGTTCTGCATCCACACCGGGGCCCGTTTAATACTGCCGGTAGCAAACGAAATGGATGCGCCGATACAAAAGCCCATACCGGTCCGTTCGTGACTTTCGATGGAACTGGCAAGTATTTCCTGGCGCGGCGCGCCGACTGCGTAGAGCACTAGTTCGGACGGGTTTTCCCGAACGAACTGCAATGCCCGTTGCACTTCATCCGGACGATTGATGAAGCCCATCGGTGGATTGTGGTGATAGAGCGTGATTCCGGGGTAGATCGCGCGCAGTTTGACGCATTCCTCTTCGGTCGCCCCGATCAGGACGATGCGCAGGCGCTCGCGGTCTGCCCATTCCAGCAGGTCGACGGTAAGGTCGCTGCCCGGAATCACTTCTTCGATCTGTACACCGAGGCGCTGCAGCAGTGGCTGCAGGATTCGGCTGTCGCACAGGCGCAGGCGAGCCTTGGCGTAAGCCTCACGCAGTGCAGGGTTATCCTGCAGTTGCGCTAGGTGGTCGACATTGGGGGTCACCACGAACGAGTAGGGCTGCTTGACCCCCTCGCGAATGCAGTTCAGCAGCGTCGCCTTGCTGCCGGTATAGAAATTCACACCGAACGCGTGGTTAGTCTCGTTAGACACTCATCGTTACTCCCTTGAAGGCGCCCTTGATGCCGGACCAGGCGAGGCTGGGGTGGTTGAACTCCTTGATGACGGTGATCGCCGACAGGAAACAGGCCGACGCGAAGGCAAAACCCTGGCCGTAGAAGCGCTTGTTGAATCGGGTGGCGGCGCGATTGCGGTAGTAGTGATAGAAGGCCGAGCGGCCGCCCGAGCTCAGCGAGCCGTAGTGGAAGAGCCGGCTGCTCGGCACGACGCGGATCGCAACGCCTTTCTTCTTCGCCTGGAACTGCCAGTCGACTTCCTCGGAATACATGAAGTACGCCTCGTCCATCAGGCCGATGCGATCGACCAGTTTGGCCGAGAACGCCAGGCTGCAGCCCATCAGGTAATCCGGCTGCTCGCTGGTATTTGCCATGGCTTCGAGGGTCTGGTCCTTGCCCAGCAGCTTGGCCTTGCCCAGCAGCGGGTAGAGTTTGCCGCCGCCGTAGCATTCCAGGCGCCCGGTGTCGGCGCTGAGGATGACCGAGCCGACGAATTGGCGATCGTTCTCCTTCAGCGCATCGAGCAACGGTGTAAAGGCATCACTGTCGACATAGGTGTCGTTGTTGACGATCCAGAAAGTGGTCACTGGCAGATTGTCCAGCGCCCAACGCAGGCCGTAGTTGTTGCCACCGGCGTAGCCGTTGTTCTCCGGGTTGGCGAGAACGGTAACGTTGTGGCGCGGCTGCGCTTCCAGCCACTGGTTGAATGCCACCACGGAACCATCCTGGGAGTCATTGTCGATGACCACCACATGGTTGAGAGCCGGGCAATGAGCGAGCAAGCTCTCAACGCAACTGATGGTTTCAGTAGCTGCCTTGTAGTTGAGGATAAGCGCGACGTTCATGGATGGGTTCCTGGCGGCGAAGGTGACGGGCCCTGAGGGCGTGAATGACGAACAGCAATGCGAAAACCGGTTGGCCGTATTCGAAGAATCCGTTGAGCGGCCAGATGACGAAGAAGGCCAGCATCGTCGAGTAGATGAAGGTCATGTCGGTGGCAATGTTCTTAGCGATGCGGTGATAGACGAACAGTGTCATCGGGACGATGAGGAAGGTCAGAAAGCCGAAGCGGAACAGCGTTCCGATGATTCCGACATCTGACAGGAAGAAGTGCTCGCCGAAGTACGGGATGAAGCCGTCCTGCCACATCAGCGAAAGCGAGCCGCTGGGCAGCCAGTTGACCTGATCCAGATGGTCGAAGATCAGAGAAATGGTGACCGAGCGGGCGCCGTCTTCCACGCCTTCCAGCGTGCTGTCGTAGAACTCCGTGTTGAGCCCGAGAATTTCCAGCAGGCTCGGGTAGAAATAGAAAGGCGACAGCAGAATCGATAGCGAAGCCGCCCAGATGACGGCCTTGGCACGCAGACAGAACAGGGTGAAGGCCAGGCACAGGACGATCAGCTGGCGCGTCTGGGTTGCAAACACCAGGGTCAGCAGCAGTAGGGCGGCGATCACTAGATAGAAGGTCTTGTTCCGCGCGGCCCCGTTGATCGGCGAGGCGCCCTTCGACCAGATCTGGATGCAGTAGAAGTACGCCAGGCAGATCAGGTACGGACCGATTGATGATCGATCCGGGCGGTCATCCGAGCGCACTTCCGGGCGCATGTCGGGGATCACACCGAACTTGAAGCACCAGGAGAAGAACGCGGCGGCCAAGGCTGCATAGAGCAGGGCGCGTTCGAACTGCAGGGTGCTGACGCGCTTGCCGAGGAACAACAGCGGCGCAAAGCCCAGGCAGAACAGCACGCGGCGCTCTTCGATGAGCCCGAACACGATCGGTTGGCCGTAGGTGAAATAGGCGAAAACCGCCGGCATCAAGAGAAAAACGACCGTGCTGTACAGGCAGTAGTACATCAGGATGCGAAATTCACGCGGAGCGTTTTCCGCCGATGCCAGCAACAGCAGAATGGTGAACACGATGCTGACTGCCAGGTACAGCTCGTTCAGCCCCTTGATGCCGTAGGGGTTGTGCGGGCTGTCACCAAACACCGAGAAGTGCAGTATCAGTGCCAGTATCAGCAACGGAAAAAAGAAGAAGCGTGAACTGAAATTCGTCATCAACCTGAGTCCTTAGGTATTGGTTCCTTGAGCGCCACAGCCTTTCAAGCTGTTTCCAGCGCCCGCTTCTTGATCTTCTTGCGCCGCACCAAGAGACCGGTGAACGCCTTGAAGCTCTGGTAGAACCCGATCTCCTTTACCCCTTTGCCAAGCTCGAAGCCTTTGTACGTAGGGGTCTTGAGCAACAGCAGCTTCATCGCCAGCAGCCGCGGCAGGATCGTCGTGCGGCGGTAGTACTGGAACGGCTGAATGGAGAAGATGCCGCCCGTATCGAAAGCCTCGGCTTTGACAACGCCAGCAGCCTCCGCGTTGCGAAAAAGTTCGCGACCTTTTGCGGTGCGTACCAGAATCAGCGAATTGCCCTCGCGCTCCTCGAAGGAGGGGTAGCCCTTTTCATCGCCTTCCCAGCCATCGGCGCAGACGATGTCGGCGAATTCGCCAATGCCGTCCGGGCAGATCTTGCAGCGGGTTTGCAGGTGGCGGTTGAGCACCTTTCCCCAGGAATCGTTGTAGGTCATGGTGCGTTCGTCGCCATTCTTCAGCGTGGCCTTGGTCAGCCCCGGCCAGCCGTCGCCGCGGTAGCGGAAGGCGGTGACGTCGCTGCGTTTTACCTCCAGCTTGTCCAGCACCTGCTCGGTGCCCTGCAGGCTCGGCGTGCCGGCGCACATGAAGGAGACGATGTAGGGAATGTTCTCCTTTAGCCGCGGGTTGTGCTGCTGCATCTGGCGCACGGCGGCGACGTCGCACGGCTTGCCGATGAAAAGGTACTTCTCGGTGGACATGGCCACCCACCTCAGCGCTTCGCCCGGGCTGGCCGGCGCGTAGCGAGAGCCGGAAGAGGCGATGACGTTCTGCCGCGAGCGGCTGATGGTGGCGACGTTCTCCAGCGGATCGGTCTGCGAAGCCTGGATCTGGATCACGCCATCGACCAGCTTGTTCTCCAGGCAATACTGCGCCAGCGCCGAGATCACGCCGCCGGACGAGCCAGCCTGACGGATCTCGTTATCAGCGGCGTAGCCTTTGAGAGTGTCGAGGATCTCGCCCCATATCGGGTGGTAGTTCTCCGACTTGTACGGGCGAATATCCAGATTCAGCGCCGGGCAGGACTTGGCGAAAGCGGCGCTGGTCTGCGCGTTGGCCACCGGCTTGTTCTGGTACTGGCTGTTGAGGACCGGACGGTGATAGCCATCGCCAGTCAGACGAATCTTGATAGCGTCGTCGTCTGCGACCGAGCTGCACATGCCACAGCCGCTGCACAAGTCGTTGTTCAGCACGCGATTCAATGAAGCTTTCATACCTGCCTTCCCTTGAGCGGCCGGTCGAGCGCGATGCGCGACCGGCAGTATTTAACGAGTTCGGTCATGCCGGCTGGCGCCGCTTGCGATAGATGTTGAACACCGCATAACCGTAGATAAGCGTCAGGACGACCATGCCCAGAGTGGACACCCAGGGAGCCGCCTGTATCCCGTGCGAGGGGATGAAAATCCAGTAACAGAGCACCGTGATCACGCCCGAGGCGATGATTCCGAAGGTGCGTAGGAAGCCTGTGCCCATCGCCATCAGCTGTACGCCAAGGCCGGCGGCGATGAAGCGTGCCGCGGTGAAGCAGGCGAAGGCCAGCCAGAGGGTGTTCAGCTCGGCGTACTCGGCGCCGAGGAAGTAGTCGGTGAACAGCGGCCCGATGAAGAAGAACGCCAGGGCAAACACCAGTCCCATGCCCGCGTATTCGCCGAGGATGCGCAGGCCATAGCGGGCCAGCCCGGCGGCCTTGTTGTGCAGCTGGTAGGCGAAACGAGGGATGTGCACGCTGGCCAGCAGCACGCTGAACGGCACCGCGCCCTGGATCAGGCGCGAGCCTGCGAAGTAGATGCCTGCGGCTTCGCGCCCGGCGAGGTGGTTGACGAGGATGACGTCCAGCTGGGCGAAGATGTTGGTCGCACCGCTGTCCACCGCGAAGCTGGTGGAAGACCTGAAGCGCTCGGCCAGCACCTTCCAGGAGTTGCGCAGGATGCCGCCCAGTTCGAGGATCTTCGACAGCGCGCGCAGGGCGAAAGTCGCGTAGATCAGACGTGACACCAGAAAGGCGGCGCCGATGGCCAGCACATCGTTGCGCAGCAGGATCGCCGCGCCGATCAGGACGAAATGCACCAGTGCCGTCGCAGCCACGATCTTCGTCTCGCGATGGAACTGGCCAATGCTGCGAAACACCGTCAGGCCAAGGTCGCCATAGGAGGAGGCAATCGTGCCGAGCAGGAACAGCACTGCGGCGAAGCGCTCGGTGGTGTGCAGATCGAGGACGAACAGAATGATCGGCAGCAGCACGATGCAGGCCGGCAGTACCAGTACGGACTTCGCCGCCAGGCTGGCGGACATGATCTCGCCCGCGCGATGGCGCTCGGCGCCGATGTCGCGCAAGGCGCGCATGCCGAAGCCGTAGTCGGTCACCAGGGCGACGATGGTCGACCAGGTGATCACGATCGAAATGAAGCCGAAGTCTCTCGGCCCCAGCGTTCGCGCGAGGATCAGCAGGGTGCCGAGCTGCACGGCGGTGCGGGCCGCCGTGGTAACCCCCATCAGGGCGTGATCGCGCATGGTTATCTCTGATACGCGGCCTGAGGCTGGTGCAGGGTGGAGAGGATCTGCTCCAGCGCCACGCCGTAGGCGTCTAGCTTGCGGCGGATGATCGCGCCGCTGGCGGCAACTTCGGCCTTGAGCTGTTCACGGTTGTCCAGATGCGCGAGAACCAGCTCCAGTGCGCTCTCGGTGTCCTCGGTCTTGAGGTCCACCACGCGGTGGTAGTCGAGCGACTGATAGAGCCCGGCGAACTTGCGGCTGTAGGCCAGCGGCACGACCGGCACACCGGCGGAAAACGCACCGATGGTCGCGTGCATGCGCGCGCCGACGAAGAAGTCCATGCCGCTGATGTAGGACTTGGCCTCGATCGGCCCCTTGAAGCGCGGCGCCAGCTTGAGCTCGGGATACTGCTGCTGCAGTTGCTGGGACACGGTGTAGTCGTCTTCGGCGGGGAAGCCGATCGGGATCACGTGGGGCACCAGGTGCACTTCGTGGTCGCGATCGAGCAGCGTGCGGATCAGGCGGTCCGTCAGTACCTTGTAATCGGCACGCAGGCCGAACTGATTGGCGGTGCCTTCGTATCCGCCGTGATGCAGCAGCGCCGACACGCTGAGGCCGACAGCCAGCTTGCTTGGGTCGCGCTGTTCGCTCTGGCGCTCGAAGGGCAGGGCGAAGGCGACGTCGATGACTTCGTCGCGATTGGGAATGTTCAGCTGCTTGAGCACGTCGAACGACTGGTGATCGCGGGCGAAGACCATGGTGCTCTTCTTCATCGCCCAGGCCGAAGCCTTGGTGCCCCAGTCCGACTTGAACGGGCCGATGGTCTGCGGCGAGAGGATCAGCGGAACGCGACCGCCCAGGGCCATGCCTTTGCTGACCAGCAGCTTGATCAGGCGCTTGGCACCATAGATGTCGGAAAAGCTGTCGCCTTCGCCGATATCGAATACCGCGTCACAGGAGCTGATCGCCTGGTACAGGCCGTGGGGATTCTTCAGCAGCGCCTTCTCGTTGAACTCGATGAATTCGTACTTGAAACGCTCGGTGGACGGCGGGTAGTCGCAGGGGCCGGACGAACCGATGATCAGGAACTCCGGGGTGATCCCGCATTTACGCGCGGCCTCGTCGATCAGCAGCATGTTGGAAATGCTCAGGGCGCCAACCCCGAGGTTGCCGGAAGAGAACGAGTGCCATAGCAGTCCGAATTTCATGTTCGAGTCACTCCAGAATCAGTCAGCGTTGTGCGCAGGTGTAGGGCCAATGGCAGTGCAGTCGTTCGCCAGGTGTTTGCGCATGAGCTCCATCTGAGGACGGTCCTCGCCCTTGCGCGGCTCGATTGCAAGCTTGTAGGTGCCCCAGCCGGGGCCGCCGGCCCAGTAGGCGCTGGGTACGCAGTTGTCATTGAGGTAGGCGAGCAGGTTGTCCATGGCGACCGCCGCTTTGGGCAGGTCATCGGGAATGCCGTATTCGCCGAGGAAGCCTTTCTGGCCGTGTTTCTTCAGCCATTCGATAAAAGGGCGCGCGCGCTCGACGCCGATCATCGGGTCGATATCGCGGCTGGTCTGCACCATGTACTTGCCGGAGAAATCCTGGTCGAAATACAGGTGCGCTTCGTAGACGATGCGGTCGGCCGGGTCGTTGATGAGGAAGTTGGCGTTCACCAGCGGCCAGTGGTACGCGCTGGACCAGCGCTCGCCTTCGATGAAGATCAGCGTCTGATCGTCGACTTCGCGAATCGCATCGACCGCCGCTTGCGCCGCGCCTGGCCAGAGTCCAACGGTGCCGTGTGGCTCGTTCATGATGTCGTAGCCGAGCAGGCCGCGGTGACCCTTGAAGCGCTTGGCCAGTTCGCGCCACACCGATGCGTAGGCGTCGTAAGGCACCTTGCTCGAGCCGATGAGTTCGCCGTGGTAACGACCATAGTTGTGCATGTCCAGAATGACCTTCTGGCCATTCATCGCGGCCAGATCCAGGGTCTTCTTCAACAACCGGATCTGGTCGAAGTTCAATCCGTCATCGAGCGAGTGTTGAACCCGCTCCCAGATGAAGGGAAAGCGGATCAGGCGGATGCCTTGATCGGCGTAGTACTTGAAGTGCTTCTTTTCCGGATAGAAGTAGTTCGTGCCGTTCTTGCCCGGAGTCACGTGTGGGGCAAATCCGGCGCCGGAGATATTGACCCCGAGCAGGGCGAGGCCCGTGTCGCTGGTTGGCCAATCGGCGGCGCTCGCGCCGACTGCGGACAGCGTGGCCACCAGTGCCACAGCCAGTCGTGTGAGGCGTTGTGCTGGCCGGTTGGGGTGTCTGGTCATCGCTAACACCTATCTTCGGGCAAAAGTAAGTTCCACTGACGCTCGGAAGGCCAGTTGCTCGGCAGTGAGGAAAGTGGGGGGTAGCTGCAGTGTTCTGCATGGCGACGGTGAGCCGTCGCCATGCACTCACCTTATTTGCTGGTGCTGGCGTATTCGTACTGGTAGTAGCCGTACTCGCCGTAGG
Source organism: Stutzerimonas kunmingensis (assembly GCF_014764705.1). Taxonomy (GTDB): domain Bacteria; phylum Pseudomonadota; class Gammaproteobacteria; order Pseudomonadales; family Pseudomonadaceae; genus Stutzerimonas. Next base: position 15,210 of record NZ_JACXXG010000026.1, read on the forward strand.
TTGAAGCCTTGCGAACCACTGCGTTGAAGATGACGCCCTTGACGATCAGACCGTTCTGCTCGAGTCGACGCTTGGCTGCCTCGATTTCCTTCACACCGTTCAGCGCATAGCGGGTGACCATCAGTGTGGTACCGGCCTGGCTGCCGACCAGCGCGGCGTCGGTGACCGCCAGGATCGGCGGGGTATCGAAGATCACCAGGTCGTACATGTGGCTGATCTCCTTGACGAAGCGCGAGAAGTTCTCGTGCATCAGCAGCTCCGAGGGGTTCGGCGGCAGCTGGCCATGGGTGATCACGTGCAGGTTGTTCAGTTGGGTCTTCTGGATGGCATCGAACAGGGTGATACGGCCGGAGAGGATGTCCGACAGGCCCTTGTCACCGTCACAGCGCATGACCTTGTGCAGGTAACCCTTGCGCATGTCGGCATCGATCAGCAGCACGCGCTTGCCGGATTGTGCAACGACCGCGGCGAGGTTGGTGGTGACGAAGGACTTGCCCACCGCAGGGCTCGGGCCGGTGATCATCAGGACGTTGTTCTTGGCCTCGATCATCGCGAAGTGCAGGCTGGTACGCAGGCTGCGCATGGCTTCGGTGGCGAGGTCGGCCGGGTCGTTGATGGTCAGCAGGTAAGAGGCGGTGCTCTTGTCGCGCTTGAAGTTGGCCAGGCGTTTTTCCAGCGCGGCTTGCTTGTCGGTGAACGGAATGGAGGCATACACCGGGGTGCCGGTACGCTCGATGTCTTCCGGGTTCTCGACGCCACGCTTGAGTGCTTCACGCACATAGACGAATGCGGTAGCGAGCAGGGCGCCCAGCAGGGTTGCGACGATGACCACCAGCGGCTTGTTCGGCTTGACCGGATTTTCCAGATCCGCGGCAGCATGGTCGATGATGCGCACGTTGCCTACGGTGCCGGCGCGAATGATGTCCAGCTCCTGGGTCTTGTTCAGCAGCATGGAATAGGTTTCCGAGGAAACTTCCACGTCACGGGTCAGGCGCAGCAGTTCCTGCTGGGTCGACGGCAGGGTGCCGATCTGCTTCTCCAGTTCTTCCTTCTGCATCTGCAGTTGGTTGATCTGGTTCATCAATGCCTGGAAGTTCGGATGCTGACGGGTGAAGCGGCGTTCCATCTCGGTACGCTTGAGGTTCTGCTCGGAGATCTGCTTCTCAAGATCGACGATGCGGTCCAGCACGGATTGCGTTTCGGCAGTGATGTCCACGGAGCCCGAGCCGGTCTGGTACTTGTTCAGGGCTGTCTGCGCAGCTTCCAGCTTCTTGCGTACGGCTGGCACCTGCTCATTCAGGAACTCCAGGCTCTGGGTGGCTTCGGCGGCATTGCGCGCGACGTTCTGGTCTACATAACGGCTGGCGACCTCTTCCAGAACGCGAATAGCGTGCTCCGGGTTGGGGTCTTCGAGGGTCACGTTGACGATGCCCGACTGCTTGCCGCGTTCGGCGGCCGACAGACGCTGCTGGTAGCTTTCCGTGGTGTTGTAGGTACGGTTCTTGACGACGGTGAAGGTGGTGCCCGGCCGTGCATTCAGCTCAGCCACGGTGACGCGGTAGTCCTCTGTCTCGACCGGCTCGCCAACGACACCCTGAACCACGACCTCGTCGTCCTTGTCACGCAGGATGAAGCCGTTGTTCTCTGCCGCTTCGAGTGTCAGCTCCTTGCCATGGACCTTGTCCGGCACTTCCAGCTGAGTGACCTTCAGCGTCTCGCCACCCCAGGCGTAAGCGCCCAGACCGGCAGGGTGCCAACCCAATTCACCTTCTTCGCTCGGCTCGAAGCGACGCGCCATGAAGCCGCCGATGATCGGGAAGTGGTGGGGGGTGATCTGGATGTCGAGATTCAGGCTGGCAACGGCACCACCAACCACCGAGCGCGACTTGAGCAGCGCGATCTCGGTTTGCGCCGGAGACACCGGCGGATTGGTGTTGACCACGTCAGTCAGGCTTGGCAGCCCGTTCTTCGGTTCGATCTGGATCATCGCGCTGGCGAGATAGACCGGCGTCGCAAGCAGGGCGTAGGCGATCCCCAGGGCTGCAAAGAACCCGGTGATGCCCAGGATCAGCAGGCGGTTGTTGATGAAGGTGTCAAAGAGGTGGGCCAAGTCGATGTCCTTGTCCTCTTTGGTTTCATAGATCGGGCGGGGCATGGTTGTCATCGAAGTTCCTTCTTCATTTCAGGTAAGGAAGCCAGCTCTCGACGGATTTCGTCAGGAGATTGTGGACGTGTTCAAACGCGGGTTTGGATTGGCGGTACGGGTCCGGGATTTCCAGCTCGTCCTGCCATTTACCGATGAGAAACGTTTTGCCGTGCACTTCAGGTGCGATCTGGCGAATGTGCTGAATGTGGCTATGCTCCATCGCTAGGATCAGATCCGCCTGGTGCAGCATGTGGCTGTCGACCTGGCGCGCGCAGTGAGCTGGTAGCTCCAGCCCGTTGTCCTGCAGTACTTCATGGGCGGTCTTGTCCATCGGGTTACCTACTAATGCACCAATCCCTGCCGAGCTGATCGTCAGGTCCTGGCCGCTGAGTCTGTGTGCGAACAGCGCTTCGGCCGTGGGGCTTCGGCAGATGTTTCCGACACAGACGATCAAGATGTTCTTGAACATGGGATCAACCTCGTGGCTGCAACTTCGCAGCCGCCGGGGTGCGGCCCGGGGTGAACGAATGTGAGATTTTTGGGAGTGTCATTAGTTCCTTCCTGCCGCATCTTGTGATGCGGCTTTTCTGATCTTTTTCGGCGGTGTTCAGCGCGTTTGCCGATCAGTACACATCCTTGTTGAGCAGCAGCGCTGGCGGGGTACGCACCAGGATGTAGAGGTCGAACCACACGGACCAACGCTCGATGTAATCCAGGTCGAACTCGACGCGTTTCTCGATCTTCTCCAGCGTGTCGGTTTCACCGCGGTAGCCATTGATCTGTGCCCAGCCAGTGATGCCTGGCTTGACCCGATGGCGCGCGGAGTACTCGGCCACGGCATCCTCGAACAGCACGCCGGCAGCCTTGGTAGCCGTGGCATGAGGGCGCGGACCGACCATTGACATGCTGCCGAGGAAGACGTTCAGCAGCTGAGGCAGCTCGTCGAGGCTGGTCTTGCGGATGAAGCGGCCCACACGGGTGATGCGATCATCGCCACGGGTGGTTTGGCGATCGGCGTTGGCGTCCGACTTCTCGTGGTACATCGAGCGGAACTTGAAAACTTCGATCAGGCGGTTGTTGTAGCCGTAGCGCTTCTGCTTGAAGAGCACGGGGCCTGGCGAGTCGAGCTTGATCGCCAGGGCGATCGCCAGCATGACCGGCGCGGCGGCGAGCAGGGCGATGCTGGAAATGACGATATCTTCCAGACGCTTGAACATCGGCGACCATCCGCGCAGCGGCAGATCCGACGCGATCAGGGTCGGCAGGCCGCCGACCTCGGTGATGCGCTTGTCGGCATGGCGGAAGGCGACCATGTCGGGTACCAGCAGAACATTGACCGGCAGCTTGCGTAGCTCGGCGATCAACTGGCCGATCCGGCTGTCGGCGAACCAGGGCAGGGCGACCAGCACCTGGGTGACCTTCTCTTCACGGATCATCTGTTCGAGATCACGGGTGTTGCCCAGCAGCGGCAGGTTGGCCAGCTCCTTGGGCAGACGCTCAAGGCGATCGTCGATAAAGCCGAGCACGCCGGTGCGAATATCGCGGTGGTTCTGCAGGTACTCGGCAACGCGTACGCCATTGTCGGTGCCGCCGAGGATCACGGCGTTCTGCAGGAACATGCCGCGTGCCATCAGGCGACGGAACAGCGCTAGCATCGCCAGGCGTTCGGCGCCAAACAGGATGGTGCTGGTGAGGAACCAGAACGCCAGGTGTTTGGCCTCGAGATAACCGAACATCCCCATGCCTTGATGCATAAAGACCAGGAAACTGAACGCTGCCGCCCAGGCGACGAACATCACGCGGAAGCGCAGCAGGGTGCTGAACACCTCTTCGCTGTAGATGCCAACGGTCTGGAAAATGATGACGCTCAGTACCGCGAAGAAGCCGAGGAAGGCGCTAAACGGGCCGCTGGTGGGCAGCTCCATGAAGGCCAGAAGCAGGAGCCCCGGCAGGATGGCCGTCAGGGCATGTATCAGGCGAATGCTGGCAAGGAAGTAATCGACGAAACTCGGGTGAGCATATTCAAGGGTTCCAACTGACTGTACGCGCATACAAGGCTCCATCCTCAGCTCAAAGCTGGCTCAAATCTCGAATTAATCGCCGCGGCACGCGGGAGGGTGATAGCAGGCCGCCATCGCAACCGTGATCGGGACTCCTGCTCCGACCGTGCCTCTCAGAATGAGTTCAGTACTAGTCAAAGGCCTGCCAAAAAAATGCTGAAAACCACTATCTCCCTGCAAACTACTGTTTTGAAAGAGGTTTAGACGGAACTTGCGGATGTCTTGGAAGACCTGGGTGCGCGCATTCGGTGACCGACGGCGCCATTGATCGAACTTTTGGATTAATACCGCTGCGCTTGTTTCGCACAACTTCCGGCGCTGGGTCCTGTCTTATGAAACGGTGCGAATAGCGAGGAATGAACAGCCATGAGCGATGCCAAGGCGCTGCTGATACTGCATGGAAAACAGGCGCTCAATGAGGAGGTACGCGAGGCTGTCAAACAGCAGCGTGAATTGGGTTGGGAGTTGGCGGTTCGTGTGACCTGGGAACCTGGTGACGCCCAACGGCTGGTGCAGGAGGCCTTGAGTGCGGGCTACCGAATGCTGGTTGCCGGTGGTGGCGATGGCACCCTGCGTGAAGTTGCCGAAACCATGCTGGAGATCGGGGCAGACGCGACCTTGGCACTGATGCCGCTGGGCAGCGCAAATGATTTTGCCAAGGCTGCCGGTATATCGCTCGATCCATTCGAATCGCTGGCGCTGCTGGACGAGCCTGCGCAGGCCGTCGACATCGGCATGATGAACGGTCGGCCATTCGTCAACATGGCTACCGGTGGCTTCGGTTCGCGGGTAACTGCCAGCACCTCGGAAGAACTCAAGCGTTTCCTGGGTGGTGGTGCTTACCTGCTGACCGGGCTGACGCGCTTTGCCGAGATCGATGCGGCCCGTGGCCGCTTCAGCGGTCCGGATTTCGAATGGGAGGGCGAGTTTCTGGCGCTAGGGATCGGCAATGGTCGCCAGGCGGGCGGTGGCCAGCTGCTATGCCCGCAGGCGAGCGTCGATGACGGCTTGCTCGATGTCTGCATCGTGCCTGCGCCGGCCGATGCCGTCGGTACGCTGGGAACATTGCTCAGCGGCGGATTGCTCGGAGTCGAGGCTGTGTCCGTCAGCGCGCGGGTGCCCTGGCTCGAGGTAGAGGCGCCGACGAAGATCGACATCAATCTGGACGGCGAGCCGTTCCGCAGCGCCCATCTGCGCTTCGAAGTGCGCGCCGGCGCATTGCGCATGCACCTGCCGCCTGACTCTCCCTTGCTGTTGCGCAATGCCGACAAGCAATAACCCCTGTTTGCCATTCCGACGGTTGCGACGCGCGGCATAAAAAACACGCTGCGTCGCATAAAGCGTTGGAGCATCCGGCCGATATGCCTTTTACCATGTTTTCCCAAGGAGCCTGGAAATGGCCGGCATTCTCGATTCAGTCGATCAACGTACCCGTCTTGTGGGGCAGAATCGCCTGGAGATTCTCATGTTCCGGCTCGGCGGGCGGCAGAAGTTTGCCATCAACGTCTTCAAGGTGCAGGAAGTCGTCCAGTTGCCGAAGATGACCCTGATGCCGCACCGCCACAGCTCGGTTTGCGGCGTGGTCAACCTGCGAGGGCAGACGCTGCCGGTGGTCGACCTGTCTCGCGCCATCGGGCTGCGACCGTTGGTGCCGGATGAGCGCAGCACCATCATCGTCACCGAGTACAACCGCACCGTACAGGCGTTTCTGGTCGGCGGCGTGGATCGCATCGTCAACCTGAACTGGGAAGAAGTGATGCCGCCGCCAACCACGGCCGGCCGTCAGCATTACCTCACGTCCATCACCAAGGTCGATAACGAGCTGGTGGAAGTGATCGATGTGGAGAAGGTGCTCGCCGAGATCGTGCCCTACGACACCAGCATTTCCGCCGAACGCCTGGCCGATCCGATGCTCGAGCGCGCCAGAGGCCGCGAAGTGCTTTGCGTGGACGATTCCACCGTCGCCCTCTCGCAGCTGCGCGAAACCCTCAGCCAGCTCGGGCTGAAGGTTCACACCGCCAGCGACGGACTGAAGGGCCTGAACATGCTCAAGGCCTGGGCCGATGCCGGCGAGGTGCTGACCGACAAGTTGCTGATGGTCTTCACCGACGCCGAAATGCCGGAGATGGATGGCTATCGCCTGACCACTGAAATTCGCCATGACCCGCGCCTGCGTGATCTGTACGTGGTGCTGCACACTTCGCTGTCGGGCAGTTTCAACCTGGCGATGGTGCAGAAAGTCGGTTGCGACAACTTCCTTTCCAAGTTCCAGCCGGAAAAGCTCGTGGACGTGATCCAGGACCGTCTGAAAATGGAAGAGCAGGACTGATCAGTCCCTCGCTCTGTCGGCTGCTGAACATCGCAGTCGAGCCCTGATATGCTGCTGCGCTTCCCCTCAGGAGGCGCCGCATGCATCTCTCCTCGCTCTATCGCTTCCCCCTCAAATCGGCCGCTGGCGAAGCGCTGCAGCAATGCGCGAGTGACGCGCTGGGTCTGGTCGGTGATCGGCGCTGGATGGTGGTTGCGGCCGGCACAGGTCGCTTTCTTACCCAGCGTGCTGTACCCACAATGGCGCTTTTACAGGCGCACTGGGATGGCGAAACCGCGCTGCGGCTGACTGCGCCGGGCATGCAGGAGCTGCTGGTTGCCGTGCCGGATGCCAAGGTAATGCGCTGCGTGCAGATATGGAGTTCCAATGCCGTGGTGCCTGATGCTGGCGATGCCGCAGCGGCCTGGCTGACGGATTTTCTCGGTCAGCCCTGCCGACTGGTGTATCTGCCCGAAGACGACGGCATTCAAGTCGATCTTGACTACGCAAGGCTGGGCGAGCGCACGGCATTCAGCGATGGATTTCCCTTTCTGCTGATCGGCCAGGGCTCTCTGGACGACCTGATCCGTCGGGTGGGGCGCCCGCTGGAAATGTTGCGGTTTCGCCCGAACCTGGTCATCAGCGGTACGGAGCCTTATGCCGAGGACGGCTGGACGCGTATTCGCATCGGGCAGGTGGCGTTTCGCATCGTCAAGCCCTGTTCCCGCTGCGTCATTCCCACCCTCGACCCGTTCACCGCCGAGCGCGATCCCGATCGTGAACCGCTGAATACGCTGCTCACATATCGCAAAGGGAAGGGCGGTGTCTTCTTCGGTCAGAACCTGATCGCCGAAGGCACCGGTGAGCTGGAGGTGGGGATGCCGGTGGAAGTGCTGGAGTAATTTCAGCCAGGCCTGCCCAAGTGAGCAGGCCTGTTCGGTTGCCTGAAAGCCGCCGCATCACTGAGATTCGAAGAAGCGCTCGTGCCATTCCACCAGCGGTTGCGGCGAGTTCAGTTTCTGCCCGTAGATGACCGAGTAGGTCAGCACGTTCTGCACGTACTGGCGGGTTTCGTCGAACGGAATGCTTTCCACCCAGACATCGAATGACAAGTGCTCGGCGTTGCGCAGCCATTGACGTACGCGACCCGGCCCGGCGTTGTAGGCGGCCGAGGCGAGCACGCGGTTGCCGTTGAACTGGCCGTAGATCTGGCTCAGATAGGCGGTGCCCAGCTGGATATTGGTGTTGGGGTTGAGCACCTGCTGCTGTGAGGCCAGCGGGATATTGAAACGTCTGGCAGTTTCCTTGGCCGTGGCCGGCATCAGCTGCATCAGTCCAGTGGCGCCGACATGGGAGCGGGCGTCGGCCATGAACGCGCTTTCCTGGCGGGTGATGGCGAACGCCCAGCTCGGGTGAATCTCTCGGGCCCTGGCTGACTGAATCAGCGTGCTGCGGTGGGCCATGGGAAAGCGGATGTCCAGGTCGTCCCAATACTGCGCCTGGCTGATGGTGCGGATCGCCGGGAAATACCATTCCTTTTCATAGGCAAGCCGCGCCTGCGCCACCAGTTCGTCCCTGCTAAAGAGACGGCTGACGTGGTACCACTCGCGGCGGCCATCGACGATCTGCCCGCGGTCGTGAAATTCCAGCGCGCGGCGGATGCCAGCGGTGTTGCGCACCTTTTGCACGACCTTGCTATCGAGCGCCAGTGGCTGGTGGTTGAGCTTGTACGGTGCCTGAATGCGGTCGGCAGAAAGAAAGCCGTAGAAGTCCCGCTCCCTGGCAACCGGCTGGTAAAGCTGTGCCGCTTGCTGGCTTTCGGGCTTGGCCAGTTGCAGGCTGCGTGCCTGCCAGTAGCGCCAGCGATTGGTATTGGCCAGGTCTTCGGGGAAGCGTTGGGTAAGCCGGTATGCGTCATCCCACTGGCCCAGGCGCAGCAGCAGCCGGGCGCGCCATTCGCTGACGGTGTTGTCACGCAGTTCGGGGTCGTATTCTGCCATCACTTTCAGGGCGCGTGCGTCGAAACGCTTGGCCAGCGACAGCCCGATCTGCCGGGCGATGGCGACTTTCTCTTCGGCCGAGAAGGCGAAGCGCCGAGCGTAGCCGTCGAGCAGATTCAGCGCCTGCTCCGGATCCTGCCGGGCGAGGCGGCGCAATCCGATCGACACGACGTCGGCCATTTCCGGGCTGGTTGGCACGAAGCGATCCGGCTGGCGAAGCATCTGCGGCTTCTGCGCGACATCGATCATCAACTGCCCCTGAGGTTGCAGGGTCGGCAGGCGTTTGACCAGATAGCTGGCCACGCCGTAGTTACCGCTCTCGACTGCCAGCTTGGTGCGCTTCCAGCGGCGCTCTTCGGTCAGTAACCCTTTGATATCCCACAGTTCGAACAAGGGATCACAGGCGTTGTGCTGCGACTTGCCGACCAGCCAAAGGCGCTCGGCCGTGGCATCGGCACCTGGCAGGTCGTTGCGTAGCTGATACTGGCCGAACAGGCAGTCGAGCTCGGTGAAATTCATCTTCGGGTCGTAGTAGCGGATGAAGGTCTGCCAGTCCCCGCGCGCGGCCAGAAGGCGCAGCCAACGCAGCTTCATCCAGCTGATCTGTGGCAGGTCACCGTGCTCGGCAAGAAACTTCTCCACCTCTTGGTTGCTGGCCGATTTCAGGCGATGGGTGAGGTCGTCGTACGCGAGATAAGGTTCGAGCGGGTAGTCGCGCAGGGCGTTGTAATAACGCCGGTAGGGGCCGCTGTCGCCCTTGGCCAGGGCCTGCTTGGCCTGGTCGTAATACTGGCGCTGCTGACTGAGACTGGCGGCGGACGCATCCAGGCCGAGGGTTGAAACGAACAGGCAGAAACACAAACTGGAGAGTCGGCCGCGCATGGTACATCCGTAAAACGGGGGCTTGAGATGACAGGTGATCGGCTGCGCCTGGGCACAGCCGCAATCGGCCTGTTGCAGGGGCTAGCTTAGCCTGCCGCACGGGGCAGTTAAACGCGCATTAAGCTCCCGTAACAAACAAAGGCAGACTTCCGACGAGCGTACCTGCCATGGCTCGTGTGGCCATCGACAGCAAACGGATGCGATAGCCCCGTGCGGCTGATAAAGCCTTGCTCACAGCGGGTGGGCCATGGCGATCTGTTAGACTGCGCGCCCTGTTTTCCGGAGGTAGTCATGACCCTGCTCAAGTTCACCGATGTATCTCTCGCCTACGGCACCACGCCGTTGCTGGACGGCGTGTCCTGGCAAATCGCGCGAGGCGAGCGGGTCTGCATCATTGGCCGTAATGGCACCGGAAAATCCAGCATGCTGCGCCTGGTCAAAGGTGATCGTGCCGCCGATGATGGGGAAATCTGGCGTGCCCCGGGGCTGAAGATCGGCGAACTGCCGCAGGAGCTGCCGCGAGCGGACGACCGCACGGTATTCGATGTGGTCGCCGAAGGCTTGGCCGGGGTCGGCGAGCTGCTCGCCGAGTACCATCACCTCAGCCAGAACATCCAGAACGACGCCGATCTTGAGAAGCTCATGCATGTGCAGCAGGCGCTCGAGGCGAAGGATGGCTGGCGCTTGCAGCAACTGGTCGACAGCACCCTGAGCCGCCTACAGCTGCCGGCTGACCGCACCCTGGCCGAACTCTCCGGTGGCTGGCGCCGCCGCGTGCTGCTGGCCCAGGCACTGGTGTCCGAGCCGGATCTGCTGCTGCTCGACGAGCCCACCAACCACCTGGATATCGGTGCCATTGCCTGGCTGGAAGAGGCGCTTACCGGTTTCAACGGTGCCGTGCTGTTCATCACCCACGACCGGGCATTCCTGCAGAACCTGGCGACCCGCATCCTCGAACTGGACCGCGGCCACCTGATCGACTGGAACGGCGACTACGCGAGCTTCCTGGTGCACAAGGAGCAGCAGTTGGCCGCCGAGGAAACGGCCAATGCGCTGTTCGACAAGAAGCTTGCTCAGGAAGAAGTGTGGATTCGCCAGGGAATCAAGGCGCGGCGCACCCGCAATGAAGGCCGCGTGCGGGCACTGAAGGCGCTGCGCGCCGAGCGCAGCGAGCGGCGCAATGTCCAGGGCAAAGCCACGTTCCAGGTGGAAACCGCGGAGAAGTCCGGCAAGCAGGTCATCGTTGCCGAGGATGTGACGTTCGCCCATGTCGGCGGCGATCCGCTGATCAAGAACTTCTCCATGGTCATCCAGCGCGGCGATCGCATCGGCTTGCTCGGTGCCAACGGTACCGGCAAGACCACCTTGCTCAAGCTGCTGCTGGGCGAGCTTCATCCGAGCAGCGGTTCCATAGAGTTCGGCACCAAACTCGAAGTGGCGTATTTCGACCAATTGCGTCACCAGCTGGAGCTGGAAAAGACCGTGGTCGACAACCTCGCCGAAGGACGTGAGTTCATCACCATCGATGGCCAGAATCGTCATGTCCTGAGCTATCTCGGCGACTTCCTGTTCAGCCCGCAGCGGGCACGGACGCCGGTCAAGGCGCTGTCTGGAGGCGAGCGGGCACGGCTCTTGCTGGCCAAGCTGTTCAGTAAGCCGGCCAACCTGCTGGTGCTCGACGAACCGACCAATGACCTCGACGTGGAAACCCTCGAACTGCTCGAAGAGGTGTTGCTCGGTTTCCAGGGCACCGTATTGATGGTGAGCCACGACCGGGCCTTTCTCGACAACGTGGTCACCAGCACCCTGGTGTTTCAGGGTGGTGGTGAGGTACGCGAGTACGTTGGCGGCTACCAGGACTGGTTGCGCCAGGGTGGTTCGCCGCGTTTGTTGAGTGTTGCAGAGTCCGGCGGCGAGACGAAGGACGCCAAGAAAGCGCAGCAGGCTCCGGTCGCGGCGGCAGCTGCCGAGGTCGCGCCGGTGAAGAAGAAGCTCAGCTACAAGTTGCAGCGCGAGCTCGAGGCTTTGCCGGGCCAGATCGATGAGGCGGAACAGGCAATCGAGGCGCTCCAGACGCAGATCTCCGATCCGGCCTTCTATCAGCAGCCGGCAGACGTGACCGCTGCGGTGTTGAGTCGCCTTGAAGCGCTGCAGCTGGAGCTGGACGGCTTGCTGGAGCGCTGGGCAGAGCTGGAGGAGTAATCCTGCCACTCTGGCGAGCAGGGGTGCGGGTTGCTGGGGCCCGCGCCACACCAATCGTTGCCCGACGATGCGGCTCCCCATCACGGCTTATGAGATGGATCAATGCCCGGCGTGCTGGCGCGTAGTTAAGTATCCGCATCGGATCATGCAGTCATGATGGAGCGTTAATGGCAATCGAATACCGCATCACCCTGGATGATGAACACGACTTCAGTTACAGGATCGAGCTGGATCGTGAGTACGACAGGGAGGTCGCCGCGCAGGCGCCGAAATGGACCCGTCTGGAGCATCAGCGCTGTTCGAATTGCCCACTGAGCAAGGACGATTTCAGCCATTGCCCGGCGGCGGTCGACCTGCACCGGGTGATCGAGGATTTCCAGGGTCTGCCGGCAGTGAAGAAGGCCTTGGTATGGGTGCGCACCCCGGAGCGTGAGTACACCAAGCAGGTCGGTCTGGACGAGGGGCTGCGGGCACTGCTCGGGGTGATCATGGCTACCAGCGCCTGCCCGGTGCTCGGCGGACTCAAGCCCATGGCCAAGCAGCATTTGCCATTTGCCAGCAACAACGAGTTCGTTTTGCGAGCGGTATCGCTCTATCTGGCGCGGCAGTATTTCAACCTGCGCGAGGGTCGCCATGCGGACTGGGAACTGCGCGGGCTGGTGCGTTCATTTCAGCAGCTGCAACTGGTTAACCAGGCGTTCTGGCAGCGTATTCACGATACCTGTCACGCCGACTCCAATCTCAAGGCCTTTCTGACCTTCTTTTCCATGGCGTCGAGCCTGACCTATTCGCTCGAGACGCAACTGCAGAAGATCCGCCCGCTGGTGATGAGTGCGGGCGACGGCGTCGAAGCGGTCTGAACTCGCCAGCTTGCGCAGAGTGGCTTCACCCTGCGCGGCGACCTGGCTAATCGGCCTTTTTCAAACGCACGGCCAGTACATCGCACGGCGCGCCGTGGAGGATGTCGTTGGCGGTCGACCCCAGCAGCAGGGCGAGTCCGTGGCGACCATGGCTGCCGACCACGATCAGATCACAGCCCTGTTCCTTCGCCAGGCGATGTACTTCCTGGCGGGGCTGTCCGTAGGCGAGGTGGCGATTCTCCGGAGCCAGGCCCGGGTAGCTGTCGGCGAAGCCATTCATGCGCTCGCGTGCCTGGTCGAACTGCTGTTGTTGCAGCATCGAAAGGTCCATCGGCACGTCGCCGCCAAAGGCCATGGCCATCGGCTCGATGATGTGCACCAGGCTCAGCTTGGCATTCGAGGTGCTGGCCAGCGCCTGGGCGCGAGCCACGACCGGATGGCACTCTTCGGTCAGATCGATGGCGACCAGTATGTGTTGGTAGGGCATGGCGTGTTTCTCCTTGCTTGCCGGTTGCCTGAGGCAGCCGTCCCGGCGATGTTTGGGGATAACCCCTCGTTTAAGAGGTTTATACGACCTTGCTTCGGCCTTCGCCAGTGGCTTGTTGTCACCATCGATGACGGCTGAGGGACACAGGCTGCTATCATGGCCGCCCTTGTCGCTGCGAGGCATAGCATGCCCGTGGCGACGCTGAATGCACCCCCTGTTGCCTCGCCAGCCGCCGCTGGCAGTTGTGAACGGCTGTCACCGAGAAAACACCATGCTGATGTTCGACTCCGATTACTCGCTCGCCTGGGCTCTCTACGGGATAGCCGCGCTGGGATGCCTGATGTTCTGGTTCCGGGTGACGCGCGGAATGTGGCGCTGGTTGCGCGAGCCGCTACGACTGATCGCGGCTGTGTTGCTGTTCACGCCGACCATCGTCGACCCGGCGAAGGAACTCTTCGCGCCGGCGGTGGCCATTACCGCCATGGACATGATCTTCCAGGTGGGCAACAACGCTTGGCGCGCCGTGGCGGATCTGGCCATGTACGGGCTGATCGCGTTCGGCCTGTATCTGCTGCTCGTCGCCATACGCTGGCCGATCGAGCGAAAGTATCGACGCCGCCGCGACACTGCGGACGAAGCCGAGGACAGCCGGACGCTGCGCGAACGTATGGAAGATGACAGCGATGACGAGCTGGACTACACGCCGTCACGCGGGCGGATGCGCACCGAACCCAGGCTCTAGTCGAGCGATTCACAGACACCGAGCGGAGATGACGCATGTGCGAGCTGCTGGGCATGAGCGCCAATGTTCCAACCGATATCGTTTTCAGCTTCACCGGTCTGATGCAGCGGGGCGGCAAGACCGGCCCACACAAGGATGGCTGGGGTATCGCCTTCTATGAGGGGCGCGGCTTGCGGTTGTTTCAGGACCCGGTCGCCAGTTGCGAGTCCGAGGTGGCGAAGATGGTGCAGCGCTACCTGATCAAGAGCGAAGTGGTAATCGGCCATATCCGCCACGCCAATGTCGGCAAGGTTTCCCTGGTCAATACCCACCCCTTCGTCCGCGAACTCTGGGGGCAGCACTGGTGCTTCGCGCACAACGGCCAGCTTTCGGACTTCGAGCCCGGCAAGGGCATCTATCGCCCGGTCGGCGACACCGATAGCGAGCGCGCCTTCTGCGACCTGCTGAACCGCATCCGACTGGATTTCCCTGACCGCTGCGACCCGCAGAGCCTGCTGCCCGTGTTGCTCGGCGCCTGCAATGAGTATCGCCGCAAGGGCGTGTTCAATTGCCTGCTGAGCAACGGTGAATGGTTGTTCAGCTTCTGCAGCACCAAGCTGGCGGAGATTACCCGGCGCGCCCCGTTCGGCCCTGCTCAGCTCAGAGATGCCGAGCTGACGGTGAACTTCCATGCCGAAACCACCCCTGACGATGTCGTCGCCGTGCTGGCGACCGAACCGCTGACCAATAACGAGCAATGGACCCTGCACGAGCCCGGTCAATGGAGCCTCTGGCAACAGGGCGAATGCGTCGCGCAGGGCAAGGTGGCGACATGCTGAGAAGTTATCTGCGCCTGACCCTTTTTGCGTTCGGCTTGCTGGTGGGCGTACAGGTGCCGGGTTTCATCGATGCCTATGCCAAGCACGTCGAGGCGAGGCGCCTTGAGGCCGAGCAGGGTTTGCACGGCTTTCAGGACACAGCGCGGCGCTTCTTCAGCGGCGATCTGGATGCGCTAGTGCAGCACTATCGAGATAGCGACGACCCGGTTTTCCAGAACGACGCTCAAAGCGTCGAGCATCTGGTGGCGCGGGCCCGCCTGCTCGAGCGCGAGTGGCAGGCGATGCAGCGACCGTGGTACGCACGCGCCATTCACGTACTGCTCGGCGCCGAGCGCAGTCTGCGCGAGCAGGTCTGGAGCAGCTATCGCTTCCAGGTCCTGCTGGCGCCCGAAGCCATTGCCTGGGGGCTGAGTTGCGCACTGTTGCTAACCTGGCTGGTGGAGAGCCTGCTGCTGGCGGCAAGCTTCCCGTTTCGCTCGCGGCGCCGCTACCGTGCCTTTCGCTCGTGACTTGAAGGTTGCACTGCCGATTGCCTGGGCTAGTCGCGGCTCAGGTAGTGGCTGGCGAACGGACGGATCAACTCACTTCGCCAGAAACTTCATCCCGTCCTCGAGCCCGCTCAGCGTCAGCGGATACATGCGGTCCTCCACCAGCTCGCGGATGATGCCGGTGGACGTGGTGTAGCCCCAGGTGTCTTTTGGGTAGGGGTTGATCCAGATGAGCTTCTTGTACTTTTCCATGAAGCGCTGCATCCAGACGTAGCCGGCTTCCTCGTTCCAGTGCTCGACGCTACCGCCCGGCTGGGTGACCTCATAGGGTGCCATCGCCGCGTCGCCGACGAACACAACCTTGTAGTCCGCGCCGTACTTGTGCAGCACGTCCAGGGTCGACGTGCGTTCCGAAGTGCGGCGGAAATTGTTCTTCCACACCGACTCGTAAATGAAGTTGTGGAAGTAAAAGTACTCGAGGTGCTTGAACTCGGTCTTGCAGGCCGAGAACAGCTCTTCGCAGACCTTCACGTGGGCGTCCATCGAACCGCCGATGTCGAACAGGATCAGCAGCTTCACCGCGTTGCGCCGCTCCGGGCGCATCTGGATGTTGAGCAGGCCGGCATCTCGCGCGGTATGGTCGATGGTGCCGTCGATATCCAGCTCGTCCGCCGCGCCCTGGCGGGCGAACTTGCGCAGGCGGCGCAGGGCGATCTTGATGTTGCGCGTACCGAGCTCGACCTGGTCGTCGAGGTTCTTGTACTCGCGCTGGTCCCAGACCTTCACCGCCTTGCCCTGGCGCTTGCCGGCGTCGCCAATGCGGATGCCTTCGGGGTTGTAGCCGCCCGATCCGAAGGGGCTGGTGCCGCCGGTGCCGATCCACTTGTTGCCGCCGGCGTGGCGTTCCTTCTGTTCCTCGAGACGCTTTTTGAACTCTTCGATCAGCTTGTCCAGGCCGCCTAGGGACTGGATCTGCGCTCGTTCCTCGTCTGTCAGGCTGCGCTCGAATTCCTTGCGCAGCCAGTCTTCGGGGATCAGCGCCTCGAGATGCTGATCGAGGTTTTCCAGGCCTTTGAAATAGGCACCGAAGGCCCGGTCGAATTTGTCGAAGTGGCGCTCGTCCTTGACCATCACCGTGCGTGCCAGGAAATAGAACTCGTCCATGTCGGCGAACACGACGCGGTGCTTGAGCGCATCGATCAGGTCCAGCAGTTCGCGCACCGATACCGGCACCTTGGCAGCGCGCATCTCATTGAACAGGCCAAGCAGCATGGCAGAAAACCTCTGACGCACCGTGGATAGTGCGCAATGTTCGGGGCGCTCAGCGGGGGCTGTCGCCTTTGTGTTGGGGCAGGGCGTCGTGAATCTCGTACCACGCCGCCTTGGAGTCGACGAAGATGTGCGATTGCGGCGGTGCCGGCAGCGGTGAATCGAGGGTCCCGGCAGCGACGCCGACCTCATGCTCGCGGTTGTCGACGAACAGCAGATTGGAGCCGCAGCGGATGCAGAAGGTGCGCGTCACATGTTCGGAGGAGTGGTAAACGCCCAGCTGATCCTTGCCCGACATGAAATGCAGCGCATCCAATGGCACGCTCGCGTAGCTGGCGAAGGCGGCGCCGTGGGCCTTGCGGCACATCTTGCAGTGGCAGTGGGTCAGCTCGTCGATGGGGGCGTCGATGCGATAGCGCACGACGCCGCACAGGCAACTACCGGTATGCGTTTGCATGATTTCTTCCTCCAGTGAGTGCGCGACCGGCGCCACCGAAGCCGGCACCGATCAGCGGCTGTTAGCGCGTCGACTCATGAAGGCTAGACGCTCCAGCAGCATCACGTCCTGCTCGTTCTTCACCAGAGCACCAGCCAGCGGCGGGATGGCGCGGGTCGGGTCGCGCTCGCGCAGCACTGCCTCGCCGATGTTGTCGGCCATCAGCAGCTTCAGCCAGTCGACCAGCTCTGAGGTCGAGGGCTTCTTCTTCAGCCCTGGCACCTTGCGCACGTCGAAGAACACGTCCAGCGCCTCGCTGACCAGATCCTTCTTGATGTCGGGGTAGTGCACATCGACGATGCGCTGCAGCGTTTCCCGGTCCGGGAAGGCGATGTAGTGGAAGAAGCAACGGCGGAGGAAGGCGTCAGGCAGCTCCTTCTCGTTGTTCGAGGTGATGATGATGATCGGCCGTTGGGTCGCCTTGATGGTTTCGTTGGTCTCGTAGACGTAGAACTCCATCTTGTCGAGTTCCTGCAACAAGTCGTTGGGGAACTCGATGTCGGCCTTGTCGATTTCGTCGATCAGCAGGATGACCCGCTCCTCGCTCTCGAAGGCCTCCCACAGCTTGCCTTTCTTGATGTAGTTGCGGACGTCATGGACCTTGTCCACGCCCAGCTGGGAGTCGCGCAGGCGGCTCACCGCATCGTATTCGTAGAGGCCCTGATGCGCCTTGGTAGTGGATTTGATGTGCCAGGTGATGAGTTTGGCGCCGAAGGATTCGGCCAGCTGCTCGGCCAGCATGGTCTTGCCGGTGCCGGGTTCACCCTTGACCAGCAACGGGCGCTGCAGGGTGATGGCGGCGTTGACCGCGAGTTTCAGGTCGTCGGTGGCGACGTAGGACTGGGTGCCTTCGAATTTCATTGCGGATTCCTTCGGCGGGCCTGGCACGCAGGCGCTCGTTGTAGTCAGGAGGGGACTATAAGGGAAGCTCGCGTGAGTGTGAACGCGAGAGCATCATTCAGTCACTGAATGGCTGCACGTGCGCTTCTGGTGACGCTGCTTGGTCACTCGTCCTCGCTCGGGGATCGTTCGAATCGAGCCGAGAAGGCTTCGACGAAGGCGTTGCGTAGTATCGCGACGAAGGCCTGGAATGGGCTCACGTCGGTTTTGCGGGTGGTGCCGGACAGCTCGACACGGGTCGCGAACTGATCCTTGCTCTGGTTCTCAAGTACCTCCTGCCCGCCGCCGACCACGGCCTCCCAGAGGCCGCGGAAGAAGCCCTTGTCCTCGTTTGCCACGTCCTGTTCGTAATCGAAGATATCCACGTTGCGCAGCAACGGCTTGATGTAGCCGTCGAGCTGACTGTCGGTGGCCTGCACTTCGAGGACGAGATCACCCGTTCCGCCGGCGAAATCGAAGTTGGCATAGGCGCGACTGAGGTCGTTCAGCTGCTTTAGCGGTACCTCGGTGACGCGCAGATTGACCTCGAAGTCCTCCCAGTCGGTAAATGGGTCGAAGCTGGCCGTCGCCTCGATCGGTGCCTGGTCGAACAGCTTGCCGGTGCCCTCGAACGCTGCCGTGCGGGTGCCATCGGCATCATCGGTGTTGGTCAGGTTATACAGGCTGGCCTGGATGTCGCTGGCGTAGACGTGCACCTGTGGGTCGGAAGAGAAGTTGCGAAAGGACAGCTGTCCATCGACAACGCGAATCTCGTTCAGCGTGATCGGTATCAGGGCATCGAGCTGGTCGCGCCAATCGACTCCTTTACCGCTTTGTGAATCGCCGCTGTCGCCGCCATCGACGAAGTTCAGGTGCGGTTGTTCGAAGATCACCTCACCGACGATCTCGCGGTGCCGCAGGATTGCGTCCCAGCTGATGGCGATATCAATACCTGGCGCCTTCAACAGCGGCGCCTGTACGCGCTTGTCCTTCTTCTCGATCAGCAGCCCTTCGACGCGATAAGCCCCGCGCCACCAAGCCAGATCGACGTCTTCGACATGGCCCTGATAGTCGCCCATGTCGGCCATCTTTTCGTTCAGATAATTACGCACCAGATGGGGCAGGGCGAGGTGCAGCACGATCAGCAGCAGGCCAAGTGCGAGAAGAATCCACAGGGGAAGCAGGCGACGGGTCATGGCATTCCGGGGATGTGGGCGTGTTGACGATGGACCCCAGGTTTCCGCCGTGAGTTCGGCTGGACTGACGCCTGGACTGCACATAGGCTGATTGGTCTGGTACACCTCGGACAGGGCATTCCCATGAGTCGCATATTCGCAGACAACGCACGCTCCATCGGCAACACCCCGTTGGTCATGATCAACCGCCTTGGTCCCAAGGGCGTCAGCATCATGGCCAAGATCGAAGGCCAGAACCCGGCCTACTCCGTTAAGTGCCGAATCGGTGCCGGGATGATCTGGGATGCCGAAGACAGCGGCCGGATAAAGCCCGGCATGACGCTGGTCGAGCCAACCTCGGGCAATACCGGGATCGGTCTGGCCTTCGTTGCCGCTGCACGCGGCTACAAGCTCATGCTCACCATGCCGGCTTCCATGAGCCTTGAGCGGCGCAAGGTGCTGAAAGCTCTTGGTGCCGAACTGGTGCTTACCGAGCCGGCGAAGGGCATGAAGGGCGCGATCGAGAAGGCCGCCGAAATCGCGGCTTCGAACCCCGAGCAGTACTACATGCCGCAGCAGTTCGAGAACCCGTCCAACCCGGCGATCCATGAAAAGACCACCGGCCCGGAGATCTGGAACGACACCGACGGCAGCATCGATGTGCTGGTGGCCGGCGTCGGAACGGGCGGCACCATTACCGGTGTTTCGCGCTACATCAAGAACACCAAGGGCAAGCAGATCCTCAGCGTTGCCGTGGAGCCGACCAGCTCGCCGGTTATCAGCCAGACCTTGGCGGGTGACGAGGTCAAGCCCAGCCCGCACAAGATTCAGGGGATCGGCGCAGGCTTCGTGCCAAAGAACCTCGACCTGTCCATGGTCGATCAGGTCGAACTCGTCGACGACGAGGAGGCCAAACAGATGGCGCTGCGGCTGATGCGCGAAGAGGGCATTCTTTGCGGCATTTCCTGCGGCGCGGCGATGGCTGCGGCGGTCCGTCTGGCCGAGCGTCCAGAGATGCAGGGCAAGAACATCGTGGTGATCCTGCCGGATTCCGGCGAGCGCTACCTATCCAGCATGCTGTTCACCGACATGTTCAGCGAGCAGGAACTGGTGCAGTGATGCGGTGCGACGCCGCTGAGCAATTCAGCTGCGTCGCAACTGCGCCGTTGGCCGTGTGGTTGGCGCCTGGCGCAGAATCAACCACAGCGCGAGCGCGATCAGCGCACCGCCCTGGACGTAAGCCCAGGAAAGTGGCTCATCAAGAAAGATAACGCCCCACAACACGCCAAATGGTGGGATCAGGAAGGTTACCGTCAGTGTCTTGACCGGTCCGATATCCGCTAGCAAGCGGAAGTAGAGGATGTAGGCGAACGCCGTACAGACCAGCCCCAGACCCAGCAGACTCAGCCAGACCGTCGAATCGCCCCAGTTCACCGGCGGCGCATTCAGCAACGACAGTCCGAACAATGGCAACAGGCACAGTGTCGCACCGAGCTGGCTACCGAATGCGACCATCTCGCTGTCCAGGCCTTCGCCCTGGTTGATCCAGCGGCGGGTGAGAAAGCCGCCGAAGCCATAACAGGCGGTGGCGCCCAGGCATGCCAGTGCGCCGAGCAGCAGCTCCGTGTCGAATGGCACCGGCCCGATTCGCATCAGCAATGCC
This sequence comes from Stutzerimonas kunmingensis, assembly GCF_014764705.1. GTDB lineage: Bacteria > Pseudomonadota > Gammaproteobacteria > Pseudomonadales > Pseudomonadaceae > Stutzerimonas. The sequence goes on from NZ_JACXXG010000026.1 coordinate 35,685, forward strand.
ACACCTCCGAGCCCGCTGAAAACGCCGATAATCTTCGCGAGCGTCAACTCCTCGGCGAAGAACAGGGCGCCGATCAGTACGCCCATCATCGGCGTGGTGGCATTGAAGATCGCCGAATAGCCAGCCGGCACCAGCTGCGCGGCCACCGAATACAGTGCGAACGGCAAGCCGGAATTGATCACGCCCAGCACCAGGCACAACCCCAGCTTGCCGCGAAAATCCCAGCGCGTGCGCAGTAACAGCAGGATGACCAGCAGCCCTGCGGTTGCCAGAAACACACGAAAGAACGCCGTGGGAAAGGTGCCGAGCACTGGGGCAATGATGCGTAGAAAAAGAAAACTTGCGCCCCAGATGGCGGCGAGAGCAAGCAGGCGGAACATGTCGAGCGGGCGCATGGGGCGGCTCCACCGGAAGGGAGCTGCAAGTGTTGTCGCCCATCAGCCAACTGGCAATCCGAAACCGACTTTCAAACTGCGTGCTGCTAAGCTCGGCGGACGTTCATGTCCTGCAGTGGGTGCATCATGGTGCAGCAGAAACTGGCCGCTGAAATCGCTCGGCAGATCCTTCTGGGCTTCGACGACTACCGAGAGCACTTTCGCCTGATCACCGAAGGCGCGCGGGCGCGCTTCGAGCAGGCGCAATGGCAGGAAGCGCAGCGCGCATCGGCGGCGCGGATCAACCTCTACGAAGAGAAGGTTGGTGAAACCCGGCGTGGCCTGCTGGCCGGTTTCGATCACGCCGACCTGCTTCAGGTCGAGGCCTGGCCGCAGATCAAAAGTGCCTACATCGAGTTGATCAACCCACGCTTCGACGACGAGCTGTCGGAGACCTGGTACAACTCCATCTTCTGTGGGCTGTTCAGCCATGACTGCATCAGCGACGGCACCATGTTCATCCATACCACCCGACCGGCGGTGCGTGCTCATGAACGGCTGGCGCAAACCCGTACCTACCAGCCCAACGGCGACTTGAGCGGGATGCTCGAACAGATCCTTGGCGATTACGCATTCGCCGTGCCCTACTGCGACTTGCCAGGAGACCAGCGGCGCCTGCAGGCGCAATTGCACGAGACCCTGCCCGACTGGGTCTGCAAGGATCCGGAGCTGACCGTGGAGCTGTTCGTCTCGGTGCTCTATCGCAACAAGGGGGCATACCTGCTTGGGCGGATCTTCACCCGCGACGAACAGTGGCCGCTGGTCATCCCACTACTGCACCGCGAGGGTGAAGGCATCATTGCCGACGCGCTGATCACCGACGAGGCGGAGGTGTCGATCATCTTCTCCTTCACCCGCTCGTATTTCATGGTCGAGGTGCCGATTCCGGCGGAGTTTGTCGGCTTCCTCAAGCGCATCCTGCCCGGCAAGCACATCGCCGAGCTGTACACCTCGATCGGCTTCTACAAGCACGGTAAGTCGGAGTTCTATCGTGCGCTGATCGATCACCTGGCCAATACTGACGACCGCTTCGTCATGGCGCCCGGCGTTCGCGGTATGGTGATGACGGTGTTCACGCTGCCGGGCTTCAATACGGTGTTCAAGCTGATCAAGGACCGCTTCTCGCCGATCAAGAGCGTCAACCGAGCCACTGTGATCGAGAAGTATCGGCTGGTGAAGAGCGTCGACCGGGTAGGGCGCATGGCCGACACCCAGGAGTTCGCAGATTTCCGTTTCCCCAAGGCGAAATTCGATCCGGAATGTCTGGCCGAACTGCTGGAGGTGGCGCCGTCAACGGTCGAGGTGCAGGACGATACCGTGCTGGTGCGCCACTGCTGGACCGAGCGCCGTATGACGCCCCTGAATCTCTACCTCGAGCATGCCAGCGACGAGCAGGTGCGCGAGGTGCTGGAAGACTACGGGCTGGCGATCAAACAGTTGGCGGCGGCGAATATCTTTCCCGGCGACATGCTGCTGAAGAACTTCGGCGTCACTCGCCATGGTCGGGTGGTGTTCTACGACTATGACGAGATCAGCTTTCTGACCGAAGTGAATTTCCGCCATATTCCGCCGCCGCGCTATCCCGAGGATGAAATGGCGTCCGAGCCCTGGTATTCGGTGGGGCCGAACGATGTGTTTCCAGAGGAATTCCCGCGCTTTCTGTTCGCCGACCATGGTCAGCGCCGGCTTTTCGCCAGCTTGCATGGCGAGCTCTACGATGCTGGTTACTGGAAAGGGCTGCAGGACGCCATCAGCGGCGGCAAGGTGATCGATGTGTTTCCTTATCGACGCAAGGCCGATCGCAACTGAAGACCGGCAGTGAATTCGTTTGAACGCCTCAGCGCCGCCTCGGTCGCAGTTGTAAAGCGCCGTAACAAAGCGGCGCTCCATTCGGGGATTGCGCTTGCAAAGGGCACGAGCGCCGGAGCCAAAGTTGAATTATGCTGTCCACGAAGCCCGCATGGCTCCGATGTAGCCCGTTATTTCGCAGGAGGGTGTGACCATGAAAGCAAGGCTCAACGAGATGTTCTGGAAGTTGGCGGTCGCTCTTGGTTTGATCGAACCGCCTCGTATGCAACCTATACCGGTACGTGCCCCGCGCGAGCAGGATCACCGTCGCCGCTGAGTTTGGTGGCGTCTACGCGGTGGGCAAGGCGGGTCCTCCGCGCTCCACGGCTCGTTTGTAAGCGGGCCGCTGCTGTATCCGCTGCAAAAAATCCATCAGGCGTGGGCGACTCTCGTCCAGGCCGGCTCTGGCACGGGCAGCTTCCAGCGGGAAGCTCATCTGTATATCCGCTGCGCTGAACGTGTTGCCTGCAAACCAGTCGGCCTTCTCCAGTTCCGCTTCCATGTAGTCGAGATGGGTCTTCAGTTGTGGCCCGATGAAGGCGCTGTTAGCGCCCTTGGCGATTGCGCGTGCGATGGGGCGAACAAAGAACGGCATCGGCCCATTGGCGACGCGGTCGAATACCAGCCGCAGTAGCAGTGGGGGCATCGCAGAGCCTTCCGCGTAGTGCATCCAGTAGCGAAAACGACGGTATTCTGGAGTGCCACTCTGCGGCATCAGGCGTCCGTTGCCATAGCGTTCCAGCAGGTATTCGAGGATGGCTGCCGATTCGGCCAGCGTCAGGTCGTCGTCGGTGATCACCGGAGACTTGCCCAATGGGTGTACGGCTTTCAGCTCTGCTGGCGCGAGCATGGTCTTCGGATCGCGCGGGTAACGCTTCAGCTCGTAAAGCAGTTCCAGTTCTTCCAGCAGCCACAGGACGCGGTGCGAGCGGGAGTGGTTCAAATGGTGGACGGTGATCATGCCTGCTCCTCATGCGGGGACGTCGCAAGCATAGTCGCTCTGCAGAGCAGTGGCCGTTATGGCAGACTCCGCCGCCGAGGTGAACCATGTCCCGTCCACGATGCTCACGCTGCCAGCGCCCGTCTTCCCTGTGCCTTTGCGCGCTGATACCTGCGCTGGATAGCCGTACCCAGGTGCTCATCCTCCAGCATTCCAGTGAAGCGAGTCATGCGCTCAATACGGCGCGCCTGGCCGCGTTGGGGCTGCGCAATGCAGAACTGCGGGTGGGCGAGCGCTTCGAGGACGATTGCGATGCCGCACGGCCGAGCTACCTGTTATTTCCCGGCGAAGATGCCATACCGCTAGGGAGTCTGGCCGATGCCGCCCAACCCGTGCGCCTGATCGTGCCGGATGGGACCTGGCGAAAGGCGCGCAAGATCCTGCACGTCAATCCATGGCTGGCTGAGTTGCCCCGGGTTGCGCTGCCAGAAGGGCTGAGCTCCCGCTACCGCTTGCGCAAAGCGCCAATGCCCGGCGCGTTGTCGACCATCGAGGCGATCGTTACGGCACTTAACCTACTGGATAGCCCCAGCCGATTCGATGAGTTGCTCCGTCCGTTCGACGCCTTGATCGAGGGCCAGATCGATGCGATGGGGCGAGAGGTATATCGGCGTAATCATGCCGACACCTAGAGGTATGCGAGCGAAAGCGCTATGGCCGTGCGGAGTTGATTTACCTGAAACCAGTGTCATTGCTGACCGGCAATGTTTTCTGCCTGAGGATGTAGAGCGTCACCAGCGTCGCGCTCAGCAGCATCCCGATGCGGGCCCACATCAGTGGCACCAGCCAGCAGGATATGCCGATGCTTATCCACATGGTAGCGATGGCGTATACCTTGCCCTTGAGCGGAATACCGTTCCCTTCCAGGTAGTCACGAAACCACGGACCGAGCCGTGGGTGGCCTACCAGCCAGTCATAGAAACGTTGCGAGCTACGCACGAAACAGGCCGCGGCCAGCAGCAGGAATGGCGTGGTCGGCAGGACGGGCAGGAAGATGCCGACGACGCCCAGCACAACGGCCAGCCAGCCGACGCCGAGCAGGATCGATCGGATCAGAGGGTTGCGATGCTGCCGGATATCGCGATGGGCCATGGTACTAGTCAGCCCGGTTCTTTGATTCGCTGCGATCTGTGCTCGGCTGGCTCACGTCAGCGTCGTCAGATATTCGCGATGGGCATCGAAATGTGCAGAACAATGCCTTTCCCTCCTGTGGTGCTAGCCAGCGGGACAGGTCCGGCAGTGGGGCGACGCGCCGGCGACTGCGCTCCGGCAGTCGCACCGTTGCAGGTGAGCGTGACGCCCACCTTGACGCTTGGCCCCCTCCGCAGCCGGTCAGTGGCGACGCGGCTTGAGCAGGGCTGGCTTTTCCTCGGGGGCATGGCAGATCAGGTAGAGGGCCGTCAGCAGCTCGGGGATCTGCGCCACCATTTCGTCGACCAGCTCGGGGTTGTCGGCGATATCGGCGAATTCCGGTTGCTCGTCGAACAGGCCCGAACCGACCATGATCGGCAGCAACAGCTCGCTGACTTCCTCTTCGGAGTCCTCGAACCAGATCGCCTCGCGCATGAACACGCCTTCCATGAAGCCGATGCACCAACCGCGCAGATCGGATTCGTCCGGCTCTTCACCCAGGTCCAGTTCGCACGGCAGTTCCATGTCCTCGTCACTGGCCAGCTGGCGAGCAATATGTGCCTTGAGCTGAACCAGCGTGGCCTCGATGGCTTCGCGCTCGGTGCCGTCCTTGTATTTGGGTGGTTCGGAGAACAGCGCGTCGATCCATTCACGCTCGGGCACCTGTTCGGAGCAGATGCACAGCGCTGTCAGGTAGCCATGGGCGGCGATGTAATCCAGTGCTTCCTCGTGCAGGTCATCTGCATCAAGAAAGACTTGCAGGCGGGCGAGTTGCTCGGCGAATGACATCGGGAACTACCTTGGGGGCTGGAAGACAACCCGGATTCTAGACGAGGCGCGGGGCGCAGGCTACTCGTGCCTTCGGATGACGCCTCGTCCGTATTGGCCGCGCGATCCTGAACTCCATGGTTCGCTCGCGTATACTGCGCGCCTTGTTTCGGAGACCGGCATGCTCGACCAGGCACAGCGCATCCTTAAAGACGTATTCGGCTACGACGCGTTTCGTGGCAACCAGGGCGCGATCATCGAGCGTGTCGGCAGTGGCGGCGATGCGCTGGTACTGATGCCGACCGGCGGCGGCAAGTCCCTGTGCTACCAGGTTCCGGCGCTGTTGCGCGAAGGACTGGCGGTGGTGGTTTCGCCGCTGATCGCGCTGATGGACGACCAGGTCGCGACACTCGACGAGCTGGGCGTCTCGGCCGTTGCGCTCAACTCGACGCTGAGCGCCGATGAGCAGCGCGAGATCGCTGAGCGCATCCGGCGCAACGAGATCAAGATGCTCTATCTCGCGCCTGAGCGACTGGTTCAGCCCCGCATGCTGGCGTTCCTGCAGCGGCTGGAGATCGCCCTGTTTGCCATCGACGAGGCCCATTGCGTCTCCCAGTGGGGGCACGACTTCCGTCCCGAGTACATGCAGCTGGGCCAGCTGGCCGAACTGTTTCCTGGCGTGCCGCGTATTGCGCTGACCGCGACGGCGGACAAGCGGACGCGGGAAGAAATCGTCCAGCGCCTGCATCTGGAGAACGCCGAACGGTTTCTCTCCAGCTTCGACCGACCGAACATCTTCTATCGCATCGTGCCCAAGGAGCAGCCGCGCAAGCAGTTGTTGGGTTTTCTAGCCGAACGCCGCGGCGATGCCGGCATTGTCTATTGCATGTCGCGCAAGAAGGTCGATGACCTGGCTGCGTTCCTCAGCGAGCAGGGCTTTCCGGCACTGCCATACCACGCGGGCCTGCCCAACGAGCTGCGCGCCTATCACCAGAAGCGTTTCCTCAACGAGGAAGGCCTGATCATGGTCGCGACCATCGCCTTCGGCATGGGGATCGACAAGCCCAACGTGCGCTTCGTCGCCCACCTTGATCTGCCCAAGTCGCTGGAAGCCTACTATCAGGAAACCGGACGGGCAGGGCGCGACGGGCTGCCTGCCGACGCCTGGATGGCCTATGGCCTGCAGGATGTGATCTTCCTCAAGCAGATGCTCAACAACTCAGAGGGTGATGAGCGGCACAAGCGGGTCGAGCAGCACAAGCTCGATGCCATGCTGGCGCTTTGCGAGGAAACCCGCTGCCGGCGCCAGGCGCTGCTCGCGTATTTCGATGAAGAGCTACCCAACCCCTGCGGTCATTGCGACAACTGCGTCGATGGCGTGCAGACCTGGAATGCCACCGAGCCCGCCCGTCAGGCGCTATCGGCGATCTACCGCAGCGGCCAGCGTTACGGCGTCGGCCATCTGGTGGACATCCTCCTCGGGCGTGACAATGACAAGGTCCGCGGCTTGGGCCATCAGCATCTGTCGGTGTTCGGTATGGGCAGGGCGCTGGCTGAGGCTGAGTGGCGTTCGCTGTTTCGCCAGCTGGTGGCGCGCGGGCTGGCGGACGTCGACCTGGATGGTTTCGGGGGGCTGCGTCTGAGTGACAGCTGCCGGCCATTGCTGCGTGGAGAGGTGAGTCTCGAACTTCGCCGTGATCTGACCAGCAAGGCACCGAAGCCGGCAGCCAGTGCCGCCAGCCAGCTGGTGCGCAGCGAGGAACGGGAAACCTGGGAAGCGCTGCGCACCTTGCGCCGCAAACTGGCCGAAGAACACGGTGTGCCGCCGTATGTGATTTTCCCGGATGCCACGCTGCTGGAGATGCTACGCAGCCAGCCGGCCTCGCTGTCGGACATGGCCACCATCAGCGGTGTCGGCGCGCGCAAGCTGGAGCGCTACGGTCAGGCCTTCCTGGAGGTTCTGCAAGGCAGCGTCGAAGTGGCCAAGTCACCTGCCGATCTGCGACACGAATTGATCACGCTGGCGCGCGCAGGCATGACGCCTGCACAGATCGCGCGTCAGCTCGACTGCAGTGAGAAGAACGTCTACGCGATGCTCGCCGAAGCCATCGGTCTGCAACAGCTGAGCCTGGAACAGGCGCTGGATCTGCCCGAGGATCTGCTCGGGGAAATCCAGGAGGCCTTTCTCGACGGCGAGGGCGAGCTGCCACCGGTGAGCGCCGTGGCCGAGCAGTTCGCTGGGCGGGTACCCGAACAGGTGCTTTATTGCGTGCGTGCCGCACTGCAGGTCGAGTTCGAATTGTAACTAGGTGCATCCTGCAGCTCGGTCTGAAGCCGCTGCGACAGCTGGCGTCTGCCGGGCTGCAACGCCAGCCGTGCCATCATTACGACTTCTGTCGCTCGATCAGGGTTCGAAGGTCGTCTTGCCTGCTTTCCGGAGCTGTGGTTAGCTCACTAATAATTAGTTTTTGCAGGAATGGCCGTACATGTACGCCGAGCAACATCGCTTTGCCATGCAATTGGCACAACTTTCTCGTGGCTGGCGCGCTGAATTGGATCGACGCCTGGCTGATCTCGGACTCTCGCAGGCGCGCTGGCTGGTGCTGTTGCACCTGGCCCGTTTCGATCACGAACCCACTCAGCGCGAGCTGGCCCAAAGCGTTGCCGTTGAAGGGCCGACGCTGGCCCGCTTGCTCGATAGTCTCGAAGCGCAGGGGCTGGTGCATCGCAAGGCGTCTGCAGAGGATCGCCGGGCCAAACGTATTTCCCTGGGTGCGCCGGCACGGCCGCTGATCGAGAAGATCGAGGCGATTTCCACACAGGTGCGTCAGGAAGCCTTTGCCGGGATCGACGAGGAAGATCTGCGCAAGTGCCAGCAGGTGCATGCACGGATCCTGGCCAATCTCGACCGGCGCTGATCCAGGCCGGGCACGCCGGCTAGAAGCTGCGCCCCAGATTCATGTACAGCGCCTGTTCCTCCTCGTCATTGAAGCCGAAGCCGAAGTTCAGTGGCCCCAGTGGCGTGTCGTAGCCGAGAAAGATGCTCGCGGCGTTGATATAGCCGCTGTCGAAGGCATTGTCGGCATTCCAGGCGCGACCGCGCTCCAGTGATCCACCGAGATAGAGCGGGAAGTCCAGCGGCTGAAACGCTCGCGGCGTCACGCGACGGTAGTACACCATGCGCGCCAGGCTGACGTTCTGGCCGGCCAGGGCATCCTGACGGAAGCCCGACAGCTGACGCGCGCCGCCAAGCAGAAAGCTCGACGTCACCACTTCCGCGTCATCCAGCGTGCGACCGTAGCGCCCACCGAGCACCCAGGTGTTGGCACCGTGGCTGAGTGCCTTGTCCAGCTTGAGGTGCCACTGTCGATAACGCTGGTCCGAACTCAGGCTGGGGTCGTACTGACGCATGGTCAGGCGGATATCCTCGCCTTCGCGGGGAAAGTCGATGTTGTCGAGGGTGTCGAACGAGTACTGCAGCTCGTAGTAGCCCTCGGTAAAGCTGAAGTCGGGTAGATCCTGTTCGCCGATTCGCACATCGGCCTCACCCCAGGCCTGGCCGATTCCAAAGCGGATCTCGCCATTGTTGGCGATCTGTCTGCCGAGATTGAGACCGTAGCCGTAGCGTTGCAGGCGGTACTCGGCAATCGGATCGTTGTCGAGAATGGACTCGACGTTCTGCGCCTCGACGAACAGGTTCGGCGCGACGAACCAGCGCGAGCCGGCATCCAGCGGCTGGTAGAACTCGCTGTAGAGTTCCTGCCGATCACCCAGCTGCAGCCGGGTAAGCCACTCGGCACCCAGTTCGTTGATGCCGTTCTTCCGATAACTCGCACCGAGGTTGAATACGCTGTCGCCGCGGAAGTCGTCGGACAGGCTCAGGCCCAGTCGCAGGTAATCGGTGCCGGTGCGCTTCTCGCGGGCGTTGATGACCAACGTATTGCCGAGCTTGCCGCGTTGAACGCGATATTCCACGCGCTCGAAATAGTCCAGGCCATAAAGGGTGCCCATGTCCTTCTGCAGGTCCTCCAGATCCAGCGGTTCACCGATCGGCTGGCGGACATGCCGGCGGATCACCGCATCGCTGACCTTCGAGTCGTTCTCCACCCTAATAGCGGTGATGACCGGTGTTCGCGGGTCGCTGGAGCGCGCAAGGCTCAGTGCCGGATTGCCACCGGTGGTGATGCGCATTTCGGCAAGACGTCCCTCCAGAGCCAACGTGGCACGGTAGCCGGCATCGACCAGCTGTTCGGCGCGGGCGAAGTCGGTGGAGCCGTAAGCGGCCAACGGCGGCTGGATCAGAAGGTCCTGCGACTGCAGGGTGGCCAGCTGCGCTTCGGAGTTGCGGCGGGTCATCATGGTGGTGGTCTGGTTGAGCACGTCGACTACTGTCAGCAATTCCTTGCGCGGCTTGAGCGGCGTGCCGATGTCCACCACGATCAGGCGGTCGACGCCCATGTCGCGTGCCACGTCCATCGGGATGTTGTCGACCATGCCGCCATCCACCAGCAGGCGGCCGTCCAGCTCCACCGGTGCGAACACGGCCGGAATCGACATGCTGGCGCGAATCACCTGGGGCAGGTGGCCGCTGCGAAAGACCACCTTTTCATCGTTGGCAATATCCGTGGCCACCGCACGGAAGGGGATCGGCAGCTGGTCGAAGTCGCGGGTGTCGCTGGCGTGCACCAGCAGGCGCTCGAGCAGCAGCGCGAGGTTCTGCCCTTGAATCACGCCCAGCGGCAGGCCGAGGCTGCCGTCGTCGCGGAAGCTCAGCTTCTGCTTGATGAGGAAATCACGGTCGTCCTGCTTGCGGCGGTAGGGGATGTCCTGGCGCGGCGGATCGTCGGACAGCACTTGCTGCCAGTCGAGGGTCAATGCCAGGCGCTCGAGTTCGGCAACGCTATAGCCTGCTGCGTATAACCCGCCGACCACCGCGCCCATGCTGGTGCCGGCGATGGCGTCGATGCGTACGCCTTGCTCTTCCAGCGCCTTGAGCACGCCGATATGAGCCAGCCCGCGCGCCGCACCGCCAGACAGGACGAGCCCGGTCTTCGGCTGAGCCGGCTCGGCGAACAGCGGCGGCAGGGTTAACAGCATCAGCAGGGAAACGAACAGGCGGAGCATGGCTGAACCGGGGAAGGGGGGAGAGGCGGCTATTATAGGCCGCCGTATCCCCTTCGGAGCTGTCCTGAATGACCGCAAGCAAACCGGAAATCGTCATTACGTATTGCACCCAGTGTCAGTGGCTGCTGCGTGCTGCCTGGCTCGCACAGGAGCTGCTGTCGACCTTTGCCGATGACCTGGGCCGCGTCTGTCTGGTACCCGCCACAGGCGGCACCTTCCATATCAGCTGCGATGGCGTGCAGATCTGGGAGCGCAAGCTCGATGGCGGCTTTCCCGAGGCGAAGGAGCTCAAGCAGCGCGTGCGTGATCGCATCGACCCGCAGCGCTCGTTGGGGCATAACGACCGCTGAGCGTCAGCTGGCCACTTTCGGAACGACACTCGGCGGGCTTTTCAAGCGGCTGGTAACCACGCTGGCGATGATGATCAAGGCGCCGCCGAGCAGCATGCGTAGCGTCGGCTGCTCGCCGAACAGCCACCAGGCGAAGGCGATGCCGTAGACCGGTTCGAGAGCGAAGATCACCGACGTCGTACGCGCCTTCAGGACCCGCAGGCTAGCGACGAACAGGCTGTGTGCGAGTCCGGTGCAGAGCACGCCGAGCAGAGCCAGCCAGAGCCAGTCCTGCGCGGGTATCGCGGGTATCGTCGACCAGCAGAATGTCAGCAGGGCTGCGAGGATCGCCAGGTTCTGCCAGAGCGCCGAGCGAACCGGATCGAGGCCGCGGGTGACGGCACGGTTGAGCAGCGACAGGAGCGCGAACAGCAGGCCGGAAAGCACACCGTAGAGCAATCCGGCAGTCGGTCCGCTGCTGAGATCGAACGCCGGCGCGACAAGCAGCAGGCCGGCACAGACCAGCCCGACCATGGCGAACTCGATGGCGCGGGTGCGTTCGCGGAACAGCAGGCCTTCGAGCAGCACGGTGAAGGCGGGGAAGCTGGCAAAGCCCAGGGTTGCAATGCCGACGCCAGCGATCTTCACTGCGATGAAGAACGTCAACCAGTGCGCACCCAGCAACAGCCCGCCCAAGGCCAGACCGCCACGCTGCCGCCAGTTTGGCGTCGCCCCGCTGGGTCGCAGCAACTGCGCCACCAGTAGCAGGGCCAACACGGCGAACAGTGCACGACCAAAGGTGATGATCAGCGCCGAGCTTTCGGCCAGTTTTCCGAGCACGCCGGACAGGCCGAACATCAGCGCGCCGAGATGGATGGCCAACAGGGCGTTGCGCGGCGTCATGGAACGATCCACCCGAGCGAGTGGTGTGTGCGTGCGGTGTGGTGTGAACGGATGAGTAGGGTCATGGCTACCTGAACCTTGCGAATCAGGACCATGCTAGGCCGTGGCTTGGAGTGTGTCTGTCGCGTCAGTCACCGGTTTTGTCGCGCAGCTCGCGTCGCAGTGCGCGGGGTGCGCAGCCTCGTGCGCGAACCAGTGCGGCGGTGAAGGCGCTTTGCGAGGCATAGCCCACCTGCGCGGCGATCTCGCCGATCGGCAGGAGGGTGTCGTGCAACAGCGCCTCGGCATGCTGCAAGCGGCGCTGGCGTACGTGTTCCATCGGCGTTCGGCCCGTCTCGCGAAGAAAGCGCGCGTGCAGACCTGCCACCGACAACCCGGCGATACGGGCCAGGTCGGCAACCTGAAGTGGGTGGGATAGATGCTGATCGATGAAGGCGTCGATAGCGGCGACCGGCAGCGCGTGTTGGTCATGGTGGATATGTTGTCCACTGGCCAGACTGGCGAGCAGGAGTACGGCGCCCTGTTCGGCAATCAATGGATCATTGATCGGGCTGTGCGCCAGCCAGGCGACCAGGCGCTGCTGGCTGGCGTTCAGGCGCACGGTATCCGGTCGATCGATCAGACGCAGGCTGGGTTCGGTGTGGTGGCCCAAGCGCTGACGAACCCAGCTCTCCGACGGGAGATCGAGCACCAGGCAGTGACTGCCGGTGACACTGGCACAGGCATGGTGAGTGGCGGACGGAATTACCGCGAGACTCTGCTCGCCGACGCGGCTGCCGCGCCCGGCAATCTCGAATTCCAGCAGTCCTTTCAGGCCGAACACCAGTTGCGGGTGTTCGTGGCTATGGGCGATGAGGTGGTGATGGTAGTTGCGCAGCGATAGCATCTGGCGGCTGTCCCGAAGCAGGCCCGCTGACCATTGGTCTGTGCGGTGAGTTGGTTGAGGCAAGTTCGGATGAACATGGCTCCAAGACAAGGCGCTGCGACGAGTCATAGCGGGCTATGGCGAGGAGCTGCAACACCGTATCGGGGCCTTGGGCGCCGAAATTGACCAACTGAACTTACCAAACAGGGCACTTGGCCAGATTCGGTTAGTCAACGGCTGGCTGCCAGCGGTCAGAGAATCAGAGGATGACCTTGTCGCGAAGTTTCTCGGCCGCTTGCTGCAGTGCCTGAATCACGCGCTCCTTGTCGAAGTTCTGCACGCCGTTGGTATCCAGGTACATGGAGAAGCCGGGGAGTTCATGCTCGACGAAACTGCAGGTGGCGCCAAGGTCGCGGCGGAAGTCCACCACTTGGTAGATCTGCACCGGGCGGGAGAAACCCTTGACCGCGATCTGGCCCTTGTCGCGGCACATGATGACGTCTTTGATCAGCGAATAGGTTTCGTGGGAGATCAGGATCTCGCTGGCCTCGGCGGCGCTTTCAAGACGGCTGGCCAGGTTCACTTCGCGCCCGATGATGGTGTAGTCCATGCGCGTATCGGCGCCGAAGTTGCCCACCGTGCAATAACCGGTGTTGATGCCCATGCGGATTTCCATGGGTTTGGTAATGCCCTGCGCGCGCCATTGCTGGCGCAGCACCTTCATGTGTTTGCGCATGGCGATGGCCATGGAAACCGCTGCCACCGCGTCTTTCTTGGCACCCTGGCTAGAAGGGTCACCGAAGAACACCATCACGCAGTCGCCGACGAACTTGTCGATGGTGCCACCGTACTTCAGGGCAATCTTCGACATCTCGTTTAGGTAGTTGTTGAGCAGGTCGGTAAGGGCCTCGGCCTCCAGTTCCTCGGCCAGCTCGGTGAATCCCTTGATGTCGGAGAAGAACACGGTGAGCCGCTTGCGCTGGGTTTCCAGGCGAACGCTGCGTTTGCCAGTGAAGATCGACTCCCATACCTGGGGCGAGAGGTATTTGGCGAGGTTGCGTGCCAGGCGCGCGGCCTTGGCCTGCTCCGTTTCGATCTCCTTGCGCGCCTGGGCGAGGCGCTGGCCCTGCTGGTGCACGAAGTAGGCGGTGGCGCATATGTAAAAGGTCGTGAACAGGATGCTCACCAGAGAAACCAGTGGCGGTGTGGTACCGCGGTAGCTCAGGGGCACCACGAGAGATGCCAGGCCAACCCCGACACCCACGCAGATCAGCGAGATGGCGAGGTTACGCAGGCTGCCGCTCACCAGCGCGCTGAAGCTGAGTGTCAGCAGAAACATCAGGCTGGGCACGATCGAAAAACCGAGCAGCAATATGCCGCCACCGGCGTTCAAGGCATCCAGGCAGAGCAGAACCTGCGCTGTGCGCTCGGGATGATCGCGCTTGAAGCGATAGCTCAGGTGATAGGCCAGGTGCGGATAGAGCAGGGCGTACGGCACCATCCACAGCAGGTCCATCGAGAAATACTGGGTGTAGGTACCAGCTGCAAGCGTGGCGGCGCAGATCAGGTAGGCGAGCACGCGGGAGTAGTACTCGCGCAACGGGCGAGTGGCGAGGCCATTGCGGCGCTCAACCGGAGTGGAAGTCATGTGTGCGTACGATCCCTGGTAGTTTTTCGACGCCGTTCTCTCGCGCCTTGCAGACTGACGCTAGGCTCGATCGTCGGGTCACCCTGCGAAGGCGACAGCTTTCGAGCACATCAGCGACAGCCTCGCGATCACGGGGCCAGCTCGGCGATGGCCGGCCCGCGCGAAAGCCGTCAGATCATAACCAAGCAACGCCGCATCGCCAAACCAGAGGATGAAAACAATGATGGCACCGGTCGGATAGCCGCTGTCATCAGGCTCAGAAGCGAATCCGGCCCGTCAGCATGTCCTTGAACATCACCCAGTCGCCGAGAAAGCTGTAGAGCGGATACTGGAATGTCGCCGGCCGGTTCTTCTCGAAGATGAAGTGGCCGACCCAGGCGAAGCCATAACCGGCCACCGGCATCGCCAGCAACCAGAGCCACTGCTGGGTAAGGAGTGCGTAGCCAAGTATGCCCAGCACCAGCAGGCTACCGACGAAGTGCAGGCGACGGCAGGTGGGGTTGCTGTGCTCGGCGAGATAGAACGGATAGAAATCGGCAAAGCGGCTGAAGCGTTCGGCGGTTTGCGTACTCATGGCGTACCTCCTGTTATTGTCGCGCACAGACTAGTCATCGCTAACCTTGCGTGTCAGTGACAATCAGGGCCAGTTTAGTAGCCTTAGGCGCAGCTGCCCCACCTATCGAAGAACAAGAAAACCCCATGACCGAACGCACCACTTCCTCGAGCTGGGCGCTGAGTATCGTCCAGGCCCTGGAGTCCGCCGGGATCGATTGCCGCCAGTTGTTCATTGAGCTGCATCTGGACTATGCCGCTCTGGACGACCCCGACGCGCGCTTTGCCCAGGATGACATGACGCGCCTTTGGCAACGCGCGGTGGCGGTTTCCGGTGACCCCGCGATTGGCCTGAACATGGCGCGCCAGGCGCGGCCGGCTGCGCTGAACGTGGTCGGCTATGCGCTGATGTCCAGCCGCAATCTCAAGGAAGGCTTCGCCAGATTGGTGCGCTACCAGCGGATCATCGCCGAGGGTGCCGATCTGGATTTCCAGCCCTGCGCACAGGGCTATCGGTTGAGTCTGACGATAATCGGCGACCGCTTGCCGCCAGCTAGGCAAAGTGCCGAAGGCTCCCTGGCAGGCTGCCTGACATTCTGCCGCTGGCTCACAGGAACGCCGTTGCTGCCGCTGGAAGTCAGCTTTCAGGGCCAACCGCCGGATGATCTGGAGCCCTATCGGCAGCTGTTCCAGGCGCCTTTGCGCTTCGACGCGCCTCGCTACGCGTTGCTGTTTCGCGAAGAGGATGTGGAAATGCCGTTGCCGACGGCCAATGAAGCGCTGGCGCAATTGCATGATCGTTTCGCCGGTGAGTACCTCTCGCGCTTCTCCGACAGCAAAGTTATGCATCGCGCGCGGCAGATACTCTGTCGATTGCTGCCGCAGGGCGAGCCCAGGCGCGAAGTCGTGGCGCAGGCGCTTTGCCTGTCGGAGCGCACCCTGCAACGGCGTCTGCAGGAGGAGGGCAGCAGCTTCCAGCAATTGCTGGACGATACGCGTCGCGATCTGGCGGTGCAGCACCTCGCCCAGCCGGACCTGGCGCCGCTGGAAATCGCCTATCTGCTTGGCTTCGCCGATCCGAGCAATTTCTACCGGGCGTTCAAGCGCTGGTTCGGCGTCACGCCCGGCGAATACCGTCTGGCCGCGCGCCCACGACAGTAGGAACCTGTGAAAGCCCACATAGCCTTAGCTAGAGAAGATCGGTTACTTATATGCGCCTTTCCATGATGGAGTGACCCAATTGGCCACCAGCCTGCTCGCGTTAATAGACGATATTGCGACCGTACTCGACGACGTCTCGCTCATGACCAAGGTGGCGGCCAAGAAGACCGCTGGCGTACTGGGCGACGATCTGGCACTCAATGCGCAGCAGGTGACCGGGGTGAATGCCGACCGGGAACTGCCTGTGGTGTGGGCAGTGGCCAAGGGCTCGTTTCGCAACAAGGCGATCCTGGTCCCCGCTGCGTTGCTGATCAGTGCCTTTCTGCCCTGGGCAATCACACCGCTGTTGATGCTCGGCGGCGCCTTTCTCTGTTACGAGGGGTTCGAGAAGCTGGCGCACCGCTTTCTTCATAGCGATGACAGCGATCACGCGGAGACGGTGAAGGCGCTCGCCGACCCGTCCGTGGACATGGTGGCGTTCGAGAAGAAAAAGATCAGCGGCGCGGTGCGTACCGACTTCATCCTCTCCGCCGAAATCATCGCCATCACCCTCGGCACGGTCGCCGCCGCGTCGTTCAGTCAGCAGGTCATGGTTCTGGTGGGCATCGCCATCCTGTTGACGATAGGCGTCTACGGGCTGGTAGCCGCCATCGTCAAGCTCGACGATCTTGGTCTGGCCCTGAGCAAGCGGGCCAGCGGTGTGGCCAGCGCCATCGGGCGCGGCATTCTTAGCGTCGCGCCGTGGCTGATGAAGTCGCTGTCGGTCATCGGCACCGCGGCGATGTTCATGGTGGGCGGCGGCATCCTCACGCACGGTATACGCGCCGTGCATCATTTCATCGAGAACAGCGCCCACGAAGCGCTCGGACTGCCCTATATCGGAGCGGTACTCGGCGGCCTGTTGCCGACGCTGCTCGACGCCGCATTCGGCATCGTCGCCGGCGGCGTGGTATTGGCGTTGGTTACGCTTGGCGGCCGGCTGTTCAAGCGCGGCTCCGGCGCCGCGGCCTGAGTCAGTGGCGCCAGAAGGCCGGGGTCAGCAGCACCAGCACCGTGATGATCTCCAGGCGTCCCAGCAGCATGCCGATCGACAGCAGCCATTTGGCCGTGTCGGGCAGTGTGGAGAAGTTGCCGGCTGGCCCGATGATCTCGCCCAGCCCCGGGCCGACGTTGCAGACCGCGGTCGCCGCGCCCGTGAGCGCGGTGATCGGGTCGAGGCCCAGCAGCGCCAGGCACAGCGCCAGCACGCCGATGGTCATGGTGATGAAGAAGGAAAAGGTCAGGATCGAGCGAACGATTTCTTCGTCCAGATTGTGCCCGTTGTACTGCTGGCGGATTACCGCGCGGGGGTGAATCAGCTGCTTGAAGTTGGCGCGTAGCAGCGAGTAGGCCACCTGGAAGCGGAACATCTTCAGCCCGCCCGACGTCGAGCCCGAGCAGCCGCCGACGAAGGTCAGGTAGAAGAATGCCATGACGGCGAAACCGCCCCACTGGGTGTAGTCATCCACCGCGAAACCGGTCGTGGTAACCACGGAAACTACGCTGAAGGTCACGATGCGCAGTGCATCCAGCGCCGGAATGTCATTGTTCAGCCAATACCAGCCGCTGAACAGCACGCTGGTGATGGTGAGCATCAGGACGAAGCCTCGCACCTGCTGATCCTTGAGCAGCGCCGTGCGATGGCCTCGCAGCGTCATCACGTACAGGGTGAACGGCAGACTGCCGAGCAGCATGAAGAATACCGCGACCCAGTGCGCGGACGGCCCGAACTTGCCCATCGATGCATCGGAGGTGGAAAAGCCGCCAGTGGCGACGGTCGACATCGCATGGTTGATGGCATCGAACATGCTCATGCCGGTCAACAGGAAGGCCAGAAACGCGGCGACGGTAAACGTCACGTAGATGACCAGCAGGTACTGCCCGGCCACGTGCGAGCGCGGCATCACCTTCTCCGACCAGTCCGAGGACTCGGTCTGGAACAGCCTCATGCCACCGACTCGCAGCAGCGGCAGAATCGCGATCGCCATGCCGATGAAGCCGATGCCACCCAGCCAGTGCAGCAGCGAGCGCCACATCAGCAGCCCGGGCGATGCGCTATCCAGTCCCGAGAGCACGGTGGCGCCAGTCGTGGTGATACCGGACATGGTTTCGAAGAAGGCGTCCGAATAGCTGATGTGCTGAATCAGCATCAGCGGCAAGGCGGCGAAACAGCAGACCACCACCCAGCTGATCGTGGTCAGGAAGTACATGTCGCGCGGCCGCAGGTTGGTGTTGGCCGGTCTGCCCGGTGCGACAAGGGCGAAGCCGCAGGAAAAGGTGATCAGGCTGCCCCAGATGAATGCCTGCAGGTCATCGGTGCGTTCGAATGCCAGCAGGGTCAGCATCGGAATGATCATGCTGACGGCCAGGGTGATCAGGAAAATGCCGAGGATGAAACCGATGATGCGTAAGGTCGGCAGGGCCATGTAGAGGGTGCTCGGCACGGTGAAAGAGGGCGGACATTCTACTCGCGTCGCTCCGCCAGTAAACCGCCCGACGGCTGGTAGAAAAATGTTTTCTCGGCAGCCGCGGAGCCCCTTCCCAAGCGCAGCGCCATGAATAGAATAGCCGCCCGGGCGCCGGCCCATTTCCGGTCTCTGGGTGTTCACCTTCCATGTCAATCGACAATCCCTGCCTCACGTGCGGCGCCTGCTGCGCGTACTTTCGTGTGTCCTTCTATTTTGGTGAATGCGTTTCTGCCGGCGGTGCGGTGCCGGACCAGCTGACGGTTCAGGTTTCGCCGTTTCATGTGGCCATGCTCGGGACCGAGAGCAAGCCTGCGCGCTGCGTCGGACTGCTGGGCGATGTCGGTTGCGGCGTGCGCTGCAGCATGTACGAGCAGCGTTCGAGCACCTGCCGCGAATTTGAGGCGTCCTGGGAGAACGGCGAGCACAATGCGCATTGCGACGCGGCGCGGGCGGCACACGGCCTGCCACCGCTGGTGCCGCCGCTGCAGCCGCAGCTCTCGCCGGATCGGGTGGCTTGACCTGGTGGGCTGTTTGGTAAGTTCGGTTGGTCAATTTCGGATGACCATGGCCCCGATACTGTGTTGCTGCTCCTTGCCATAAGCGCGCTATGACTCGTCGCAGCGCCTTGTCTCGGATCCATGTTCGTCCGAACTTGCCTCAACCAACTCACTGCACAGGCCACCAGCGCCGGCCGGCGCGTTGTTTGCGCTGTCGGCCGGCCATCACTCGCGGTACGTCGCCAACACCCTCTAGAATGTCCGACCCTTTCAGGAGGTAATGGATGGACGCTCTGGACCTGTTGCTCAACCGTGTATCTGTCACTCGCCTATGCGAGCCGGCACCCGATGCCGATCAACTCGATCTGCTTTTTCGTGCAGCCTTGCGTGCGCCGGATCACGGCCAGTTGCACCCCTGGCGCTTCCTGACCGTCGAGGGCGATGCGCGCGGCAAGCTCGGTGAGCTGTTTGCCGACGCTCTGCAGGCCCGGCAGACCGATGCCTCGGACGAAGCGCTGCAGAAGGCGCGCAACATGCCGCTGCGTGCGCCGATGTTGATCGTGGTGATCGCCAGTCCGAAGGCGCACCCGAAAGTCCCGGAAGGCGAACAGCTGCTGGCTGCCGGCTGCGCGGCGCATGGTCTGCTGTTGGCCGCCCATGCCCAGGGGATCGGCGCGGTGTGGCGCACCGGTGAGTTCGCCTATGACCCGCATGTAATGAAGGGACTGGGCCTGGCCGAGCAGGAACGTCTGCTGGGCTTCCTGTACCTGGGCACGCCGGAGGGCCGCATCCGTAGCGCTCCGGTGCTCGAGCCCGAGGCTTTCGTCAGCGCCTGGAACGGTCAGTGATGGGCCTGGATTTCTGACACCGTGCTTGCTGCGTTTGCCAACGGCAGACGCAGGCTCGCGATAAAGCCGCCATCGGGGTGGTTGGCCAGCTGCAGCTGCCCGCCGTGGCGCTCGGCCGCACGGCGGGCGATGGCCAATCCGAGGCCATGCCCGGCCGCCGTTTGTCCTGGCGCTCGGAAGAAGGGTTGGCTCAGTTGCGGCAGGTGTTCGTCGGCGACTCCTGGCCCGTGGTCGCGCACACTCAGTACCAGCTCGTCACCGTCGCGCTGCGCGCGCAGCTCCACGGGCACGCCCTCGGGGTTGAAGCGCAGGGCGTTGCGCAACAGATTGTCCAGCGCACGTTCGAGCATTTCCGTCCAGCCAGTGAATGCCAGGCCTGGCTCGACCCGGCTGTCGATACGTTGGGCAGGCGCGACGATGCGGGCGTTGTCCTCCAGTTGTTCGAACATTGCTGGCAGGTCGACGGCCGTTGTCGTGCCGGGTTCCGCATCCAGGCGCGAGAGTTCGAGAATCTCGCTGATCAACGCTTCCAGCCGATCGCATTCCTTTGCCAGTCGCGGCCAGATCACTTCGCGTTCGCTCGGGCTGGCGCGTTCGGCCAGTGCCTGGGCAATGCGCAGGCGCGCCAGCGGTGAGCGCAGTTCATGGGATACGTCGCGCAATAACTGGCGCTGACTGCCGATCAGCGCCTGCAGCCGTGCGCCCATGCGATTGAAATCGCTCGCCAGCACGCCGAGTTCGTCGCGCCGTGTTGCCAGGCGGGCAAGGGACTGCTGCTGATAGCTGGTCTGTCCCAGATCGTGCACGGCACGGCGCAGGCGATCCAATGGGCGGGTGATGGACAGCGTCAGCAGCAGGCTGAAGCCGGTGAGCACCACCAGTGCGATGCCCAGCGCGCTGAGCGGCCAGGCCAGGCTGCCGCGATGCCAGGCCTGCAGTTCGGGATAGGGAATGCGGTAGATGAACAGGTAGGTTTCACCGCTGGTCGGGCTGGTGTAATCGGCGGTGAGGCGTCGCCAGGGCAGTGGGCGCTCGCGATCCTGATGGCGCGCCTCGAAGGCGGCGGCGCGGGCGGGGAAGGTGCCGCGGATGATTGGCTGGCCGTTTTCCGCCAGCACCTGTACATCGACCCGTGCACGATGCCGGTGCTGTTCCAGCAGGCGCTGTGCAGCCAGCGGGCCCTGGCGCTCGTAGACCTCGGTCCAGGTTTCGGCGAGACCTTGCAGCGCCGGGTGGCGGCCGAGAATCCAGGCGTCCTGGTTCAACGCGTGGCCGAGCAACATGGCCAGGCCGGCAACCAGTGCAATGGCCAGCCAGAAGGTTGCGAGTATGCGCCAGAACAGTGATCGCACTGGGTCTCTCCACGGCAAAGCCCGGCAGCTCCCACCGGCGTTCTGAATGCTTGGCGGAGCCTGCCGGGCAGGTTTCAGGAAGGGCGCAGATCAGTTCTTCTGATCGCGGTCCGCTTTCCATTTGAGGAACTCGGCACGTTCGGCGCGCTTTTCTTCCATCTTCTTCATGCCTTCGTCGAAGGCCTTGTGCTGCTCGGGCTTGAGCAGCGCGCGCATGCTCTGGTGGGTCTTCTCGCGGCTGGCGTCGAGATCGTTCTGCATGGCCTTGCGCTCGGCTTCGGGCAGCTTGTCGAGGTAGCGCTGGGTGATCTGCTGGCGCTGCCGCATCTGCTCGCCCATCAGCTTGCGCATTTCGCGTTGCTGTTCCTTTGTCAGGTCCAGGTCCTGAAACATGTGCGGGGAGTTCTTGCCGCCGTGATGACCGTCGTGCATGCCGCCGGGCATGGCGAAGGCGAGGGTCGGAACGGCAGCGGCGAACAGCAGGGCTACGAGTGATTTGCGCATGGTGAAAACTCTCCTGTGTAGGGAAACCGGCCATACCGACGCGTTGCTCATTGGCGGCAGGTCTGTGACCGGATGAGTTCAGTCTACGCAGGGCAAGGTCAAGGGCGGTCAGCTCAGGGTAAAGCCTCGGTAAAGACGATCAAACCGCGTACAGATAGCCGCGGCTGCGCAGAGCGACGATCCGCGGGCTGCCGTCGGCGTGCGGACCAAGCTTGCGCCGCAGGTTGCTGACGTGCATGTCCAGGCTGCGGTCGTAGAGGGTGAGCTTGCGTCCCAGGGCGTGCTGGGCAAGGGTCTGCTTGTCGATAGGCTCGCCCGGTTGCGCGAGCAGCGTTTCGAGGATGCGGCCTTCGGAGAGCGTCAGGCTGACGTCATGACCGCCGACGCTGGCCACGCCGCGTGCCGGGCTGTAACAGAGATCGCCGAACTCGACCTGGCTGGGCGTCGCGGTCGGCTGGCTGCGGCGCAACACGGCACGCAGGCGTGCGGTGAGCTCTCGCGGGTCGCAGGGCTTGGCCAGGTAATCGTCTGCGCCAAGTTCGAGGCCGAGAATCCGATCCAGCGGCTCGCCGCGACCCGACAGCATCAGTACCGGCAGATCGGGATGTTCACTGCGCAGTTGCTTGAGCAGCTCCAGGCCACTGCCGTCGGGCAGCATCACGTCCAGGACCACCGCGGCTGGCTGGTACTGCGCCAGCGCCTGGCGTGCACTGTTGCCATCGTGGCAGGCATGGGCGACGAAACCTTCCTGAGCGAGCCAGCTGATCAGCAGCTCGCAGAGTTCTTCGTCATCGTCGATAAGCAGCAATTCACTCATGTCGGCTCAGGTACTCAGTTGAGCCACTGGCGTCGACGGCGACCGCGCGTGACCAGCAGGCCCAGGGTGAAACTGACGACCCCGACAGCACCACCGACGGCGAACCACTGTTGCTGTTCGTTCAGCATCGCGGGCAGCACTTTTGCCTGCTCGGTCTGCAACTGCAGGCGCAAGCGGCGATTTTCCTCGCGCAGACGCAGCAACAGAGCTTCGGTGGTGTCAGCGCTCGGGCCGGCAGGCTCTGGCTCGGCAACGGCGTCAAGCTCGTCGTATTCGGCGGGGTCGCCGGGCTCGGTCACCGGAACAGCAGGTTCCGTTATTGCTTCCTCGGCATACAGCGCCGGGGTGAGCAGGGTCAGGGCAAACAGCAGGGCAAGCGATCGTTGACGCATCGGAACTCCTATTTCCTTACGAGGCCGTGGGCTGCCAGCGGCCGGGCTATTCCCTGCTGTGTCGGCTCAGGGCAGTACTTTCTTGAAGGGCTTGACCACCACGTTCACGTATACGCCGGCGGCCTTGTACGGATCGGCGTCGGCCCACTGCTGCGCGGCTTCCAGCGAATCGAACTCGGCGACTACCAGACTGCCGCTGAACCCGGCTTCGCCCGGGTCGTTGCTGTCGATGGCTGGGTGCGGGCCGGCGAGAACCAGGCGACCTTCGTTCTTCAGCTGCTCCAGGCGTGCCAGGTGGGCCGGGCGAGTGGCGAGGCGGTCCTGCAGGGAATTCGGTGCGTCGGTGGCGATAACGGCGTAGAGCATGGTCGATCCTCGTTCGCGTAGGGGCGTATATAAAAAAGTACAGAAAGCCCGGCATGGTGACAGTGCCGGCGCGGCTTCTTTGTCGCGCGGGTCCAGGCGCTACACACAACGGACCGCGCCGTGCAGCGCGGCATCATAGCAAACGGCGCTTGCGACGGAAGCGCTGCGCTTTCCCCCGCTGCAGCGGTTGATGGCACGCAGGATGGTATCGGCGGTCGAAGCAAGAGCGGTTTGCGGCGCCTGCAGCGCTGGCTGGCCGTAATGACGGTGACGACACGAGCCAAAGCGCCGGTGCGGCGTTAGACTAGTCGGCCGTTTGCGCCGGAGCACCCCGTCTTTCGGGCCGGTGAAGCCTTACCGCCGCAGGCATACGGATTCTTATCGAGGTGTCTGCATCTCACTGGAGCGCGTTACCAGATGATTGTCGATCTGCATTGCCACAGCACCGCCTCGGACGGCGCGCTGGCGCCTGCCAAGCTGGTGGAGCGAGCCCATGCGCGTGGTATCGAGATGCTGGCGCTCACCGACCACGACACGGTCGACGGCCTTGCCGAGGCGCGGGCAACTGCGCAGGCGCTCGGTATGCAGCTGGTCAATGGCATCGAGCTTTCTTGCCTGTGGAACGGGGCTACCATTCATGTATTGGGCTACGCCTTCGACGCTGATGCGCCTGCGCTGCAGCAGGCGATCGCACAACTGCACGAAGGACGTTGGCGCCGCGCCGAACTGATCGGCCAGCGCCTCGAAGCGAAGGGGATGCCGGGTGCGCTGGAAGGCGCGCGGGCACTTCAGCAGGAACTCGGCGACAGTGGCAACGCACCGGCGCGGCCGCATTTCGCCGATTTTCTCGTGCGTGCCGGTCATGTCCGCGACCGTGCCGAAGCGTTTCGCAAATGGCTGGGTTCGGGCAAGCTCGGCGACGTCAAGCAGCATTGGCCGAGCCTGGAGCAGACAGTCCAGACCCTGCGTGACGCAGGTGCGTGGATCAGCCTGGCGCACCCGTGGCAGTACGATTTCACTCGCAGCAAGCGGCGCCGGCTGGTGATCGATTTCGCCCAGGCCGGCGGTCACGCGCTGGAGGTGGTCAACGGCATGCAGCCGCTGGAACAGGTCGGCGGTCTGTCGATCCTGGTACGTGAGTTGGGCCTGATGGCCACAGTGGGCAGTGATTTCCATGCGCCCGGCGACTGGTCGGAACTGGGGCTGTACCGCAGCCTGCCGGAGGACCTGTCGCCGCTTTGGAGACATTTCGATCATGAGCGCCGCATACCTGCTGCCAGCTGAACAGGGAGTTTCCATGAGCCAGTTCTTTCAGATCCATCCGGACAACCCACAACCGCGCCTGATCAAACAGGCCGTGGAAATCATCCGCAAGGGCGGGGTAGTGGTCTACCCGACCGACTCCAGTTATGCCGTCGGCTGCTCGATGGGTAACAAGGCCGGCATCGAACGCATCCGCCGGCTGCGCCAGCTTGATGACAAGCACAACTTTACGCTGGCCTGTCGCGATCTGTCGCAGCTTGGCCTTTTCGCCAAGGTCGATACCGCGGCCTTTCGCCTGCTCAAGGCTCATCTGCCCGGTCCCTACACGATCATCCTGTCGGCTACCCGCGAGGTGCCGCGCATGTTGCTGCACCCCAAGCGCCGCACCATCGGCCTGCGCGTGCCGGCACAGCCGATCGCCCAGGCGCTGCTGGAAGAACTCGGTGAGCCGCTGATGAGCGTCAGCCTGATCCTTCCCGGTGAAGACCTGCCGATGAGCGACCCCTACGAGATGCGTGACGCGCTGGAGCATCAGGTAGACCTGATCATCGATGGCGGTTACGGTGGCCTCGAAGCATCGACCGTGGTCAGCCTGGTCGACGATCGGCCTGAAGTGATACGGGTCGGCTGCGGCGATCCCGAACCCTTCATGGCTTGAGCCTGGATGGCGAGCGTGCCTGTACAACATCGGGCCTGTCGGTGAGAGGGTTGAGGCAAGTTCGGATGAACATGGCTCCGAGACAAGGCGCGGCGACGCGGTATCTGGGCCATGCACCGAAATTGACCAACTGAACTTACCAAACAGGCCAATTAATCAAGGACACCCTTTTGAGCTCCATGGATTCACAGCGGCGCGTGGTTTCCGGCATGCGTCCAAGCGGCCGGCTTCATCTCGGTCACTACAACGGCGTATTGAAGAATTGGGTCAGGCTGCAGCACGAGTACGAGTGTTTCTTCTGCATCGTCGACTGGCACGCGCTGACCACCGACTACGAAAGCTCCGGCGAAATCTCGCAGAACATCATGGATATGGCGGTGGACTGGCTGGCTGCCGGCGTCAGTCCCAGTTCAGCGACGCTGTTCATCCAGTCACAGGTGCCGGAGCACGCCGAGCTGCACCTGCTGCTGTCGATGATCTGCCCACTTGGCTGGCTGGAGCGGGTGCCATCCTACAAGGAGCTGCAGCAGAATCTGCAGCACAAGGACCTGGATACCTATGGCTTCCTCGGATATCCACTGCTGCAGGCCGCGGACATCCTGATCTATCGTGCCGGGCTGGTGCCGGTCGGCGCCGACCAGCTGCCGCATATCGAATTCGCCCGCGACGTGGCGCGACGTTTCAACCATCTCTATGGCCGCGAAGCGGATTTCGAGGACAAGGCCGAAGCGGCGATCCGCAAGCTCGGCAAGAAGACCTCCAAGCTGTACGTCAGCCTGCGCAAGAGCTATCAGGAGCAGGGCGACGTCGAGGCGCTGAACACCGCCCGTGCGGTCATCAAGGAACAGCAGACCATCACCATCGGCGATCAGGAGCGGCTTTACGGCTACCTGGAAGGCTGCGGCAAGCTGCTGCTGCCGGAACCGCAGGCGCTGCTCGGCGAGCAACCGAAGATTTCCGGGCTCGACGGCGGCAAGATGGCGAAGTCCAACAGCAATGCGATCTACCTGCGCGATACGTCGAACGAGATCGAGGAGAAGATTCGCCGTATGCCCACCGATCCGGCCCGCGTGCATCGCAGCGACCCTGGTGAACCGACGCGCTGCCCGGTGTGGCAGATGCATCTGGTGCACTCCGAAGAGGCCGTCTGCCAGTGGGCAGAGCAGGGTTGCCGCAGCGCCGGCATCGGCTGCCTGGAGTGCAAGGGGCCGCTGATCGACTCGATCAAGGCTGATCTGACACCCCTGCAGGAACGCGCGCTGGACTACGAGCAGAATCCCGACCTGGTCCGCAGCATCCTCGCAGAAGGTGCGGAGCACGCTCGTGACGAGGCCCGTGAGACGCTGATCGAAGTTCGCCAGGCGATGGGCCTGAATTACCGCTGAGCGGCGCCTAAGCGGCCGGCTCCGAAGGATTTTCATGCAGCACACCGAGTCCCCCAGTCCCGAAGCGATCCAGCCCGGCGAGCAGCTACGCCTGGCGCTGGTCTATGGCGAGGCGGTGACCGAGCTGCCGCTGGACCTCTACATTCCGCCGGATGCGCTGGAAGTCTTTCTCGAAGCCTTCGAAGGCCCGCTGGATCTTCTGCTCTACCTGATCCGCAAGCAGAACATCGACATCCTCGATATTCCGGTGGCCGAGATCACCCGGCAGTACATGGGTTACGTCGAGCTGATGAAATCGGTGCGCCTGGAGCTGGCCGCCGAGTATCTGGTGATGGCCGCGATGCTCGCCGAGATCAAGTCACGCATGCTGCTGCCGCGCTCGGCCGAGGTCGCCGAAGAAGAGGATGATCCGCGCGCCGAGCTGATCCGCCGGCTGCAGGAGTACGAACGTTTCAAGGCCGCCGCCGAAGACATCGACGAGCTGCCACGGGTCGGCCGCGACCTGCAGGTGCCGCGTCTCGATGCACCCGAGGCGCGGGCGCGTAAGCTGCTGCCGGACGTGAGCCTGGAAGAGCTGCTGGTGTCGATGGCCGAGGTGCTGCGCCGCGCCGACATGTTCGAGAGCCATCAGGTCACCCGCGAAGCGTTGTCGACCCGCGAGCGCATGAGCGAAGTGCTCGAACGACTGAAGGACGGCGGTTTCGTCCCCTTCGTAGCGCTGTTCCGCATCGAGGAAGGGCGACTCGGCGTGGTGGTGACCTTCATGGCTGTGCTCGAGCTGATCAAGGAGTCGCTGGTCGAGCTGGTGCAGAACGAACCCTTTGCGCCGATTCATGTGCGCAGCCGTACCGAATAGGCATTTGCAGGAGTCAATCGTGGACCTGTCCGATCCCAAGGATCTCGCTTCTCTGCTCGAAGCCTTTCTGCTCGCATCCGGCAAACCGCTCTCCCTGGAGCGCCTCGGCGAACTCTTCGAGGAAGCCGAGCGGCCGTCTTCGGCACAGCTGAAGAAAGCCCTCGAAGTGCTGGAAAAGTCCTGCAAGGGCCGCGCCTTCGAACTCAAGGAAGTCGCCAGCGGTTACCGCCTGCAGGTGCGTCAGCGCTTTTCGCCGTGGGTCGGTCGGCTCTGGGAAGAGCGTCCGCAGCGTTACTCCCGCGCGATGCTGGAAACCCTGGCGCTGATTGCCTACCGCCAGCCGATCACCCGTGGCGAGATCGAGGATATCCGCGGCGTCGCGGTGAACAGCCAGATCGTCAAGACGCTGCAGGAGCGCGAGTGGATTCGTGTGGTTGGCCATCGTGACGTACCGGGACGCCCGGCGATGTTCGCCACTACCCGGCAGTTTCTCGACCATTTCAACCTGAAGAACCTGGATGAGCTGCCGCCCCTGGCCGTTTTGCGCGAGATGGAACCGGAGCTCCACTCGATGCTAGAGGACGAGGATGCCCCCGTGCCTGTCGCCTTGCAGGCGCGGGCCGATGAAGTTGCCGATGAGCCGCAGGCCCCACTGCGTGAGCAGACCAGCTTCCGCAGCCTGCTGGCCGAACTCGACGGCATGGAGCAGGGCCTAAAGACCGACTTCGACGATCTGCTGGAAGCCGAGGAAGAAACATCGGCAGACGAGCCGCGCGGAGACGAGCCCGCGCAATAAGCGCCAAGCCACCTCCAACCGGCGTACTCAGGCTCTTGGTCGCCGCTTCCATGCCGGCATCGCGTCGTGTCCGAACGCCAACTGACCCTGGATGGTTTATGGTTGTCTGAGCTTTCAACCAAGCGTTGAGCCCTTCAACCACAGTTGAATTTTGCAGCAGGAGTGAGGCATGCATCCGCGAGTTCTAGAAGTCACCGAGCGCCTGGTCGAGCGCAGCCGCAAGACCCGCGAGCGCTATCTGGCGATGATGGCCGCCGCCGCCAGTGAGGGTCCGCAGCGCGGCAAGCTGCAGTGTGCCAACTTCGCCCACGGTGTCGCCGGCTGCAATTCCGGCGAGGACAAGCAGAGCCTGCGCCTGATGAACGCGGCAAACGTGGCCATCGTCTCGGCGTACAACGACATGCTCTCGGCGCATCAGCCCTATGAGCATTTTCCGGAAATGATTCGCCAGGCGCTGCGTGAGATCGGCTCGGTCGGCCAGTACGCCGGCGGCGTCCCGGCGATGTGCGATGGCGTGACCCAGGGCGAGGCGGGCATGGAAATGAGCCTGGCCAGCCGCGAAGTGATCGCCATGAGCACGGCAGTCGCGCTGTCGCACAACATGTTCGATGCGGCATTGATGCTCGGCATCTGCGACAAGATCGTCCCGGGTCTGATGATCGGCGCGCTGCGCTTCGGCCATCTGCCGACCATCTTCGTGCCGGGCGGGCCGATGCCATCGGGGATTCCGAACAAGGCGAAGGCCGAGGTGCGCCAGCGTTACGCCGAAGGCAAGGCCAGCCGCGAGGAGCTGCTGGAATCGGAGATGAAGTCCTATCACAGCCCCGGCACCTGCACCTTCTACGGCACCGCCAACACCAATCAGGTGGTGATGGAGATCATGGGCCTGCACCTGCCGGGCTCGTCGTTCGTCAACCCTTACACGCCGCTGCGCGATGCGCTGACCCGGGAGGCGGCGCACCAGGTCACGCGCCTGACCCATCAGGCCGGCAACTACACACCGCTGTGTCAGGTGGTCGACGAGAAATCCATCGTCAACTCGGTGGTCGCGCTCAACGCCACCGGTGGTTCGACCAACCACACCCTGCATATCCCGGCGTTCGCCCGCGCCGCTGGTATCCAGCTGACCTGGCAGGACATGGCCGATCTTTCCGAGGTGGTGCCGACGCTGGCCAAGGTCTACCCCAACGGCCAGGCCGACGTGAACCATTTCCACGCCTGTGGCGGGGTGCCGTTCATGGTGCGCACGCTGCTCGACGCCGGTCTGTTGCACGAGGACGTGCATACCGTCGTCGGCAAGGGCCTGCGGCGCTACATCCAGGAGCCGTTCCTCGACGGTGACAAGCTGGTGTGGCGCGACGGCCCGGCGCAGAGCCTTGACGAAAACATCCTGCGCCCGGCCGAGCGGCCATTCTCGCCGGAGGGCGGGCTGCGTGTGCTGGAAGGCAACCTCGGCCGCGGCGTGACGAAGATTTCTGCCGTGGCGCCCGAGCACCGTTTTGTCGAGGCGCCGGCGCGGGTATTCATCGATCAGAGCGAGTTGGCGGCAGCGTTCAAAGCCGGCGAGCTTGAGCGCGACTTCATTGCCGTGGTGCGTTTCCAGGGGCCGAAAGCCAATGGCATGCCCGAACTGCACAAGCTCACGCCGTTTCTTGGTGTGCTGCAGGACCGCGGCTACAAGGTGGCGCTGGTCACCGACGGGCGCATGTCCGGTGCATCGGGCAAGGTGCCGGCGGCCATTCATGTCTGCCCGGAGGCACTGGACGGGGGGCCGCTGGCGCGGGTGCGCGATGGCGACATCCTCCGCGTCGACGGCGAGAACGGCGAACTGCGAGCACTGGTTGATCCTGCCGAATGGGATGCGCGGGAACCGGCGATTCGGCCCGAAGACATGGGCATCGGCTGCGGTCGGGAGCTCTTTGCCTTCATGCGCGCCTCGTTCAGCACGGCAGAGCAGGGCGCCAGTGCATTTACCGAGAGTCTGGAGGCGCTGAAGTGAAGACGGCGCTCGTTGGAGATATTGGCGGCACCAATGCACGTTTCGCGCTGTGGCGCGACCAGCGCATCGAGCAGATTCGCGTGATTCCCACGGCCGACCATGCGCGGCCGGAGCTGGCGATCCTTGCGTACCTGAGTGAAGTCGATCAGCCGCTGGAAACCCTCGAGGCGGTGTGCCTCGCCTGTGCCGGGCCGGTCGGGGGCGACCTGTTTCGTTTCACCAACAACCATTGGCAGCTGAGCCGCGAAGCCTTCTGCCGCGAGCTGGGCGTGAAGGAGCTGTTGCTGATCAACGACTTCACCGCCATGGCCCTCGGCATGACGCGGCTGCACGATGGTGAGCGCATCACGGTTTGTGATGGCGAGCCTGAACCGGGACGGCCGCGGCTGGTCATAGGGCCCGGCACCGGGCTCGGAGTCGCCGGATTGCTGCCACTGTCTGGCGGCGGTTGGCGCGCCTTGCCGGGCGAGGGCGGGCATATCTGCCTTCCCGTCGGCAGCGAGCGCGAGGCGGCGATCTGGGCGCATCTGCATCGTTCGCTCGGCCATGTAAATGCCGAGGCAGTGCTCAGCGGTCCGGGGCTGCTGACGCTCTACCGCGCCTGCTGCGCGCTGGATGGGCAGCAGGTGGCGTTCGATTCGCCCGCAGCTATCACCAAGGCCGCGCTGGCGGGCGACGCCTATGCGACCGCGGTGCTGGAGCAGTTCTGCCGCTGGTTGGGGCGTATCGTCGGCGATAACGTGCTGACCCTCGGTGCCCGCGGCGGCGTTTACATCGTCGGTGGCGTGGTGCCGCGTTTCGCCGAGATGTTCCTGCGCAGCGGTTTCAGCGAGGCGTTGCGTGAGAAGGGGCAGATGAGCCGCTATTTCGATCGCCTGCCGGTCTGGCTGGTGACCGCGCCGTATCCGGGCCTCGAGGGCGCGGGCGTGGCATTGCAACCTTTGTTGGAGGGAGCCTAGGCTGCGACATGGCGGGTCGACGGGTGACCCCATAACAACAGGAAAAGGGACGTGACGTGAGCCAAGCAGGTAAGAACATCCTTCTGGTCGACGACGATCAGGAAATCCGCGAACTGTTGCAGACCTATCTCAGCCGCTCGGGCTTTCATGTGCGCGGCGTGCCGGACGGCGGGCAGTTTCGCGCGGCGCTATGTGCCGAGCCGGCCGATCTGGTGATTCTTGACGTGATGCTGCCCGACGAGGACGGCTTCAGCCTGTGCCGCTGGATTCGCCAGCACGAGCGGCTGGCTTCGATGCCGATCATCATGCTCACCGCCAGCTCCGACGAGGCCGATCGGGTCGTCGGCCTGGAGCTGGGCGCCGACGACTACTTGGGAGTGATATCAGGTCCTTCGGGGATTATCGGTACCTATCGATAAGATGCTGTAACGTGTTGATTTATAATAAAATACGTCGCGGCACCTATCGGTAGCTATCGCCAGGCAGCGGGATGGTTTGGCGGTACTGGTAACGGTAAGAACCGATGCCCGGATTCGGACCCTCCCGTTTACTATCGAGACCAAACCGGTCTTTGACGGTAAATCTCTCCTCCGGAAAGCTTGCGCCATACGGCTTTCCCGGCATCAGCAGGTCTCCTGGCCCTTGACGGTAAAAGCCGTCATGAACCGGAGGAAAAACCTCGATGCTGACCGACACTGCACTGCGCAATCTCAAGCCCAAAGCCAAGCCCTACAAGGCTTCCGATCGCGACGGAATGTACGTAACGGTATCGCCCGGCGGTACCGTCACCTTTCGCTACGATTACCGTCTCAACGGACGCCGGGAAACGCTGACCATCGGACGATATGGACCAGCGGGGATTTCATTGGCCATGGCGCGCGAAAAGCTGCTGGATGCCAAGCGAATGGTTGCTCAAGGCATATCTCCTTCCTTGGAAAAGCAGCGAGCCAAGCGGCGTCTGACTGCTGCCAAGTCGTTTGGTGAGATGCTGAAGAGATGGCTGGCTGATGCGCGTATGGCCGACAGCACGCGATCCATGCGCAAGAGCATCATTGATCGCGACATCCTGCCGGTCTTCGAGAACCGTCTCCTGACCGAAATCACCGCAGACGATCTCCGTGCGCTCTGCTCCAGGGTGAAGGGTCGCGGGGCGCCGGCCACAGCCGTTCACGTTCGCGACATCGTGAAGCAGGTCTTTGCGTTTGCAATCCTGCACGGTGAGAAAGTGGAGAATCCGGCCGACGGTGTTAAGGCCGCATCGATCGCCACCTTCGTGCCGAAAGACCGAGCGCTGACCCCGACCGAGATTCGCCTGGCTTTTCACCAGTTGGAGTCGATTGCGGCGTACCCCACCATTCGATTGGCCTTGCGCCTGGTACTGCTGACCTTGGTGCGTAAAAGCGAGCTGATCGAAGCTACTTGGAATGAGGTGGATTTTGAGAACGCCACGTGGACGATCTCCAAGCAGCGTATGAAGGGACGCAATCCCCACGTGGTTCACCTGTCGCGCCAGGCTCTGGATATCTTCGTGGCACTGCATACGTGTGCTGCAGGATCGAGGTTTGTCCTGCCCTCTCGCTACGACATCCACCGTTGCATGTCGCACGCGACCTTGAACCGAATCACGCAACTGATCGCATCGCGGGCCAAGGAGGCGGGGTTGCCGCTGGAGCCGTTTACGGTGCACGACCTGCGCAGGACTGGCTCTACGCTACTCAACGAAGTGGGGTTCAACGGTGACTGGATTGAGAAGTGCCTGGCGCATGAGGACGGGCGTTCCTCGCGCTCGGTCTACAACAAGGCCGAGTACGCGGAGCAGCGGCGCCACATGTTGCAAGAGTGGGCAGACATGGTTGATGCCTGGATCGATGGTCGGACTCACCTGCCGAAGCTGTTGCCGGACAATGTGTCCGTGCCGGTATTGAGTGCAGCCGTATAAAGGAATGGGCAGGTTGTCAGTTGACAACCTGTCGAATCATACGAATACTGGAGACTATCCATGGCCCGTCCTTCACATCCGAAGAAAGAGATCGAAGAAGCGCTTAAACATGCCGAAGGGCAGGGGTGGCGCATCGAAGTTGGCGGCAGTCACGCCTGGGGGCGGATCTACTGTCCCTATAACGACGAGGAATGTCGCTGCGGCGAGTTCTGCATCACCAGCGTGTGGAGTACGCCGAAGAACCCCAGCAACCAAGCACGCGTGTTGCCGCTGACCGAAAACTGACCCAGTAGAGGCTGTTCTGCCGACTGAAAACTGACCCAGGTGTTCAACTGCTTCTGCTCAATTTTTGAGCAGGAGAACACAGGGTGATCAGTATGGAAATGATGGGCAAAATCCGCCGGATGTATTTCCGCGACAAGCTGTCGCTGCATGAGATAGCCAAGCGCACCGGGTTGGCGCGCAACACGATTCGCAAGTGGGTCAGAGCACC
>NZ_JACXXG010000027.1 GCF_014764705.1 Stutzerimonas kunmingensis
TATAACTGAACAGCTCGTTTTGTTTGAGGTCGAGTCCACGCATCGGCTTGGGCTGGCTTCGGCAGAAGAGGATGGCCGCCATTTTGCCAGAGCCACGCGGGCTCTGGCTTTTTTCAACGGCCTGCTAGACAGATGCGCTCAATGCCGCGATCACGCAGCAATCGGTTCAACGCGCGCTCGCCATCCCCTCGGTCGAAGAATCCGGGATGCCGCACCTCGATCGCCAGCGATGCGTCGAAGCCATCGATGAACGCCGCAAGCTCGCTCAATCTGGATGGCCCAACGCTGGCGGGCAGTTGCAGCCAGAACGGCGTTACCCTTCGCCCCAATGGCAGCAAGAGCCGCTGGAAGGCATGCGCCTGCTCCAGCGCCGCACGCAGATCGCCGGCCTGGCTGACATCGCGGGGAAATTTGGCACAGAAGCGGAAGCCCTCGGGCATCTCGCCGGCCCAGCGCTGGACCTTCTGCTCCGATGGCCAGGCGTACAGCGTGGTATTGCCCTCGACTGTATTGAAGGTGGAACAGTAGGCGGCAAGGAAATCGGAAGCCGGCGTAGCCGTCGGGTACAACGAGCCGAGCCAGGCACTCTCGTTCCAAGAGGGACAACCGATGTAATAGGGAAGCTCTGGCAGATCGAACCGCCTCAGGCGTAGAGGTCGAGCCCGAGCACCTCTGCGCCGTCGAACTCGACGCTCATGCTGGCGGTGCTGGCGTAGCTGGCCAGCGCCTGGGCCACGCGACTGGTCAGTGGGCGCTCGGGCTGCGGCTCGTCATAGCGGAATGCGGAGTAGCGTTCGACCAGCGCGCTGGAATTGACCCGCTGCTGCGGACGATCAGCCTGGGGCTGGTAATCCTGACCGGAGCGGCTGTCGACCCCGCGCTGCGCCTGCGCGACCCGCTGCGTTTCCCCATAGCTATCCGCCGCCCTGCCGGTACGGGCAGAACGTTCCGTTGAATAGGGAACGGGAAAGGAGCTTTCGACGCGCATCATTGGACTCGATCAGAGGCCTGGCGACTCTAACGGGCAGCCAGGAGTTTGGCAACGTTCCTCGTCATTTGATCCCTTTGGGCGTCGCAACATTGTCCCGCAGGTAGACCGGCTGGGCCTGATCGGCCTCCAGCGCCTCGCCTCGGTGCCAGGCGAAACTAGCCAGACTCAGCAGATCTTCGGCATGCGGCAGCATCCCGGCGTCGTGCGCACGTACGGCCGCGGTTATCCGCTCGGCGTAACCCCAGCCGGTACCGGCGCCAAACCAGTCCTCACCTGCATCGCGCGGCAGCACCGCCTGCTCGGGCGGCAGCACGGCCTCACTGCCGACCAGCTGCATCTCCCCGGCCTGCTCGCGATAACAGCCCCAGTAGACCTCGTCCATGCGCGCATCGATGGCCGCCGCGACCTGCGCTGCGCCGTGCTCACGCCAGGCCCGCTGGGCAATGGTCGCGAGGGTCGAAACCGGCAGCACCGGCCGCTGCAACGCGAACGCCAAGCCCTGCACCACACCGATGGCAATCCGCACGCCGGTAAAGGCACCTGGCCCCCGCCCGAAAGCAATGGCATCTACCGCGGACAGCGCAACCCCGGCCTCGCCGAGCAGCGTCTGCACCATCGGCAGCAGCCGCTGGGCATGCAAGCGCGGAATCACCTCGTAGTGACTCAGCACCTTGCCGTCGTGCAACAGCGCGACTGAGCAGGCTTCGGTGGCAGTATCCAGGGCCAGCAGAGTAGTCATCGGGTCGGTCCGGTCGGTAAAAAGGCGCCGATTCTAACGTATTCGCGGAGCGGGTTCTTTCGCGCCTGTCCTGATCTCTGTGCAAAAAAATGCCCGTATCTTTCGATACGGGCATTTCTATTCGCTCGTGCCAGGCAGCTTCGATCAGCTCAGTGCAGCAAACACCTTGGCCGTAATCTCGTCCACCGAACCGACACCTTCGATGCAGCTGTACTTCGGCGTGCCTTCCGCGGCTGCCAGGCTTTGGTAGAAATCCACCAGCGGCTTGGTCTGCGCATGGTAGACGGACAGGCGATGACGCACGGTCTCTTCCTTGTCGTCTTCGCGCTGGATCAGCTCATCGCCGGTTTCGTCGTCCTTGCCCGCAACCTTCGGCGGGTTGTGCTCGGTGTGATAGACGCGGCCGGAAGCCGGATGCACACGGCGACCCGCGATACGGCCGACGATTTCCTCGTCGTCCACGGCGATCTCGATCACGTTGTCGATACGCACGCCGGCTTCCTTCAGCGCTTCGGCCTGAGGAATGGTGCGCGGGAAACCGTCGAATAGGAAACCGTTGACGCAATCGGGTTGAGCGATGCGCTCCTTGACCAGATTGATGATCAGATCATCGGAAACCAGGCCACCGGCATCCATCACGCTCTTGGCCTTGAGGCCCAGCTCGGTGCCCGCCTTGACTGCGGCACGCAGCATGTCGCCCGTGGAGATCTGCGGAATACCGAATTTTTTGGTAATGAAGCCAGCCTGGGTACCTTTTCCAGCACCGGGCGCTCCCAGCAGAATCACACGCATGATGAGTCCTCGAGTTTCTTAGAAGGGGGGCGATCCTGCCAGCGGGCCGGAGTGGCTCTTCGCTGACGAATCAAAAATTCTGGTTTGCCGCCATGCGACAAAAGGTTGAACACGATACACAGCGCACCGAGGCGGCACAAGCCGTCCCGAAAGCGTCTATCGACCCGCATAAATGTCACGATTCGACGCGAGTTGCGCTCAACGACTACGCATCGCGCAGCCGTTGAGCGCCGGGAACTGCCACTTCAGCCCGTGTTGCGCAAGCCCGCCGCGATACCCGCCACACTGACCAGCAGCGCCTGCTCGAGCGGGCTGTCTGCCGGGTTCTGCTGCTGCCTTGAGCGAGCCAGCAGTTCTATCTGCAGCAGGTGCAACGGATCAAGATAGGTGTTGCGCAGGCTGAACGCCTCCTGGGTCTTCGGGCTGTGGTCGAGCAGATCGGCCTGGCCGGTCACGCTCAGCACAGCGCCGACCACCTGCGACAATCGGTCACGCAAATCGCTACCAAGGGAAAGCAGTTCCGGCTGCACCAGGCGCTCATCGTAACGCCTTGCGATATCGGCATCGGCCTTGGCCAGCACCATTTCCAGCATGTCGATGCGCGTAGTGAAGAACGGCCATCGCGCACGCATTTCGGCCAGCCGCTCGCCCTCCCCGCGCGTCAGTGCGCTCTGCAGCGCCTGCTCCCACCCAAGCCAGGCGGGCAGCATCAGCCGCGTTTGCGTCCAGGCGAAAATCCAGGGAATCGCCCGCAGGCTTTCCACCCCACCCTCGCGACGTTTGGAGGGGCGACTGCCCAACGGCAAACGGCCCAGTTCCAGCTCGGGTGTCGCCTGGCGGAAGTAATCGACGAACTGCGGATGCTCGCGTACCACGCCACGATAGGCCGCCACCCCTTCGGCGGACAGGCGATCCATGGTCTCACGCCAGTCGGCCTCGGGCATCGGCGGCGGCAACAGAGTCGCCTCGAGCACCGCGGCGAGGTACAGATTGAGGTTCTGCTCGGCGATGTCCGGCAGGCCGAATTTGAAGCGAATCATTTCGCCCTGTTCGGTGGTACGGAAGCGCCCGACTACCGAGCCCGGCGGCTGCGACAGGATCGCCGCATGCGCCGGGCCACCGCCACGCCCCACGGTGCCGCCGCGGCCATGGAACAGCAACAGTTCGACGTCGTGCTCCCGGCATACGTCCACCAGCCGTTCCTGAGCGCGGTACTGGGCCCAGGCGGCGGCAGTAGTGCCAGCATCCTTGGCCGAGTCGGAGTAGCCGATCATCACCTCCTGCGGGCCATGCAGACGCTGGCGATACCCGGGCAGCGCGAGCAGGCGGTCAATGATCGGCGCGGCGTTATTCAGGTCGTCCAGGGTTTCGAACAGCGGCACCACACGCATCGGACGCTGCAGGCCGGCTTCCTTGAGCAGCAACTGCACGGCGAGTACATCGGAGGCCGCATGGGCCATGGAAATGACATAGGAGCCAAGTGACGCCGCTGGCGCCTCGGCGATCACCGCGCAGGTGGCGAGCACCTCTGCGGTATCGGCCGACGGATGATAATGCGCCGGCAGCAGCGGGCGGCGATTGCTCAGTTCAAGCTGCAGCCAGTCCAGTCGCCGCTGCTCGTCCCACGCCTGATAGTCGCCCAGCCCGAGGTAATCGGTGATTTCCGCCAGTGCTGCGGCATGCCGTGCCGCGTCCTGACGAATGTCCAGCCGTACCAGGAACAGCCCGAACACGGCCAGTCGCCGCAGGCAGTCAAGCAGCGCGCCATCGGCGATCATGCCCATCCCGCGGGCATGCAACGAGCGGTAGCAGAGTTCCAGCGGCCGACGCAGCTCGGCGCAGTCCTGCAGCACTTCCGCCGGAGCCGGCTGGCCATGCTCGATGGCCGCCCGTGCCCACTCCCGGGTCGCCCGCAGCCGTTGACGCAGGGGCTTGAGCAGGACCCGGTACGGCTCGGCCGAATCACCGGTCAGGCGCAGCAGTTCCTCACTGGCTTCGCTCATCGACAGTGCGGTAATCAACCCTTCGATCTCCCGCAGGTACAGATCGGCAGCCACCCAGCGTGCGGTCAGCAACACTTCGCGGGATACCATCGCGGTCACGTTCGGGTTGCCGTCGCGGTCGCCACCCATCCAGGAGGCGAAGCGGATCGGCGCGGCTTCTAGCGGCAGGTGCAGCCCGGTCGCCCGCCTGAGCGTCGCATCGGTCTGGCGCAATACATTGGGTATGGCCTTCCACAGCGAGTTCTCGATGGCGGCGAAGCCCCACCGCGCCTCTTCCACTGGCGTCGGTCGGTTGCGACGGATTTCCTCGGTGTGCCAGACCTCTGCGATCAGGCGCTGCAGCTGCAGCTCGATCTTCGCCTGCTCGGCGTCGGAGAGGTCGGTGTGGTCCCGTGCGGCCAGCTGTTCGGCGATGGCGTCGTACTTCTGGATCAGCGTGCGCCGTGAAACTTCGGTGGGGTGCGCTGTCAGCACCAGTTCGATTTCCAGGCGGCTGACCTGTCGTGCAATGAACTCGTCGCCGTGTCCGGCGGCCTTGAGGCGTTCGATCAGATCGGCGAACACGCTGGTTTCGAACGGTACCGGCTCGCCTGCCGTACGGCGACGAACCTGATGGTACTGCTCGGCGATATTGGCCAGGTTGAGGAACTGGTTGAACGCCCGTGTCATCGGCAGCAGTTCATTCTCGTCAAGGCTGTCGAGCGTCTCGGACAGCAGTTGCGCACCCTCGGCCGAGCCTTTGCGTGCCGCCTTGGCGCCTTTGCGGATGCGTTCGATCTTGTCG
Source organism: Stutzerimonas kunmingensis (assembly GCF_014764705.1). GTDB lineage: Bacteria > Pseudomonadota > Gammaproteobacteria > Pseudomonadales > Pseudomonadaceae > Stutzerimonas. The sequence goes on from NZ_JACXXG010000027.1 coordinate 5,310, forward strand.
AAGAACTGGTCGCCATGCTGGGCGCGAATGGTGTTGCCGAGCAGTTCGCCAAGCAGGTGTACGTTGTCGCGCAGGCGCGCGTCGATGATTTTCGCCATGACCTTCTTGCTCCTCCTGGGCTGCCGCCTTCACATGAGCGACTCGCCGCTGCTTATCAGACGCGCCGCGGAGAAAACGATCCTGAACGGCTACGCTGAAATTACCTCCAACCAGAGTGCCCACAGCATCCGGTCATGACAAGGCGTCAACGCCGACGACCCTGTTGCGGACAGCACGATTGCACATGTCATCACCGCTCGTAAGCGCGGGCAAAGGAGTAATCATGAGAATTTCCGAGCTGGTCAGCCATTGGGAACGCGACGCCAAGGGTCACATGAGCCAGACAACCTACAGCATTCCGCTAGACGTCGAGAGCGCGGCACGGCTCGCGGCGCTCGCCGAGATGTACCCCAAGCGCAGCACCGAAGCGCTGCTCGGCGAGCTGGTTGGTGCGGCCCTCGAAGCCGTCGAAACCAGCCTTCCGTATGAGCGCGGCACCCAGGTCATCGCCACTGACGAACAGGGCGACCCGGTCTACGAGGACGTCGGCCCCACCCCGCGCTTTCTCGAGCTCTCGCGCAAACACCTCAAGCGCATGCTCGACGAGGAAGCGTCTTCCACCCCGCCGACCTGACCCGAAAGCGCACCCTGCACGCTCGGTGCCCGCTCAGGGCGCCATCGCACAGGTCACCCTTGTTGCATACGCCCGCCCTGCCCGCGCAGGCCAGTCCCCACCCCGTTAATACCGCGCTGGTAGCGGATTCCCCGATGACAACCGCTCTAGCCCGCCAACTTTCACTGAACGATTAGCGCCATTTGGCCTCACAAAAATATGTCCCGACATCGGTAGTGCCCTATTCAGCACACTGCCCGGCCAGGGACGGTAGCTATTCGTTGAGCAATTCGAACTGGAGACTGACCATGAACAAAGCTGTCGCAACCCACGCTTCGAGATTTCAGCTACCCAAGCTGGCGGCCATTGCACTTGGTGGCCTGCTGCTGACCGCATGCGCCGGCAACCCACCGACCGAGCAGTTCGCTGTGACTGAATCGGCCGTGCGCAGCGCCGTAAGCGCTGGTGGTACCGAGTACGCCGCAGTGGAAATGCGCGCCGCGCAGGAAAAGTGGAAAGAGGCCGAACTGGCCATGCAGAAAGAAAACTACGAACAAGCCCGCAAGCTGGCCGAACAGGCCGAATGGGATGCCCGCGTAGCCCAACGCAAGGCTGAAGCGGCGAAGGCTCAGAAGGCCGTCGAAGATGCGCAGCAGGGGATTCAGGAATTGCGCGAAGAAGGCATGCGCAACGTTCGCTGATTCCTCGCCACGCCCGCCATTCCGTTTATAGCCAATAGGATGAACTCGTCATGCACAAGCTCGTAACCCTACCTACCATACTGGCCCTGAGCATCGGCCTAGTGGCCTGCGCCAACCAGCCCAATCAGAACCTTGAAGAGGCGCGCAGCAGCTTCTCCGCTCTGCAGAGCGACGCCCGCTCAAGCAAGGTCGCAGCCCTGGAAACCCAGGACGCCAGCAACATGCTGGACAAGGCCAACAAGGCATATCTGAACGATGCCGACGAAGAAACGGTGGATCAGCTGGCCTACCTGACCAAGCGCCGCATCGAACTGGCCGAGCAGACTATTGCCCTGCGCGCGGCCGAAGAGGATCTCGGCAAGGCCTCCGCGCAGCGCGCCGAAGCCCGCCTCGAAGCCCGGGACGCGCAGATCCGCAAGCTGCAGGAGGACATGCAGGCCAAGCAGACCGAGCGCGGTACCCTGGTGACTTTCGGTGACGTTCTGTTCGACCTGGACAAGGCCGAACTTAAACCGGCCGGTATGCGCGGCATCCAGAAGCTCGCTGAGTTCCTGAACGAGAATCCGGAGCGCAAGGTGGTAGTCGAGGGTTATACCGACAGCACCGGCTCCGACTCTTACAACCAGCAGCTTTCCGAGCGCCGCGCCCAATCCGTGCGCCGCGCATTGACCCACGCGGGCGTCGATCCACAGCGCATCCAGGCGGTGGGCTATGGCGAGCAATACCCGGTTGCGAGCAACGACTCGCCGTCCAGCCGCGCGATGAATCGCCGCGTCGAGGTGACTATCTCCAACGACAGCCAGCGCGTCGCGCCACGTTCGTCGATGGAGTGACCACGGACCGTGGGCATGGCGAGCTGATGCCCTGCCCCTTTAGCAGCCCGTCGCCCTGACGGGCTGTTTTATTTGCTCTCCTGCGGCGCATCCTGACCTATGCAGCGCACGGCGCGCTTCTTGCTGTCGACCAGCACGCCTGTCAGGCCCTTCTGTTCGGTATCGAACAGCACCAGCACACCATCGATGCACTGAGCCACCTGCGACGCCGGCTTCAGCGATACCCGGTAATCCTCGCCGGGAACGGTCTTGAGCATGGTGTAGTCAGCCAGCAGCAACGCATCCTCTGGCTTGGCGATATGCACGTAGCCGTAATAGGACAGCACCGCGACCGTGCCAAGCACGCTGCCGATGGCGGTCAGGATCAGGGGAATGGGATTGCGTTCGGACATGGACGGTCTCATCGAGGCAAAGAGGCGCATTGTGACAAATTCGAAGGTCGCCTGCGGCTCATTTACCGCCGGCGCGGGTTTCACCGCGGGCCTGTGAGGTCGCCTCGTAGACCCGCTCGGCCAGGCGCGAGAAGGGCAGGCTCTGGATCCAGACGCTGCCGGTGCCCTTGAGGGTGGTGAGCAGCAGCCCTTCGCCACCGAACAGCATGCTCCGGAGGCCGCCGGCAAGCTGGATGTCGTAGTCGATGCCCTGCGTGAACGCCACCAGGCAGCCGGTATCCAACCGCAGGGTTTCGTTGTTCAGCTCCTTGCGAATCACGGTGCCGCCGGCATGCACGAACGCCAGTCCATCGCCTTCCAGGCGCTGCAGGATGAATCCCTCGCCACCGAAGAAGCCTGCGCCGATGCGCTTGCTGAAGCTTATGCCGATGCGCGTGCCATAAGCCGCGCAGAGAAAGGCATCCTTCTGACAAAACAGCTTGCCGCCCACAGCAGCAAGATCAATCGGTACCACTGTGCCCGGATAAGGCGCGGCGAAGGCCACGCGTGCCTTGGCCTTGCTTTCATTGGTGAAGTGAGTGAGGAACAGTGACTCGCCGGTGAACATGCGCTTGCCCGCGCCCCACAGCTTGCCGAGCACGCCGCTCGCCGAACCGTCGCCCATGCGCGCTTCGAAACGCACGCCGTCGGTCATGTAGTTCATTGCTCCGGCTTCGGCGATCACCGTCTCGTCTGGATCGAGGATGATCTCCACGCTTTGCGCGGACTGACCGAGGATTTCGTATTCAAGTTCGTGGCTGGACACGGCGAGCTCCTGAAGCGATCGGGTTGCGGCGCTGCAAGGATCCGGCAGCGTCCCGCCGTTGCCTATTTGCGCCCGAGAATGCGCAGGATACGCAGGAAAAGGTTGATGATGTCCATATAGAGCGCGGCTGCGCTGTCAATGGCATTGTCCAGCGTCTTGGGGATCTGATTCGCCCGGCCCCAGTCCACGCCGACATAGCCGCAGAAGATCAGCACGACGATCCAGTCGATCACGCCGTGATGAATGCCGAGGATGAACACCTCGACCAACTCGACGACGATCACCAGCAACAACGCCACTGTCAGCGCACCGGCGATGCTGGCGAAGAACTTCGGAAACAGCGTGCCGAGCAGCATCATGCCGAGGGTAACAAGCGCGGTGATGCGTATCGCCTCATGCACCAGAGAGGCGTCGTAGCGGCTCACCACCAGGTTGACGATGAGCCCGAACGGCACCACGACCAGGTTGTAGCCGAAAAAACTCACCCAGGGCTGGTTCGAACGATGAAACAGCCAGGCGCCGGTGAGGCAGCTGGCGAAGTAACCGCCAAAGAACAGCCAGGGATGGATGCTGCGAATGGACTCGACCGGGATGTTGCCGACCATCCACCAGTTGACCCAGAAGCCCCAACAGAGCGTGAGGCCAATGACGAGGTTATACGCAGCGGGTGAGAGTGTGCGATCCATCGGGTTCGCACGCCGGGCAAAGACGGAGTTTTCCATATCGTTACGCTTCCTTGCGTGAGTGATGTCGGATATTCGGGATCAGAGAATGTTCGCGTAGTCGGCTTCGATGCGATCCAGGCTCAGGTGATTGAGGAAGTTGGAGAAGCACATCCAGGCCGACAGCGCATTGAGGTCCTGAAATTGCTGCGGCAGATACTTGGGCGGGACGACCATGCCCTCGTCCACCAGCTGGCGCAGCGTGCGCATGTCCTCAAGCGTGGTCTTGCCGCAGAACAGCAGCGGGATCTGCTCCAGCCGGCCTTTGCGCACGGCTAGCTGGATGTAGTTGTAGATCATGATGAAGCCCTTCAGGTAGGACAGGTCCTTGGTGAAGGGCAGACCATCGGGGGTCGAGCCGCGGAACACCCGGCTGGCATTGCTGTAGCAATCGTCGTCGCCATAGCCCTGCTCGCGGAAGAAGGCGAACACGTCGAGGAAATCCGCGCCCTCCTCGGCCATGTGGATGGCGCGGGTGCGGTTGGTCAGCTTGCGCAGGCGCGTCGGGTAGGAGGCGAAGGCGATCACCTCCATCAGGATTGCCAGGCCTTCCTGAGTAACCGTTGAAGACGGCGGCCCCTTGGCGAGGAAGGTGCAGATCGGCTGGTTCTGCCCGTTGAGCGTGGTGCCGACGTGCACCAGGCCTTCGTGAACCTCCAGCGCGCGCACGTCACGCTCGTTGAACAGCGCGTCGCTGCGGATCTTGATGTAGTCGGCGCCCGCTGCCGCATCGGCGAGGATGCCGTCGGACTCGAAAACACGGATCACGCCCTCGCCTTCGCCGAACACCACATCCAGCCGCTTCTGCAGCAGCTCGACGGCCTGCGGCGCGGTGAGATTCTTCGGCTCGTCACGCAGGTCGCCACGGTCGGCGATGTTGTTCAGATAGTCGGAGAGCATGAGGCCGAGGTCGGCCAGGGTTGGATCGCCAGCATGGAAGGCGTCGGATGCCGCGCCGTAGAGCTCCTGGGAGATCATGCCGAAGTCCGGTGTGCCACGCGCCTCGAGCATGCGGATGACCATGCGGTATTCCTTGCACATGCGCCGCATGATCTGCCCGACCGGGTTGAACTGACCGAGCTGACGGGTGATGTCGCGCTCGATGTCCTGGAATTCCTGCTTCTTGGCGCTGGAATCGAAGGCCAGTGGCCGGCCCTCGTAGTAGCCGCGATCGATCTTCGGCAGCTCGCGGCCCTTGGCGGCGAAAAAACCCTGGCGGGTATTCTCGTCCCACTTCACCGCGTCCAGTACGCGCACTGGCGTCTGCGCCTCGACGATGCGGTCGGACAGCCCGCGCACGATGGTCTGATACTCGTCCAGGTTGTTACGGCTGTTCATCAGTCCCTCTTCACGGATGACCCGTACCGGCAGCTGCAGCTGCAGCTCCAGCACGGCCTTGAGTGTGCCGAGTACGCTGGCGGCTCCGCCCATGTCGTACTTCATCTCGTCCATGCCCTGGCCCCTTGAGGTTATACCCGCAGCGGCCGAGGCCGGCACACTGCGGGTCGGTCGACGCTCAGTGGATCAGAGTTCCGGACGCATATGCGGGAAGAGGATCACGTCGCGGATCGAAGGCGAGTTGGTCAGCAGCATCACCAGGCGATCGATGCCGATACCCTCGCCCGCGGTTGGCGGCATGCCGTACTCCAGCGCACGAACGAAGTCGGCGTCGAAGTGCATGGCCTCGTCATCGCCGGCATCCTTGTCGGCTACCTGGGCGTGGAAGCGCTCGGCCTGATCCTCGGCATCGTTGAGCTCGGAATAGGCGTTGGCGATCTCGCGGCCACCGATAAACAGCTCGAAGCGATCTGTGACGTTGGGGTTGCGATCATTGCGTCGGGCCAGCGGCGAGACTTCGAACGGGTATTCAGTGATGAAGGTTGGCTGTTCCAGTTTGTGCTCGACCAGCTCCTCGAAAATCATCACCTGCAGCTTGCCCAGGCCTTCATGGCCGAGCAGCTTGGCGCCGGCCTTCTTGGCGATGGCACGGGCCTTCTCGACGTCGTTCAGGTCGTCCGCGGAGATTTCCGGGTTGAACTTGAGGATCGAGTCGAACACCGACAGCCGCGCGAACGGCTCGCCGAAGTGGAACACCTTGTCGCCGTAGGGCACGTCGGTGCTGCCGAGCACGGCCTGGGCCAGCTCGCGGAACAGCTCCTCGGTCAGGTCCATGTTGTCTTCGTAGTCGGCGTAGGCCTGGTAGAACTCGAGCATGGTGAACTCGGGGTTGTGCCGGGTCGAGACGCCTTCGTTGCGGAAGTTGCGGTTGATCTCGAACACGCGCTCGAAGCCACCGACCACCAGACGCTTGAGGTAGAGCTCCGGCGCGATGCGCAGGAACATCGGCATGTCCAGCGCGTTGTGATGGGTCTCGAACGGTTTGGCCGCAGCGCCGCCGGGAATGGTCTGCAGCATCGGCGTTTCGACTTCGAGGAAGTCACGCTCGGCGAGGAACTTGCGGATATGCGAGATGACCTGGGAGCGCACGCGGAACGTTTCGCGCACCTCCTCGTTGACCATCAGGTCGACGTAGCGCTGGCGGTAGCGCTGCTCGGTGTCGGTCAGGCCATGGAACTTGTCCGGCAGCGGGCGCAGCGACTTGGTCAGCAGGCGCACGCTGTTCATGTAGACGTACAGGTCGCCCTTGCCGGAGCGCGCCAGTGTGCCCTCGGCGGCAATGATGTCGCCCAGGTCGAAGTGCTTGACCGCCTCGACCTGCTCGGCCGGCAGCGTCTTGCGATCGACATAGACCTGGATGCGCCCGCTCATATCCTGCAGCACCATGAATGGCCCGCGGTTGAGCATGATGCGCCCGGCGACCTTGACCGGAATGGCGGCCGCCTCCAGCTCCTCCTTGGTCTTCTCGGCGTACTGTTTCTGCAGGTCGCCTGCATAGCGGTCGCGACGGAAGTCATTGGGGAAGGCATTGCCCTGCTCGCGCACGGCAGCAAGCTTTTCCTTGCGCTGGGCAATCAGCTTGTTTTCTTCCTCTTGGATGGCGTGCTGGTTCAGCGGTTGTTCGCTCATTGCGGGTCGTCCCGGTCAAATCGTTTCAATGGAGGTGCTTGCGGCTTGAGGCTTGCAGCTGCTCTCAGAGCCCCTGTTTCAGGCTGGCTTCGAGGTATCCGTCGATGTCGCCGTCGAGCACCTTCTGGCAATCGCTGCGCTCCACACCGGTACGCAGATCCTTGATGCGCGAGTCGTCGAGCACGTAGGAACGGATCTGGTGCCCCCAGCCAATGTCCGACTTGCTGTCTTCCAGCGCCTGAGAGGCGGCGTTGCGCTTCTGCATTTCCAGTTCGTACAACTTGGCCCGCAGCATCTTCATGGCGGTGTCCTTGTTGGCGTGCTGGGAACGTTCGTTCTGGCAGGCCACCACGGTATTGGTCGGGACGTGGGTGATACGCACGGCCGAATCGGTGGTGTTTACGTGCTGACCACCGGCGCCGGAGGAACGGTAGGTATCGATGCGCAGGTCGGCCGGGTTGATCTCGATCTCGACCCTGTCGTCGATCTCGGGCGAGACGAACACTGCCGAGAACGAGGTGTGGCGGCGCGCGCCGGAGTCGAACGGGCTCTTGCGCACCAGGCGGTGCACACCGATCTCGGTGCGCAACCAGCCAAAAGCATATTCACCCTTGATGTGCACCGTGGCACCCTTGATGCCGGCGACTTCGCCCTCGGACAGCTCGACGATCTCGGCAGTGAAACCGCGCTTGTCGGCCCAGCGCAGGTACATGCGCAGCAGGATGTTCGCCCAGTCCTGCGCCTCGGTGCCGCCGGAACCGGCCTGGATGTCCAGGTAGCAGTTATTCGGGTCCATCTCGTGGCTGAACATGCGGCGGAATTCGAGCTTTTCGAGGATTCCGCGCAGACGGTCCAGCTCGGCGGCCACATCATCAACGGCGCCTTGATCATCTTCTTCGACCGCCATGTCGAGCAGGTCGCGAGAGTCGGCAAGTCCGCCATCGAGGTCATCGATGGTTTCGACAATCTGCGCCAGGGTGGCGCGTTCACGGCCCAGGCTCTGGGCGTATTCGGGCTTGTTCCAGACGTTGGGGTCTTCGAGTTCGCGGTTTACTTCGACGAGACGATCATGCTTCTGATCGTAGTCAAAGATACCCCCGAATTGACAGGGTGCGCTCGGACAGGTCCTTGATGCTGTTGAGGATCGGGTTGATTTCCATAGGTAGGCAGCTCTCAATCGGACGGTGCAAAAGCCGGCGATTATAACTCAGCCAACCCGTGCTGACAGCCCGCCGGACGTGCCGGCGGACGGTCAGGAGCCGGATTTGCCCTCATGACGGTCGATCAGGCACTCACACCGCGTACCTGGCTTTCCAGCTCGGCTTTGAGTTGCGGATCGAGCTGCAGGCAGCGGGCAAGTTCATCCAGATAGGCACGTTCCATGAAATGCTCCTCGTCGACCATCAGCACGCTGGCCAGATACATCTCCGCAGCCATCTCCGGAGTACTGGCGGCACTGGCCACGTCAGCCGGGTCCAGCGGCTTGTTCAGCTCAGCTTCGAGCCAGTGCTGCAGATCAGCATCGGCCAGCTTGCCCAGCTCCGCCTCGATCAGCTGACGCTCTCGGGCATCGACATGGCCGTCGGCCTTGGCCGCTGCCACCAGTGCCTTGAGAATGCCCTGGCTGTGCACCTCGACCTCTGCCGGCGGCAGGCGATCGATGGTTTGTGGCGTCTGCTGCTGCGTCCCGCCCTGCTGTGCCTGCCAGTTGCTGTACGCCTTGTAGGCCAGCACGCCGAGTGCAGCCAGACCGCCGTAGGTCACCGCCTTGCCGCCCATCTTGCGTACCTTGCGGTTGCCCAGCAGCAACCCCATGGCACCGGCCGCCAGCGCGCCGCCACCGGCACCCGACAGGGCATTGCCGAGCGAACCGCCGCCAACGCCGGACAGCAGGTCGCTCAAACCGCCTTTGCCAGGTTTTCCGCCTGCACTGGATTGCTGCTTCTGCAGCAGGTCCTGACCGGACCTGAGCAGTTGATCGAGAAGGCCACTGGTTTTCATCGAAGTCCCCAAACGGATTGAATCAGGATTTGAACAGAAGTGCTCAGTCAAACGACTCGGGCACCTGACGAATCGGCGTGTCGCGATGGGCGGCACGCACGTACTGCGCCGGCCAGGCCACGGAACTGTCACGCAGATCCTCGGCGGCATGCAGCGGCCAGTACGGATCACGCAGCAGTTCGCGGGCGAGCAGAATCAGGTCGGCCTGGCCGGTGCGCAGGATGTGTTCGGCCTGCACCGCCTCGGTGATCATGCCGACCGTGCCGGTGGCGATACCCGCCTCCTTGCGCACGCGCTCGGCGAACTGGGTCTGGTAGCCCGGCCCGACTGGAATATCGGCGTTGGCAGCAGTGCCGCCGGATGACACGTCGATAAGGTCGACGCCAATTTCCCTGAGCCGCCGCGCGAGTTCGACGGTTTCGTCGGCATTCCAGCCATCATCGACCCAGTCGGTCGCCGAGAGGCGGACGAACAGCGGCAATTCCTCGGGCCAGACCTCGCGAACAGCCGCCGTAACCTCCAGGAGCAGGCGGATACGGTTATCGAACGAGCCGCCGTAACGATCCTGGCGCTGATTGGATAGCGGCGAAAGGAACTGATGCAGCAGGTAGCCATGGGCCGCATGCACCTCGGCGACCTTGAAGCCGGCTGCCAATGAGCGCTCGGCCGCCTCGACGAACGCCTGCACGACGACCGCGATGCCGGCATCGTCCAGCGCCGTCGGCACGGCATGTTCAGGCGAGAAAGCAATGGTCGAAGGGCCGACCGGGGTCCAACCGCCAGCGGCGATAGGCACGCTGCCATGCTTGCCGAGCCAGGGCCGCCACGTACTCGCCTTGCGCCCGGCATGGGCCAGCTGCACGCCGGCGAACGCGCCCTGCGCCTCGATGAAGCGGGTGATACGGCGTAGCGGCTCGACATGCTCATCGGACCAGATGCCGAGGTCGTCCGGCGAAATACGCCCCTCAGGGCTGATCGCCGTCGCTTCGATGATCACCAGCCCGGCGCCACCGACGGCCCGACTGCCCAGATGCACCAGATGCCAGTCGTTCGCCATCCCGGCCTTCGCCGAGTACTGGCACATGGGCGATACGGCAATCCGGTTGGGCAGTTTGAGCTGGCGCAGGGTTAGCGGCTGGAAAAGCTGGGACATGTCGGCCTCTACTGTCGATGATGCGGATTTGACACCCGTCAGTAGAGACCGTTTCGCCGCTCATGCCCAGCCCGACATCGGTGGAACTGTCTGCCTCAGGCAGCGCTAACCTGCACCGGCACACCGTTGAGCGCGGCATTGCCGGATACATCCAACTGGCGCTCGTCAGTCAGGTCGTTACTGCTGGCGCCCGGTTGCTGCCGGGCGATATCCATTTGCACGCCAGGACGGGCGTGGCCCCAGCCATGCGGCAGGCTGACCACGCCGGGCATCATCTCCTCGCTGGCCAGCGCCTCCACCTCGACCACGCCGACACGGGAATGCACACGCACACGCTGGCCATCCAGCAAAGTCCGAGCAGCCATGTCCGCAGGGTGCATCAGCAGCTGGTGACGCGGCTTGCCCTTCACCAGGCGCTGGTAGTTGTGCATCCAGGAATTGTTGCTGCGTACATGCCGGCGGCCGATCAGCAGCAGCTCGTCGCTCTTGGTCTGCGGCTCGGCGGCGAAACGCTGCAGATCCTCCAGCATCAGCGCTGGCGCAGCCTGGACGCGTTGGCTCGGCGTTTTCAGGCGCCGCGCCAGATTCGGCTTGAGCGGCCCTAGATCCAGCCCGTGGGGATGATCCTTCAGTGCTGCCAGGCTCAGCTTGCGCTCGGACTTGTCGCCGTATGGCCCATGGCGTAGCGCCAGATCCATCATTTGCTGCGGCGGCATGGTGGGCTTCAGCTCGACGCCGACCCGCACTGCGTACGCCTTAGCCAGCCCGATGAAGATTTCCCAGTCGTGCAGCGCACCCTCGGGTTTGGGCAGTACCGGCTGGTTGAAGCGGGTGACGTTGCGCACGGCGAGCAGGTTGAAGGTGGCGTCGTAATGGTCGTGCTCCAGCGGCGCGGTCGGCGGCAGGATCACGTCGGCATAGCGAGTGGTTTCGTTGATGTAGAAATCCACACTGAGCATGAACTCCAGCCCATCCAGCGCCTGCTCCAGCTTGCGCCCGTTGGGCGTGGAGAGCACCGGGTTTCCGGCCACGGTGATCAGTGCACGCACCTGCCCTTCCCCAGGTTCAAGCATCTCCTCGGCCAGTGCCGCTACCGGTAGTTCGCCGCCGTATTCAGGCAACTGCGAAACCCGGCTATGCCAGGCGGCGAAGTGGCCGCCGGAGGTGGTCTCCACCAGATCCACCGCAGGCTCGGTACACAGCGCGCCGCCGACCCGATCGAGATTGCCGGTGACCAGGTTGATCAGCTGCACCAACCACTGGCAGAGCGTGCCGAAGGCCTGGGTCGAGACGCCCATCCGCCCGTAGCAGACTGCCTTGTCCGCCGCCGCGAAATCCCGCGCCAGCTGGCGGATCTGCTCGACCGGAATCCCACAACGGGCGCTCATCGCCTCGGCGGTAAAGGCGGCGATCGCCGTGCGCACCTCCTCGATGCCGTCCAGCGGGAGCTCGCTGGTGCGCGTCAGGCCTTCCTCGAACAGAGTATTGAGCAGGCCAAACAGCAGCGCCGCGTCTTGTCCCGGCCGCACGAACATATGTTGATCGGCGATCGCTGCGGTCTCGCTGCGACGCGGGTCGACCACCACCAGCTTGCCGCCGCGGGCGCGGATCGCCTTCAGCCGCTTCTCCACGTCAGGTACGGTCATGATGCTGCCGTTGGAGGCCAGCGGGTTGCCGCCGAGGATCAGCATGAAATCGGTGTGATCGATGTCCGGCACCGGCAGCAACAGGCCGTGGCCGTACATCAGATGGCTGGTCAGGTGATGCGGCAGCTGATCGACCGAGGTCGCGGAAAAGCGATTGCGCGTCTTCAGCAGCCCGAGAAAGTAGTTGCTGTGGGTCATCAGCCCGTAGTTGTGCACACTCGGGTTGCCCTGGTAGATGGCCACGGCATTGGCGCCGTGGCGCTCGCGGATCTCAGCCAGGCGCTCGGCGACCAATTCGTAGGCCTCCTCCCAGCTGATCGCCTGCCACTCATCGCCGCAGCGCCGCATCGGGTGGCGCAGCCGGTCAGGGTCGTTCTGGATGTCCTGCAGGGCGACAGCCTTGGGACAGATATGGCCGCGGCTGAAGCTGTCGAGGGGGTCGCCCTTGATCGAAAGGATGCGCTCGCCTTCGGTCTGGATGGTCAGGCCGCAGATGGCTTCGCACAGGTGACAAGCACGGTGATGGACGCTGATGTCGCTCATTTCGGATTCCCGCATGGCGCTGTTGTTGTCCAGCCACTCTAGGCGCCACGGCCATGGGCAACAATCAGACGTCTTGACGGGGAATGGCGCTGGATTCAGCCGGCCTATCGTCAGCCGGCATGCATCGATCAGCGCGGGGCGATATGCGCCACCATCAGCTGCACGCTTTCATGACCGCGGTACTCGTTGACGTCCAGCTTGTAGGCCAGCTCCGCCCAGCGCACCGTCGGATTCGGCCATATCTCGCGATCGATGTTGAAGGCGATGCCATCGAGGGTCAGCGAACCACATTCACTCTTGAGTACCAGCTTCAAATGGCGCTCGCCAACCAGGCGCTGCTGCACCAGCTGGAACACACCATGGAACATCGGCTCGGGGAAGTGCTGCCCCCAGGGCCCGGCGTTGCGCAGCGCACGCGCCAGCTCCAGATGAAATTCCTCGACACTCAGCTGGCCGTCGGTGAGCAGCCGGCCGGTGAGATCGTCCTCGCAAAGCTGACGGCGCACTTCGGCGTCGAACGCGGCGGCGAAGGCGCCGAAGTTGGCTTGCGGCAGTGAAAGCCCGGCTGCCATGGCATGCCCGCCGAACTTGCTGATCAAGCCCGGATGCTTGGCGGCGACTGCATCCAGCGCATCGCGGATGTGAAAGCCCGGCACCGAGCGCGCCGAGCCCTTGAGCAGCCCGTCGCCAGCATCGGCGAAGGCGATGGTCGGGCGGTGGTAGCGCTCCTTCAGGCGCGAAGCCAGGATGCCGATCACACCCTGATGCCAGTCCGCCTCGAACAGGCACAGGCCGAACGGCAGGTCTTCCAGCGGCAGATCCTTGAGCTGCGCCAGCGCCTCGCGCTGCATGCCCTGCTCGATGCTCTTGCGGTCCTTGTTCAGCTCATCGAGCTGGACCGCCATATCGCGCGCCAGTGCCTCGTCCTCGCAGAGCAGGCATTCAATGCCCAGCGACATGTCATCCAGCCGCCCGGCCGCGTTGAGCCGCGGTCCGAGAATGAAGCCCAGGTCGGTAGAGGTGATGCGTCGATGATCGCGCCCCGCCACTTCGAGAATCGCCCGCAGGCCCGCCCTCGCCCGCCCCGCGCGAATTCGCGCCAATCCCTGATGGACCAGGATGCGATTGTTGGCATCCAGCGGTACCACGTCGGCGACACTGCCCAGCGCCACGAGATCCAATAGCTCAGCCAGGTTCGGCTCGGCCCAGCCCTGACGGGTGAACCAGTCCAGCTCGCGCAGCCGTGCGCGCAGGGCCAGCAGCACATAGAAGATGACCCCGACCCCGGCGATGCACTTGCTGGGGAAGGCGCACTCAGGCTGATTGGGGTTGACGATGGCATCAGCCGCCGGCAGTTCGTGACCCGGCAGGTGATGGTCCGTGACCAGCACCTTGAGCCCTGCGGCCTTGGCCGCCGCCACGCCGTCGACGCTGGAGATGCCGTTGTCCACGGTCACCAGCAGATCGGGCTCGCGCTGCAAGGCAACGGCAACGATTTCAGGGGTCAGACCGTACCCGTACTCGAAGCGATTGGGCACCAGGTAATCGACGTGGGCAGCGCCAAGCTGGCGCAAGCCAAGTACACCCACGGTGCTGGCCGTAGCGCCATCGGCATCGAAATCGCCAACAAAGAGAATGCGCTGGCGCTTCTCCAGCGCCTCGACCAGCAACTCGACTGCCGCATCAATGCCCTTGAGCTGCTTATAAGGGATCAGCCGCGCCAACCCCTTGTCCAGCTCTGCCGCGCTGGCCACGCCACGCGCCGCGTAGAGGCGCTGCAGCAGTGGCGGCATATCGCCAAGGTCGGGCAGCTGCTCGGGCAAGGGGCGGGGTTCGATACGCATGGGATTCCAGACTCGGTGAAGGTCGTTTACAGGGAGGTGGCGGCGCGTGCGGCCTGATCGTACAAGCCGGACATGGCGCGCAGCATGCCTGCCAGGCGGTGGATCTCGTCAGGGTCGATATTGAGGTTCTCGAACGAGGCAATCAGGCATTCGCGGCGGATGTCGGCGTATTCCTGGCAGAGCGCGCGGCCCTTTTCGGTGGTGCGATAGAACATTTCCTTGCCCTGCTTGGCACCTTCCACCAGGCCGAGTTTGCTCAGCTTCTTCAGCGCGTAGGTCACGGTGTGCGTGTCTTCCACGTTGAGCAGCAGGCAGATGTCTGCCTGTCGCTTGGCGCGGCCGCGACTGGCGAGGTTGTGCAGCACCATGACGTCCAGCGCGTTCATCTCTACCGTGCCGCAGGCCTGCATGCAGCGCTCCATCCAGCGCATCAGCGCGGCGCTGGCGACAATGATGCCGTACTCCAGTTCAGACAGTTCCTGGGACTGCTCGGCAAGGTGCGCCGAAGCAACGATCGAAGATCGCAACGGACGAGGGCTTTTGGCGTCAACCATCTTGAGTTCCTGACTGATGAAGCGGCAGCGCCGTTCGTATCGATGGGGCGGGCAAGGATACAGCAATGTCCGTTCAGGCACTTCAGACGCCCAACGGAAGAAATACGTTGATAATTTATCAATACTTTATCAATGTATCGATCCTCGACACCGCCGAAAACGCACCAGTCCATTTCGAAAGGAGCAGCCATCGTGAGTCGTCTCTTACTCAATTGCGACATAGGGGAAAGCTTCGGCGCCTGGACCATGGGCCTGGATGCCGAGGTGATGCCTTTCATCGACTGCGCCAATGTCGCCTGCGGCTTCCACGCGTCCGATCCGCAGATCATGCGGCGCACGGTCGCATTGGCACGCAAGCATGATGTGCGCATCGGCGCCCATCCGGCCTATCCGGATCTGGTCGGCTTCGGCCGGCGCTCCATGGCCTGCAGCCCGGCCGAAGTGGAGAACATGCTGCTCTACCAGATCGGCGCGCTCGACGGCATCTGCCGCGCTGAAGGCACGCAGGTCCGCTACGTCAAACCCCACGGTGCGCTGTACAACGACATGATGCGCCAGCCCGACCTGCTGCGCGCAGTGATGAGCGCCATCAAGGCCTACAGCGCCAACCTGCCGCTGATGCTGATGTCCACCCGCGACAACAGCACGAGCCAGGCGCTGGCGGAAGAAATGGGCATCACCCTGTGGTTTGAAGTGTTCGCCGACCGCGCCTATGACGCCGCCGGCATGCTTGTTTCGCGCAGCCTGCCAGGCGCCGTCCACCACGATGCAGAAACCGTTGCCGACCAGGCCCTGCGCCTGGCCAAGGGCGAGGCGCTGATTGCGAGCGATGGCAGCGCGCTGATTCTGCAGGCCGATACCCTCTGCGTGCATGGCGACAACGCCGGTTCCATAGCCGCCGTCCAGCGCATCCGTCAGGCGCTGCAGGCGCTTCCCGCATGAAGCCGCGGATCGAAGTGGTCGGCGTCGACAGCCTGTTGCTGCGCCTGTTCGATCAGATTGATGAAGACAACATGCCCTGGATGCTCGCCGCCAGTCAGCGTGTGCGCGAAACCTTCGGCGCGGCACTGGTCGATCTGGTGCCCTCCTACACCACGCTGCTAGTGCACTACGACCTGACCCAACTGGACGACCTGCAGGCTCGCCAGCACCTTCACCAAGCGCTCGCGGGTCTGCAGCCCGCCGCCGCCGAAACCGCGCGCCAGCATGAAATCCCGGTGTGGTACGACGCCAGCGTCGGCCCCGAGCTACGAGCGCTAGGCAAGCGCAGCGGACTCGGTGTAGCTGGCGTGATCGAGCAACACAGCGCGCATATCTATCAGGTATTCGCCCTAGGCTTTGCACCGGGCTTCGCCTTTCTCGGGCTGGTCGATGAGCGTCTGGCTAGCCCGCGCCTGGCCACACCACGCAAGCAGGTGCCGGCCGGAAGCCTGGGCATCGCCGATCGGCAGACCGCCATATATCCGCTGGTATCGCCGGGTGGCTGGAATCTGATCGGGCGCAGCCCGGTTCGTCTGTTCGACCGCGAGCTCGACGACTATAGCCTGTGGCAACCAGGCGACCGGGTGCGCTTCGTGCCCATCGAGCGCGCCGAATTCATCCGCTTGGGCGGCAACGACAGTCCTTTTCAGGAGACTGCCGTATGAGTCTGCTTATCGAACGCGCCGGCGCATTGGCCAGCTTGCAGGACGGCGGCCGTATGGGCGTCCGCCACCTCGGCGTTACCCAGGGCGGCCCGGTGGACTGGATTTCCCACAACTGGGCCAACTGGCTGCTTGGCAATCCGGTGCAGGCCGCGACGGTGGAAATCACGCTGGGGAATTTCAGCCTTCGCGCGCAAACCGATACCTGCCTGGCGATCTGCGGTGCCGATCTCGGCGCCGCGCTCGATGACGAAGCCATCGCGCCGGGGCGCAGCTTCGAGGTCCGTAAGGGTCAGCTGCTTACCTTCACGCATCCGAAGCGAGGCGTTCGCGCCTATCTCGCTGCGCCAGGCGGCTTTCAGGCGACACCGGTGTTGGGGAGCTGCGCCACGGTGCGGCGCGAGCAGCTTGGCGGCTTGACCGGTGACGGCCAAGCGTTGACCGAGGGCAACTGCTTGCACTGGCTCGGCGGTGCTTCTGACACTTCCCGGGAGCTGCCCGCGCAAACCGTCACCCCGCTTTCGAGGCCGAGCCTCGCGGTCGTGCTCGGCGCGCAGATTGGTGATTTCAGCGGCCAGAGCCTGTTCGATGCCTTCAACAGCGACTGGACAGTCGATCAACGAGCCGACCGCATGGGCGTGCGCTTGCTCGGCCCCGCGCTTCACAGCACGCGCTCATCCATGATTTCCGAAGGCGTGCCGCTGGGGGCGATCCAGGTTCCGGCCGACGGGCAGCCGATCATCCTGCTCAACGACCGCCAGACAATCGGCGGCTATCCACGCCTCGGCGCGCTGACACCTGCGGCGGTGGCCCAGCTGGCGCAGTGCCTGCCCGGTACCCCTCTCAGGCTCAAACCGATTTCACTGGAGGCCGCGCAACGCGCGCACCGCGAACTGCTAGCCCAGTGGCGGTAGTCGCTCATAAGGAGCCGCTGACCAGCAGCCAGTTATTCCTACAAGAACAACATTGCCGGGTATGACCCGGGCGCATTTCTACCTGCCCCAACGCCAAGAAAAAGAAGGTATCCAATGCAAGCCACACAAGCCGAACGCGGCACTCCCGCCCAGCGCAACGTCCTGCGCGGCGCCATTTTCATCATGGCGACTTCGTCCATCGGACCCGCGTTTCTAACCCAAACGTCGCTGTTCACCGAGAAGTATCTGGCGAGTTTCGCCTTCGCGATCCTGATCTCTTTGCTCATCGACATCGGTGCCCAGCTTAATATCTGGCGGGTGATCACCGTTGCCAACCTGCGCGGCCAGGACGTCGCCAACCGCGTGATACCCGGTGTCGGCCATCTGATATCCGCCTTCATCGTGCTTGGCGGCATCGCCTTCAACATCGGCAACATCGGTGGCGCCGGATTGGCGATGAACGTGATCTTCGGCGTCCCGCCGTTAATCGGCTCGCTGATCGCCGCCGTGCTGATCATTGGCATCTTCCTGCTACGCAACGCCAAGGGCGTGATGGACTCGGTGATGCAGGTGCTCGGCCTGGTGATGCTGTGCATGATCGGCTACGCCATGCTGCAGTCGAATCCACCGCTGCTCGAGGCGATGAGTCGCAGCTTCAATCCGGACGACCCATTGATCCTGCTGCTGCCGATCGTGACCTTGGTGGGCGGCACGGTCGGCGGCTACATTTCGTTTTCCGGTGGCCATCGCCTGGTGGAAGCCGGCATCACCGGCGTCGAGAATGTCAGGCTGGTAACCCGCGCGGCCGTGATCGGCATCGCCACCACCGGCGTCGTGCGCATCTGTCTGTTCCTCGCCGCGCTCGGTGTCGTCAGCCAGGGGTTGAGTCTCGATCCGAGCAACCCCGCTGCGTCGGTGTTCTCCCATTCGATGGGCACCATCGGCTACAAGATCTTTGGCGTAGTGCTGCTGGCCGCTTCGGTTTCATCGGTGATCGGCGCCGCTTATACCAGTGTGACCTTCATGTACTCGCTGCATGACAGCATCCGCCGGCATAACCAGCGAGTCGTGATCGCCTTTATTGCCTGCTCGACGCTCATCTACAGTCTGGTCGGCCAGCCCGTGAAGGTTCTGGTGGTAGCCGGCACGCTGAATGCCCTGGTGCTGCCGCTGGCACTGGGCTGCATACTGCTCGCATCGCGCAAAACGAACATCGTCGGCGACGCCTACCGTCACCCAACCTGGATGCTGGTGTTCGGCATATTGGCCATGCTGGCCACGGCGGTCGGGGTGGTGATGTCGTTCAATGCGCTGCTGGAGTTCTGGCAAGCGTGACTGGCACGGCGGGCGCTCTCAGCGCTCGCCGAGCAACCAACCCAACTTCACTTCGAACTGGCCACGCTCATCGGTGATGAACAACGTGCCGTCACTGATCATCACGCCCCACTGCAGACTACGCGGCAAGTCCTTGACCAACGCGGCAAGTGACTCCGAGTCGATGGTGGCAATGGACAGATTCTTCAATCCCTTCACCGCATCGATCACCTTGCCCTGCCAGACGCGCAGATTGCCATAGGCAACCAGGCTGACGCGTTCGGCTCGTCGCGAACACCAAGTCAATCGCTCTGCATCCGGCTGACCCACTTCGATCCAATGAAGGACGCGGCCATCCAGACTCTTTTCCCAGAGTGCTGGCTCGTCCACATCAGAGAGGCCGCGACCAAAGGCCAGCTGCTCGTTATACCAGAGCGCATAGGCAATTAATCGCACGCCGAGGCGTTCTTCGGTTTCCGACGGGTGTTTGGCGACCGTAAAGCGCAGATTCTCGTATACCCCGCGGTCCAGGTCCGTGAGATTCAGCTCGACTTTATATGGTGTGGCTTGCAGGGCCATGAACGGCCTCCGTTGCGAAAAGGCGCGCAGTCTACCGCAAAGCGGTCAACACCGATCTTCGCTGCGGCCTTCGACACCGTCGGTACGAACGGAAAAATACGCTCATCGGGAGACCCCCCCCGACGAACGAACTTTGACAATTATTCTCATTCTGATTAGCATCCCAACCGTCAACGAATTCAACGGGTAGTGTTTCTATGTACGTCTGTCTTTGCCAGGGTGTCACCGACGGCCAGATTCGCGATGCCATCTACGAAGGCTGCTGCAGCTACCGTGAAGTACGGGAAACGACCGGCGTCGCCACCCAGTGCGGCAAGTGCGCCTGCGTCGCCAAGCAGGTCGTGCGCGAGACGCTCAGCAACGTGCAAAGTGCCCAGGCCTCCCTCGCCTACCCTGCCAGTTTTGTTCAGGCTTGACAGACTGAAGCCATGAAGCCGGGCCATGCCCGGCTTTTTTTTGCCTGCAAATCAGCAAGTTGCTCAGAAGGATGCGGAACGCAACTATTCTCGCTAGGGTTTAGCTTTAGCATTCAATGACTTAGGTTTGACAGGTCGCCTGAGCGTGGCCAGACTGCTTGCATTCCCACCGCGTCAGGCAGGCTAACTACATGAAAGGCGACAAGCTGGTCATTCAGCACCTCAACAAGATCCTCGGCAATGAGCTGGTAGCCATCAACCAGTACTTCCTGCACGCGCGCATGTATGAGGACTGGGGTCTCGGCAAGCTCGGCAAGCATGAGTACGAAGAATCCATCGACGAGATGAAGCATGCGGACAAGCTGATCAAGCGCATCCTGTTCCTGGAAGGCCTGCCGAATCTGCAGGATCTGGGCAAGCTGCTGATCGGTGAGAACACTCGCGAGATGCTCGAGTGCGACCTCAGGCTGGAGCAAGGTGGCGTGCAGGATCTGAAGGTCGCCATCGCTTACTGCGAAAGCGTCGGCGACTACGGCAGTCGCGAGCTGCTGGAAGACATCCTCGAATCCGAGGAGGAACACATCGACTGGCTGGAGACGCAGCTGAGCCTGATCGACAAGGTGGGCATGGAAAACTACCTGCAGTCGCAGATGGACGACTGACTCAGTAACAAGCCCATATAAAAACGCCCCGACTAGATCGGGGCGTTTTCGTTTGCAGCGAAGAGAACCGCTTATTCCTGCTCGGCTGCTTCAGCAGGCTGCTCGGCTGCGGGCTGCTCGGCCTCGTCACCCTTGATATCCAGCAGCTCGAGATCGAAGACCAGCACCGAGTTGGCCGGGATCAGCGGGCTCGGGCTCTGCTCGCCGTAGGCCAGTTCGCTCGGGATGTAGAGCTTGTACTTCTCGCCCACATGCATCAGCTGGAGACCTTCGACCCAACCTGGAATCACACCGCCTACCGGCAGATCGATCGGGCTGCCGCGCTTGATCGAGCTGTCGAAAACGGTGCCGTCTGTCAAGCTGCCCTCGTAGTGCACGGTCACCACGTCGTTCTCGGTCGGTTGACGGCCTTCGGCCGCCTTGACGACTTCGTACTGCAGACCGGATTCGGTGGTCTTCACGCCTTCACGCTTGGCGTTGTCTTCGAGGAACTTCTTGCCAGCCTCGACCGCTTTGGCATTCATCTCAACCATGCGCTCTTCGGCACGGGTCTGCAGGAAGGTGAAAGCTTCCATCAGCTGCTCATCGGTGAGCTTCTGCTCCTTCTTGCCGATGGCATCTTCAATACCCTGCGCAACAGCCTGGGAGTCGAGATCATCCATACCCTCCTGCGCAAGGCTCTTGCCCATGTTCAGGCCGATACCATAGGACGCCTTCTGCGCCGGAGTGTCCAGTTTGACACTGGTCTGCGAGTCGCAGCCGGCCAGCACCAGGCCAACCAGGGCAACCGCAGGCGCCAAACGATGATGTCTCAGTCTCATGCTGTTTCCTTAAATACGCTGTTGGGCATTCGAAAAACCGATGGTCGAGCTTAGCAGCGCATCCCGGCACTGGCTACCGCACCCCAAGGCAAGGACCGTAAAGAGATTGCAAAGAACGGACGCGCGTAGCAATCCGACAGCAGGATCGATCCGAGCGAGAAGCGGCACCCGCAGCTTCCGCCCACAAAAATTCAGGCAAAAAAAAACGGCCTAGATGGCCGTTTCTTTCGTTGCTTCAGGGCGTTCAGTGGACCCGTGAAGCGAATATGGCGCAGCGGACGGGACTCGAACCCGCGACCCCCGGCGTGACAGGCCGGTATTCTAACCGACTGAACTACCGCTGCGCTAAACCTCGAGTGGTGGGTGATGACGGGATCGAACCGCCGACCCTCTGCTTGTAAGGCAGATGCTCTCCCAGCTGAGCTAATCACCCGTTTGCTCTCGAAGTGGGGCGCATTCTAGAGAGGGTTCCGCGCCTTGGCAACCCCCTTTCGAAAAAAAAATTGCAGAAGTTCCAAAGACTTAGGAAAACCCTCGATTTACCAGCCGATTTTTCTCGTCCGCCGTGCATTAACATCCCGCAGGGTTGGCCTGAACTGGCCAGGCAGGAATAATGCACCCCTTTGCTTTCCGGAGTTCTACCCCGCCATGTGGTTTCGTAACCTGCTCGTTTACCGTCTCACCCAGAACGTCGCTCTAGATGCCGAGACACTCGAAGCTGCACTGGCCGCCAAACCTGCCCGCCCCTGCGCCAGCCAGGAGCTGAGCACCTACGGCTTCGTCGCCCCCTTTGGTAAGGGTGAAGACGCCCCCCTGGTGCACGTCAGCCAGGGTTTCCTGCTGATCGCCACGCGCAAGGAAGAACGCATTCTTCCGGGCAGCGTCGTCAAGGATGCGCTGAAGGAAAAGGTCGACGAGATCGAAGCCGAGCAGATGCGCAAGGTCTACAAGAAGGAGCGCGACCAGATAAAAGACGAGATCATCCAGGCCTTTCTGCCGCGCGCCTTCATCCGCAAATCCGGCACCTTCGCCGCAATCGACGCCGAACGCGGGCTGATCCTGGTGAACTCGGCCAGCCCGAAGAAGGCCGAGGACCTGCTGTCCACCCTGCGTGAAGCGATCGGCTCGCTGCCGGTGCGCCCGCTGACCGTGAAGATTGCGCCAAGCGCCACCCTGACCGATTGGGTCAAGACGCAGAAGTCCGCAGACGACTTCTTCGTGCTCGACGAATGTGAGCTGCGCGATACCCACGAGGACGGCGGAGTGGTGCGCTGCAAGCGCCAGGACCTGACCAGCGACGAGATCCAGCAGCATATGGAAGCCGGCAAGCAGGTCACCCAGCTGTCGCTGGCCTGGCAGGACAAGCTGTCCTTCGTGCTGGACGACAAGTTGATTATCAAGCGCCTGCGCTTCGAGGAACTGCTGCAGGACCAGGCCGAGCAGGACGGTGGTGAAGACGCCCTTGCCCAGCAGGACGCCAGTTTCCTGCTGATGATGATGACCTTCCGCGAGTTCCTGCCTTCGCTGTTCGAGGCGTTCGGTGGCGAAGAAGTCCCCCAGGGCCTCTGACACCCGCTCGGGGCGCTGATCGGCGCCCCGCTCCCCTCAACGCACCTTCAGCTGCAACGCCAGCGCCCCGCCCAATCGCTCCCCCAGCGACCAGATCAGAAAACGCTCGATGAACTCCGGCGCATCGACGAACAGCGCCCCGCAGACCAGCACGCTGAGCAACGAAACAGTCAGGAAAAGCTGCGGTATCGAGAGCTTCAGCAGCACCAGCAGGACAATTGCGATGATCGCCGACGCGACCATGAACAGCGCATTGAGAATGTTGTTCGCTGCCACCACTCGCGAGCGCTCGTGAACCACACTGCGTGACTGGATCAGGGCATACAGCGGGACGATGTACAGCCCACCGAAAATCCCCAGCCCGAGGATATCCATCAGTACCCACCAGGCAGAAGGCTCGCCGAGCAGCGCAAGCCAGTCGACCGTACCCACAGGCTCCACGTGGCCGCTCGCATGCCACCACAGCAGCACTCCGCAAAGGCTCAGGCCAATGGCTCCGAACGGGACCAGGCCGATCTCCACGTGATGCCGCGACAGCCGCTCGCAAAGCAGCGATCCCAGCGCGATGCCGACCGAAAACAGCGTCAGGATCAACGTCACCACGCTTTCATCGCCACCGAGATAGTCCTTGGCAAACGCCGGGATCTGCGTCAGGTAAGTCGCACCGAGAAACCAGAACCAGGAATTGCCCAGCATGGCCCGGGACACCGCCCGCTGCTGACCGAGCCCCAGCCGCAGAATGCGCCATGACTGACGCAGCACGCGCCAATCCATATGCAGGGTCGGCAGCGCTGCCGTACCGGCTGGAATGGCCAGACTGGCGAGATAACCGACGAGCGCGATCAGCACCACGCTGATCGCCACCAGCTCGGCGTAGCCCTCGCTCGCCATCAACACACCCGCACCGATGGTGCCCCCGAGAATCGCCAGGAACGTTCCCATCTCTACCAGCGCATTGCCTCCCACCAGCTCATCCTCGGCGAGCTGCTGCGGCAGGATCGAGTACTTGACCGGACCAAACAGCGCCGACTGGGTGCCCATGCAGAACAGCACCGCAAGCAATACCGGTAGGTTGCCGAGCGACATGCCGAGCGCCCCGACAAGCATGATCAGGATCTCGGCGAACTTGATTCTGCGAATCAGCCAGGCCTTCTCGAAGCGCTCGCCGAACTGGCCACCCAGCGCGGAGAACAGAAAGAACGGCAGGATGAACAGCAGCGCACAAAGATTGATAAGCAGACTCTTGTCGGCGCCAGTGCCGATCTTGAACAGAATCGCCAGGATCAACGCCTGCTTGAACACGTTGTCGTTGAATGCACCGAGCAGCTGCGTGCAGAAAAAAGGCAGGAAGCGACGCTTGCCGAGCAGGCGAAACTGCGAATGCGTATTCGCCGGTCCGCCAGCTGGCAAACGCCTTGTAGAGCTAGCCCCGGTCGATTCCTGATTCATATCGGCAACTGCCCGAAAGCCCAGCGCAGCAGAAAGAAGCTCAGCAGTCCGCCGGCGATAGTCGCCAGCAGGTTGCGGCTAAACGCAGCTATGACGATCGCCAACAGCCCCGCGAGCAGATAGGCATTGTCCGGGCGCAACGCCCACTGCCCTTCCGGCATCAGCATTCCCGGCACCACGATGGCAGTCAGTACCGCCACCGGCACGTAATGCAGCCCCTGCTCGATAGCGCGGGGAAAGCGCAGGTTGGGCCAGGCGAAAAAGCTGTAGCGGATCACGAAGGTGATCGCCAGCATGCCGAAGATCAGCAACCAGGTCGTCATAGCGCCCCCTGCATGCGCGCAGCCGCTTCGGCGCGACGTTCGAGCCAGACGCCGACGACGATGCCGGCCATGGCGGCGGCGATCAGTCCGAGCTTGTAAGGCAGCTCCCAGGTCAGCAAGGCCACCGCGCCAGCCACCAGCGCCGAGGCCACCTGCGGGCGCGTCCGCATCATCGGCACCGCGATGCCGATGAAGGTGGCGATCATGGCGAAGTCCAGCCCCCAGCTGGCGATATCCGGAACCGCCTGACCGAAGGCGACACCCACCAGTGTCGACAACTGCCAGTTGATGTACATGGTCAGCGCGGCTCCGAGAAAGAACCAATGCTTGTACGGCGACTCATCGTCGCGGGCATAGCGGTTCTGCACCACGGCGAAGGCCTCGTCCGTGAGCCAGAACGCCAGAGGGGCGCGCCAGCGGCCCGGCAGATGACGAACGAATGGCTGCAGCGCGGCGCTGTACAAGGCATGCCGCAGATTGACCACGAAGGTGGTCAGCAGTACCACGGCTGCGCCTACGCCACCGGTTATCAGCGTGATCGCGATGAACTGTGCGGAACCGGCGAAGACCAGCGAAGACATGCCCATGGTCTGCCAGGGCGTCAATCCGGCGCCGACGGCCAGCGTGCCGAAGATGACGCCGAACGGAATCGCACCAAGGATCAACGGCAGAATGTCACGGCATCCGTGAACGAACTCTTGCGAGCGGGACATTGGAACTCCTGTAGCCAATTTTGCACCGAACCTTGCGTTGCCTATCGACCTCGTAGCGAAAGGCGTGGGTGGCGGACGGATCGACGCAAAACATGCGGCAAAGCACCGCACGATAACCGAACTCAGACGCTCAGGCGATGCGTCGCAGAGCAGTCAGTCGGCCGCGAGCCGCTGCTTGAGCTGCGGCCAGTCACGGTCGGTGATGCTGTACAGCACGGTATCGTCCAGACGACCGTCTGCCAGTCGCCGATGGTTACGCAGCAATCCTTCGCGTAGGGCACCTAGCTTTTCGATGGCCCGCTGCGAGCGGAGGTTACTGGCGGCAGTCTTCAGCTGCAGGCGAACCAACTGCCATTCTTCGAATGCGTGACGCAGCAGCAGGTACTTGATCGAGGCATTCAGCCCGGTGCCATGCTCCGCCTGATCCAGCCAGGTCCAGCCCAATTCGGCCGCCGGCAGGCTCAGATTGAAGTCGGCGAAGCGCGTGGTGCCGACCAGCTGCTCGGCCATGCGCACACTGAAGACAACCGCGCGCCCCTCGCGCTGTTCCGCCAGCGCATGGCGGTACCAGTCCGGCCGTAGCGGCCCGCTCATATATGTCAGCTCGGCGCGGTTCCGCTCTGCCAGGGCAACCAGCTCCGGGATATCCGCTTCCATCAGCGGCTCCAGGCGCAGCGCCCCGCGTTGCAGGGTTACCGGATGGGGGCTGAGCATGACATTCTCCTGTTATTGCGTCCGGGCAAATCGGCGGTTACCAGACAGTAACCCATGGCGCAGGAAACGCCGTACTTCGCGGACGACCGGCGATATTGCTGGCGGGCCCGCGCTAGACGCATGCGACCTTGGTCGCAACCCTGCACACGGGGTGACCATTGCTGCGAAACTTCGCGAACTCAGCATATTAACGAGTCACCAGGGCTGATTGAATTCGGCACCGTTACCGGCCCGCCGAGGCCTGCCTGGCACTCACCTTTCGTTTTCTGGAGTTTGCATGACGCTGTCAGGCGGGCTGATCGCCGCGGTCGCCCTCGTCTATATGGCCATTCTGTTCGCCATCGCTTTCTACGGCGACCGCAACAGCGCTTCCATGTCGCCGCGCCTGCGGCCTTGGGTCTATAGCCTTTCACTGGCGGTGTACTGCACCAGCTGGACCTTCTTCGGCGCTGTTGGCCAATCCGCCGAGCAGCTCTGGGCGTTCCTGCCGATCTATCTGGGCCCGATCCTGCTGATGCTGTTCGCACCGCATGTGATCCAGAAGATGATCATGATCAGCAAGCAGGAGAACATCACCTCCATTGCCGACTTCATCGCCGCCCGCTATGGCAAATCTCAACTGCTGGCAGTGGTTGTTACGCTGATCTGCCTGGTTGGCGTACTGCCGTACATCGCGCTGCAGCTCAAGGGCATCGTACTCGGCGTCAACCTGCTGAGCGGCATCAACATCGAGGTGGCCGGCACCGGCACGCGCGACACCGCGCTGATCGTCTCGATCGTGCTGGCGCTATTCACCATTCTGTTCGGCACGCGCAACCTCGATGTCACCGAGCATCACCGCGGCATGGTCCTGGCGATCGCTTTCGAATCACTGATCAAGCTGCTGGCATTCCTGGCGGTGGGCGCCTTCGTCACCTTCGGCCTGTTCGACGGCTTCGGCGATCTGTTCAATCAGGCCTATGATTCGCCGAACCTTGCCGGATTCTGGAGCGAAGGCGTCAACTGGTCAGCCATGCTGGTCCAGACCACCGTCGCGATGATGGCGATCGTCTGCCTGCCACGGCAGTTTCACGTTTCGGTGGTAGAGAACATCGAGCCGCGCGACTTCCGCCTGGCCCGCTGGGTGTTCCCGCTCTATCTGGTACTCGCCGCGGTATTCGTGATCCCGATCGCGCTGGCGGGACAGATGCTGTTGCACGCTGGCGTAACGCCGGACTCTTTCGTCATCAGCCTGCCGTTGGCCGAACTGCATCCCTGGCTCGCCCTGCTCGCCTTCATCGGCGGCGCCTCGGCGGCAACCGGCATGGTAATCGTCGCCAGCGTCGCGCTTTCGACCATGGTTTCCAACGACATGCTGCTGCCCTGGCTGCTGCGCCGCCAGGAAACCGAGCGCCCATTCGAGGCGTTCCGTCACTGGATGCTCTCGGTACGTCGCATCAGCATCGTCGTGATCCTGCTGCTCGCCTATGTCAGCTACCGCCTGCTCGGCTCCACGGCATCGCTGGCTACAATCGGCCAGATCGCCTTCGCCGCCATCACTCAGCTGGCCCCGGCGATGGTTGGTGCGCTGTATTGGAAGCAGGCCAACCGTCGCGGCGTGTTCGCCGGCCTGACCGCCGGCGCGGCAATCTGGTTCTATACGCTGATTGTTCCTCTGCTGGGCTGGCCGCTGGAAATGTTCCCGGGCCTGAGCTGGATGTACAACGGCGGCCTCGGTTTCGGCCTCAGCGGACTGACCCTGGGCGTGACCCTGTCGCTGATCGGCAATGCCACGCTGTTCTTCTGGGTATCCATCCTCACCCAGACCCACGTGGCCGAGCATTGGCAGGCCAGCCGTTTCATCGGTCAGGAGATCGCCTCCCCGACCGGTGCCCGCCGTCTGCTCGCCGTACGCGTCGAAGACCTGCTGGTCCTGGCATCCCGCTTCGTCGGCGCCGAGCGCGCCGAGCAGAGTTTCCAGCGCTTTGCCCGTCGCCACGGCCAGGACTTCTCGCCCAAGCTGCAGGCCGATGGTCAGTGGATCGCCCATACCGAACGCCTGCTGGCGGGCGTGCTCGGCGCGTCGTCCACCCGTGCGGTGGTCAAGGCAGCGCTGGAAGGCCGCGACATGCAGGTCGACGACGTGGTGCGCATCGTCGGCGAAGCGTCGGAGGTGCTGCAGTTCAACCGCGCACTGCTGCAAGGCGCGATCGAGAACATCACCCAGGGCATCAGCGTGGTCGATCAGTCGCTGCGCCTGGTGGCATGGAACCATCGCTATCTCGAACTCTTCGAGTACCCGGACGGGCTGGTCTACATCGGCCGCCCGATCGCCGACATCATCCGCTACAACGCCGAACGCGGACTATGCGGTCCCGGTGATCCCGACACCCACGTGGCCAAGCGCCTGTACTGGATGCGCCAAGGTCGCGCGCATACGTCCGAGCGGCTGTTCCCCAACGGCCGCGTCGTGGAGCTGATCGGCAACCCGATGCCGGGCGGCGGCTTCGTGATGAGCTTCAGTGACATCACCGCCTACCGCGAAGCCGAACGCGCCTTGAAAGATGCCAACGAAGGTCTCGAACAGCGCGTCAGCGAGCGGACCCAGGAACTGTCGCAGCTCAACCAGGCGCTGATCGAAGCCAAGAGCACCGCGGAAGCGGCCAACCAGTCGAAGACCCGCTTCCTCGCCGCCGTCAGCCACGACCTGATGCAGCCGCTCAACGCCGCACGGCTGTTCTCCGCCGCACTGTCGCATCAGCAGAGCGCGCTGCCCAGCGAGGCCCAGGAACTGGTGCAGCATCTCGACAGTTCGCTGCGTTCGGCTGAAGACCTGATCACCGACCTGTTGGATATCTCGCGCCTGGAAAGCGGTCGGGTGACTCCGGATCGCAACCCCTTCCCGCTCGCCACGCTGTTCGACACGCTGGGCACGGAGTTCACCGCCCTGGCCCGCGAACAGGGGGTCAACTTCCGCGTGCACGGCAGCAAGCTGCGCGTCGACAGTGACATCCGCCTGCTCCGTCGCGTGCTGCAGAACTTCCTCACCAATGCCTTCCGTTACGCCAAGGGCCGCGTGGTACTCGGCGTGCGCCGGCAAGGCGCATCACTGCGGCTCGAAGTCTGGGACCGCGGCCCGGGCATCCCGCATGACAAGCTGAAGGTGATCTTCGAGGAGTTCAAACGCCTGGACAGCCACCAGACCCGCGCGGAGAAAGGTCTGGGCCTGGGCCTGGCCATCGCCGACGGTCTCTGCCACGTACTCGAACACCCGCTGGAAGTGCGCTCCTGGCCGGGCAAGGGCAGCGTGTTCAGCGTCACCGTGCCGGTCGCCCGTGCATTGAGCCAGCCGCGCCCGGCAGCCAAGCGTGGCGAGCCGCAGCACACCGCGTTGACCGGCACTCAGGTGCTTTGCATCGATAACGAGGACAGCATTCTGGTCGGCATGAACAGCCTGCTCACCCGCTGGGGTTGCCAGGTATGGACCGCCAGCAACCGCGCCGAATGCGAAGCGCTGCTGGCCGAGGACATTCGCCCGCAACTGGTACTGGTCGACTACCACCTCGACGAGGGCCAGACCGGCACCGAGCTGATGGCCTGGTTGCGCACTCGGCTGGGCGAGCCGGTGCCCGGCGTGGTGATCAGTGCCGATGGCCGCCCGGAACTGGTGGCGGCGATTCACGCAAGCGGCCTGGATTTCCTCGCCAAGCCGGTCAAGCCTGCGGCGTTGCGCGCCCTGATGAGCCGGCACCTGACGCTTCAGTAAACAGGCGACCTCGGCCAGCGGGTGAAACAATCGCGGCCGAGGCCGGTTACACTGCTGGCAATTTGCACACTTGGCGGCAAGGTGGCCGATGACGCTCGAGCTTTTTCTCAACCTCGCCACGGCGCTTGCCGTCGGGCTACTGATCGGCACCGAACGTAGCTGGAGCGGCAGAGACGGCCCCGGCCAGGAGCTGGTCGCCGGGGTCCGCACCTTCGGCCTGTCGGGCCTGTTCGGCGGGCTCGCGGCGGTTAGCGTCAGCCATCTCGGCGGCTCTGCCTGGGTGGCCATGTTCGCCATGCTCGCGCTGCTGGTCATTGCCGGCTATCTGATCGATGCGCGTCGCAGCGGCGACCATGGCATGACCACCGAGGTCGCCATGCTGCTGACCTTTGTTCTCGGCAGCCTGGCGGTCGCGGAGAGCCGGCAGCTCGCCGCCGCATGCGCCATCGTCGTGGCGCTGCTGCTGAGCCTGAAAGCCCCGCTGCATCAGGCGCTGAAGCGGCTCAGCGAGGCGGAACTGGGCGGCGCGCTGAAGATGCTGTTCATCTCCGTGGTGCTGCTGCCCACGCTGCCGAACCAGGGCTATGGCCCCTGGCAGGCACTCAATCCCTACACGACCTGGATGATGGTGGTACTGATCGCCGGAATCGGTTTCGCCGCATACGTGGCGATCCGTATCCTTGGCCCTCGTCACGGCCTCTTCGTCACGGCGCTGCTTGGCGGCATCGTCTCCTCCACTGCGATGACCATCACGCTGGCGCGGCTGAACGCGCCGAAGCTGCGTGCCGCGCTCGCAGCCGGCCTGCTGGCGACGTCGGCGCTCATGTTTCCTCGCGTTCTACTGGAGGTGGGACTAGTCAATCCGGCGCTGCTTCCTGGCCTGATCCTGCCTCTGGCGTGCGCCGGCGCCATCTATACAGCAGGTGCAATCTTCTATTACCTGCTGGCAGCCAAAACGCCCACAGACACTGCCGAGCCCCTGCTGAAGAACCCGTTCGAGCTGGGACCGGCGCTACGCTTCGCCGCCTTGCTGGTGTTGATCCTGCTACTGGTCGAGGGGGCACGGCGCTGGCTGGGCGATGCCGGCATCTACATGGTGTCGCTGGTCGCAGGTCTGACCGATGTGGATGCGATCACCCTCTCGCTGGCCAACAATGCCCGCGACGGGCTCAGTCACGAGGTCGCGTCGCGCGGCATCGTATTCGCCGTGCTGAGCAACAGCCTGGTCAAGGCCATGCTGATCGCCTTCATCGGTGGCCGTGAACTGGCTATCCGTACCCTGCCGATCATGTTCGCCGGGCTGCTGACCGCGCTCGCCGTGCTGCTGTTGCGTTAGCGCCGCGATCTAGTCGCCCGCCTCGCTGAGTTCCTCGGCACCGGCACGCTCCAGCCAGTCGCCCGGCAAGCGCTTGCTGGCCCGCGCACCGAGCGACTTCAATTGCTCGGCTCGACCAACAAGGTTGCCGCGACCATCGCTAAGCTTGTTGCGCGCCGCCAGGTAAGCACGATCCACCTGCTGCAAGCGGCTGCCGATCTCATCGAGATCCTGGATGAAGGCTACGAACTTGTCGTAAAGCCCGCCGGCTTTCTCGGC
This sequence comes from Stutzerimonas kunmingensis, assembly GCF_014764705.1. Classification (GTDB taxonomy): domain Bacteria; phylum Pseudomonadota; class Gammaproteobacteria; order Pseudomonadales; family Pseudomonadaceae; genus Stutzerimonas. The sequence continues at coordinate 36,639 of NZ_JACXXG010000027.1, forward strand.
GATCTCCCGGGCGTTCTGGCTTTGCCGCTCCTGCCGCCAGAGGCTGTCGATGACCCGCAGGGTGGCGAGCAAGGTCGTCGGACTGACGATCACGATGTGCCGCCCATAGGCTTCCTGGAACAGATCGGGATCTGCCTGCAGCGCGGCCGCGAAAGCCGCCTCGATCGGCACGAACAGCAGCACGAAGTCGAGGCTCTGCAAGCCATCGAGGCGCTGGTAGTCCTTCAGCGAGAGCCCCTTGAGGTGGCTGCGCAGCGATTGCACATGCTGCTTGAGCGCCAGCGCCCGGCTGCCTTCATCCTCGGCGCAGGTCAGCGCCTGATAGGCGGTCAGACTGACTTTGGCATCAACCACGACCTGTTTGTCCCCGGGCAGATGGATCAGCACATCCGGCTGAAAACGCTCACCGTCAGGGCTCTTCAGGCTGACCTGCGTACGGTACTCGCGACCCTTCTCCAGCCCGGCGTGCTCCAGCACCTTTTCCAGCACCAGCTCGCCCCAGTTGCCCTGTGTCTTCTGCCCTTGCAGCGCACGGGTCAGGTTGGTCGCTTCATCACCAAGGCGTTGGTTCAGCTGCTGCAGGCGCTCCAGCTCGCGAGCCAAGGAGAAGCGCTCGCGCGCTTCGTTCTGGTAGCTCTCCTCGACTCGCTTCTCGAACGACTGGATGCGTTCCTTCAGCGGTTCGAGCAGCTGTCCCAGGCGCTCATGGCTGGACTCGCTGAAACGCTGCTCACGCTCGTCGAAGATTTTGCCGGCCAGCTCAGCGAACTGTGCCCGCAGGTCGTCACGCGCTGCCTGCAGGTCTGCCAGCCTTTGCTGATGGGCGTTGTGCTGTTCGCGCAGTTCGGCTTCGAGTGCAGCATGGGTCGCGCTCAACCGGCGCAGTTCACCTTGCTGGGCGTCGCGCTCGGCTTGCAGGTCGGCAATGGTTTCATCATGGCCGTCACGCTGCGTGCGCAACAGTTCGGCCTCGCGGCGCAACGCAGCCAGCTCGGCCTGTTGCGCTGATTTGATGCCACTCAACTCGGCCAGCTCGATCCGACAGCCCTCCAGCTGCGCCGTCAGCCCCTCCTGCGCCAGGGTGGCCTGTCGGAGCCGCTCATCGAGCAACGCCTGTTCGGACTCGCTGGCGGACAGGCGGCGCTGCAGATAAAGGCTCAGCCCAGCCAGGGCAGCCAGGCCGAGCGCCAGACCAATCAATAGATGAAGAGGATCAAAGGACATGAAGGGCTCCGGCAAAAGTGCCGGGCAGTATAGCGAGCCGCAGGTGGGTGGTCAGGCGGGTGCCGTCAGCCCTTGAACCGCTGAAGGAAGCTCGCAGCCTCCTGGGAACCCTGTGCGGCGGCTTGCTCGAGCCACAGGCGCGCCTTGGCAGGTTCGCTGTGGTCGGGCTGGCAATAAAGGCGTCCCAGCTCCAGCTGTGCCTGGCAGTCGCCTGCACGGGCCGCCTGACGCAGCAGCTCGAAACCGATACGGCGGTCGCGCTGACCATCGCACTCGCAGCACAGCAGACGCCCCAGACGACTCTGCGCTTCCACCACGCCCTCACGCGCCGGCTGCTTGAGCAGGCGCCCCGCAATCCGCTTGACACCCTGATTTCTGCCCAGGTGCTGGCTATTGAGCAACCACAGCGCCATGCGCAGCGGCAACCGTGCCGTAGGGGCGGTAGTGGCGAAGGAGGCGGAGGAGGCTGTACGCGTTCTCATGCACATCTGGGGGCTGGATGAATAAGGTCGCGCACTCTACTCCTTTTTTCCGAGAGTTAAAGTCTTGTCAAAAGCGAAAAAATTAGATCCGGATCACACTAAAAAATTAATCCACAGAAGCTGTGGATAAGTCAGTGGACAAACAGAAGACAAATCTATGAATGCCACGTCTCATGGGGGCTGCGCTTAAACTGACGTTTTTTTCGCCAATGAAAAAAGTGCTTATTTTTCAATTGGTTATTAACGATCTATGAGTTCAGGCGATTTGCGACAGTTTGTCATAAGGCCTTGACAGGCATGCTGCGCAAATGTGCACAAGTTCAGCGCACCCGGCGCGAAGCGGCTTGCCACAAGGGTTGCAGCGGCACAAGAGCGAACTTTCAGACAAAGCTGTTGTCGTCCTGCGCACCTTGCCGGAGCACGGTAGCTACGCTTGTTCTGCGGCTATGCTGTACGCCTCGCATTCTGGAACTGGAAATGACGAAACCGTCGAGAATACTGCGCTGGCTGCTGGTTAGCCTGCTGCTACTGCTGCTGCTTGCCGGCGGTTTCGCCTGGTATCAATGGACAGCGTTCAAGCGCGAACAAGGCATCGTCGAACTCGACTGGCAGGGGCTGCGTGTCTCTTTCAGAAGCATATCGATCCGCCAGCTTGACTATGCACAGCTGACCGAGAACGGCCTCAACCTGACCGTCCGGGCTGAAAATATCGCGCTGCGAGTTCCCAGCATTTTTCAGCCATTTCCACCACAATCGCTTCAAATAGATCGCCTCAGCACGACCCTACTCTCGCTACCGCATGCCGGGAACGAGAGCTCGCCTCCGCGCGACGCCGAGCAATATGCACGCTGGGGGGCGTGGCTGCCGCAGCGAATGACCATAGCTGATTTGAGGATGGACCTCCCCTGCGCGAAGGGTCGGTGCGACGAACGGGGCAGCCTGTGGCTGGAACACGCCGGCGAAACACTGCTGCCTGTCGATGCCCGGCTGGACCTGCGACGCAACGAACACCGTGTTTCGCTGATCGTCAGTGCACAGGGACCAGACCCCATGCACAGCCTGATCGAAGCCAGACTGCTGATCGACGAGCAGCCGCGCCTGGAAGGCCGTAACCGGTTCAACCTCCTCGGCAACACCCTGCGATTCGATGGCACCCTTGCCATGGGCAGCTTGCCGGAAGCGCCCTGGCTGTTGAGCTGGCTAAGCGAATGGACCGGCTACGAACCCACCCCGCTGCCAGACATGCCTGCTGACATGCGGCTTGGCGCAGGTTGGGCGCTTAGCGTGCCTCGCTCGACAGACGGCACGCTCGAATGGCGCCGTGCCGGCGGGGAGCTGCGTCTCTCCGGCCACTTGCCGGCGCCGTGGCCAATCATCGGGCTTGGCGAGGTGCAAGGCGATATCGACCTCACGGCTAATGGACAGGATGGCCTGTGGCTGCCTACCGAGCTGAAAGCCAATGTCCAGCTACGCCCCGAACCGGCGCTCGTCGCCGACCTTCCCGAGAATGTGCGACCTGAGTGGCTGAACATCCAGATCGAGCCCTTGGATGCCGAAACCGATCAAGACGAACTGCCGCTACAGGTCAAGCTGGACGCCCAAGGCGCCACACCGGCGACCCTGCAGGCACGGGTGCGACTGAATACCGCACCGCCATATGTACTGCAGATCGAGCAGGCGCAACTGCAACTGCGCAGTAGCAAGCTGAAGCTGGATGCGCTTTCGCTAGGAGGTCTGGAGGCCACGCTGGACTTCTCCGGTCGTGCGGACCTCGAGCAGATCGATGTACAGCTGCATAAAAGCTCACGGGCCACCCTCACCGACCTGACCAGCGGAGAACTCACTGCCCGCCAACTGCAGGCCCTGCTCTCCCAACCGCTCAGCCTGCATCTCGACCGCCGCAACTCAGAGCCGCCTAGCTGGCGCGTACAGGGGCCGCTGGACCTGCGCGTCAGCCGACTGGATCACCCGCGACTGATCTCCCAGGGCTGGCACTGGAGCGGGCAGCTGGAAGCTGATGCCACAAAACTGGCAGCGACCGGCCCATTGAGCAACGATGTCGGGCTGACACTGGCAGCAAACCTGAACAAGCGCTGGAACGGCCCACTACAGGCAAGCGGCAAGCTAAAGGAGATCTTTCTGCGCGCCGGCAACCCGCTTGCCCGCAGCTTCACAGCCTGGCCGGAGATGCTCGAACTGAACAGCGGGCGCCTGCTGGCTGATGGCACGCTTTCTGTGCCAGCTGGCAGCACACCGCCATCCGCCAGGCTCACGCTGGAGGCCCGGGGACTGGCCGGCATCATCGACCGCGCCGAGATATCCGGGCTCGACGCAAGAATCGCTGCAAGCCTCGAGCGCAACCGCCTGGAGCTGGATATAACCGAGCTGCGCCTCGCTCAGCTCAATCCCGGATTCACTTTTGGCCCGCTGCTGCTGCGCGGAAACTATCGCACCGATCTCGCTCATCCAGTGCAAGGCCAGCTGCGCTGGGCAACCGCGGAAACCCAAATCTTCGGCGGCAGGTTCTGGCTCGCCCCCGCCACGCTCGACCTGGCTGCACCGCAGCAACAATTAAGCGCCAAGCTGCAAGGACTGCAACTGAGCGACATGCTCGCCGCCTACCCTACCGAAGGGCTCGATGGCAGCGGCCTGATTGATGGCAGCTTCGACATTCGCCGCAGCGCACTCGGGTTCAGCGTCGACCAGGGCGAGCTGGCCGCGCGCGCACCCGGCGGTGTACTGCGCTTTCGTTCGCCGAAGATAGAAGCCCTTGGTCAGTCGAACCCGGCCATGAAGATCGTCACCGAAGCCCTGCACGATTTTCATTATGATCGGCTGAGTAGTGACGTCCGCTATGATGAGAGCGGCAAACTGAACCTCGCGCTGCGCCTGAACGGCCGCAACCCAGCCCTGGAAGGAGGCCGCCCGATCAATTTTTCGATCAATCTAGAAGAGGACATTCCGGCGCTGCTGACCAGCCTGCAACTGAGCGACCGGGTAAGCGAAACAATTCAACGACGGGTGCAGGAACATCTTCAACGCCTTCAATGAGGCCCTGCAGCCGCTAGCCGACACAGGAGAGACCGCCATGCGGTTGCGCCAATCGCTGACCATTCTGCTGCTGGCCATGCTCGCCAGCGCCTGTACGCCGCGGGTGGAACTGGCCGTACCGAACGAGCCGATCAACATCAACCTGAACGTAAAGATCGAACATGAGATTTACATCCGAGTGGACAAGCAGCTCGACTCGATCATTAACGAAGACAGCGGACTGTTCTGAGGACGACGATGAAAACCTATCTGAAATTGGCAAGCCTGCTGTTGGCACTCATGATCGCTCTGCCAGCGGCAGCCATGACACTCAACGAAGCCATGTCCGCCCTGGGTGACGCCAAGGCCAGCGGCTTGCTTGGCGAGAAGCCCGACGGCTATCTCGGAGTGGTGCGGTCCAGCCAGAACGCCGAGGACATCGCAAGCCAGATCAATCAGGCGCGCCGAGCCGAGTACCACCGCGTCGCCAAGCAGAACGGCATCAGCGTCAGCGACGTGGAAGCCATCGCCGGCAAGAAAGCCATCGAGAAGACGCCCTCGGGCCAGATCATTCAGCTCAACGGCAACTGGGTTCGCAAGTAACCGACGATGATGGCCGGGTCCGCCGGCCATCGCTCTTCGCGGCAGCGCCTACAGCAGCGTCAGAGCGTGTGCCCGGATCACCAGGCTCTCCTGCCGAAACCGGCGCTCCAGCTCGGCGCGATAATCTGCCCACCAGTCCTTGTCTAGATCATTGGCCATGACTTCGTAGACCACCGACTCGTCATGAACCGCGTTGTCGCCCTCTTCCAGCCAATAGCCACTCGCCGGGGCTCGCGAATAGGTGGTCAGGCCACCGAAACGCTCGATGAGCTCATCACGCACAGCACGGAAAGACGACTTCGGCAGCGCCTGCTGATCGTTGTCGTAAAGCGGTAGCAGCAACTGAATCAGGTACATGTCGGAGCTCCAATGAATGTTGCTCGACATATGACCGGTGCGGCACTAGATAGATGCCGCCAGCCGACGAATTCAGAACAAGCCGAGCTGCCCATCGACGAGCGACGCGAAGTCATCGCCCACGAAGGGCAGAATTGCATCCGCCACGGGCTGCAGTTGCCGCGTTACATAGTGGTCGTAGTCGACGGCCGATGACCGTGTTTCCAGCGGCTCGGGCCCGGCGACCGTCATCAGGTAGCTGATCCAGCCACCGTTCTGATACTGCCGAGGCCGCCCCTGACGGTCGTTGTAGTCATCCGCCAAACGCGCCGCACGCACATGGGGTGGCACATTGCGCTGGTAGTCATCGAGCCTGCGGCGCAAGCGCTTGCGATAGATCAGCAGCTCATCCAGCTCACCGGCCAGCGTGCGCCGTACGTAGTCGCGCACGTACTCCCCATGCGGCTGGCGGTGGAAGATGCGCTGGTAGAGCTCCTGCTGAAAGCGCTGGGCCAATGGCGACCAGTCGGTACGCACGGTTTCCAGCCCCTTGAAGACCATACCGTCGCTGCCATCGGGCCGGGTGATCAGTCCGGCATAACGTTTCTTGCTGCCCTCCTCCGCACCACGAATGGTCGGCATCAAAAAGCGCCGGAAATGGGTTTCGTATTGCAGCTCCAGCGCACTACCCAGCCCGTACTCGGACTGCAGATACACTCGCCACCAATCATTGATGTGCTGTACCAGCTGACGGCCGATCAGCGCCGCCTCGTCATCCGAATGCGCTTTGCGCAGCCAGACGAACGTGGAATCGGTATCGCCATAGATGACGGCATGCCCCTGCGCCTCGATCAGCTCCCGTGTGCGCCGCATGATCTCGTGACCGCGCAGGGTGATGGACGAGGCCAGGCGCGTATCGAAGAAACGGCAGCCACTGGAACCGAGCACGCCGTAGAAGGCATTCATGATGATTTTCAGCGCCTGCGACAACGGCTTGTTGTGCTCGCGTTTCGCCGTTTCGCGCCCCTCCCAGACGCGCTCCACGATTGCCGGCAGACAGTGCCTAGTCCGCGAGAAGCGCGCACCGCGGAAGCCGGGAATCGACTGTTCGTCATCCGGCTGGCGCAGCCCGTCGATCAACCCCACCGGGTCGATGAGAAAGGTTCGTATGATCGACGGATAGAGGCTCTTGTAATCGAGCACCAGTACTGATTCGTAAAGCCCCGGCTGCGAACTCATCACGAAGCCACCCGGGCTGGCCTCTGGCTGCCGCTCGCCAAGATTCGGCGCGACGAAGCCCTGGCGATGCATCAGCGGCAGGTACAGATGCTCGAAGGCCGCGACCGAACCGCCACTGCGATCGGCAGCCAGCCCGGTTACCGTGGCGCGCTCGAGAAGGAAGGTCAGCAGTTCGGTGCGGGCGAAGATGCGTGTTACCAGCTCGCAATCCTTGAGGTTGTAGCGCGCCAGAGCCGGTTTGTCCTCGGCGAACATGCGATCGATTTCCGCCATGCGCTGGTAGGGATTGTCGATGGCCTTGCCTTCACCCAGAAGGGTCTGGGCGACATTCTCCAGGCTAAAGGAGGGGAAGCTCCAGGTCGCCGAGCGAAGCGCCTCGATGCCGTCGATAATCAAGCGCCCAGCGGCCGCGGCGAAATAATGATTGCCGCGACCGCCGTGCTCGCGCCACTCCATCTCCGCACCACCGCGCCCCAGACGCAATGGCACTTGCAGGCGCTGCGAATGATCGCGCAGCACGCGCAGATCGAACTGCACCAGATTCCAGCCGATGATCGCATCCGGGTCATGCTCGGCGACCCAGTCGTTCAGCCGCTCGAGCAACTCGCGTCGGCTATCGCAATACTGCAGAGAAAAATCGACGGTCTTGCCCTGCCCGTTTTCCGGCCCGAGCATGTAGACCTGACGCTGGCCACAGCCCTCCAGGGCAATCGAATAGAGCTCGCCGCGGGCGGTAGTTTCAATATCCAGCGAAACCAGTCTTAGCTTCGGCCGGTAGTCAGGCGCCGGTTTGAGCTGCGCATCGATCGACGCACCGTCACCGCCAGACGCATCTGAAAAGGACACCGGCGCGGTGATGAAACGCTCCATCAGGTAGCGCTCGGGCGGACGGATATCGGACTCATAGACGTCCACCCCGGCCTCACGCAGCAACCGCGCGCAATCCAGCAAGCGACGGTACGAACGGCTGTACAACCCCATCACTGGCCGATGGCGGAAGTCGTACAAGGCCAGCGATCGCAATTCCACATCGCGCTCGCGACGTAGCAGCGCTTCAGCAAGAGGACGCTGCTCTTCGGGGATGAAAGCGACGGAATCTTGATGCGGGACACGTAGCTGCCGTGCGCCAGCGTCGGTGGCCAGCCAGAAACTGACCTCCGTACCCTCCGGCGCATCCCGCCAGTGCCGGGTCAGGATAAAGCCCCGCCGTAGCTGCGACATCCCCCCCCCTCGCTTCGCACAACACTGTGATGGCCATGCAGCAGACTGCACCTGCCGTTGAAGCGTAGCCATCATCAGACTAACCCGGCCGCCGCATACCAAGGCCACAAAAAGCAAAAACCCCCGGACTCTGTCGAGTGCAGGGGCTTAGGCTATATGTAATGGCGGAGAGATAGTCCGCCAATTCTACTTCCATCAAGAGTAAGCAACATCCGGTAAACCACGCTGTATCCTTTTTATTTCGGGCTTTTCAGCCTATCATCGTCCAGAGAGCGCCAGACGTTTACACCCAAAGCTACCGGCAAAGGTGTGGGTCAGAGTGTAGGTCAGAGTTCAGACGATGTAGGTCGGGAGGCGCGAATGGGAAAGCTGACGGTTCGAACCGTGGACAGTCTGGTGAAAGCCGGAACGTCCGGCATGACCGGCGATGGCGAAGGGCTGTACTTTCAAATCAGCAAGACCGGGGGCACAAGCTGGGTTTTCCGCTACAAGGTTGCCGGCCGGCCTCGCATGATGGGCTTGGGACGATACCCCGAGACAAGCCTTGCAGAAGCCCGTGAAAAAGCCACAGAGTGCCGCAAGCTGACCAAAGCCGGCATTGACCCTCTTGATGCGCGAGACGCAAACCGTGAGCGTCAGCAACTGGAGGAGAAGAAAGAGCGCCAGCGCATCGAGCAAGAGCGCCTCGCCCTGGGGGTTGCCAAGGCCCGTGCCGTAACCTTCAAGACCGTGGCCACCGACTACATCGCTGCGCACCGCGCCGGCTGGAAGAACATCAAACACGCCCAACAATGGGAAAATACGCTCGCCACTTACGCCGAGCCCACCATTGGGCATCTGCCGACGCATGACGTAACCACAGCGCACCTGCTGCAGATCCTACAGCCGGTTTGGACAGAGAAGCCCGAGACCGCCAGCCGCGTGCGCAACCGCATTGAACTCGTACTGGATGCTGCGAAGGCGAGAGGGCTGCGCGAAGGCGAGAACCCGGCCCGCTGGCGTGGCCACCTGGACAAGCTGCTGCCCAAGCGGTCCAAGGTGCGCGCCGTGAAAAGCCATGCTGCTATGCGTTGGGCCGACCTGCCGGCGTTCATGGTCGAACTGGCGACGCTGGAGGCCAGCAGCGCCCGCGCTCTAGAGTTGACGATTCTCACTGCCTGCCGCACCAGCGAGGTATTAAACGCCAAGTGGGACGAGATTGATTACGAAGCGGCTACTTGGACGATCCCTGCGGAGCGGATGAAGGCCGGCAAGGCGCATCGCGTGCCGTTGTCCGATGCGGCGCTGGCCGTGCTGGACACCCTGCCCCGCATCGAGCGCAGCCCATTTTTGTTCCCAGGTATGAAACCCGGCAAGCCTCTCTCCAACCTGGCCATGACCATGACCATGCGACGCATGAACATAGGCCATCTAACCGTCCACGGCTTCCGCTCCACCTTCCGCGACTGGGCAGCGGAGCGCACGCATTATCCGCGCGAGGTCTGCGAAATGGCACTGGCTCATAAAATTGCCGAAGGGGCCGAAGCAGCTTACTGGCGCGGCGATATTTTCGATAAACGCCGTTCTCTGATGATTGACTGGGCGCAATACGCGACCACCTCACCAGCCGCTAATGTCATTCAGGGCGACTTCAAGCGCGCATGACCCAGACCCGGCCAGCCTAGCCCGACTGGGTGAAAAGCAGACTTCCCACCTGCCCGGCTGGCCGACCCATTCAGTAAGTGGGACGCCTGGGAGGGCGTAGCGGTGGCTAAGATTGCCCGAGTGAAAGATCTTCCGGAGTGGTTCGGTCTGGAAAAATACCAACAGACAGAGGCTTTTGGAGCTGCGGAGTGGCTTACCCAGCTCCGCGCACGCAAGTATGTTCACGACTGCTTCGTGTCTTTTACAAACGCGGGGCTAGATCTCCCCTACATGTCTGAGCTGCTACAGGCGGCCAAAACAGAGCTAACGCTCTTGAGAGAAAGCCCACTTGGAGATTTCTCCGACAGCACTTGGTCTCAAGTAATGGGAGATTTCTCGGAAGTTCCGTACGGGAACCCCGTGCGCGGCCTGACTTTGCTTGACCTGATAAATCAATATCGAGCTGACCATCAAGACTATGAAAACGGCCTTTGCCCGGAGAGCAAAAAGAACCGCTGGAGCCTAATCCAAACAACGTCCTTAAAGGTAATACCAGAAGAGCTTATCAGCACTTCAGTTGGGGCATTAATGGAAACCGGTGAACCTTTATTGGTCGACATGAGAGCGCCAGACCCAGTGCTGGTCGAAGCCTTTGTGGACTGGCTCAAGAAAGCACGAACACGGCAACCAATCAGCTCCAGCAAGCGAGAGCGCCCAGCCTATAGAGATTGGAAGGGGTACGGGCTGCTACCGTATTTAGATCTGCGGATCTGGCTAATGGAAACCGGCAACCGCATATCGCATCACGTCATGGCTGAGGCAGTTGGCTACTGCAAAGGAGGCGACAGTTTTCGAAAGACCGTTCCAAAGCTAGCCAACGACCTACTGTTTAGCTTGGCCGAATTAGAAGCGATGGCCGCCGTTGAGGCCACGTCGGAAAAACTCTACTCCTGACTTTTTCCGGAAAAACTCGGGACCTGAATCTCGGCATGGTGCCGTCCTGAGCTGGTGTATTGAATACATAGCCAAATCCACTACGCGTCGACGAACGCAATGGAGGTCTGGCTATGTCTGCCACTACCGCTACCCCGCCCCACCGCTTCTCCCGCCCCGAACGCCGTATCTACCGCTTACAGCAGGTCATGGACGCCACCGGCTTTGGCCGCGCCTGGATCTACGAATTGATGAAGCGCGGGGAGTTTCCCCAGGCTCGTAAGATTGGCACCCGCGCCGTTGGCTGGCCCAGCGATCAGATCGACCAGTGGGTCGCCGACCGCATGGAGGGCCGCGCGTGAAAAAGTCGACCCGCCCCGACGCAATAGGTCCTCTGTCGAAAGTTAGCTCTCATAGCTTCATCACGTTGCTGGACATGTACGGACACATCCTGAGCTTGATCCCCCCGCTGATATTGATCGCTCTGTGTTGGCTAGTGGAGGTTCGCGCTTGAACGTCTCTACCGAACACCACGCCGCGGATCATGAGGCGTTCATTCTTGACCGGATCTTCCCATTGGTTGTTGCCCATGCACGTGCGAGCAGCGCTCCGATCGAGGTCGTTGTAATGGCTACCCTTCTGAGCCTGGCGACAGTAATGCATATCAAAGGGTTGAGCCGCCGCACCCTGATTCAGTTAATCGACGCAACTCTCCTAACGATTCACGAAGCTCCGGAGGGCTTGCATTGATGCCCTCTCCGATCGATGTGGTACTCCCTCGCCTAGATGCCGTTAAGGCAATCGGAAAGCACAAATGGATGGCCCGCTGCCCTACCCGTGCGGACAAGACGCCGAGCCTGTCCATTCGTGAACTCGATGATGGACGCGTCCTGCTGCATGACTTCGGTGGCGAGAAAACCACTGACGTATTGGCCGCCATCGGCTTGGGCCTCGCCGACCTGCACCCGGGCAGCAAGCAGCGTCCCCCTCGTCGAAGCCCGAGCCGTGCCGCCATTGAGCATGAGCAGCACATCGTCGCTCTCGGTCTGTCGCTGCTCGCCCAAGGTAAGAACCTGTCGCCTTCCGATCTAAGTCGTTTAGAAACCGCACGCCGCCGCCTTGAAATGGTGGGGGTGCGCGCATGAACAAGGATCTCTACGCCTCTCATTGGCCCGAGCTCGAACAGCACGTGACTCCCCGGCCTTTGCCCGATGCGCTCCCCCCCGTACCGTCGATCGAGCCGGAGATGCTGCCGGAATCGATTCGATCTTATGTGCTGGACGTATCGCAACGAATGCAGTCGGCACCCGATTACGCTGCCGTAGTAGCCATTTGTGCCCTTTCTGCAGTGCTGGGCCGCAAGGCCCTGATACGCCCAAAGCAGCACGATGACTGGACCGTGACCCCGACCGCATGGGGAGCTCTCATCGGTGGGCCGAGCACAATGAAATCGCCATCGATGGCTGAAATGCTGCGTCCCCTCAATAGCATCGAGGCTCGCGCGGCGGTCGAATGGAAGGAACGCGCGAAGCAGTACAAGGCTGAAGTCGAAGTAAACGAAATTGAGATCAGTCTCGCCAAAACAACTGCTAGAAAGCTGATGCAGAAAGGCCAAAGAGAGGAAGCCATCATGTCGTTGGCATCCACGGAAGGCAGCGACGAGGAGCCGTCGTTAGAGCGGATTATTGTGAATGATGCTTCGTTCGAGGCGCTGGGCGAGCGGATGCGCGAGAACCCGAATGGGCTTTTGATGGTGCGTGACGAGCTGTCGGGTTGGATAAGTCTGTTGATGCAAGAGGACCGCCAATCGGATCGTGCATTCTTCCTGGAGGCATTTAACGGCAACAGTAGTTTCACCTATGACCGCATCGGACGTGGGACTGTCCGTATCGAGAATTGCACACTGTCGGTTATCGGCGGTATTCAACCCAGCCGTATCGCGCCCCTCGTGCGCGGTGCCCTGCGAGGTATCGCTGATGATGGTCTGATCCAGCGACTGCAGCTCGCCATCTGGCCTGACCCGGTCAAGTCGTGGCGATGGATCGACCGAGCGCCCGACACGTGCGCTCGTACCCGCTACTTCAACACCTTTGATCGCTTGCACGCCCTGGAGCTGCCAGGCAACGGGGATGAGCCGGCCTGCCTGCGATTCACACCCGAAGCGCAGGCCATGTTCATCGAATGGATGGAGGAGATCCAAATCGACGCTCGGGGCGATGAAATGCCTGCGGCGATGCAGAGTCACTTGCTCAAGATGCCCAAGACTGTTGCTGGTCTTGCTCTGCTGTTCGAGCTTCTGGACGGCGGCACCGAAGCGGTCGGAGGTGTCGCAACAGGTCGCGCTTTGGACTGGGGCGATTACTTACGCGGTCACGCAAACCGTCTGTACAGCGCCGCGACGCATGGTGGCATCGAAGGCGCCCGGCTGATTCTGAAACGCAAAGCAAAGCTGCCCAACCCTGTGAAGGCCCGAGAGATTCAGCGCCGGAGCTGGAGCGGGCTCTCTACTCCTGAGGAGGTCGCGAGTGCGCTTGAGGTGCTGGTCGATTATGGACATCTGACGGAGCAGGTGATGGACCCCTCACCAATGGGCGGCCGACCAACCAAAACGTACCGTTGGGTAGAGGAGGTCTCCAACGATGGGCAGGTGGCTTAACAAGGTCCAGAAATACACTGAGGGCACACCGACAGAACCGACAGAACCGACAGAACCGACAGAACTAGCTTTTGTCAGTTTCGTCGGTGCTGCATCAAGCAGTTTTCAGGAAAACGAATCGGTCGGACTGACTACCACCAATGGTCCCCGCCCGGATCGCGTCTGGCTGCACTTGATGGTGGTCGATGGCCGTGTAACCCAGCGAACCGGCGACCAGAAAACTGCGATCATCAAAGGCGAAGCGCACATGCGATACGGTGACAAGCTGCTGGCGGTGGTGCCCGTACCCGGCTTCGACCGCCCGCTTACCGAGGACGAAGTCATCAATGCTCTGGCAGGAACTCTTGGGGCGCCTGCAGCGCTTCCCTTGCCGTCAGATGCATGGCTGTTCCGTATTGCACGGCTGCTGGGAGTTCAGCCTGCCGAGCTACTAGACGGCAGGCATCTGGAACCACACGACCTAATCGAGCAGGCCGGCACTGCTCCTGAGCTAGTGGCTGAAACGATCCGGCGAAGTCCGGCCTGGATCAGCCGGCCGCGTGGCATCGGAAAGCAGGCTGAGACGTCCCTTTACTAGCAGTGGCCGTACCCATCCCAGCCCCACGACATGTATGGAGGGCGGAGCCACCAGTTGACCTTGTCCTCGGAGCCCGCCGGCATGATGGCATAATGGACCACATGCAGCATTTCTCTGCAGGTCTGGCCACTTGTCTTGTTCCACACCAATGACAATGGCGGTTGGTGGCCTCGGATGACCGAGATAGGAGCCTAGTCCGACGCTGGAGCGATTTTCTGCGTGCGGTGCGCTCCAACTGAGAGCTGTGCAGGGCTTATTCTTTCAAATAGTCCTCCTATGTCAGCCATAGCGTAGGGCTTCCCGAGTCTGCGAGCTCTTCAATCGTGTGCGTCCGGCCTCGGCCGCGAGGGCTCGCACTACGGCATCGACGACTACATTGAGCAAAAATACATGTGCCTCGGCATCGGTTGAGGCATTGACCGGACACCCGCGTTATCGGCTTATCCGAGGTCCGGCTTTTCGAGTCGAACGCGGGATTACGCCTGTTGAAGACTGTTGCGTGCCTCGGACAGCATCGACAGGCTGATCTTGCGTACTTCGATCTTGCTCTGTTCGATATGCGAACGCAGAAGCATCTGCGCCTCATCGCGCCGGCGTGATGCCAGTGCCGTCAGAATGCGTGCGTGTTCGTTGTAGGTTTCCTCGATCCGAGCGCTCTTGTAAAAATCCAGGCGCCGGACAATACGGATGCGATCACAGACTTCAGCGTGCACACGCATCATTTCCCGATTTCCGGCGGCTGCGAGCAAACCGCTGTGGAAGGCTTCATCCAGATCGGCGACCTGCTTCATGCCGTGCTCGCGCTCGCCCGGCGGCACCATCCAGATGCGATTGAGTTCCACAAGCGCGCCGGCCAGATCCGGCAGGCCGCATAGACGCTCGATGGCGACGCTCTCCAGTACCACACGCAGGTCGTACAGCTCGTCGATCTGGTTGAAATCCAGCGGCTTGACGGTCCAGCCGCGGCGAAACCCCACTTCCAGATAGCCCTCGCGCTCCAGACGATAGAGCGCATCGCGCACCGGTGTACGCGACACCTGGTAGCGCGCGGCCAATTCGGTCTCGCTGAAGCGGTCATGGGGCAGCAGCTGATAGTCGAAGATTTCCTGCTTCAACCGTTGATAGATCTGCTGCGCCAGGGCATTGGTCTGGTGCTTGAGAATGGCATCACCTGTCTGTCAGAGCGTACTGAGATCGACACTTACATGTGCCGAAACCACTTTCCAGCCGGCGGGAAAGCGTACCCAGGTCTGCATTTGCCGGCCAGTACGCAGGGTTTCACCGTCGCTGAATTCCGTGCTGACGGTGGCATAGTTCTCATCAAAAGTGGATATAACCGTGTTGCGCAGCTGGCGGCCGGGCCCTACCGGCGTGCAGATGCGCCGGTAGGCGGCGATATCCCGCGCACCGTAGAGGTTTTCGGCAACGCCATAACGCACGGTATGGTCGGTGTCCCAAAAGTAGTCGTCCAGCACCTCCAACTCATTGGCCAGCAGGGCGCGCTCGTAGTCCTCGAAGGCCAGGCGCACGGCCTCGACCACATGGGGCAGATTGATCAATGGCTCTTTGTCCACGCTCATTCCTCGTTCATGGCAGCGTCCAGCGCTGCCAACGTGGCGGTATGTCCGACGATCCCCCCCTGGGCGACGATCATCTCCAGGGTCGCCTGCTTGAAGGCAGGGAAATAACTGTCGGTTGCGTCTTCGATCAACAGGCAGCGATAGCCCCGGTCGTTGGCCTCGCGCATGCTGGTCTGCACGCAGACCTCGGTGGTCACACCCGCGAAAATCAGACACTCAATGCCCTGTGCGGCCAGCCTGTCCCCCAGACCGGTCGCGTAGAACATCCCCTTCCCCGGTTTGTCGATCACCCATTCACCGGCAATCGGCGCCAGTGACGGGATGATCTGATTGCCCGGCTCGCCACGCACCAGGATGCGTCCCATCGGCCCCGGATCACCGATACGCAAGCCTTCTGCGCCGCCTTCCCGCTTGGCTGCAGGACAGTCAGACAGGTCCGGCAGATGCGACTCTCGCGTGTGGATGACCAGCATGCCCTTCTCCCGGGCCAGCGCCAGCAGCGACTCCACCGCCGGGACGATGGCCTGCAACAGACTTACGTCGTTACCCAGCGCCGCACCAAAACCACCTGGTTCGAGAAAGTCCCGCTGCATATCGATAACGACCAATGCGGTACGTGCCGGATCGAAGCTGAAGGCGCCCGGCTTGCCCGGCACGCTGATCATGCTGCACCTGCCGTATGGTCAGCGCCGGCCATGTAGTGACCCAACGTGGCACGGTCAGCTTGGTCAGCGGCGACCTCGAAATTGATTTCACCCTCGTGGATCACCAGGATGCGGTCGGACATTTCCAGCAACTCGTCCAGATCCTCGCTCAGCAGCAGCACGGCGGCACCCTGGGCGCGGGCATCGCGCAGACGCTGGTGGATGATCGCCACCGAGGCGAAATCCAGGCCGAACACCGGGTTGGAGACGATCAGCGTGCGCACGTCGTGGGTCAGCTCGCGGGCCAGGACCGCACGTTGCACGTTACCGCCTGACAGCGTACCTATCGGCCGCAGCGGGTCCGCCGGGCGCACGTTGAACTGTTCGATCAGGGCCTCGGCCTGGGTCTGAATCGCCTTCCGGTTGATCAGCCAACCCTGGCGGCACAGTGGCGGCTGGTCGAAATTGCGCAGCGCCAGATTGTCCGCCACGCTCATGCCGGCGATGCAGGCATTGCGCAGGGGCTCTTCCGGCAGGCTGAATACCTTCTCCCGTTGCATCTCCCGGCGGCTGGCCTGGTAAGGAGCGCCATTGATGCGAATCTCGCCACTGACCGACTGCCGCTGACCGAGCAGCGCCTCGGTCAGTTCACGCTGGCCATTGCCGGAAATGCCGGCAATGCCGACGATTTCGCCAGGGCGCACGTCCAGCGACAGCTTGCTGACCGCCAATGTGCCCTTGTCATTGGCCACGCTCAGTTCGCACACCTCCAGCCGAGGTGCGGCGTCGCGGTCTACCGGCTGCTGGCTGGCCGGCTCGGCAGCCGCTTCGGAGGCGCCCATCATCCAGGTGGCCAGTTCCTCCTGGGAGGTGGCGCTGACCTGGGTACTGCCGACCAGCCGGCCCTTGCGCAGCACGCTGACATCGTCAGCGAAGCGCGATACCTCGCCGAACTTGTGGGTGATCATCAATACCGAAATATCCCCACGGCGAGCCATATCGTGCATCAGGCCCAAGACCTCTTCGGCCTCCTGCGGCGTCAGTACCGAGGTCGGTTCGTCGAGAATGATCAGTTGCCGGTCCAGATACAGCTGCTTGAGGATTTCCAGCTTCTGCTTCTCGCCCGCCGCCAGCGAACTGACCGGACGTTCGATATCCAGCCGGAACGGCATACGCTGCATGAAGTCATTGAGGCGCTTGCGCTCCAGAGGCCAGTCGATGCGCCAGCCCAGATCGCCACGCGATAGCACCAGATTCTCCGCCACACTCAGGCCCGGCGCGACGGTGAAGTGCTGGTAGACCATGCCAATGCCCAGCGCATGAGAGTCTCGCGGGGTACGAATCTGCTGCTGGCGGTTGTTGACCAGCAACTCGCCGTCGTCCAGCGGACCGTAGCCGACGATACCCTTGACCAGCGTGCTCTTGCCCGCGCCATTCTCGCCCAACAGCGCATGGACGGTACCGGCGCGCACGGTCAACGACACCCCCGCCAGCGCCTGAAAGCTGCCGAAGGATTTGCTCGCGCCGATGATTTCCAGGCTGATCGCACGCATGCTCAACGCTCGCTCAACAGCTCGACGAGCGACGCCGAGTTGGACACAGCACCAAACACCCCACCCTGCATCTTGACCATGTGCAGCGCAGCCAGGTGGTTACCCGGATCGGTGGCACCACAGCAGTCTTCCAGCAACAGGCACTCGAAGCCGCGATCATTGGCCTCACGCATGGTGGTGTGCACGCAGACGTCGGTGGTGATGCCGCACAGGATCAGGTTCTCGATGCCGCGGGTACGCAGGATCAGTTCCAGGTCGGTGGAGCAGAACGAGCCCTTGCCGGGCTTGTCGATGATCACTTCGCCAGCCAGCGGCTGCAGCTCCGGAATCAACTCCCAGCCCGGTTCGCCACGCACCAGAATGCGGCCACAGGGACCCGCATCGCCGATGCCGGCACCGATGCGCCGGGATCGCCAGCGCTTGTTGGCCGGCAGATCGGACAGGTCCGGGCGATGCCCTTCGCGGGTGTGGATGATATGAAAGCCCTGCTCGCGCATGACCTTCAGCACACGGTTGATCGGCTCGATGGGCGCACGCACGGCCGCCAGATCGTAGCCCATGGTGTCGACGTAGCCGCCTTCACCACAGAAATCAGTCTGCATGTCGATGATGATCAGCGCGGTATTGGCCGGATGCAACCGCCCGTCATACGGCCAGGGATAAGGATCGGAAACAAGAAAGCGCTCGCTCACGGTGTTACTCCTGGCTGTGCGGGTTGTAGAGTCGCTCGGGCGCGGCAAAGCCGCAGCTGCTGCCATCGGTATGGACCACGTCGTCCTCCCAGGGCAGGCGGTACTGGCCAGCCGCAAGGTCATGCATGTAGGTGTAGGGGCAATCCTGCGCCCCGCCCTTGACCGCCACATAACCGCGGTGGCCGAACTGATAGATATTGTTCTCCACGCCCCAATGCTTGCGCGCCTCGCGCACCAGGTCCGGACGCAGCTCGCAAGAGACGATCTCGTCCGCCCGCCCGCCGCCCTCGGCCATGGGCGTGCCATCGAAATCGACGAACATGGCTTCGCCCATCGAATCGAAGGTGCCGTCGGAACCGCACATGCACACGCTAGCGGTCTGCATCAGATTGGTGAAGGAATTGACCTGGTTGGTGATCTTCCATGAATGGCGGATCGGTGCGGTGTAGCCGGCGGTACGGATCATGATTTCCGCCCCCTTGTAGGCACACTCACGGGCCATTTCCGGAAACATGCCGTCATGGCAGATGATCAGGGCCAGCTTGCTGCCGCGCGGACCGTCACAGACCGGGATGCCGAGATTGCCCGGTTCCCACGGTTCGACCGGCACCCAGGGGTGCAGCTTGCGGTAGTACAGGCGCACTTCACCGGTATTGTCGACAATGATGCCGCTGTTGTAGGGGTTGCCGTGCGGGTTGGCTTCCATGATCGAGAAGCAGCCCCAGATGCTGTGATCGATGCAGGCCTGCTTCAGCGCCGCCACTTCCGGCCCATCCAGGGTACACATGATGTCGGGTGAGGTATCCATCGACAGCCCGTGCAGCGAGTACTCCGGAAATACGATCAGGTCCATGCCTGGCATGCTGCGCCGGGCCTTGCCGATCATCGACACGACCTTCTGCGTCTGGGTCCAGAGTTCGTCGCGGGTGTGCGGGTCGGGCAGTGTCAGCTGTGCCAACCCGATCACGACACCATTAGGTGATTTGTTCAGCCCACCAAGTCCACTTGCCATGTCATTACCTCTATCGATTGAGACTGAGCTCGCCGGGAGCTCCCGTCAGTGTTCGGTTTGGACGACAGGTCGCGAGCATCACCAGCATCGTCAGGATGTAAGGTGCCGCGCTGTACAGGTAATAGCCGGAGCTGATGCCTACCGATTGCAGCGCCGGGCCGATGGCGCCGGCCGCACCGAACACCATCGAGGCCCACAGGCAGTTCAGCGGTTGCCAGCGGGCAAAGATCACCAGTGCCACAGCCATCAGGCCCTGACCGCTGGACAGCCCCTCGTTCCAGCTGCCGGGGTAATAGAGCGACAGGTAGGAGCCACCGACACCGGCCAGAAAGCCACCCACGGCCGTGGCCATGACGCGTACCCGCAGCGGGCGGTAGCCCAGCGCCTGAGCCGACTCGGAATGGTCCCCAACCAGCCGCAGAACGAGCCCCCAACGCGTGCTGCGCAGCCCCCAGTGCAGGAAGATCGCCAACGCCACACCGATGAAGAACAACATGTTGATGTTCAAAGCCGAGCGCATGCCGGGATCATCACTCCAGGCACCCAGGGAAATGGATGGCAGCATCGGGGCCTGCGGTTGAATGAAGGCTTTACCCAGGAAGAAGGCGAGGCCGGTACCGAGCAACATCAGCGCGATGCCGAAGGCAATGTCGTTGACACGCGGTAGCGAGCAGACAAGGCCATGCAGCAGGCCAAGCAACAGCCCGATTCCACCCGCTGCCAGCACCCCGGTCCAGGCCGAGCCGGACAGGTAGGCGACCGCGTAGCCGGTCATCGCACCGGCGACCAGAATGCCTTCCAGGCCCAGGTTGATGCGGCCACTCTTTTCCGTCAGACATTCGCCCAGGCTGACGAACAGGAACGGCGTACCAACCCGCACCGCACCCGCCAACAGGGCCAGCAGGAAGGTCACGAAATCCAGATCACCCATGTTGCACCTCGGCGCTCCTTACCTTGTTGGCGTGCTCCTCGAGGGCAATGCGCCATCCAGTGATCCTGCCCACCAGCGCTTCCCAGGCGAGCAGATTGGTGAACAGCAGGCCTTGCAGAATCAGTGTCGTGGCGTCGGGCAGATCCAGCCGCCGCTGCAGCAGGCTGCCGCTGGCCTCGATGCCGCCGACCAGCGTCGCGCAGACGATGATCGCCAGCGGGTTATGCCGGGCGGCAAAGGAAACCAGAATGCCGCTGATGCCATAGCCGACGATCAGCGAAGCGTTGGCGCTGCCTTGCACCGCGCTGACCTCGTACATGCCGGCCAGCCCGGCCGCCGCTCCGCCGAGCACACAGGTCAAAATCACCAGTCGGTCGACCGGCAAGCCCAGCATGCGCGCCGTGCGCACATTGCCGCCGACCACGTCCAGGGCAAAGCCCTTGACGCTGTGGCGAACCAGCACCCAGGCCATCACGCAGGCAATGATGCCGGCGACCAGTCCCCAGTGAACGCGGAACGAATCCTCACTGATCACACCGATCATCAGTGAATAATCCAGCCCCACGGTGGACGGCTTATTCAGGCTCGAAGGGTCACGCAGCGGCCCCTCGACCAAATGGTTGAACAGCGCGATGGCGATATAGGAAAGCAGCAGGCTGCCGATGGTCTCGTTCAGCCCGCGCTTCTGCCGCAA
This sequence comes from Stutzerimonas kunmingensis, assembly GCF_014764705.1. Taxonomy (GTDB): domain Bacteria; phylum Pseudomonadota; class Gammaproteobacteria; order Pseudomonadales; family Pseudomonadaceae; genus Stutzerimonas. The sequence goes on from NZ_JACXXG010000027.1 coordinate 57,669, forward strand.
CCAGCCGTTGAGCCCGATCCAGAAGCCACCGACCAGCATCGCCACCAGTCCCATGGCGATAAGCGTCGCCAGCGGCGGCAGTCCGCTCAGCCACAGCGGCAGCGTCGCGGCCGCCAAGCCGCCCAGTACCAGTGCGCCTTCGCCACCGATGATGATCAGACCGGCACGCGCCGGCAGTGCCACGCACAACGCCGTCAGCATCAACGGCGCGGCGCGCTGCAGGGTGCTTTCCCACGCAAAGTACGAACCGAAGGCGCCTTCGAACACCAGGCTGACGGCCTCGAACGCCGGTTTGCCCTGAAAGGCCAGGAACAGCACGAACAGCGCAAAGGAGCTGATGATCGAAAGCACGGTAGGCAGGCCAGGCAATGCCAGCCTGGCCAACCTGCTTGCTAGATAATGTGGGTTCATGGATCAGATATCGCCGCGCACGCCTTCGACGAGGTAGTTCATCTGCTCCAGCACCACGTCGGTCTGCCCCAGCGACTCGCCAGCGGCCAGCACCACGTTGCCCTTGTTGTCGTTCAGCGGTCCCTTGAACAGGGTGAACTCGCCAGCGATCATCGACGCCTTGATCCGGTCCGCCTGCTCACGGGCCGCAGCACTGACATTTGCGCCGTAGACCGAGGTCTTGACGAACCCTTCGGCCAGGCCACCGCGCAGGAAGTTGTTCATGGTCTGGCCCTTCTGGGCCGCTTCGACGTGTGCCCGGTATGGGGTTTCCCAGTTCCATTCCGCACCCGTCAGGTAACCGTTGGGGGCCAGAGCCGCCTGGCTGGCGTGGTAACCGCAGCTCATCACACCGCGACGCTCGGCTGTTTCAACGATGACCTTGGGGCCATCCACGTGGCAGGTCAGCACGTCGCAACCCTGGTCGATCAGTCCGTTGGCTGCTTCAGCTTCGCGTACCGGCAGCGACCAGTCGCCAGTGAAGATCACGGTGGTGGTGATCTCCGGATCAACCGAGCGCGCACCCAAGGTGAACGCGTTGATATTGCGCAGCACCTGGGCAACCGGTTTGGCCGCGATAAAGCCGATGCGCTTGGTTTTGCTCATGTGGCCGGCGACCACACCATTGAGGTACTGGCCCTCATCGATATAGCCAAAGAAGCTGCCGACATTCTTCGGATGCTTGCTCTCGTCCCACAGGCCACCACAGTGCGCGAAACGCACATCGGGGTAGCGCTGGGCCACGCGTAGAACGTGGGGATCGAAGTAGCCGAAGGAGGTGGCGAAGATCAGCTCCGCGCCATCCTGACGGATCATCGCTTCCATCGCCTGCTGCACTGCGGAGGTTTCCGGTACGTTCTCTTCTTCGATGACCTTGACGTTGGGCATGCTGCGAATGATGCGCGCAGCTTCAGCGTGTGCCTGGTTGTAACCGAAGTCATCCCTAGCCCCTACATAAACGAAGCCAACGACCAGGGGCTTATCTGCTGCGCGGGATGTGCTGAAAGGCATCGCGGCGGTAACGCCGATAAGCCCAGCCAGCTTGAGGAAGTTACGACGATTACAGTCCGACATATGCAGAAGTCCTTAGAGGTATACATAGTTATATTCAAGCTTGTATACATGACTCCAAGCAGGATATATGCCAGCCTTTGGCGCAAGAAAAATCGTCGTTTCTCGAACGAATTCAGCCCCCGTCGCGCTCCACACTGTTGCATTACGAGACTTAGCCGCCCCACAAAAGGGCAATGCAACCGGTGCCGACGCAGGCCGGCGGCGCCGCACCGAACCGCATCAACCTGACCTCACGCTCGTTTTAGATGCATCCGTCGGGTGTTCTGTGAACCCGATCACCGAGCCCGCGGGATAACTGAACTTCAATGCGCCGACCAGGCCGCACCATGCGCGCCTTGCCACACAACCTAGTCCGACGCTGGAGCGATTTTCTGCGTGCGGTGCGCTCCAACTGAGAGCTGTGCAGGGCTTATTCTTTCAAATAGTCCTCCTACGTCAGCCATAGCGTAGGGCTTCCCGAGTCTGCGAGCTCTTCAATCGTGTGCGTCCGGCCTCGGCCGCGAGGGCTCGCACTACGGCATCGACGACTACAAGCAAGGACAAGTGGCTATGGAAAGTATTATCTCTCCTGAAGAGCCGTCTTCGGACGGCGTCCCGTTTATACGATCTTTGACGTCGGACGATTTTTTATCCGGCTTCATGGCCTATAGCCAGGTCTATGACGACTGGCTACGCGACCAGCCAAACGACTTCAACCTGATCACCTCGATGCTCAAAGCCAATGACGAAGTACGGTTGCACTCACGAGTGATCTTCTCATGGCTCAACCCCCAAGGTTCGCACCGGCAGGGAAACGCGTTCGCAAGGGAGTTCATGGTTATGCTCGGTAGCGATTTAGCGAGTTGGCTGGACCTGTCGCGTCTGAAGGTGTTTCGCGAGAAAAATCGTATCGATCTTTGCCTCACCGACGGACGTCGTTACCTGATCATAGAAAACAAGCTCGATGCCCCAGACCAGAGAGGCCAGGTCCGTCGATATGTTGAGTTTGTCCAAACGGAGCGGGAGGCGCTTCCCGAGGACATTTTGCTGATTTTCTTGACTAAAGGTTCACGCAATCCAAGCAAAAGGAGCCTGGCAGAATGGGCAATCGAGCCAGACGGAAATGGGCGATTGCGCCTAGTTGATGAGAACGGCAAGGAGCAGGCTGGTTACCGGCACTGCAGCTACGGCACAGACGTGCTCGAATGGCTCGAACGCTGTGAGGTACGGCTCTCGTGCAGCAATGATGGCGGTCGCCTGGATAACTTGCGCTTTGCGTTCGGCGAATACCGCCGAGTAGTTGAGCGAATCTCGGGAAAAACGAAGGAGACAAGGATGGCGCTTGAAGCATGGATACTTGAAGGTGGAGATCCGGAAAGCATGCATAAGCGCATCGCTTGCGCAGAGTCGATCGTCGAGCAGATGTGGAAGTTAAAGGCGCGCTGGCTCAAGCATGCGATGACCGAGGGCATGGATGTTCTGCTGGCGCGTTCGGCAGGGTATGTGGAGCCAGTCAAACCCGAAGACCTCGGTGTAACGACAGTTCAGGAGTTCAAATCGTCTCATGCCACCGCATTTTTTTCCCCAAAAACACGATGGCACCCCAACAAGGGACGATTCTGGAAGGTCACGAAAGGTGCTCATGCAGACAGGCTAGCTCTGGTGATCTGTATCGGAAAGGCCTGGTTACATGTGGGTCTGTTGCCCTTGCGTGCCGGCAAACTGAGCGACGGCGTCTGGATGCGGATTCCACGCCATTCGGACACTCAGCCCACGCTGATCCGGACACCTGTTCCACGATCATTCGGACAGGCAGTCGGAGCGCAGCGACGCAGGGGTGGCATTGTTAGTCCGAGGTGCCCGGCGTC
>NZ_JACXXG010000028.1 GCF_014764705.1 Stutzerimonas kunmingensis
CAGGCTGAAGCCTTGGGTACGACCGATTTGAATGGTGGCGCGCTCTTCAACGCTGAGTTCGGTATAAGACATAGGGGCAGCACCGTACCGGAAAGGTCAGGTGTTGCACTCAGTTTTTGCCGCCGCCGGGTTTAATTCCGCCCTTAGGCGTCATAAAAGGTGGATTGGCCAAGATCGTGTCATAACTCTCTTGCCAGTGATCTTCTTGAGTTAAAGAGTCATACTCTTCGATCAATGGGGAGCGAAATCCGTGCAGGTAGAGATTTACTAGTGAAATCCTTACCATGTCCGGCGAAATATCAAATCCTCTAATGTTTTCATGAATTCTTTGGCGCTCTATCGGGGTCAAAAGACCCCCGCTGTAGTGCATTGGACTTTCAATTGAGGTTTCAGCGACTGACGCACCTTGCTGTAATTGCCAGTTATTTCGCTCTTCGATTGGCGAGTTCTCTCTAAGAATGTGTTTGTAGGCCGAAATTAGGAACCCAGCGGTGCCGCAAGCAGGGTCCAAAACCCTGTCACCTTTTTGGGGGGCAACAGCTCGAACCACGAAATCAATGATGTGTCGCGGCGTACGGAACTGGCCCGCATCGCCCTGACTGCCCAGCACCGACAGTAGGTATTCGAAAGCGTCGCCCAGTCGCTCCGAATGATCGTAGGAGAAGCCATCTATCTCCTTCAAAAATGCCTTTAGCGTTTCCGGATCGCGGTAAGGCAGGTAGGCGTTCTTGAAGATGTCGCGGAACAACGCCGGCAGGTGCGTGTTCTCGGTCATCTTGCCAATGGCCTCGGAATAAAGGTTCAGCGTGTCCTGCCCCCCATGCTGGGCGCCAGCAGTTTGCTCCAGCTGTATTTCTCGAAGCCATTGACGAAGAAACTGCGCTTGCCGCCGAACTCCTCGGATTGGGCGTCCATGTCGTCCATGAACTTGTAGATCAGCGCGATGGTGATCTGTTCGACCTGACTTTTTGGGTCGGGGACCTTGCCGACGAGGATGTCGCGGCAGGAGTCGATTCGGCGTTTGGTGTCGGTATCCAGCATGGTGTTGTTCTTCTCGTTCGGCCGCTTGGGCGGCCTTGAATGACTTACATGAATTGGTTGAGCGGTACGTAGTCTTTGACGTACTCGGGAATACCTTCGCGCCACTCGGGCGGCACGGCGCGCAGGTCGCCCACGCCAAAGGCCGGGTTCACGTTCAGCTCGCCGAAGCGCTTGTCGTCAATGATCGCGCGCAGGGCTGCGTCAGTGGCATACGCCTTGAAGAAGTACTTCATCGCCAGCACAGCGATGCCCTGGTCTTCGGCCAGCTTGCTCTGGTTGGCGAGCAGGAACTCCTGGAATTCATCCTCCAGCAGCTCATCCTTGCTCTTGAAGTACGGGATCAGGCCGAAAATCTTCTGCAGGATTTCCTTCAGGCTCAGCCGTCGATCCACCCCGGCGGCACGGCGCAGCTTCTCCAGGTTGAAGTACTCGTTGGGTTTGTCGAACAGCTGGCTGGTCACGTAGTCAATGGCCTGCTCCCACTGCTCGTTTTCAACCTGCTGCTGCAGCATCGGGTCGGCTTTGACCTGATCCTCGAATTTCTCGAAGAACATCCGGTCGATCTTCATGCCTTCGTAGCCGATTTGCTGTTCGGCTACGTGGAAGATGGCATCGGCGCCCGTGTGCTCGTAGAGCCCGCCCGTCGGTGGTGGCGGCGCTTCACCCTGACCTTCTCCCTCGCTGCTGCGCGCCGGCAGCTTGAGCACTTCGTCGTAGTCGAACTTTTCCTCGAAGTATTCGCAGTTGGCGAAGAAATCGAAGAATTTGAAGCGGGCCTTTTCTGGCTCGTTGATCAACGGCTTCAAATTGTCATCGAACAGTTGTTCAAGGAAGTTGTGCTTGCGCGTGCCGCGTCCTTTGATCTGCACGAAATCGGACGGCGAGTACACCGGGCGCATCAATGCCAGGTTCAAGATGTCCGGGCAGTCGTACCCGGTGGTCATCATGCCCACTGTCACGCACACGCGCGCCTTGCTGGTCTTGTACAGGGCATTGAAGTTGGCCGAACCCAGCAGGTTGTTGTTGGTGAAGTTGATGGTGTATTGCTGGGCATCGGATACGCTGGAGGTAACTTGTACCGCAAAGTCGGACTGGTATTTGCCGGGCCACAGCACATCAGCAAGCTCGTTCAGGATTTGCGTGAGCTTGGCGGCATGGTTCTGGCTGACGGCGAATACCAGGCCCTTGCCAAACTCGCCGGTCACTGGATCACGCAGACCGTTCTTGATGAAGGTCTGGCAAAAAAGCTCATTGGTCGCCTTGGAGAAAAACTTCTTCTCGAAGTCCTTGGAGACAAAGCTCTGTTCTTGCTGGCCGTCTTCACCGACGGGGGCCATCACGGCATAGCCCTGCTCGGATAGCAGCTTGGTGGTGATGTCGGTTCGTGCATCAACCACCACAGGGTTGATCAGGAAGCCATCCTTGACGCCATCCAGCAGCGAATAACGGAAGGTCGGTTGTCCGGATTCGCAACCGAAGGTGCGGTAGGTGTCCAACAGCAGGCGGCGCTCCTGCTCGCGCGGGTCGCGGGTGGTGGGCTTGCTCGCGTCAAAGCTCTTGAGATAGTCGCGCGGCGTTGCGGTTAAGCCTAGCTTGTAGCCGACAAAATACTCGAAGACGGCTCGGGCATTGCCGCCAATAGAGCGGTGGGCTTCGTCCGAGATGACCAAGTCGAAGTCGGTGGGCGAGAACAGGCGCTTGTACTTGTTGTTGAACAGCAGCGACTGCACCGTGGTGACCACGATCTCGGCTTTGCGCCAATCGTCACGGCGTTCTTTGTAGATGACTGTAGCGTAGTCGTTCTTCAGATAGTCCTTGAACGCCTTTGCTGCTTGATCCTCCAGCTCTAGTCGATCCACCAGGAACAGTACGCGGCGGGCGTTGCCCGTGCGAAGAAACAGCTTGATGACGGCAGCAGAGGTCAGGGTCTTGCCGGTGCCGGTCGCCATTTCGAACAGGAAGCGTGTCGAGCCTTCAGCCACTGCGTCCTGGATGGCATTGAGCGCCTTCTTCTGGTAGTCCCGTAGGAAGCGCAGCTTGTTCTTGGCGATGAAAGCTGGGCGCTCGTCCGCATTGAGCCAACCCGCTTCCCTCTCGTAGCCCGGCAGCTGAGTCTGGACGATGTAGTCGCGTCCGACGGCTTCGGTAATCAGGCGCCTCTGGTCAGGTTCGAACTTCCGGTAGCTCTTGAGAGAGTCCGGAGTCGGGAACGCGGTGATGATGTGCGGGTTGCCCTGCTGTAAATCCCAGAAGTAGTGCAGATTGCCGTTCGAGAGGATCACGAAGCGGCAGTCGAGTGACTTTGCGTATTTACGCGCCTGCTCCTTGCCGACCAGCGGGTTCTTGTCTTCGGATTTGGCTTCCAGTACCACCAGCGGGAAGCTCTTTTCGTCCAGCAGCAGAAAATCGACGAAGCCATTCTTGGTCGCTTCGAAGTTCTCGCCCAGGTCATTGATCTGGGCCTGACTGAGCTTGACGTTGGGCTCCAGCGCTACGTTGGCCTTGCCCTTGCCGTCATCGAAGAAGCGCCAGCCAGCAGATTCCAGCAGTTTGTTGATCTTGATGCGCGCTTGCGCTTCCTTGGCATTCGCCATCCTCAGACCCCTCCCTTTACTGGCTCACCTTGAGGATCTGGTTTCAGGCCATGCGTACGAGCGTACTCCAACACCAGAATTTCGATCATTGAGGCCACCGAGCGACGCTCACGATCAGCCGCCAAGCGCAGAAGTTGCTTGATCTCAGCGGAGGTGCGGATGGATAGGGTTTCGTCCTTCAGGCGTGACATGGCAGCGTCTCGTCAGTGATGTCACGCAAATGTACTGCATTTTGCCCCACCTCGCCATGATTCTCTTCAGGGCGTGGATTCCGTGCTTGAGGCTGCTCGATGACGCGGCCCCTTAGCGGTAGTCGGCTTTACAGGGCGCTCCGCCTCGATGACGATGGGTTGCAGGGCACGCCGACTGCTGGCCTGATTGGCTTGCCCGTAGTGTCGCCGTGTCTTGGCGCTGGCATGTCCCAGCCCCTGGCTGACTGAGTCCGCAGCCGCGTGCCGTTTCAGGTCGGCCGCCCATTGGTGGCGCAGGCAGTAAGCCGTGATAGCGTGCTTGTGCTTCGGCCAGAGGCTACGTGCTAGCCGACGGACTTCGACGGTAAAGTTGACCGGGCTGTCAATGCAAACGAGCAATTCCCGCCGCCCCGCTAGACGGATGCGCAGAGCCTCCAGCAATGGATGAGGATCGTGTGCTCCATAGGCGATCAAGCGGTGCGGCTGGCCTTGATGCGCCTTGACCTTGGCGCCATCGATCTCGAATCTGATCTCGCCCATGCCGCTGCGCGGATTGTTCACCCGGCGAATGTGCACGCCTTGCCGGAGCTCTTCCGGGCGGCAGCCGGTCAGCGCGACGACCAGAATCGCATCGGCATACTTGCCTTTCGCAGCGCGCTGATACAGTCGCTCGCGCCAGTCGCCGGGGAGGCCGCGCAAGGCTTGCCGCTTGCTGGCACGCTTGCGGCGCTCATCGGTAGGGCCGCTTTGTCGGGCTACCTCGAACTCGCGCAGAAATGTACGCTGTTGTTGCAATTGGGCTTGGATGGCCATGACTTGCAACCTGTCCATAGGTCGAGCAGAGAGCGCGGAACGCAGGCTTTTCAGCTGCTCGACAAGATCGGCGTACAGGCAGTAGCGAAGCGCTGCGACGCGTTTGTAGAAGGTTGTCGGACGCTGGGTGGCCGTCATGACTTCGGCCACCCCACCTTCGGCGTAGCGGGCACGCTGCAGCAGCGTTCGGCCGAGCTGGCGATAGTCTTGCCTGGTCTTGCTACTCAAGCTGGCAAATTCATCGGCCGGAAGCATGGCTTGCATCTCGCGCCGGCACGATTCGATCAGCGCAACCATCTCATCCGCGTCGATCATTGCTTCCGGCCCTGGAACATCGCTTTCAAATCGGCGATGGCCTTTATGCGTTCAGCCTTTGCTTTTTGACGCTCGGCTTCTGACTGTTGCACAGGGGCGCGCAATTGCACTGCCTCCATCGCCTCCTGTCGGTTCTTTCGCCAGCGGGCGATATTCGGCGCGAACTCAGGGATGAATTCCCCCGCGACAGCGCTATTCATCACGGCCAGCAACCATGAGCGGACGGAGCGGATGCCCACATGCTTGCCACTGCCGGCCGCCGATAGCACGCCAGCCAATTCGTCAGCGGCAAGCTGTATTTGTTCTGCCGTGAGCGAGGGCCCGAAGCGGCGGGTTACGTCGCTTATGACGCGCAGGTAGGGTAGAAGGGAAGGGTGCGACAAGTCCAAGGGCGCGGAAGTCTCTCCAGTTTGCGGAGAGTTATCCACAGCCCCGGCCTGTAGTAGTGGTTTTATATTTTTAACTACTACTTCTTCCTTGTATTCACCTACACCTATATCACCGCCCTGACCGGCGACGGATGTGCCGTCCACGGTTTCTCCGTCGCCGGCCAAGCCGGTCATGGATGTCTGTGGCACCTTTTGCGAAACGGGTGTCAACACGGACTCCCATCGCCAAAGCCCTTCCTCGTCCTGGAACTTCCTCCGCGCCAGGTAGCCGGCATCTTCCAGTTCGCGCAGGATGCGGCGGCAAAGGTCTCGCCCAAGATGGCCTTTCGCTCGCGACTGATCGTGCAGCACGCGCGGCAGTGCGACAGCGCGCAACTGCCAGTTACGGCCTAGCGAGAGCAAGTGGCAAGCCACGCCTCGCGCTTCATAGCTCAGCCGCGAATCGCGCAGCAGGCTGCAAGGCAGAGACCACCAATATTCCGCAGAGTCATCAATGCGGATGCGGCTCATGACTTCGCCCTCTGGCGAGCCAGACAACCGGCGTGCTCACGCTCCGCCGCCTGGGTCTCAAGCCACGCGTCGATCTCGTGGGCAAAAAAGCCAATCGAACGGCCGCCAGGGCCTAGCCGAACTGGCTTCGGAAAATCTTCAGTCTGGCAAAGTCGCCAGAGGGTTGTCCGGCTGACCGAGATCTTCGTGCAGACATCCTGCGTCTTGATGATTTGCATGCTGTTCCTCTTAACGTGTTGAAACACGAAGGGATCATGCAAAAGATCTGGTTATGAAGTCAGGGAGCACGGTTGTCACCTGCACTCCCTATTCTCGGGCCTGAAATCACCCAGCATGCTAACCGGTGTCGAGCAGTGGCCTCAGCTGTGCCAGTAGAATGTTTCACAAAATGGCCGAGACAATCCAAGCTCGTATCCTTGGCAAGATGCCGTAAGGATGCTGCTTGTGGGCAGGGTTGGTTCACGTCCCTCGGAGACGGCTTTCATTATCTGGGACATGTAAAGATTGGGCTCTATCACTGTTTTCTTCAGCAGCACCCGGACTACAACTCCATCGATAGCGACGGTAAATCCTTTGCTGAAACGCCCCAGATAGTGATTGGCGCGATGAGCAGGCGTGGTATCAGCATCGGCCTTCATGCCGCCTGCAGCATAGATGGCGCCGAGGAGATAGGCGGATGGCTCGTTCTTGCTGTTCACCGAGTGGTACTCGAACTCCTTGCTCCACTTGATCGGAATTCTGAATTGCTGGCAGGTGACGATAAATTGCTTCGCGATCAGCTCCTTGGCCTCATGTTCTCTGCTTGCTCCGGACGCTGATAGTTGCCTGCTCACGGAGTGTAGCGACTCGCAGAACAGCTTATGGGTAGGCAGGTCCTTCCTCAGAAATTCGGGTAATAGCGCTGCCGACTCTTCGTCCAGGCTTCGAAGCGCCTTGCTTAACCGGGACGCCGCATCTCGGAGTCTTTTTAGTTGCTCAAGTGTGCCTTCTTCAATTTCAGGGGGCGGCATCGTACGCCAACGAAAACTTTCTGCCAGCCGCAGAAAAGCATTTACACATTGCTCGCGGCGCTGAACGCCATATCGGTCGCAGGTTGCCTCTGCTCTGGTGCGCAGCTCGGCGACGGCATCGGAGTTGGGAATATCTGGAGCCATGATCTTTGTGGTCATGCCTGTGCTTGCTCTTTCCATTCGTCCAATCTGTCCGCCCATTCCTGCATCATGGCGCGACGTTCATCGAAATAGGTGGCGTGATTGTAGGTGCGACGCACATTGTTCTGGTCGGCATGGGCAAGCTGCGCCTCGATGGCATCGGGACGGTAGCCCATCTCGTTAAGACGGGTACTGCCGCTGGTCCGCGTGGCATGTGGGCTATAGGCGCCACTCCACCCCAAAACCTTGAGTGCCTGGCGAAGTGATGCGGCGGACATAGGGGCGTTGCGATCATCTCGGCCAGGAAACAAGTGCTTGCGGTTGCCGGTAATGGCATGCAGTCCTTTGAGCATCTCCACTGCCTGTCGTGGCAGAGGCACGACGTGCTCCTTGCGTGCTTTCATGCGCTGCGCCGGGATACGCCAAACAGCCTTCTCAAGGTCAAACTCATCCCAGGCCGCCTCGGCCACTTCGGTCGGTCGCGCCAGGGTCCACCACATCAGTTGCATGCAATGACTTACCTGAAAGCTGCAGCGGTGGTTTGCGAAGTCGCTCAGCAGTTTGCCGATCTGCTCTTTACTCAGCGCCGGTTTGTGCTGGGTCTTGTTTGCTGGTAGCGCCTTGCGTACCGGCCAAACCGGGTCGCTGTCGGCTCGCAGGGTGGCGACGGCGAACTCGAATACGGCGGACATGGTGCGCCGCGCCTCGGCGGCGACCGTGGGGGCGCCACGCTTTGCTGTTTTCTGCAGGATGTCCAGGACATGGGCTGGCGTTATTTCGCGAACCGGCATATTGCCGATACTGGGGAACACCACGCGCTCCAGCATATCCAGACGCCGGTTTTTGGTGACATCTTCCCAGTCCTTTGTCTGCAGCCACTCCTTGGCTACGATCTCGAAGGTGTTCTTAGCTTCGCTGGCTTGCCGGATGCGGTCGAGCTGCCTTTGCTGGGCGGGATTGATGCCTTGCTTGACCAGTTTGCGTGCGGCCTCGCTGCGTTCCCTGGCTTCAGAGAGCGTAACAGCAGGGTATTCGCCAAGCGCAAACATGCTGGCCTTGCCATCCAGTGTGAAGCGGTATCGCCAAGCCTTGACTCCGTTGGGCTTGACTTCGAGGTAGAGCCCGCGCTGGTCATTCAAGCGGTAGAGCTTCTCTCTGGGCTTGGCGTTGCGGCAGTGCGTGTCGGTAAGCATGGTGGCTGACTCCTTGTCATGGCGACAGCGGCACTATACTCACTTATTCGTTCATACTCCAAGAGCTGTACTCGCTAGCGTACTCAGGCATGCATTGACTGCTCGGGAAACTTGAAGCAGCGCTATGAAACAATAAAACCGCGCAACTGCGCGGTTTTATTGGGATTTTCATGCTTTCCTGGTGTTTCATGAAACATCAGGAAAACGGCTTGGCGACTCAGACGTTGAAGCGGAAATGCATTACGTCGCCGTCCTTGACGATGTATTCCTTGCCTTCCAGGCGCCACTTGCCGGCTTCCTTGGCGCCGGCTTCGCCCTTGTACTGGATGAAGTCGTCATAGGCGATGACTTCGGCGCGGATGAAGCCTTTCTCGAAATCGGTGTGGATCACCGCGGCCGCCTGCGGAGCGGTGGCGCCGATGCGCACGGTCCAGGCGCGGACTTCCTTCACCCCGGCGGTGAAGTAGGTCTGCAGATTGAGCAGCTCGTAACCGGCGCGGATCACACGGTTCAGGCCCGGCTCGTCCATGCCCATGGTCTCGAGGAACATCTGCATCTCTTCCAGATCGTCCAGCTCGGCGATCTCAGCTTCGATCTTATTGCAGACCGGCACGACGATGGCGCCTTCTTCCTCGGCAATGGCGTTGACCACGTCCAGGTGCGGGTTGTTCTCGAAGCCGTCTTCGGCGACGTTGGCGATGTACATTACCGGCTTGGTGGTCAGCAGGTGGAAGGTCTTCGTCAGACGCTTTTCCTCGTCACTGAAGTTCTTCAGCAGGCTGCGTGCCGGCTTGCCTTCGGTGAGGTGCGGGATCAGCTTTTCCAGCAGACCTTTCTGCGCAACCGCTTCCTTGTCGCCGCCCTTGGCGGTACGGGCGACGCGTTGCAGCTGCTTCTCGCAGCTGTCGAGGTCGGCCATGATGAGTTCGAGGTCGATGATCTCGATGTCGCGCTTGGGGTCGACGCTGTTGGCGACGTGGATGACATTTTCGTCTTCGAAGCAGCGCACCACGTGGGCGATGGCGTCGGTCTCGCGGATGTTGGCGAGGAACTTGTTGCCCAGCCCTTCACCTTTCGAAGCGCCTGCCACCAGTCCGGCGATGTCGACGAACTCCATGGTGGTCGGGATCACCCGCTCCGGCTTGACGATCGCCGCCAGCGCGTCGAGGCGCGGGTCGGGCATCGGCACGATGCCGCTGTTCGGCTCGATGGTGCAGAAGGGGAAGTTCTCCGCCGCGATGCCGGATTTGGTCAGGGCGTTGAACAGGGTGGACTTGCCGACGTTGGGCAGACCGACGATGCCGCAGTTGAATCCCATGGTGATCTTGCCTCGGAGTTAGGTTTCAGGCCTTCTGGCTGTGCAGGCGCTGCATGGCGCGAGTCCAGTCGCCGGTCAGGATTTCCGGCACAACATCCAACGCGAAGTCGATGCTGGCGTCGAGCTTTTCGCGCTCGGCTTGCGGCGCACGCCCCAGCACGTAACCGCTGACCAGGCTGGCGTGGCCCGGATGGCCGATACCCAGGCGCAGGCGATGAAAGCTGTTTTGATTGCCGAGCTTGGCGATGATGTCGCGCAGCCCGTTGTGCCCGCCATGACCGCCACCCTGCTTGAGCTTGGCGACGCCCGGGGGCATATCGAGCTCATCATGGGCGACCAGGATGGACTCGGGGGGAATTCGGAAAAAGCCGGCCAATGCCGCCACCGCCTGACCGCTGCGGTTCATGTAGGTAGTGGGGATAAGCAGGCGGATGTCTTCACCCTGATGGCTGAACTTGCCGACCAGGCCAAAGTACTTGCGATCGTTGCTGAGCGAGACGCCTTCACGGGCAGCCAGACGCTCAACGAAAAGAGCCCCCGCGTTGTGCCGGGTCTGGTCGTATTCAGGGCCTGGGTTTCCCAGGCCGACGATCAGTTTTACGGCAGTCACGACGGGGGCCTCTTCTTCGACTATGCGAGTGAATTACTCGGCAGCGTCTTCTTCTTTCGGAGCGTCTTCCTTGCTCACGCGCGGAGCGTGAACGTTGGCTACCGGCAGGTCGCTGCCGTGGGCCAGGGCGACCAGCTCAACGCCTTTCGGCAGCTTGAGATCGGTCATGTGCAGAACCTGGCCGACTTCGACGTTGGACATGTCGACTTCGATGAATTCCGGAAGGTCTTGCGGCAGGCAGGAAACTTCGACTTCGTTCAGGTTGTGCAGGATTTCGCCGCCTTGCTGCTTCACGCCTACGGAAGATTCCTGGTTGATGAAGTGCAGGGGAACGGTGGCGGTCAGCTTGTGGCCGGCAACGACGCGAACGAAGTCAGCGTGCAGAACAAAGCTCTTGGCCGGATGGCGCTGCAGTGCCTTGATCAGAACGGATTCGTTCTGGCCGTCGACGTTCAGGTTCAGCACGTGGCTGAAGGAGGCTTCGTTTTCCAGCAGCTTGGCGAAATCCTTGGCCAGGATGCTGATGGACTGCGGGGCCTTGTCGCCACCGTAGATGACGGCCGGAACCAGGGCGGCGTTACGACGCAGGCGGCGGCTCGCACCTTTCCCCAGGTCGGAACGCACTTGGGCATTCAGAGTGAAATCGTTCATGGTGATTCTCCAGTAGCAACATTACCTGTCGCGCTTGCGACCAGCGCTCGGGCTGTTGGGCAAAAAGCCCCGCACGAGGCGGGGCACATTACGTTCAGTGCGATTCGCGAAGCTTTTCGCTTAGCGGAACATCGCGCTGATCGATTCGGCATTGCTGATGCGGCGAACCGCTTCAGCCACCACTGGCGCGATGTCCAGTTGGCGAATTCGGGTGCAGGACTGTGCGGCAGCCGACAGCGGGATGGTGTTGGTCACCACCAGCTCGTCGAGCACGGAGCCGTCGATGTTCTCGATGGCGCGGCCGGACAGGATCGGGTGCGTGCAGTAGGCGTAGACCTTGGCGGCGCCATGATCCTTCAGCGCCTTGGCTGCATGGCACAGGGTGCCGGCGGTATCGACCATGTCATCGACGAGGATGCAGGTACGGCCTTCGATATCACCGATGATGTGCATCACTTCGGACTGGTTGGCTTTCGGCCGACGCTTGTCGATGATCGCCAGGTCGACGCCGAGGGATTTGGCCACGGCACGGGCGCGGACCACACCACCGATGTCCGGGGAGACGATCATGAGGTTCTCGAAGCGCTGAGCCTGGATATCGTCGACCAGGACCGGCGAGCCGTAGATGTTGTCCACCGGCATGTCGAAGAAGCCCTGGATCTGGTCGGCGTGCAGGTCAACGGTCAGTACACGGTTGACGCCAACGACGTCGAGCATGTCGGCCACGACCTTGGCGCTGATCGGTACACGGGCAGAGCGCGGGCGACGATCCTGGCGGGCATAACCGAAGTAGGGGATCACTGCGGTGATGCGCGACGCCGAGGAGCGGCGGAAGGCGTCGGCCAGTACCACCAGTTCCATCAGGTTGTCGTTGGTCGGAGCGCAGGTCGGCTGGATCAGAAATACGTCCTTACCGCGAACGTTCTCGTTGATCTCGACACTGATTTCGCCGTCGGAGAACTTTCCGACGTAGGCATCACCGAGGGGGATATGCAGCTGACGTACGACACGCCGGGCCAGGTCGGGGTTGGCGTTCCCCGTGAAGACCATCATCTTGGACACGCGCAGTACCTGCCTGAGGGTGGGTCCGATGAATAAAAAGCTGTTCAAAAGGCAAGCTTCTGAACAGCTTCAAGTGTATGGCAGGGGCGGCTGGATTCGAACCAACGCATGCCAGGATCAAAACCTGGTGCCTTACCGCTTGGCGACGCCCCTGTAGGGTCAACTTCATTGGTGCCGTTGCAGTCGTACGAACCTTGGGAGGTTATGGCAGGGGCGGCTGGATTCGAACCAACGCATGCCAGGATCAAAACCTGGTGCCTTACCGCTTGGCGACGCCCCTGTATCGTACAACCTGTGTGCTACGCACTCGCTTCCTGCGCCAGTTTTTCAAGGCTTCGGTGCAACATCGAAACGTTACGACCGTGGGCAACGAAACTTGGCAAAGTGTCTGGAAGTTGGCGGCGGACTTTATCAGCCTCGCCTTCGTTTGGGAAGCTCCCAAACACACAAGCTCCAGTGCCAGTCATGCTTGCCGGAACGAATTTGTTCAACAAGCTCAAAGCGTTACGAACTTCTGGATAACGCTTCTCGACTATTGGCTGACAGTCATTATGACCGCCCCCTGCAAGAAGGCTGCGAACTGTAATGGCCGGGGTATTACGTGTCAACTCTGGGTCGGCAAATATTTCCGCTGTACTAACAGAGACTTGCGGCGCGATTACGAGGAACCATGGTTCGGGCAAATCGACCGGTTGCAGGCGCTCGCCAACCCCCTCGGCAAATGCTGCCCGGCCGCGTACGAACACCGGTACGTCGGCGCCCAGGGTCAGCCCCAGCGCGGCCAGTTGGTCTTCGCCCAGGTGCAGTTGCCACAGGTGGTCGAGGCCGAGCAGGGTGGTCGCTGCGTCGGAGCTGCCGCCGCCGATGCCGCCGCCCATGGGCAGACGTTTGAGCAGGGTGATATCTGCGCCGAGCGAGCAGCTGCTGGCACGCTGCAGCAGGCGCGCTGCACGGACGATCAGGTTGCTGTCGTGATCGACGCCCGGCAGTTCGGTATGCAGGCGAATCTCGCCGTCAGCACGCAGGCGGAAGCCGAGTTCGTCGCCATGGTCGAGAAACTGGAACAGCGTCTGCAGCTCGTGATAGCCGTCGGCGCGGCGGCCGACGATATGCAGCATCAGATTGAGTTTGGCCGGTGCCGGCAGGGTCAGCGTCTGCATTCAGCGGCCCAGCTGGCGCGCTTGCCAGTCCTTGACCACCAGGGTGATCTGCAGGTCATGGCCTTGCAGGCGGATGCGCTCGGGCAGCGTGAAGCCGTTGTGTTCGCCGTAGGCCAGGTAGTCGACCTGCCAGCCGTCCTGTTCCAGTCGTGCCAGGCGGCTCTCGCTGTCCAGGCTCAGACGGCTGCGGCTGTCCGGCGCAGGCAAGCCACGGACCCACCAGAGCAGGTGCGACACCGGCAGCTGCCAGCCGAGCTGCGCTTCGACCAGGGCCTCCGGGGATTCGGCTTCGAATCGGCCCTGGCCTGCGACCTCCAGAGATACGGCGTCGGGGCGGCCGGTCAGGCGGGTGGCGCCTCGGCCCAGGGGGCCGGACAGGCGAATGTCGAAGTAGTCCTGACGCTGCAGCCAGAACAGTGTACCGCTGCCGGATTCCTGCGGTGCGCGAATGCCGATCTTGCCGCTGATCTGCCAGCCATCGACCGTCGCGACCTGGCTGCGATGCTCTTTCCAGGCGGAGGCATTGCCGGGGCCTTCAACCGATTCGCGGGGGCCAAGCCCGGCACAGCCAGCAAGCAGGAGGGCCAGGCAGGGAGCAAGAAGGTTTTTCAACAGGGACATGGGTCAGGGCTTCTCCGATCCGGTCAGCCGTTTCAGTGTTTCGCGCAGGATCTGGCTGTCCGGTTGTAGTTTGAGTGCCTTCGACCAGACCGCGCGGGCCTCGCTGCGTTCACCCTGGGCCCAAAGCACCTCGCCCAGGTGCGCGGCAACTTCGTGGTCGGCAAAGCGTTGCAGCGCCTTGCGCAGCAGCGCTTCGGCCTCGGTCAGATTGCCCAGGCGGAAGTTGACCCAGCCGAGGCTGTCGAGGATCGCCGGGTCGTCGGGGTTGAGCTGGTAGGCCTGCTCGATCAGCTGGAGCGCTTCCTTGTGGCGATCAGTACGGTCGGCCAGGGTGTAGCCGAGCGCGTTGAGCGCCATGGCGTTGTCCGGCTCACGCTCGATGATGAAGCGCAGGTCGCGTTCCAGTTGCACCAGATCGCCGCGCTTCTCGGCGAGCATGGCGCGGGTGTACAGCAGGTTGAGGTCGTCCGGGAAATCGGCAAGCGCCTGCTCCACCAGTTGCCAGCCTTGCTCGGTGCGGCCCTGCTCGGAGAGCGCTTCGATCTCGATCAGGTACAGCTGGATGGCGTAGTCAGGCTGCTGCTGGCGTGCGTCGGCCAGTACCGCGGACGCTTCCTGGTCGCGATTGCCGGAATAGAGCAGCTGGCTCTGCAGCAGTTTCGCTGGCAGGTATTCGTTGCCAGGGCCGACATGAGCTAGTGCGTCGAGCGCCTTGGCGTTCTTGTCCATCGCCTGATAAGCACGGCCAAGATTGAAGTAAGCCGCGTCAACGTGGCTGCCGCGTTCGATCAGCTCTTCCAGGTACACGGTGGCTTCGCGCCAGGCCTCAGCCTCCATGCAGACCAGCGCCATGGAGAAGCGCAGGTCGTCGTCGGTTGGGTGCTGCTGGACCAGAGTGGCGAACTCGCCCTTGGCGTCTTCCAGGCGCTCCTGTTCCACCAGAAGGCGTGCATAGGTCAGGCGCAGACGCTTGTCCTCGGGGTGCTGGCGCAGGCTTCGCTCGAGCAGCGGGATCGCTTCGTCGCTGCGTTGCAAGCTGTGCAGTAGGCGTGCTTCGAGCAGGATCGACGGGATCTGCCGCTCCTTGTCCGGCTGCTTCTGCAGCAATGCCAGTGCTTCCTCGCTGCGATCATCCTGTTGCAGCAGCACGGCCTTGCCGAAGGAGAGCTGTGGATTGTCGGGGTGTTTGACCAACAGCTTGTCGAAGCTTTGCAGCAGGCCGGCGCGGGTGTCCGGGTCGGTTTCCGAGGCCGAAAGGGCGAGGAAATCGAAATGAGTGTCGCCCTGGCCCTGCAGAACCTTCTCCATGAACTCGAGCGATTCTTCGTAACGCCCGGCGCGGGCCAGCTGCACGGCTGCGGCGCGCTGCGCGTCGAGACTGTCAGGGGCGTTGCGCGCCCAGATCATTGCGGTATCCAGCGCCGCCTGGTCTGCGCCAAGGTATTCGGCGATACGGAATCCGCGTTCGGCGACGCCGGCGTCCTGTGTCGCATGCGCCTGCTGTACGTAATTGCCCAGGGCAATGTCGAAGCGGTTGCGCTGGCCGGCAAGCTCTGCGACCAGAAGTGCATAGAGGGATTGGCGACTGAACGAGCCGTACTCTGCCGCGTCGCTGGCGGAGCTCTCCTGGGCAGCGTCCTCGACCGGCGGACTGCTTTCGGGGGCTTGCTGCGTGAAGGTCTGGCAGCCGCCGATGAACAGCAGGGCGGCAAGTGCGGCGAGTTTTTTCATAGGGAAAATGTACGGCTGGTGTGCGGTCGCGGCATGATGACACAAGCCGCAGGTCAAGCCCATGGGCCCTGGGAGGCGCGCAGGCCGGTTCGGTAGCTGATTGGCAGTACCAATCGAATCCGACAATCGAGGGCAATGGTTGTTCTCCATCTGACGAAGTAGGAGAATTGCGCGCTCTGTTATCGAATCAGCGATTCTGCATGGCTTTCCTCGCGCTTGGCATTAATCACAAGACCGCTTCGGTGGACGTCCGCGAGCGCGTAGCCTTCACGCCCGACCAGATGGTCGAGGCTTTGCGGCAACTGTGCCGCGTCACTCCGACCCGCGAAGCGGCGATCCTCTCGACCTGCAATCGCAGCGAGCTGTATCTGCAACAGGATCAGGTCGAGGCCGATGCCGTGCTCGCCTGGCTGGCCAATTATCACCGTCTCAGCCTCGACGAGCTCAAGGCATGCGCCTATGTGCATGTCGACGATCAGGCCGTGCGCCACATGATGCGCGTTGCCTCCGGGCTCGACTCGCTGGTGCTGGGCGAACCGCAGATTCTCGGGCAGATGAAGTCGGCCTATGCGGTCGCCCGTGAGGCCGGCAGCGTCGGGCCTCTGCTTGGCCGGTTGTTTCAGGCCACGTTCAGCACCGCGAAGACCGTGCGCACCGACACCGCCATCGGCGAGAACCCGGTTTCGGTGGCGTTTGCCGCGGTCAGTCTGGCGCGGCAGATCTTCAGCAATCTGCAACGCAGCCAGGCCCTGCTGATCGGCGCCGGTGAGACCATCACCCTGGTCGCGCGCCATCTGCACGAGCAGGGCGTGAAGAAGATCGTGGTCGCCAACCGCACCCTCGAGCGGGCCAGCGCGCTGGCCGCCGAGCTAGGGGCGCAGGCGATCCTGCTTGCCGATATCCCGGACGAGTTGCACAACAGCGACATCGTCATCAGCTCCACCGCCAGCCAGTTGCCGATTCTCGGCAAGGGCGCGGTCGAACAGGCGCTGAAGCGACGCAAGCACAAGCCGATGTTCATGGTCGATATCGCCGTGCCGCGGGACATCGAATCGCAGGTCGGCGAGCTGGACGACGTCTATCTGTACACGGTCGACGATCTGCATGAGGTGGTTGCGGAGAACCTCAAGAGTCGCCAGGGCGCGGCCCAGGCCGCCGAGGAGCTGGTCGCGGCTGGCACCGAGGACTTCATGCAGCGCCTGCGCGAGCTGGCCGCAGTTGATGTGCTCAAGGCCTACCGGCAGCACGCCGAGCGCATTCGCGACGACGAGCTGAGCAAGGCTCAGCGTCTGCTGGCCAATGGGGGCAGCGCCGAGGAGGTTCTCGTTCAGCTCGCCCGTGGCCTGACCAACAAACTGCTGCATGCACCCAGCGTGCAACTGAAGAAACTCTCAGCCGAGGGCCGCGTCGAGGCGCTGAGCATGGCCCAGGAACTCTTCGCCCTGCACGAGGGCACGGAAAAACCATGAAAGCTTCGCTGCCGAACAAGCTGGACATCCTGCAGGACCGTTTCGAAGAACTCACCGCACTGCTCGGCGACGCCGAAGTCATCAGCGATCAAAGCCGTTTTCGCGCCTATTCCCGCGAGTACGCCGAAGTCGAGCCGGTGATCGTCGCCTATCGCCAGCTGTGCAAGGTTCAGCAGGATCTCGAGGGCGCTCAGGCGCTGCTCAAGGACAGTGATCCCGACATGCGCGAGATGGCCGAGGAGGAGGTTGCCGAAGCCAAGGCCCAGCTCGAGACGCTTGAAGCCAACCTGCAGCGAATGCTGCTGCCCAAGGACCCCAACGACGGGCGCAACGTGTTCCTCGAGATCCGCGCCGGCACCGGCGGCGACGAGGCGGCGATCTTTGCCGGCGATCTGTTCCGCATGTATTCGCGCTATGCCGAGAAGCAGGGCTGGCGCGTCGAGATCCTCTCCGAGAGTGAGGGCGAGCACGGCGGCTACAAGGAAGTGATTTCCCGCGTCGAGGGTGACAACGTCTACGCCAAGCTCAAGTTCGAATCCGGCGCGCACCGCGTGCAGCGCGTGCCGGAGACCGAATCCCAGGGACGCATTCACACCTCCGCCTGCACCGTGGCGGTGTTACCGGAGCCGGATGAGCAGGCGGCGGTGGAGATCAATCCGGCCGAGCTGCGTATCGACACCTATCGCTCCTCCGGCGCCGGCGGTCAGCACGTCAACAAGACCGACTCGGCGATTCGTATCACGCACCTGCCCACTGGCATTGTGGTCGAGTGTCAGGAAGAGCGTTCGCAGCACAAGAACCGCGTCAAGGCCATGGCCTGGCTCGCCGCCAAGCTGCAGGACCGCCAGGACGCCGCGGCGCACAAGGAAATCTCCGAGACGCGCAAGTTGCTGGTCGGCTCCGGGGATCGCTCCGAACGTATCCGTACCTACAATTTCCCCCAGGGCCGGGTCACCGACCATCGCGTCAACCTGACGCTGTATTCGCTCAACGAAGTGATCGGCGGCGCCGTGGAGCAGGTCATCGAGCCGCTGTTGCAGGAATACCAGGCCGACCAGCTGGCCGCGCTGGGCGACTGATCCTTTTCGCTGCGCTCCGCGCTAAGAGCACCTCATGCCAACCATCGAGTCCCTGCTGCAAAGTGCCGATCTGCCGGACTCGCCGAGCGCCAGGCTGGATGCCGAATGGTTGCTCGCGGCCGCCCTGAACAAGTCGACCAGCTATCTGCGCACCTGGCCGGAGCGCGAGGTGCCGGCAGAGTGCGCCTCGCGCTTTGCTGCTGATCTCGCACGGAGGCGTCAGGGTGAACCGGTCGCCTACATTCTCGGGCGCCAGGGCTTCTGGAGTCTGGAACTTGAAGTGGCAGCGGATACGCTGATCCCCCGGCCTGACACCGAACTGCTGGTGGAGACCGCGCTGCAACTGCTCTCCGCTGCACCGGCCCGGGTGCTCGATCTGGGCACTGGCACCGGCGCGATTGCGCTGGCTCTGGCGACCGAGCGGCCGGCGTGGCAGGTCTGCGGTGTGGACCGTATCGAGGCCGCCGTGAGGCTGGCTGAGCGCAACCGGCTGCGGCTCGGACTGCACAACGCTGCGTTCACCCTGAGCGACTGGTTTGCCGGTCTGAACGGGGAGCGGTTCCAGATGATCGTCAGCAATCCACCCTATATTCCGGCCAGCGACCCGCACCTGCTGCAGGGCGATGTCCGCTTCGAGCCGCAGAGTGCGCTGATCGCGGGTGCGGATGGCCTGGACGACATCCGCACGATCATCGCCCAGGCGGCGGCGCACCTGCAGTCGGGTGGCTGGTTGCTGCTGGAGCACGGTTACGATCAGGCTGAGGCGGTGCACATGCTTTTGCTTTCCCGCGGTTTCGAGGATGTGCAAAGCCGGCTCGATCTGGGTGGGCATGAGCGCATCAGCCTTGGCCGCCTGCCATGATTGCGTTTTGTGAGGTGCTTGGATGCTGAGTGACGAAGAGCTGCTGCGCTACAGCCGGCAGATCCTGCTCAAGCAGGTCGATATCGACGGCCAGTTGCGCCTCAAACAGAGTCGAGTGCTGATCGTCGGGCTTGGCGGGTTGGGCTCGCCGGTAGCGCTCTATCTGGCGGCCGCTGGTGTCGGTGAGCTGCACCTGGCCGACTTCGATGCGCTGGATCTGACCAATCTGCAGCGGCAGATCGCTCACGACACCCCCTCGCTTGGCCTGCACAAGGTCGACTCGGCCATGGCCCGGCTGGGGGCGCTGAACCCCCATGTACAGCTGGTGCCGTATCGCAGCGGGCTGGACGCCGATTCCCTGGATGCGGCAGTGGAGCGGGTCGATCTGGTGCTCGATTGCACGGACAACTTCGCCATTCGCGAAGCGGTCAACGCCGCATGCGTGAAAGCGAAAAAGCCGCTGGTCAGCGGTGCGGCGATCCGTCTCGAGGGGCAGCTTTCGGTGTTCGATCCGCGAGTCGAAACGAGCCCCTGCTACCACTGCCTCTATGGGCACGGTAGCGAAGCCGAGCTGACCTGCAGCGAAGCCGGTGTAGTAGGGCCGCTGGTGGGCATGGTTGGCAGCCTGCAGGCGTTGGAAGCGCTCAAGCTGCTGGTTGGCTTCGGCGAGCCGCTGATTGGTCGACTGCTACTGATCGATGCGCTGTCCAGTCGCTTCCGTGAGTTGCGGGTCAAGCGCGATCCACATTGTGCGGTGTGTGGCGCAAGCCATGGCTGACTGCGCAGCACCGGTCGGCGTCTTCGACTCCGGAGTAGGCGGGCTCTCGGTGCTGCGTGAGATCCGGCAGCGCCTGCCGCATGAGTCGCTGCTCTATCTGGCCGACAGCGCCCATGTCCCCTATGGCGAAAAGAGCCCGGACTACATCCGTGAGCGCTGCCGTGTCATTGCGGCCTTTTTTATCGAGAAGGGCGCGAAGGCGCTGGTGGTGGCCTGCAATACTGCGACCGCCGCTGGCGTCACCGAATTGCGCGAGCTGTATCCGCAATTGCCGATCATCGCCATGGAACCGGCCGTCAAGCCCGCCGCCCAGGCCACGCGAAGTGGTGTCGTCGGCGTGCTGGCGACCACCGGAACGCTGAAGAGCGCCCGCTTTGCCGCGTTGCTCGATCGCTTTGCCGCAGATGTACGGGTGATCACTCAGCCGTGTCCCGGTTTGGTCGAGCGCATCGAGGCAGGCGATCTGAACAGTGCCGAAACGCGCGCCATGCTGATGACGTGGGTCGGGCCGCTGCTGGCACAAGGCTGCGACACGCTGATTCTGGGTTGCACGCATTACCCCTTTATAAGGCCGCTGCTCAGCGAGCTACTGCCTGGAAACGTCCGCCTGATTGATACCGGAGCAGCCGTCGCGCGACACTTGCGCGATCTGCTGGCGGAGCGCCATCTGCTCGCCAGCGGGGTGGCCTCCGAGCATTTCTATTGCAGCGGCGATCCGCGGCGAATGGCCAGCGTGTTGCCTATACTTTGGGGCGAAAACGCGAAAGTCGAGTTTTTCCCCCGCTAGGAACTCCAAGCGCAGCGGGGTTTCTCAAATATGCTGGCACCAAAAAACCAAACAAATGCAGTGTTTGATAAGGAAGTTCTCATGAAAAAACTGTTCTCCCTGGCTGCAGTGGCGGCACTCTCTGTAGGTTCGGTGGCGGCTGCCCATGCCGTAGACTTTACCGTTGCGGTCGGCCAGACCGACGAGTCGACCATGACCTATCGCCTGGGTGCGCAATTCGATTTCGGCACCAGCTGGTTCCAGACCAGCGTGGGCCGACTGACCGGCTACTGGGATGCTGGTTATACCTACTGGGAGGGCGACGAGTCGTCGAGCAATCACAGCATTTCGCTGGCCCCGGTCTTCGTCTACGAGTTCGCTGGTGAATCGGTCAAACCCTATGTCGAGGCAGGCATCGGCGTCGCGGCGTTCGAGAACACCGAGGTTGAGGGCAACGGTCTCGGTTCGTCTTTCCAGTTCGAGGATCGGATCGGTGCGGGCCTGCGCTTCGCCGGTGGCCACGAAGTGGGCGTGCGCGCAATCCACTATTCCAACGCCGGCATCAAGAAGCCGAACGATGGTGTCGAAAGCTACGCCCTGCATTACCGCATGGCGTTCTAAGCGAGTTTTCTCTAGGTGCTGCAGGGCGTTTCGCCAGCCCTGCACTGCCCATAGCGTTCAGCCATATGCCGTGGCGCTGCCCTTGCGCTCTTCGTGGCAATCCTCTGATCCCAGTTCGAACTCCCTGCAGATCAATGGCCGGTTTTCGTAGATCGTGCAGCGCATGCTGTCCCGATCAAGCGCCGCGCACCAGCCGTCCTCCAGGCGCAGCATGACTTCGCCGCCCCAGCTATCGGTGTCGATGTAGCGCTGCGGGACGCCGGTATCGCTGAACAGCAACACTTCGAGTCGGCAGCAGCAGGCCGCGCAGGTGGCGCAGCTCACGCTGGTGTCTTCGAGTTGCTGGTGGGGGATGGTCGAATCGTTCATCGCGCCAGTCTAGTCGATACGCTCGACCAGGCGCCCACTCAGGGCGCCGAGCGGCGGCACCAGCAAAGCCGGTACCACACTTTTACAGCTCTTCGTTCAGCTGCTTGTTGCGCCAACCGTCCCCGCCGGGAAGCAGAAGGTTGAGCAGTAGTGCAATGATCGCGCACAGCGAGATGCCGGACAGAGTGAATTCGCCGTAACCGAATGCCATGCCACCGATGCCGAACACCAGCGTCACCGAGACGATGATCAGGTTGCGTGCCTCGGACAGGTCGACCTGATGACGAATCAACGTGCTCAGACCCACCACGGCAATTGAGCCGAACAGCAGGCAGAGAATGCCACCCATCACTGGAACCGGAATGCTCAGCAAGCCGGCGCCGAATTTGCCAATGAAGGCCAGGGCGATGGCGAAGACCGCTGCCCAGGTCATGATCTTCGGGTTGTAGTTCTTGGTCAGCATCACCGCGCCGGTCACTTCGGCATAGGTGGTATTCGGCGGGCCGCCGAAAAGGCCGGCTGCCGAGGTGGCCACGCCATCGCCCAGCAGCGTGCGGTGCAAGCCTGGCTTCTTGACGTAGTTGTTGCCGGTCACGCTGCCGATGGCCACCACGCCGCCGATGTGCTCGATGGCCGGTGCCAGGGCGACCGGGACCATGAACAGAATGGCGCCGATATTGAACTCCGGCGCGACGAAGTTCGGCATCGCCAGCCAGGGCGCTGCGGCGATACCGCTGGTATCCACCACGCCGAGAGCAAACGACAGCCCGTAGCCGACCGCGACGCCGGCGAGAATCGGTACCAGCCGAAACAAGCCCTTGCCCAACACTGCCACGAGCAGGGTGGTGACCAGCGCCGGCATCGAGATGAACATCGCCGTCTGATAGGGGATCAGCTGGGCACTGCCGTCGCCGGCCTTGCCCATGGCCATGTTCACTGCTACCGGCGACAGTGCCAGACCGATGGAAATGATCACTGGTGCGATGACCACGGGCGGCAACAGGCGGTCAATGAAGCCCGGGCCTTTCAGGCGCACGGCGAAACCGAGCACGATGTACACCAGCCCGGCAGCCATCACGCCGCCCATGACCGCAGGCAGGCCGAACTCGCCCTTGGCAGCGATGATCGGGGCGATGAAGGCGAAGCTCGATGCAAGGAATACTGGCACTTGACGCTTGGTGACCAGCTGGAACAGAAGCGTGCCGAGACCGGCAGTGAACAGAGCGACGTTGGGGTCCATGCCGGTGATCAGTGGCATCAGCACCAGTGCGCCGAAGGCGACGAACAGCATTTGCGCGCCGGCCAGTACCTGCCGGCCTACCGGCTCCTCGGGATGCGACATGCTCAGATGTCCTTCTGCTTGGTGCCGAAGATCTTGTCACCGGCATCGCCCAGGCCCGGAACGATATAGCCGTGCTCATCCAGGCGCTGGTCGATGGAGGCGGTGAAGATCAGCACGTCGGGGTGCGCCTTCTCGACGGCGGCGATGCCTTCCGGTGCGGCGACCAGGACCAGGGCGCGTATCTCCTTGCAGCCCGCCTTTTTCAGCATGTCGATGGTGGCGACCATCGAACCGCCGGTAGCGAGCATCGGGTCGATGATGATCGCCAGGCGCTGTTCGATTTCCGGAACCAGCTTTTCCAAATAGGTCTGCGCCTGCAGCGTCTCTTCATTGCGGGCGATGCCGACCGCGCTGACTTTGGCGCCGGGGATAAGGCTGAGCACGCCATCGAGCATGCCGATGCCGGCCCGCAGAATCGGTACTACGGTAATCTTCTTGCCGGAGATCTTTTCCACCTGCACCGGGCCGCACCAGCCGTCGATGCTGTAGTGTTCCAGCGGGAGATCCGAAGTCGCTTCATAAGTGAGGATCGAGCCCACTTCCTGCGCCAGTTCACGGAAGTTCTTGGTGCTGATGTCTGCACGGCGCATCAGGCCGAGCTTGTGGCGGATCAGCGGGTGGCGGATCTCTCGAATGGGCATTGTGGGCTCCGGCGGGCAAATAAACCGGCTTAGATTAAAGCATCGTCGGGTCAGCGGCTATTCGCGTGTCATCCGGCCAGCAGACTTGCTGCGCACGGCGAGGGTGGGTATCTTCCCCGCCCTTTCGCGAACGGCCGAAAATCGGCTGTTTGGTCAGGTTTTTCGCTGTCCGGGTTCGCCTGGCATCACGGCGATTCAACCGCTCGAGCTGCCAGCCCCGGCTGGTGCTCCCAACTAAACTCTCTGGGGGAATCGCTTCATGTCCGTCGATCTCGCACATATCCGCCAAGTCATGGCCGAGGCAGACTGTCTGTACACCGAGGAGCAAGTCGAAGCGGCGATCGCCAAGGTTGCCGAAACCATCAACGTCGAGCTGGCCGAGCGCAATCCGGTGGTGTTCTGCGTCATGAATGGCGGGCTGATCTTCTCCGGCAAATTGGTGCCGAAGCTGAACTTCCCCCTCGAGTTGTCCTACCTGCATGCGACCCGTTACCGCAACGAGACCAGCGGCGGCGAGCTGTTCTGGAAGGCCAAGCCGGAGATTTCCTTCATCGATCGCGACGTGCTGATCATCGATGACATCCTGGATGAGGGGCACACGCTGGGCGCAATCATCGATTTCTGCCGTCATGCCGGGGCTGCCGCCGTGCATACCGCAGTGCTGATTGACAAGGACCACCAGCGCAAGGCGCGCCCGGATCTGAAAGCGGACTACGTTGGGCTCAGCTGCATCGACCGCTATATCTTTGGTTACGGGATGGACTACAAGGGCTACTGGCGCAACGCCCCGGGTATCTACGCCGTAAAAGGTATGTAAGCGTCTCGGCGGGGCTTATTGTCATGCGCGCCCGCAATGGGTGCGCAGCGACGTAGCCGCGACGATTCGCCGTCCCGGCGACAGCCATGCGCGCTTCGATCTGGGAGCTACAGCGGTTACGTTTCGATTGGCCCCATTGCGCTTCCTAAAGTAACGCAGCGGCGGTGTGCCCACGCCTGATCCGCTCGTTGTCGGGCTGGCTGCCTTTCGTGGTTCACAATGCCGGCTGCCTTGATCCAGACGGATTGGGCTGCCTTATCGGCGTGATGAATACTACTTTCGGATAACCAGCCGACATTTCTCCATTCCAACCGCACGAAAGGCTCTGCGGCGGGCTTTGCGCTGCTAGCGTTCACGGCTAAGCTCAGAACGTCCTTAATACGCATGGCCGAACGAAATCACGCTGAAAGCCACTGCTGGAAAGGCTATTCATACTAAAGGATTACAAGCTAAATCAAACCTTAGTGCGCTTAACCCTCCTTCTACGTCTGGGTAGGGTTGACGCACTTCGAACCAACCAGGAGCGCCTCATGACAAAAACAACAAGGCAAGGATTCTTCCAGCCCAAGACACTGGCCCTTGCCGTTGCGCTGGGCACTGCTGCACCGGCTTACGCAGTCAATTTCAATATCGGGGAGCTTGAGGGGCAGTTCGACTCGTCCATGTCTGTGGGCGCCAGCTGGTCCATGGCGGACAGGGACATGGATCTGGTCGGCTTGGCCAATGGAGGAACTGGCTATACCCAGACAGGGGATGATGGGCGGCTTAACTTCAAGAAGGGCGAAACCTTTTCCAAGATTTTCAAAGGTGTCCATGATCTTGAGCTTCGTTATCGCGATAGCGGCGCCTTTATTCGTGGTAAGTACTGGTATGACTTCGAACTGAAGGATGAAAACCGTCTGTTCAAGGATATCAGCGACAGCAACCGGAAAGAGGCGGCTCAATCATCGGGTGCGCAGATTCTGGACGCGTTTCTTTATCACAACTATGCGATTGGTGATTTGCCGGGGACCGTGCGTCTCGGAAAGCAAGTAGTGAGCTGGGGTGAAAGTACTTTTATTGGTAACAGCATCAACTCAATCAACCCATTGGATGCGGCCGCTTTCCGTCGCCCCGGTGCTGAAATCAAGGAAGGCCTGATTCCTGTCAATATGCTCTACGTCTCGCAGAGTCTGACTGATCGACTCAGCATGGAGGCGTTCTATCAGCTCGAGTGGGATCAAACGATCATCGACAATTGCGGCACCTTCTACGCCAGTAATGACGTTGCAGCCGATGGTTGCGATGATAATTACACGGTCCTATCTGCTGCTCAGCGCGACGCTATCATTGGTGCTGGGGTTACGATTGATCAGCTAAATGCATTGATCGGTGCCGACTATTATGCCGGCCTGGACGATCTAGGCATTATCGTGGGGCCTGAAGGTGTAACAGTTCCGCGTGGTGGTGACCGGGATGCTCGAGATTCCGGCCAGTATGGATTTGCGTTTCGGTGGCTGGGTGACGTGGCCGAATACGGTCTGTATTTCATGAACTACCACAGCCGTACGCCAACCGTCGGCTACCAGAATGCATCCGCCGCTGAGATCCAGGCGTTGTTAGGGCTTCTCGGTACTCCGTCTCCAGGCGGTCCGCTTCCATCAGGGGCGGCCTTCAGCGGCCTGGCATCTGCCGCTTTGCTAAGCAACGGCGAGTACTATCTCGAGTATCCGGAAGATATCCGCTTGTATGGCGCAAGCTTTTCTACGACCTTGCCAACAGGCACAGCGTGGTCTGGTGAAATCAGCTATAGGCCAAACCTTCCGGTAGCTCTCAACTCTACATATACCACCGGATTGCTTGCTACCGGCATCGGCGGTTCCATTGCTACCGGTGACTTCGCGGGTGCGATCGGCCAGGCGGGTATCGAACATCGGGGCTATAACCGCAAGGAAGTCACTCAGCTACAGACCACGTTTACGCACTTCTTCGATCAGGTCTTGGGCGCTCAGCGAGTCACCGTAGTGGGTGAGATCGGCTATGCACATGTTGGTGGGCTGGAAAGTAAGAGCGAGCTTCGTTACGGTCGTGACTCCATTTATGGTCTGGATACGCCAGAGTATGGGAATGATGGCTTCGTAACCGCCAACTCCTGGGGTTATCGCCTGCGCGCCATTGCGGACTACGACAACGTCTTTGCCGGCATCAACTTCAAGCCCAACCTGTCGTTCTCCCACGATGTTGACGGTTATGGCCCGAACGGCCTGTTCAACGAAGGCTCCAAAGCGGTCAGCATTGGTCTGGATGCCGAATACCAAAACATGTACACCGCCAGCCTGTCCTACACCGACTTCTTCGGCGGCGACTACAACACGCTGGTTGATCGCGACTTCCTCGCGTTCAGCGTGGGCGTGAACTTCTAAGGAGACCCGCGCTGTGTCCGGCCGATGAGGAAGGTCGGCCGGACTACGACGGTAAGCAAGGCCTCCGGTAAACAAGATCAAGAGGAACTGGAATCGTATGAAAACAACAAGAAAGCTATTCAGTGTCTTGGCCTTCTCTCTGCTCGCCAGCAGTGTGATGGCCGCGGTTTCCCCCGAAGAAGCCGCCAAGCTCGGAACGTCCCTCACGCCGCTGGGTGCGGAGAAGGCTGGTAACGCAGACGGCACCATTCCGGAGTGGACCGGTGGCCTGAAAACCGATGCCGCGCCGCTCAAGAATGGTCATCTGACCAACCCCTTCAAGGACGAACAACCCAAGTTCGTGATCACCGCGCAGAACGCCGAGCAGTACAAAGACAAGCTGACCGCAGGTCAGATGGCTATGCTCAAGCGTTATCCTGAAACGTACAAGATTCGTGTATTCCCCACTCACCGTACTGCTGCAGTTCCGGATGCAATCTACGAGGCTGCTAAGAAAAGCGCGCTGAATACGGAGCTGGTTTCCAATGGCAATGGCTTAGGCAATTTCACGGAAAGCCGTTTCTACGCATTCCCAATTCCAAAAAACGGCTTGGAGATAGTTTGGAACCACATTACCCGATATCGCGGTGAGAATGGCCGCCGAAATATCGTTCAGGCCACGCCCCAGGTTGATGGAAGCTACAATCTTGTGCACTTCGAGGATGAAGCCGCCTATCCAAGTTATATGCCTGATTTGGACGCAGAACGTGCAGAGAACGCGCTGTTGTTTTTTAAACAGCGTGTGACAGCTCCATCTCGTCTGGCAGGTAACGTACTGCTGGTGCATGACTCGCTGGATCAGGTCAAGGAGCCTCGTCAGGCATGGATCTACAACGCTGGCCAGCGCCGTGTACGCCGCGCTCCTCAAGTGGCATATGACGGGCCGGGTACCGCTTCAGATGGCATGCGTACCACCGATAACTTTGATATGTTCAGCGGCGCACCTGATCGCTACGACTGGAAGCTAATCGGCAAGAAGGAAGTATTCATCCCGTACAACAGCTTTGAGATTAGCTCTAGCGATCTCAAATACTCCGACGTGATTCGTGCAGGGCATGTAAATCAAGATTTAGCACGTTATGAGTTGCATCGAGTGTGGGAAATCGAAGCGACCCTAAAGCAAGGTGAGCGTAATATCTACGGAAAAAGACGCTTCTACGTAGATGAGGATAGTTGGACTATCGTTCAATCGGAGCTCTATGACGGCCGCGGGCAACTGTGGCGGGTCGGTGAAGGCCATATGGTTCAGTACTACCAACACAAGATTCCCGCTTTCGCATTCGAAGCGCTCTATGATGTAATTTCTGGCAGATACATCGTCAACGGCATGAGCAATGAGGAGAAACCTCATGAATTTGGCTATCGTGCGTCCGCTCGGGACTTCACGCCGGCTGCCCTGCGTAACGCAGGGGTGCGCTGATCGACTGACATTTAACCTGTGAATAAGGCGGCCAAGTGGCCGCCTTTTTTTTTGCTGCGAACCAGTGGATGATAATTTCCATTCGGTGCCCGAGGTCAGGACGATCGCATCGCTGGAACACCGAGCCCAATATGCGACGTGTGCAACGACAAGGCTGGCGTTTCGGCTGCCCGTGGTAACGATCGAGCGCAATGCCTGGCACAGACCGCGCTGTGTTTCAATGGACTGATTCGAACAAGAGAACCTTTGCCATGTCCGTACGCTTCATTCCTGATGCGCTCAGTGCAGAGGCAGGTGCCGTAGAGCAACTCGCATCCATTCCTCGGCTGCCGCCGCTGCATATCGACCGGCCCAGGCTGGTTCGTGCGCTGCTCGATACCGATTGCCGTCTGCGCCTGATCTGCGCCCCAGCCGGGTTTGGCAAGACCGTGCTGATGAGCGAGTGCGCGCGCTTGGTGCCTCCGGGCACACGCCTGGTGTGGCTGGATCTCGGCGGGCGGGCATGTACGGTTCAGGCGCTGTACGGCCAGTTGAGCGATGCGTTGGGGGAGCGGACGGGCAAGGATGATCGTTCCGAGAACGGCATGCTGGCGCTGCTGCGACAAGTCCGGCAGCCGCTGTGGATCATGCTCGACGACTACCCGCGTGATTACAGCCCGGAACTCGATGCTTGCATTGATATGTTGTTGGACATGGGGCCGGCACAAATCAGTTGGTGGGTATCCAGTCGCCGCCAGCCAGCGTGGAAGCTTCCACGGCTCCTGCTGCAAGGGCACCTTCTGGAGCTGGAGGCGGAAGCGCTGGCGTTCACCGCCGAAGAGCTCGAGCAACTCCTGAACGTCCATCGTCTGACGCTCTCGCCCGAGACTTTTCAGCAATTGCATCGTGTGATGGAGGGGTGGCCGGCTGGAGTCTGTCTGATGTTGCTCCACGCCGATGAGCAGGCGTTGCGTGAGCGTCTGGTTGCCGGAACGCCATTGCTGCGTGATTACGTCCAGCGTGAGGTCATGGCTGGACTGAGCGATGAAGTGCGGCGGGCCATGCTGGCACTGGCGCGTATGCCGCGTTTCTCGGCAGAGCTCTGCGACCATGTGCTCGACGGTGTTGGTCGCGAAATCCTCGATATCCTCAAGACGCTCCAGCTCTTCATTCGGCAGATCGACAATTGCGGTGAGTGGTTTCGCCTGTGGAAGCCGCTGGCGCTGATGCTGCAGCGCTCCGCAGAAACGACCGCTCCGACCCAGGCCCATCTGCGTGCCTGTCAGTGGTTCGCCAGTCGCGGCGAGATGCGCGAGGCGGTAGAGCATGCATTATGGGCCGGCCAGCCTGAGGTCGCTGCCAACTACCTGCAGCGTTACGGACAGGAACAGCTGCTGATCGGCGATAACGTATCGCGCTTTCTGAAATGGCGAAGCGAGCTGCCACAGGACCTGTTCGCCAGCACCACGCGCCTGATCGTCTTGCAGGGCTGGGCGCTGATCATTTCGGCGCGACTTGATGAAGTGGATGACTGTCTGGCCGAGCTGGCCAAGTTCTTCCCCCAACCCGATGCGCGCCGGCAAGCCCAGTTATTGGCTCAGTGGCAGGCCCTTCGGGGGTTTCTGGCCCGCCTGCGCGGTGAGCCTGAGGCACGCCAGAACTGCCTGCAGGCGCTCGAGGTACTGTCCGATCACGCCTGGGCGCAGCGCGTGCTCTGTTATCAGGTGCTTACGCAGCAAGCGATGGCCGAAGGTGAGCTCGAGCTTGCCCAGCAATACAACAGCGAAGGCATGAAACTCGCACGGCTGAAAGGTAGCGTGCTCTACGAAGTGATGCTCAGCGTCGATCGAATCCAGTTGCTTGAGCTCACCGGTGAGTTCGAGCGTGCGGTCGGCGTGCTCAACGAGACACTCCAGGCGTTGAGTGACTCCGTCCGGCGCAGCCCTCTCATCGGCAGGCTGCAACTGCTGCAGGGGCATCTGCTGGCTTACCAGGGGCTCGACGAGCCGGCGCAGGAGGCATATCAGCTCGGTAAGGCGGAGACCGAAACCTGTGGTGATTCCTACTGTTTCTTCGGTTATGTCGGGCTTGCCGAGCTTGCCGCGCGCAGTCACGAGTTTGCCTGCGCCTATCACTGGCTGCGGGACGCCGAGCGCCTGTCTCAGTGGCGACATGTACCTGAGGCGAGATTCCGCGGCATCCTGCCGCTGATAAACGGCGTGGCCTGGCTGCATCAGGGCGAGCTGCGCAAGGCGCGTGGTGCGCTGTATCAGGTACTGGAACTGTATGAAGGACGGGGTTACCTGTCGCCGTCCGGATTTTACGAGCTGTTGCCTCGGGTGCGGCGCTATCTGGCGGTCATCGATGTGCTCGAGGGACAGCCAGCACGAGCGATCACAGCCTTGCGTGAGCAGATCGAGCAGAACCTGCTTGCCCAGCGTCTGGGGCTGGCATGCGAGTGTCGTTTCAGTCTGGCGGAAGCGTTACAGGCCGATGACCAGGTCGCCGAGGCGGAGCTGGAGCTGCGTCTGGCGCTCAGCGAGGCCGCGCGTCAGCATCTGGTCAAGCCCTTGTACGAACTACAGTATCGGCAGCCGCAATGGCTGGCGCGAGTGCTACCCGCAGCGAAGGGCGAATCGCTTCGGCAGCGGCTGCTGAGCTACGAGCGTGAGCCGGAAATGACGCTCCCGGCAGCGGATGAAACGGTGCTCAGCAACCGCGAACTGACGGTGTTGCGGCTGATCGCCCAGGGGTGCTCGAACCAGGAGATTGCCGAACAGCTGTTCATATCCCTACATACCGTGAAGACCCACGCGCGCAGGATCAACACGAAGCTGGGCGTCGCGCGCCGTACTCAGGCGGTGGCGAAGGCCAAAGCGCTGGCCTGGCTCTGAGAGCAAGCAGTCATCCAAGGGGTCATTCATCGTCGCGCCTGAAACAGCAAAGTTCAGGAGCGCCGATTCGCTGCAAGCCTGGCGGCTGTCAGACGAAGATGGATTCTTGTTTTTGTTGGGTAAGTTTCGGGGCGGAGCGGCGCAACCTGCAGGCAGTCAGGTTGATGACATTACACTGGTGCGGGTTGCAAGCCTCCGTGGGACATCCGTTGTGGTAACTGCTCGCCGCGCTCGATGGCCAGACTGACTTGCAGGCTGGTGATGAGTCGCTGCAATTGCTGTTGATCGCGCCATTGGTCGGCACTGATGTAACGCTTCACTGCAACGCCTTCCGAGCCCGTCAATGTCAGCAGAATGCTGCCATCGGGCTTCTCGATGCTGAAGTTGACGTTGTAGCGCGGACGAAACACATCACTGATCTTCTGAAATGGACTCGTCATGCCTGGATACCTGTGTGAGGGGTTGCCAGCAATGGACCAGGCAAGGCGATGACAAGTTTCCCGGGCGCAACGGCTTGACCGCCGCAAAATGTCGCGGGCATACCTGCCATCTCATCTCATTTCATGCCTGCGCAGTCAGCTCCGTCAGAACATCGGGGCTGCTCTTGAATGCCTTGGCAAACACCTCGCGGTGCCTGGCCATGTAGATGCCGATGTCTTCGGCTTGCTGTTCGCTCAGCGACGGCGAAGCTTGCTGCAGCACCGCAGCTAGCGCCTCTGCCAGCTCAAGCATCTTGTCGTGACGATCGGCTTCGGCTTTATCCATGAACAAGCGCTCCAGGTCCCGACTGCTGCGGTACACCACTTCGACGGCCATTTACCACCTCGGTCATTGGCAGATTGATACTGTTTATTTGTACAGCATAAGCGGCTGCGGCGAAGATTGAAAGTCTGCGCAGGAAGCGGACTTTCGTCAGTTCTCGAATCGGCCTTGCACGCGCTCGGCCCGAAACTCCAGTGTGGCGGCGCGGTAACCGGCGCGCAGCAGCGGTAGCGGCAGGCAGGATTCCCAGCTTGCGCCGGGCTGCAGACCACCTCCCCCCTGGTAGTCCGGTGCATCGTAGGCGCGTCGCGCCAGGTTGGTGCGCGAGCCCGGCGCATAGGCGGCGACTTCCCACTGCAGGCTCTGCAACTTCTTGTCGGTGTGATTGTGCAGGCGCACATGCAGCGGCTGCCCGCCGGCGCAGCGACGAGGGTCGTGAGTCAGCTGAATTTCGATACGAGCGAGCAACTGCTCTTCGCGATGCTCCTGCCAGAGTACCCAGCCAGCGACCAAGGCAAGGCCGAGCACGGCACCCAGTGAAATGGGTACGGCCCTGAATGGATATCGGATCAGCAGCACCAGCCAGGTCAGGATGAGCAGAGCGCCAATCAGCATGGTCGAGTACCGACGATCAGGTGGTTGGGCAGCATGAACGTTCTCCGTTGCGATGGGGGCATGCTAACCCGTGGCGGCGGACCCCGGGCAACAACGAAGTGGCAAGCATTTGTCGCAGGATGTCAGTCGTCCACTTTGCTGCGGCTGGCCAGACGTTCCAGTGCAGCGCGAAGCTTGGGGTCGCGGATGCCATCAGCTGCCGCCTGAATGCTGTCGGCGGCGTTGCTCGAAAGCGGTTGCGTACGCGCCGGCGTGTGCCTGGGCGGGGGCGGTGGCTGTACCTTGAACTGGATACGCGTCAGGCCGGCGAACTCTTCGAGCACTTCCAGTTGACGTTGCAGACGCCGCTGCTGATAGCGCAGCCGTGTCGCCCAGTGGCCGTCAGTGACGATAAGCAGCAGACAACCTTCGCGCCAGGATGCCACGCGGCAGTGTTCGCGTGCTGCGGGCTGCAACTGGCTCTCCAGCAGCTGTTGCAGACGATCGAGCCGAAGGGCTTCGCCGAACAAAGCTCTGAGCGGCTTCGCTTCGCGCAACAATGAGGCAGGAGCACGAGCCGGCGACGGGCGAAAGGCCATGATGGTCCGAGATGCTTGGTAGAAACGTGAATGGTAGCAGAAGCCGGTCAGGGGAATATCCTGCAGCCTCCGGCTTTGGCGTGCTGCGCAAATGCCCAGCCTAGAGGGTTTATCGCCTGCCAGCTGCGAATATACAGGTACCCGGTAGCGCGTCCGTTGCGTCATGGCGCTGCGCAGTCAGGCACCTTTCCTCACTGCCGTTTCCGAGTAGAATGGCCCCTTTGCACGCAGCCGTGACCTCGCGGACGTGCCTCCATCCCCAGCATGGAAGTCTTTGTCGATATGTTTGCGCCTTTATTGAAGAAACTCTTTGGAAGCAAGAATGAGCGTGAGGTCAAACGCATGCTCAAGGCGGTGCAGTCCGTCAATGCCCTCGAAGAGCAGATGCTGTCGCTCTCCGACGAGCAACTGCGCAGCAAGACCGAAGAGTTCAAGGCCCGTCTCGAGAAAGGCGAAACCCTCGATCAGATCCTCCCCGAAGCATTCGCCGTCTGCCGCGAAGCGGGCAAGCGCGTCATGGGCATGCGCCACTTCGATGTACAGTTGATCGGTGGCATGACCCTGCACGAAGGGCGCATCGCCGAGATGCGTACCGGTGAAGGCAAGACCCTGGTGGCTACCCTGGCCGTTTACCTCAATGCGCTGGCCGGCAAAGGTGTGCACGTAGTCACGGTCAACGACTACCTGGCGCGACGCGATGCCAACTGGATGCGCCCGCTGTACGAATTCCTCGGCCTCTCGGTCGGCATCGTTACCCCGTTCCAGCCGCCTGAAGAAAAGCGTGCAGCCTACGCCGCCGACATCACCTATGGCACCAACAACGAGTTCGGCTTCGACTACCTGCGTGACAACATGGCGTTCAGCCTGCAGGAAAAGAACCAGCGCGAACTCAACTTCGCTGTGATCGACGAAGTCGACTCCATCCTGATCGACGAAGCGCGCACGCCGCTGATCATTTCCGGCCAGGCTGAAGACAGCTCCAAGCTGTACCAGCAGATCAACCTGCTCATTCCACGCCTTACCCAGCACATCGAGGAAGAGGAGGGAGTCGTTACTCAGGAAGGGCATTTCTCCATCGATGAGAAAACCCGCCAGGTCGAGCTGAACGAACAGGGTCACCAGTATATCGAGGAGCTTCTGACCCAGGCCGGTCTGCTGGCCGAGGGCGAAAGCCTCTATTCGGCGCATAACCTCGGTTTGCTGACACATGTGTATTCTGGCCTGCGCGCCCACAAGCTGTTCCATCGCAACGTCGAATACATCGTGCAGAACAACCAGGTGCTGCTGATCGACGAGCACACCGGCCGCACCATGCCTGGCCGTCGTCTTTCCGAAGGCCTGCACCAGGCCATCGAAGCGAAGGAAGGCCTGCAGATTCAGCCGGAGAGCCAGACCCTGGCTTCGACCACCTTCCAGAACTACTTCCGCCTGTACAAGAAGCTGGCCGGCATGACCGGTACCGCCGACACCGAAGCGTTTGAATTCCAGCAGATCTACAACCTGCCGGTGGTGGTCATCCCGACCAATAGGCCGCTGGCGCGCAAGGACTTCAACGACCTGGTCTATCTAACCCAGGAGGAGAAGTTCGCCGCGATCATCTCCGACATCAAGGAGTGCCGGGAGCAGGGCCGTCCGGTGCTGGTCGGTACAGCCACCATCGAGTCCTCCGAATACGTGTCGCGCCTGCTGGAGGCCGAAGGTTTCGAGCACAAGGTGCTCAACGCCAAGCACCACGACAAGGAAGCCGAGATCATCGCCCAGGCAGGGCGCCCCGGTGCCGTGACCATCGCCACCAACATGGCCGGCCGTGGTACCGACATCCTGCTGGGCGGCAACTGGGAAGTGGAAGTCGCGGCGCTGGACAACCCGACCGAAGAACAGGTCGCGCAGATCAAGGCGGATTGGCAGAAGCGTCACCAGCAGGTCCTCGAGGCGGGCGGCCTGCACGTGATTGCATCCGAGCGTCATGAATCCCGTCGTATCGACAACCAGTTGCGCGGTCGTGCAGGTCGTCAGGGTGACCCGGGTTCGAGCCGTTTCTATCTGTCGCTGGAAGACAGCCTGATGCGCATCTTCGCCTCTGATCGGGTGAAGAACTTCATGAAGGCGCTGGGCATGGAGTCCGGCGAGGCCATCGAGCACCGCATGGTCACCAACGCCATTGAAAAGGCGCAGCGCAAGGTTGAAGGCCGCAACTTCGACATGCGCAAGCAGCTGCTCGAGTACGACGACGTGGCCAACGAGCAGCGCAAGGTGATCTACCACATGCGCAATAGCCTGCTCGCAGCCGATGAAATCGGCCAGACCATCGCCGAATTCCGCCAGGAGGCGCTGGACGCCGCGATCAGCGCGCACATTCCGCCGCAGTCGCTACCGGAACAGTGGGATATCCCGGGCCTGGAAGCGGTGCTCTACAGCGATTTCGGTACGCGTCTGCCGGTCCAGCAGTGGCTCGACGAGGACGAGAAACTCTACGAGGAAACGCTGCGCGAGCGCATTCTCGAAGCGCTGTTGGCCGCCTACAACGAGAAGGAAGAGCTGGCTGGCGTCGAGGCACTGCGTTCCTTCGAGAAGCAGATCGTGCTGCGTGTGCTGGATGATCTGTGGAAAGACCACCTCTCCACCATGGACCACCTGCGTCACGGCATCCACCTGCGCGGCTACGCGCAGAAGAACCCGAAGCAGGAATACAAGCGCGAGTCCTTCACGCTGTTCCAGGATCTGCTTGAATCGATCAAGCGCGACAGCATCCGCGTGCTGTCCCATGTGCAGGTTCGTCGCGAAGATCCGGCCGAAGAAGAAGCCCGTCTGCGCCGCGAAGCTGAGGAGCTGGCCAAGCGCATGCAGTTCCAGCATGCCGAGGTGTCCGCGCTGGATCAGCCGGAGGAGGAGCCCGAGGTCGAAGGTCAGGCCGACGTCGCCGCGGCGCCGGTGCGTACCGAACCGAAGATCGGTCGCAACGAGCCTTGCCCGTGCGGATCGGGCAAGAAGTACAAGCATTGCCACGGGCAGGTTCAGTAAGTCCGACCTCGCCTGATGATTCCGCGCCGCGACCGGCTTCTGCCGCTCGCGGCGTTTTTGTCGCAACCCCTCTCTCGGCCTGTTGGCCATCCATTGTTCTGAAGGAGCGCATCCATGGCTGTCGGTCTTGGTCCTTTACCTACTCTGCACCCGGTACCCGGTTTCGAACTCGGCATCGCTTCGGCCGGCATCAAGCGACCAGGGCGTAAGGACGTAGTGATCATGCGCTGTGCCGAGGGCTCCCGTGTCGCCGGCGTGACCACCACCAACGCCTTTTGCGCTGCCCCCGTGCTCGTCACCCGCGAACGCATGCACGGGCCGGTGCGTTACCTGCTGACCAACACCGGTAACGCCAATGCCGGCACCGGCCCGCAAGGTCTTGCCGACGCCCGCCACACCTGTGCGGCCCTCGCGGCCATCACCGGAATCGACGAGACGGCCGTGTTGCCCTTTTCGACTGGCGTGATCGGCGAGCCGCTGCCGGTACAGAAGATCGAGTCGGCATTGCAGCCTGCACTCGACGATCTGTCGCCGGACCACTGGGCCGAGGCCGCGACCGGCATCATGACCACCGATACGCTGCCCAAGGGCGCCAGCCGTCAGTTCCAGCACGATGGCGTGACGGTAACCGTCACCGGCATCAGCAAGGGTGCCGGCATGATCCGCCCGAACATGGCGACCATGCTTGGCTATATCGCCACCGACGCCAAGGTTGCCGGCAGTGTGCTGCAGGACCTGGTGCGCGATGCGGCGAACAAGTCCTTCAACCGCATCACCATCGACGGTGATACCTCCACCAACGATTGCTGCATGCTGATCGCCACCGGCCAGGCGGCGCTGCCGGAGATCACCTCCGCCTCCGGCGAGCTGTTCGGCAAGCTCAGGCAGGCGGTACTGGAGGTCTTCATGGAAGTGGCTCAGGCCATCGTTCGCGATGGCGAAGGCGCGACCAAGTTCGTCACTGTTCGGGTCAACGGCGGTGGCAATCATCAGGAGTGCCTGGACGTCGCCTACGCCGTCGCGCATTCGCCGCTGATCAAGACTGCGCTGTTCGCCTCCGACCCCAACTGGGGCCGCATCCTCGCTGCGGTCGGCTACGCCGGCGTGCCAGACCTGGACGTGAGCAAGATCGATGTGTTCCTCGGCGAGGTCTGCATCGCCAGCCAGGGCGGGCGCTCGCCCAGCTACACGGAAGAGCAGGGCGCGGCGGTAATGGCCCGTGAGGAAATCACCATCCGTATCGAACTCGGACGTGGAGACTGCAGCGAGACCATCTGGACCACCGACCTGTCCCACGAGTACGTGAAGATCAACGCCGAATACCGGACCTGATCGAATACTGCCCTTAGCTATCCCGTTGTGCATGGCCCCATGTGCAACGGGAATTGCCATTTGCGCTTGCCGCGCTTTAACGTCCGCTGACTCTTCCGAAGGCAACTCGAGGTGCATCGGTCATGGCTCTGCAACTGGTAGTCGGCGACAAGAACTATTCATCCTGGTCACTGCGCGCCGCGCTG
The DNA here is from genome assembly GCF_014764705.1 of Stutzerimonas kunmingensis. Taxonomy (GTDB): domain Bacteria; phylum Pseudomonadota; class Gammaproteobacteria; order Pseudomonadales; family Pseudomonadaceae; genus Stutzerimonas. The sequence goes on from NZ_JACXXG010000028.1 coordinate 37,322, forward strand.
GCAGTGGAACTGTCCGGCGCTGCGTGCGAACAGGTTCCGGTCTCACTCTATCGGCCAGACAGCCGAGCCCGGCTGCTCGGTTATTCGCCGACCGGCAAGGTGCCGGTGCTTCTGACCGAGGACGGCCCGGTGTGGGATTCGCTGGCAATCGCCGAATACCTGGCAGAGCAGTTCCCTGATGCAAACCTGTGGCCGCGCGAGCGCTATGCGCGAGCATTGGCGCGAAGTATCTGCGCGGAGATGCACAGCGGCTTTCAGGCACTGCGCAGCCATCTGCCGATGGATATGGCGCGCGTCCAGGCCTTGCCCGAGCTTCCCGATGCAGTGCAGGCAGACATCGAGCGAATCTGCGCCATCTGGAGCGATTGCCGCGAGCGCTTTGGCCGGAGTGGTGATTATCTGTTTGGCCAGCCAAGCATTGCCGACGCCTTCTATGCGCCGGTGGCTTCGCGCCTGCGCAGTTATCAGGTGGCCTTGCCAGCTGCCGCAGCAAGCTACGTCGAGACGATCCATCAGTGGCCGGCTTTTCAGCGCTGGCATCGGAGTGCCCTGCAGGAAGTGCGAAAGTGAAACGAATCCATGTCGCCGCAGCCGTCATTCGTGGTGCCGACGGGCGCGTACTGATCGCCAAGCGCCCGCTCGACAAGCACCAGGGTGGGTTGTGGGAATTTCCGGGCGGCAAGGTCGAGGCTGGTGAGCGCGTCGAGGCGGCGCTGGCGCGTGAGTTGCTGGAGGAGCTGGGCATCGTAGTTACCGCGGCGCAGCCGTTGATCCAGGTGCGCCACAATTATCCGGATAAGCAGGTGCTGCTCGATGTCTGGGAGGTGCAGGCGTTTACCGGTGAACCCCACGGGGCGGAAGGCCAGCCGCTGATGTGGGTGACGGCCGATCAGCTGACGAACTACAGCTTCCCGGCTGCGAATCAGCCGATCGTCGCGGCTGCGTGCTTGCCGCACCGCTATCTGATAACGCCGGATGGCCTCGCCCCGCAACGGTTGCTCGAAGGACTGGCGCGAGCGCTGGATGATGGCATTCGGCTGATCCAGCTGCGTGTGCCGTCGCTACCGCCTACCGCCTACCGTGCGTTGGCAGAGCGGGCGCTGCCCTTGTGCGAGGGGCGGGCTCAGCTGATGCTCAAGGGCCCGCTACAGTGGGCATGCGACTATCCCGAGGCTGGCTGGCATCTGACCGCCGATCAGCTGCGTGAGCATGCGGGGCGGGAACGACCGATCGCGGCGAACCGCTGGTTGGCGGCGTCCTGTCACGATGCCGAGGAGCTGGCGCTGGCAGCCGCATTGGGAGTAGATTTCGTCACGTTGTCGCCAGTGCTGGCGACCGCCAGCCATCCGGATGCCTCACCGTTGGGCTGGGCGCAGGTCGTGGATTTGCTGCTAGGCTTCGACCGACCGGCCTACCTGCTGGGCGGACTTCAGGCGTCCGACCTGTCCCCGGCACGCCAGGCAGGTGCGCAGGGTGTCGCTGCGATTCGAGCGTTCTGGCCGGATTGAACGGCTGGCGCTGATGCAGGTCACTGGCGATGCTGCTGTAAACCCGATAAATGTGTCTTCGATAGATTAAAGCAATCGCGGTCATTCCCTTAATCAATTAACGGTATGCTGCTGGCTGCGTTATCGTAGGCCCCGTCAAAGTTTCTGAACCCCCTAAAGGAGTTAGCAGATGTCGCTGATCAACACTCAAGTTCAACCCTTCAAAGTCAATGCCTTCCACAATGGCAAGTTCATCGAAGTCACCGAAGAATCCCTGAAGGGCAAGTGGTCCGTGCTGATCTTCATGCCGGCTGCCTTCACCTTCAACTGCCCGACCGAGATCGAAGACGCTGCCAACAGCTACGCCGAGTTCCAGAAGGCCGGTACCGAGGTCTACATCGTCACTACCGATACCCACTTCTCGCACAAGGTCTGGCACGAAACTTCCCCTGCCGTTGGCAAGGCGCAGTTCCCGCTGATCGGCGATCCGACTCACCAGCTGACCCGCGCGTTCGGTGTGCACATCGAAGAAGAAGGTCTGGCCCTGCGCGGCACCTTCCTGATCAACCCGGAAGGCGTGATCAAGACCGTCGAGATCCACTCCAACGAGATCGCTCGTGACGTGTCGGAAACCCTGCGCAAGCTGAAAGCTGCTCAGTACACCGCCGCTCACCCGGGTGAAGTCTGCCCGGCCAAGTGGAAAGAGGGCGAGAAGACCCTGGCTCCTTCGCTGGACCTGGTCGGCAAGATCTAAGGCTTCGCCTATCTGCCCTGCGTGCTGGAGGGCTTTTCAAAGCCCTCTGGCAACCCAACGCCTGGACGCGAACCGTCCGGGCGTTTTATTTCCAGAATTCCGAACGGGGTACCGCTGCCAATGTTGGACACCAATCTCAAGACCCAGTTGAAAGCCTACCTGGAGAAGGTCACCCAGCCCTTCGAGATCGTCGCGTCCCTCGATGACGGCGAGAAATCCCGGGAAATGCTGAGCCTGTTGCAGGACATCGCCGGTCTCAGCGAAAAGATCACCCTCAAGACCGACGGTGACGATGCACGCAAGCCGTCGTTCTCGCTCAACCGCATCGGCGGCAACATCAGCCTGCGTTTTGCCGGCATCCCCATGGGCCACGAATTCACCTCGCTGGTCCTGGCCCAGCTGCAGGTCGGCGGTCATCCGTCGAAGACTGCACCGGAAGTGATCGAGCAGATCAGGGCGCTGGATGGCGACTACAGCTTCGAAACCTACTTCTCGCTGTCCTGCCAGAACTGCCCGGACGTGGTTCAGGCGCTGAACCTGATGGCGGTGCTCAACCCGAACATCAAGCACGTCGCCATCGACGGCGCACTGTTCCAGGACGAAGTCGAAGCCCGTCAGATCATGTCGGTGCCGAGCATCTACCTCAACGGCGAGCTGTTCACCCAGGGTCGCATGAGTGAGGAAGAGATCCTCGCCAAGCTCGACACCGGCTCCAGCGCCCGTGACGCCGAGAAGCTCAAGGCCAAGGATGCCTTCGACGTGCTGGTGGTCGGCGGCGGTCCCGCCGGCGCCGCAGCGGCCATCTACGCGGCGCGCAAGGGCATCCGCACCGGTGTCGCCGCCGAGCGCTTCGGCGGTCAGGTGCTCGACACCATGGCCATCGAGAACTTCATCTCGGTGAAGGAAACCGAAGGCCCGAAACTGGCCCGCGCGTTGGAAGAGCACGTGCGCGAGTACGAGGTCGACATCATGAACCTGCAGCGCGCCAGCCAGCTGATTCCGGCGGGCGACGACGGCCTGCATCGCGTGCAGTTCGAAAACGGCGGCGAGCTCAAGGCCAAGACCCTGATCCTCGCCACCGGCGCGCGCTGGCGCGAAATGAACGTGCCCGGCGAGCAGGAATACCGCGGCCGTGGCGTCGCCTACTGCCCGCACTGCGACGGCCCGCTGTTCAAGGGCAAGCGCGTGGCGGTGATCGGTGGCGGTAACTCCGGCGTGGAGGCGGCCATCGACCTGGCCGGCATCGTCGCCCACGTGACCCTGCTCGAGTTCGGCGAGGAACTGCGTGCCGACGCCGTGCTGCAGCGCAAGCTCAACAGCCTGTCCAACGTTCGCGTGCTGAAGATGGCGCAGACCACCGAGGTCAAGGGCGATGGCCAGAAGGTCACCGGTCTGGTCTACAAGGACCGCTCCAGCGAAGAAATGCACAGCATCGAGCTGGAAGGCATCTTCGTGCAGATCGGCCTGCTGCCCAACAGCGAATGGCTCAAGGGCACCCTGGAGCTGTCGCGCTTCGGCGAGATCATCGTCGATGCCAAGGGCCAGACCAGCATTCCCGGTGTGTTTGCTGCCGGCGACGTGACCACGGTGCCGTACAAGCAGATCGTGATCGCCGTCGGTGAAGGCGCCAAGGCCTCGCTGAGCGCCTTCGATCACCTGATCCGGTCGTCTGCGACGGCCTGAATCGAAGCGCAAAAAGAAGGGGAGCAGCCGCGAGGTTGCTCCCCTTTTTCGTTTCTGGCGCTCGGCGGGACGCTCAGGCAGAAGCGAACGCCTGCCGGCGCGCCGGGTCTCAGGACGTACATGCCGAGCAGTCCATGGAGCTGTCCACAACGATGATGAATGCGCAAACGCTGCAGAGCTCACGCCGGGTCGTGCTGACCTATGCCAACCGACCACGCGAGCCGCAGCACGAGAAGGTCGTCCACGCGGCCTTGGCCGAACGCCTGGCGACCTTGCTGGGGACGAGTTACGGCGGTGAGTACGATCCAACGCGTCGCTATGACGCCCATCCCTACCTGATACCGTCGGGCACCGTCGTCGGCCTCCGCGAAGCCCAGGAGCTGGGGCTGAACGAGGAGGGTGACCTGTTTGGCGGTGTCGTGCCGCAGGCCTTTGTCGAAACCAAAGCGATCACCCACCCGCTGGTGCGTCCGGACGCCGTGGCGCCGGTCGGCTGGTCGCGGGACTTCAGTACCCAGGTCAAGGGCAGCGTGCTGGCCGGCTACAGCGCCTTCAGCATCGAGGATGCGCGTGACGCCGGGCGGCGCCTTTTGCACGAAGGGCCGGTGCGGATCAAGCCGGTACGCGCCACGGGTGGCCGCGGGCAGCAGCGCGTCGATGATGCCGATACCCTCGATAAGGCGCTGTTTGCGCTCGATGAAAAGGAGCTGGCCCAGTACGGCCTGGTCCTGGAGGCGCATCTGGATCGCGTCATCACCTTCAGTGTCGGCCAGGTACGTGTCGGGGGCCGTCTGGCCAGTTACTACGGTACGCAGCGCCTGACTCGGGACAACGCTGGCAACGAGGTGTATGGCGGCTCGGATCTGGTGGTCGTTGATGGCGACTTCGAGGCGCTGATGGCCCTTGATCTGCCGGAGACGACACGTCTGGCCGTGCGCCAGGCGCAGGTCTACGACGAGGCAGCCTCGGCCTGTTATCGGCATTTCTTCGCCTCGCGACGCAACTACGACATCGCTCAAGGCGTCGATGGCCGGGGCCGGTCACGTTCCGGCGTGCTCGAGCAATCCTGGCGTATCGGCGGTGCCAGCAGCGCTGAAGTGGCTGCCCTGGAAGTCTTCAGGCAAGGCACTTCGGCGCGCGCGGTGAAGGCGTCTTCGCTGGAGTTCTATGGGCGCGAGCAGGGCGTGCCGGCCGGTGCGCAAGTTCTGTATCGGGACGAGGACGCCGATGTGGGTTTCATCACCAAGTGTGTAACGGTGGAGGATTATGGCGACGCATAGCGAGATGGTGAACATCCTGGTAGGTGATGAGCATATCGCCGGGACCTTCCTCTCACCGCCGGAGAAGATGCCAGGCGTGCTGTTCGTGCACGGTTGGGGCGGTAGCCAGCAGCGCGACCTGAACCGCGCGCGCGGTATCGCCGGGCTTGGTTGCGTCTGCCTGTCGTTCGATCTGCGCGGCCATGCGCAGACCCGCGCGCAACAGGAAAGCGTGACGCGGGAGCAGAACCTCAATGATCTGCTCGCCGCTTACGATCTGCTGGCCCAGCACCCGCACATCGACCCCTCCGCGATTGCAGTGGTCGGCACCAGCTATGGCGGCTACCTCGCGGCGATTCTCACTGCGCTGCGTCCGGTGAAGTGGCTGGCCCTGCGCGTGCCGGCGCTGTACCGCGACGAGGAGTGGCAGGTGCCCAAGCGGCAGCTCGATCGCGACATCCTCAACCAGCTGCGCAGCCGGCGCGTGCTACCGGACGAGAACCGCGCGTTGGCCGCCTGCGCGGCGTTTCGCGGCGACGTGCTGATCGTCGAATCCGAGCACGATACCTTCGTCCCGCACGAAACCATCATGAGCTATCGTGCCGCCTTCCACGGCACCCACTCTCTCACCCATCGCATCATCGACGGTGCCGACCATGCGCTGAGCAACGAGCGCTGCCAGGAGGCCTACACCTCGATTCTGGTGAACTGGGCGACCGAGATGATCATCGGCGCGCGTCTCGACGAAAAATCCCCTGAGGGCTTCAAGGCGGTCGACGAGTAGCAGGTCAGCACTCGCCTCCGACGGCCCTTGGGGCGCGCAGCGGGGAGCAATGCGTCAGTCCGCTCACTCGGGATGTGTCGGTGGGGGCGTGGGGCCGACGAAACGACTCCAGCGGCGGTCGAGCACCTGCTGCTTGAGCACTTCGATGACGTCGACCAGCAGTTCTTCCAGCGCCAGGTCGGTATTTTCGTCCTGGTAGACCCAGGCATCGAAGAACTCGTCGGCGAGATTGCTGGCCAGTGCCTGGAACTGCGGGCCACGCATGCCTTCCACGGCGCCCTGCAGCAGCCGCGCGGCGATGTCGCTGAGTGCATCGTCGAGCGTGCTGGCCAGGCGGTTGCCCAGCGGCAGGCGCCGCAGATTGTGCATCTCGGGATTGTTCTGCAGCGCCTGGTGAATCAGTTGGCTGACATAACCTTCGATGGCGCCGCGATTGTCGCGGTAGCCGGTCTCCAGCATGTCCTGCAGGCGCCGCGAGATGTCGTTGAGCAAGCGCTGTTTGCGCGGCCGCACCACTTCCTGCAGCAGCCGGCGCGAAAGGTCGTCGCTGGCGCCGATCTCCTGCTGCAGGCGGCCGAACAGGCGCACCATCACCCGGTCGGAAAGTTCCTCGATCAGCAGGTAGTAATAACGGCTGAAAAGGCCGTAGATGGCCCAGCCGCGCATGTCGATCAGCCCCAGGCGCTGCAGGCGGATCAGCAGCGCGCCGACACGCAGTACGCGCAACCAGCGCAGCCCGGCCAGGGGAATGCAGCCGAGCACGTCATACCAGTGCGCGAACGGGTAGTAGTACCAGCGTGCATAGCGGCGCTCGAACAGTGCCACGGTCCAGCCGAGCAGCACGTCGAGGACGAAGATCGCGACGAAGCCCAGGTCGATGTACTGGAAGTTGGCGTGGACACTCTGCTGGTAACGCGCGTGCAGCTCTGGCGCGAGGTCCGCCAGCACTGCGCTGACAGGCTGCAGGGCGAACAGGCTGTCGAACAGAATCAGCGACAGGTTGATGCACACCAACAGAACGATGAAGGCTTCCCAGGCGGCGTGCAGCTGGTCGCGACGGCGGGCCTGTCGCGCCACGACCGGCTCAGTCATCCGCGGCAGGTGAAGCAGCGGCTGGCTGCCAGAGTATTTCACCGCAACCCTGGCGCCGAGCGATCAGGCGGGCGGCGACGAACAGCGCATCGGAGAGCCGGTTCAGATAGGCCAGCAGCACCGGGCGTACCGTTTCGCTGGCATTGAGCTGCTGACAACGACGCTCGGCAGTGCGCGTCATGCTGCGGCACAGGTGGGCGAGGGCGATCAGCCGGGAACCGCCTGGCAGGATGAATTCCTTCAGCGGCCCAAGCTCCTGGTTCCAGCGATCGATGGCCTGTTCCAGTCGCTCGATTTCGTTGTCCTGCAGCGCCTGATAGTCGGGCATCGCCAGCTCGCCGCCGAGGTCGAACAAGCGATGCTGGCAAGGTGCGAAAACGCTGATCAGCTCGTCGAGCGCTGGCCACTGCACCTGCGCATCGGCCAGTTCGGCGAGCAGCAGGCCGAGCTGGCTGTTAAGGGTGTCGACCTCGCCCATGGCCTCCACGCGAGGATGGTCCTTGGTAACCCGACGGCCGTCGCCGAGGCCGGTTTCGCCGCTATCGCCGGTGCGGGTGTAGATTTTCGACAGTCGATTGCCCATGTATCGGTTCCTTGGTTCAGGTCGCCATCTGCTCGCCGGGCGAGTTCAGTGGCAACCGCAGGGTGAATGTGGTGCCGTGGCCTGTGTGGCACTGCACCTCCATCTGCCCCTGATGGTTGTTGGTGATGATGAAATACGAGACGGAAAGACCCAGCCCGGTTCCCTGGCCGACTTCCTTGGTGGTGAAGAATGGCTCGAAGATGCGCTTGCGCACATTCTCCGGGATGCCACCACCGTTGTCCTCGACGTGGATTTCCGCCCACGGCGGATTCAGGCGCGTGCGCAGGATGATCTGTCCCGGCTCGTCGCTCTGATGGGTATGAATGGCCTGAGCGGCGTTCTTCAGCAGGTTGAGCAAGACCTGCTCCAGCTCGTTGCCGATGCACGGTACGCGGTCTATCCGCGGGTCGAAGTCACGGACAATATCGATGGCCTTGAAGTCGAAACCGTCGATCAGTGCGAAGTCGTTGCCGGCGATCTCCAGTGCCTGATCGATCAGAACGGGCAACTGGCAGTCCGCCAGCTGACGGTTGCTCATGCGGCTGAAGCTGAGCATGTGGCTGACGATCTTCGCCGCTCGCGAGCCGGCCTGCTGGATACCATCGAGCAGCTGCGGCACTTCGCGGCGCTGCAGGTACTGGTTGACCGCTTCCAGGCGCACGCCGGTTTCCTCTGCGGCCTCGCGATTGCGCTCGAGCTCGGGCGAGAGCCGGCGGCGGATGTTCTGCGCGTTGTGCAGGATGGCGCCGAGAGGATTGTTGATCTCGTGGGCCATGCCGGCCGCCAGGCTGCCCACCGAGAGCATCTTCTCCGACTGCACCATCATTTCTTCCATGTTGATGCGCTGGGTGATGTCGTCGATGCGGATCACCACGCCACGGCCGCCAGCGCCGGTCAGTGGGTAGCAGGTCAGCGCATAGTGGTGCGGCTCGTCGTTGCGCATCCAGGTCACCCGCTCGATCTTCGCCACCACGTGCTGTTCCGAAGTACGGCGGATCTGCGCGAGAAACGGCTTGAGCGGCTCGAAGGCGACGAATACCGGCTGGTTGAGCGCGTCATCCAGCGGCGTTCCGGAGAGCGCACTGGCTTCCTGGTTCCATTGGGTGACGTAGAGCTGTTCGTCGAGTGCGATTAGCGCCGAGGGCATCGAATCGATGATGCTGTTGAGGTACTTCTGAAAGCCGGTCAGCTTCTGCTCGATCTTGCTGCGCACCTGCACTTCCAGCTCCAGCTTGCGGTTGGAGTGGCGGGTTTCCTCGGCCAGGCCCTGGGCATGATCGAATGCCTCCTGGGCATCGTCACGGGCACGCTTGAGCTGCTGCTCACGAGCCTCCATGCGCGACAGCATGGTGTTGAAGGCATCGGCCAACCGGCCGATCTCGTCCTGGTTGCCGGGCTTGGCGCGCAGGGAATAGTCCTCCTCGCGGGTGACCTGGCGTGACAATGCTTCGAGTTCGCGAATCGGGCGGGTGATGAGTTGACGTATCTGCCGGGCGACCAACACCCAGAGCAGCAGGCTGGCGACGAGAATGGCCAGGCTGGCGGTCAGCGTACCGGTGTAGAAGGCGCCGGGCAGCTCGCTGCTGGCGACCATCAGCAGATGCCCGGCACTGCCATCGGCTTGCGGCAGCCTGACCAGCAGGTTGGCGCGAATCTCGCTGGCACGCCAATGCTCGACATCGCTGAGCTGTTCGGGCAGACGCAATCGGTCGCCTTGCTGGAGTTGCGCGAGGCTGTTGCCGTCGCGGTCGTAGATCATCGCGGCTCGCAGCGGCGCATAGCCGTCCAGGCGTTTGAGCAGCTTGCTGGCGGCTTCCGGCGAAGACAGCGCCCGCGCGCTCAGTTCTTCGGTAGCGAACAGCTCGCCGAGGGTGTGCATGGCCTGCGGCGCAACGCTCTGCCGTGAAATCCAGTAGGCCGCGCTGATGAACGTCAGGTTGGAAACCAGCAGAACGGCGGCAAGCAGGACGAGCAGGGCCAGCAGCAGTTTGCGGCCGACCGGAAGGTTTTCGAGGCGCTGACGCAGGATCATTGGCGGGACACGGCATAGCAGAGAGTTTCTGCAGGGTAGCCGCGGCTCAGTCCGTGGGCAATCCGCGCTGGCTCAGGTGTTCACGCAGGTGGCGGTGCAGCTCGTGCAGCCGGGGTAGCGCGAGCCCCAGCGAGTCGGCGCTGCGGCAGGCATGGCCGAGCAGGTAGGCGATCTCGGTGCGCCGGCCGAGTCGAACGTCCTGATACATCGATGAATAGTTGGCCGCGGTGGCCTCGATCACCCGCAGCACCTCGCCTTGCAGATCGCTGGCCGCGGCTGGCTGACCGCCGGCTTCGAGCAGTTCGACGAGTTCTTCGCAAAGCCCGGAGAGCTGCTCGCGATGCTGCAGCAGCTCGCCATTACGGCAATCGTGGAGCACCGTCAGCGGATTGATCGCGCAGTTCAGCGCCAGCTTGCGCCAGAGCCGCGCCAAGATGTCGCTGGACCAGGTTTGCGGGATGCCCGCTCGGTTCAGTTCGTCCAGCCAGACCGGCGCGCTGCCGCCGTTCGGATCGCCCAGCCAGTTCTGCCCGCGGCCGGCGAACACCACATGGAAATCGTCTTCTCGATAGGCTCCTTCGGTACTCGACACGAAGATGCAACGTGCCTGCGGCCAGCGTTCGGCGATCGCCTGCTGGCTGCCGAGGCCGTTCTGCAACAGGAGTATTTCGCAGCCAGAGGAGAGGCGCGACGCCACCTGAGCGATTGCGCCTTCGGCGTCGTAGGCCTTGCATGCAACCAGCAGGCGCTGGATTGGTTCGCTCGCATCGGGCAGTTCTGCCGGGATAGCGTAGAGCCGAGATAGATCGTCGGCAGTCAGCGTGAGCCCGCCGGCGCGCTGGTAATCGGCGAGGCGCTGGGCAGAGCGCAGGATTATCCGTACTGTTGCGCCCGCTCCAGCCAGGCGGGCCGCCCAGAGGCTGCCGAGTGCGCCTGCGCCGAGGACGTGCCAGCTCACCCTCAGGCCGACTGCTTCAGGCGCAACGGCACGATGCGGCCGGTGCTGTAGGCGCTCGGCAGCAGGGCGGCCGCGCGCTCGATGATGGTTTCAGGCGCGATCGGCAGCGCATCAGTGTCGAGGCTGATCAGACTGATGCCCGCCTTGATGGATACGAAACCCTCGCTGGTCTTCAGCGCCCTGAGATTCAGGCCTTCATGCAGGCGCTTGAAACTGCTCGGCGAACAACCCTTGAGATCGTTGACCAGGGCCAGCAGGCCGAACTGGCTTTCATTGATTCGGCACACCACATCCAGTGGGCGGACGAGCTGCTGCAGGCGTGTGCCGATGGCGCTGAGTATCTCCGCGTAGACCGCATCGCCATGGCGCTCGCGCAGCGCATCGGCGTCGGGCAGGCCGATCTGCAGGTAGTACAGCGCTGTGCCGCGGTTCTCCATCTGGCGCAAGCTGGCCGCCAGGCGCTGGTGCATGTAGCGGGCGTTGCCGAGATGGGTCTGCGGGTCCTGCAGGCTCTGTCCTTCGAGGCTCGCGACATTCTCTGCGAGCTGGTGATTCTCCTGCTTGAGCCGTTGCAGCGAGCCGCAGAGACGGTCGGCGGCAAAGATGCGCGGCAACAGCTGCTCGTTCATCGCCGACTTGCTGATGAAGTCGTCAACGCCGTGGTCGAACGCCTGCCCCAGGGCGTTCTCGCTGTCACGGCCGGTGAGCAGGATGATGTAGCTGTAGTGCCCGCTCTGGGCGTCGCGCTGGCGAATCTGGCCGGTCAGCTCGAGCCCGTCCATTTCCGGCATCAGCCAGTCCGCCAGCAGGACATGCGCGGGGCGTTGCGAATGCTGCACCAGTGCGTCGGCGGCGCTGCTGGCAAAGCGGATATCCTGGTAGCCGGCCTTGCTCAGTGCGCGACCGATCATGACGCTGGAGAATTTGGCGTCATCGACGACGAGAATGCTCAGGAGAGGGTTGGGCATGGCAAGCTCAATCAATTGAATGGGGACGTCCTGTCACTCCTTGCCGTAGGGCGGGCGCTGACACGTCGAATCGTTATAATGACCGCGCTTTCTTAACCGTCAAGACATACGCGCTCGGCTCATGCGGCCAGTCGCGCTATACAGTGGAGGAATCCCCATGCCCTCGTTCGACGTGGTGTCCGAACTGGACAAGCACGAAGTCACCAACGCGGTCGATAACGCGATCAAGGAACTGGATCGTCGTTATGATCTGCGCGGCAAAGGCAGCTTCGAGCAAAAGGATCTGACCGTGCAGCTGACGGCGGACGCCGAGTTCCAATTGGAGCAGATGCTCGAGATCCTCAAGTTGAGCCTGGTCAAACGCAAGATCGATATCCAGTGCCTGGAGATCAAGGACGCCTACGCTTCCGGCAAGAGCACCAAGCAGGAAGTGGTGCTGCGCGAGGGCATCGACAAGGAGCTGGCGAAGAAGATCGTCGCCTACATCAAGGATGCCAAGCTCAAGGTGCAGGCCGCCATCCAGGGTGAGCAGGTACGCGTCACCGGCAAGAAGCGCGACGACCTGCAGGAGGCCATCGCCCTGCTGCGTGGCCACGAATTCGGCATGCCGCTGCAGTTCAACAACTTCCGCGACTGATTCTCCCTCCGCGTCTCGGCGCGTGCATTCATCCCCCGCTTTTCGTCGGTGCTCGCGCTGCGGGCACCGATTTTCACAAGGAGTAATCCATGGACCTGAGCGTCGACTACCTGGTCGATCTTTCCGAATCCTGGCTGCCTGTGGTGCTGCAATACGGTGCCCAGGTGACCCTGGCGATATTGACCCTGCTGTTCGGCTGGTGGTTGATCAACACCCTGACCGGCAAGGTCGCCAGCCTGCTGCAGCGTCGTCATGTGGATCCGACCCTGCACGGTTTCATCGGCAGCCTCGCCAGCATCGTGCTCAAGGTGCTGCTACTGGTCAGCGTGGCCTCGATGATCGGCGTGGAGACCACCTCGTTCATCGCCGTGATCGGTGCCGCCGGCCTGGCCATCGGTCTGGCGTTGCAGGGCAGCCTGGCGAACTTCGCTGGCGGCGTGCTGATTCTGCTGTTCCGTCCGATTCGGGTCGGCGAGTGGATCGAAGCCCAGGGCGTAGCTGGCACCGTGCATTCCATCCAGATCTTCCATACGGTGCTCAAGTCTGCCGACAACAAGACCATCGTGGTGCCCAACGGCAGTCTGTCCAACGGTCATATCACCAACTACTCCCGCGAACCGCGGCGTCGTGCCGATATCAACGTCGGGATCGATTACGGCGCGGACATCAAGCTGGCGCGGCAGATACTGCTGGAAATCGCGCAGGACGAGCGCGTGTTGCGCGATCCCGAGCCGGTGGTATTCGTCACTGGACTGGGGGACAGCTCGGTCAATCTGTCGTTGCGGGTCTGGGTCGCGACCGGTGATTTCTGGCCGGTGACCTTCGGTTTCACCGAACTGGTGAAGGAGCGTTTCGACGAGGCGGGGATCGGCATTCCGTTTCCGCAGCGCGTGGTGCACCTGGTTCAGAGCTGAGGTCTTGCCTGAACGAAGCGAAGCCGGCATTTGCCGGCTTCGTCGTTTCTGCTTGTCGCCTCAGGAATGTTCGGAGGCTGTTTCGTGCGGCGTGTCGTCCGGCTGCTGGCGGGTTCTGCGCCACTGCCAGACGATCAGAATCAGCGTCGGTACACCGAGCAACGCTGTGACCAGGAAGAAGTCGCTGTAGCCGAGGTGTTCCACCATGACCCCGGAGTAGCCACCCAGCAGACGGGGCAGCAACAGCATGAGCGAACTCAGCAGGGCGTATTGGGTGGCCGAGAACTTCAGGTTGGTCAGGCTGGACAGATAGGCGACGAAGGCGGTGGAGGCGAGGCCGCCGCTGAAGTTGTCGCAGGAGATGGTGACGATCAACATGTTCAGATTCGCGCCCATCTCTACCAGCAGCATGAACATCAGGTTGGTCGCTGCCGAGGCGACTCCGCCGATGAACAGGATCGGCAGGATGCTGAAACGCACGATAAGCAAGCCGCCGAAGGCCGCGCCGAGCAGCGTCATCACCAGACCAAACAGCTTGCTGACGCTGGCGATCTCGTCCTTGGAAAAACCCTGATCGATGTAGAACACGTTGGCCATCACGCCCATCACCGTATCCGACATTCGGTAGGTGGCGATCAGCCCCAACAGCAGCAGCGCCTGCCAGCGGTAGCGCAGGATGAAGTCGGTGATCGGCGTCAGCACCGGCCCCATCAGGATGCGCCCAGGTGCCGACAGGCAGCCCCAGCAGATCAGCAGGTACATGGTGCCGCGCGGCCAGTAACCTCCCCAGTAGGATTGGAACATGCCGGTGGTGGATACCATCAGGATGATCAGCACGATCACCGATACCGCCTGGTGGGCGAAGTCGAAGCGCGCCGGTCGCTGGCGTTGCTTGGCTTGGCTGAAGATATGGCGCACCGGCACGAACAGCGCCCGGCCCATCGGCGAAATGCTGCCGAGGATGAATAGTGCATACAGCGTCGCTCGCGGCCAGGCCTGGGCGATCAGTGCGTTGATCATCGCCGGTATCGAGATCAGCAGCACCAGCAGCAGACCGACTGCAGCGAGCTGGTGATTGAAGCTATAGCGCGAGGGCTCGTTGGGCAGCGGCGCAGCGGCGTCCGGCTCGCGGATCACCAGGCTGGTGATCAACCCCGGAAGGATCAATAGGGCGAAGGCCAGATAGGTCGTGGTCCAGGCTGCCTGGTTGTAGTCGAGGCTGCTCGAGCCCAGCCATTCGGCGAGGAAGAGCGCGCCGGCGCTGGCGAGCAGCATGGCGATGCGATAGCCGGTCATGTAGCTGGCTGCCAGGGTCGCCTGCAACTTGTCCTCGGCGATCTCCAGGCGATACGCATCGATGGCGATGTCCTGGGTGGCCGACGAAAACGCCACGACCACCGCCAGCGCGATGAGCATCGTGAGGTTGTATTGCGGGTTGCACAGGGCCATGCCAACCAGGCCGATGGCGATCAGCGCCTGCGACAGCACCAGCCAGGAGCGTCTGCGCCCGAGCGCGCCGATCCAGGGCAGTCGCCACTGGTCGAGCATCGGCGACCAGACCCATTTGAATGCATACGCCAGGCTGATCCAGCTGGCAAAGCCGATAGTTTCCCGCGAGACGCCCGCTTCGCGCAGCCAGACCGACAGCGTGGAGAACACCAGAACGGCGGGAAGACCCGCAGCGAAACCCAGCAACAGCAGGGCCAGCGTAGCGGGGCTGGCGTAGGCGGCTAGCGCATCGCGCCAGGTTTCACGGGACATACATCGAGGATCTGTGCAGTTTTGGACGAAGCGCGCACTCTAACCGCTGTGCTCCGTCGAATGCCAGCCGTGCCGACGCATGTCCACCCGGTCGTTGATGATGGTCAGCCCTTCGGCCCGCAGGCGCATGCGCTGCTCGAGCCCGGCAGGGGAACCGGCCGGCAGGCTGAGCCGTCCGCCGGCAGCGATCACCCGGTGCCAGGGCAGGCTGGTGCCGTCGGGCAGCTGAGACATCAACCGGCCAACCCAGCGGGCCGCGCGACCGAGTCCGGCCATGGCGGCCAGTTCGCCGTAGCTCACCACCTTACCCGGCGGTATCTGCGACATCACCAGATAAACAGCGGCACGCCGTGCATCGGCGTCGGCAGCGGGTGGCAGCAGTGGTGGAAGGTCGGCCATGACAGGTGCTCCGGTGCAGGCAGGCGTACTGCGCGCCGAACTAGCGCTCCATTCGGCGGTCTTTGCTTGCTGTAGTTAAACGCATAGGGATAATGCCAGCCTTTCAACCGACCCAGACCTGATTTCAATACCCGTATGTTCCCCAGAACCCTGCTTTGCGTGACCCTCTCCGCTCTGGCTCTGCCATCGTTCGCCGACACCGTATGGCTGAAGAATGGCGATCGCCTGACCGGCAAGATCAGTGTGCTCGACGGCGGCAAGCTGCTCATCGAAACCGAGTATGGCGGTTCGATTCCGCTGAAGTGGAGCAAGATCGCCACGCTGGAAAGCGACCAGAAGCTGCTGATCAAGCAGGACGACGTGACCGGTGAGGTCGCCCAGTCGCTGCAGGCAGCCGACGAGGGCAAGGTTGTCATCGCCAATGGTGCCGCGCCACGCACGGTGGATTTGGCGAGCATCACGCAGATCATCCACCCCAAGCCGTTGATCCAGGATTTCACCTGGAGTGGCAATGTCGACGTGGCTATGGATTACAAGCGTGCCGAAACCGACACCGATGACTACGACGTTTCCTTCGACACCAAGGCGCGCCATGGGCTCTGGCGCCACAACGGCACCGGTAACTACAACCGTGAGTACCGTGACGGTGTGACGGTCACCGACAACTGGGATGCCGAGTACGCGCTGGACCGCTTCCTCGATCAGCACTGGTTCTGGCAGGGGCGGTTGAGCTACAAGCGCGACCAGATCGAGGACGTGCGCCGTCAGCGCACCATCGGTACCGGTCCCGGTTACCAGTTCTGGGACAACGAGCTGGGCGCCTTCTCCCTGGCAGGGCTGATCAACCGTAGCGACTACGAGTTTGCCGACGGCGAAAAGGAGAACTTCTACCTGGCGGTGATGAAGTGGGACTACAACCGCTACCTGGTGGGCAAGACCTTCGAGCTGTTCAGTACCGGCGAACTCGGCAAGCCGCTGGAGAACGTGGCCGATTACGCGCTCGATGCCGAGGTCGGCCTGCGTTACAAGGTGACCGACTGGGCTTCGCTGAACATGAAGGCAGAGAAGGACATCATCAGCGGTGCCGACAACGATCTCGACTTGACCCGCTACAGCATCGGTTTCGGCGTGGGCTGGTAAGCCTTATCGATCCGGTGTGCATATATAAGAAAGGCAGCCATCTGGCTGCCTTTCTTCTTTGGCCCTGACGCCCCGATCAGAGACGCAGCCCGCCGTCCAGTTCGAGGATGCGGCCGGTGTAATAGTCGTTCTCGAAGATGTACGCCACCGAGTGGGCGATCTCCGCCGGCTTGCCCATGCGCTTGAGCGGAATGCCGGACGTCATTTTCTCCAGGGCTTCGGGCTTCATGCTGGCGACCATCTCGGTCTCGATGAAGCCGGGCGCCACGCCTGCCACGCGAATGCCGTAGCGCGCCAGCTCCTTGGCCCAGACCACGGTGGCCGAGGCCACGCCGGCCTTGGCCGCGGAGTAGTTGGTCTGGCCCATGTTGCCGGCGCGGGAGATCGACGAGATGTTGATGATCGCGCCTTCGCTCTTCAATTCGACCATCTTCGCCGCGACTTCGCGGGTGCAGAGGAACACGCCGGTGAGGTTGACGTCGATCACCGCCTGCCACTGCGCCAGGCTCATCTTGCTGATCTCGCCGTCCTTGACCTTGAGCAGCAGGCCGTCGCGCAGGATGCCGGCATTGTTCACCAGGCCATGCAGGCCGCCGAAGTCTTCGGCCACGCGCGTGACCATATCGCTGACCTGCTCTTCATTGGCGACGTTGCACAGGTAGGCGCGGGCGTCACCGCCAGCGGCCTTGCAGGCCGCGACTGCCTCATCCAGACGCTCCTGATTCAGGTCCACCAGTGCCAGCCGCGCGCCCTTGCTCGCCAGGTACTCGCCCATGGCGCGGCCGAGGCCCTGGCCGCCGCCGGTGACGATGATGACTTTGTCTTGAAGCTGCATGCCTATCTCCATGTGGTCGTTCTGCTGCGGGAACGACGCCCGCCGGGGAAACCGTTATGCTGAGCGCCCGTCGATCCGGACCCGTCTCGAGGAGCCTCAGGTGAGCGCCGAAGCCAGCAAGCATGCCCGACAACTCCTGCTCAAGGAATACCGCGGCGTGCTCTCCACCCATTCCCAGGCCATGCCCGGCTTTCCGTTCGGCTCGGTAGTGCCTTACTGCCTGAACGCCAATGGCTGGCCGCTGATCCTGATCAGCCGCATCGCCCAGCACACGCGCAATCTGAAGGCCGATGGGCGGTGCTCGCTGCTGGTCGGCGAACGCGCCGCCGAGGATGTGCAGGCGGCCGGTCGACTCACGCTGCTTGCCGAAGCCCGTCAGCTCGCCGAGCCCGCTGCAATCGAGTCGGCGGCACAGCGCTACTACCGCTACTTTCCCGAGTCGCGCGACTACCATCGTGTGCATGACTTCGATTTCTGGGTGCTGGAGCCGGTGCGCTGGCGCTACATCGGCGGCTTCGGCGCCATTCACTGGCTGGACCACGTCGCGCTGGCCAATCCCTTCGCGGTCGAGAGCGGCGAGGTGGAGCAGGGCATGGTCGAGCACATGAACGATGACCACGCCGCTGCCATCGCCCGCTATGTCGAACAGGCGGGGCTGCCGCAGAGCGCGCCAGCGCAAATGGTCGGGATCGATAGCGAGGGCTTCCATCTGCGTATCGGCCAGGCACTGCATTGGCTGGCGTTTCCGGAGCCATGCGAAACGCCAATGGCGGTGCGCCAGGCGCTGGTTGCCATGGCGCGAGGTTGAGGGGATTCAGTTTCGCTTCAGCCGTGTCGCGCATAATCCGGTTACAGGCCGATTGTCACCCGGGTTGAATTAGACCCCTCCTGCCGCCATCTACAGAGGACTGGAAGCTGATCTTCCGTCAAGGACCATCGATGCGAATCTTCTTTGTACTGTTTCTGTTGTTTCCGCTGGCCGAGCTGTATGTGCTGATCAAGGTCGGCGGCTCCATTGGCGCGCTGGCGACCATCCTGCTGCTGGTGCTCAGTGGCATCGCCGGCATTCTGCTGCTGCGCCTGGCGGGTTTCGCCACCGCCTGGCGCGCCCGCGAACGTCTGGCGCGCGGTGAACTGCCCGAGCGCGAGATGCTGCAGGGGCTGATGATGGCCATTGGCGGTGGCTTGCTGTTCCTGCCCGGTTTCATCAGCGATGTGCTGGCGCTGGTTGTGCTTTTCCCACCGACACGCAACTTCCTGTTCCGCCAGATCAATCGGCGGATCGAGGCGCAGGTGCGTCGCCAGCGTGCTTTTGCCGACGATCTGCAGGCGCGCTCCAACCCGCAGCGGCCGAACGTGATCGAAGGCGAGTGGGAGCGCAATGACCGCGACCGCTAAGCTGCTCAGCCGACAACCGGCATGCCATCAGGCATGCCGGTTTCGTTTGTGGCCATGAAAATTTCATCTGCGCCCCTTGAAATGCACTTGAACGCCCGCATGTAGCGGACACCGCAAGGTCGCTGTCGTGTTCGACAGTCCGTCTTCTGCGGCTCGCATTGCGGGCCGCAACCGGCACCGCCGGATTTGCCCAACCCGCCGATGAAGGTCATCGGCATGGAACAACTCTACTAGGAGAGATCGACAATGAAGCTTCGTCCTCTGCATGACCGCGTCGTGATTCGTCGCAGCGAAGAAGAAACCAAGACCGCAGGCGGCATCGTCCTGCCGGGCTCCGCTGCCGAGAAGCCGAACCGTGGCGAAGTCGTTGCTGTGGGTACCGGCCGCGTGCTGGACAACGGCGAAGTACGCGCCCTGGCCGTGAAGGTCGGCGACAAGGTGGTGTTCGGCCCTTATTCGGGTAGCAACACCGTCAAGGTTGACGGCGAAGACCTGCTGGTGATGAGCGAGAACGAAATTCTCGCTGTCGTCGAAGCCTGATCGCCCCGCGAATCTCCGTAAATAATTCACGAATTGAGGATCAATCAACATGGCTGCTAAAGAAGTCAAATTCGGCGACTCCGCACGCAAGAAGATGCTGGTCGGTGTAAACGTCCTGGCTGACGCCGTTAAAGCGACCCTCGGCCCGAAAGGCCGCAACGTGGTGCTGGAGAAGAGCTTCGGTGCTCCGACCATCACCAAGGACGGCGTTTCCGTCGCCAAGGAAATCGAGCTGAAGGATCGCTTCGAGAACATGGGCGCTCAGCTGGTCAAGGACGTTGCCTCCAAGGCCAACGACGAGGCCGGTGACGGCACCACCACCGCTACCGTTCTGGCGCAGGCCATCGTCAACGAAGGCCTGAAGGCTGTCGCTGCCGGCATGAACCCGATGGACCTGAAGCGCGGCATCGACAAGGCCACCATCGCCATCGTCGCCGAGCTGAAGAGCCTGGCCAAGCCGTGCACCGACTCCAAGGCCATCGCCCAGGTCGGCACCATCTCCGCCAACTCCGACTCCTCCATCGGTGACATCATTGCCGAAGCCATGGAGCGCGTAGGCAAGGAAGGCGTCATCACCGTCGAGGAAGGTTCGGGTCTGGAGAACGAGCTGTCCGTCGTCGAAGGCATGCAGTTCGATCGCGGCTACCTGTCGCCGTACTTCATCAACAAGCCGGACACCATGGTCGCCGAGCTGGACAGCCCGCTGCTGCTGCTGGTCGACAAGAAGATCTCCAACATCCGCGAATTGCTGCCGGTGCTGGAAGCCGTTGCCAAGGCCGGTCGCCCGCTGCTGATCGTTGCCGAAGACGTCGAAGGCGAAGCCCTGGCGACTCTGGTGGTCAACAACATGCGCGGCATCGTCAAGGTTGCTGCAGTCAAGGCCCCGGGCTTTGGCGATCGCCGCAAGGCCATGCTGCAGGACATCGCCATCCTGACTGGCGGTACCGTGATTTCCGAAGAAGTCGGCCTGAGCCTGGAAACCGCTACCCTGGAGCACTTGGGTAACGCCAAGCGCGTCGTGCTGAACAAGGAAAACACCACCATCATCGACGGTGCTGGTCAGCAGGCCGATATCGAAGCCCGCGTTGCGCAGATCCGCAAGCAGGTCGAAGACACCACCTCCGACTACGACAAAGAGAAGCTGCAAGAGCGTCTGGCCAAGCTGGCCGGCGGTGTTGCCGTGATCAAGGTCGGTGCCGGTACCGAAGTCGAGATGAAAGAGAAGAAGGCCCGCGTTGAAGACGCCCTGCACGCAACCCGTGCTGCCGTCGAAGAAGGCGTGGTTCCTGGCGGTGGCGTTGCCCTGGTGCGCGCTCTGCAGGCCATCTCCGAGCTGAAGGGCGAGAACGAAGACCAGAACGTTGGTATCGCACTGCTGCGTCGCGCTGTCGAAGCGCCGCTGCGCCAGATCGTCTCCAACGCCGGCGGCGAGCCAAGCGTAGTGGTCGACAAGGTCAAGCAGGGCGAAGGCAACTACGGCTTCAACGCCGCTTCCGACACCTACGGCGACATGATCGAGATGGGTATTCTCGACCCGGCCAAGGTGACCCGTTCGGCTCTGCAAGCTGCAGCGTCCATCGGCAGCCTGATGATCACCACCGAAGCGATGATTGCCGAAGTGGCTGAAGACAAGGCCGCCGGCGGCATGCCGGACATGGGTGGCATGGGCGGTATGGGTGGCATGGGCGGCATGATGTAAGCCGACCGGCCCTTAGCTACAAAAAGAACCCCGCCTCGTGCGGGGTTTTTTTAGGTTCATCGCGCTTTCCCGGGGAAGGCAGCCTTGATTTTCAGGAAAAAGTATTCCGAGTCCCGAAAACCATAGGCCATACGCTTGATCACCTTGATGCGGTTGTTGACGCCCTCAAGGACGCTGGTA
>NZ_JACXXG010000029.1 GCF_014764705.1 Stutzerimonas kunmingensis
GATTAGGACTTGCCACTGTTCTGCGGTGCGGTGTTTTCTCATGGAAATAACCTCGCGTTGTTGAATGCGAGGTCACTCTAGGGCGGAAGTCAGCGGGATGGCAGGATGTCTTGGAATGAACGCTTACGCTGCACTGACGATCACTTAAGAGAGCGCCCAGAAGTTCAGGCAGCCACTCAGGCTTGAATAGGGGTGCGGCCTGGTCTTGCATTTCGTTCAAGCTCCACCACTTCCATTTCTGAATGGTGCTCTTTTCTTCTTCGGTCCATTCTGCCGCGAATACGCTCGTGTCCGCCGGGCACTCGACGAGGAAGTACTTCTCCAGCCAGCGCGCCGGTGTCGAGCGTGCTACGGCATATACCTCATCTCGTTCTTTCAGCAGCTTTCCGACGTGAAGCGTTAGGCCGGTCTCCTCATACAGCTCCCTTGCTGCTGCATCGGCGTAGCTTTCGCCAGGTTTTAGCTCGCCCCCGGCGGTCGCCCAGAAGGGCGCTTCGCGCTCGTCTTTGTACAAGAAAAGTAAAAGGCGTCCATCAGCATCCACGATGAACAATCGAGAGGATCTTCTGAGCTGCATTCCTACCTCACTGTCTCCGAGCGAATACGTCATAACCGACGCGAAGTACCAGATTACCGCGGTTCTCGCGGGGCAACGGAGCCCAGCGCTCAGATCTCGAAACTTCACAGCAGCGGCCTTCGACGAGCCATGCAATGCGGTAAGCGCCCGGTTGGGGCGGTGCCCGTCAATGCTCTATGCTGGTTCAGTCGATCAGCCCCTTATCAAGGAGCCCAAATGCCCAGCCTCGAATATCTGATTACCTGCCTGGTCGTCGTGCTGATGCCCGGCGCGGGGGTGATATATACGGTTTCGACGGCGCTGATGCACGGCCGTCGCGCCGGTATTCTGGCCGCGACAGCCTGTACGCTCGGGATTCTGCCGCATCTGCTGGCGACCATTCTCGGTGTCGCGGCGATCCTGCATTCCAGTGCGCTGGTCTTCGAGACTCTGCGCTATGCAGGTGCCGCCTACCTGCTCTATCTCGCCTACGCGACCTGGCGTGACCGCTCTGCGCTGGCGGTGGGTGGCGATAGTGAACCACTCAGGGTTCGATCATTGGTTGCGAAGGCGCTGCTGGTCAATCTGCTGAATCCGAAACTGACCATTTTTTTCCTGGCCTTCCTGCCGCAATTCATCCGGCCGGGCGCCGGCGATGAGCTTGGGCAGCTGCTCGTTCTCAGCGCGACTTTCATGCTGATGACATTCGCCATCTTTACTGTCTACGGCGTGCTGGCGCACGCCCTTCGCAAGGCGGTCATCGAATCGCAGCGCGTTCAGGCCTTGCTGCGCAGGGGCTTCGCGGCATCATTTGCCGGTCTCGGTGTAAACCTGGCCTTGGCCGACAGATGAGCCCCTGGCCTCTGACGCGACCGAGCAAACGCCACGGCAACGGTTCTAGCGTCACCAATCAGGCGGACCGTGCGTCTCTGTATGACGCCGGCACTGAGCAGCCTGAAGGAGCCGTTTTACCGCACTCGATCAGGCGCAATTAAAGCTGGCCTAGCAGAACCCTGCCGCCAGTCCAACGGTGCGGTTTCACTCACCCATAAATCGCCGGCTCCCGATAGTGCCGGGCGCAGGCGTCGCCGTTTTCACGGAACAGGTGGCATTTGTCGGCTTTTAGCCCGGCGGCGAAGGTTTCGCCTTCGGTGACACGCAGATTGCCGTCGACGCAGAGGGTGATGACGTCCTGCAGGCGCTCCAGGGTGAGGTAGAGCAGGTTGTACTGGCCCAGCCGTTCGGCCACGGTGATCTGGCCGTGGAAGGTGAAGTCGGCTTCGTCCGGCATGACGAAGTGTTCGGGGCGGATGCCGAGGGTGAGCGGGTCGCCAGCGCTGACGGCGCTGCCATCCACCGGCAGGGTCAGTGGATAGCCGCTGGGCAGTTCCACGGTGACGGCTTCCGGGCTGGCGGAGATGGCGCGCACCTCGACGAAGTTCATCTGCGGCGAGCCGAGGAAGCCGGCAACGAAACGGTTCTGCGGATAGTGGTACAGGTGCAGCGGTTGGCCGACCTGGGCGATTTCGCCGGCGTTGAGCACGACGATCTTGTCAGCCAGGGTCATGGCTTCGACCTGGTCGTGAGTCACGTAGATCATGGTGGAGCGGATGCGCTGGTGCAGACGGGCGATCTCGATACGCATCTGCACGCGGAGGAAGGCGTCGAGGTTCGACAGGGGTTCGTCGAACAGGAACACCTTCGGCTCGCGGACCATGGTGCGGCCGATGGCGACGCGCTGGCGCTGGCCACCGGAAAGGTCCTTGGGTTTGCGTTCGAGCAGCTTGTCGAGCTGCAGGATTTCCGCGACCGCCTCGACGCGGCGCGCGATCTCGCGCTTGTCGACGCTGGCGAGCTTGAGGCCGAAGGCCATGTTCTCCGCTACCGTCATGTGCGGGTAGAGCGCGTAGGACTGGAACACCATGCCAACCGAACGATCCTTGGGCGGCAGGTCATTGACCCGCTGGTCGCCGATCAGCAGATCGCCCGAGGTGATGTCCTCCAGCCCGGCGATCAGTCGCAGCAGCGTGGACTTGCCGCAACCGGATGGGCCGACGAAGACGACGAACTCACCGTCTTCGATATCCAGATCGATATGCCGGGTGATCGGCGTACCGTCGTAGCTCTTGCAGATGTCGCGCAGCGTGACACTGGCCATCGTTGTTGTTCTCCGTTGGATGCCGCCAAGCTCTCGTTATCTGGTGCAGCGGCGGGCCAACCCCACCGCTGCCGGATCTCCCTCAACCCTCGAGACGCACATAGCCGAAACCATGGGCCGGCAGGCGCGCCCATTGCCCATCGTATTCGGCGAAACTCGCCGGCACGTCCACCAGCGGCACCGCCTGCCCCGGCAATTCGTAGCTGCGCGGCAGATCGCCGAGGTTGAACAGGCACAGCCAGACCTCCCCCCCGAGCCGGCGCTCGAACACCAGCAAGGCGTCGTCATGGTAGACCATGCGGATGTCACCCTCGATCAGCAGACGCTGCTCGCGCCGCCAGCCGAGGAAGCGCCGGTAGCAGTTGAGCATCGAGTGCGGATCGGCTTCCTGCGCCGCCACGGAAAGCGAGCGGTGCGAGTCATCCACCGGCAACCACGGCTGGCTCCCGGTAAAGCCGGCATGATGCGCCTCGCTCTGCCACGGCATCGGCGTGCGGCAACCGTCGCGGCCCTTGAATTCCGGCCAGAAGGTAATGCCGTACGGATCGACCAGATCTTCGTAGCGCAGTTCCGCTTCCGGCAGGCCCAGCTCCTCGCCCTGATAGAGGCAGACACTGCCGCGCAGGGACAACAGCAGTGCCATCAGCAACCGGCCACGCTCCGGGTCGGGTCGGCCATTGAGCGCCCAGCGCGTCATCACCCGGACCACGTCGTGGTTGCCCATGGACCAGCACGACCAACCGTCCGCCAGTTCGCGCTCGATGCCTTCCACGGTGTGGCGGATATAGGCCGGGCTGCACTGCTCGGTGAGCAGGTCGAAGGAATACGCCATGTGCAGCGTATCGCCGCCGCTGGTGTAGGCGGCCATGGTGCGCAGCGACTCGTCGCAGCCGATCTCGGCCACCGAGGAGGCGCCGGGGTAGCGCTGCAGCAGGGCACGCAGACGACGGATGAAATCCATGTTTTCCGGCCGTGTCTTGTCGTAGATGTGGCGCTGGTAGGCGTAAGGGTTGTCGATACGCACACCGATGCTGCCTTCGCGAATCTCGGTATTCGGCGGGTTGTCGCGCAGTTCGGCATCGTGGAAGTAGAAGTTCGCGGCATCCAGGCGGAAACCGTCCACGCCCAGCTTGAGCCAGAATTCCATGTCGTCGAGCACCTGATCCTGCACGGCCGGGCAGTGGAAATTCAGGTCCGGCTGGCTGGAGAGGAAGTTGTGCAGGTAGTACTGCCGGCGCCGGCTGTCCCAGCTCCAGGCCGGACCCCCGAACACCGACAGCCAGTTGTTCGGCACAGTGCCGTCCGGCTTCGGATCGGCCCATACGTACCAGTCGGCCTTGTCGTTGTCGCGGCTGGAACGGCTTTCGACGAACCACTGATGCTGGTCGGAAGAATGGTTGAGCACCTGATCGATCAGCACACGCATGCCGCGCTCATGACAGGCTTCGACTAGCCGGACGAAGTCGTCGAGGGTGCCGAACAGCGGATCGACGCCGCGGTAGTCGGCGACGTCGTAGCCAAAATCCTTCATCGGCGAAGTGAAGAAGGGCGACAGCCAGATGGCGTCGACGTTGAGGCTGGCAATGTAGTCCAGCTTGTGCAGCACGCCGGGCAGGTCGCCCACGCCGTCGCCGTTGCTGTCGAAGAAACTACGTGGGTAGACCTGATAGATCACCCCGCCGCGCCACCAATTCTGAAGTTGCTCGGACATGCCACGTTACCTATGAGTGACCAGTGAAGATGTGGCCACTCTAGGTGCGGCATCCGGTCGCAACATCCTCCGGCGGCGGGCTGTTGCAGGCGTAAGGGCCGGGCGTAGACCGCCCGCTGGCCGAGGGCGTAGACGGCGACAGCGAGCCGGTCAGCGCATTCGCGCCGGGTTGCCGACCACCGTGGCGCCGGCCGGCACGTCACGGGTGACCACGCTGCCGGCGCCGATCACCGCATCGTCGCCCACCGTCACGCCCGGCAGGATGATCGCCCCACCACCGACCCAGACGTCGCGGCCGATATGGATCGGCCGGCCGAACTCCACGCCCGAGCGGCGCGCCTCGGGATCACGCGGATGGTCGGCGGTGTAGAGCTGCACCGCCGGGCCGATCTGCGCGCCGGCGCCGATATGCACCTCGACCACATCGAGAATCACGCAGTTGAAGTTGAGGAAGGCGCCCTCGCCCAGGTGGATGTTGTAGCCGTAGTCGCAGTGGAACGGCGGGCGGATCACCGCGCCGGCACCGACCGCAGCCAGCCGCCCGGCCAGCAGCGCCCGACGCTCGTCCGGCGAGGCCGCGAGCGCCGCGTTGTAGCGCACCATCCAGGCCTTGGCAGCGGCCTGATCGGCGAGGATCTCCGGGTCACCGGGGTAGTACAGCTCGCCGGCCAGCATCTTCTGCTTCTCGCTCATCGCCATGGCAACGCCTCCATCTCTGAAGGCCCGAGGGTGCCACAGCCTGGCGCTGCGCTCCTCCTCCCCCGCCCGGCGGCGAGCGGGCGAGGCGATGGACGGTTCGGCCCGGCGCCTTCGCATCCACCGGCGGGCTCGACTAGGGTTGATGCACCGTCCAATCGCCTCTGGAGCACTGCCTGTGAAACTGATCGGTCGCTACATGTCGCCTTTCGTCCGCCGCGTCGGCGTCAGCCTGCATCTGTTGGACGTACCATTCACCAACGAACCGCTCAGCGTCCTGACGGATAGTCTGAAGATTCGCGGATACTCGCCGCTGGGTCGCTTGCCGGCGCTGGTGCTGGACGATGGCCAGGTGCTGATCGACAGCAACGCCATTCTCGATTATTTCGATCAGCAGGCGGGCGCCGAGCGCGCACTGCTGCCGCTGTCCGGCCCCCAGCGCAGCGAGGCGATGAACCTGCTGGCCTTCGCCGTCGGTGCCTGCGAGAAAACCGTGGCGGCCTACTACGAACGCGATCGGCGGCCAGAAGGACTGGTCTGGGACGACTGGTATCGCCATTGCGAGGACCAGGCGCGCGGCGCGCTGGCATTGCTGGATGCGCACCAGGCCGAGCGCGGCGAGCGGCCCTTGCTCGGCGAGCGCATGAGCCAGGTGGATATCAGCGCGGTGGTCGCCTACGACTTCGCCCGCCTCACCCTGCCCGACACGCTGGCGCCGGACGGCGCCTCTCCGCATCTGGCCTCAGCGTCGCAGCGCGCCAACGCCCTGCCCGCCTTCGCCCAGACGCAGTGGAAGGGCTGAGCGAGGTCCTGCAGTCCAAGCGCTATCGGCGCATTGCCGGTGAGTTCAGTGCGGCGCGCGAACCTGGGCCACTACCTCGTCCAGAGTGGGGTTGGCCTTGCCCATGCCATTGAAGAACACGGCGGGAATGCCACCGTTTAGCACCGCGACTGTGCGCTGGAGCTGCGCCTGCTGCTCGGCGTTGGGGTTGTTCGTCTCGGTAGTGAAGTGACTGGAGCGTTGCACCGCGATGCCCATACGGGACAGCCCGGCCGCCAGCTCGTCGGCCCGCCGCGCTTCATCAGAAGGGCAGTTGACCGGTGCGAAAACCATCACCACACCCGGGCGTGCACCACCGGGCATCGCCACCGGGATAAACCCCGAAGGGCTGCTTGTCGTGCTTGCCTGGAGCAATGCCTCCTGCTGATGGCCGCTCCATAGCTTGTAGCCAAGGCCCAGGACGGCGGCGAGAAGCAGCACGCGTGTCAGGCTCATGGGCGGCCTCCGCCGTACTGTGCTGCGCCATGCGCGTAACAGCTGGCTCGCTGGTTGGTCTTCATCATCCGCCACATCCCTGTTGTGCTGTACGGCCGCGAGCATAGCCGCTCGCATCGGCGGCGGCGAGCGGGCCTAGTCGCCCTGAATCTTGCTCAGCAGGTCGCGTGCCAGCTGCACCGCTTCGCTGCGATGGGTGATGTTGAGCTTCTGATAGAGGCTGCGGATGTGCGTCTTGATGGTGGTGGGCGCGACGTTGAGGTGATCGGCGATCTGCTCGTTGGACTGCCCGGCATGGATCAGGCTCAGCACCTGCCATTCGCGCCGGGTCAGCGGTGAACGGCGAATCAGCTCCGGTACGTCGGGGCGGTTGATGATGTCCTGGATCACCGCTTCATCGAGGGTGATGCGGATGGCGCGGCTGAAGTCGCGCTGCTGCTGCGCCAGCTGGATCAGCCGCGTGGCGCGCTGGGCTTCCGGCTCGTCGAGGGTGCGCTCATGCAGCAGGCTCTTGAGCATGCCGATGATCGGCTTGCCAACCCGCAGGAAGCTGCCGATGGCACCGCTGCCGCTGGCCAGGGTCATCGCCCGTTGCAGGTGATCGAGTGCCTGCTGGCGCTCTTCGCGCAACCAGTGCAGCTGCGCCAGGAGGATGTGGTTGCGGTTGCGATCCATCACCAGGCCGTGGCGTTCGGCGTCGGTCAGCAGCTGGCGCAGGATTGGCAGCGCGCTGTCCAGCTGGCCGAGCGTCACATGGGCGCGCGCGTGGTTGCGTGCGTTGAGCTGGGAAAAGTGGTTGGCGCCGGCGCTGACCGGTGGCGCGCTGATCAGCCATTGACGAATCGCCTCGCGATCCTGGCTGGAATCCCAGTAGGCAAGCATCACCGCGTGGGCGTTGGCCAGCCAGTCGATGTGGTAGCGATCATCGGCGAGCATCGCCTGCATCTGACTGATGTAATCGGCACAAGCGCTCTGCTGGCCGCGGGCGTAGGCGACGCCGGCCAGCAACGTGTGGCTCTGCAGGCGCCAGCGCTGGTCGCCAAGCTCGTCGAGAATCTGGATGCCCTGCAGCGCGCATTGCTCGGCGGCGTCCAGCTGATGCCACTCCAGCAGCACCTGGCCGCGCACCCGATAGATGAACTCGGCAATGGGCGTGGCACGCAGATGCTGCTGTTCGATGTACTGGATGGCCCGTTCCTGCAGGGTGTAGGCCTTCTGCAGATGCCCCTGGGCGATGGCGATCTCCGACAGTTGGCCGAGGCTCCAGACCACCAGGTGCGAGGCATTGATCTCGCGAGCACGGCGCTCGGCTTCCTCGTACTGCTTCTGCGCCTGTGGCAGTGCGCCCTGAACGAAGTGCACCTCGGCCAGCCCGGACATCGCCGCCACGCGCGAGGTGCGCATGATCAGCGGCTCGCAGGTCAGCGCCTCCTGGGCCAGGGCGATGGCGCGCTGCTCGTCGCCCTGGTTCATCGCCACCTGCGCGCGCACCGCATTGAATTCGCAGACGATGCGCGCCCAGTCCTGCTCGGAGCAGCTGCGCTGCAGGGCCAGCTCGGCGGCCTTGAACCAGCGCTCGACGTGATCGAACTGATAGGAATTCTGCGACACCCAGGCTTGCAGCAGGGTGAGCAGCGGCGAGCCGGCAATCACGGTTTCCGGCAGGGTTTCCAGGGATTGCTGCAGCAGCCCGAGCTGGCCCTGGCGGTAGAAGGCGCGCCCGTGGCGCTGGAGTATTTCGGCGACCTGCTGCGGATCGCCTGCCTGCACCGCGTGGCGTGCGGCCTCCTCGGGCAGATTCTCGGCCAGCAGCGCTTCGGCGGCACGCAGATGCAACTGGTTGAGCCGCTGCGGCTGGAGGGTGCGCAGCTCGCCCTGCAGGAACACGGCGAACAATGGATGGTAGCTGTACCAGCGGCGCAGGCTGTCCAGCGGTTGGATGAACAGGCCGCCACGCTCGAGCCGTTCGAGCATCTCGCGACCGTGGCAGGCTTCGGTGAGGCGGTCGGCCAGCGCGGCATCGAAGCGGTCGAGCAGGCAGGTGGCTTCGAGAAAACCACGCAGGTCTTCGGGCAGGCCCTCGATTACCTGTTCGCGCATGTAGTCGCGGATGTCGGGGTGGCCGATCAGCAGGTTCTCCAGAAACAGGTCCATGCCGCGGCTGGTCTGCACTTCCTGCAGCGCCAGCTGCAGTGCGCAGGGCCAGCCACCGATGCGCCGGTTGAGCCGTTCGACCTGCTCGCGGTTGATGTTCACCGGCACGCCCAGCTGCAGCAAGGCCTGCACCTCGTCGTCCTCGAAGGCCAGCTGACGGGCATTGAGCAGCAGCAGCTGATGCTTGACCCGCAGCTCGGCGACGCCCAGTTCCGGCAGGCGACGGCTGCACACCAGCAAGGTCATCCAGCAGGGCATGTGGCGCAGGAAGAAACGCAGCCCGGCAATCAGCTCGCGCTCGTGCAGGACCTCGAACTCGTCGAGCACGATGAGAATTGCCTCGTGCTCGCCCGGCAGCTCGGCCAGCAGCTGGGTGAACAGCGCATCCAGCGACACCTGCCCCTGCTCGGCGAGCGCAGCGGACAGCGGGCAACCGGCATCGAGCTGGCGATCCAGCGTCTGGGTCAGGTAGCGGCCGAACTGCAGCGCCAGATTGTCGCTGGCATGCAGCTGCAGCCAGGCGACGCGGCCATCGAAAGCCCGCGCCCACTGCGCCGCCAGAGTGGTCTTGCCGAAGCCGCTGGCCGCGTGCAGCACGGCCAGACGTACCTGCGGCAGGCGCAGCTGCCACTCGTCCAGGCGCGGGCGTTCGAGCAGGCCCGGCGGCAGCATGGGGATCGCCAGCTTGGTGGGGATCAGCGGCAGCAAAGCTGGCATCGAGGCATTCATGGACGGCTCCCTGTTTTCGTTCTTATTGTTGTTTTTCTCGTGGCCTGGCGCACCGGCTCGCATGGTTCCCGCTCCCCGGTCTCGCGCCCTGTTTCGCTACGTTTCCTCAGCCCTTCACACCGCCCGCCGTGAGGCCGCCGACGATCCACTTCTGGCAGTAGAGGAACACCGCCGTGATGGGCAGTCCAGACAGAACCGCCGCCGCAGCAAAATCACCCCACAGGTAGTTCTGCGGATAGAGGTACTGCTGCGCACCGACCGAGAGGGTCAGCTTGTCGACATCCATCAGCAGCACCGAGGCGATCGGATATTCGGTGACGCTGGTGATAAACGCCAGGATGAACACCACCGCCAGGATCGGCACGCTCATCGGCAGCAGGATATGGAAGAACGCCTGCCAGGTGGTCGCACCGTCGACGATGGCGGCTTCCTCAAGCGACGCATCGATGCTTTCGAAGTAGCCCTTGATGGTCCAGATATGCAGCGCCATGCCGCCCAGCGAGGCGACGATCACCGCGCCGTGGCTGTTCACCCCGAGCCAGCTGACGTGCTGGCCGAGCTGGTCGAACAGCGCGTAGATGGCCACCAGCGAGAGCACCGGCGGGAACATCTGAAAGATCAGCATGCTCTTCAGGATCGGCGCCTTGCCGCCGAAACGCATGCGCGCGAAGGCGTAGGCGCTGGTGGTCGACAGGAGCAGGATCAGCACCGAGCTGGCCAGCGCGATCTTCACCGAATTCCACAGCCACAACAGCACCGGGAACGGCGGCTGGGTGACGCTGCCGTCGTCATGGGTGTAGGGGATGCCGAGAGCCAGCGACCAGTGCTCCAGGGTCGGGCTCTCGGGGAACAGGCTGCCGGTGGCGAAGTTGCCTTCGCGGAAGGAAATCGAGATCACCATCAGCAGCGGAAAGAGGATCACCGCAACGAACGCCAGCAGCGCCGCGTGGGTTGCCCACAGCCGGTAACGGGCGGATCTGGGTTGCACCATGGCCATGTGGGTCTCCTTATACCTTCACTTTCGAGAGTTTGAGGTTGAGCAGCGCCATGGCGCCCACCAGCAGGAAGATCATCGTGGCAATCGCCGCGGCCAAGGCAAAGTCCTGCCCGGAATCCTGGAAGGCGATGCGGTAAGTGTAGCTCACCAGCAGGTCCGTGGTGCCGGCCGGGGTGGTCGCACCGATGATGTCCGGGCCACCGCGGGTCAACAGGGTGATGAGCACGAAGTTGTTGAAGTTGAATGCGAAGCTTGCGATCAGCAGCGGCATCAGCGGCTTGATCAGCTGCGGCAGGGTGATGCGCAGCAGGTTGTCCAGCGGACTGGCGCCGTCGATGGCCGAAGCCTCGTACTGATCCCGCGGGATGGCCTGCAGGAGCCCCATGCACAGCAGCAGCATGTAGGGGTAACCGAGCCAGGTATTGACGATGAGGATCATCGTGCGCGCCAGGGCCGGATCACTGAACCAGTCCGGGCGCATGCCGAACAGACTGTCGAGCAGCAGGTTGATCTCGCCGAAGTTCTGGTTGAACAGGCCGCGGAACACCAGGATGGAAATGAATGCCGGCACCGCATACGGCAGGATCAGCATCAGCCGGTAGAACGCCTTGCCGCGCACCAGCTCCCATTGCAGCAGGCTGGCCAGCACCAGGCCAACGGCGAGGGTGAAGACCACCGTGAGGCCGGCGAAGGCGAAGGTCCAGGCGAATATCTGCATGAAGGGTTCGCGGATGCTCGGTTCGGTCAGAACCCGGGAAAAGTTGGCGAAGCCGGTGAACACGGTAAAGCCCGGTGGCACCGCCTTGCCCGCCTCGTCGACATAGAAGCCGCGCTCCATGTCGGCGGTCAGCCGCGCGCCGCTGCGGGTGTTCACCAGAACGCCGGGGCCATCCTGACGATAGACGGGTTGCACGGCGGCGACTTCACGCAATCCGTACAGGCGCAGCAGGCTGCCATCCGGCACCTGCATCACCCATTTCTCCAGGGCCTTGCGCCGCTGGATCACCTCGCGCAACGCCAGCGCATCGCCCAGCCCCTCGACGCTTTCGGCCGGCTGCAGGAGCAGCGGCGATTCGGCGTCCGGCTCGCCGGTCAACGGCGGGCTGACGAACACGCCCTGCTCGCCCTTGTCGATGCGCAGGCGCTCGCCCTCCGGGCTCGGGTGCAGACTGAAGCGGAAGCGCTCGCCAGCCAGGTAGGTCTGGCTCAGGTGATATTGCTCGACCTGGGCCTGACTCAGCAGATTGGTGCCACTGTAGTTGGTGAAGCCAATGCCCACCGTATAGAGCAGTGGAAAGATCACGAAAACCAGCATGCCCGCCACCGACGGGAAGATGTAGCGCTGCGCGTACATGCGCCGGTTGATGAACAGATAGCTGGCGATGCCGGTGACCACCAGCCCGAGCAGAGCGAAGGCCATCTGCTTCTGGACGTAGAGCGCGACCACCAGATACAGCGCGAAGGCGTTGAAGGCCAGCCAAAGCAGCCAGCGCAGGCCGGTGGTCAGGGAGCGGGGCAGGCCCCGGGAAGTCGAACGGGTCATGGCAGGGCTGGGCAACTCGGCACGGGCATTCACGGGAGAAGAACCTTTATGAACGGAGCTTAGTCTGCCGGCGCGCCTGTACAGGCGGCCGGCGAGCGGTTCAACGGGTGATGCGCTTGGCGGCATCGTCCAGGGCGGCGTCGACATCCTGTCGACCGGAAGAGATGTTGGTCAGCGCGGCAGCCATGGCCGACCAGAACGCCCCCATCTCCGGCACGTTGGGCATCGGCTCGCCCATCTGGGCGTTCTCGAATGTCGCCTTGATGTGCGGGTTGGCAGACAGCTCTTCCATGTAGGCGGTATTGGCCACGGCGCCCAGCGGCACGTCGGCATTCACCGTCTTCAGACCCTCGACCTGCAGCAGGTAGTTCTCGAGGAATTCCACGGCCAGGTCCTTGTTCGGGCTGGCCGCATTGAGCAGCGCCGCGGCGACACCGACAAAGGGCTTGCTCGGCTCGCCATCGACCGCAGGGATCGGTGCCACGCCGAAGTCGATGCCGCTTTTCTCGATGTTCGACCAGGCCCAGGGGCCGCTGATCATCATCGCCGAGTCACCCTTGTTGAAGGCCGCTTCGGCCACGCTGTAATCCGCGCCCTTGGGCATCACGCCCTTGTCGATCAGATCGCGCAGCACCTGCGCGCCGGCCTTGGCGCCGGCGTTGTTCACCCCGGTGGATTTGACGTCGTAGCCGCCGTCGGTCTGCTCGAACACGTAGCCGCCCTTGGCCGACAGCAGCGGCCAGGTGAAGTAGGTGTTGTTGTAGTCCCAGAGAATGGCGCGCTTGCCCTGCGGGGCGAGCTTCTCGTTCAGCGCCAGGACGTCGTCGAAGCTCTTCGGCGGGGTGTCGACCAGGGCCTTGTTGTAGATCAGGCCGATGGTTTCCACCGAGATCGGGTAACCCCACAGCTTGTTGTCGTAGGTCACCGCCTGCCAGGCGAAGTCGGCGATGCCCGACTTGGTCTCGGCGCTGGGGGTGACGGGGGTGAGCAGGCCGCTCTTGGCCCATTCGCCGATGCGGTCATGGGCCCAGATGAAGATGTCCGGGCCGTTGCCGGTGGCCGCTGCCTGCTGGAACTTGTCGGTGGCGCTGTCCGGGTGGGCCACTTCCACGGGAATACCGGTCTCGGCGGCGAACCGCTTGCCAACCTCTGCCAGGCCCTTGTAGCCCTTGTCGCCGTTGATCCAGACGACCAGCTTGCCTTCTTCGATCGCTGCCAGCGCCGGCAGCGGCAGGCTGAAGGTGGCCGCCAGGCCGACAGTGGCGATACACCAGAATTTCTTGTTCATGCTTCGCTTTCCTCGTGGCTTCTTATTAGTTGTTCCACCTGCTGCCGGCCTGAGGCTCTGACAGTCGTTCCATCCTCGGCGCGTCCCGTGCCATGTGCATCCTCCTCCCCGAGGGGGCGGAGGGCGTAGAAGCGGGGCGTAGATCAGCCGTCGCAACGGCACAAAATACGCCATCAGCCTCGGGTTTACGCCTATACCCGGCTGCCAACGCGCGGTCAAATGTAGCGAAAAAGCATAATGGAGCCACATTTGATGCGAGCCCACTGGTTATCCGCCCTGCCGCTACTGTTCGGCCTCGCCCTGCCCTTGTCCAGCCTCGCCGCTCCCGAACTGAGCGTTCGCCTGAACGACCAGCCGCTGTCACCGAACTGGAACGCCCTGGCAGCCGATCGCTACGACACGGTGCTGGAACTCAAACCGGGTCGGCTGCACCTGGTGATGCCGCAAGCAGGCGTCGAAAACACCGCGCTCGCG
Source organism: Stutzerimonas kunmingensis (assembly GCF_014764705.1). Lineage (GTDB taxonomy): Bacteria > Pseudomonadota > Gammaproteobacteria > Pseudomonadales > Pseudomonadaceae > Stutzerimonas. The sequence continues at coordinate 13,583 of NZ_JACXXG010000029.1, forward strand.
CCGTTCCGTCGTCAGCCGCTTGGCAAAGACAGCGCCTACCGCTACGAAGTGCCCGAGGCCGGACGCTATCGCTTGATCGTCGAGACCGGCGCCTCAGCGGCGCTGCGTCTGCTGCCAGTCAAGGCCGCCGAGCCGAAGGCGGCTGCGCCGGCCTGCCGGGTCTGGGACGGCGGCGCGGTGAACGTGGCGGTTGGCGACGTGTTCCGCGATGGCCAGACCCTGCGCGACGCGCTGTCCGGAGCCACGGCGGTCGTGCGCAACGGCCAGGTGACACTGCAACCCGCCGCCGGCAGCGACGGCCTCTTGCTGCTCGAAGCTGCCGAGCCGGCCAAACCGGCACCGCGCGACTGGCGCAACGCCACGGTGTATTTCGTGCTCACCGACCGTTTCGCCAACGGCGACCCGAGCAACGACCGTAGCTATGGTCGCGAGCCAGACGGCGCCGACGAGATCGGCACCTTCCACGGCGGCGACCTCAAGGGGCTGACCGAACGGCTCGACCATATCGCCAGCCTCGGTGTCGATGCGCTGTGGATCACAGCGCCCTACGAGCAGATCCATGGCTGGGTCGGCGGCGGCGATGGCGGCGACTTCCGCCACTACGGCTACCACGGTTATTACGCGCTGGATTTCACCCAACTCGACGCCAACATGGGCGACGACAACGACCTGCGCGCCCTCATCAGCGCGGCCCATGCTCGTGGCATTCGCGTGCTCTTCGATGTGGTGATGAACCATCCTGGCTATTCGACCCTGCAGGACATGCAGCAACAGGGTTTCGGCGCCCTGCGCGACGGCATGGCCGACTACCTGCCCGAGCAGTGGAGCACCTGGCAGCCGGAAGCCCACGAAAATCTGCACGCCTACCACAACCTGGTGGACTATGAGCACCCGAGCTGGTCTGCCTGGTGGGGCCGCGACTGGGTGCGCGCCGGCATCGCCGACTATGACACGCCGCCCAGCGCCACGGTTGATCCGATCAAGGGCTCGCTGGCCTTTCTGCCGGATTTCCGCACCGAATCTGAGGCGGTCGTCGCGCTGCCCGAGTTTCTCGCGCGCAAGGCGCAGACCCGTGCCGAGCCGCGCGAGGGCTATCGCGTGCGCGACTACCTGATCGAATGGCTGACACTCTGGGTCCGCGAATACGGTGTCGATGGTTTCCGTGCTGACACCGTCAAGCACGTCGAGCCATCGACCTGGGCCGAATTGCGCACCGCTGCCGAGCGCGCGCGTGCTGACTGGGCGCGCGCCAACCCGGACGATCCCATGGCCGACGAGCCGTTCTGGATGGTCGGCGAAGTGTTCGGCCACGGCCCAGAAGCCAGCGACTATCTCGACCAGGGCTTCGATGCGCTGATCAACTTCGACTTTCAGGGGCAGGCCGTGGCTGCCAGTGATTGCCTGGCCGCCGCCGAACCCAGCTACGCCGACTACGCCAGGCGCCTGTCCGCGACGCCCGGCCACAACCTGCTGAGCTACGCCTCGTCCCACGACACCGCGCTGTTCAACCAGCTGGCCAAGGGCGACCTGGCGCGCCAACGCGGCCTCGCCGCCGCCCTGTTGCTGGCGCCTGGCGCGGTGCAGATCTACTACGGCGACGAAAGCGCCCGCGCCTTCGGGCCCACAGGTTCGGACCCCTTCCAGGGCACGCGCAGCCCGATGAACTGGGACGAACACGAGCGCCCGGAGATCGCCGGTCTGATCGATTACTGGCAGCGGGTAGGCCAGTTCCGCGCGCGCCATCCGGCGATCGGCGCGGGTACGCATCGACTGCTGTCGTCCGGCCAGCCCTATGCCTTCGCCCGCACGCTGGGCGACGACCGCATCGTCGTCGTGCAGGCCGGTGCATCGCTCACCCCCTGAATCGCCCGCCCCGGGCCGCAGCCCGGGACGCAGCCGCCCCCTGCCTGGAGCCCGCAATGAACGCAACCCTGAACCCGCGCCAGCAGGCGCAGCTGGCCTTTGTCGCCAGCGGAGCGGAACTGCAAGTCGGCCAGCCGCAGGACTGCCCGTTGCCGCTGGCCACGCTGGTCGCCACCGACGGCAGCGAACCCTATGTCAGTCGCACGCTGTCCGGCGGGCTCACCGCCCACGTCTACCGGATCGAAGCGGCCGGCCGTAGCTGGACGCTCAAGCGCGCCCGCGAGCGCTGCCTGGTGCAGAACGCCGATGGCCAGACCTCGTTTCTCAACGAGGTCCAGCGGCGCGCCGACCTGCGCGCGCTGAAGGCCCGGCCCGAGCTGGCCGAGCCGCTCGCCGGAATCGTCGACACCTGCTATGCGAGTTTTCGTCACGGCGTGCTGCTGTCGCCCTGGATCGACGGCGAGGTCGTCGGCGACTGGGATGAAACGCGCCTGGCAGACCTGTTCGACTGCGTCATCACGCTCGCCTCCGCCGGCCTGTTCGAGTGGGACCTGTGCCCCGGCAACGTGCTCGACGACGGCCGCATCCGGCTGTTCGACTTCGGCTACCTGTACCGCTTCGATCCGCTGCGCGAGTTCAACAGCGATGGCCTTGCCTGCCCAGGCTTCCACCCGGTCGAGCGTTTCGAAACGCGGCAGTTCTTCGCCTGGCTGCTCGGCCAGGAGGCACTCGGCAGCGCCCGTGCGCTGGCGGCGTTCCGCCTGGAGAAGGCGATCGCCCTGGACCGCTACCGGCGCTGGCGGGCCGAGCTGGCCGACCGCGGCGCCAGTCCGGCCGTGCTCGAACGGCTGGACCGGCTGATCGACAGCTGGCGCACCGCCCTTGCCGGCTCGGCCGAGGCGCTCTACCTGCGCGAGGCCTGGCGCTCGCATCGCCTCGACCTGGCCGACGATCTCGACGGCCAGACCTGCACGCCGCAAACCCTGCAGCGCCTGGCCTGGCTCCGGGAAACGGTTGGCGCACGCCATGCCGACCTGCTCGCCGCCGACGCCCTGGCCCACGAGCGGGCCCCGCAACGCGCCGCCCTGCTCGACGAGCTGCGCCGCGCCGAAGCGCAGGCCATCGGCTGGCAGGTCCCGCGGGCCTAGGCCAGACGGGGACGACCGGGCCATCGCCGCCGCCCGGTCGCGTTCAGGTGCGGTAACGCGCGCAGAGCGCCTGCTGCTCGGCGGACATGCGCGCCTGGCGTTCGCTGCTGTCGCTGATCGCCACGACGCTGTCCATGTGCAGCTCGGCCGCGGCATCGATCGCATGCATGCCGCGCGACACTTCTTCGGCGGCGAGCCGTTGCTGGCCGGTGGCCGAATCGATTTCCCGCGACATGGCGGCGATGTGCTCGACCTGGCTGCGGATTTCCTGCATCAGCCGGTCGGCCTGCCCGACCTGATCGAGGGTGCCCTGCATCTGCGCGCGACTGGCCTCCACCGAACGCACCGCCGAGCCGATGCCCTGGGCCAGGCGTTCGATGCGTTGCTGGATCTCGCCGGTCGATTGCGCCGTGCGCCGGGCCAGGCCGCGCACCTCGTCGGCGACCACCGCGAAGCCACGTCCCTGATCACCAGCGCGCGCCGCTTCGATGGCTGCATTGAGCGCCAGCAGGTTGGTCTGCTCGGCAATCGCACGGATCACATCGAGAATCTGCCCGATCTGCTCGCTCACCGCCTCCACGTTGGCGATCTCGGCCACGCTGGTTTCCAGCTGCTCGGCCAGGGCTTGCGTGCCGATGCGGGTCGCGGCCATCCGCTGGCTGCCCTGCAGGGTCAGTGCCTCGACACTGCCGACCCGCGTGGCCGTCTCGCCGGCATGCTGCGCCACCTCGCCAAAACTGGTCTCCAGTTCGGCCAGACTGACGGCGAGCGCCCCGATGCTGCTGCGTTGTTTCTCCAGCCCGGCACGCGCCTGGCTGCAGGCCTGGGCATTGCGGCGGGCAATCTGGTCCTGTTCGTCGGCGTTGCGCCCGAGCTGGGCCAGTGCGTCGCGCAGACTACCGGCGACCCGGTTGACCCAATCACCGACACGCCCGAACTCGTCTGCGCGCTGGTACTCGCAGCCGCCGCGCAGATCACCGTCGGCCAGGTGCTGCAGGCTGCCGCTGACGGCCGCCAGGGCCATGCGCATGGTACGCCCCAGCCACAGGCCCATGGCCAGCGCCACCGCGATCGACAGCCCGGCCATCGCCAAGAGGCCGGCCACACCCTGACGATAGGTCTGCGCGGCCAGGCCCAGTTGCCTGTCGCTGGCCCGCTGGGCGCTGGCGATGAGCGTGCCGATGTCCTCGCGTGCCTGGTGCTGCAGGTGACCGAGCTGCAGTTTCTGCTCGCGGTTGGCCTGCTGGTCGGACAGCCAGGCGTAGTACTGCGCCACCGCGCCATTGCCGGGCACAGCCAGTTGCTGCTCGATGGCGGCAAACGGCGCCTGGAAGCTGTGCGCGTAATCGGTACGGCTGTCCTGGTGCGGTTCCAGATCGAGGAGAACGTTGTCCAGCTTCTTCTGCAGGGCCGGCAGCCGCTGCGCGATCTGCGCACCGGCTTCATCGAGTGCCTTGATCGAAGACACGCCGATGGCATCGAACAGCAGCGCCTCGACCTGCTCGAGCGGGATGATGAACTGCTTGATGGAATAGGCGACCAGCTCGTCGCCAGTCACGAACTGCGCCTGCAGCAGGTCCTGCTTGAGCCGCGAGAACTGCAGCTGCAGATCGCGCAGCGCGACGGCGTTGCGCCCCACGCGCGCGAGCAGGTCGCGCTGCGCATCGATCAGCGCCAGGCTGCGGCGGTCGAGCTCCGGCAACAGGGCCGCCAGACGCTGCTTGGTCTCGGCGTGTGCCGGCGTCACCCGCTCCAGCTGGGCGAACAGCTCGAGGGCTTGGTCCTGCAGCGTGCGATGCCGGCCGACATAGCCGTCGAGCTGGTCAGGCCGGTCCTCTGCCAGGGCGTCGGAAAGGTTCTGCGTCAGGCTCTGCAACGTACCGAAGAAGCTCTCGCTGACCAGCAGACGCGACGCGGTCGACGAGATTTGCTCGGCATTGCCTTGCAGGAGGCCGATGGCAACCAAGCTGGTGCCGGCTACCAGCATCAGCAAGGCCACCAGCGCGGCGATCAGCAGGTACAGCCGGGCCAGGAAGCCAAGCCGGAAAGGGGTCGAGCGGGTCTGGGCCAACATGAACAGCTCCTGATACGACAGCGCAGCGCGAAGGCTTTTATGGTTGTCGTGCCAGCATCGGCGGCCCGGCCCGTCGCCGGCCTCCTCCCTGCCCACCCTGGGTCGGGAGGAGCCGCCCGGCGTAGGCGTAGCCGAGGCCGGGCGGGCGTGTCGTCAGAACGAGCCGCTGGTGCTCGCGCCGGCGGCGGCCTGGACCTGGTTGTTGCCGCCCGATTGCCACTGACGCACCAGCGTCGCGTCCGCCTCGTTGCGGATCAGGCACTTCCATTCCACGTTCTGGCCGGCTGGCAGGGCGATGCTGCCCTTCCAGGTCGGATAGCTGCTGGTGTCGGTCAGCCGCACCGCGGAGGCCGGGCTCCAGTTGCCGAGCTGGCTGACGTTGCCCACCGCGTAGACGCTGTCGCCCATCTGCGTCACACCGTTGTCGCAGCGGAAGTTCACATTGACCAGACCTCCCTCGCCGCCGTCATTCCCGCCGCCATCGCCGCTACCGCTGCGCCAGACGCGCACCTCGCCGTTGCTGGCGTTGACCGCCTCGCTGAAGCTGCCGCTGGCGACCTGGCCGGGGTTGGCCAGATCGGAGTTGAGCGCCACCACCAGGGTCTGCTGGCTGCCGCTGACGGTAGCGACCAGGCCGCTGTAGCCGCTGTGGAAGCTGATCGCCGAATCGGCACGCACACCAGCGGCGCGACGCACCTGGATCAGCTGGCGGATGAAGTCGCCGTAGCCCCAGTCGTACATGTGCGACCAGTAGACCACCGGAGTGCCGGGACTGGTGAGGATGTAGGCGTAGGCCTGGCGAATCAGCCCGTCCTGCAGCGCCCAGTGGTGCTGCCCGCCGTTCTGTCCGGGCGAGTAGCCGGTGTCGTGGTTGTCGACGAAGGTCACCGCCACCTCGCGCCAGCGCGGGTCCGGGTTGCCGTTAAGGCCGTTCTTCCAGTCGGCGACCGAGCCGTTCTGCATGCGCTCCTTGAGGGCGAAGTCGAACACCGGGCACTTGGCCCGATCGGACCAGTCCTTGATGATCTGCTGCCAGCTCGCCGTGTTGCGCCAGTCCCAGCTGGGATATTCAGAAGGGCCTTTCCACAGCTCGCCGACGCAGAAGCTGTTGTCGGCACTGTCGGTCATCCAGCTGTTGACCCGCTCCGGGGCGAAGCCGCGGACGAAATCGAAGCGGAAGCCGCCGGCGCCGTAGCCGCTGCGCAGGTTGGCGAGCTCGTCGCGGAACATGCCATAGACCTGCGGATGGCCGGTGTTCAGGTCCGACTCGCCGCCGATGAAGCGGTCACCGTCGTCGCAGTCGTTGGGGTAGTTGCCCGGGTCGGCGCAGTCGTTGCGCCAGAAGCCCTGGCCGGCCGGCAGGTTGATCTCCTTGTCCGGGTAGCCGCGGTTCATGTGATTGGGCACCACATCGTAGAGCACCTTCACCCCGGCGCCACCGAGTGCGCCGGCGGCCTGGCGCAGCTGGGCGTCGCTGCCGTAGCGGCCGTTCTTGTTGAAGTCGTGCCAGAAGTAGCCTTCGCCGCCGCCGGACTTGCCGCCGTCGGTCCAGCTGGAGAAGTCACGCCAGGGCACCGGCATCCAGATTGCCGAGAAGCCGTCGGCGGCGATCGTCGAGGCCTGCTGGCGAAGGATGTTGTACCAGTCGTTGGGCGCTTCGCGGACGACGTTCCAGTGGAAGCCCTGGAGGATGATTTCGTCGCCGCCGTGGTAGCGCACGCCGGCCGGGCTCTTGCCGGCCTGGTCAGCGAGGGCGGGGAACGGCAGCAGGATCGCCGCCAATACGGCGGCACGTAGGATGTGGCTCATCGCAATACTCCGGTTCTTGTGCTTGTTCGGGTATCCGACGGCAGGGCCGCCAGACGAGGATGAACGCCGGCCGGGTCTTCGACCGGCACCCGCAGGCTGCCCCTGCGCGCCCCCGTCACCAACCTCCCCCGCCCCGTTGCAGGCGGCGTAGTGGCCAGGCCGAAGGCCCCTGGCAATCATCTGCGCCCCTCCCGTCTCATCCCTGCCCCGGGGATTACGCCGTTCTCATCCCTGGTACGCCCTCACCCTGCGCCAACAAAATCCGCTGCCGGGAGGATGCCGCCCCCTGCCCTTTCCCCGAAGCTTCTGCCACCGAGCTGCGCCGCCCCTGGCTGGCAGCGACGGCGTGATCGATTCGGCATTAACAAGAAAAACAAGGACCTCGTCATGAAGCACACCGTGCACCCCCTGTTCGTCCTCAAACCCGCCTGCCTGCTTGCCGCCCTGCTGGTCGGCGGCCCGGCCATGGCGGTCGATTTCCACGGCTATCTGCGTTCGGGCGTCGGCGCCACGGCCGGCGGCGGCGACCAGGCCTGCTTCCAGGCCGCCGGCGCTCCGGCGAAATATCGTCTGGGCAACGAATGCGAAACCTACGCCGAGATCGGCCTCGGCCAGGAGGTGTGGAGCGAAGGCAACCGCAGCTTCTACGTCGACAGCATGATCGCCTACCGCTCCGACCAGGGTAACGACTGGGAAGCCGGCGGCACCGATACCGACGGCGGCGAGAACAACCCCTTCGACGAGGCCGGCACCACCTCCATCCGCCAGTTCAACGTGGTCGGCAAGAACCTCATCCCGAGCCTGCCGGGCGCGGCGATCTGGGCCGGCAAGCGCTACTACAAGCGCCACGACGTGCACATCAACGACTACTACTACTGGGACGTCTCCGGCCCCGGCGCCGGTATCGAGGACATCGACCTGGGCTTCGCCAAGGCCAGCGTGGCGTGGATCCGCAACACTGACGGCGACTGGGTCTATCAGGGCTCGGGCACCGGCACCAACCTGGCCAACGACACCCTCGACTTCCGCCTCGCCGAGATCGACGTCAACCCGGGCGGCAAGCTGGAAATCGGCTACGACTACGGCAAGGCCAACCTCACCGACGAGCAAGAACGCGACCCCGGCTACGAGGACCAGAAGGGTCATCTGGTCACCCTTGAGCACACCCAGAGCGACTGGTTCGGCGGCTACAACAAGCTCGCCCTGCAATACGGCACCGACGGCATCATCGGCAGCAGCGGGCGCAACAGCACCGGTAACAGCGACGGCAAGATGTTCCGCCTGGTCAACCAGGGCGTGGTGGGCCTGAGCGACAACATCGAGATGATGTACGTGCAGATCTACGAGGACCGCGACTTCGACAACGACTCCGGGCAGACCTGGGCCAGCTTCGGCGTGCGCCCGGTGTACAAGTGGAGCGACGTGATGAGCACCGCGCTGGAGTTCGGTTACGACCGCGTCGATCCGCAGGCCGACGGCGAACGCAGCCGCGACCTGAAGAAGCTCACCCTCGCCCAGCAGTGGTCGGCCGGCAACAGCTTCTGGGCGCGCCCGCAGATCCGCGTGTTCGCCACCTACGCCAAATGGGACGGCGGCCGTTACCAGGCGGCCAGCGAGTCCATCGATGCCGGCGACGACGACGGCCTGACCTTCGGCGTGCAGGCCGAAGCCTGGTGGTAAGCCGCAACGTTTAAGTGCCGTCGCGGACCGACCGCGACGGCTCCCCTTCCGCTCCCACCGTCCAGACGGTGCCTTTGCCCCGACGCTGGCAGGTCGGGGCATTTTTTGTTCGGAGAACCACCATGCATCGGATGTTATTTCTTGCCGCCGGGCTAGCCGCCCTGACGGTTGCCGGCTGCAGCAGCGAGCCGTTGCGCCGGGTCGACGCCCTCACTGCTACCCCGGCGCCGCTGCAACATTCGGTCGAGCAGGCGCGTGATGCGCTGGCAGCCGCCCCGACCTGCTGCAGCAGTATCGACCAGCTGCCCTTCCAGCCACTCGAGGCCGGTTTCACCGGCGACGTTCTGATCGACACACAGGCGCCGGCCTACAACTTCGAAACCGGCAAGAGCTTCTTGCGCGCCTTCACGCTGCCAGCTGGCGGTCCATCATTCGAGATCCGCCTCTACAGCCAGGCCGGCAGTAGCGTGCTGGCGCCCAACGCCATGCTGCTCGACAGCCGCATGCGTCCGACCCGCCTGCTGGATGGTGACGACTTCGCCTACGTACCGCCGACCGGGCTCAAGGGCGACAGCCTCGATGCGCGCATTCGCATCGATCGCTCCCAGCCCGAGCACCCGGGCAACGAGCGCTACCTGATCCTCTACACCAGCGACGCGCAAATGGCCGGCCAGACCGTGCTGCAGCACCCGGCCAAGGCCTACGCCAAGGCGCTGGGCAACGAGCCGCCGAGCATCCCCGACCCGGTGGCGAAGCACTCGCCAGTAGGCATGATCCGGCTGGTGATGATCCCCGACAGCGCCGCCGGCTCGACCGCCAAGGGCTACGTACCGGGCTACAGCATCGGCCAGGAGATGGGCAACGAACTGCCCGCCGCGCCGGCGCCGACGGTGCTGCCGGAGACCTCGGCGTACTACCGCCAGGCGATCGATGCGGCACTGGCGCAGAAGGACCTCGAACGCGCGCTGCGTCTGGCCGACGAAGCGACGCGAGTGGGTGACAGCGGCGCCAAGGGGTATCTGCTGGAGCGCATCCAGATCAAGTGACCGCACACGGGGCGGCTCGGACGCCCCGACACAACGCAGGATGCAGCGATGACAACTATAAGATCTGCCTTGATCCTCCTGACCATACTTCTCAACACTCCCGCATTGGCGCTGGAGCGCGATGCCCTGAAGATCTGGATCAACCAGGACAAGGGCTACAACGCCTTGGGCGAAATCGGCCAGGACTTCAGCAAAGCCAGCGGCATTCCAGTCACCGTCGCCACCCCCGAGGATCTCGCCGTCCAGTTCGACCGGCTGGCGACGACCAGCAAGGGGCCGGACATCGTCATCTTTGCCCATGATCGTTTTGGTTCCTGGATCAACAATGGCCTGCTCGCGCCGGTCACCCCCAGTCCGGAAGCCCTGGCGCGTGCACCAGCCTTCGCCTGGGAAGCGATGACCGTCGGCAATCATTACTACGGTTATCCGCTGGCGACCGAGGTGGTCGGCCTGATCTATAACCGCGACCTTGTGCCCGAGCCACCCAGCAGCCTGGCGGAGGTCGAGGCGCTGGACCGGAGACTACGTGCCGAGGGCAAGCGCGCCATCGAATGGGACTACCGCAACCTCTACTTCTCCTGGCCGATCATCGCCGGCAGCGGCGGCTACAGCCTGAAGAAAACGAACGGCATCTACGACCTTTCTGACATCGGCCTGAACACCCCCGGCGCCATCGAGGGCATGGAGTCGATCAAGCGCTTGCTCGACAACCAGACCTTGGACTCCGGCGCTACTTACCAGAGCATGATGGAGGGCTTCAAGGCGGGACGTACGGCGATGATCATCAACGGCCCCTGGGCCTGGAACGAAGTACGTCAGGCCGATATCCGCTTCGGCATCGCCGACATTCCCACCGCCGACCCAGCACGCAAAGGCAAGCCGTTTGTTGGCGTACTCGCTGCTGCGATCAACAGCAACAGCCCGAACAAGGCCGCGGCCCATCGCTTCATTGAGGACTACCTGACCAGCCCTGATGGCCTGGCGCGGATCCACGCAGAAAAGCCTCTGGGCGCAGTGGCCAACCTGGCGCTGATGGAGCGTCTGCGTCACGACCCGCTGATAGCGCACACCTATGCCTCGGCACAGGCGGGCGAAATCATGCCGGACATCCCAGAGATGAAGCGCTTCTGGGCGCTGGTCACGCCGCGGATGGAGCCGATGCTCAACGGTCAAAAACCCATTGCGGAAACCCTTACCCATATTGCTGAACGACTGGCAAAGGGAGCTCAGATGCAGTCATGGCGCCGCCGCCACTACCCCTTGAGCCCTGATGTGGCCGAGCAGAAATAACGCATGGCCAATGTTGGAGGATGGTTTGCGCACGGGGCGAGGCTCGATTAGCCGCCCCAAGTTCGCTCAACCCCATCAGCCCTCGCTGCAGTAGGGCTGCAGACCGGCCGAGCGGCGATACGCTTCGCGAAGGCGATGATCACCCGCTACGGCGCCAGCGTTCCGATACGACGCACATCGTGCATCTCTCTTTGCGATCACGACTGGGTCAGCTGCTTGTACAGCTGCGGCAGGCGGAACGGCAGCTGTTGCGGCTCCTTGATCAGGGTGTAGCCGTTGGCGCCGAACATGTACGGCAGATAATCACCGGCCTCGCGGTCGATGGTGATGCAGAACGGCAGCAGACCCTGCTTGCGCGCTTCCATGACGGCCTGGCGGGTATCTTCGACGCCGTAGCGGCCTTCATAGAGGTCCAGATCGTTCGGCTTGCCGTCGGTGACCAGCAGCAACAGCTTGCGCCGCTGCTTGCAGTTGCCAAGCAGCTCGGTGGCCTGGCGGATGGCCGCACCCATGCGGGTGTAATAGCCGGGCTTGAGCGCCTGGATACGGCCGCGGGTTTCATCGCCATAGGGCTGGCGGAAGCTCTTCAGCTCCTGCATGCGCACCTGCTGGCGACGCAGCGAGGAGAAGCCGTACAGCGCAAAGGGATCGCCCACCGCCGACAGTGCTTCGCCGAACAGCAGCAGGCTGTCGATGACCACATCGATCACTCGGTGCTCGTTGTCCAGATGCGCGTCGGTGGACATGGACAGGTCGGCCAGCAGCAGGCAGGCCAGGTCGCGGCGATTCTGCCGTTGTTCCATGAACAGGCCGCGTTCGGCGCACTGGCCGTTCTGCCGCTCGACGTGAAAATCGAGCCAGGCCTGCATGTCCAGTTCGGAACCCTGGGGTTGCTGACGCAGCCACTGGCGGTCGTTGCGCAAGTGCTCGAACTGCCGGCGCAGGCGCCGCGCCAGGGGCGACAGGTGCAGCGGCAACGGCTTGGCCTCGGCGCCGCGTGGCAGCATCAGCTGCAGGTTGACGAAATCCTTCTGCAGGCACTGCTTGCGATAGTCCCACTCGGGCAGCTTGATGCCTTCGCCCAGCGGCACATCGTCGAAATCCGCGGCCGGCAGGTCCAGGTCCAGCTTCAGTCCGCCGCCCTGGCGCATACGCTGACGGGACAGCGCCAGCTCGTCGAGATCCTCGGCGACACGGGCTGCGTCCAGGTCCTCGGTGTCGTCGCCGCAGCGGTCCAGCTCGATGTGCTCGGACCAGCTGAACAGGTTCTCCAGACGGAACAGCAGCAGGCCACCCTTGCTGGAGCTCTCGCCCACCCGCCGGGCGCGCTTGCGCTGGCGCGATTCGCCGCCGGGTGGGGTTTCCAGATTGCCCTCACCCTCTTCGGCGCGCTGGGCGGCCTGGGGTTCACCAAGATTGTCCGCCGGATACAGCCACAGCGGCAGCGGCCAGGGCGCGCGCTCGCTGCGTGGAAACTGGCTGACGCTGCCCGGCTCGCGCAGGGCCTGGCACAGCGCCGCTTCCAGCGCGGCCTCGGCCTTGGGCAGCTGGCTCGGGTCCGGGCGCAGCTGCAGATGGGCTTCGACCAAGCGCTGATAGCGCGGGCGCATGGCCGGAAAATGTTCAAGGATTGCCTGCGTCCAGCGCTGGTTGTCGCGCGCCCAGTGGCGCATCGGCCCGGCCTGCGCGGCGAGCAGCGCCAGCCAGCGATACAGATCCTGGTTCAGCGAGGTTTCCGGATAGACCGCCAGGCTCTGCGGCAACCGCAGGTTACTGGCGTCGCACCAGGCCACCGGCAGTTGCTTGCAGGTGCCGGCGACCTGCTGCAGCAGGTTGCGCCGCACGAGCATGTCACGCGCGCTGGCGGCTTCGACGCCGACACCGCTGGCGCCACCCATGGCGCGGAACAGCAGCGACAGCGGCCGCTGCATGCTCTCGAGATCGACCCGTGCTTCCGGAAAATCCGGGTTGGCGCGACGGGTGATGAAGCGGTGCCAGACACTACCGACCCACTCTTCCACTTCGATGGTAAAGGCCATGGCGGTTACTCCGTGCAGGCACTGAAAAAGCAAAACGGCCCGCTGTTACCAGTCGGGCCGTCGATCCTCATTGCGACTCGTCTCAGGCCGCGGCGGCAGCTGCTACGACCGGTACCCGACCGCGCTGGCGGAAGCTGTACAGGTAGCAGACCAGGCCGATCAGGAAGAACACCCCGGCGATCAGACGCAGCCAGAAGAAGATGGCCAGCTGGTCAGCGGTGTTCATGAACGACATGGCAGCGCCATCGGCAGGGATCCGCTGCAGCCACACCTGCACCACGCCGGCTGCGGTGAGGAACAGGGTGATCGCGACCATGGAGATGGTCATCAGCCAGAAGCCCCAGACTTCGATGCGCTGAGCACGTGCATCCGGTGCTTCGCCCAGGCCACGCAGACGCGGCATGGCGTAGCTGATCATGGTCATCACGATCATCGCGTAGGCACCGTAGAAGGCCAGGTGGCCGTGTGCGGCAGTCAGCTGCGAACCGTGGGTGTAGTAGTTCACCGGAGCCAGGGTGTGCAGGAAGCCCCACACGCCGGCACCGAGGAATGCAGTCACGGTGGTGCCGATGGCCCACAGCGAAGCGGCCTTGTTCGGATGCTCGCGGCGACGACGGTTAACCATGTTCAGCGAGAACAGCACCATGGCGAAGAACGGCAGCGGTTCCAGGGCGGAGAAGATCGAGCCCAGCCACAGCCACACGGTCGGTGCGCCGATCCAGAAGAAGTGGTGACCCGTACCGATGATGCCGGTGATCAGAGCCATGGCGATGATCACGTACAGCCACTTCTCGACCACTTCGCGGTCCACGCCGGTGATCTTGATCAGGACGAAGGCCAGCATCGAACCCATGATCAGTTCCCACACGCCTTCCACCCACAGGTGCACGACGAACCACCAGTAGTACTTGTCGCGTGCCAGGTTCTCGGGGTTGTAGAAGGAGAACAGGAAGAACACCGCGAGGCCGATCAGGCCGGTCATCATCACCGTGCTGACCACGGTCTTGCGACCCTTGAGCATGGTCATGCCGACGTTGTAGAGGAAGCCCAGGGCCACCACCACGATGCCGATCTTGGTGATCGTCGGCTGCTCGAGGAACTCGCGCCCCATGGTTGGCAGCAGTTCGTTCTTGGTCATTTCCGCCAGCCCGGCATAGGGCACGAAGAGATAACCGAGAATGGTCAGCACGCCGGCCGCGGCGAACACCCAGAACAGGATGATGGCCAGTTTCGGACTGTGCAGTTCGCGGTCCGCTTCCTCGGGAATGAGGTAGTAGGCGGCACCCATGAAGCCGAACAGCAACCAGACGATCAGCAGGTTGGTGTGAACCATCCGTGCCACGTTGAAGGGCAGCAGCGGGAACAGGAAGTCACCGATGACGTACTGCAGCCCCATGATCAGACCGAACAGGATCTGACCGACGAACAGGATCAGTGCAAACACGAAGTAGGGTTTGGCAACGGCCTGCGATTGGAATTTGAGATGCGGATTGATGATGCTCATCTCGTGGCCCCTCCAGTGAAATCGGAAACAAAGACGTCCATCAATCAACCCTCCCTGTTTGGCGGCCAGTTGTTGGTATCGATCTTCGAAGTCCACTTGAGGAACTCCGCCATATCGTCAACTTGCTGTTCGGTCAGATTGAACTGGGGCATCGCACGACGACCGGGGGCGCCGAGTGGCTGGGCCTTCATCCAGGCGTGCAGGAAGGGCTTGAAGGCCTCTTCACCACCACGACGGACGAACACGTTGCCCAACTCCGGCGCGAAGTAAGCGCCTTCACCGAGCAGGCTGTGGCAGCCGATGCAGTTATTGTTTTCCCAGACTGCCTTGCCGCGTACTACCGCTTCGGTCATTTCCGATTCGTTCGTGCGTTCGGGGAAAGTCTGCTCTGTGTGGTAGGTAAGACCGAGGAACACCAGGAAGAAGAACACGCTTCCTCCGAAGTAGATATTCCTGGCCATTCCTTTGGTGAAGGTCTCGGACATGGTCGCCTCCTCATGGCTTGGCGTGGCCAGTTTAAGAAGGGGGCTATCGAAACCTGCTTGATGGCAATCAAGAAAAACCTGAACGTGGCAGTAGGGCTTTCTGGAGACCCTGCAGGAGGAGCGCAAAGCCAGACGCCACGGGGGCTGCAGCGCGCTGCGGGTCACTGGCCTGAATTTTCGGCGGCGTGACCGTGGCTATATGAGTGGCCCGCGCGGCGATCGCACGCAGGCACTGCCAACACCCCGATGGGCGCCGGCAGGCCGAGATTCAGGCGCGGCGTTGAGTCGCCAGGCGCAGGCCGGTCTTCTTCAGGATGCGGCTGGACACCAGCATCTCGTTGGCCCGGCAGGCGTTGCCCAGCAGCGCACGAATCTGGTTGCGGTAGGCCTCGATATCACTGGCATCACGCCCATGCACCATGGCGAACAGGTTGTATGGCCAGCCTTCCTGCCGTGGTCGGCGATAGCAGTGACTGACGAAAGGCTGGGCACCGATCAGCGCACCCAGTCGCGCGATCTCGGCGTCGTCGACGTCCCACACGGTCATGCCGTTGTGCCGGTAGCCGAGGCGGTAGTGGTTGGGTATCGCCGCGATACGCCGGATCGCGCCGTCCGCCTGCAGCCGCTGCAGCAGCGCCAGGGTGGCGTCGACGTCGATGCCCAGCTCCCCGGCGAGCCAGGCCCAGGGATCGGTCACCAGCGGCAGCCCGGCCTCGGTCAGCTCGATCAGGCGGCGGGTCAGGCCATCGTCAGACGGGGAAGTGCAAACCGACATGGAAGGTTTCCTCTTTCGGCAGATTCAGCACCGCCAGGCCGGTCTTGGCCTCGATGCGCGCGATGCTCTCGGCGATGCCCTGCGGGGTCTCGCAACCGAGCACGAACCACATGTTCCAGCGGTGTTCGCGGCGGTAGTTGTGTGCCACTTCGGGCATCGCCTCCAGCTGCGCGGCAACATCGTCGAAGCGCGCCTCCGGCACCGACAGCGCGGCCAGGGTGAAGGCGCCGCCAAGCCGGTCGATGTCGAACATTGGCCCGAAACGGGTCAGCGTGCCGTCGTCGAGCAATGCCTGGACCCGCTCGCGCAGGTCCTCGGACGTGCTGCCCAGCTCCTCCGCCAGCGCTTCCCAGGGGTGGCGCACCAGCGGCAGGCCATGCTGTAGACGATTGATCAACAGCCGGTCGAATTCATCCATTGGCGACCTCGAGCAGCGGCGGTGCAAAACGGCCACCGCACTGCTTGAAGGCCCGCGTGCTGAACAGCAGCTGATGCGGTACATCGCTCAGACCGTTGTCCGCCAGCAGGCGCTCGATCAGCTGGCAGACCTGGTCGCGCTCGCGGCCATGGACCATGCAGAACAGGTTGTAGGGCCAGTGCGGCAGACGCCGCGGGCGCTGGTAACAGAGATTGACTCCGGCAGCCTGGCCAAGACGTCGACCGACTTCGTCGATCTGCGCGTCGGGGATGTCCATCACCAGCATGGCGTTGGCGCGAAAGCCCAGCGCGCGGTGCTTGAGCACCAGGCCGAAGCGGCGGAACAGGCCTTCTTCCTGCCAGCGTTGAATCTGTTCGAGGACCTGCGCCTCGACGCTGCCGATCTGTTCTGCGAGCCGCTGGTAAGGCCGCGCGGCCAGCGGCAGGCCGCCCTCGAGCAGGCGGCGCAGCTGCAGCGCCTGCAGATCATTAAGACAACCGGTCATGATGGATCTCCCAGCGGGAAGCCGAGGTCGATGCGAAAGGCCTGCTGCATCGGCAGGTCGAGCGGCACCAGGCCGGTGTCCGCCTCGATCTCGGCCAGCAGCCGGTCGATGTGTGGCCGATCTGGCCCGGTCAGCACGAACCAGAGGTTGTAGCGATGCTCGCGCAGGTAGTTGTGGTTGACCTCGGGAAACGCATTGATGCGCGCCGCGATCTGCTCCAGCCGCGCCGCGGGCACGGCCAGCGCGACCAGCGTGCTGGCGCCGGCACGGCTGTGCTCGAACACCGGGCCGATGCGCGACAGGCCACCGCCCTCGTGCAGATGTTCGAGACAGGCGAGCACCTCGTCCTCGCTGCAGCCAAGCTCGTCGGCCATGGCACGGTAGGGCTCGGCGCACAGCGGCATGCCGTGCTGGTAGCGGTCGATCAGGCGGCGACTGAGGGCGTCGATCTGCATGTCACAACCCCGTCTCGTGGGCGCGGCTGCTGAAGAAGATGCCGCTCGGACTCTGCGCAGGCAGTCGCTTGAGCAGCTTCAGGGTGTAGGGGTCCCAGACCTGGATTTCCTCGCCATCGCGCACCGACAGCCAGAGCTGATCGCCGCGGGCGGTGAACTCCATGTGCAGCACGGCCGGGCCCGGTTCCAGATCGGCGATGACCTCGTGGGTCTCGCTGTCGATGACCTGGACCTTGCCGTTGTCGGGGTGGGCGAAGTTGACCCAGATCTGCCGCGCGTCAGGTCGTGCCATGACGAAGATCGGCTGACCGGCAACGTCGATGGCGTCGGTCTGCTGCCACTTCTCGGAATCCATCACCAGCACACGATGCTGGCCGACGGCGGGGACAAAGGTCTGGTTGCCGGCCACGGTCCAGCCTTCCAGGTGCGGCATCTTGTACACCGGCAGTTTCTGCCGGCCGCGGCCGTAACCATCGAGAATGCGCTCGACACCACGCTCGGGATGCCAGAGGTCGATCTTGGCCATGCCGTCCTCGCCGAACAGGCCGGCGATGTAATAGCGCCCTTCAGGAGTCAGCAGCGCATCGTAGGGTTGGCGGCCGATACCCTCGAAACGGGTGATCTGCGGCTCGTTGCCCTGGCTGAAATCCAGCAGCCAGGTTTCATCGGTATCGAACAGGCTGTAGATGAAGCGCCGGCCGGGCACGTCGATCACGCCGACCACCCGCGAATTGCGGCTGCCGTCGGCCAGCGGCGTCGCCGGTATGTCGGCGACCAGCTCCAGGGTCTTGGCATCGAATACCTTCACCCCGCCCGGCTCGTAGTTGCCGACCGCGATCAGCGTGCCGTCCTGGCTGATAGCGCCACCGATGCTGTTGCCACCCTGGATGACGCGACGATCGATGCGCTGGCGCAGCAGGTCGACCTTGGTCAGCCCGCCGTCGCGGCCGAATACGTAGGCGTAGCGCTGATCGCGGGAAAACACCACCGAAGCATGGGACAGGTCGCCCAGGCCCTCGATGCGGGCGAGCTGGCTCTGGTTGCTGCTCTCGATGATCTGCAGGCTGCCGGTGGCGCGCTCCACCACCACGCCTAGGTCACCGGTACCGCGCAGCGGTTGCTGCGCGCAGGCCGCAAGCAGGCCGGCCGCAGCCAGCAGCAGAAAAGGACGAATCATGGCTTGGGATATCCTTCCAGAAGGCGGTCGACCAGCCAGGCGATGTCCTGCTCGTCGAGCAGCGCATTCCAGCCGGGCATGGCGGTGCCGGGGCGGCCGTGGGTAACGGTAGCAATGAGACTGTCGCGGGGTTTGCCAGCGAGCGCCTCGCGGGTCAGCGCGGGGCCGAGGCCGCCAGTCATGCGCAGGCCATGGCAGGAGCCACAGTCCTGAAGCAGCAGATGGTCGAGCTTCGCCTGGCGTTCGGCAGTAGGTGCTGCGGCCAGGGCAAGGGGAATCAGGAGGAAGGACGCCAGGGCGAGCCCCAAACGCGATACTACTTGGCGGGACTGAATCATGACGTCCTCCTGGGGTGTTACTTCTGGCTAAGAACCCACTCGGCGAGGATCTTGGCTTCTTCTTCGGTTACTGGGTTTGGCGGCATCGGGATCGGACCCCAGACACCCTGGCTGCCGTTCTTGATGTGGCCGGCCAGCAGATCGGCAGCGCCGTCCTGCCCTGCGTACTTGGCGGCGACTTCCTTGAATGCCGGGCCTACCAGCTTGGCATCGATGCTGTGGCACGCGGCGCAAGGCTTGCTCTTGAACAGCGCTTCGCCGTCCTGTGCGAACGCCGGCTGCAGGGCCAGCGCGCCGCCAAGGGCGAGCAATGGGAGCAGAATTTTTTTCATGAGTACTTCCTCAAGGCTAATCGGGGGCGGATCTTGAGGCCCGCCCCCAGGTGGACTCAGTAAACGTCGTACTGAGTGTTGTGGACGTTAAATTTACCGGTTGGGGTAATCAACCTTTTGTCCTTGATCACTGTTTTGAGTTCTAGCGTCTTGTCATCTACGACAACAATCGCGGACTCCTCTTCCTGACCATTCCAGACCGAGAACCAGACTTCGTCGCCCGCCTCATTGTACTCCGGCTGCACCACGCGCTGGGCGCCGCCTTTCAGGCCGGACCACTCGCCGATGGGCAGCACCTTGTAGCCGCCCTCCAGATTGCTAATGTCGAAGACCGCAGCGGACTGGCTGATCTTGGCGTCCGGGTGGAAGGTGGTATCCAGGTAAAGGTGCTTGGACTTCGGATGGGTCTTGATGAACAGCGAACCGCCACCTTGGCCCTTCAGAGTCTCGACCACTTTCCAGGCGTTCTTCGGATGCTTGTCCGGGTCGGTACCAATCAGCGAGATGGTCTCGTCGCCCAGGTGGCTGGTTGCCCATACCGGTCCGAATTTCGGATGCACGAAGTTGGCGCCACGGCCTGGGTGCGGAATCTTGCCGACATCGACCAGCGCGGCCATCTTGCGCTCTTTCGAGTCGATCACCGCAACTTTGTTGGAGTTGTTCGCTGCCGTCATGAAGTAGCGGTGGCTCACGTCCCAGCCGCCGTCATGCAGGAACGGTGCGGTGCCGATCATTGTGGTGGTCAGGTTGTTGATGTCTTCGTAGTTGACCAGCAGGACCTTGCCGGTCTCCTTGACGTTGACGATGAACTCGGGATGTTCGTGGGAGGCGATGATCGCCGCGACGCGCGGTTCCGGGTGGTATTCCTGGGTACCGACGGTCATGCCGCGGGTGGAGACGATCTGCAGCGGCTCGAGGGTCTCGCCATCCATGATGGTGAACTGTGGCGGCCAGTAGTCGCCGGCGATCACGTACTTGTCCTCGTAGCCCTTGTACTTCGAAGTTTCAACCGAGCGGGCCTCGATGCCGACCTTGATTTCAGCGACCTTGACCGGCTCCTTGCCCCACAGGTCGATCATGTCGATTTTGGCATCGCGACCGATGACCAGCAGGTAACGACCCGAAGCGGACATGCGCGAGATATGCACTGCATAACCGGTGTCGATGGTCTTGACGATCTTCTTGCTGTCACCGTCGACGAGGGCGATCTTGCCGTCGTCACGCAGGGTGACGGAGAACAGGTTCGGCAAGTTCAGCTTGTTCATCTGCTTTTTCGGCCGATCTTCCGGCTTGACCAGCACATTCCAGGAATTCTTCATCTCCTTCATCCCCCACTCGGGCGGGGTCGGCGGAGTGTGCTGGATGTACTTGGCCATCAGCGTGATCTGGTCCTTGGTCAGCGCGTTGGACGTCCCCCAGTTCGGCATACCGGCAGGCGAACCATAGGTGATCAGCGCTTCCAGATAGGCCTGGCCACGCTCCTGGGTGATGTCAGGCGTCAGCGGCTTGCCGGTCGCGCCCTTGCGCAGCACACCGTGACAGCCGGCGCAGCGCTGGAAGTAGATTTCCTTGGCCTGCTCGAACTCGGCGCTCGTCAGATCTGGCGCACCCGGCGAATGCACAACCTGAGCGCTAGCCGGATCGACCGCCGACGCCTGCCCCTTGTAGGCCGCCTCAGCGGTCTCGGGGTTCGCTGCGGCCTGGGCAACGGCCAGACCGAGCATCGAAAAGCCGGCGATGAAGCCTGCCAGTAGTGGTTTGCTCATACTGATATCTCCTCTGAATCGCTTCATGCGATTCCTGCTAGTGACGGCGGTGCGGCAGTTCCCGGGGACTTATTTGGTGCGATTGCATCCTAGGAGAGGGGAACTGACTAAGCGCTTGACGACAATCAAGAGAGCCCCCGGCACCCCCTCAGCGTGACGCCTTGTCGCGGGCGTAACGGGTCGAAACGTCTGGAATCGGCTTCGATTGGTTGGCATCAGGTGCGGGACTTGATCGCAATCAAGCTTTGCCGGCGGATGGCTTGAGAGGGGTCGGTGGGGCCGGTAGCTTGGCGATGGAAATAACCAACTGCTGCCGTGAGGTACTTGCCTGTGAATGCGATTGAAATCCCGACTGCCGCCGGCACGCCTGACGCGCCCTTCTACCAACCGCTGGGCAACGAGGAGCAGCTGTTCCAGCAGGCCTGGCAGCACGGCATGCCGGTGCTGATCAAGGGCCCGACCGGCTGCGGCAAGACCCGCTTCGTGCAGCACATGGCGCATCGGCTCAATCTGCCGCTGTACACCGTGGCCTGCCATGACGACCTCTCCGCCGCCGATCTGGTCGGCCGTCACCTGATCGGCGCCCAAGGCACCTGGTGGCAGGACGGCCCGCTGACCCGTGCGGTACGGGAAGGCGGAATCTGCTACCTGGACGAGGTGGTCGAGGCGCGACAGGACACCGCCGTGGTACTGCACCCGCTGGCCGACGACCGCCGCGAGCTGTTCATCGAGCGCACCGGCGAGGCGCTCAAGGCGCCGCCGGGCTTCATGCTGGTGGTGTCCTACAACCCCGGTTACCAGAACCTGCTCAAGGGCATGAAGCCGAGCACCCGCCAGCGTTTCGTGGCGATGCGCTTCGATTACCCGCCGGCCGCCGAGGAGGTGCGCATCGTCGCCAACGAGGCGCAGGTGGATGACGAACTCGCCGCCCAGGTGGTCAAGCTCGGCCAGGCGCTGCGCCGGTTGGAGCAGCATGATCTGGAGGAAGTCGCCTCGACCCGCCTGCTGATCTTCACCGCGCGGATGATTCGCTCCGGCATGACGCCGCGTCAGGCCTGCCTGGCGTGCCTCGCCGAGCCGCTGTCGGATGACCCGCAGACGGTCGCCGCGCTGATGGATGTGGTCGATGTCCACTTCGCCTGAAGCCACCAGCCAACTGTCCCGGCGCCTGCCGGGCGATCTGGCGATGTGGTTCTTCATCCTCGCCGAGCTGACCGTCTTCGCCATCCTGATCCTGGCGTTCGCCGCCACGCAGATGCTCAATCCGCAGCTGTTCAGCGAGAGCCGCGCGGCGCTGGACAGCTCCATCGGCCTGGCGCTGACCCTGAGCCTGCTGACCTCAGGCCTGTTCGCCGCCCTGGCGGTGGAACAGGTGCGCGAGGCCCGGTCCGGGCGCGCGACGCTGTTGCTGCTCGCCGCGCTGGGCTCATCCTGCGTCTACGTGGTGCTCAAGCTCAACGAGTACAGCCACCTGGCCGGGCTCGGCCTGGGCATGGAACACAACACCTTCTTCACCCTGTACTGGATTCTGACGGGCTTTCATTTCCTGCATGTGCTGCTGGGCATGGTGATCCTCGGCTGGCTGGCCATGCGCTGCCGCCGCGGCGCCTACGGGCCGGATGAGCACAGCGGCCTGGAGTCCGGAGTGCTCTACTGGCACATGGTGGATATGGTCTGGGTGCTGCTGTTCCCGCTGGTCTACGTGCTGAGGTAAGTCATGTCTGCTTCGAAGATTCTGGTGGCCTGCTGGCTCGGCCTGGCACTGCTGTCGGTTTCCACCGTGCTGCTGGGCAATGCCGGCGCCACGCTGGCATTGGCTGGTGCCGTTCTGCTCACGGCGTTCGGCAAGGCCTGGCTGATCACCGACGGCTTCATGGAGCTGCGCCACGCTCCGCGGGCGTGGCGTCTGCTGCTGCTCGCCTGGCCGCTGGTCCTGGTGCTCGGCGTGCTGCTGACCCTGCTCTGACCAACGGTACACCGCCGCAAGAAGCTGACGATGCGGTCAGCCACGCCCCGCGACTTTTATTGTTTCCGATCAAGGCCAGCCCTACCCCGCTCGTTGATCCTGCTGCTCAAGGAACGGGCGCCCGAGACGGCGCGCCCGGTGAGATACGCTGCCGAAGCGGAGCCGCCCCATGTTGAGAATCAGCCATTACCTGCGCGCCCTGGCCCAACCGGCCACCAAGGTGCTCGGTGCCCGCAGCGCCAGCGGCAAGCGCCCACCCGTGGTGATCTGGAACCTGCTCAGGCGCTGCAACCTGACCTGCAAGCACTGTTACGCGACCTCCGCCGACAGCGAGTTCCGCGACGAACTGGATACCGCCGAGGCGCTGAAGGTGATCGACGATCTGCACGAGGCCGGTGTGCGCGTGCTGATACTCTCCGGCGGCGAACCGCTGCTGCGAGCCGACATCTTCCAGCTGGCCGATTACGCCCGTGACAAGGGTTTCTTCGTTGCACTGTCCACCAACGGCACGCTGATCGACGAGAGCAACATCGAGCGTATCGCCGCGGCGCAGTTCGACTACGTCGGCATCAGCATCGACGGCCTGGAGGCAGTGCATGACGAATGGCGCCAGCTCAAGGGCAGCTTCGCCGCCTCCATGCATGCCATCGACCTGTGCCGCCAGCGCGATATCCGCGTCGGCCTGCGCACTACCCTGACGCAGAACAACTACCCGCAGCTGCCGGCCCTGCTGGCGCTGATGCGCGAACACGACGTGCAGAAGTTCTACCTCTCGCACCTCAACTACAGCGGCCGCGGCAAGCGCAGCAGCAAGGCAGACGCCCATCACCAGATGACCCGCGACGCCATGCGTCAGCTCTTCGAGCAGGCCTGGGACGACGTCCAGCACGGCCGCGAGACCGATTTCGTCAGCGGCAACAACGACGCCGATGCGGTCCTGCTGCTGCAGTGGGTCGAGGAGCGCCTGCCTGAGCATCGCGACCGCCTGGAAGGCATGCTGCGCGCCTGGGGCGGCAACGCCTCCGGCAGCGGCATCGCCAACATCGACAACATCGGCGACGTGCACCCAGACACCTACTGGTGGCAGCACACCGTCGGCAACGTGCGCCGCCAACGCTTCAGCGACATCTGGCTGAACGAGCCGGCGCCGCTGCTGCAGGAGCTGCGCCAGCATCCGCGCGCGGTCGGCGGTCGCTGTGCCGACTGCCGCTGGCTGGCGATCTGCAACGGCAACACCCGTACCCGCGCCTGGGCGCAGGGCGATCTGTGGGCCGAAGACCCGGGCTGCTACCTCTCCGACGAGGAGATCGGCCTGTCCGCCGCCGAGCGCATTCCCAGCATCGCCATCTGACCGATCGAGCGGCCGACCAAGCGCCGCAGCAACGCACTCCGTAAGCCCGATGAGAATTCAGGAGCACCGCATGGACCAGCCACTCACATTTCCCGCCTCGCTGAGCGCCGCGTTCGCCCCTGGCGAAGTCGCTCTGGTCGGCGCCGGACCGGGCGACCCCGGCCTGCTCACCCTGCGTGCCTGGAGCCTGTTGCAACAGGCCGACGCGGTGGTCTACGACCGCCTGGTCAGCGACGGGTTGATGGCGTTGCTGCCGGCCGACTGCAGCCGCCATTACGTCGGCAAGACCAGTGGCTACCACAGCCTGCCGCAGCCGGAGATCAACCAGCTGCTGGCCGACCTGGCGCTGCAGAACAAGCGCGTGGTGCGACTCAAGGGCGGCGACCCGTTCATCTTCGGCCGCGGTGCCGAGGAACTGGAATTCCTTCTGCAGCGCGGTATCGACTGCCAGGTAGTACCGGGCATCACCGCTGCGGCCGGCTGCAGCGCCTATGCCGGCATCCCGCTGACCCACCGCGATCTGGCCCATTCCTGCCAGTTCATCACCGGCCACCTGCAGACCAACGGCGAGCTGCACCTGCCCTGGGACGCCCTGGCTCAGGGCGGGCAGACGCTGGTGTTCTACATGGGCCTGGCCAGCCTCGGCGAGATCTCGCGCAACCTGATCTCCGCCGGCCTGCCGGTGGATACCCCCGCCGCGCTGATCGGCAACGGCACCCGCGAGAACCAGCAGGTGGTGCGCTGCACGCTGCGCCAGCTGCCAAGCATGGCCGACGAGCAGCACCTCACGCCGCCGACCCTGACCGTGATCGGCCGGGTGGTCGGCCTGTTCGCCGAGCGCCAGGTCCAGCACCCGGCGCGGCTGCACGGTGATCCAGCCCCGCAAACGGAGGCCTTATGCAACTGATACCCGCCCTGCTGCTGGCAGCCGCGCTGCCGGCGGCCACCTTCGTTGCCCTCGACCTGGCCATTCCGCGGGCTGCCGCGGCGACCCAGCCAGCCGACAGTCAGGCGCTGTACGAACAGCACTGCCAGAGCTGCCATGGCGTCAACCGGCTCGGCGGCGCCGGCCCCGCGCTGCTGCCGGAAAGCCTCAGCCGCATCAAGCCGGCCGAAGCCCAGGCGGTGATCCGCGACGGTCGCCCGGCGAGCCAGATGGGCGCCTACTCCCAGGTGCTGAACGACGCGCAGATCGCCGGGCTGGTCGACTATCTGTACCAGCCCTCAGCCGTGCCGCCGACCTGGAGCGACGCCGACATCCGTGCCAGCCACCGCATTCTCAAGGACGTCGCCACGCTGCCGACGACCCCGCAGCACGCCGCCGATCCGCTCAACCTGTTTGTCGTGGTGGAAGCCGGCAATCACCATGTGCGGGTGCTGGATGGTGACCGTTTCGAGGAACTGGCCAACTTCCAGTCGCACTTCGCCCTGCACGGCGGGCCGAAGTTCTCGCCGGACGGTCGCTTCGTCTACTTCGCCTCCCGCGACGGCTGGGTCAGCGTCTACGACCTGCACAACCTGAGCATGATCGCCGAGGTTCGCGCCGGGCTGAACACGCGCAACCTGGCGGTCAGCAACGATGGCCGCTGGGTGCTGGTGGGCAACTACCTGCCGGGCAATCTGGTGCTGCTCGATGCCCGCGACCTGTCGCTGGTCAAGCACATCCCCACCGTCGGCCAGGATGGCACGCCGTCACGGGTCAGCGCCGTATACACCGCTCCGCCGCGCGACAGCTTCGTGGTCGCGCTGAAGGACGTGAAAGAGGCCTGGGAGCTCTCCTACGCCGGCGAGCCGACCTTCGAACCCCGGCGCATCGAGGCCGCCGACTTCCTCGACGACTTCTCCTTCACCCCCGACTACCGCCACCTGCTGGCCACCTCGCGCAAGGCCCACGGCGGCCAGGTGATCGACCTGGATACCGGCAAGGCGGTCACCGATATCCCGCTGCCAGGCATGCCGCACCTGGGCTCGGGTATCTACTGGAAACGCGACGGCAAGTGGGTGTTCGCCACGCCCAACGTCAGTAAGGGGCTGATCTCGGTGCTGGACCTGGAAACCTGGAAGCTGATCAAGGAGATTCCCACCGAAGGCCCAGGCTTCTTCATGCGCAGCCAAGCCAACTCGCCCTACGCCTGGACCGACGTGTTCTTCGGCCCGAACAACGACGCCGTGCACCTCATCGACAAGCAGACCCTGGAAGTCGCCCACACCCTGCGCCCGATGCCGGGCAAGAACGCCGCCCACGTCGAGTTCACCAACGACGGCCGCTACGCCCTGCTCAGCGTCTGGGACACCGACGGCGCCCTGCTCGTCTACGACGCCAAGACGCTGGAGGAGGTTAAACGCATCCCGATGAACAAGCCCTCCGGCAAGTACAACGTCGGCAACAAGATCGAGTTCGCCGAAGGCACCTCGCACTGATCGTGAGCGGATCGCCCACCGATTCAAGGTGGGCGCCCCCACGACGGTCACAACCCCCTACAATCATCGGTACCGTCACGTTCACTGCATTTAAGGTCGACCATGGATATTGATCTCGCCCGCACCTTTCTCGAGATCATTCGCAGCGGCAGCTTCATCGCCACGGCCGAGCGCCTGCACATCACCCAGACGGCCGTCACCGCGCGCATACAGAACCTGGAAAACCAGCTGAGCTGCCGGCTGTTCGTGCGCAATCGCGCCGGGGCGCGGCTGACGGCCGATGGCGAGCGCTTTGCCGCCTATGCCCGCCAGCTGGTGCAGACCTGGGAGGCCGCGCGGCGCGACCTGCCGCTGCCACGCGGTTATGGCGAACTGCTCACGCTCGGCGCCGAGGTGAGCCTGTGCAACCCGCTGATGCTGGCCTGGGTCCAGCGGCTGCGGCAAGCGCTGCCGGGCCACGCCGTGCGACTGGAAGTGGGCAGCGGCGAAGAGCTGCAGAAGAAGCTCGACCTCGGCGTGCTCGACGCTGCGCTGGTGCACCAGCCGGAGTACCTGCCCGGTCTGCAGGTCGAACAGCTGCTAGAGGAAAAGCTGATCCAGGTGGTGCAGGCACAGAATCCCACGCCGTATCTGTACGTGGATTGGGGGCCGGCATTTCGCAAGCAGCATAACCAGGCGCTGCCCGAATACACCCGCGCCGCGCTGTCATTCAGCCTCGGGCCGCTGGCCTTGCAGTATCTGGTGCAATGCGGCGGCCGCGGCTACTTTCGCACCCGCGTGGTCCAGCGCTATTTGGAAGAAGGCGTTCTCAAGCGAGTGGAGCAGGCGCCGGAGTTCAGCTATCCGGTCTACCTGGTGCATGCACGCGCCAGCGAATCGCCCGCGTTGCTCAAGGCCGTCGAACTGCTGCGCGAAGTAGCCCTCGACGATTACGACTGGTCACGCTGGTACTACGATATCTGAGCGTCGCGCCGGACTCGTGGCCGCTCAGTCCGGCAGCTGCTTGAGCCAGTTGCGGTACAGCGCGGCGATCAGATCCGTCTGGGTAATCATGCCGACCAGCCGCTGTTGCTCATCGACCACCGGCAGGCAGTGCAGGCCGCGATCCGAGAGTAGATAAACCAGTTCGACCATGTGCGTATCGGCGGTCACCGAGACTACTGGCGAACTCATGATCGCGCGTAGCTTGGTGCCGCGCAGGAAGTTCAGCTGACCGAAACTGAGCCGCCCGGGCCGCGGGTGGAAGTGCTTGAGCAGGTCCACCTGGGTGACGATGCCGACCAGCCGATGGTCGTCGCCCTGCACCACCGGCAGCGAGCGCAGCCGGTGCACCTGCAGGGTCTGCCAGGCCTGCTCGATGAAGGTATCCGGCGTGTGCCAGTACAGATCGCGTGACATCACGTGCGCCGCGGTGATCTCGCCCATGCTGCGCCGCAGGGCGTGCTTCTCGGTCTGCTTGATCAGTCGTTCGAGGTCGTCACGGGTGACGTCGACATACTCGCCGAATTCCTGCAGCGCCCGGTCAACGTCGTCATGGGTGAAGCTCATGCGCTGGCCCGGCGGCAGGTCGCGGGTGTGATGACTGTTCTCGCGGCTCAGCCGCGGCTTCGGATAGGGATGCCCGGTCAGGTTGTTGTAGACCAGCGCGACCGTCACCAAGAGCGCCGAATAGAACAGCACTGGCCCGACCAGCGCGTAACCCAGCTGATGCAGCTCCGGGCTGCCCACCGCCGCCACCAGCGCCAGCGCGATGCTCGGCGGATGCAGGCAGCGCAGATAGAACAGACAGAGCAGCGACAGGCAAGCCGCCAGCGCCAGCGAGGCGATACTGGGCAAGCCGCTCATGCCCAGACTGATGCCGATCAGCGCCGCCAGCAGATTGCCAACCAGAACCGCCCATGGCTGGGCGAACGGGCTGGACGAGGCGACGAACACCAGCACCGCCGAGGCGCCGGCTGGCCCCATGATCTGCAGGGTCAACGAACTGCCGACCAGCATGTAGCCGCTGCAGAACACCAGCGGCATGACGATGGCGACGCCGAGGGCGGCGCGCAACCACTCCTTCGGCGAAGCATTCAGCGGGGCGGGAAGGAACGAGCGAATCCAGAGGGCGAAAGAGTCGTGCATTGGTCCTGCTTGTGTCGAAATCGGAGAGGCCGCCCGACGGGCGGTGGAGCGGTCCGTCCCTGGACCTGTTTTGAGCGAGATAGCTGCCCGGGCGTTCAGCTGGCCAGCAGCGGCGCTGCCTGCGGCAGGCGCTCGGCGCGGCGGGTGCGCACGGTCAGCCAGGTGTTCAGCGCCATCAGCAGCATGCCGCTGGCGAAGATGGCGCCGCCGGCCATGCGCACGATGTAGCCAGGATGGCTGGCTTCCAGCGCCTCGACGAAGGAATAGGTCAGCGTGCCGTCTTCGTTGATCGCCCGCCACATCAGGCCCTGGGTGATGCCGTTGACCCACATCGAGGCGATGTAGAGCACCGTGCCGATGGTCGCCAGCCAGAAGTGCGCATTGATCAGGCCGATGCTGTGCATCTGCTCGCGCCCCCACAGCCGCGGAATCAGGTGGTACAGCGAGCCGATGGAGATCATCGCCACCCAGCCCAGCGCCCCGGCGTGTACGTGCCCGATGGTCCAGTCGGTGTAGTGCGACAGGGCGTTGACCGTCTTGATTGCCATCATCGGGCCTTCGAAGGTCGACATGCCGTAGAACGCCAGCGAGACCACCAGGAAGCGCAGGATCGGGTCGGTGCGCAACTTATGCCAGGCACCGGAGAGGGTCATCATGCCGTTGATCATGCCGCCCCAGCTCGGCGCCAAGAGGATGATCGACATCACCATACCCAGGCTCTGCGCCCAGTCCGGCAGCGCGGTGTAGTGCAGATGATGCGGGCCGGCCCAGATGTAGATCGAGATGATCGCCCAGAAATGCACGATGGACAGACGGTACGAGTAGATCGGCCGCCCCGCCTGCTTCGGCACGAAGTAGTACATCATCCCGAGAAAGCCGACCGAGAGGATGAAGCCCACCACGCTGTGCCCGTACCACCACTGCACCATCGCATCGGTGGCGCCCGAATACAGCGAGTAGGACTTGAGCGGCCCCACCGGTACCAGCGCGTGGTTGATGATGTGCACCATGCCGGTGACGATGATGAAGGCGCCGAAAAACCAGTTGCCGACGTAGATGTGGCGGATGCGCCGGCGGGCGATGGTGCCGAAGAACAGATAGGCGTAGAGCACCCAGATCAGCGTCACCCAGAGTGCGATCGGCCACTCCATCTCGGCGTATTCCTTGGACGTGGTGTAGCCCAGCGCGTAGCTGATCGGCATTGCCACGCAGGCTGCCTGCCAGCCCCAAAACACCAGCGCCGCCAGCCGATCGGAGATCAGCCGGGCATGGCTGGTGCGCTGAACGATGTAGAAGGACGAGGCGAACAACGCGCCGCCACCGAAGGCGAAGATCACCAGATTGGTGTGGATCGGTCGCAGCCGGCCGAAGCTGGTCCAGGGCAGGTCGAAGTTCAGCTGCGGCCACACCAGCTGAGCAGCGATGAAGACGCCGAGGCCCATGCCGAGCACACCCCAGACCAGCGTCATCAGGGTGAACTGGCGCACCACGTGGTAGTTGTAGGCAATCGGTTCGGGACTGTTGTGCAGTTCGCTCATGCTCGCCAGGCGGCCGACGCGGGCGCCAGGGAACGAACATCGATATCTGCCAGCGCAAGCGCTGGCAATGGTCGACGGACCGGCACGCCGCATCCGCTCGCCGCTCCTCCTGGGATCGGTTCATATCGAGCGCGGTGGATTGCCGCGCAGACGGAATGCGTGCGCATTGTCTGCGGCGTTTTAAATGTTATCTAACGAATAGTATTGCTCGATAAGCGCAATATTTTTGCACCAACGACATCACGAGCGAAAACGCGGGCGTCTGTACCTCAGGCCGCGCGACTCGCCCCTTGCTCGTACTGATCGACCACGGCGGTGACGATGCGCATCACCTCCAGGTTTGCTTCCTCCATCTGCCCCAGGTGGCGCAGCGCGGTTTCCAGGGCGTCCTGAGCGAATGCATCGAGTGCCGCCTGCCCTTGGGCATGCACCGCCGTGTGGGGCCGCTCGATCTGCCGGAAGCAGTCCAGCGCCTGGATGTCGCGGTTGCCCTCGCCGTAATACCAGCGGCCGAAACGACAGTCGCGCTCGCTCGGCAGCTGCGGAATTGGCTGCGCCTGGTCGCTCAGCAGGTGGTTGTACACCACGAACTTCAGTGACAGCTCGTCAAGATTGGCCAGCTCGATGCCGGCACGGAAGGAAGACGCGGCGCTGCTGCCACGCATCGCCCCGGCCAGGTGATAGAGCGTACGCATCGCCTCGACCGCCACCTCGGTGGTTCGACTGAAGCCCTTGGCGTGGCCGCCCTGCAGCTGGATGTAATCATGCACATTGCGGATTTCGGCCTGCACTTCGCCAATCTTGCGCACGATGTCATCGGTCGCCAGCGCGGTCTTTTCCGCCAGGCTGCGAATCTCCCCGGCGACAACTGCGAAACCACGCCCGGCCTCGCCGGCACGCGCCGCCTCGATCGCGGCATTCAGCGCCAGCAGATTGGTCTGGCTGGCGATGCCGCTGATGAGATCGACGATGCCGTTGATCTCCTGCGAGCGCTCGGCAAGGGTATCGACCTTGCGCGAGGCCAGGCCGAGGCCGTCCTCCATCTCGGCGGCCTTGCCCTGCAGCTCGCCGAAATGCTTCTGGTTGCTCAGCGCCGCGGCGGCGACCTCGCCGGCACGGGCCTTGTTATCGCCCAACTGCCCGGTGAGGAACTCGAACGACTCGCCGAGATGGGCCACGGAGGTGCTGAAGCGAATCAGCCTTTCCGACACACCCCGGTAATAGTCGAGCTGTCGCTGGCGCTGCTGGCTGGCAGCCTCTGCCGCCTGCAGCTGCTGCTCCAACGCGGCGACGCGCGCCGCCTGTTCGGCGTGACTGGCCTGCAGCGCATTCAGCTCCTGCTCCAGGCGCGTCGCGCTGTTCTTCCACTTGAACCACATGCACTACACCTCAGCTGACGGTGTAACCGTTATCCACCACCCAGTCCTGACCGAACACGCCGCGCGCGCCCTGGGACAGCTGGAACAGGATGACGTTGGCCACCGCCGCCGACTCGAGAAAATGCCCCGGCAACAGACGCTTGGTGACGCCCTCGGCGACCGCTTCAAGCTGATCGTCGTTGAGCCCCAGCGAGCCCCAGATGGCGGTGGCGGTCGGGCCGGGCGAAACCATGTTGATGCGTACATCCAGCGGCGCGAACTCCACCGCCAGCGTGCGCGCCTGCGCCGCCAACGCCGCCTTGCTGGCGATGTAGGCCGCCAGCCCGGGGAAGGTCGAGCGGATCAGGAAGGTGCCGACGAAGACCACCGAGGCCGGCTTGGCCAGCTCGGTGCGCAACGCAGCGAAGGTGTTCAGCGCACCGGCGCCATTGACCGCCCACTGCCGATCGAAGGCGGCCATGTCCAGGCCATCGGCCAGCTCGGCGATACCGGCGTTGGGCACCAGGTAGTGCACCGGTCCCATCTGCGCGGCACGGCGCGCCAGCTGGGCCAGATCTTCAGCCGAGGTGACATCGCCGCTCAGCCACTGCAGCTGGTCGGCGTGGGTTTCCAGCAGCGGTTCGAGACCGCCGATGCTGCGTGACATCGCCAGCACCCGAGCACCGCGCTGCAGCAAGGCCGCGCACAACGCCAGTCCGATTCCGGAACTGGCGCCGGTGACGACAGCCAGACGATCCTGAAACTCGCTTTTCATCATCATCTCCGAGCTCGGCGCACGCCGAGTCACAAGCCGCCTCGCGGCAGCGGTTCTAAGGCTTGGTATTGACGAGCAGGCGCGACGGGCACCTGCCCCGGTGAAACGATTCGGTGCTCAGCCCGGATGGCCGTCGACCCGCGGTGCGACCAGCATCGGCGCGTAGCGCCAGACATACAGGGCGAAGGCCGCCGCCCAGCAGGCCGCCGCTAGCCACAGACCGCCGACCGGCCAGATGACGGAGAGGAATACCCGCGCGGCCGTGCCCAGATTGAACAGCACGAAGGCGCCAATGATGCCCGCCGGCAACTGCAGCGGCCGGCCGGTGTGGCCGAGGGTCACGCGGGCGATCATCGCCAGGATCAATCCGCCCATGGAGCCGACGCTCAGCGCATGCAGCGAAGGGCTGGACTGCGCCAGCAGACCGAAATGCCAGAGCGCCAGGCCGAATGCCGCGACCACCAGCCAGAGCATCGCCAGGTGCAGCGACCAGAGCAGGCCGACCTTCCAGATACCGTGGTCGTACCAGCGCGCCAGGCGCAGCAGATGGCCGACGCCGATGGCGACGAACAGCAGGCCCAGCAGCGGATGCGGCTGCAGGGCGACGCCGAAGGCGTGCAGCAGCGCGACGATCCCGGTGCCCACCAGCAGGGCGACATCCAGCCAGACCCAGGGCTTGACCGCCTCGACCTTGCCCAGGCCGCGCTGAGTGAAGAACGGAATCACCCGGCCGCCGATCAGCGCCATCAGCGCCGCGACCAGCCACAGCCCGGCGAGCACGCCCTGGCGCTGCAGCGCATCGTTGTCCTGCAGCAGGCCGACCAGGATCAGCACGTCCGCACCAAACATCAGCGTCAGTACCACCACGATCGGGTAATTACGCTTCTGCCGTACGGCCCAGAGCATCCGCGCCATCATCCAGACCAGCGCCAGCAGGAACAGCAGGTCGAGCGGAGCCAGCCAAGCGGCCGGCAGGCCGAACAGCCAGCCCAGGCGCGCGGCCAGCCAGAGCATCGCCAACCCCATCAGGCGATTGCCGGACGGCGCCGTCTGGCCGGTCCAGGTCTGCACCGCGGTGAGCAGAAAGCCGGCGACGATTGCCATGGCGAAACCGAACAGCATTTCGTGACGGTGCCAGGCCAGCCAGCCACCGGTGGGCTGAAAGCCCGGCCAGAGCCCGGTCCACGCGGCGACCCAGAGCGGAATCGCCAGCAGCGCGAACAGGCTGCCGGCGAGAAAGAAGGGGCGAAAGGCGAGCCGCCAGATAGGCGGAACACTCAGGGCTTTTCGCCGATCGATAACTTGCACGGAAGGGCCTCCAGACTTTCTATGTCCGACAGCACAACGAACGCGCGCCGGACGAATGATCGCTCCCGTTTACAGGAGCCAGGATTACTTTCTACAGGGTAGGCGCCATCAACAGACTTGATTGCGATCAGATTTTCGCGGAGGCGGCGGGAAAGTGACGGTCGGCGCCCGGAGACCGCCTGCAGACGCACCGTTGCGGTGCGAAACGGCCACGATTATCGAGCATTGAGCCGCTTGGGCGGCTCTCAACGGCGACGGGCATGCGCCTCCCCGGCAGCGCGCAAGCGCCGTGTTAGGGGAGGCTGGCCGAGCGAAGTGGGCGCTTTGTTTACTTGATTTCCTGCTTGACCGTCTCGGCCTGGGTGACGCTGTCGCCATCACTGACCGACTTGCGGAAGCCGCTGATCGCGCTGCCCAGGTCGGAGCCCAGGCCGCGCAGGCGCTTGGTGCCGAACAGCATGACGACGATCAGAAGAATGATCAGAAGTTGCCAGACGCTGATACCCATCATTGTGCTTACCTCGAATGTGTCGGAAGACTGGTTGCGGCCACTGAGTACGCCTCAGTGCCCCTGGTGTGTGTTGTGTGTATCGCTGGGCATGTGCTCGTGCATGCCGCCGTGCTGCATGCTCGCTGCTTCCTGCAGCAGCGCCTGATCGATCTGTTCGAAACGCAATACCCGGCCACCGTGTTCCTCGGCGAGGCGCATGGCGGCCTGCTCTTCGGCGAAGGTCGCCAGCGACGCACCCATGGCGCCCTTGAGCGACGTACCGATCACATAGTAGGCGCTGGTTGCGTCGATCAGGTGACTGTCATCCGGCTTGTCCCAAACGCTACGGCCCATATCGTGTACATACAGCCTGGCATCGAGCAGACGGTTCTCCGGCTGCAGCCACCAGCCGAGCATCTCGGCCGTGGAACAGAACTTCTTCACGCTGCCCTTCTCCACCGCCTGACCCTTGGGCCCGGGGAAGTCGCTGATGATCATGCCGCAGACGTGACACTCGTCGGTGTCATGGAAGGCCACCGGCTCGAGCGATTGCTGGACCTCCTCCTTCTCGCCGCAGCCGGCCAGGCCGAAGGCGAGCAACATGGCCAGGAGCGTTCCGGCGCCGATGCGATGCAGTGCGTTCATAGAGGGATTTCCTTTTCGATTCATGGAATTCAGGTCAGACGCCGGCGAAAGATGCCGTACGCCAGCAGCAGCGACACGCCGATCCAGGCCAGCAGACACAGCCAGAGCACCGAGGTCGGCACCGGCAGATCGGCGCCCAGCGACAGCACACCCATGGCACTGCCGCTGCCTTCGAAGCCGGACAGGTTGATCAGGCGGTAGATGTCGGTGGGGTTTAGCAGCAGCAGCCAGGGCAGCAGTTCCGGGTTGAACTTGCCTTCGCTGAGCACCAGCAGCGCAAGCAGGACCAGATCGAACACCAGCACGAAGAGAAACCACACCCCGAGCGCCAGCCCGGCGGCGCTGGACTTCTCATTGACCTTGCCGCTGAGCACGTAGGCGAAGGCGAGGAACACCCAGCCGAGCAGCGTCGAGGAGATCATGAAGCGGCCGAACGCCCAGAACAGCATGCCGAGCTCGACGCCTTCGACCAGCACGGCGATGGCCAGCGCCGCGCAGCCGAAGCCGATCAGCACCGCCAGGGCGAGGATCAGCCCGTGGCCGACGAACTTGCCGAGCAGGATCTGCCCGCGCCCCAAGGGATAGGTCAGCAGCAGCATCAGCGTGCCGCCCTCGTCCTCGCCGACGATGGCGTCATAGGCCAGCAGCAGCGCGATCAGCGGCATGAGAAAGGTGGCCAGACTGGCCAGGCTGGCTATGGTCGCCGGAATCGAGGTGAAGCCAAGCTGGCCGGAGGCCGCGGCGCCCAGCCAGGCGATACCCACCGCGAGCACCGCGAAGAGCAGGCTGATGGCGAGCAGCCAACGGTTGCGCAGGCCGTCGCTGAGTTCCTTGCGGGCGATGTTCCAGACCTGGTTCATACGCGACCCTCCTGGGCGCGCACATCACCGGCGCGCTCCATGTAATAGCGATAGAGGTCTTCCAGCGACGGCTGGTGGATCTCGATGTCCTCCGGCTCGCTCTCACCCAGCAGCTGGCGCAGCAGCACCAGCTTGTGGCCGTTGACCGCAACCACTTCCAGACTCGATTCGCTGAGACCGCGGGCGCTGTGCCCGGCATCGGTCCAACGCTGCAGCCAGCTGTCGCGCTCGCTGACGCCACTGGCACGGATGCGCACCGGCAGCCCGGCCTCGGCACGCAGTTGCGACAGGCTACCGACGGCCTGCAGGCGGCCCTTGGCGAGGATCGCCGCGCGGTTGATGTGCGCCTCGACGCCCGGCAGCACGTGGGAACAGAGAATGATGCTGGTGCCGCGCTGACGCAGGCGGTCGATCAGCAGGTAGAGGTCCTGGGTAGCGATCGGATCGAGGCCCACGGTCGGCTCGTCGAGCAGCAGCAACTTCGGTTCGCCAAGCAGCGCCTGGGCCAGGCCGAGACGCTGGCGCATGCCCTTGGAATAGGTTTTCACCCGGCGATCGGCGGCATGGGCCAGGCCGACCTGCTCGAGCAGCTCATCCACCTGGCTCAGCGCGGCGCCCTTCAGGCGCGCGAAATGGCGGAGGGTTTCGCGGCCGCTCAACTGCGGATAGAAGGTTACGTTCTCCGGCAGGTAGCCAAGCTGGCGACGCACCTGCGGATCGTTCAGCGCACGGCCCAGGACTTTCACCTGGCCCTCGCTCGGCGCGAGCAGGCCGAGAATCAGCTTCATGCTGGTGGTCTTGCCCGCACCGTTATGGCCGAACAACCCCAGCACCTCACCTTCACCGAGGTTCAGATTCAGATCGTGCAGCACGGTCATGCTGCCGTAACGCTGGCTTACGCCCTGGATCTCGACGGCGTTCATGACGTTGGTTCCTGCTTGTCAGTAAGGAGTTTTTCAGTGGGCAGCTTCATCAGCGGATGGCTGTCCTGTACGCCCGGCGACTTGACCACCGGGAAGGCTCGCTGCACCCAGCGCAGCACTTCGATGCTCGGGCTGTTCATCAGCAGGCGCACCTGCGGATACAGCCAGAGCAGGCGATCGACGTTGTCGTTGGGTTCGTAGGCGACATCGCCCAGCCCGTCGTCATTGCGGTCCCAGCCCAGGTAGTCGCTCCAGTAGTTGCCACGACCGTCTACCGACCATTCCTGAGTACGGGTCGCCACGTACTTGACCTGCTGCTGGTTGCCGACGAAGGCGTTGCCGGAAATGCGGTTGTCTTCCGAGCCGGCGGTCAGGTGGATACCCAGCGAGCTCTTCTCGAAGTGGTTGTTCTCGATGGTGTTGAACAGCGAGTTGTAGATGAACAGCGCCTTGCCCTCACCGCCGCTGATCATGCTGTCGCCACCGGTATCGCCACGCTGCACGTCGCTGACGTAGTTGCCGGTGATGGTCGAATAGGTGATGTAGTTCATCAGGATGCCGTAGTTCTGATCCTGCTCGGAGCGGTTCCCCGTGACGATCAGCTTGCGGCTCTGCATCAACGCGTAACCAGTGCGGGTACGGCGGGTGATGTTGTCGATCACGCTGTTGTCGTTGGCGAACATGTAGTGCACGCCGTAACGCAGATCCTCGAGGACATTGGCCTCCAGATGATTGCCGTTGGAGGTATCGATGTAGATGCCGTCGCGCGAGTTGCGCACGTGATTGCCGACGATGCGTGCGCCTTTTACCGCAAACAGGTGGATGCCGTTGCCGCGATCCTGCGAGCGAATGTTCACTTCGCCGTCGATCTCGTTGCCGATCACCTGCACATCGGCGGCGCCATCGACGAAAACGCCGAAGCCCGGCCCCTGCATGCGGTTGTTTCGAATCAGCACCCGAGGCGCGGCCGGCAGGACGAACACCGCCGAGTCCATCGCGGTGAGATCGGAACCCCAGTCGCGCAGCGTGCAGCCTTCGACGACAACGTCGGGCGCACTGATGAGCAGGCTGCTGCCCTGGCCCTGGGATCGGATGATGGCACCCGGCTCGCAACGCAGCTGCATTGAGTGCGCGATGCTGAACTGACCCTGATATTCCCCAGCAGGCAGGCGCCAGCGATTTTCACCGTCGGGCTGCAGCGGCAGGGTTGTGATGGATTGTGGTGCCGCCTGAGCCGCACCACTCAAAAAAAGCAACAGCGTGACTGCTGCGGGGTATCGCGAAAAAAAATCAGCCTGAGCTTTGAACACTGCGTTTTGACCTTCTTCAGCTTGCAGGCGAAATGCGGCTGCCGGAAGGGTCGCGGCATCATGCCGAAACCCTTCGCGAAATGGCGATGCCATCGCCCGACCGCAAACGGGCGATGGCTGGAGCAGCTTACGCCGGCTCGACCATCATGCGGCCGACCATTTCCATGTGCAGCGCGTGGCAGAACCAGCTGCAGTAGTACCAGTGCAGCCCCGGCTTGTCAGCGACAAAAGTGATGGAAGAGGTCTGCTGCGGGCTGATCTCCATGCTCACGCCATGGTTGACCATGACGAAGCCGTGGGACACGTCTTCGATCTGGTCGATGTTGGTGATGACCACGGTGACTTCGTCGCCCTGCTTGACGGTGAATTCCTGCACACCGTACGCCGGCGCCATGGAGGTCATGTACACGCGCACCTTGTTGCCGTC
The DNA here is from genome assembly GCF_014764705.1 of Stutzerimonas kunmingensis. Lineage (GTDB taxonomy): Bacteria > Pseudomonadota > Gammaproteobacteria > Pseudomonadales > Pseudomonadaceae > Stutzerimonas. The sequence goes on from NZ_JACXXG010000029.1 coordinate 51,786, forward strand.
GCGGATGACCTTGTTGTCGGCTGTCAGGTTGATGCCATCTTTCTCGGCCATCTTGACTGTCGGCGCGAAGAACGGATCGTTGCGGTCCCAGATCTTCTTGGTCTTGATCTGGTCGCGGCGGGCCATAATGCAGTCATGCGGTTCAGCGAAGGTCGGGCCGTCATGCACCAACTTCATCTCGTCACCGGAAATGTCGATCAGCTGATCGTTTTCCGGGTGCAGCGGGCCGGTTGGCAGGAAGCGGTCCTTGGAGAATTTGGACAGCGCCACCAGCCATTTGCCGTCGGCTTCGCTGGTTTCGCACAGCGAGGCGTGCAGGTGGCCCGGCTGGTAGTGCACGTCGAGCTTCTGCTTGATGTAGTTGACCTTCTCGCCCTTGTAGGCACGCACCGCTTCTTCCATGTTCCACTTGACCACCTGGCTGTCGATGAACAGCGTGGTGTAAGCGTTGCCGCGACCGTCGAAGGTGGTGTGCAGCGGACCGAGGCCCAGCTCCGGCTCACCAACCACCACGTCACGTGGATCGGCCAGCTTGCCGGCGAACAGGTCGGGCAGCTTGTCGATGGCGATCATCGAGCAGGTTGGCGACAGCTTGCCGGCAGCGATGAAGTACTTGCCGTCGGACGAGGTGTTGCAGCCGTGCGGGTTCTTCGGCACCGGGATGTAACGGGTGAATTCGCTGTCCTTGTCGCCCTTCTTGCGACCATCGAGCACCGGAGACTTGGAATCGCCGAGGGTAATGAACTTGCCGGCCTTGATGGCCTTCTCGATGGCGTGGATGTCGAACACCACCACCCAGTCGCGCTCGTTGCGCATCATGCCGCCCAGATCGAAGGCCTTCTCCGAGTTGTAGCAGGTGGCTGCGGCGAAACGGCCGGTGTAGTCGGCGTCGGTGTTGTCGAGGTTGCCGTCGACAATCACCTGGAAGGCCATTTCCATGCTTTCCGCATCAATGGCGTTGTACATGGTGTAGCTGTTTTCATCCTGCAGGTCGAAGACCTTGCCATCGTTGGGGTGCGGGATGACGAACTCGGCGTTGGCAAACACGTACTTGGTGTGCGGCACCTTCTGCAGACGCAGACCGTGGATCGCTTGCACGTTCGGCACGGTGATCATCTTGTCGCACTTCATGATGTCCAGACGGATACGTGCAACGCGGCTGTTGGCCTTGTCGTTGATGAACAGGTACTTGCCGTCGTACTTGCCGTCGGTCATGGAGATATGCGGGTGGTGGCAGTCGCCGTTCAGGAACTTGGCGCTTTCGCCCATGATGGCGCGGCTTTCGTTGGTCAGACCCCAGCCGGTAGCCGAGTCGACGTTGAATACCGGAATACGCATCAGCTCGCGCATGGACGGCACGCCCAGTACGCGCACTTCGCCCTGGTGGCCGCCGCTCCAGAAGCCGTAGTACTCGTCCAGTTCGCCCGGGCCGACTTCGATCTTGGAACGTGCTTCCTTGGCGGCGGCGGCAAAGGATTCACGCGTCATCACCGCGCCGCCGAAGGCCGTCGCAGCCACGGCCGCACCGGTCATCGCGGAGGCGCCGAGGAAGCTGCGGCGACTCAGGCCGCCCTTTTCCAGGGTCTCTGGATTCTTGCTCTTGTCACTCATGGGGTGTTGCTCCTTTTGACTCACAAACACAGGGGTGTGTTGGTTGCGAGCGACTCGCCGGCGGCGGGCACTCAGGGTTCAACGACTTCAACGACGGGAATCAGGTTGGCGTCGGCCGGGGCCGGCTTCTCGCGCTTCTTGCGCTTGTTCTTGTTCACCAACGGAGGACACTTGTTCTCGTTGTGGTAGGTCATCTGGCAGTCCAGACAGTAGTGGCACTCGTTGTGGTTGATGTGCCCATCCGGATGAATCGCCTGCACCTCGCATTCATTGGCGCAGATCTGGCAGGGGTTGCCGCACTCCTTGCGCCGCTTGAGCCAGTCGAACAGGCGGAAGCGACCGGTGATCGCCAGCCCCGCGCCCAGCGGGCAGATGTAGCGGCAGTAGACCTTGCGGGTGAAGATGTTCACCACCAGCAGCGCCACCGCGTACGCCACAAACCACCACTGGCGGTCGAACTTGAGCGTGATCGCGGTCTTGAACGGCTCCACCTCGGCGGCCTTCTCCGCCATCATCATCGACTCAAGGGAGATACCGAACAGCACCAGCAGGACGATGTACTTGATCGCCCAAAGCCGCTCGTGCACCGCGAAAGGCACGTCGTACTGCGGAATCTTCAGCTTGCGCGCCGCCTCGTTGATCAACTCCTGCAGGGCGCCGAACGGGCACAGCCAGCCACAGAACACACCGCGCCCCCAGAGCAGGATGCTCGCCGCGGTGAACACCCAGAGGATGAAGATCACCGGATCGGTGAGGAACAACTCCCAGCGGAAGTCCTGAACCAGCGCATGGACGAAGGTCAGCACGTTGACCACCGACAGCTGCCCCAGCGCGTACCAGCCGATGAACACCACGGTGAACACCAGATAGCCGTGACGCAGCCGCTTGAGGAAGGTCGGGTGCTTGGTCAGCTTGTCCTGCAGGAACAGGATCACAGTCAGCAGGCCCAGCGCGACGAGGATCACGCCGATCTGGAAGCTCTTCTGGTACCAGATGTTGACCCACATCGGCCGGTTGGCCTCTTCGATGGCGGCCAGCTCCTCGGCGGTCGGCTGCGGGCGCTCGATGTACTGCTCGGGCATCTGATAGGGCAGCTCGAAGCTGGTGAACATGCCGCTGATCGGGCCGGTCTGGCGGCGCACCAGCAGCTCCAGCGTCCAGGGTGAACCGGGATCGAACGCCGCATGCTCGCGGACGATGAAGATCGCCATTTCCCTGAAGTCGGGCATGCCTTCGGCATAGACGTCGTCCAGCCGCTGGAAGTCCATGTCGCGGAAGCTGATGACATTGCCGAACTGGCGCAACTGGACCCGATCGAAAATGCCGCCGCGGACATAACCCGAGCCCTTGAACGAGTACTCACCGCTGCCCATCACCGCGACCGCATGCTCGCCTGGCTTGAGCTCGTCCATCAGCGTGCGGTAGTGCGCGTCGCCGAGCAGGGCGCGACCGATGGTCGGTGGGTTCAGGTGCGTGGCGTAGAGGTCGATGAAAGTGTCCTGCACCTCCTCTGCCGCCGCCTCGTCGATGCCTTCGCCCTCGGTGCCCTTGAACGCCTCGTCGATGTCGCCCTTGGTCAGGTGCAGGCGGCGGATCGCGCCGTTGCCGGTCAGCTCGCTCCAGGTTGCCGGCTCGTAATAATCCGCGCGGACGGTGGCCGGTTTCTGCGCGACGCCCGCCTTGCTCTCCACCAGCCCCAGCGACACCGCGACGTCATGCGCCGCGCGCATGACGATCTCGTTGACCACCATCACCGTGACGGTGGCACCAGTGACCGCATCGATGGTGACCGCATTCTCGTCCCGCGAACGGCCGACAACCACGCGCTGGTCAACGTGGATACCCTGGTACTTGGCATTGAAGGCGTGCAGCTCTTCTTCGGGGATGCCGATCAGCAGGATCGGTTCATGGTGCTCGAGCACGTAGGCATCGACGATCACGCCCTGAGGGTCGAGCAGCACCTGCATGTTGATGGGTTTGCCGGAATAGGCGGGGATGTCCACCACGTTGATGGACTGGAAGGCATAGCCAAGGATCTCGTCGCCCTTGGTGATCGTGCGGACCTGGTAGTCGCCCTCAGCTGCAGAGACGCTTGCGCCGGGGAAGAACTTGTCGAGGCGCTGCTGCTCGGCTGCATATTCTTTGGCCTGCAGCGACGATGCGCAGACGCTCAGGATCAGCAGAATGAAAAAGCCCTTGACCCAGGTACTGAACATACCGGCCAGCGACCAGATTTCACGGGAAGCCATCGAATTACCTGCTTGTACGGTTGGCGTAAGCGGATGGTAGGTGAGCGTCTACATCCCTACCCTTGATTGCAATCAAGGACTCCCCCGGCGACTGTTTTCGTTGTCCCATGTCAAAGAACACCATGACCGTGAACAAAGACGTTGTTATGACTAGCAGGCCGTTGAAAAAAGCCAGAGCCCGCGTGGCTCTGGCAAAATGGCGGCCATCCTCTTCTGCCGAAGCCAGCCCAAGCCGATGCGTGGACTCGACCTCAAACAAAACGAGCTGTTCAGTTATA
>NZ_JACXXG010000002.1 GCF_014764705.1 Stutzerimonas kunmingensis
TATAACTGAACAGCTCGTTTTGTTTGAGGTCGAGTCCACGCATCGGCTTGGGCTGGCTTCGGCAGAAGAGGATGGCCGCCATTTTGCCAGAGCCACGCGGGCTCTGGCTTTTTTCAACGGCCTGCTAATACGTCTGCTGGACAGGTTTCGCGCGTTTTGGATCTCGTCGCAGCGATGCACCGTCGATACGGTGCCTCGCTTGCTCAGGATGGCTCTACGTCGGGCCTTTCAGGGCGACTGCGAGGCGTTCCTTGGGTCTGAAAGTTCCTTGGCCCCTGCAGCTATAGCAAAAGGCTTACAAGAGGCTGCGGCGTTCGACCCTTTTACCTACCAAGGCGTGTAATTAATCTACACCCACTCTGAAGCGCAGGACGCGCTCAGGATCAGGAAGATCGACCATCGCCAGGACGGCAATCGAAGGGAATTCGAAAAGGTCAGAAAAAACCCGCTTCGGCGGGTTTTTGCTTTTCTGACGTATTCATATGCCGCTGGCGCTGAACGTCGACCGCGCGTATTTGCGACATTCAGAATTCGCACCATTATTTCCCGATCATGGGAAAAGCCATTGCGTCAGATATTACGGACGAAAAAAAGCCCCGCCGAAGCGGGGCTTTTTTGTATCAGGCGTCTTAGGAGACTTGAACCTGATCAGCCTGCATCCCTTTCTGGCCTTTGGTAGCCATGAAAGAGACCGCTTGGCCTTCGCTCAGGCTTTTGAAGCCTGTGCTTTCGATTGAACGATAATGAACGAACAGATCTTCGCTGCCATCGGTCGGCGTAATAAAGCCGAAACCTTTTTCATCGTTGAACCATTTGACTGTGCCATTTTGACGAGTAGACATGAGTATCTCCCAAGGTGTTTTAAGGCTGCAGCACTGAAGCATTCGGTGCCGAGACTGAGAAGCGAGAAGCAAAACGAACCGAGGAGATGAAACAGAGAAACATCATGCCGGGTGTCGAAGTGTTAATTGCGAAGCAGTGGGGGCGAATATACGTAGATTTAAATATATGTACAGCTTTTATTTGCGATTTAAATAAATCGGCTCCTTTAAGTAAGCTCGCGAATTCAAATATTTAGGGTTTAACTAGTTGTTAATCATCAATATTGTATGAGCTATGGAGGCAAGAGAAATAATTCAACAAATGTTCCACGCTAATAATTCGTAGCGGGAGCATCGCTTGCCGACAAAGCAGCGGGGGTGCGTGGCCGCGCAAAGGCGCCTTCTGTCCCGCCAGGCTGGTAAGCGAGACAGTGAAACGACACGTTCGTTTTAGCGATAGCGAAAGGCTTACAAGAATTCCGGTTTTTGGCTCTTCATTGCCTGCGGCCTGATGATTAATCTAAGCCCACTCTGAAGCGCAGGACGTGCTTAGGATCAGGATGATCGACCACCGCCAGGAAGGCAGCCGGAAGGATTCGGATAGGTCAGAAAGAACCCGCTTCGGCGGGTTTTTTGTTGCCCGCGCCATGCGCATCAAGCGCAGATCGGTGATCTTTAAGCGGCGGTGGAGGGCCGGTCGGCAACGTCAGGCTTCGTCGAGCAGACCGCGGATCTTGATCAGCAGGTCTGCACCTTCGAACGGCTTGAGTACCAGCTCCATGCGCTCATCGACAAAGCCCTCGCGACTGGATGCGCTCTCCGCATAGCCGGTCATCAGCACCACCGGCAATGTCGGACGCTCGCGGCGTGCCCATTCGGCCAGCTGGCAACCGGAAAGACGGGGTAGCCCGACATCGCTCAGCAGCAGGTCAATCGACGGGTCGGCCTCGAGCAGAGACTGGGCGGTTTCCACGTCTCCCGCCTGGCTGCAGCGGTAGCCGGCTTCGATCAGCGTCTCGGCGATCAGCATGCGCACGCTGGGCATGTCTTCCACCACCAGCACGTGCTCGTGGCCGACCAGCCGCATCGAACTATCCGGCGCTGCGGCGGGCGTCGCTGCCTGTTCGCCGTTGGCGGCGGGCAGCAGGAGGGTGACTTCGGTTCCGGCGCCGAGCGTGCTGCGAATGCTCGCATCGCCACCCGACTGCAGGGCAAACCCGTAGATGCTCGACAGGCCCAGCCCTGTGCCGCGGCCCTGCGGCTTGGTGGTGAAGAAGGGGTCGAAGACCTTGTCCAGCACGCCGGGCTCGATACCCGTTCCGTCATCGCTCACGCACAGACCTATGTAGCGCCCTGGCGCGAGTTCCGCCTTCTGGCTGCCATCCGAGGGAAAGGTACTGATGCGGATATGCCCGCCTTCGGGCAACGCATCGCGGGCGTTGATCACCAGATTGAGCAGGGCGCTCTCGAACTGGCTGACGTCCACGCGCGCCACCGCGGGCTCGGCGGTGAAGTCGAAGGTCAGTGTGATGCGCTCGCCGATTGTGCGCCGCAGCAGGTCTTGCAGCGAGCGGATGCGTTCGTTGATATCCAGCGCCCGTGCATCCAGCGGCTGTTTGCGAGCGAATGCCAGCAGGCGATTGGTCAGCGACGCTGCACTGCGCGCCGAGCTGAGCGAGGCATCGGCAAAGCGCAGCACGCTGTCGGCGCGGCCTTCGATGATGCGCTGCTTCATCAGCTCGATGCCGGTGATGATGCCGGTGAGCAGGTTGTTGAAGTCGTGGGCGATACCGCCAGTGAGTTTGCCCAGGGCGTCCATCTTCTGCGCCTGCAGCAGCTGCTCTTCGGTGCGCGCTCGCTCGGCGACCTCGTGGGCGAGCTGACTGGTGGTAGTCGCGATTTCCTGGCGCTGTGCGCGTTCACGCAGACGCTGTTCGGTTACGTCCTCGACGAACACCAGGCCCAGGCCCTGTGCGCGGTACGGGGAAATCTGCCACTCGGTCTCGCGGGTCTCGCCGTTGACCTGCATTTGCAGCGGCGTATGCCAGCGCTCGCCGGCCTGAAGATGTGCGCTCAGCTCGGCGAGAATCGTCTCCTGCCCGGCGGCGACGCTTTGCGAAAGGGGCGAAGCCGGGCTGGCACCGCCAATCAGCAGTTCGAACGCGTGATTGCACTCGTGCAGCTGCAACTCGGCGTCGAGCACCGCGATGGGCGCGGCGACATGGAAGAAGATTTCCCGGAAGCGCGCCTCGCTGTCACGCAGTGCGCGCTCGGTATCGCGCACCCGCAGCAGGGTGCGCAGCGTCGCCAGCAGCACGTCGGGGTCGACCGGGTGGATCAGGTAGGCATCGCCGCCGGCATCGAGGCCGGTGATGATGTCGTTGGTCTCGATGGAGGCGGCGGACACGTGAATCAGCGGCAGCAGGGCGGTGTTCGCATCGGCGCGCAGCTGGCGGGCGATGTCGAAGCCGCTCATGTCCGGCAGGTTGACGTCGAGGATCAGCGCATCCGGCGCGGCGTTGGCCACCAGTTCCAGGCCTTCGCTGCCAGTGCCGGCTTCCAGCACCTGATAGCCATGGCGTTCCAGTACCCGGCGCATCGCATAGCGCGTCGGCGCGTTGTCGTCGACGATCAACAGACGGCTGTCACGCTCCATCGGAAGGCTCCGTATCAATCGCCAGAGGCAGAACTACATAGAACTCCGAGCCCTTGCCTGGTTCGCTTTCCACACCGACACGGCCGCCGAGCAGTTCGGCGAAACGCTTGCATAACGCCAGGCCGAGGCCGGTGCCGCGCAGGCGCTTCTGCAGCGGCGAGTCGACCTGGGCGAAATCTTCGAAAAGCCGGTCGTGCAGCTCGGGGGCAATGCCGATACCGGTGTCGCTGACGGCGAAGCGGACCTGCTGCGGGTTTTCCATCCGTGCCGACACGCGCACCACCCCCTGGGGCGTGAACTTCACCGCGTTGGAGATGAAGTTGCGCAGGATCTGCGCCAGCTTCTTGTCATCGGTATAGAGCCGCGGAATGCCTTCGGGCTCTTCGAAGATGAGGTCGATCGGCGAGCCCTCGACGATGGGGCGGAACATGCCGCGCAACGCCGAGAACAGGTCGAGCATGTCGAACCACGCCGGGGAAATGCTGACGCGGCCGGCTTCGATCTTGGCCAGGTCGAGCAGATCATCGACCATCTCGCTCAGCTCGCTGGCGGCCGAGCTGACGAAACGCACCTGCGTGTGCTGTTCCGGGCTCAACGGGCCGTCCAGTTCGTCGCTGAGCAGGCGGGTGATGCTGAGGATCGAGCCCAGCGGCGTACGGAACTCGTGGCTCATGTACGACAGGAAGCGGCTCTTCAGGTCCGAGGCCTGGCGCAGCTGCTCGGCCTGGGTGTCCAGCTCGGCATACAGCGCCAGTACACCCTGATTGGTTTCTTCCAGTTCGGCGCGCAGCGATTCATTCGCCCGGCGCAGCTGTTCGAGCTGGCCGGCGTCGCCGGTCTCGGGGGACGTCGGATCAGCCACGGGGAGCCTCCAGATTGAGTGCCAGCACGGTCACGTCGTCGCGACCGCGGCAGAAGTCGCGATGCAACAGTGCGGCGATGATGGCCGGGTGACGGTGAACGAGACCGGGGTAGTCGCGCAGATTCCAGCGTGTTTGCAGGCCATCACTGTAGAGCACCAGCAGCCGCGCCTCACCCAGCGGATAGTCGAAGACATGCGCCTTGCGAAAGCGCACGCCGACGATGCCAGGATGCGAGGCCAGGCCACGCGAGCCCTCGCTAGCGATCAAGCTGGCGCCGATATTGCCGATGCCGGCGAAATCCAGCGTCTGACGCTGGCCGTCGAAGTGCGCGATGGCTGCGGCGCCGCCACGAGTGCCGTTCATCGCCTGGTGCATATTGCTGAACAGGGCGAAGGGGGAATCCAGCGGGGATTCTGCAAACGCCACCGCACCTGCCAGTGCGGCCTGTTGGGCAAGCTCACCATGGCCGATGCCATCGATGACCAGGGCACTGCAGCGCTGCCCATCGAAGGCCAGCTGCCAGGCGTCGCCACAGGCTGTTTCGCCTGGATAGGGATGCTGACTGACGCCGTAGCGCCACGGCGGCGGCTGCACGCCGCGAGGAAACAGCTGCGCCAGCACCACCGAGCCGCGGGCATCGGAATAGGCGTCGAACACCTGGGCCTGACGCGCCAGCGCGCCGAGCCCGATGCCCTGGGTGCCGCGGGTGGAAAAGCCGTCGGTCAGGCATTGATCGAGGTCGAAGCCCGGACCGCGGTCGACCGCGATGATTTCGACGCCGCGCCCCTCTCGTCCAGGAATTAGGCGCAGGTGCAGTTCGCCGCGCCCGGCGTGCTTGAGCAGGTTACTGCCCAGCTCGGTGGCGAGCAGGGCGACGCGCCCGGCATCGGTGGTGTCGAAGTCGTGCTGTTCGGCCAGCCGCTGGGCGACCCGGCGGGCGTGGCCGATCTGGCTGTTGTCTTCGATCAGCTGGACTTGGGTGACGCTTCCCTGAACGTTCATGTCCACCGCGTGATGGTGATTCGGGTGCCCGCGCCGACCGTGCTGTCGAGTTCGAACTCGTCAACCAGCCGCTTGGCGCCGGTCAGCCCCAGGCCGAGGCCGCTACCGGACGTCCAGCCGTCGGTCATGGCCAGCTTGATGTCGGCGATGCCCGGGCCTTCGTCGCGGAAGGTCAGGCGCACGCCGACCCGCGTGCCATCCTCGATCAGCTGCCAATCCATGTCGCCACCGCCGCCGTAGACCACGGTGTTGCGCGCCAGCTCGCTGACCGCCGTGACCAGCTTGGTCTGGTCGATCAGGCGCATGGCGCATTCCTGGGTCAGCTTGCGCACGGTCTGCCGCGCCAGCACGACATCCTGTTCGAGGCGCACCGGCTGGCTGCCGCTGCTGCGCACGATCATTGCGCGGCCACGCGGGCGCGCAGCAGCTGCATGCCGCGCTCGACGTTCAATGCGGTGCTGACACCAGGGAGGTCGAGACCGAGTTCGACCAGGGTGATGGCCACGGCCGGCTGCATGCCGACCACTACGGTCTCGGCATCCATGATCCGCGACAGGCCGGAGATGGTGCCGATCATGCGGCCGATGAAGGAGTCGACCATGTCCAGTGCGGAGATATCGATCAGCACGGCCTTTGCCGACGTCGCGCTGATGCGTTCGGCCAGGTCGTCCTGCAGGGTCATCGCCAGTTGGTCGTGCATGTCGACCTGGATGGTGACGAGCAGAAACTCGCCCATCCGCAGAATGGGTATGCGATCCATTAGACGGCCTTCGTCACGGTGAGGCCGGAACGGCGCAGGGCCAGGGCCAGGGCGTCGGCCAGGCTGGCCTTGGTGACGATGCCTTGCAGGTCCAGGCCCAGGTGCACGATGGTCTGCGCGATCTGTGGACGCACGCCGCTGATGATGCAGTCGGCACCCATCAGGCGAATCGCGGTGACCGTCTTCAGCAGATGTTGGGCGACCAGGGTGTCGACCGTCGGCACACCGGTGATATCGATGATGGCGATTTCCGAACCGGTATCGACGATGCGCTGCAGCAGCGACTCCATCACCACCTGGGTGCGCTGCGAGTCGAGGGTGCCGATCATCGGCAGGGCGAGCACGCCGTCCCACAGCTTGACCACCGGGGTCGACAGCTCCAGCAACTCTTCCTGCTGACGCTTGATCACTTCTTCGCGGGACTTCTGGAAGGTGCGCACGGTGTACAGCCCGAGGCTGTCGATCAGCTCGGATACCGCCCACAGCTGCTCGGCGAATACTGCCGGTTCGTTGGCGTATTCGCTCTGCAGCAGGGTCATCAGCGGACGCTTGATGGCGAAGATGAAGCCCGCGGTCTGTTGCGAATCCATGCCAAGCAGGGCGCGGCTGCGCGAGAGTTTTTCCAGGTACAGGCGCATGCTGTCCCAGGCCGGACCGTTGATATCGGCCGAGCCGTCTGCCGTTCCGCTGATCAGCTGACGGATGAAGTCGACGGTCTGCTGGGCCAGTTCTTCGGGCTTGACGTTGTGATAGCCGCCCAGATTCTGCAGGTCGGACTTCCAGCTGCTGAGCAGTTCGGCCTGATTGCGAGTAATGGTGTCGGTGGTACGTTGCAGCAGGGCCGCCATAGGTCTAGCTCCGGATTTGATTTGATCGTCCATGTTCACCATGGCGCATTAGCAAGAGTAGATATCCACCTTGCTGCGATGTTCCGCGCAGCCGGCCGCAGTCGCCTGCTTTCGGGAAATTCCCGACGGAAAAGCTGGGAGATACTAGCAAATGGATATTAGCCAGGCGTGAGATTCGTTGCGCTCGATTCGCGCCTCAGCCAGGCGCCACGGCGTCGATCTGTTCGATCAGCCATTGCAGCGCCGAGTCGTTCTGTCGCTGTGCGACGCTGACGATATCCAGCGCGAAGGTGCCGAGATCGAACGGCAGATCGAAGGTTTGCAGGGGTAGCAGCGTGGCGAAATAGCGTGCCAACTGGGTCGGCAGTACGGCAGCGAGGTCGCTGCTGGCGACGATATGCGCGGCCTGCAGGTAGTTCGGCGTGGTGTAGACAACCTTGCGTTCAAGCCCTTGGGCTTCCAGCCACTGGTCGACCATGCCGCGGGTCTGGCCACCATGCACCCACAGGTGGCGCAGGCGCAGAAAGGCATCCAGATCCAGCCCCGCCATCAGCAGCGGGTGGTCGCGCCGCACCGCCACCTGCAGCGTCTCGCTGGCCCAGCGACGTACGTGAAAGCGTGACGGCACCTCGAGAAAGCGCCCGAGCACCAGGTCGACCTCGCCGTTGTCCAGCGCTTCGACCGGCAGCGTCGGCGTCAGGTGCTGGATCGCCAGCTGGATGCCGGGTGCGTGCTCGGCCAGCCGCCGCATCAGCGCGGGCATGCAGATCAGCTCGACATAGTCGGTCACGGCGATGCGGAAACGCTGGTGGCTGCGCGCCGGATCGAAGGCTTCGCCGGCAATCAGGCTGTGCTCGATCTGCTGCAGCGCATGGCGGATCGGTGCTTCCAGTGCCAGCGCCCTTGGTGTCGGCTGCATGGCTCGGCCGGCACGCACCAGCAACGGGTCGTCGAGTAGTTCGCGCAAGCGGGCCAGGGCATTGCTGACCGCCGGCTGGCTGAGCGACAGCCGCTCCGCCGCCCGCGAGACGTTGCGCTCGCGCAGCAGGGCGTCCAGCACACGGAGCAGGTTGAGGTCGAAGTTGTAGATATTCATTTGGTGAATCCGAAACATCACAAGACTAAATTTCAAAAATAGTAGCGTCTTCGTCTATGGTTGGTCTCCAGTTTTTCCAGCCTTGCAACGAGGACAGCTGCAATGAGCCAAGACCGCTTCGATATCCAGACCGCCGCCGTGATCGGGGCGGGCACCATGGGCCGCGGGATCGTCATGAGCCTGGCCAACGCCGGCGTGCAGGTGCGCTGGCTGGACAACAACCCCGAGATGCTGGAACAGGCGCTGGGCGTGGTGGCCGACACCTACGCGCACAACGTGCGCCAGGGGCGGATCGACGAGACTCAAGCGGCTGCGCGCTGGGCCTGCATCAGCAAGGCCGCGGATTACCAGGCGCTGGCCGATGTGGATCTGGTGATCGAGGCGGTCTACGAAAACCTCGAACTCAAGCAGCAGATCTTCCGCGAGCTGGACGGTATCGTGAAGCCGGCCGGCATCCTCGCCAGCAACACCTCGGCGCTGGATATCGACGCCATCGCTGCAGTCACCAATCGCCCCGAACAGGTCGTAGGCCTGCACTTCTTCAGCCCGGCGCACATCATGAAGCTGCTGGAAATCGTCCGCGGCGCGAAGACCTCCAAAGCCGTGCTCGACGCCTCCACCGCGCTCGGCAAACGCATGGGCAAGGTCAGTGTGGTCGCCGGCAACTGCCCGGGCTTCATCGGCAACCGCATGCTCGCCACCTATGTGCGCGAGGCGCGGATGATGCTGCTCGAAGGCGCCTATCCGCATCAGGTGGACGCCGCGCTGCAGGGCTTCGGTTTTGCCATGGGCCCGTTCCGCATGTATGACGTGGTCGGTATCGACCTGGAGTGGCGCGCCCGTGAACTGTCCGGCAAGGGCCAGGATGAGCCTGAGGTGCAGGTCGACAATCGTCTGTGCGAGCTGGGCCGCTTCGGCCAGAAATCGCGCATGGGCTACTACCGCTACGCCGAGGGCAGCCGCCAGGCCGAGCACGATCCTGAAGTGGACGCGCTGGTGCAGCGTGAGTCCGAGCGGCTCGGTTATGAGCGTCGCGAGATTGGCAGTGAGGAAATCCTCGAGCGCTGCCTGCTGGCGCTGGTCAATGAGGGCGCGAAGATTCTGCAGGAAGGCATGGCCGAGTCCAGTACCGACATCGACACCGTCTATCTCAATGGCTACGGCTTCCCGGCTGAAGTCGGCGGGCCGATGACCTGGGCCGATCGTCAGGGCCTGCCGGCCATTCGTGATCGCCTGAATGCTCTGGCCGAGCAGCACGGCGAGCACTGGAAGTCTGCCGAGCTGATCGACAGCCTGGCCACCCTTGGCGGCCGCTTCGCCGACCACAAGAAGGAGGCTTGAGCATGGAATACAAGGCCCCCCTGCGTGACATGCGCTTCGTGCTGCACGAGCTGTTCGACGCCACCGGCCATTGCGAGCTGCTCGGCAACGGTCTGGACCGCGAGCTGATCGACGGCGTGCTGGAAGAAGCGGCGCGCTACACCGGCGGCGAGATCGCGCCGCTCAATCGCAACAGCGACGAAGAGGGCGTGACCCTGGAAAACGGTGAGGTCCGCACGCCGCAGGGTTTCGTCGAGGCCTACAAACAGTACGTCGACAACGGCTGGGCGAGCATGACCGGGCCCACCGAATATGGTGGCCAGGGCTTCCCGCAGCTGGTCGCCAGCAACTTTCACGAGATGCTGATGGGCGCGTCGCTGTCCTTCCGCATCTACTCGGGCCTCACCGAGGGCGCGGTGCTGGCGCTGTACAAGCACGGCAGCGACGAGCTGAAAAATGCCTATCTGGAAAAGCTGGTCAGCGGCAGTTGGAGCGGCACCATGTGCCTCACCGAGCCGCAGGCGGGCACCGATCTCGCGCTGCTGCGCACCAAGGCCGAACCCCAGGCGGACGGCAGCTACAAGGTCAGCGGCAGCAAGATATTCATTTCCGGCGGCGAGCACGACATGAGCGAGAACATCGTGCATCTGGTGCTGGCGCGCCTGCCGGATGCACCGGCCGGTGTTAAAGGCATCAGCCTGCTGCTGGTGCCCAAGTTCATCGCAAATGCCGATGGCACGCCGGGCGTTCGCAACGCGCTGTCCTGCGGTGCCGTCGAGCACAAGATGGGCATCAAGGGCGCGGCCACCTGCGTGATGAACTTCGATGGCGCCACCGGCTGGGTCGTCGGCGAGCCCAACCAGGGCCTGGCGTGCATGTTCACCATGATGAATGACGCGCGCTTCCAGGTCGGGCTGCAGGGCCTCGGAATCGCCGAGCAGGCGTATCAGGGTTCGCTGGCCTATGCGCGTGAGCGTCTGCAATCGCGCGGACTGGCTGGCGCGCAGCATCCGGACAAAGTGGCTGACCCGATCATCGTGCATCCGGACGTGCGGCGCATGCTGCTCACCCAGAAGACGCTGGTCGAAGGCAGCCGCATGCTGGCGGCCTACTGCGCCCGCCAGCTGGACCTCGAACACGGCCATCCAGAGTCGAGTTACCGCAAGGCGGCGAGCAAGCGCGCGGCGCTGCTGATCCCCATCGTCAAGGCGTTCTTCACCGATATGGGCCAGGAAGTCGCCAGCCTCGGCGTGCAGGTCTACGGTGGCCACGGCTATATCCGCGAGTGGGGCATGGAGCAGTTGATGCGCGACAGCCGCATTACCCAGCTCTACGAGGGCACCAATGGCATCCAGGCGCTGGACTACATCCGCCGCAAGCTGCTCGGCGATGGCGGTGCAGAGCTGTCGGCGTTGCAGGCGGAGTTCAGTGAGGTCTGTGATCGGCAGATCGACCGGCCGGCACTGCACGACATGGCCAGCAAGGTGCAGGCACGTATCGGCGAATGGCGCGAGCTGAGTGCCGAGATCATTGCGGTGACCGGGCGCGATCCGCAGGAGATCGGCGCGGTTTCGGTGGATTTCCTCCAGTACTCCGCCTATGTCTTATTGTCCGGGCTGTGGCTGCAGGCCGCGGCGAGCGCACAGGATGCGCTGGAGCAGGGGACCGGTGAAGAGGCTTTCTATCAGGCCAAACTGGCCAGTGCGGATTTCTATCTGCGTCGTGTACTGCCGCGTGCTAGTGCGCATCGGGAAGCGATTCAGGGTGGGGCCGAATGTTTGATGGCGCTGCCGGAGACGGATTTTGCGTTTTGAGTGAGGTTGGAAGGGCGAGTGCGACAGCCCCTCACCCCAACCCTCTCCCCAAAGGGGAGAGGGGGTCGACCGAGTGAGGGCCGGGCCCCGCGGTTGGGCAACAACACAGAACTACCCCCTCTCCCTCCGGGAGAGGGCTGGGGTGAGGGCGCTTTTTTCACGTTGACTGCCTTTGCCAAAGCCGAATAAAAACAATCAGGAGGCAGCATGCATCCGTTCAGCTTTGCCACAACCGCGCAATTGATCTGTGAGCCCGGCTCTTCTCGCCGTTTGGCTAGCCTCTGCAAGGAGCGCGGGGCGCGTTCCGTATTGGTCGTCACCGATCCGGGTATTACCCGTTTCGGCTTGCTCAATGAGGTCTTGCCTGGCTTCGAAAGCGAGGGTCTGCCGGTTGCCGTCTACGACCAGGTAATCGCCGACCCGCCTGAACACATCGTCATGACGGCGGTGGAGCAGGCCCGGGCAGTGGGAGCCGATCTCATCATCGGCTTTGGGGGCGGCAGCTCCATGGACGTCGCCAAGCTGGTGGCGTTGCTAGCGCATCCGGCCAGTGCGCAATCGCTGCAGGACATCTACGGCGTCGGCAATGCCAAGGGCCAGCGCCTGCCGCTGATTCAGGTGCCGACCACCGCCGGCACCGGCTCGGAAGTCACGCAGATTTCCATCATCACCACTGGCGAAACCACCAAGATGGGTGTGGTATCGCCACTGCTGCTGCCAGACCTGGCGCTGCTCGATGCCGACCTCACCCTCGGCCTGCCTCCAGCGGTGACCGCGGCCACCGGTATCGACGCCATGGTGCACGCCATCGAGGCCTACACCAGCGCACTCAAGAAAAACCCCATGTCCGACCTGCTGGCCCGCGAGGCGCTGCGCCTCTTGGCGGCCAACCTCGACGAGGCGGTGCACAACGGCAGCAACCGCGAGGCGCGCCAGGCCATGCTGCTCGGCGCCTGCCTGGCCGGGCAGGCGTTCGCCAATGCGCCAGTAGCGGCGGTGCATGCCTTGGCCTATCCGCTGGGTGGCCATTTCCATATCCCGCACGGGCTGTCGAACGCGCTGGTGTTGCCGCAGGTGCTGCGCTTCAACGTCAGCGCGGCGACCACGCATTACGGCGAGCTGGCGCCGATCATCCTCGGCGACCGGCTGCGCACGGACGACCCATCGACCTACGCCGAACAACTGATCGAGGAATTCGAGCAGATGAGCGCGCGCGTTGGCCTGCCGACGCGGCTGCGCGATGCCGGCGTGCCGGAGGAGATGCTGCCGCAGCTGGCCAAGGAGGCCATGCTGCAGCAGCGCCTGCTGGTCAACAACCCGCGCGAAGTCACCGAAGCCGATGCGCTGGCGATCTATCAGGCGGCGTATTGAGCGCCTTTTTACCACTGCACGCGGAAACCACCCATGCCTGAGCAACCCAAGCACCTGCGCCACGATTACCGGCATTTTCAGCCGATCACCACGCGCTGGCACGACAACGATATCTATGGCCACGTGAACAACGTCGTCTATTACGGTTTCTTCGACACCGCGGTGAACAACTATCTGATCCAGCAGGGCGGGCTGGATATCCAGGGCGGTGAGATCGTCGGTTTCGTGGTCAGCTCCGCCTGCGACTACTTTGCGTCGATCGCTTATCCGGACGTCATCGAGGTCGGGCTGCGGGTGGCCAGGCTGGGCAACTCGTCGGTGCAATACGAGCTGGCAATCTTCCGCGAGGGTGAGCAGGAGGCGTGCGCCGCGGGTCGCTTCGTGCATGTCTTCGTTGAACGCGCAAGCAACCGTCCCACCGCCATTCCCGGGCGCTTGCGCGCCGCGCTGGAAGCCTTGAGTTAACCCGCTCGGCGCATACAGCAGAAGCCATAAAAACGAGATCGCCCGGAACGGCTGAGCCGGTCCGGGCGATGCGGTGGTGCTGCGAGACGGCAATGCCTGCCGTCTGCGGCCCTCAGTGATGCTTGTGTTTGTGCTTGTAATGACCTTTGGCTTTGCCTGGATGGCCGTAGTAGCGGCGATCATCCCGGTAGCGACGGTCACGCCGGTAGTCATCATCATCGTCGCCGTAGGCATTGCCGATCGCGCCGCCAGCGCCGCCGCCCACGGCTGCGCCGATCAGCCCACCCGTGCTGCCACCGACCTGCTGGCCGATGACATTACCGCCAGCGGCGCCGAGGCCACCACCAATGGCCGCTTCGGTACGGCTGCGTTTGTCCGCACCGACCATGCCACCAGCCGCGCCGCCAACGCCGGCACCGATGGTGGCGCCGGTCGAGCCCCCCAGATGCTCTCCCACCACTGAACCCAGTGCACCGCCAAGCGCGCCGCCGACGGCGGCTTCGGTGTTGCTGCCGGCGAAGGCTGCCGCGCTGAGCAGACTGGTGGATAACAGGAAAATCGAGGCGTACTTCATGGAGTGATCCCGTATGTGGATTGCGCCGCGATCCTCACGCGCCGCTGCGCTTGCGGCAAGAGCGTTCCGATGAAATGCGTGATCCGGTTGGCGTTTGCTAACTATTTGATTTCGCTAAGGAACAAGAGGATGTTTCGAATGGTCTCAAGTCGCTTGTGGGGCCTGAGCGCAGCGCCTTTACCCCCTCGGAATCAGCATCAGCCTTGCGCGCGCACCGCTGCGGCAGGGCTGTAGATCCGCGGCGGGCTGTGCTGTGGCAGGTGGATGAGGTTGAGGTTATGCCGCTGCGCCCACTGGGCGGCCAGGCCGGTGGGTGAAGACAGGCTTACCAGCGCTGGAATCCCGGCCCGCTGAACTTTCTGCACCAGCTCCAGGCTGCAGCGGCTGGTGACGATCGCCAGGCCGCCGGCCGCTGCACAGCCGGAGCGGGCCATGGCGCCGATCAGCTTGTCCAGCGCGTTATGCCGTCCGATATCCTCGCGGCCCAGGCGGATCTCGCCGTTGGCGTCCATGAGCAATGCGGCGTGCACCGCCCCGCAGTCGCGCCCCAGCGGTTGAAACGCTTCGATTCGTTGACGCAGGTCCTGCAACCAGTGCGAGGGCGGCAGTGGTGCTGCCGGCATGATCGGCAGGCGCGGCAGTGCCTGCTCCAGCGCTTCGACCCCGCAGAGCCCGCAGCTGCTGTTGCCGGGTAGCTGGCGGCGTTGCAGCTTGAGGCGCCAGAATGCGCGGCTGGCGATGTCCAATTCGGCGCGCCGCGCACTGCCGCTGCCGTGCAGGCGAATGTCGTAGATATCATCCAGCGACTCGACGAAGCCATTGGCCAGGCTGAAGCCAACCACGAAATCTTCCAGATCGGCCGGCGAGATCATCATCACCGCCTGGCTCAGCCCGTTGTAGGCGATCGCCAGCGCGCACTCCTCGGCAAGATCGACTGCGCATTGCGCGACATCGTCGATCGGCTGGTAGCAGTAACGCTGGCTGGCACCGGCAGGTGGTTGCGCGGCAGCGGCGACGCCGGCATTCAGGCGAGACGGGGCGTTCATCGGCGATTCGGTCCAGTTAGTCGCCTGTTTGGCAGGTTCGGTTGGTCAATTTCGGCGTCCATGGCCCCGATACTGGGTTGCTGCTCCTCGCCATAACCCCCTATGACTCGTCGCAGCGCTTTGTCTCGGCCATTTACATCCGAACCTGCCTCAACCCACTCACCGCACAGGTCACGAGGTCTGATGAGACCGGCGTTCTGCATCGCTGCAACTGCAGTGCATGCTCGCGGCCGGCGGATAGAGTTATGACCCCAGCCGGCCGCGGACGATTCACCGCTGGTCGCTATCCGCCAGCATGTCGCGTACGCGCTTGGCCAGCGCATCGAGGTTGAACGGCTTGCTGATCATGTCCATGCCCGGTTCGAGGAAGTCCGCGCTGGCGGCCTGCTTGGCATAGCCGGTCATGAACAGCACCGGCAGATCGGGACGATGCTGGCGCGCGACATCCGCCAGTTGCCGGCCGTTCATGCCGGGCAGTCCGACGTCGGTGACCAGCATGTCGATGGTGGGCGTGCTCTCAAGCAGGCGGATCGCCGCATTGCCCTCGGCGGCTTCCAGCGTCTGATAGCCGAGCATCTGTAGCACGTCGATGACTAGCAGGCGCACCGCCGGATCATCCTCGACCACCAGGACGGTTTCGCCTTGCTGGGCCTGAAGCGGGCCGTCGTCTTCGCCGGCTGGCGCGACGCTGACGCCTTGGTCCTCGAATACGGGAAGGTACAGGCTGACCTGGGTGCCTTCGCCCGGTTCGCTGGCGATCTGGATATGGCCGCCGGCCTGCCGGGTGAAGCCGTAGACCATGGAAAGGCCGAGCCCGGTGCCCTGGCCGATGGGTTTGGTGGTGAAGAACGGTTCGAAGACGCTGGCCAGCACCTTGGGGCTCATGCCGCAGCCGCTGTCTGTCAGGCAGAGGATGACGTAGCGCCCGGCGGCCAGATCGCCCACATCGCCCTGCCTGTACAGTTCGACATTGCGAGTTTCCAGCAGCAGGGTGCCGCCGTCAGCCATGGCGTCGCGGGCGTTGATGACCAGGTTGAGCAGCGCGCTTTCCAGCTGGTTTTCGTCGCTGGAAACCGGCCACAGACCTTGCTGCAACTGATTGCGGATCTGGATATGGCGGCCCAGCGTGCGGCTGAGCAGGTCGTGCATCGATTCGATCAGCTGATTGAGTTCGACGCGCTTGAGGTTCAGTGGCTGACGCCGGGCGAAGGCGAGCAGGCGGTGGGTCAATGCCGCGGCGCGATTGGCCGAGGTGACCGCGGCATCGATGAAGCGCTGGGTTTCGCCGTGGCGGCCGGACTGGATGTAGCGCTGGATCAGGTCCAGGCCGCCGATGATGCCGGTCAGCATGTTGTTGAAGTCGTGGGCGATGCCGCCGGTCAGCTGGCCGACTGCTTCCATCTTCTGCGCCTGACGCAGCGCTTCCTGTGCCTGCTCGCGGCTGGCCATTTCCTTGAGCAGGCGTTCGTAGACTTCCGCCAGGGCCTGAGTGCGCTCCTGAATACGGCTTTCCAGTGTCTCGTTGAGTTCGCGCAGCGCCTGTTCGGCGCGCCAGCGCTCGGTGACATCCAGCGCCATGACGAAGAAGCCGAGCACGTTGCCCTGGCCGTCACGGCGCGGCAGGTAGTGCACCAGCATGCGTCGGGGCTGGCCGTCACGGTGCGGGCTATGGGCCTCGAAGGTCACGTCGCGGCCGGCGAGGGCATCACGGATGCTTGTCTGGCGCTCGGCATAGCCACGTTCACCGAGCACTTCGCGGGCAGTCTTGCCCAGCAGCCATTCGGTCGAGTGGCCGAACCAGTCGGAGTAGTAGCGGTTGTTGAAGCGAAAACGTTCCTCGGCGTCGACGTAGCCGATGAGCACCGGCAGTGCGTCGGTGACCATCTTCAACTCGGCTTCGCTCTGGCGCAGGGCATCTTCGCTGGCCTGCTGTCCGGTGATGTTCATCACTGCGCCGGGGAAGCGCTGTGGCCAGCCCTGCTCGTCGCAATGGCAGCGCCCGCGCGCCAGCGCCCAACGGGTGACGCCGTCGTCGCTGCGCAGCCTGTAGCGCTCGTCGAGCGTACCGCGCTCGACGATGCAGCGCTCCAGCGCGGCGCGCAGGCGTGGCACGTCGTCGGGATGGACATGATCGAAAAAGGCTTCGCTGCTCAGGCCGTTCGGCCCGGACTGGGCCACCGGCAGGATGCGGGAAAGCTCAGCTCCCGCCGGAATCTCGCTGGCCTGGATGGCCCAGTCCCAGATGCCGATCAGATCGCTGGCCTCGAGCGCCAGTTGCAGGCGCTGTTCGCTGGCGCGGTGCACCTCGGCGCTGAGTTTGTAGTGCAGGGCGGTCTGCGACAGGCGGGTTTCGGTGCGCACGCGTTCGCTGGTCTCGCTGAGGCACAGCAGCAGACCGCCGATGCCGTGCGAGGCGTTGCGAATGGGGCTCAGGGCGAGGTCGAACCAGGCTTCCACCGGAGCGCCATCGCGTTCGATGACCAGTTGCTGATTGCGCAGTACCCGTGGCTCACCGCGGCGGGCGGTGTCGCAGGCCGGCTCCAGCAGGGCCCAGGTCGCGCCCCAGCGGTGGCAAGCGGGCTGGCCGAGTTCGGCCGGGTGGCGATCGCCGATCAGTGCGGCGTGGGCGTCGTTGTACAACTGCAGCGCCTGGTCGCCCCAAAGGATGCACATCGGCAGGGGCGCTTCGAGAATGGTGTCCAGCAGCAGCCGTAGCGAAGCCGGCCAGGCGTCAGGAGTTCCGAGCGCAGTCGCACCCCAGTCATGCCGGCGGATTCGCTCACTCATCTCGCTGTGACTATGGGGCCAGAATTCGGCGCCTACTGCTGCCATGTTGCTTCCTATCGATCATCCGTGGGCGAACTACGAGCGGCAGGGCATGTGCTTCGCACCGCTGCGCTGTTTCGATGCGTGCCGGCCCGGGCTCGTCCTGAGCCGGTTCCCGCCGACGGCAACTGTTGCGTAGTGTAAAGCTTCCGGCTGCCGAAGGCAGCGCCAGCCGTCACGCTGGACCGCCGTGCAGGCTGCGGATCAGGTCGAGGTAATCGTCAACCGCGGCGAATTCCTCGGTGTCCTTCGGTGCGCTGCGACTGTCCGGCTCGCGCACCGCCAGCAGATGCGCGATGCCGAAGCGCTGCGCACTACGCAGGATCGGCAGGCTATCGTCGATGAACAGTGCACGTGCGGGCTCGAACTCCAGATCCTGGCGCAGTGCGTGCCAGAACTGCGGCTCCTCCTTCGGATAGCCGTAGTCGTGGGAGCTGATCAGGCGGTCGAACCAGGGCGCCAGTTCGATCTTCTCCAGCTTCAGCGACAACGAGTCGCGGTGCGCATTGGTGATCAGCACCACGCGCTTGCCGGTCTGGCGCAACGCGGCGAGAAATTCGTCGGCATTTGGTCGAAGGGCGATCAGCTCGGCGATCTCGCGTTTCATGTCGCGGATCGGCAGGTTGAGTTCGCGGGTCCAGTAGTCCAGGCAATACCAGGTGAGTTTGCCGACGTGCTCGTTGAACAGTGGTGCCAGTTCCAGCTCGGCCATGGCGCGGCTGATGCCGTGCAGCTCGGCGTAGCGTTGCGGCAGCAGTTCGAGCCAGAAATGATTGTCGAAATGGAGATCCAGCAGCGTGCCGTCCATGTCGAGCAGGACGGTATCGATGTCGGACCAGGGCAGGTTGGCGGTCATGTGCGGGCTCGCGTCAGCGGTGTATGGACGGGACGGCGTCGGTCAGCTGGTCGCAAAGCACTCACGGCCAGCGCAAAAAGCCGGGTTATGATAGCCGCTCGCGTTTCCAGGAGTTTCCCATGCGCCAGAAACCCACCGTGCTAGCCCGTGAGATCGTCGCCAGCAGCCGACTGTTCCGTGTCGAGGAGCTGCAGCTGCGTTTTTCCAATGGTGTCGAGCGCACCTATGAACGCCTGGTCGGCAAGGGCAGCGGTTACGGCGCGGTGATGATCGTGGCGCTGGCCGATGCGGAGAACGCACTGCTGGTCGAGGAATATTGCGGCGGCACCGACACCTATGAGCTGTCGCTGCCCAAGGGCCTGATCGAGCCGGGTGAAGACGTACTCGAAGCGGCCAACCGCGAACTCAAGGAGGAGGCTGGCTTCGGCGCGCGCCGCCTGGAGCTGCTCACCGAGCTGTCGTTGTCGCCCGGTTACATGAGCCAGAAGATTCAGGTGGTGCTGGCGCGCGATCTGTATCCGGAGCAGCTGCCCGGCGACGAGCCGGAGCCGATGCGGCTCGACAAGGTCAACCTGCACGAACTGTCCAGTCTGGTGCAGCATCCGCAGTTCAGCGAGGGGCGCGCATTGGCCGCGTTGTACCTGGCCAAGGATCTGTTGACCCAGCGCGGAGAGTTCGGCCAATGAGTCATCCCTATCTGTCGTCGGTCATCGATCTGGTGCGTCAGGCGGGCGAGGCGATCCTGCCGCACTGGCGCAGCGAGCTGGATGTCCAGAACAAGACCGACGAATCGCCGGTGACCGTCGCCGATATGGCTGCGCATCAGGTGTTGCTGGACGGCCTGCTGGCGCTGGATAGCGCCATCCCGGTGCTGTCCGAGGAGGATTGCGAGGTGCCGCTGAGCGAGCGCGCCGGCTGGACGCGCTGGTGGCTGGTTGACCCGCTGGATGGCACCAAGGAATTCATCGCCGGCAGCGAGGAGTTCACGGTCAACGTCGCGCTGATCGAGGCGGGCAAGGTGCGCTTCGGCGTGGTCGGCCTTCCGGCATCCGGACGCTGTTACTACGGCGGCGAGGATTTCGGCGCCTGGCGCAGCGAAGTGTCCGGCGCGACTCAGCCGCTGCGCGTGCGCCAGGAGCCGGAGGAAGCGTTTACCGTGGTCGCCAGCCGGCGCCACAGCAGTCCGGCGCAGGAGCAGCTGTTGAGTCGTCTGGGCGAACGTTTCGGTGAGCTGGCGCTGGCGAATGTCGGCAGTTCGCTGAAATTCTGCCTGCTGGCCGAAGGTGCTGCGGATTGCTACCCGCGCCTGGCGCCGACCTCGCAGTGGGATACCGCTGCCGCGCAGGGGGTGCTGGAAGGTGCCGGTGGCGAGGTGCTGGATGTCAGTGGTGCGGCGCTGCGCTATGACGCGCGGGAAAGCTATCTGAACCCATCTTTCCTGGCCCTGCCCAGAGGCGTCGACTGGCGCGACTGGCTGATCGAACTGGCCAATCGCGAGTAACCCGGCGCGCCTGCCTGGAGCGGGCATTGCGCCGATTGAGCAAGCCGTCGCAGATGCGTGCAATGTAATCCTTCGCTTATTTGTGCAGCACGAACTGCCCGGTGAAGCGCACCGCGTCACGGCCGTCGGCCGCCAGGATGCGGCTTTTCAGCTCCAGCCGCGAACGGCCACGGCGACGATAGATCGATTCGAAGCGCTCCCAGGCCTCGGGGCTCGGCGCTGAACAGATGGCGATTGCATCGTCCACCACCGGCAGCGGGTACTCGATCTGCCCTTCGTGGATGACGATGTGCCCATCCTCGATGCCCGCCTCGCGCAGCCGCAGATGCAGCCAGCCCCAGCCTGCCAGCACCGAAGCGCAATACAGACTGCCGCCGAACATACTGCTCTTGTGGTTGATGTTCGGCTGCAGCGGTACCTGCAGGCGCAACTCGTGGTTTTCCCACTGCTCGACGCGCAGCCCGAGCGAGCGGGTCAGCGGAATGTCGTGATGGAGGATGGCTTCCAGGTAGCGGCTATCGCGGCTCATGCCGGGGAGGTTCCTAAACGTTACGAAGATACAGACAGACGCCAAGCATGACTCCTGAGTCACGCTTTGGCCAGTCCGTTCAGGCTATCCGTGGCGACGAATCCGGGCACGCCGCGCTGCTGTCTGCGGTGTTCCGCATCGGTGCTGGCGGGTGCAGCGGCGATGTTCGATGGTGCGCCGCGTCAGCCGGCGGTTTTGCTTCGGTAGGCGCAATAACCTGGGCGCGGGCCGATACGCGGGTGGTTGCGGCAGGTGTCCGGGCGCTTGGCATAGACCGTGCAGAGCCGGGTCTTGCGGTCCAGATAGAGACAGTCGCCATTGGCCAGGCGGGTCAGCGTGAAGATCTCGTGCTTGTGATTGAAGTGCTCGACGATGCCCGCCTTGCTCAGGCGCTTGGCGATGTTCTTCGCCGGCTCGTCGCGCTCGAAGGCATCGACCAGCTCCAGCCGGATCAGGTCGTCGATGCGTACCTCCACCGGCAGGGTGCAGCAGGTCGCATGGCAGTCGCGGCACAGGCCGGCGCTGTAGCGTACCCAGGTTTCCAGGCGTTCCGGGTCGGCGGAGGCGATCAATCTTGTCTTCACGGGCAGTCTTCGGTGCGTTCGGGCGCGCGGATCATAACGAGTCGCGCGGCGATTACCAGCGTCTTCCGACGGCGGCGACCGGACGGGCGGTAGCGCAGATGTAAAGGAAACCTGCAACGCTTTTTCTGGAATGTCGAATGGAGGTGAACGGGCATGGCTGCCGCGAGTCCCTCTTGTGTGTCTTCGCTAACCGAGGTCTGTCCATGACGCAGGAAACAGCCATTGCCACCGCTGAAGAAATTGCCGCTTTCCGTGAGCGAGTGTTGCGCAAGCTCACCTACTCGGTTGGCAAGGATCCGGAGAACGCCTCCGATTACGACTGGTTCCATGCGGTAGCCTTGGCTACTCGCGACAGCACCATCGACCGCTGGATGGATTGCACGCGCGAGGCTTACACCAGCGGGCAGAAGCGGGTTTATTACCTCTCTCTGGAGTTTCTCATCGGCCGCCTGCTGGTCGACAGCCTGAGCAACCTCGGCCTGTTCGACGTGGCGCGTGAAGCGCTCGCCGGGCTCGACGTGGATATCGAACGCATCCGCCTGCTGGAGCCTGACGCGGCGCTCGGCAATGGCGGCCTCGGCCGGCTCGCGGCCTGCTTCATGGAGAGCATGGCGACCCTCGGCGTGGTCTCCCATGGTTACGGCATCCGTTATGACCACGGCCTGTTCCGCCAGGCCATCGTCGATGGCTGGCAACACGAGCAGACCGAGACCTGGCTGGATTTCGGCAACCCCTGGGAGTTCGAGCGCTCCGAGGTGAAGTATCTGATCGGCTTCGGCGGCAGCGTCACGGCGGCCACCAACGAGAAAGGCGAGGTCCAGCACTTCTGGCACTGGGCCGAAGGGGTACGGGCGATCGCCTATGACACCCCCATCGTCGGTTGGCGCGGCGCCGGGGTGAACACGCTGCGCCTCTGGCGTGCGCGACCCGAGGCGGATTTCCATCTGGCGCGCTTCAACGCCGGTGACCATATCGGTGCAGCGGCCGAAGAGGCCCGCGCCGAAAGCATTTCACGGGTGCTCTATCCGGCCGATAGCACCGAGGCCGGGCAGGAGTTGCGCCTGCGCCAAGAGTATTTCTTCGTCGCCGCCTCGCTGCAGGACCTGCTGCGTCGCCACATCAAGCAGCGCGGTTCGCTGGACAGCCTGCCCGACTACACCGCCATCCAGCTCAACGACACCCACCCGGCGATTGCCGTGGCCGAGCTGATGCGCCTGCTGGTCGACGTGCACAGCTACGAGTGGCAGCACGCCTGGCGGCTGACGACGGCCACGCTGTCCTACACCAACCACACGCTGCTGCCCGAAGCGCTGGAAACCTGGCCGGTGGGCCTGATGGAGCGCCTGCTGCCGCGGCACATGCAGATCATCTACCTGATCAACGCCTACCATCTCGACCAGCTGCGCGAGCGCGGCGTCCACGATGCCGAGCTGCTGCGCTCGGTATCGCTGATCGAGGAAGATCACGGTCGCCGGGTGCGCATGGGCAATCTGGCCTTCCTCGGTTCGCACAGCACCAATGGCGTATCCGGGCTGCACACCCAGCTGATGCGCAAGACCGTGTTCACCGATCTGCACAGCCTTTACCCGCAGCGGATCAACAGCAAGACCAACGGTATTACCTTCCGCCGCTGGCTCTACCAGGCCAATCCGCAGCTGACCCAGTTGCTGGTGGAGCATGTCGGCGAGGAGGTGCTCGATGAGCCGGAAACCCGCCTGCGCGAGCTCGAACCCTTTGCCGAACAGGCCGCGTTCCGCCAGCGCTTCGCCGAACAGCGGCTGGCCAACAAGCGTCATCTGGCTAATGTGATCCAGGAGCGGCTGGGCATCAGCGTCGACCCGACCGCGCTATTCGACGTGCACGTCAAACGCATCCACGAGTACAAGCGCCAGTTGCTCAACCTGCTGCACACCGTCGCGTTGTACCAGGCGATTCGCTCCGATCCGGGCGGCAACTGGGTGCCGCGGGTGAAGATCTTCGCCGGCAAGGCGGCGGCGAGCTATCACCAGGCCAAGCTGATCATCAAGCTGACCAACGACATCGCCAATACCATCAATGCCGACCCCACCGTGCGCGGCCTGCTCAAGGTGGTGTTCCTGCCCAACTACAACGTCAGTCTGGCCGAGGACATCATCCCGGCGGCGGACCTGTCGGAGCAGATTTCCACCGCCGGCCTGGAGGCTTCGGGTACCAGCAACATGAAGTTCGCCCTCAACGGGGCGCTGACCATCGGCACCCTGGACGGCGCCAATGTGGAGATGAGCGAGCAGATCGGCCTTGAACACATGTTCATCTTCGGCCTTACCGCGCAGCAGGTGAATGTGCGCAAGCAGGCCAACGAGTACAACGCCGAAGCCATCATCGGCGCTTCGCCGCGGCTCAGCGAAGTGCTCTCGGCGATTCGTGGCGGTGCCTTCTCGCCGGGTGATCCGGGCCGCTACACCGGGCTGGTGGATGGCATCAGCTGGCACGACACCTTCATGGTCTGCGCCGATTTCGAGGCTTACTGGCAGGCGCAGCTGGATGTCGAGGAGTGCTGGCGTGATCCGGCACGCTGGTGGCGTTCCTCTGTGCTGAACACCGCCCGCACCGGCTGGTTCTCGTCGGACCGCACCATTCGCGAGTACGCCCGGGAGATCTGGAAAGTGCTGTGATGGCCGGCGCGCCGGAGGGTCATCCGCTGGCGCGCAGCCACAAATGGCGAGGGTTGCCGACCGTGCTGGCAATCTGGTCGCCGCTTCGCTGAACTCTGTAGGGGGCGGACCTGTCTGAGGGAAGTTAGTTTTCCTACGGCCTGCTAAACTGCGCGGGTTTATCCTTCCTCCGGAGTCATTTCCATGTCACGCGTAACCCTCAGTCGCTACCTCATCGAGCAGACTCGCAGTAACAACACGCCTGCTGATCTGCGCTTTCTCATCGAGGTCGTGGCACGAGCGTGCAAGGAAATCAGCCACGCGGTATCCAAGGGCGCCCTCGGTGGCGTACTGGGTAGCGCCGACAGCGAGAACATCCAGGGCGAAGTGCAGAAGAAGCTCGACGTGCTCTCCAACGAAATCCTGCTGGAGGCAAACGAGTGGGGCGGCCACCTGGCCGGCATGGCGTCCGAGGAAATGGACAACGCCTACCAGATTCCCGGCAAGTACCCGAAGGGTGCCTATCTGCTGGTCTTCGACCCGCTGGACGGCTCGAGCAATATCGACGTCAACGTCTCGGTCGGCACTATCTTCTCCGTGCTGCGCTGCCCGGATGCCTGTTTCAGTCAGAACGACGCACTCGGCGAGGAAGCCTTCCTGCAGCCGGGGACCAAGCAGGTTGCCGCCGGCTACGCCATCTACGGCCCGCAGACCATGTTGATTCTGACTCTCGGCCACGGCGTGATGGGCTTCACCCTGGATCGTGAGCTGGGCAGCTTCGTGCTTACCCACGAGAACCTCAGCGTTCCGCAGAGCACCGCCGAATTCGCCATCAACATGTCCAACCAGCGCCACTGGGAAGAGCCGGTGCAGCGCTATGTCGGCGAGCTGCTGGCCGGCAAGGACGGCCCGCTGGGCAAGAACTACAACATGCGCTGGATCGCCTCGATGGTGGCCGACGTGCATCGCATCCTCACCCGCGGCGGCCTGTTCATGTACCCGCGTGACAACCGCGACCCTTCCATGGCCGGCAAGCTGCGCCTGATGTACGAGGCCAACCCGATGGCGATGATCGTCGAGCAGGCCGGTGGCGCCGCCACCAACGGTACGCAGCGCATCCTGGAAATTCAGCCGGAGTCCCTGCACCAGCGCGTGCCGGTGTTCCTCGGTTCGAAGGAAGAAGTCGAGCGCGTCACCGGCTACCACCAGGGCTGACCGATGCAGGCGCCCTGGCAGGACTTGCTCCACTGGTGGTTCGGCCAGGGCACCAGCGCCAGCGAGATCGCGGCTGAAAAGCAACGACTCTGGTTTGGCTACCGCGCAGAACAGGACGACGAGGCGCGCCAGCGCTTCGGCGCACTGGTCGAACAGGCTCTGAACGGCGAGCTGCAGGACTGGGCCGAATTGCCCGAGGGCTGGCTCGCGCTGGTGCTGCTGCTCGATCAGCTGCCGCGCATGATCCATCGCAACACGCCGAAGGCTTTCGCCGGCGACGAGCGCGCCCAGCACCTGGTTCGCGATGGCCTGGCCCACGGCGGCGACATGCTGTTGGCGCCGATCCAGCGCGTGTTCATCTACCTGGTGCTGGAGCACGCGGAGAACCTAGCAACCCAGGATCTGGCCGTCGCGCAGTTCACGGCCTTGCGCGACATTGCCGACGAGTCGGAACAGCCGCTGTTCGTCGACTTTCTCGACTATGCCGAGCGCCACCGCGAGGTGGTCTCCCGCTTCGGCCGCTTCCCGCATCGCAATGCAACTCTCGGCCGCGAGGCCAGCGACGCCGAGCGACTATTTCTGGAGCAGCCGGGCTCGTCCTTCTGAGCGCGGATGCCATTTCCGGCCAAGGCTCCGCGGCACCGCTTCCGCGGGGCATTGAACCTTAGAACAAGCAAGGAGCTCGATATGCCATTGCGTACCCCATTGCTGATTGCCTGCGTCGTCCTGCTGGCTGGCTGCAGTCCGATCACCCAGGAAAACTTCGCCAAGCTCAAGCCCGGCATGGAACGGGTGGAAGTCGAGCAGTTGCTCGGCAAACCCTCCGAATGCGCCGGTGCGCTGGGGATGTCGAGCTGCACCTGGGGCGAGAAGAATCGCTTCATCAGCGTCCAGTTCGCGGGCGACAAGGTGATGATGTTTTCCGGCAAGGGGCTGAAATAACTGCTGATGTAACTCAGGAGAGATCCCATGCGTGCGAGTGTCGTTGCCCTGCTGTGCCTGATGCTGTTGAGCGGCTGCGCAGGAGGCGGGCGCGAACAGCCCCCTGAAACGGTCGGCGAGGTCGACCTTCAACGCTATCAGGGGACTTGGTACGAGCTGGCGCGCTTGCCGATGTTCTTTCAGCGCAATTGCATACGCTCCGAAGCGAAGTACCAGTTGCAGGCCGATGGCAGCGTGGCGGTGACCAACCGTTGCGAAACAGAAGACGGCGACTGGCAGGAGGCCAAAGGCGAAGCGGTGCCGCAGGAAGCCGGTATTACCGATCGGCTGTGGGTGCGCTTCGACAACTGGTTCAGCCGGCTCTTTCCCGGTCTGACCAAGGGCCACTACTGGGTGCTCTATCTGGACGAGGGCTACAGCACTGCGCTGGTCGGCAGCCCGGATCGCAAGTATCTCTGGCTGCTTGCGCGGGACACCGAGATCGACCAGGCGACCCGCGATCGCCTGCTCTCCGAGGCCGAGCGGCGCGGTTACGACACCAGCGAACTGATCTGGCGCCAGTAATCGTTTGGCCTGCTCAGTCCCATTCCAGACGCGCCAGCTGCCATTCGCCTCGGTCCTGGCGCCACTCGAGTCTGACCTGATAATGCCCCGCCTGCTGCGGCAGGAGTGATTCGGCGCCGGCGAGCGTCACCTGTGCCTCGGTATGGCCGCGATCGGGATAGGTCGGATCGACCCAGCTGCGCTGGCTGAGGGCGATTACCCGGACATTGCGATGGCGCAGGAACATCAGCGTTGCCGTGCGCCGCGCCCATTCCTGATCGTACTGCCGCTGCGCCTGGAAATCTGCGTGCAGCAGTTCCATCAGGTCGCCGACCTGCTTGTTCTCCAGGGTCGTCTGCAACTGCTCGGCGGCCTGCTGCAGCGCCGCTTCCGGGTCGTCCCGGCCGCAGCCGGCCAGAGTCATTAATAGCGCCAGTGCCGCTATTTTCCATGCTGACATGCTCAACTCCGTGAACCTCGTTATGATGCCGCTAACGTCATGGGGGCCAGCCGGCCCGCCGCAGATCAGGAGTGTGCCATGCAGACCTTGTATCCGGAGATCAAACCCTACGCCCGACACGAGCTGGCGGTGGAAGAACCGCATGTGCTCTATGTCGACGAGAGTGGGTCGCCGGATGGTCTGCCCGTATTGTTCGTCCATGGTGGTCCCGGCGGCGGCTGCGATGCCCTCAGCCGCCGCTTCTTCGATCCGACCCTGTACCGCATCATCACCTTCGATCAGCGTGGCTGCGGACGTTCGACGCCCCATGCCAGCCTGGAGAACAACACCACCGCACATCTGATCGCCGACATGCAGCGCATCCGCGAGCATCTGGGCATCGACAAGTGGGTGCTGTTTGGTGGTTCCTGGGGCTCGACGCTCTCCCTGGCCTACGCGCAGAGCTATCCCGAGCATGTGCATGCGTTGATCCTGCGAGGCATCTTCCTCTGCCGTCCGCAGGACCTCGCCTGGTTCTATCAGGAAGGCGCCAGTCGGCTATTCCCGGACTACTGGCAGGACTTCCTCTCGCCGATTCCGCTGGAGGAACGCGACGACCTGATGCAAGCGTTCTACCGCCGTCTCACCGGCAACGACCAGATCGCTCAGATGCACGCCGCCAAGGCGTGGTCCTGCTGGGAAGGTCGCACCGCCACGCTGCGGCCGAATCACAACGTGGTCGAGCGGTTTGCCGATGCGCACCGGGCGCTGTCGATGGCGCGGATCGAATGCCACTACTTCGTCAATCAGGCCTTTCTCGAGCCGGATCAGCTCTTGCGCGACATGCCGAATATCGCCCACCTGCCGGGCATTATCGTGCACGGCCGTTACGATGCCATCTGCCCGCTGGACAATGCCTGGGCGCTGCATCAGGCGTGGCCGAACAGCGAGTTGCAGATCATTCGCGACGCCGGGCATTCGGCGGCGGAGCTAGGTATTACCGATGCGCTGATACGGGCGACCGGTGAGATCGCCCACCGCTTGCTCGATCTGCCTCCGACAGACGCCTGACGGAGCCGCCCAGCGATGAAAGCATTGATCCAGCGTGTCCGTCAGGCACGGGTCGAGGTCGCAGGCGACGTGGTCGGTGCCATCGATCAGGGCTTGCTGGTGCTGGTGGGCGTCGAGCGCGAGGACGATCATGCCCGTGCCGACAAGCTGTTGCACAAGCTGCTCAACTACCGCGTCTTCAGCGACGAGCAGGGCAAGATGAATCGCTCGCTGAAGGATATCGATGGTGGCCTGTTGCTGGTATCGCAGTTCACCCTGGCGGCCGATACTCGCAGCGGGCTGCGGCCGAGTTTCTCCAGCGCCGCGCCACCAGTGCACGGCGAAGCGCTCTACGACTACCTGCTGGCCCAGGCGCGCCAGCAGCATCCACAGGTGGCCTGCGGGCGTTTCGGCGCCGAGATGCAGGTGCATCTGGTCAACGACGGTCCGGTGACCTTTCTCCTCGAAAGCTGACGCGCGTGAATCAGTGCCGGACCGGTTCCAGGTCGTTCTCGCGCAGCCAGGTGATCGCGTACTCGCGCAGCTGCACGGTCTGGTAGTCCAGCCAGGCCTCTCTCACCGCAGGGAAATCCTCCAGCTTGAAGTCGAAGGTGCGCAGCGGCTTGCGGCCGTTCAGCGCACTGCTCAGCACCGCGTGGGCGATCGGGTCGTGTTGGGTGAAGAGGAAGGCCTCACGCATCGCCATGGATTGCGCGAGCTCCAGCGGTTCGATGTGCAGATAGCGATCCTGCTGTACGTCGTATTTCTCCATGACGCCGGGGGCTGGCTCGCTGGGAAAAACGGCGCGGATGGCACCGCTTTCCAGGTCCAGGTAGTACTCGGCGCTGTCGCGTCCATCCAGAGCGTACTCCAGACGGTGCATGTCGATGGTCAATGGTCGCATGGCAAGAACGGCTCTTTTAGGGATTCGTTGGAGTGTCGAGGCCGCAGCGCAGACGCACTGAAGCGTGAGCAGTCCTAATCTGTGACTCCCTTGCACCGGGTGGGTGCGTTACGTTCATCGGGGCGCATCGGTCAGGTGGCGAACGGTGACGGTGGTGAGTCAGCCGTTCAGGCTTAGAACAGTCTGGCCAGCAGCGCGCTGACCGCCGTTTCCACGCGCAGAATGCGCTCGCCCAACTGAACCGGCCGCAGGCCGGCGGCAGCCAGTTTGTCTACCTCGTAGGGGATCCAGCCGCCTTCCGGGCCGATCGCCAGGGTGACAGGCTGCGTTACGGCACGGGGGCAATGGGGAAAATCGCCGGGATGGCCGACCAGCCCCAGGGTGTCTGCGGCAAGCTGAGGCAGGCGATCCTCGACGAAGGGCTTGAAGCGCTTCTCGATAATGACCTTCGGCAGGACGGTGTCACGCGCCTGTTCCAGGCCGAGGATCAGCTGCTCGCGGATGGCGGCGGGCTCGAGGAATGGCGTTTGCCAGAAGCTTTTCTCGACGCGATAGCTGTTGAGCAATACCAGCCGCGGCACGCCCATGGCGGCCACGGTCTGCAGCACGCGGCGCAGCATCTTAGGTCGTGGCAGCGCCAGTAGCAGGGTCACCGGCAGCTTCGCCGGCGGTGGTTGGTCGAAGCTGACCTGCAGCTCTGCCTCGTGAGCATCCAGGCGCAGGAGCTGTCCGCTGCCCATGTTGCCGCCCACGCGGCCAACTCTGAGCTGCTCGCCCGCCTCGGCGCGATGGACCTGCTGCAGATGAGTCAGGCGCCGGTCACGCAGCAGCACGCGGTTATCGGCGACGAAATCGGCCGCGTCGAGCAGCAGCAGGTTCACGGGCGCGGCGCGGGCGGCTGGTCGCCGGGTTCTGCCGCGTCCTGCTCGGCATCGCCACGGAAATCTTCGTCGCGCTTGTTGATCATGCTGCCGCAGATCACCCCGGCTTCAAACAGCAGCCACATGGGAACGGCCAGCAGCGTCTGCGAGAACACATCCGGTGGCGTCAGCACCATGCCGACGGCGAAGCAGCCAACGATCACATAGGGACGGCTCTTGCGTAGGGTGGCGACATCGACGATGCCCACCCAGATCAGCAGGAAGGTCGCTACCGGAATCTCGAATGCCACGCCGAAGGCGAAGAACAGCGTGAGCACGAAGTCCAGGTACTGGCCGATGTCCGTCATCATCGCCACGCCTTCCGGCGTCACGCTGGCGAAGAAGCCGAACATGATCGGGAACACGACGAAGTAGGCGAAGGCCATGCCGGCGTAAAACAGGAAGATGCTCGACACCAGCAGCGGCACGGCGATGCGTTTTTCGTGCTTGTACAGGCCGGGGGCGATGAAGCCCCAGATCTGGTGCAGGATGATCGGCATCGACAGGAACAGCGCGACCATCAGGGTCAGCTTGAACGGCGTCAGGAAGGGTGAGGCGACGCCGGTGGCGATCATGGTCGCGCCTTCCGGCAGATAGGCGCGCAGCGGTGCGGCGACCAGCGAGTAGATCTGCTGGGAGAAGTAGAACAGCCCGCCGAACAGCAGGCCGATGGCCACGACGCAGCGCAGCAGGCGCTTGCGCAGTTCGGTCAGATGAGCGATCAGGGGCATTTCCTGATCATCGATGGAAGACTGGCTCATGGTTCTGGCGATCTGTCGGGGCGAGGGGTAGGTGCGGGTTCAGCAACAGGTGCAGCTGGCGGCACTTCCGGGCTGGGGCTGGGCGTAACGGCGGCGCCGGTACTGTCCGCAGTTTCGCTCGCCGTGTTTTCGGTCGGCGATGGCGTGGCGGTGCCCGAGCTGGTGGTCGAAGTCGGCGGCATGATGCTTTGCTTCATTTCCCGCTCCAGGTCGAGGATGCGCTCGTTATGCAGCTGCCGACGGATCTCGTCGGCACCGATCTCGCGCTCCACCTCGGCCTTGATGTTGCTGAAGCTGCGTTTCAGCCGGCCAACCCACAGTCCCGTGGTGCGAACCGCACCGGGCAGGCGTTCCGGCCCGAGCACCATCAATGCCACCAGGCCGACCAGTAGCAGTTCGGTGAAACCGATATCGAACATCAGGACGTGCTCACATCAATAGGGAGAGCGGCCGGGCAGCGAGGGTCGCCGCTCGGCCGCATGGAACGTTATCACTGGTCTTTCTTGGTCGGTTCTTCGACCTTGCGCGCCTGCGCGTCAATGGTCTGGTTCTGCTTGTCTTCGACGCCGGGCTTTTCCTCGTCGGTGCCCATGGATTTGCGGAAGCCCTTGATCGCATCACCGAGGTCGGAGCCCAGGCCCTTGAGGCGCTTGGTGCCGAACAACATGATGACGATGAGCAGAATGATCAGGAGTTGCCAGATGCTGATGCCGCCAAAACCCATGGTGATATCTCCGATGTGAATCAGGTTTGCGGACGCGCGGCTTTTTCCGCGTGTCCGGAGAGACCGAAGCGTCGATCCAGTTCATCCAGCACGGCCTGCGGGTGCTGGCCGAGCGCGGCGAGCATGACCAGGCTGTGGAACCAGAGGTCAGCGGTTTCGTAGATCAGGTCGCTGGAGTCGCCACTGACGGCGGCGTCCTTGGCGGCGAGAATGGTTTCCACCGATTCCTCACCGACCTTCTCAAGAATCTTGTTCAGGCCCTTGTGGTACAGGCTGGCAACGTAGGAGCTGTCCGGCGCCGCGCCTTTGCGGGCTTCCAGCACCTCGGCCAGACGGGTCAGGGTGTCACTCATGCTTGTGCTCCGCATAGATGGCGTGCGGGTCCTTGAGGACCGGCTCGACGACCTTCCAGGCGCCGTTTTCGAAAACGCGGTAGAAGCAGCTTTCCCGACCGGTGTGACAGGCGATGCCGCCGATCTGCTCGACCATCAGGATAATCACGTCGGCGTCACAGTCCAGGCGCAGCTCGTGCAGCTGCTGCACATGTCCGGACTCCTCGCCCTTGCGCCACAGCCGGTTGCGCGAACGCGACCAGTAGATGGCGCGGTTTTCCTGCGCAGTCAACGCCAGGGCTTCGCGATTCATCCAGGCCATCATCAGCACGCGGCCGGTCTTGTGGTCCTGGGCGATCGCCGGCACCAGACCGTCGGCGTTCCAGTTGATTTCGTCCAGCCAGTTCATCGGATTCTCCGCTCAATGGGCCAAGTGTGCCAGCCTGCACCAGGGATGGCTATCGGCGCACCACGATGAAGATGCCGGCTACCAGCATCACCCACGCCGGCCAGGCGGTTACGGCGGTCAGGCTGTCGGCGCTGGCCGCCAGGGTCGCGCCGCTGCCGAGCAGTACGGCGCCGATCAGACGCAGCGGCCAGCCGTGGTGACGCTCGCGCCAGGGCGGCGGTGGGTTGTTCGCGTGCGGGTGCGCCATGCGCTCGAGCAGCTCGCGGGTCATGTTGGCCAGGTGCGGCAGTTGTTCAATCTGCGCGTGCACGTTCTTGATCAGCTGCTTGGGGCTCATGCGCTCGCGCATCCAGCGCTCGAGGTACGGCTGGCCGGTGCTCCAGAGGTCGAGATCCGGGTACAGCTCACGGCCGAGACCTTCGATGTTGAGCAGGGTCTTCTGCAGCAATACCAGCTGTGGCTGCACTTCCATGTTGAAGCGCCGCGCCACCTGGAACAGGCGCACCAGCAACTGGCCGAAGGAGATGTCCTTCAGCGGCTTCTCGAAGATCGGCTCGCAGACGGTGCGGATCGCGGCCTCGAATTCGTTGACCTTGGTTTCCGCCGGCACCCAGCCCGAATCGATGTGCAGCTGCGCGACCTTGCGGTAGTCGCGCTTGAAGAAGGCCATCAGGTTGCGCGCCAGATAATCCTGGTCCTCCGGCGTCAGGCTGCCGACGATGCCGAAGTCCACCGCGATGTACTGCGGGCTCCAGGGCTGGTGGGTGCTGACGAAGATGTTGCCGGGGTGCATGTCGGCGTGGAAGAAGCTGTCGCGGAACACCTGGGTGAAGAAAATCTCCACCCCGCGCTCGGCCAGCTGGCGCATGTCGGTGTTCTGTCGTGCCAGCCCAGCCATGTCGGTCACCGGTACGCCGTAGATGCGTTCCATCACCAGCACCTGCGGGCGGCAGTAGTCCCAGTACACCTGCGGCACGTAAAGCAGCGCCGAGCCCTCGAAGTTGCGCTTGAGTTGGCTGGCGTTGGCCGCTTCGCGCAGCAGGTCGAGCTCGTCGTAGATGGTCTTGGCGTAGTCGTCGACCACTTCCACCAGGTGCAGGCGGCGCGCGTCGATGGAAATGCGCTCGGCACTGTTGGCCAGCATGAACAGCCAGGCGAGATCCTGGCTGATGATCGGCCGGAGATTCGGACGCACCACCTTGACCACCACTTCCTCGCCGGAACGCAGCTTTGCCGCGTGCACCTGTGCCACCGAGGCGGAAGCCAGTGGCTTGCTGTCGAAACGGGCGAAGATTTCCCCTACCGGAGCGCCCAGCTGGCGCTCGATGAGTGCCGTGGCGACGGCTGAATCGAAGGGCGGCACGCGGTCCTGCAGCCTCGCCAGCTCTTCGGCGATATCTGGAGGCAGCAGGTCGCGGCGGGTGGAGAGAATCTGCCCGAACTTGATGAAGATCGGCCCCAGGCCCTCCAGTGCCAGACGCAGGCGTGCGCCGCGCGACAGCTCGCTGTGGCGTCGTGGAATCCAGCGCCAGGGCAGCAGGTAGCTGGTAGCGCGCAACCACCACGGCATCGGCAGGTCGAGGATGATGTCATCGAGGCGGTAGCGGATCACCACCAGCAGGATGCGAAACAGGCGGCGTGCGGCGGCGAACAGCTTCATTCGGGGCGATCTGGATTCAGGTTGAGGGCGAGGCGCTCGATGCGGGCTTCGAGTCGGTCGAGGGCAAGTTTCATGTCATCCAGCTCGTCGAAACGCGCCTGTGCTTCGGCCTGGCCGACCAGCATCCGCGATTCCTCGCTGAGGTAGTCGGCAAGGTCCTGACGCAGCGAGTCGGCGCTGTCGCGCACCCAGTCCACTGGGCTGCGCAGGCTGGAGCCGAGCAGCTGTGCGCCGACCGGGCCGAGCCAGCGGGAAATTTCGTATTCCCAGTCCAGCTCCAGATCCTGCAGCACCTCAGCGAGGTTCATCAGCAGCCCACTGTCGCCGTCGATCTCGACCTCGGGGCCATGCAGCACGGCGGTCTTGTTGCGGCTGACGGCCAGGCGCAAGAGGCTGCTCGCAGGCGCGCGCAGGCGGCAATCGGCATCCGCGCCCCAGTTGCTGGCTAGGCGCAGGCCTTCGTCGTCGGCAAGGATGAACAGCCGCCAGGCCGGCGCCGTGCAGTCGATTTCGATGATCCGGCCGCTCAGGCGTGCCAGTCGCGGCAATGCCGTGGGGTCCAGGCGCAGGACACGATTGATGCCACGCTCGGCACCGGCCAGCAGGGCAGCGCGCAACATCAGGGTTTGATGCCGCGGTGCAGGGCGACGATGCCGCCGGTCATGTTGTGATAGCTGACGCGCTCGAAACCGGCGGTCTCCATCATGCCTTTGAGCGTTTCCTGATCCGGGTGCATGCGGATCGACTCGGCCAGGTAGCGATAGCTCTCGGCGTCGTTGGTGATCAGCTTGCCCATCATCGGCAGCAGGCTGAACGAGTAGGCGTCGTAGGCCTTGGAAAAAAGCTGGTTGGTCGGCTTGGAGAATTCCAGTACCAGTAGGCGGCCGCCCGGCTTGAGCACGCGCAGCATCGACGCGATTGCGTCTTCCTTGTGCGTCACGTTGCGCAGGCCGAAGGCGATGGTGACCACGTCGAAGTGATTGTCCGGGAAGGGCAGCTTCTCGGCATCGGCCTGAACGAACCTGACGTTGCCGGCCACGCCCTTGTCCAGCAGCTTGTCGCGGCCGACCTTGAGCATCGAAGCATTGATGTCGGCCAGTACCACCTCGCCGGTGGGGCCGACGATGCGCGAGAACTGGCGGGTCAGGTCACCGGTGCCGCCGGCGATGTCCAGGATGCGATTGCCGTGGCGGGCGCCGGACAGCTCGATGGTGAAGCGCTTCCACAGGCGATGCACGCCACCGGACATCAGGTCGTTCATCAGGTCGTACTTGGCGGCCACGGAGTGGAACACCTCGGCCACCTTCTGCGCCTTCTGGCTTTCCGGCACGTTCTTGTAGCCGAAATGGGTGGTCGGTTCTGCGTCATGCGCTTTGCGAGGGTCGGTCATGTCACTTTCGCCGGAAAGAATGTGCCCGGCATTCTAAACCTAAATAGGCGGCTGATAAGCGTCGAGCTGGCGGTCGCGGGCAAAAGGGCTAGCGGCGACATGTCGCAGGATGGCGCTGGCGTCAGGCCTGGGGGACAGGGGGTTCACTGGCATTAGCAGGCGGGGCGGCCAGGCGATCGACGGCGCCGCTTTGTTATAGTGCGCGCCTTTTCGGGCGCAGCCAGGAGTCCTCATGGCCCAGATCATCGTCGAACGTACCCACAATCTTGGCCGCGAGGCCGCACGCGAGAAGGCCGATGAACTGGCCGCACGCCTGGCTCGCGAGTTCGGTGTGAGCTGTCAGTGGCAGGGCGATGTGCTGGCGGTCAAGCGCAGCGGCGCGGATGGGCGTATCGAAGTCTACGAGGACAGCGTGAAGGTCCTGCTCAACCTCGGCCTGCTGCTCTCGGCCATGGGCAGCAGCATTCAGGGTCAGATCGAGCGGGCGCTGGACAAGGCGCTGGCCTAAGCTGGCGGTCAGCCTGGCGGGCGCCTCGATAAGGTGCCGGGCGTAGGGTGGATGTCGCTTTTTACATCCGCCGCGACTCCAATCGGTGGGCCGCCACCCGGTGGATCGTCACCCGGTGGATCGGTGAAGCGTGATCCACCCTACGGCTTCGCCCTCACAACATCAGCTTGACGACCGATTCATTTGGGTCGCGTGACTTGCCGGCGGCCGCCAGTGCCGCGAGATATTCCTCCCACAACGTCTGCTGATTCAGCGCGAGGCGCTCCAGGTAATCCCAGGTGAACAGGCCGCTGTCATGGCCGTCGCTGAAGGTCAGCTTCAGCGCGTACTGGCCGGCCGGTTCGATCTGCTCCAGGCCTACGTTCAGCTTGCCGGTCTGCAGCACCGGATTACCGTGGCCCTGCACCTCGGCCGAGGGTGAATGCACGCGCAGGAATTCGGCGGACAGCACATGGCGCTCGTCGCTGCCATATTCCAGCTCCAGGGTTTTCGACGCCTTGTGCAGCTTGATTGCGGTGGGGATGCGCATGCAACGCTCCGGAAGAACCGGCCGTGGCGATTGCCACGGCCGCGACGGTTAGAGGATGTAGCGCGACAGGTCTTCGTCCTGCGCCAGCTCGCCGAGATGCTCGTTGACGTAGGCAGCGTCGATGCGGATCGCCTCGCCGTCCTGCTTGGCGGCGATATCGGCAGCGCTGAAGGAAACCTCCTCCAGCAGGCGCTCGAGCAGCGTGTGCAGGCGACGCGCACCGATGTTCTCGGTCTTTTCGTTGACCTGCCAGGCGATCTCGGCGATGCGTTTGATGCCATCTTCGAGGAATTCGACGTGCAGGCCTTCGGTCTTCAGCAGCTCGCGGTACTGCTCGGTGAGCGCCGCGTGCGGCTCGGTGAGGATGCGCTCGAAGTCTTCCGGTGACAGCGCCTTGAGCTCGACACGGATCGGCAGGCGACCCTGCAGTTCCGGCACCAGGTCGCTGGGCTTGGACAGGTGGAAGGCGCCGGAGGCGATGAAGAGGATATGGTCGGTCTTGACCATGCCGAGCTTGGTGTTGACCGTGCTGCCTTCGATCAGCGGTAGCAGATCGCGCTGTACGCCTTCGCGGGAGACGTCGGCGCCGCTGGTGTTGCCACGCTTGGCGACCTTGTCGATCTCGTCGATAAAGACGATACCGTTCTGTTCCACCGCTTCCAGGGCACGGGCCTTGAGGTCTTCCTCGTTGACCAGACGCGCGGCTTCTTCGTCGCGGATCAGCTTGAAGGCTTCCTTGATCTTCAGCTTGCGGCTCTTCTTCTTGCCCTTGCCCATATTGGCGAAGAGGTTCTGCAGCTGGTTGGTCATCTCCTCCATGCCGGGCGGGGCCATGATTTCCACCCCGGCCGGGCTCTCGGCTACTTCGATTTCGATTTCCTTGTCGTCCAGCTGGCCTTCGCGCAGGCGTTTGCGGAACAGCTGGCGGGTGTTGGAATCGCTCGCCTGCATGGGCTCTTCGGAGAAGCCCACCGGACGTGCTGGCGGCAGCAGGGCGTCGAGAATACGTTCCTCGGCGGCGTCCTCGGCGCGGTGGCGCATCTTGTGCACCTCCTGTTCACGCAGCATTTTCAGCGCCGCGTCCGCCAGGTCGCGGATGATCGACTCGACGTCGCGGCCGACATAGCCGACCTCGGTGAACTTGGTCGCTTCCACTTTCAGGAATGGCGCATTGGCCAGCTTGGCCAGGCGGCGGGCGATCTCGGTCTTGCCGACGCCGGTCGGGCCGATCATCAGGATGTTCTTCGGGGTGACTTCCTGGCGCAGCTCGGCCGGCAGCTGCATGCGCCGCCAGCGATTGCGCAGGGCGATGGCGACGGCACGCTTGGCGTCGTCCTGGCCGATGATATGGCGGTTGAGTTCGTGGACGATCTCGCGGGGCGTCATGGACATTATTTCGTTACTCCGGAAGGCTGGACGGGGTACAACAGGCGGCTTGAAAAACCTAGGCGAGGCAACGCAGCTAGGTTTTCATCGACCTGTCAGATCGCGCTGTCCAGCTCCTCTATGGTCAGGTTCTGATTGGTGAATACGCAGATGCTGCCGGCGATGTTCAGCGCCGTCTCGGCGATTTCCTGGGCCGACATGTCGGGGCCGGCCTTGAGCAGCAGTGCCTTGGCCGCGGCCTGGGCGAAACCGCCGCCAGAGCCCATGGCGATCAGGTCGTCCTCGGGCTGCACCACGTCGCCATTGCCGGTGATGATCAGCGAGGCGTCCTTGTTGGCCACCGCGAGCATGGCCTCTAGGCGGCTCAGGGAGCGGTCGGTACGCCAGTCCTTGGCCAGCTCGACGGCGGCGCGGACCAGGTGACCCTGATGTTTCTCCAGCTGCCCTTCGAAGCGTTCAAAGAGGGTGAAGGCGTCGGCGGTGGCGCCGGCGAAGCCCGCCAGAACCTGGCCGTGATAGAGGCGGCGGACCTTCTTGGCGTTGCCTTTCATGACGGTGTTGCCCAGGGAAACCTGGCCGTCGCCGCCCATTACGACTTTGCCGTTGCGGCGTACTGAAACGATGGTGGTCAAAGGAAAGTCTCCACACTGCGGGGCGATGAATGCCCGAATGCGGTTGATATGGGGGACTGCTGCCGGCTTTTCAACGGCTGTCGGCGAGGTTCATCGACAGCCGTGGTTCTGCACGAGGCGCTAGGCAGGCCCGGGTTGTTCGCTGCGCTGCGGGCGACTGGGCTGGCGCGGCACGTCGCCGGCAACCGACGCGGCAATCAGCTTGCGCAGGCGCACCGGAATCGACTTGGCCGCCGGCACCTTGCTGCGTTCGGCATGGTGCCAGACCGGCAGCAGGGCATTGCATTCCGGGTAATAACCGGCGCAGCAGCCTTCGGGGATATCGTACGGCGTGACCCGCAACGGGCTGACCGCGCGGTGCACGCCATCGTCGACCACGGTGATCGCCTCGATGCGGTCGCCTTCGGCCAGGCCGAGGCGGACGATGTCGTTGCGGTTCATCAGGATCACCGCGCGGGTGCCATGGATGCCGCGGAAGCGGTCGTCGTAGCCGTAGACGGTGGTGTTGAACTGGTCGTTGCTGCGCAGCGTCATCATCTGCAGCACGTCGTGCTGCTCGTGGCCGTCTTCCTCGGTGTCGGGGTCGGCAACCAGCGATGGCGGGTTGATGAAATTGGCTTTGCCGGACTCGGTATCCCAGCGTCGTTCGCTGGCGCCAAGCGGGCGATGGAAGCCGCCGGGCTCCATCATGCGCACGTTGAAGTCGTGGAAGATCTTCGGGTAGCTCTCGGCAATGGCGTCGCGTATCAGGCTGTAGTCCGCCACCCAGGCGTCCCAGTCCAGCATCGGGTTGGGTGTCAGTGTGGCCTTGGCCAGCCGCGCGATGATTGCCGGCTCCGACAGCAACAGTTCGCCGGCCGGCTCGGCGGCCCCGCGCCAGGCGCGGATACAACCGGTGCTGTCCTCGGTGGTGTGACGCTGCTCGCCGGTGGCCTGACGGTCGATCTCGGTGCGCCCCAGGCAGGGCAGGATGTAGGACACCTCGCCGGTGATCAGGTGGTTG
Organism: Stutzerimonas kunmingensis; assembly: GCF_014764705.1. Lineage (GTDB taxonomy): Bacteria > Pseudomonadota > Gammaproteobacteria > Pseudomonadales > Pseudomonadaceae > Stutzerimonas. Next base: position 38,913 of record NZ_JACXXG010000002.1, read on the forward strand.
CGATTGAGCTTGGTCGACACCTGCACCGACAGCCGCAGCCTACGCCAGGCCGGCTCCATCTGCAGGGTGTCGGGAATGGCGCGGACGAAGTTGCCACCCAGGCCGATGAAGCCACGGACGCTGCCATCGAGAATGCCCTCGCAAGCCTCCACGGTGTTCACGCCGTCATCGCTTGGCGGCTCGAAGCCGAACTGCCGGCGCAGATTGTCCGCCGGCACCTTTGCCGCCTTTTCGGTGATGCCGACGGTGCGCTGGCCCTGCACGTTGGAATGACCGCGCACCGGCAGGATGCCTGCGCCTTCCTTGCCGATGTTGCCGCGCAACAGCAGCAGGTTGACCAGCATCTGGATGGTCTGCACGCCGTAGCGGTGCTGGGTCAGGCCCATGCCATAAGGGGCGATCACCCGTTCGCAGCGCGCATAGACGGTCGCTGCCGCTTCCAGCGCGGCGCGGCTGAGCCCCGAACGGCGTTCCAGCTGCGCCCAGCTGTAGCTGCGGATGCGCTGTTCGAAATCCTCGAAGCCATGGGTGTGCTGCTCGATGAAGTCCACGTCGAGCATGCGCTTGCGACCCTCGGCGACGGCCTGGTCGTCCATTTCGAACAGCGCCTTGCACATCCCGGCGATGGCCGCCATGTCGCCGCCGATGGCGAGCTGGTGATACTGGGTGCTGATCACCGTGCTGTCTGGGGTGAGCATCTCGCGCGGCGACTGTGGGTTGACGAAGCGCTCCAGTCCGCGCTCGCGCAACGGGTTGAAGGTGACGATCTGCGCACCGCGTTCACGGGCTTCCTGTAGCTGATGCAGCATCCGCGGGCTGGAGGTGCCGGTGTTGTGGCCGAAGAAGAACAACCCGTCGGTGTGTTCGAAATCGTTCAGGGTGACGGTCGCCACCGGCACGCCGATGCTTTCCGGCAGCGCCACCGAGGTGCTCTCGTGGCACATGTTGGAGCTGTCCGGCAGGTTGTTGGTGCCGTACAGCCGCGCCAGCAGGCCATACATGTAGGCCGTCTCCAGCGCCGCGCGACCGGACATGTAGAACACCACCTGATCGGGGTCGGCCATGGCCTTGAGTTCGGCACCGATCTCGGCGAAGGCCTCATCCCAGCTGACCGGCCGGTAATGATCGCTGGCGGCGTCGTAGCGCAGCGGATGGGTCAGCCGGCCCTGCTGCTCGAGATCGTAGTCGCTCCAGTTGAGCAGCTCGCTAACGCTGTGCCTGGCAAAGAATTCCGGGCCGCAGCGCAGCGACGTGGTTTCCCACGCAGTCGCCTTGGCGCCGTTCTCGCAGAAGGACAGTGGCCGTGACGGATGCGGCTTGGCCCACGCGCAACTGACACAGGCGAAACCGTCGATAGGTTTGTTCTGCTTGAGCAGCAGACCGATACCGGCCGGCGAAACGCGCTCACGCAGCAGGATGTTGGCGACGGAGTAGGCTGATCCCCAGCCGCCCGCGGGCGCGTGGTAGGGCCTGAACTTGGTCTGGGACACGTCGTTTCTCCTGCTGCCAAGGGAGCTTGTCTGTTTACGACGGGGACCACGGCGGATCGTTCAGGACCCTTTGTCACAAGGTTGTACCGCTCACTCCATGGCGAAGCCGTGCTGGCGCCAGGCCTCGTACACCGCGACGGCCACGGTGTTGGACAGGTTCAGGCTGCGGCTGTCGGGGCGCATCGGCAGGCGCAGGCGTTGCTCGTTGGGCAGCGCGTCGCGGATCTCCGGCGGCAGGCCGCGGCTCTCCGGGCCGAACAGCAGCGCATCGCCGCGCCGATAGCTGACTTCGTGAAAGGGCTGCGAACCCTTTGTGGTGAATGCGAACAGCCGCGGGCCGTCCGCGTTTGCGGCGTCGATGCCGATCCGCGCGAGGCAGCTCGGCAGGTCGGCGTGGCGCTCCAGCGTGGCGTACTCGTGGTAGTCGAGGCCGGCGCGGCGCAGGCGCTTGTCGTCCAGCTCGTAACCCAGCGGCTCGATCAGGTGCAGGTGGCAACCGGTATTGGCGCAGAGCCTGATAATGTTGCCGGTATTGGGTGGAATTTCCGGTTGGAACAGGATCACGTGAAACATGCGCAGCACCGAGGTTGAAGACCGGCGGCATTCTACCGGGGCGCAGGACCCGATGCGCCGCATACGCCGGACCTTTTTCGGTTCGCTGGTGCTGATCGGGCTGCTGGTGGGGCTGATGATCGGCCGGCTCACCGCGCCGGGGCCGGTGCAACTGGAACTGGTGGAGGTGCAGCCGCAAGGCCTTTCGTTGCAGTTCGACCGCGAGCCCGAGGTATATGACGAGCACCTCGAAGGGGCGTTCGCCCTGCTGTTCCAGGCCGAGGGCGAGCCGCAATCCGGACAGCTGCAGATCGACGGCATGCCAGTGGCCTGGCGCGTGCAGCAGACCGGGAAGGGCCTGTTGCTGCATCTGGTGGCCGCGCGGCGGCTGCAGGGGCAATGGCACGGCGAACGCCACGATGGTGGCTGGCGTATCGCCGTGCAGGTGGCGGCCGACAAGCAGCCATGATCCAGGTGACGCCCTTGGCAGGGCGCTAAAAACGATGAACCCCGCCAGGTGCGGGGTTCATCGTTACGCTCGATGCAGTGTCAGCCGCGCTCAGCTGTCGTCGCCGTCATCGTCATCGCTGCCATCGACGCGCATGCCCAACTCCTTGATCTTGCGCGTCAGGGTGTTGCGTCCCCAGCCGAGCAGCAGCGCGGCGTCGCGACGGCGACCAGCGGTGTGCTTGAGCGCGGTCTCGATCATGATGCGTTCGAAGGCTGGCACCGCCTCGTCGAGCAGGTTGCTCTGGCCGCGCGCCAGGGCCTGATCGGACCAGTTGCGCAGCGCCTGTTCCCAGTTGTGCGCCGGCTGCGCCTCGGCCTGCTGGTTGAGCAGCTCCGGCGGCAGGTCGTCGACATGCACTTCACGGCCGGATGCCATCACTGTGATCCAGCGGCAGGTGTTCTCCAGCTGGCGCACGTTGCCCGGCCAGGGCAGGTGCTGCAGGTATTCCTTGGTTTCCGGCTTGAGCACCTTGGTTTCCACCGAGAGCTCCTGCGCGGCGCTGGCGAGGAAGTGCTCGGCGAGTGCCGGGATGTCCTCGCGGCGATCGGACAGCCTGGGAATATGAATGCGGATGACGTTCAGGCGGTGGAACAGGTCCTCGCGGAACTTGCCCGCCTGCACCAGGGTTTCCAGGTCCTGGTGGGTTGCGGCGATGATGCGCACGTCGACCCGCACCGGCGTGTGGCCGCCGACCCGGTAGAATTCGCCATCGGCCAGCACGCGCAGCAGACGGGTCTGCGTATCGGCCGGCATGTCGCCGATCTCGTCGAGGAACAGCGTGCCACCGTCGGCCTGCTCGAAGCGGCCGCGGCGCTGATTGGCCGCACCGGTGAAGGCGCCTTTCTCGTGGCCGAACAGCTCCGACTCCATCAGGTCCTTGGGGATAGCCGCCATGTTCAGCGCGATGAATGGCGACGCCGAACGCGGGCTGTGGCGGTGCAGGGCATGGGCCACCAGCTCCTTGCCGGTGCCGGACTCGCCGTTGATCAGTACGGTGATGTTGGAATGGCTGAGCCGGCCGATGGCGCGGAACACCTCCTGCATCGCCGGCGCCTCGCCGATGATCTCCGGGGTGTGGTGGCGGTTGGCCGGTTCCTGCTGGTTCTGCTGCTCCTGGGCGTGCTGATTGGCGCGCTTGACCAGCGAGACGGCGTCGTCGACGTCGAACGGTTTGGGCAGGTATTCGAAGGCGCCGCCCTGGTAGGAGGCCACCGCGCTGTCCAGATCCGAATGCGCGGTCATGATGATCACCGGCAGGCGAGGGTACTGCTCGCGGATCTGCGAGAGCATGTCCAGACCGCTGAGGCCGGGCATGCGGATGTCGGAGATGATCACATCCGGCTGCTGGCGGGCGAGGCGGGCCAGCACACCGTCGGCGCTGTCGAAGCTCTGCGTGGCCATGCCTTCCTGTTGCAGGGCCTTTTCCAGGACCCAGCGGATGGAGCGGTCGTCGTCGACGATCCAGACGTTTTCGCTTCGGCTCATGCTGATGTGGCTCCTTGTTCCAGCGGTAGGAAGATCGAGAACACGGTGTGGCCAGGATGGCTCTCGCATTCGATCAGACCCTGGTGCTGACTGATGATGTTCTGGGTGATGGCAAGGCCCAGGCCGGTTCCGTCCGGGCGGCCGCTGACCATCGGGTAGAAGAGCGTGTTCTGCAGTTCGGCGGGAATCCCCGGGCCGTTGTCGATGATCTCGATGCGTGTCACCAGGCGATGACGAATATGGCCGATGGTGAACTGCCGCAGTGTGCGTGTGCGCAGGGTGAGACGGCCGAGGCCCAGCTCGTTCTGCCCGGCCAGTGCCTGCATGGCGTTGCGCATGATATTGAGCACGGCCTGGATCATCTGTTCGCGGTCCATCAGGACTTCGGGAATGCTTGGGTCGTAATCGCGCACCAAAATGATGCTTCCCTGGCATTCCGCCTCGATCAGGCTGGCGACATGTTCGAGCACTTCGTGAATGTTGGTCATCGACAGTGACGGCAGCTTGTTAGAGCCGAGCATGCGGTCGACCAGATTACGCAGGCGGTCGGCCTCCTCGATGATGACTTCGGTGTAGTCCTTCAGGTGTTCTTCGGGTAGCTCGCGGGCCAGCAGTTGTGCCGCACCGCGAATGCCGCCCAGCGGATTCTTGATCTCGTGGGCCAGGCCGCGCACCAGCATTTTGGTGGTTTCCTGCTTGGACAGCTGGGCCTCTTCCTTGGTGATGCGCAGCAGGCGGTCGCGCGGCAGCACTTCCAGCAACAGCATGGTTTCCTGCCGGGTCAGTACCGGGGTCACCGCGTAGTCCACGGTCAGTGTCTGGCCGGTGGCGGAGGTCAGGGTGGCTTCGCGCTTGGTGAACGGATGGGCTTCTTCAACCGCCTGGCGCAGGGCCGCCAGGGCTTCCGGCGACTCGGTGAACAGCTCGCTGATGAACTGTCCGTGGCTGCGTTGGCCGCTGACGGCCAGCAGCATTTCGGCAGCCGGGTTCATGTACTCCAGGCGCAGGCGCGAGTTGAGCAACAGCGTCGCGGTAGTCAGATTGTCGATCAGCAGGCGTTGCAGGGCTTCGTTGATCATGGCTGGTCTGCGTCCGGAAGTTCAGGCAGGAAATGCAAGAACCAAACCAAACGCGCCATTGCGGCGCGGATCGGCGTGATGCTGCAGCCCTACGGGCTGTCCGGTGACCCAAATTGGTGACGAGCGATCCGCTCACCTGATGGGCGCACCAAACAGGTGCACCCCATGATCATAGAAAGGGCACGAAGGGAATGTCGCGTTTTTCTACCGGCTTGTCCTTTAGCGGGCATTCCGGGCGAACGCCGTAATCGGCCTTCTGGCAAGGATTGACCATGCGCCGCTGGGCCAGCGAGGTGCGGATCAGGTGAAAGGGCTGGTTCGCGGTGCGTTGCAGGATGCGCTCCTGTTCATCCACGACAGCCACCGCCAGCTGATGGGTGCCACGATCGACGTTACTCAAGGCGAAGGAAGTCTGTTCGCCGGGTGCGCCGAACGGCTGGTCATCGAGCAGTACCTGATAGGCGTGGCCGGGGTGTAGCGTCGGTTCGGCCTGCACTGTGACGCTGACATTGCCGGCGTTGTTGCGGATCGCTTCGTCCGCCGTCGGGCTGAGGATGTGCAACTGATAGATGATGCTCGCGGCTTTCGGTGCTGCCGGCTCCGTAGGGCGTGCGGCCGGCATCGGCGGCGCAGGCATGCTGTTGGACGGCTTGAGGTGTACTTCTTCGGCCGCCTCGCCGGCCGGACGATCGGTGAAGACCCGATTGCCCTCGGCGTCGACATAGGAGTAGACACCGGCGAGGCAGGGCAGAGCGGCCGCCAGCAGTGCGATGGCCAGGGTCTGCCGCAGGATGATCAAGGAGCAGGCCTCGGAGGCTTTGGACGCAATGCCGGGCTGGAGGTATTCACCCGTTGCACGGTGAACAGCTCCGGCTGGCTGCGCTGGATGACCTTCTCGCCGCTCAGCACCTCGACGTGCAGGCGATGCTCGCCACGCTCGACATTGTTCAGTTGCAGGGAGGCGGCGGCGCTGGCGGCCGCCTGAGGAATGCCGTCCAGCACGAAGCGCAAGCTGTGGCCGGGTCGTAGCGGCGGCTCCAGCAGCGCGCTGACGACGAAGGTGCCGTTGTTGGCGCGCAGGGCTTCTTCATCGGGAATCCCGCTCAGCATCAGTGTCTGGTAAGGGGCCGACTGCGTCTGCTGGCTGTCCGGCAGTGGTGGCGGCGGTTCGGGCGTGCGGATATTTACCGTATTGGCTGGCGGCAGGTCGACGGTATCGGCCTGGACACCCTCCGGTGGCTGATTGGTGAACACCGTATTGCCTTGTGCATCGGTGTACTTGTAGATCTCGGCGAAGGCCGGAAGGCTGAGAATGAACAGCAGGCTGAACAGTGCGCTACGCATGGGAGGCTCCGCGGAGTTGGACTGCCGAAGCCTTGCACTGCGCCGAGTTGCAGGCAAGTGCGATCGGTGGGATTTGCGAGGCGTGACAAGCTGCACGAACCACCGCCGGACTGCAGAAACGAAGAAGGCCACCCGAGGGTGGCCTTCCTGTCACGCGAGCTGGATCAGACGCTGTAGTACAGGTCGTATTCCAGCGGGTGCACGAAGGTGCGCACCTTGATCTCTTCCTCGGACTTCAGCTCGATGTAGGCATCGATGAACTCGTCGGAGAACACGCCGCCCTTGGTCAGGAACGCGCGGCCCTTGTCCAGCTCTTCCAGGGCTTCCTTCAGGCTGCCGCACACCTGCGGGATCAGCTTGCCTTCTTCCGGCGGCAGGTCGTACAGGTTCTTGTCGGCTGCATCGCCAGGGTGGATCTTGTTCTGGATGCCGTCCAGGCCAGCCATCAGCAGTGCAGCGAAGCACAGGTACGGGTTGGCAGCCGGGTCCGGGAAGCGCGCTTCGATACGACGGGCTTTCGGGCTGGAAACGTACGGAATACGGATCGAGGCGGAACGGTTGCGGGCCGAGTAGGCCAGCATGACCGGTGCTTCGAAGCCCGGGACCAGACGCTTGTAGGAGTTGGTCGACGGGTTGGTGAAACCGTTCAGCGCCTTGCCGTGCTTGATGATGCCGCCGATGAAGTACAGGGCGGTCTCGGACAGGCCGGCATAGCCTTCGCCAGCGAAGGTGTTCTTGCCATCCTTGGAGATGGACATGTGTACGTGCATACCCGAACCGTTGTCGCCATACAGCGGCTTCGGCATGAAGGTCGCGGTCTTGCCATAGGCGTCGGCGACGTTGTGTACGCAGTACTTCAGGGTCTGAACTTCATCAGCCTTGGCAACCAGGGTGTTGAACTTCACGCCGATCTCGTTCTGACCGGCAGTCGCCACTTCGTGGTGGTGAACCTCAACGACCAGGCCCATTTCTTCCATGGCGTTGCACATAGCGGTACGGATTTCGTGGTCGTGATCGCACGGCGGAACCGGGAAGTAGCCGCCCTTGACGGCCGGGCGGTGGCCCTTGTTGCCGCCTTCGACATCCTGGTCGGTCATCCAGGAGCCCTGCTCGGAGTAGATCTTGAACATCGAGCCGGAGATGTCCGACTTGAACTTGACCTGGTCGAAGATGAAGAACTCCGGCTCCGGGCCGACGAATACGGTGTCACCGATGCCGGTGCCTTTCAGGAACTCTTCGGCGCGCTTGGCGATGGAGCGCGGATCGCGGTCGTAGCCCTGCATGGTGCTCGGCTCGACGATGTCGCAGACCAGGATCAGGGTCGGCTCTTCGGTGAACGGATCCAGCACGGCGGTTTCGTCGACCGGCATCAGGATCATGTCGGAGGCTTCGATGCCTTTCCAGCCATGGATGGAGGAGCCGTCGAACATCTTGCCGTGCTCGAAGAAGTCTTCATCCTGGGCATCACGAGCCGGAACGGTGACGTGGTGCTGCTTGCCTTTGGTATCGGTGAAGCGCAGATCAATCCACTTCACATCGTAATCTTTGATCAGTTGAAGCGACTTCGACATGGTGTTCTCCAAGTGGTGGAAGCGTGACAGTGAGCTTCCGAATCAGGGTGAAGCCGGGCGGCGATGTTCCGCCAAGGCGACCTGCCTCACAAGGGAGCAAATTGCATGCCAGTGCTCTTTCTTGGGACTGCAGGCCGCTTGCAGCGCTGCTGCAGCGTTTGCGCGTCTCAAAGCGTAGCTGCTGCACTGGATTGATGCGCGGCATTGGTGCGGCTTGCCGGTAATGTGCATTCTTTTGGTGCGTTCTGCTGCGTTTGAAGAAAGCGGTTAAATGTTGAGCAGTTTCCGCTATACTCCGCGCCCCTCTTTTCCTGCCACATCGGCGCCGCGCTGTTTCCATGAAGCTGATCGTCAAGGTTTTCCCCGAAATCACCATCAAGAGCCCGCCGGTGCGCAAGGGCTTCATTCGCCAATTGGCGAAGAACATCCGCACCGTGCTGCGCGAGCTCGATCCCGACCTGCGGGTCGAGGGCGTGTGGGACAACATCGAGGTGGAAACCGTGCGCAGCGAGCCGAAGCTGCTGCGCGAGATGATCGAGCGCCTGCGCTGCACGCCCGGCATCGCCCATTGCCTGGAAGTGCACGAGTACCCGCTGGGCGATCTCGACGACATCGTCGCCAGATGCAAGGCGCACTACGCCGAGCGCCTGCCGGGCAAGATCTTCGCCGTGCGCTGCAAGCGTGCCGGCAAGCATCCGTTCAGCTCCATGGACGTCGAGCGCCACGTTGGCAGCCAGCTGCGCCAGCAGTGCGGCGCCGCCGGTATTTCGCTGAAAACACCGGAAGTCGAAGTGCGCATGGAGATCCGCGACCAGCGCCTGTTCGTCGTGCACGAGCAGCATGACGGCATCGGCGGCTACCCGCTGGGTGCGCTGGAGCAGACCCTGGTATTGATGTCCGGTGGCTTCGATTCCACCGTGGCCGCCTATCAGATGATGCGCCGCGGGCTGATGACGCATTTCTGCTTCTTCAATCTCGGCGGGCGTGCCCACGAGCTGGGCGTGATGGAAGTCGCTCATTATCTGTGGAAGAAGTACGGCAGCTCGCACCGCGTGCTGTTCATCAGCGTGCCGTTCGAGGAAGTGGTCGGTGAAATCCTGCAGAAGGTCGACAACAGCCAGATGGGCGTCGTCCTCAAGCGCATGATGCTGCGCGTCTCGACGCAGATCGCCGAGCGCCTGCACATCGACGCGCTGGTCACCGGCGAGGCGATCTCGCAGGTCTCCAGCCAGACCCTGCCGAATCTCTCGGTAATCGACTCGGCCACCGACATGCTGGTGCTGCGTCCGCTGGTCGCCAGCCACAAGCAGGACATCATCGACACCGCGTTCGAGATCGGCACCGCCGAGTTCGCCAAGAACATGCCCGAGTACTGCGGCGTGATCTCGAAGAACCCGACCACCAAGGCCAAGCGCTATCGTATAGAGCACGAAGAAAAGCAGTTCGACATGGCTATCCTGGAACGTGCGCTGGCGAATGCCCGCCAGGTCGCCATCGACCGCGTGATCGACGAGCTGGGCCAGGATTTGCAGGTGGAAGAAGTCGTCGAGCCGAGCGCCGGCCAGGTGATCATCGACATTCGTCACCCCGATGCCGCCGAGGACGAACCGCTCGAGCTGGCGGGCATCGAAGTACAAACGCTGCCGTTCTACGCGCTGAACAACCGCTTCAAGGAGCTGGATGAAAACCGCCAGTACCTGCTGTATTGCGACAAAGGTGTCATGAGCCGCCTGCATGCTCACCATCTGCTGAGCGAGGGGCATGTCAATGTACGCGTCTATCGTCCGGCCTGACTCATCGGTGAAACAGCCGGGGCTGCTTGGCGGCAGCATCCGCCACCGCCCTCCCGACCGGCACTGATCGCAAGGCCAGGCCGTACAACCCTCGGACAGACTGTCTTCGTCCGGACTACTTCCAGCTTCCAGCCTCAGCTCGAAGCTATCTACAGAGAAAAGAATCAGTGATCGAGAATCTACGCAACATCGCCATCATCGCCCACGTCGACCATGGCAAGACCACCCTCGTCGACAAGCTGCTGCGTCTGTCCGGTACCCTGGACCGCAAGGAGCTGGAAAACGAGCGCGTGATGGACTCCAACGACCAGGAAAAGGAACGCGGCATCACCATCCTGGCGAAGAACACCGCGCTGAAGTGGAACGGCTACAACATCAACATCGTCGACACCCCCGGCCACGCCGACTTCGGCGGTGAAGTCGAGCGCGTGATGAGCATGGTTGACTCCGTACTGCTGGTGGTCGACGCCCAGGACGGCCCCATGCCGCAGACCCGCTTCGTGACCCAGAAGGCGTTCAAGGCCGGCCTGCGTCCGATCGTCGTGGTGAACAAGATCGACCGTCCGGGCGCGCGTCCTGACTGGGTTATCGACCAGATCTTCGACCTGTTCGACAACCTCGGCGCCACCGACGAGCAGCTGGACTTCCCGATCGTCTACGCCAGTGCCCTGAACGGCATTGCCGGCATGGACCACGAGAAGATGGACGACAACATGGATGCCCTGTTCCAGGCCATCATCGACCACGTTCCGTCGCCGAAAGTAGACCTCGACGGTCCTTTCCAGATGCAGATCTCGCAGCTGGACTACAACAGCTTCCTCGGCGTGATCGGCATCGGCCGCATCGCTCGCGGCACCATCAAGGCCAACAGCCCGGTTACCGCCATCGGTGCCGACGGCAAGAAGCGCAACGGCCGCATCCTCAAAATCATGGGCCACTCCGGTTTGCAGCGCGTCGAAGTCCAGGAAGCCGAAGCTGGCGACATCGTCTGCGTATCCGGCATGGACGAGCTGTACATCTCCGACACCCTGTGCGACCAGAACGCCGTCGAGGCCCTGCCGCCGCTGACCGTCGACCAGCCGACCGTGAGCATGACCTTCCAGGTCAACGACTCGCCGTTCGCCGGCAAGGAAGGCAAGTTCGTCACCAGCCGCAACATCAAGGACCGTCTGGAGAAGGAACTGCTGCACAACGTCGCCCTGCGCGTCGAGCCGGGCGACAGCCCTGAGAAGTTCAAGGTTTCCGGCCGTGGCGAGCTGCACCTGTCGGTGCTGATCGAAACCATGCGTCGTGAAGGCTTCGAGTTGGCCGTTGGCCGTCCGGAAGTGGTGATCATCGAGAACGAGGCCGGCGACAAGCAGGAGCCGTACGAGAACGTCACCATCGACATCGAAGAGCAGCATCAGGGTCCGGTAATGGAGCAGATGGGTCTGCGCAAGGGCGACCTGAGCAACATGGTTCCGGATGGCAAGGGCCGTGTCCGCCTGGAATACACCATCCCGGCGCGTGGCCTGATCGGCTTCCGTAACAACTTCCTGACCCTGACTTCGGGCTCGGGCATCCTGACCTCGACCTTCAGCCACTACGGCGCGATCAAGGCCGGCGAAGTAACCAACCGCCAGAACGGCGTGCTGGTCTCGATGGCCACCGGTACCGCGCTGACCTACTCGCTGGAAACCCTGCAGGCGCGCGGCAAGCTGTTCCTGGCGCCGGGCGACGAGATCTACGAAGGCCAGCTGTGCGGCATCAACAGCCGTGACAACGACCTGGTGCTCAACCCCACCAAGGGCAAGAAGCTCGACAACATGCGTGCTTCCGGCAAGGACGAAGTCATCGCCCTGGTTCCGCCGATCAAGTTCACCCTCGAGCAGGCGCTGGAATTCATCGCCGACGACGAGCTGGTGGAAGTGACGCCGAAGTCGATCCGCCTGCGCAAGAAGTACCTCAACGAGAACGACCGCAAGCGCTTCGAGCGCAGCAAGGTCTGACACCGTTGCGAGACAACAGAAAGGCGCCTTCGGGCGCCTTTTTGCTGTCTGGCGATTGCCGGGACCGGTGCTCCGGTGTGGTGATCGGGACAGTTGTCACACTGGCCGGTGGGCGATTTCAGAAAAATTGTACAAGACCTCTGCAAGCAGCGTATTTGAGCCTGCGATATTTCACTGCGAACACTGGAGCGCTCTTATTCCGCCGCTTTCGGCCGGCAGTTCGTCGATAAAACTTGTACAAGTAATGTCGCGGCGACATTATGTTGTACAAGTTTTGCCCCGCTCTGAGTATCGCTCGGAGCATCAACGACTGACTGAATGGCTGCCTCGCAGTCTGGCTAGAGGAGTGTTCGATGAACAAGCAGATGTCGGTATCCATGCGCCTGGGCCTGGGGTTTCTGGTGATCCTGGCGCTGATGGTGGCGGTCGCCGTGGTCAGTGCGCTCAAAGTCGACGTCATCGACCGCAGCATGAGCCAGATCAGCTCGCAGGCCGGCCTGAAGCAACGCTATGCGATCAACTTCCGCGGCAGCGTGCACGATCGTGCGATTGCCGTGCGGGACGCCGTCAGTGCGGCCGATCCGGCGTTCGCCCGTGAGCAGGTGGCGGAGATCGAGCGGCTAGCGCAGCTGTACACCGATTCGGCGCAGCCGATGAAGGCGATGCTTGCGCAGCCCTCCGCCGATGCCGTGGAAAAGCAGCTGATGCTGCAGATCGAAACCATCGAGACGAAGACAACGCGCTGACCCAGCAGGTGGTCGAACTGCGCTTCAGCGAGGGCTCGGGGCGCGCCTACGAATTCCTCCTGGAAAACGTCGCCGGGGCCTATAGCGAATGGCTGCGGCTGATCAACGCGTTCATCGATCACCAGGAATCGAGCATCAATCAGGACGTGACCGTGGTCCGCGAGACCGCCAGCGGCTTCCTTGCGCTTATCGTCACGGTGACCGGTGTGGCGGTCCTGCTGGGTGTGGCCATCGCCGTGGTGATCATTCGCAAGCTGCGTTCGACCCTCGGTGCCGAGCCCGACGAGGTGGCGCGCGTGATCGGCAACCTGGCCAATGGCGATCTGGGTCAGCTGATCGTCACGCCATACCCAGACAGCGTCATGGGTGCGACGGCGAAGATGGCCAGCCGGCTGACCTCGATCATCGCCGAGGTGCGCGCGGCCGCCGATGGCGTCGGCGTCGCCTCGGGTGAATTGCGTACCTCATCGGCGAACAGCAATCAGCAGATCCAGCACCAGTCGGCCGAGGCTGAGCAGGTCGCCACGGCGATCAACCAGATGGCCACGACGGTGAACGAGGTCGCGAGCTTCGCCGCCCGTGCCGCGGCTGCGGCGAAGAGCGCCGACGAGCAGGTCGAGACCGGTACGCGGATCGTCGGCGAGACGGCCATCTCCATCCATAACCTGGCCAAGGTGCTGGAGAGCGCGACCGAAACCGTCAATCAGGTCTCGGCGCAAAGCGGCGACATCGAGAAGATCCTGCAGGTCATCACCGCCATCGCCGAGCAGACCAACCTGCTCGCGCTCAACGCCGCAATCGAGGCGGCCCGTGCCGGCGAGCATGGCCGTGGTTTCGCGGTGGTGGCCGACGAGGTGCGCTCGCTGGCCAACCGCACGCAGCTGTCGTCCAGCGAGATCAGCGAGATGATCGCCTCGCTGCAGGCTGGCGCTGGCAGGGCGGTGGAGGTAATGCAGTCGAGCAAGCTGCTGGCGCAGCAGACCGTCGAACAGACGCTGCAGGCGGAAAATGCGCTGACCAAGATTCGTCAGGAAGTGGGCTCGATCAACGAGATGAACGCGCAGATCGCGACGGCTTCCGAGGAGCAGAGCGCGGTGGCGGAAGAGGTCAACCAGAGCGTCACGCGCATCCACGACTCGACTGTCGCCAGTTCCGCTGCATCGAATCAGGTGGCGTCCTCCAGCCAGGACCTGACCATGCTGGCCGAGGAGCTGAATCGGCGGGTCAACTACTTCCGCGGTTGACGCAGCCCGTTCGCCGAACAAAAAAGCCCCGACCGCAAGGCCGGGGCTTTTTCATTCCAGGATCACCGTCGCTCAGGTAAAGAACAGTGGCACCACCACGCTGGAGATCAGCAGGATCAGCGCGCCGCCCAGGCGCGAGGATATCTGTGCGAAGGGCATCAGCGACATGCGACGCGCGGCGGACAATACCGCGACATCACCGGTGCCGCCCATGTTGGCCATGCACAGCCCGGCGGTGATCGCCGATTCAATCGGGTAGAAGCCCATCAATTTGCCCACCAAGCCCGCGCCGAAGGCGGCACCGGCGACCACGGCGAAAACGATCAGCACATAGGTCAGCGAGATGGCGTCGATCACCTGGCCGAGGTCGGTGAAGGCCACGCCGATGCCGAACAGCAGGGCGAAGGTCCAGTTGCGCGCGACGAAGCGGAACCACTGGGAGGCGGCGTCGTTGATCGATTCGGGCACCAGGTTGCTCACCTTGAGCAGCGCCACCAGCACGATCATCAGGGCGTAGGGATGCAGCGGCACGAACTCGCCGAGAATCTGCCCGGCGACGAAGAAGCTCAGCGCCGCGACCAGACCGACGCCCAGCGCCGGCAGGGTAATAGGCCCTTCCTTCTCGTTGCCGTCCACGCCGGGCATCATCTGGCCGTTGCCGGTCAGCGATGGATAGCGGTTGCCGAGGCCATTGAGCAGCCCGGCGATGATGATCGCGAAGACGTTGCCCAGCGCCAGGGCGGGCACCAGGATCGAGATGTAGTAGCTGGCCGGCTGGCCGAGCAGCTGCTCGTAGATCTGGCTCATCGGTACCGCGCCGGCGCCCATGCCGCCGCCCATGATGGGCATGGCGATGACCACCACCGCATCCTGCGGCGAGAAACCCAGCAGCGCGCCCACGGCCATGGCGAACAGCGCGGCGAACAACACCGAGCAGAGCAGCGGCAACGCGTAGCGCGAGCCGACCTTGACCAGCACCTTGGCGTCCATGCCGAGGATGCTGCCGGTGATCAGCGCGGCGATATAGAAGTCTAGAAAGCCGCCGCCCTTCATGAAGCTGGCGACGTCATCGGCCACGGCTGCCGGCAGCCAGCCGGAATAGACCATCGCCGCGGCGCCGAACAGCGCCAGGATCGCGCCGCCGCCGAGGTAGGTCTTGATGATCGGTAGTCGGTCACCGGCGAAGCCAAGCAGCTCGCCGAGCAGCATCATCACCAGCAGCGCGCCGATCATGCCGCTGGGCAGCGTGTCGGTAGCGATGGCGGCGGCCATGACGAGCAACGCGATGGCGAACAGAGGCAACGGCAGGTTGAAGATGCGTTGGGACAGCAGGGGAATGTTCGGGCTGCCTTCAGGCACGGCAGCGCTCAGCGTGGTCCGATTCATTGTTGTACTCCTTCGAACGTGGCGGCCAGGCGGCGCACGTACGGGTGATGTTTGCGAATGCGCGGTCGGACAACCACGCCGGGGCTACCTTAAGCAGAGATTCTTCGCGGCCAATGTTTGGCGAAGTTAAAAAACCATTACGAAACTAAAAAAAGTGGAGCCGAGCTTGACCCTGGAGCACAGGGCTGGCTCGATCCGGCCCTCTAGCGCGGCGCGTCGAGCGTCCGCTCATGCACTGGAGTGATGGCTGTGCGCTTGCGCCTGAATACGCTGATCTCGCTGCTGGTCGCCGTCATGGTGGTGCTGGCGCTGGCGCTCGCCCTCTGGCTGTTCAACGTGCAGCTGCAGGACACCCTCGAAGAGGGGCAGGCTTCGCGGGTGACCAACCTGGCGCAGAGCGTCGCCGCACGCACCGATGTGCAGCGAGCGCTGGCCAACCCGGATGCCGAATTCAGTCCCGATAATCCGCTGCAACGGGACATCGATGGCCTGCGCCAGCGCCTGGGCGTGGACTTCATCGTGGTGATGAACCCGCGTGCCCAGCGCCTGACGCACCCGGAGCCTGCCCGCATCGGCCAGGCCTTTCGCGGTGACGACGAAGGCCCGGCGCTGACCGGCGAGACCTATGCCTCGCGTGCCGATGGCAGTCTGGGGCGCAGTATTCGCGGTTTCGCTCCGGTGCTGAACGACGAGGGAGCGGTGCTCGGTGCCGTCTCGGTGGGGGTCACCCTGGCTTCGCTCGGCGAGCTGCTCAAGGCTCATCAGCGCGGCGTGGTGCTCGGTGTACTGGCGTTGATGCTGGTCACCGCCCTCGGTGCGCACCTGCTGGCACGCTATATCAAGCGCGTGCTGCTGGGGCTGGAACCCTATGAGATCACCTGGCTGGTGGAGGAGCGTCAGGCGATGCTGGCCTCGGTGCGCGAAGGCGTTCTGGCGGTCGACGACCAGGCGCGCATCACCCTGGTCAACCCCGCCGCCGAGCGCCTGCTGGCCAGCACCGGCCTCGGCAAACCACCGCTGGGCCGGCCGATCGCCGAATACCTGCCCAACAGTGGCCTGCCCGAGGTGCTGGCCAGCGCAACCGAGCAGCGGGATCGTGAGTTCAGCCTCAACGGTCGGGCGATCCTCGCCAATCGTGCGCCGATCCGTCATCAGGGCCGGGTGATCGGCGCCATCGCGACCTTCCGCGACAAGAGCGAAGTCAACGCCCTGGCCGAGCAGCTGACCGGTGTCAGCCGCTATGCCGAAGCGCTGCGGGCGGCGACCCACGAATTCAAGAACAAGCTGCACGTGCTGCTCGGGCTGGCACAGATGGGTGATCTGGATGCCCTGCGCGCCTATCTGCGCGACCTCGCCGATCACCAGCTGGCGCCGGCGACATCACTGGTCGAGGGGATCGGTGAACCGGTGCTGGCGGGCTTTCTGCTCGGCAAGCAGAGCGAGGCCCGCGAGCGCGGCATCCTCTTTCAGACGGATGTCGAACACCCGGTGCCGGCCGCCGTGCCCGAGCAGATCCATGGCCTGGTGACCATCCTCGGCAACCTGCTGGAGAACGCCTTCGAAGCGGTGGCCGACGAGGACGAGCGACGGGTCAACCTGACGCTGGACTACGACGAAGCGCTGCTCTCGCTGCACGTGCAGGACAGCGGTGGCGGAATCGAAGCCGCAGTGCGCGAGCAGATCTTCCAGCGCGGCGTATCCACCAAGGGCGAGCGGCGTGGCATCGGCCTGGCCGCGGTGCAGGAACAGGTCGAGGCCTGGGGCGGCAGCCTGGCGGTGTATTCCGAGGCCGGTCGTGGCAGCCTGTTCGAGGTTGAATTGCCCTATCGGAGCGCCGCGGGAGACGTCGAATCATGAAAGCAGTCATGCGCGTGCTGATCGTCGAGGACGACCCGATGGTCATGCGCCTGAACGTCGATTACCTGGCCCGGCTCGAGGGCGTCGAGCTGGTCGGCCAGTGCGAGAGCGTGCCGGCCGCGCTCGAGTTGCTGGAGCGCGAGGCGGTGGACCTGCTGCTGCTCGACGTCTACCTGCGCAATCGCTCCGGGCTGGAGGTGCTGCGCCATCTGCGCGCGCAGGACCGCAACACCGATGCCGTGCTGATCACCGCCGCTTCGGAGATCGAGACCGTGCGCGCGGCGCAACGCCTCGGCGCGCGGGATTACCTGGTCAAACCGTTCAGTTTCGAGCGCTTCCGCGATGCGGTCGAGGCCTGCCGCCGTGCCCGCGATGCGCTGTCCCGCCTGCCGGATCAGCTCGGCCAGGGCGATATCGACCGGCTGTTCAGCCAGGCGCCCGCCACCGACCTGCGCCGCCCCGGCGACCTGCCCAAGGGGCTGACACCGGCATCGCTGGCGCAGGTGGCGCAGGCGATCCTGGCGCTGGACGAGGACGGTTTCACCAGCGAAACGCTGCTGTCTGCCACCGGCATGTCACGGGTATCGGTACGCAAGTACCTCAAGCATCTGAGCGATGCACAGCTGCTGGAAGAATCCTTTCACTACGGGCAGATCGGCCGGCCCTCGTTTCGCTATCGCTGCCTGGACCGCGCTGCGTTGCAGCGGCTGGTGCAGGGCTAGGGTTCTGCTGCAGAGGACGGCTCATGCAGCGCGCCGATGATCCCGCCGAGCAGTCGGTGCAGCGCGTCGCGATGCCCCATGGCGCCGCTGGAGGGCTGCTGGGTGTTGGAGGTCATCACCACCGTCATCTCGAGGCCCGGCACCACGTAGACCATCTGTCCGCCATAACCCCAGCCATAGCGGACCGTTTCTCCGCCCAGCTCGGTGATGAACCAGCCATAGCCGTAGCCGTGCCCGGTGTAGCGCGAGCGGGTGCGCGGTGTCCAGGACGCTTCTATCCAGTCCTGCGACAGCAATCGCTCGCCGGATGCGCTGAGCCCGCCGCGGCGGTAGAGCTCGCCGAAGGCCAGCAGCGAGCGTGGCGTCATCGCCATCTCGTTGCCGCCCAGGTAGATGCCCTGCGGGTCGCGCGTCCAGGCGCTGATGGTGAAGCCGTCGAGTGGCGCCAGCCACTGTCGCGCCAGCTGCAATGTGGATTTGCCGGTGCGCCGCGTAAGGATTGCCGAGAGCAGATGGCTGGAGCCCGTCGAATAGATCATCGCCGTGCCGGGGTCGGCCTCGAACGGTCGTGCCAGTGCCGCACGAACCCAGTTGCGACTCGCCACCCAGGCGCCGTAATTGCGCCCGGAGGTCGATCCGAGCCCGGCCTGCATGCTCAGCAGGTTGCCAACCGTCACCTGCTGCAGACGTGGATCGGGCTTGCCGGGCAGGTCGGCTGGCAGCAGCTCCGCAATGGGCTGCTCGACGCTCTCGATGACGCCCTTGTCGATGGCGATGCCGACCAGTGCGGAAATCACCGCTTTGGACGCGGATTTGATGTTGCTCGGCGTGGTCGTGCGATGGCCGTGGTAACCGCGCTCGGCAAGGATCTCGCCACGCTGGGCGATGATCAGGGTTTGCAGCTGCTCCAGGCGCTCGGCCTGCGCGAGTACGGCGGTCAGCCGGGTATCGGCGACTGCCAGCGGGCAGAGAAGGAACAGCATCGCCAGGCAGAGTGCGCGGCGAGGGCGGGGACTCGATGGGTGCAGGAGGCGCAGGGCAAGTGAGTGCATGCAGGGTTCGACCCTGGCCTGGCGCCACCGTGCAATCCGGGAGCCGGGCGGCGGTCCGGCTCTCGGATGCCGAGCGAGGTTACTGGCGAATCCAGGTCTGCGTACGGCCCAGCGCCTCGATGCCGATGTAGCCGCGGACCTCCAGCTTGTCGCCGCCTTCGACCAGCCTGGCCTTGGCGCGGTAGGTCTTGCCCTTGGCCGGGTCAAGGATGGTACCGTCGCTCCAGGCCTGCTCGCCGTCCGGCTTGAGGTCCCAGAGAATGGTCATGCCGGTGATGGGCTGATCCTTGCGCTCGCCGTCGCATTCGCTGCAAACCGGGTTCGGTCCGTGATCCGATTTCAGGATTTCGGCGACCTTGCCGCTCAGCGTGCCGTCAGCGGCCTGCTGGATTTCGACGATGGACTTGGGCTTGCCGGTTTCGTCGTCGATGGTCTGCCAGCGGCCGGCAGGCGATTCGGCGGCAAAAGCCAGTGAAGAGAGCGAGAGTGGCAGGGCCAGCAGCAGGGCATTGAAAAGAGGACGCATGGTGTCTCCAGTGATGGAAAAGGCAGCGCCGACTCTAGCACCGGGCATTTGCCTGCACTTGCCCTGGCCGGCTGACCGGTCGGTTCTCGTCGCTTTCGTCATCCTCAGTCGTCCTGATCGCGGGATGGCTGGCGCCCGATCGCGGCCGCCAACGCCAGTGCCACGACCGAGCTGTGTGCGGCGTTGGTGCCGTGGTTGGCTCCCGGAAACAGCTGGAATTCGCTGTGCAGGCCGCGCCCGGACAGCCGCTGCAGGCGGTCGATCAGGTCCCGGGCATTGCCGACCATGCGCCGCTCGGCCATATGGCGCTGGCGCGGGTCGTCCATGGCGGCACCCGCCGCGGGCTGTTCGGCACCGCCAGCCGTGACCAGCAGGCGCGCGGCGACAGGCTGGTCCGCGAGCTGCCGTTCGAACGCTTCGAGCGTGCGTTCGACATAGCCCTGGTACCACCAGATCGACGGGCTGGCGGCCACATAGCCCTGAAATGCCTGCGGCTTGGTGAACAGTGTGTAGAGGGTGAACAGGCCGCCGTAGGAATGACCGAACAGGGTCTGCCGTCGGGCGTCGACCGGGTAGCGCTGGGCGATCTGCGGTTTGAGTTCGTCCTCGATAAAGGCCAGAAAGTCATCGGCACCGCCCGATGGCGGCGGTTCGCGGCCCGGCAGGCGCTGGCGATCGTCAGCTTTGGGCGTGTAATCCTCGGCGCGCGCTTTGAAGTCGTACAGGGCCTCGCCGGGGTAGCCGATGCCAACCACCAGTACCGAATCGCGAAGATTAGGGTCAGGCCGATCCTCCAGCGCCTGGGCCTGGATCGCCAGCCCCGGAAACAGGGCATTGCCATCCAGCACATAGAGCACCGGATAGCCACCCGGCGGTGGCGCGTGTCGCGGCTCCGAGACGAAGATGCGGTAGTCCTTGCCAGTGCGTTGCGAATGCAGGTCACGCTGGCTGCTGTGCGGTAGCTGAATTGGCTGCCAGCCGGCTGCTTCCCCGGCGTGTGCCTGTACGGCGGCAAGCCCCAGACTGGCGAGCACGGCGAGCAGGGCGCCTTTCATGGCTCGACCTGCCTGTGGCCTGGCGGTAGCGGTCCGTCCAGCCAGTTCACCTTCAGTGCTTCCTCACCCGAGAAGCGATGGAGGTGGTCGTCGATGACGAAGCGCAGGCGCTTTTCCGCCTCGCCGGCCGCGGCCTGGCAGTCGATCAGCAGTCGCTCGTCATCGGCGAGCATCCGGCACTGGCCGAAGGCGAATTCGACCTGCGCCTGACGTTCGTCCAGCTGGACTTCGGCCTTGTGCGCGAAGTGTTTGCACAGCCGCATCATGTTGCGTGACGCGCGGGGTGTCGCCACCTGGGCGTGAAACTGGGGCATGGTGATCTCCGGAAGTCAGCCGCCGACGCCTACGGGCGCAAGCGGCCAGGTGGATCAGAACTCGTAACGGGCGCCCACCGTGAAGCTGCGCGACGGGCCGTAGAAGTTGAAGGTGCCGACGCTGCCAACCCGCGAAACGTATTTGCGGTCGAGCAGGTTGTTCACGTCGAAGGTGCCGGTCAGCTTGTCGGTGATCGGGTAGGACAGCTTGGCATCCACCACTGCATATCCCGGTGCGCTGAGGCGCGGGCTGCCGGCGCGTTCGATGTAGTAGTCGCTCATCGCGGTCACACCACCACCGATCCCCAGGCCGCGCAGGGCACCGCCGGGCAGGGTGTACTTGGTCCACAGCGAGGCCTGGTGCTGGGGCATCAGCGCAAAGAGCGCGTTGTCGTCACCGGCCAGGTTCTCGGTCTTCATGTAGGTGTAGCCGGCCAGCACTTCCCAGTCGGGGGTCAGGTAGCCGCTGACTTCCAATTCGCCACCGCGGATGCGGGTCTTGCCGGTGGCCTCGTAGACGCCGCTGATCGGCGCGCCGCTGTCATCAATGGCGCCGGCCGCGCGGTTCTCGTCGGTGAGCTGGAAGGCGGTGATGCGCGCGTTCAGGTCGCCGCCGAAATAGCTGCCCTTGATGCCGACCTCGTACTGTTCGCCTTCGCGCGGGTCGATGATGCGGCCGTCGGCACCGGCCTCGCTCTGCGGCTTGAATACCTGCGAGTAGCTGGCGTAGAGGGAGTGCTGGTCATCCAGATCGAACACCAGGCCGCCGTAGGGCGTGACATAGCCGGACTCGCGCACATCCTGCGTGGCGCTGCTGTTCTCGCCTTCGAAGCTGCTGACCCGCGCGCCACCGATCAGCGCCAGGCGCTGGATCGGGCGGAAGGTCAGCTTGGCGTAGAGGCCGGCTTCGCGCTCGTCGGTTTCGGTCGGTGTGCCGAAGGTGACGTTCGGCTTGCTGGTGTCGCCCGGCTGGTAGCTGGCGACGTCGATGGCGCCGAGATTGCCGCGGGCGTCCGCGTACTCGGTCTCGTAGCGTTTGAAATCGCTGCCGATGACGAACTCGCTGACCTGCCCGAGCAGCTCGAACGGCTGGCTGTAGTTGGCATCGACGGCGAGGGTGTCCTGCTCCAGATCGCGGGCGGTGTAGGCCAGGCTGGTCGCGCCGCTGTTGACGTTGCGCGCGGTGAAGGCATAGAGGTAATCGGTCGCGCGCCTGGAGCCGCGCACCGCCACGCGACCGTAGCCGCCATTGTCGAAGCGATGGGTCAGCTCGGCGACGACGTCGGTGCCGCGACTGTCGAAATCACCCCAGTCGGCGCCCAGGTAGGTCGAGCGGCTGAAGTCTTCCAGGCTGCCGTCGATGGCGGCCGGATAGCCGTTGTGCGGGAGGATGTCCTTGGTCTGGTGAATCAGCCCGAAAGACATGACGGTGGCGTCGGACAGGTCGATGTCCAGTGCGCCATAGAAGCTCTCGCTGGTGTTGGCGTTGTAGTCGACCTCGCCGTTAGTGTCGGCGCGGGAGATCACCGTACGGCCGCGCACGCGCCCCTGCTCGTCGAGCGGGCCGGACAGGTCGGCTTCCAGGTAATGGGTGTCCCAGCTGCCGTAGCGCCCGGTCAGGCTGCCCTGGAATTCGCGGGTCGGGCGCTTGCGCACCATGTTGACGATGCCGCCCATCTCGCTGGTGCTGTTGAACAGCCCGGACGGCCCGCGCATGACCTCGACCCGATCGAACGGCGACAGCGACGGCAGCGTGCCGTTGATGCTGGCCATCGGCGCGGGCAGGCCATCGATGTTGAATTCGTCGTACTCGTAGCCGCGCGCATAGATCGACGAGCGCCCGCTGTCGTTGCTCAGGGTGCGCAGGCCGGTGGAGTACTTGGCCAGGTCATCCAGGTTCACGAACTGGCGGTCGCGGATGTAATCGCTGGTGTACACGCTGATCGACTGCGGGATGTCGCGCAGTTCGGCCGGCGTCTTGGTGCCGACGGTGGCGGCCGGCACGGTGTAGCCGCCGCTTTGCTCCGAAGACGGCATGTCGTACAGGCGGTTGCCTTCTACGGTGATGCTCTCCAGCTGCACCGGTTCGGCCTGGGCGGCGACGCTCTGCGCCAGGGCGCTCAACGGAAATGGGGCGAGCAGGCCGGCGAGCAGCAATGGCCTGAGGCTTGAGGTGCGGAGAATTCTGTCCATGGGCGGCTCCTGTCGCAGCGGCGGCGACGTGTTGGCAAACGTTCGCGCTACTTAATGATAATGATTTGCATCAAAAGATGTCGGCGCGTAGTCTGCCACCCAGCCGCTTCGCGAACCTTTGCGGGGCCGAACATTTGCTTTGCAATCCCGTCAGTTCGAGGCGCAGCGCCGCATGAATCAAGCCGATCACATCATTCGTGGCGATGAGTTGCCGGCCATGAGCAGGCCGGGGCTGCGCCTGCCCAACGAGGATGACGACCGCCTGCTCTACGGCCGGGTGAAGTGGGCGCAGCTGCGGGATGGCCTGTCGCTGCACTGGTCCGATTGCGAAGAGCTGCAGGATTTCGTCACCGAAAATGTGGTTGGTCCGCGGGTATCGTTCGTGCTCTTTCTGCAGGGCCAGAGCCGGGTCAGCTATGGCGATCTGTCGCTGACGCTCGGTCAGTCGGCGTCGCAGCGAGCTCCCGAGGGCGTGGCGGTTTCGATGAACGAGCCCGTGCTGTTCCGCCGCCAGGCGCGCCGCGGCAGTCATATCCGCAAGCTGGTGGTGAGCCTGACGCCGGACTGGTTCGAAGGGCGCGGGGAGGGCGTCGACTCGAGCGATGGCGCGATCCGCCGCTTCATGGATAGCCACCTGGCGCCGCGCATCTGGAAACCTTCGGCGCGGCTGCTGACCCTGGCCGAGCAGATGCTCAACCCGCCCGGCTATGACCCGCTGCTTCAGGGCCTGTACCTGGAAAGCCGCGCACTGGACATCGCCTGCGAGGCACTGATCAGCCTGGGTGAT
Organism: Stutzerimonas kunmingensis; assembly: GCF_014764705.1. Lineage (GTDB taxonomy): Bacteria > Pseudomonadota > Gammaproteobacteria > Pseudomonadales > Pseudomonadaceae > Stutzerimonas. Next base: position 62,608 of record NZ_JACXXG010000002.1, read on the forward strand.
GGCTCGGCGTCGGCGGAACAGGGCCTGCGCCCGCAGGAGTACCGCCGCCTGCAACGCCTCCTCGCGCTCCTCGACAGCGGTGAGGCCGACGACTGGACGCTGGAGCGCATCGCCCGGGAGGTGGGCGTCAATGCCACCACGCTGCAGCGGCAGTTTCGCCTGTTCAAGGGCATGACCGTGTTCGAGTACCAGCGTGCCCGCCGGCTGCAACTGGCGCGGGATGCGTTGGAGCGTGAAGGTGCCAGCGTCAATGAGGCCGCCTGGCGCGCCGGCTACAACAGTCCGGCCAACTTCGCCACGGCGTTCAAACGCCAGTTCGGCATCAGCCCGCGGCAGGTGCGGGCGAGGGTTTGAACTGGCTGGGGCTGAGTCGGGCAGGATTCGTTGCCGCGTCCCTTGCCTGATCGGCTCCGGCCATTCGTCGGTTTGCCGCACCGTTAGCCTGTCGCTGCGGATCAGTGGTTGAAGTTTCCCGGCCGAGCGCCGAAAAAGAAGCATCGCTCGACGAGCAACTGCTGCTCTTCGACGTCACGCTTCGATTCGTTGCCCGGTGCCATGCGCCGTGGGGGACTGCCTCATGAAAACGTCGCTGGCTCGCCTTTGCAGGCTGTTGCCCGCCCTGGTGCTGTGCTGGGCGCCCGGTGCGATGGCGGGGCACGTCATAACCGCGGTCACCGAAGAGCTGCCGCCCTACAACATGACCGTCGATGGCGAGCTGACCGGCATGGGCACCGAGGTGGTGAAGGCGGTACTGGAGGAGGCCGGCGAGGACGTGCGCATCCGTTCCATGCCCTGGGCCCGTGCCTATGACATCGCCTTGAACAACGAGAACGTGCTGATCTATTCCATCGCCCGCACGCCGCAGCGCGAGCCCTTGTTCAAGTGGGTCGGGGTGATCGCGCCGACCCGCTGGTTCCTGTTCTCGCTGCCCGGCACCGAGTTCGACCTGAAAACCCTGGACGATGCCCGGCAATACCAGATCGCCACGGTCAAGGCGGATGTCGGCGAGCAGTATCTGATCGACAAGGGCTTCGCCGTCGGCCGCAACCTGCAGTCGAGCAACAAGTACGAGCACAACTACCAGAAGCTCAAGGCGGGGCGGGTGGATCTGTGGATATCCAACGAACTCAATGCCCATTACCTGGTGCGCCAGGCCAGTGGCGATCCGAACGAGGCGGCGGTGCCGCAGCTGAGCCTGGACGACCTTGGCGGTGCGAATGGCCTGTGCATGGCGTTCAGTCGCGACACGCCGGATGAAGTCGTCGAGCGCTTCCGCCAGGCGCTGGCTCGCGTGCGGGCCGATGGGCGCTACGACGCGATTGTCGCGAAATGGCTGAAATGAACGACGACTCAACCACCACGATCAGCGAGTCGGTGCCGCGGCCGGTGGGTTCGCTCGGCCGCCGGCTGGTGCTGGCCACCCTCGGTTTCTGCCTGCTGTTCACCCTCGCCACCGTCGGGCTGCGGACCTGGACCGCCTGGCAGAACAACCTGGCGGAGATGAACGCCGAGTTGGCGCTGATCGATCAGGTGTTCCGCAGCACCCTGTCCAAGGCGATCTGGGAAATGGACAGTGATTCCCTGCATTCGCAGCTCGACAGCGTGGTGCAGGCCGCGCCCATCGGCCGCGTCGAGCTGCGGATCATCCGCGGTGGCCGCGAGCCGGAACTGGTTCAGCGGCAACGGGGTGAGCAGCCGGCCGAGCACCGCGCGCCGCGCCTGCAGCATCAGTTGAGCTACGAACCCTACGCCGGCGCCAGTGAGACGGTGGGCGAGCTGGTGCTCGAAGGCAATGAAGAACTGCTCTGGGAGCGCATGCTTGCCGAGGTCTACGACATCGTCATCACCCAGATCATCCAGTCGCTGTTGCTGGCCGGGCTGATCATGTGGATGTTCAACCGCACGGTCACCCTGCATGTGCGGCGCATTGCCCGTCACCTGACGCGGCTGACGCCGGACAATCTCGATCGCAGCCTGCGCCTTGATCGTTCGCCGAAGCGGCACGACGAGCTGAGCCTGCTGGAAGGCGGCGTCAACAGCCTGCAGGCGAAACTCTCGGCCTATCTCGAGCGCCAGCACCAGGATGAGCTGGCCCTGGTCGCGCACCGGGACCGCCTTGCCGAGCTGGTCGAGGAGCGCACTGCCGAACTGCGCGCCGCCAATGTGCAACTGGAAGAGCTGTCGCGCAGCGATCCGCTTACCGGACTGGCCAACCGGCGCCAGTTCGACGAGATCAAGGTAGTCGAATTCCGCCGTGCCCTGCGTCAGGACCAGCCGCTGGCGGTGCTGATGTGCGACGTGGATTTCTTCAAGCGCTACAACGACCACTACGGCCATGCCCAGGGCGACCAGTGCCTGCGAATGGTCGCCGACACGTTGCAGTCCGTATTCGCCCGCGCCGGCGAGGTGGTCGCGCGGCTTGGCGGCGAGGAATTCGTCGTGCTGCTGCCCGGCGTCGATGCCGAGGCTGCGCGGCGGGCGGCGGTGCGCCTGCAGCAACGCCTGGCTGAGCGCGAGTTGCCCCACGAGGCTTCCGCCGTTTCACCCTACGTGACCTTCAGCATCGGCCTGGCCGTGCTCGATCCGGACACCATGGACCAATTCGACCAACTGTTGCACCGCGCGGACGAGGCCCTCTACCGGGCCAAGACCCACGGGCGCAACTGCATTTCCGACTGATCGCATGAGGACTGCATGATGCATCCGTTTGCCTGGACCGCTTTCTTCCTCGCGTTGCTCGGCACCACCACGGCCAACGCCGGTCCGCTGCGCGTGGTGACCGAAGACACCGCCTACAGCTACCTGGAGAACGGCAAGGTAGCCGGCACGGCGAGCCGGGTCGTCGAGGCCACGCTGCAGCGCGCCGGCCTCAACGACTACCAGGTCAGCCTCTACCCGTGGGCGCGGGCGTATGACATGGCCCTGCGCGAGCCCGGCGTACTGATCTACCTGATCGCACGCACCTCCGAACGCGAAGCGCTGTTCCGCTGGGTCGGCGAGATCATGCGCATCGACTACCACTTCTACAAACTCAGCGAGCGGGACGATATCCGGGTGCCGGACCTGGAGGCGGCCAAGGCCTACCGGATCGGCGTCATGCGCGACGACGTCCGGCACCAGTACCTGCAGGCCAACGGCTTCAGCAAGATCGTGGTGAGTGCGCACAACAGCGACAACTTCAAACGCCTGGTCAACGGCCAGGTCGACCTGGTGCCGATGCCCGAGCACGACATGCTCGCCCTGTGCGCCGAGGCCGGCGTCGACCCGGTCACGGTCGAGAAGATCTTCAGCCCGCACACCTCGACGCAGCTCTACATGGCCTACAGCCGCCAGACCGACGACGACACCGTGCTGCGCACCCAGGCCGCCTTCGAGCACCTGCAGGCCGAAGGCGAGGTGGCGCGGATCATGGCGGGGCAGCCGTGAACTGACCTGGTGGCGCGGTCGGGCGGTAACTGTTCCAGGCGTCCGCGAGGGGCTGGGCGAACCTTGGTTCCGTCGCAGTAACGGTGTTTTCCGTGTATGCAGAACCATTGATTCGCCCCCCTTTTTCCTCCCAGCAGCGCCCAGCTGACTCGCCGGGCCACCAAGCTGGCCGGCACGGCAAGTCGTCGTTCCACGCCACCCCGCTAGACTGGCTTCGTCTCCACGAAAACAAGAAAAACGAATGAGTAGCACCGACGGCATGGCACTAGATAGCTGGCGCGCCAGCGCTCGCGAGTTCGATTTTGGCGGCAAGCGCATCCGCTACTGGACGGCTGGCGAAGGTGAGCCGCTGCTGTTGATCCATGGCTTTCCCACCGCCAGCTGGGACTGGCACAAGGTCTGGCAGCCACTTGCGGCGCGCTATCGGCTGGTTGCCTGTGACATGCTCGGCTTCGGCTATTCGGCCAAGCCGCGCGGGCACGCTTACAGCCTGATCGAGCAGGCCGATCTGCAGCAGGCACTACTGGCGGAGCTGGGTATCGACGGCGCGATTCATGTGCTGGCGCATGACTATGGCGACAGCGTCGCTCAGGAGCTGCTGGCGCGGCATTGCGAAGGGCGCATCGCGCTGACCAGCTGCGTGTTCCTTAATGGCGGGCTGTTCCCGGAAACCCATCATCCGGTACGGGTGCAGAAACTGCTGCTCGGGCCCTTCGGCTTCCTGCTGGGCAGGCTGTTCTCGCGGCGTACGCTCGGGGCGACCTTCGGCCGGGTGTTCGGTGCGCAGACGCAGCCGAGCGACGCCGAGCTGGACGATTACTGGCGCCTGATCGCCGAGAGCGGCGGACCGGCGGTGATGCACCGGCTGATCCGCTACATGCCCGAGCGGGTCAGACAACGCGAGCGCTGGGTCACGGCCATGCAGCGCTGCGATGTGCCGTTGCGGGTGGTCGACGGTGCGGCCGATCCCATCTCTGGTGCGCACATGGTGGCGCGCTACCGCGAGCTGATTCCGACGCCCGACACCGTGCTGCTGGAGGGCATCGGTCACTACCCGCAGGTCGAGGCGCCGGAGCGGGTGCTCGAACACTACTTCGACTTTCGTGCGCGTCTTGCTGCTGTAGAGGGTGGCAGTTGAAAAGACGACATCGTGCCCGAGCATCTGCAAGCCGAGGGGGAGAGGTGGCGCGGATTATTGCAGGCCCCCCGGTGACCTGACGGGCCAGCGAACTCCTTGGTGCCTGACCGTTCTCACATGGTAAGACTCAATGGAGAACCCGGATGAAAAGACCAATTTTGGCGTTCGCTGCCCTCGCGTCTGCTCTCCCAGCTCTAGCCGACGACCCGATGGTCGTGACTCGTCTGAATGGCATGAATATGGAGATCGAGGAGCTTGGCGTGCCTTCGGCATCCTCTGAACAGGTCGATCTGCGTGGTGTACCGGCGATCAAGGTGACCAACCGTAGCGCGGAGACCGCTTCCTGCCAATTCCATGCTCTGCCTGAGGAAACGGCCATGACGGCTACACCCGCTGCTTCGATCAGCCCGAACGAAGAGGTCGTCATGCAAGTGCCGGGTAAATATTCCGCGGGCGGCCCGATTGCCATGCTCGTCTGCAAGCCAGTAGGCGCGGCGAGTAATTGATTGGGCAGAAGATTCCACCGCCCTGAGCTGGGCTCACCGCCCAAGGGAAGAGGAGAACACCATGAACAGATACTTGCTTGCTTCCATCTCAATGGCCACGCTTTTTCTATCCGTACCGCATGCGGCCGCACAATGGCCGGCAGGCACCCCTCGTGATGACACTGGCTCGCGGGCAAGTCAGATGGGTATTCCGACCCCTCAGGAGAAGCTCGAAACACATCGAAACGAGCAGGGGCAGATCGTCACGGAGGACGGTCGGCCGGTCGAAGGTTTGTCGGACAGCGAATCGGTACCTAATCGAAATCTGCATCGGACCGAACAGGATACGGTGACCGCAGACCCACCTCACCAGTCAGCTACACCAGGCGAGCTTGAGTAACCGTTCGTCAAAGGGGGCTGCGTTGTATGCCACCGCTACCCGTTGCATGCCGAGCGCGAAGTTGGGACTCGCGCTCGGGCCGCATGAAGCGAAACGACCCCGCCGGCATTGCCTAAGCGGGGCATTTCCCGTCGCGTAACGTGCCTAACGCAGCGCTACAGCAACGCTTCACTTCATCATCGCGATCACACGGTTACGCAGTTCCGGGTCGGTCTGCACGGCTTCGTTGATGGCGTTGTACTCGTCGATGCTGATGTCGTTTTCCTCGATCACGCCGAGCATTTTCTCGTTGGCCTGCTGCTGAAGCTCACGGGCCTTGTCGGCGTCTTCGGTCTTTTGCAGCTTGCCGGTGAATTCCTCGCGGATCTCCATGATCTCGCCAAGTGATTCGGCGAAGTTCTCCAGTTTCTTTTCACTGAACTGCTGCGCCTGTGCGCCGGCGGCTGGCTGCGCGGTAGGTGCCGGGTTGGCTGATTGCGCCGATGCAAGGGGGGCGGCCAGGCCGAGGAACAGCGAGAGGATTCCGGCGAAGGCGAGACGAGCGTTGTGCTGGGTCATGTTCATTCCTGCTTCGGTTAAAGACGTATTCGTCATTGCAGCAGCTGTGCCAGCTCTGGTTGGTGTGTCTAATTGCTTGTTATTTAAAGGGTTTATCGTTTCGTCGGGGCAGGGTGGACCGGCAAAAAGGGCGTCTGTAGTGTGCCCATATGACACATGTATCAATTTGGCAGCGCCCGGCGAGCCTTCGTGGCGCGCTTCTGCTCAAGGTCATCGTGCCGCTCATGGCGATCATGTTCGGCTTCAGTTCGGTGGTGCTCTGGACGGTCGAGCGCAGCAGCGAACGGCGCCTGCAGGCCGAGGTCGAGCTGGTCGCGCGAGCGGTGCGCCTGCCGCTCAGCGCCAGCCTGGAGAAGAACCACGAGCGCACCCTGCAGCAGGTGCTGGAATCGGTGCTCGGCGTCGGTCGCGTGTATGGCGCCTATGTTTACGACCGCGATGGCAAGCTCGCGGCCTACGCCGGTGCGGTGGAACCGGATCAGGACGAGTCGGCGATCCAGCAGCTCACCGCCGGCGGCGAGCTGACTGGCACCTATCAGCGCATCAATGGCCGCCCGGTTTATTCCTACTTCGTTCCGCTGGAGGAAAGTGGCGGGCAGATCAATGGCCTGCTGCAGGTGACCCGGCGCTGGGGCGATTTCGAGCAGGACATCCGCCGCCTGCGCCTGATCGCCGCGGGCCTGGGCGGCTTGCTCGCCGGGGTGGCGCTGGTGGTGATCCTGCTCGGTCACCGCTCCGCGGTGGGCAAGCATCTGCAGCAGCTGGCGCGCAGCATGGAGCGCGTCGCGGCCGGCGAGCGCGAGCATCGTGCACCGCGCAGCGGGCCGCAGGAGATCGTCGTGCTCTCCGGCGCCTTGAATCAGATGCTCGACAGCATCGCCACCGCCGAGCGCCAGGTGGCCGAGCAGCAGGCCCGCGAAGAGCAGTTGCAGGCACGCCTGCGCCAGAGTCAGCAACTGGCGGCAGTGGGACGGCTGGCGGCTGGCGTCGCGCATGAGCTGGGAAGCCCGCTCAGTGTGATCGACGGCAAGGCGCAGCGCGTGTTGCGCGACGACGAGCTGGGCGAAACCCATCGCCGCGCGCTGTTGCAGATTCGCCAGCAGGTGGCGCGGCTCAGTGCCATCGTCCGCCAGTTGCTGGATTTCGGCCGCGCCGCAGGCTCGCCGCTGCGCAAGGTGCCCGCCGAGGTGCTGGCGCATTCGGCAGCCGCGGCGGTGGCCGATGAGCTGGCTGCGCTGCAGGTTCGTCTGGAGCTGCAGGCACCGGCGCAAACCCTGTACTGCCGGGTCGACCCGCCGCGTTTCGAGCAGGCGCTGACCAATCTGCTGCGCAATGCCGCCCAGGCCAGCCCTGGCGGATTGGTGCGCCTGCGCTGGTGGCGCGATGGTGCCGAGCTGATGTTGCAGGTCGAGGACGACGGTCCCGGCATTGCCGAGTCGAACCGAGCCGCGCTGTTCGAGCCGTTTTTCACCACCAAAGCGGTGGGCGAGGGCAGTGGGCTGGGGCTGGCGGTTGCCCATGGCGTGGTCAGTGAGTGCGGTGGACGAATCGAACTGGTCGACGGCAGCCTGCCGGGCGCGGCCTTCCGTATCGCATTGCCATTGATCGACGAGGGGGTCGAGCATGACTGAAGTGACGCAGGAGCGAGTGCTGCTGGTCGAGGACGACAACAGCCTGCGCCAGCTACTGGTCGAGGAGCTGGAAGATCGCGGCCTGCAGGTGCGTGCGCTGGCCAGTGCGGAGGAGGCGGTCGGCTCGCTGGAAAGCTGGGAGCCGGCGCTGGTGGTCAGCGATCTGCGCCTGCCCGGTGCCGATGGCATGGCGCTGTTGCGACGGGTCAGGACGATGCAGGCGGCGCCGGCATTCCTGGTGATCACCGCGTTCGGCAGCATTCAGCAGGCGGTAGCGGCGCTCAAGGAAGGCGCCGACGAGTTCCTTACCAAGCCGCTGGACCTCGAGCACTTCGCCCTGGCGGTGGCCCGCGCGCTGGAGACGCGACGCCTGCGCGACGAGGTGCGGCGCTTCCAGCAGCTGCTCAGCGACGACCGCTTCCACGGCATGCTCGGCCGTAGCCGGGTTATGCGCGGTTTGTTCGATCAGATCCGCCAGCTTGCCCGCGCCGAGGGGCCGGTGCTGGTGATCGGCGAGAGCGGCACCGGCAAGGAGCTGGTCGCCCGCGCCGTGCATGCGGAAAGCGAACGTGCCAGAGGGCCATTCCTGGCGATCAACTGCGCCGGGCTGCCGGCCGAATTGCTGGAAAGCGAATTCTTCGGCCATGTCTCTGGCGCCTTCACCGGCGCCAACCGCGCGCACAAGGGACTTTTCCAGCAGGCCGACGGCGGCACGCTGTTTCTCGACGAGATCGGCGAGATGCCGTTGCCGCTGCAGGCCAAGCTCCTGCGCGTGCTGCAGGAGGGCACGATCCGCCCGGTGGGTGCCGAGCGCGAGCTGACCGTTGATGTACGCATCATCGCGGCGAGCAACCGCCCGCTGGAAACCGAGGCCGGCCGTGAGGCCTTCCGCGAGGACCTGTTCTTCCGCCTGGAAACCTTCATCCTGCAGGTGCCGCCGCTGCGTGATCGCGAGGAGGACCTCGAACTGCTGGCCGCCGGCTTCGTCGCCCACTTTGCCGCGCGCAGCGGGCGGCCGGTGCGCGGCATCGCGCCGGCGGCACTGGCGCAGCTGCGACGCTATCCGTTCCCGGGCAACGTGCGCGAACTGCAGAACGCCATCGAGCGTGCGGTGACCTTCTGCCACGGGCGCAGCATCGAGCTGGAGCACCTGCCCAGCCGCATCGCCGACTATCGTGATGACAAGGCGCGCAGTGCCGGCGCCGAACTGCTCGCTCAGCTCAGCGATGGCCCGCTGCTACCGACTCTGGAGGAGCTGGAGCTGCGTTATATCGAGCATGTGCTAAAGCTGGTGGACGGCAACAAGCGCCGCGCCGCGGCCCTGCTCGGCATCGGCCGGCGCACGTTGTACCGTCGCCTCGGCGAGCGTGAAGACGGTTGATCGGACTCGCCGCAGGGCGCCCGAAAGCGCACACTGCCGGCCTTTTCTCAGTGAGGAGCGAACATGCTCAATAACGACGTCCTGCGCAGCCTGCGCTACACCCTCAAGGCCAGTGATGCACAGATGGCCGAAATTGCCGCCCTGGGTGGCTGCACGGTGGACGATGCCGAGGTTCGCGCCTGGCTCAGTCGCGAGGACGAGGACGGCTATCAGGAATGCCCGGACGAAGCGATGGCGCGTTTTCTCGACGGGCTGATCTACTTCAAGCGCGGCAAGGACGAAAGCCGTCCGGCACCGCCGCTGGAGCTGCCGGTCAGCAACAACCAGATCCTGAAAAAACTGCGAGTGGCCTTCGAGCTGCGCGACGAAGACCTGCAGGCGATCCTGCATGCCGCCGACCTGCAGCTGTCGAAATCCGAACTCGGCGCGCTGTTCCGCAAGCCCGGCCACAGCAACTACCGCGCCTGCGGCGATCAGCTGCTGCGCAATTTCCTCAAGGGCCTTTCGCTGCGCCAGGGTTGATCCACACCGCACGGCACCTCAAGTGGTAAATGGCCAGGCGGCCGCTACGCTGAAGCAGGCAGCTAGCCGCATGCCCGGTGCGCAGCTCGTCGCCGGGAACGCCATAACAACAAGATGACCGCCCCACGCGGCGGTGCCCTGAGGTGCGTGCCATGAAGATTCCCTGCCTGACCCTGAGCGCCCTGCTCGCGATGAGCTGTGCCGTTGCGATTGCGGCACCGACCAGTGATGAAGCACTGGAGCGCATGCGCTCGATGAAGACCACCGGCCAGTCGCTGGACATGAAAACCATCCCCCAGGATGGACCCACCGCCGACGCCATCCGCGACAACCTCAAGCGCATCAAGCTGCCGGAGGGTTTTCGCATCGATCTCTACGCCATAGTCCCGGATGCCCGTCACATGGCGGTTGGGCCTTCCAGCGGGGTGGTGTTCGTCGGCACCCGCAAGACCGATCTGTGGACGGTCACCGACCGCACCAAGAACCGCACGGCCGATGAAGTGAAGCGCTTCGCTCCGGCGATTTCCTTCACCCAGCCCGGCCCCTGCTTCAGCCCGGACGGCTTTCTGTTCGTCGCCGAGCACAACCGCGTGCTGGTGTTCCCGGCGGCGGAGTTCTTCTACGAGGGGCCGGACGTGGCAGCGGACATCGTGGTCCCGACCGGCGAGCTGATCCCAAAGGACGAGGAGAGCTACAACCACGGGGCGCGGGTCTGTGCCATCAGCCCGGACAACAAACTGACCATCTCCCTCGGCCAGCCACACAACGTGCCGCCCAAGGACAAGCTCGACCTGTACGCTGAGCACGGCATCGGCGGCATCGTGCGCATGGAGCGCGACGGCAGCAAACGCGAGGTCTACGCCACCGGTGTGCGCAACTCCGTGGGCATCACCTATAACCCGACCAGCAAGGAGCTGTGGTTTACCGACAATCAGGTCGACGGCATGGGCGACGATACGCCACCGGGCGAAATCAATCATGCGCCCAAGGCAGGAATGAAGTTCGGCATGCCCTGGTACGGCGGTGGTCAGGTGCGCACCAACGAATATGCCGACGAGACTCCGCCGGAGGGCCTGACTTCGCCGGTAGTGGAAACCACCGCTCATGCCGCCGACATGGGCCTGATGTTCTATACCGGCAAGCAGTTTCCCGAGCAGTACCGCGGCGGCCTGTTCAGCGCTCAGCGCGGCAGCTGGAACCGCACCGTGCCGGCTGGTGCGCGGGTGATGTTCACGCCGTTCGAGGCCGATGGCAGCGGTCCGTCCGGCGAGACGGTGCCCTTCGCCGAAGGCTGGCTGGATGAGGAAACCGGCGAGTACTACGGCCGCATCGTCGATGTCGCGCAGCTCAAGGACGGCTCGTTGCTGGTCAGCGACGACACCGCTGGCGCCATCTATCGCATCTCCTACCAGGGCAAGTGAGCCGCCGCGCCGGCCTGCCGTTCATGGCGGGCTGGCGCCATTCGAGGATTCCTGCATGTCGATGGTTTTCAAGCGGCGGCTGTCCCTGGCGCTGGCACTGCTGCTGGGCAGCGCCTGCCTTCCGGCCCTGGCGGCGGATCTGACCGCCGCCAAGGCCAAGGCGAAGATGTGCGCCGCGTGCCACGGCATCGATGGCATCGCCACGGTCGCCGATGCGCCGAACCTGGCCGGCAACGGCGAGCTGTACCTGGCGCGTCAGCTGCAGGCCTTCCGCTCCGGTGAACGCAAGCATCCGCAGATGAGCGTCATCGCCTCGGGACTGAGCGACGAGGATATCGCCGCGGTCACGGCCTGGTATTCGGCGATCAAGGTCAGTGTCGAATTGCCCGAGTGAGCCGCCCGCTCTGAACGTTTGCCGCTCGGCCCGGGCCTAAGCCCTGACAAATCCAGAGAGCACGCCCATGACCTTTTCCATCATCGCCCGCTGCCCGCGCACCGGTCAGTTCGGCGTGGCCGCGGCCACGGCGATGCCCGCGGTGGGCAAGTTGCTGACCCACGCGGCGGCCCATGTCGGGGCGGTGGCGACCCAGGCGCAGATCAATCCGTACCTCGGTATCGACGGCCTGCGTTTCCTGCGCCAGTTCAGCCCGGCGGCCGAGGTGCTGGAGCGGCTGCGGCGCACCGATCCCTGTATGAGCCAGCGCCAGTGCGCGGTGATCGACAGCAAGGGCCGCACGGCCTGCTGGACCGGGGAGAAGTGCCTGCCCTGGGCCGGCTCGATCGCCGGCGAACAGTTCTGCGTGCAGGGCAACCGGCTCAAGGGCCGCGAGGTGCTGGAGGCCGCCTGCGAAGCCTATGAGCGCAGCGCACACCTGCCGCTGGTGGAGCGTTTGATGGAGGCGATCGCCGCCGGCGATGCCCAGGGCGGCGATCGCCATGGCGAGTCATCGGCAACGGTGTATGTGGTCGATAACGAGGAATACCCGCTGTGGGATATCCGCGTCGACCATCATCCCGACCCGTTCGCCGAGCTGCGCCGGCTGCACGATGTGTTCGCGCGCGACGTGGTGCCGGAAATCCTCGCCATGTCGACGCGCGCCAATCCCGCCGGCGCTGCCGAGGAGGATTCCATCTAGTAGTCGCTGCTGACTGCTGCCGGGTTGGCTAGCGGGCTAGCCGATGGCGGCAGCGGCTCCAGACGCAGCGCGCCGTGGGCGCGGTTGCGTACCGCCATCCAGTCCTCCAGTGCTGCCAGCGAGCGCGGCGGCGAGATCAGGTAGCCCTGGAACAGGTCGCAGCCGGCCTGCAGCAGTGCCGACTGTTTTTCCATGTTGTCGACGCCCTCGGCATTCACGCGCTTGCCCTGGGCGTGGCAGAAGGCGATGAGGGCGCTCAGGCTCTGCTGCATCTCCGGGCGGGTCAGCCGGGTGATAATCGCCATGTCCAGCTTTATGGTGTCGGCGGGGTACTCGAGCAGCTGCTGGATCGAGGTATAGCCGACGCCGAAGTCGTCGATGGCGACGCGGAAGCCCGCGCGGCGAATCGCCTGGACCACTTCCATGGTGTTCTTGCACAGCTCGGCGGCGTAGGTTTCGGTCAGCTCGATCTCGATCCTGCCCGGCTCGACGCCGTGATGGGCGGCGCGCTCGACCAGATAGCGGCAGATGCGGTCGTCGTTGAGCTGCGCGGAGGACACGTTGATCGCCAGCAGCACCCCTTCGCCGAACAGCTGCACCAGTTTCGGGTACTCCGCCAGGGCATGATCAATGACCCAGCTGTCGATCTTCGGGAACAGCCCGGCACGCTCGGCGATGGGAATGAATTCGCCGGGCGAAACCGTCCCGAGGATCGGTGAATGCCAGCGCAGCAGCACTTCGCAACTGACCACTGCGCCTTCGCGATCGAGCGCCGGCATGTAGACCAGCCGCAGCTGGTCGTCGCCGTCGAGCTCGCGCAGCTGGTCTTCGATCAGGCGGATTCGCTCGTTGCGTCGCTCCAGCTCGCCGCTGAAGGCCACCGCGGTGTTCTTGCCCTCGGCCTTGGCCTGGTACATGGCAGTGTCGGCACGGGTGAGCAACTGGGTGATCGAGTCCGCATCTTCCGGGTAGCAGGCGGTGCCGATGCTGACGCTGACCGGATACAGGCGATCCTCCAGACGAAACCCGCCGCGGCAGAGGCCGAGCAGCGCGTCGCACAGTTGCTGCAGGCCGCCGTCGCCGGTTTCGCTCAGCAGCAGGATGGCGAACTCGTCGCCGGACAGGCGCGCCAGGGCCGTTTCCGTCTGCGGGTAGTCGGTGCGATGCCGTTCGAGCACGCCGCGGGCACGCTGGGCGAAGATTCGCAGTAGAGCGTCGCCGGCCTCGTGGCCGTATTGATCGTTGACTTGCTTGAAGTTGTCCAGATCGAGAAACAGCAGTGCCAGCCGCTTGTGCGTGCGCATGCACTGCTCGTACATGGTATTGGCCAGCACGCCGAAGTGCGCCCGATTGCTGACCTGGGTCAGGCTGTCCTCCCAGGATATTTCGCGGATGCGTTGCAGCGCTTCGGTGTTGCGGTCGTGCAGGGTCTTCATGTTCACCGTCAGCCGGCCGATCTCGCCGCCATCGGTCGGCTCGTCGAGCGCGTCGCGCTTGCACAGCAGCAGGTCGGTGAGCTGGTCGTCCAGCTGGCTGATGGGGCCGGTAATGGAACGGCGGATCAGCCACAGCAGCAGGCCGATGGAGATCAGACAGATCAGCGCACCGCCGGCGATGAAGGCGAGCCCGAGGGTCTGCAGGCGCTCGGCGGTGTAGTGTGGCGCCGGTGTCAGCCGTGCATGCAGCGAGCGCGATAGCGAAACCCCGGCGGACAACCCGGCGACCGCCGGCAACGGCTCGTCGGAGATTTCGACAGGCGCACCGTATTCGCTTTCCAGGCTGCGCTTGAGCTTGAGGAAGCGCTCCGGGCGCACCGCCAGCTGAATGGCGAAGGCCTCAGCGCGCTGGCTCGGCAGTGGTCGGCTGCTGGAGGCCGGCAGGATGAAGTCGGTGTTCATCAGCAGCGGGTCGTCATCGGCCTGCTCCACATAGAGGGTGTTGCCGGATGCCGATGACCGTCTGGCTTCGCTGACGATACGCTGCTGGCTCGCATTCATCGAGGCGAATGGCGACAAGCTGCTTTCGAAGTAGTAGGCCGGCCTGCCATCGGGCTGCACGACGGCGAGGGAAACGAAGGTCAGCTCGGTGTTGGAGAGCGAGCGGATGCTCTGCTGGATGCGCAGCCCGAGGGTGTCGTTGCGAAAGTCGGTGTCCGACTCGCGCAGGAACAGCAGCAGCGCCTCGCTATCCATGATCGAGTAGAGCACGCTGCGATTGAACGCCTCGTAGTCCAGGTAGGCGGATGTCAGCGCCGAGAGCTGCTGCTCCAGGCGCGCCTGCTCCAGCCCCAGCAGCGAGGCGCGCTGGGTCAGGTAGGCGGTGGTCGAGGCAACCAGCTGGATGATCAGAATGACCGGAAAGATCACCAGCAGCGTGCGTTTACCTAGCGTCATGGGCGTTGATCAGTGCACTGATGATGCGCCGCCGCGTCTGCGTGCCCTCCAGCGGTCGCGTCTCGTAGACCTGGCTTCTCTCCAGTACCGCTTCCGGCGGGTAGATGGTCGAATCCGCGCGGATATCCGCCGGTAGCAGGGCCTGCGCCGCAGCGTTCGGTGTGGCGACGCCCAGATCGGCGGCATTCAGGGCGGCGATTTCCGGCTGCTGGAGGAAGTCGAGGAAGCGCCGCGCCAGCGCCTTCTTCGCGGTGCCGGTCGGTATCGACAGGCAATCGACCCAGAGCAGCGTGCCCTCTTCGGGCACCACGTAGCGCCAGGGCTCGCCGTCGACCCCTTCCACTTCGTTGAGCACCTGCTGGTCGCCGCTGTAGGCCAGGGCCATGTCGGCCTGGTCGAGGTAGCGCTGGCTGCGCAGTGAGGTGATCACGTACTCGTAGGTCAGCACGGCGCTGGACTGGGTCATGAGCAGGTCGAAGGCGGCCTTGAGTTCGTCGTTGTTCGAGGTGTTGATCGAATGGTTCTGCAGGATCAGCGGACTGGCGAGGATGTCCTCGTGATCCTCCATCATGATGATGTGTGGCTCGTCGGCGCGAGCCGGTTGCAGCAGGTCCTTCCAGGATAGTGGCGCGCTTTCCAGGCGGTCGCTGCGATAGGCGATGCCGAGCGTGCCCCACAGGTAGGGCACGCCGTAGCGCCCGCAGCTGTTGCGCCAGCGTTGCGGGACATGACGCAGCGTCGGCAGCTGCTTGTCGTCGATCGGGTCCAGCAGGCCGCGGGCGCCAAAGCGCGAGGCGCTGATCAGCTCCGTCAGGGCGATATCGATCCGATGCTCGGGCTTGGCGAGGACTTCGTCGCGCTTGTCGCCGCTATCGAAGTAGATCTGCCTGATCTCGACCCCGGTTTCGGCTTGCCAGCGTTCGATCACCGCTTCGCTGAGGTATTCCTCCCAGGTCAGCAGCGTCAGGTGTTCGGCCGCGTGCACGGGAGTCGAGGGAAACAGCAGGCTGACCGTCATCAGCAGGGTGCTGCGCATACGCCATGGCGCTGGTTTGTTGTTCTTCTCGGTCATTGATCATCCATCCCAGGCATTGGCCGCCGTGCAGTGGCAGCGCATTCGACGGGTCTACCCAAGTTATCGGCAATCGGTGATGGCACTTTAATGGCGTCAGAGAGTCGGCGGCAATGAATTTGTAACCTTGTCCACGTCCGTTCCGATCGGTGGCCTTCGAAGCCGGTCAGCCAGACGGGTTGTTCGTCGCAGATGGCGTACCGGCACTCGATTCTTGAGCCAGACTCCAATACAGCCCGTGCCGGAACCAAGGAGCCTGCCATGACCTTCAAGATCCCCTTTTTCGATCGAGTCCAGGCAGGGTCGGCGCTGGCCGAGCGCCTGGCAGAGGAAGCCGACTGGCACGACGCGCTGGTCCTGGCGCTGCCGCGTGGCGGTGTACCGGTGGCGTTCGAGGTGGCGCAGCGGCTGGGCCTGGAGCTGGACATTCTGGTGGTGCGTAAGCTTGGCACGCCGGGCAATCGCGAACTGGCCATGGGCGCCATCGCCAGCGGCGGCGTGCGTGTGATGAACGACGACATCGTGCAGTACATCCACGTCTCCAGGGCCGAGATCGACGGCACCATCGCCCAGGAAACCCACGAGCTGCAGCGGCGCGAACAGGCCTATCGCGGTGAACGACCGCCGCCGCTCATCGCCGGACGTGGCGTGATCCTGGTGGACGACGGGCTGGCGACCGGCGCGACCATGCGCGCCGCGGTGCAGGCGGTGCGCCACCTGGGCGCGACGTGCATCACCGTTGCGGTGCCGGTGGCGGCTGCGCAGAGCATCGCGCAGCTGGAAAAATTGGCAGATCGCGTCGTCTGCCTGCATGTACCGCATGACCTGTATGCCATCGGCCGCTGGTACGAGCATTTCGAGCAGACCCCCGACCGTCAGATGGTGGAGCTGCTAGAGCGCGCGTGGACCCAGGGAGGGCAGGCGGCATGACCGCGCTTGCGGCGACACCCATGCGCTTCACGCTCGGCAAGGCACGCCTGCACGGCGAGCTGTGCTTGCCGCCCGCGGCCACCGGCCTGGTGGTGTTCGTCCACGGCAGCGGCAGCAGCCGGCACAGCCCGCGCAACCGCAGCGTGGCGCATTGCTTCAACGAAATGGGGCTGGCGACCCTGCTCTTCGATCTGCTCACCAAGCACGAGCAGCCCATTGACGAGATCACCCGGCAGCTGCGCTTCGACATCCCGCTGCTCAGCCAGCGCCTCAGCGGCGTGGTCGACCAGCTGAGCAGCGATGCGCGCTTGCACGATCTGCGCATCGGCCTGTTCGGCAGCAGCACCGGCGCCGCCGCGGCACTGACCACCGCCGCCTCGCGGCCGGCGGACATCGCCGCGGTGGTTTCGCGTGGCGGCCGGGTCGACCTGGCGGATCTATCGCTGGGGCGGGTCAAGGCGGCTTCGCTGTTCCTTGTCGGCAGCGGCGACCTCGAGGTGCTGGAACTCAACCGTGCCGCTGCTGCCCGTCTGCAGTGCGTGCATCAGCTGGTGGTGGTACCGGGGGCGACGCACCTGTTCGAGGAGCACGGCACGCTGGAGGAGGTGGCGCGGCTGGCCGGCGACTGGTTCCTGAGACACCTGTGCTGATCCTGCCGCGGGCCGCAGCTGGGAGAAACAGGCGGTGCAGCGCCGCTGGCCAGGCCGAACGGCAATCTGCTGATACAAGGCTCTTCGCGGTGTTTGGTGGACAGCGTCGAACTCTTGGCCTCGACTTGTAACAAAGATCGGAATGCCAAGGAGGTTGTGATGACACAGGCCGCATGGCGTCGCGGAGCCACCGACGCACTCTTCTGGTCACTGCTCTATACCGCACTCTGGGCGCTGTTCGCTGCCGGACAGGGCTGGGTGCTGGGTGTGCCGACGGTCACCCTGGCCGTGGCGCTGAGCCTCTGGCTCAGCCTGCACCCGATGGCCATGCGCCTGGCGGCGCTGCCGGCGTTTCTCGGCTTCTTTCTCAAGCACATGCTGCTCGGTGGCTGGGATGTGGCGCGGCGTGCGCTGCAGCCACGCTGTCCGCTGCAGCCGGCGTGGCATCCCTATCCGCTCACCAGCCAGTCGCCGCGGGTGCGCCTGTTGCTCTCGGCGATGGTCGGGCTGTTGCCCGGGACCTTGGCGTCGCGAGTCGATGCCGACGAGATGCGTGTGCACGTACTGGATGAACGCCTGCCCTGGCAAGCCACCGTGGCCGAACTGGAACTGCGCCTGGAGCGGCTGCTGGGCGCGGAGGGGCGGCCTTGATGGCAGTGTTCTGTGCACTTCTGCTGCTGACCCTGATCATCGGCCTGTGGCGCGTACTGCTCGGCCCGCGGCGGGTCGACCGGCTGCTTGCCGTGCAGCTGTTCGGCACCACCGGCGCGGCGCTGCTGCTGGTGCTGGCGCAGTGGCAGGGCGCGCCGGCACTGCGCGATGCGGCGCTGGTGCTGGCGCTGCTGGCGGCGATGATCAGCGCCGCGCTGGTACAGCTGCTGCGACGTAGCCGCCATGAGTGAACTGCTCGACTTCTTCAGCTGGCTGCTGCTGGCCGGTGGGCTGGGGTTCTTCGCCGCCGGGAGCATCGGTCTGCTGCGCTTTCCCGATACCCTGAGTCGCCTGCACGCGCTGACTAAGGCCGACACCCTCGGCCTCGGCCTGGTGGTCGCCGGCCTTTCGCTGCGCGCCGGCGGCGTGCTGGAAGTCGCGCAGATGCTGCTGATCTGGCTGCTGGTGCTGGCCTCCGGCGCCACCGCCTGTCAGCTGCTGGCACGTCAATCCGACGAGGAGGACGGCGATGACTGACTGGCTGCTGGATGCGGTCCTCGGCCTGTTGCTGCTCGGTCTGGCCGGTGGCGCGCTGCATGTGCGCCAGCTGTATGCCGGCGTGTTGCTGTTCATCGCCTTCGGCCTGGTGCTGGCGCTGGTCTGGGCGCGACTGGGCGCGGCCGACCTGGCGCTGGCCGAGGCCGCCATCGGCGCCGGACTGACCGGTGTGCTGCTGTTCGCCGCGCTGGCGCGCCAGCCACGGGCCGGCAGCGAGCCGCAGCTGTCGCGCCGCCGGCGTCTGGCCGCGGTGGCGGTGCTGCTGCCGCTCTTGCTGATGGTTTTGCCGCAGCTCGCGCCGCTGGCCGAACTACAACCGAGCGTGCCGACGCAGATCGATGCCGCGCTGGCGCAGAGCGGCGTCGAGCATCCGGTCACGGCGGTGCTGCTCAATTTCCGCGCCTGGGACACCTTGCTCGAGCTGGCCGTCCTGCTCCTGGCCCTGCTCGGTGCTCGGCAGCTCGGATCGCTGCAGCCGCAGCTGAGCGAGCCCTGGCCTATGCTGCGCGCCTGGGGCCGAACCCTCGCGCCGCTGCTGGTGCTGGCCGGCGGCTATGTGCTCTGGCGTGGTGCCGCCTCGCCCGGCGGTGCCTTCCAGGCCGGCGCGCTGCTGGCCTCCGGCATCGTCCTGCTGCGTCTGGCCGGTGCGTTGCCGGCGTTGCGCTGGGGCTTCTGGCCGCTGCGTCTGCTGGTGCTGGTCGGCCTGCTGTTGTTCGTCGCGGTGGCGGCAGCCTGCGCCTGGTTTGGCGATGGCTGGCTGCAGTACCCGACCGGCTGGGCCAAGCCGCTGATCGTCGTCATCGAGGCCGCGGCGACGCTGTCCATCGCCGCGAGCCTGAGCCTGCTGGTGATCGGCGACGACCCGGAGCCGCAGTCATGAGCGTCACGCTGTTCTGGATCGCCGTCGGCTTCGCCCTCTGGCTGCTCGGCCTGCACGGGTTGCTCACATTGCGCCATGCGCTGCGGCGGATCATCGCCATCAATCTGATGGGCAGCGGCGTGTTTCTGGTGATGATCGCCCTGGCGGCGCGTCACGCCCCGAGCGATCCGCTGCTGGTGGCGCTGGTGGTCACCGGGCTGGTGGTGGCGGTGAGTGCGACCGCCCTGGCGTTGCGCCTGAGCAGTGCGCTGGCCACCTCGAAGGGGCAAGAGCGATGAACGCCGCCCTGGTCAGCCTGCTGCTGCCGCTGGCCGGTGCCTTGCTGCTGATCCTGCTGCGCCCGGCGCGCAGCGGCCGCTGGGTGATCGCGCTTAGCCTGGGCGCGCTCCTGGCGGCGATCATGGCGCTGCAGGTGGTGCTCGATCATGGCGAGCGAAGCCTGCTGGTCGGTGGCTGGGAGGCGGGGCTGGCGATCCGTTTCCGCCTGACTCCGCTGGCCGCGCTGCTGCTGGTGTTCACTGCCGGATTGCACCTGCTGGTGGCGCTGTATGCAGCGCGCATCGCCCATGCCGCCGGGAATCAGGATTACTGGCCATTGTCCTGCCTGTTGCACGCGGCACTGGCCGCGCTGTGGCTGTCGGCGGACCTGTTCAACCTCTACGTGACGCTGGAGTTGCTCAGCCTGGTCGCGGTGGCGCTGGTGTCGCTGGCGGGGCGCAAGGCCTGGAAGCCGGCGCTGAACTACCTGCTGCTGTCGCTGGCCGGCTCGCTGGCCTATTTGCTCGGTGTGGCACTGATCTACGGACGCTACGGCGTGCTCGATCTGGCCATGCTGGCGCAACTGACCGCAGCCGATGGCGTGACCCATCTGGCGCTGCTGCTGATGAGCCTCGGGCTGATGCTCAAGGCCGCGCTGTGGCCGCTGCACCTGTGGTTGCCGCCGGCCCACGCCGCGGCGCCGACCGCGGTCAGCGCGCTGCTCTCGGCGCTGGTGGTCAAGGGGCCGCTGTACATCCTCTGGCTGATCTGGAGCGAGATCGCCCCGGCTGAATTCGGCCGCGACGCCGGCCTGCTGTTCGGCGCCGCCGGTGTGCTGGCGCTGATCGCTGGCGGCTGGTCGGCACTGCGTGCGCCGCGGTTGAAGACCCTGGTGGCTTACTCGACGGTCGCCCAGCTGGGCTACGCGCTGCTGGCGCTGGGGCTGCTACTGCATCTGGACGAACCGCGCCTGCATGCGGCCCTGTGGCTGTTCGTGTTGGCTCACGGGCTGGCCAAGGTTTCGATGTTCCTCGCGGCCGGCGAGTTGCAGAGCATCCTCGGCAGCAAGCGGGTGTCGGGCATGAAAGGCGCCAGCCAGAACGTGCCGATCGCCCTGGCGGCGTTCGCCGTGGCCGGCGGCAGCCTGATCGGTCTGCCACCCAGTGGCGGGTTCCTGGCCAAGTGGCTGTTGTTGCAGCCGCTGTTCGAACGGCCGCAGCACTGGCCATGGGCGCTGGGCGTACTGCTCGGCACGCTGATGTCGGCGGCCTACGTGTTCCGCGTCGTCGCCCACGGCTTCGACCGCGCCCGGCCGAATCCGCCGAGCATTCATGCCGACCGCCTGGCGCAGTGGCTGGCGTTGCTGCCGGCGCTGCTGGTCTGGGGCCTGGCGCTGATCAGCGAGCCGCTGCTGCTCTGGCTGGGAGGGCTCGGGCGATGAGCTGGCATGCGTTTCTGCCACTGGGCATCGTGCTCAGCTCGCTGCTGCCGGGCCTGGTGATCTTCGGCCTGCGCGAGGACCGGCAGCGCCTGCGCGTGACCCTCAACCTGCTCGGCGTGACGCTCAAGCTGGTGCTGGTCGGCAGCATGCTCTATGGCGTCAGCCAGGGCAGCGAGTACCGTTTCAGCGTGCCGCTGTTGCCGGGCGTGCCGTTGGTACTGCAAGCCGATGCGCTGGCCCTGCTGTTCGTCGCGCTGTCGTCGCTGCTGTGGGCGGTGACGACGATCTATGCCATCGGCTACCTGGAAAACTCGCCGCTGCGCTCGCGCTTCTTCGGCTACTTCAGCCTCTGCGTCAGCGCCACGGTGGGCCTGGCGCTGGCGGGCAATCTGGTCAGCTTCCTGCTGTTCTACGAACTGTTGACCCTGGCCACCTTTCCGTTGGTGGTGCATCGCGGCACGCCGGAGTCGCTCGCCGCGGGGCGCGTCTATCTGGCCTACACCGTCGGTGGAGGGTCGCTGGTGCTGATGGGCGTGGCCTTGCTGCACAGCCTGGCCGGCACGCCGGATTTCCAGGCGGCCGGCTATCTGCTGGAGCAGGTCGATGAACATGACATGGCGCTGCGGGTGGCCTTTGCACTGCTGATCCTCGGCCTTGGCGTGAAGGCCGCGCTGATCCCGCTGCATGGCTGGCTGCCCCAGGCGATGGTCGCCCCGGCACCAGTCAGTGCGCTGCTGCACGCGGTGGCGGTAGTGAAGGCCGGGGCCTTCGGCATCGTGCGGGTGGTCTACGACGTCTTCGGCGCCGAGGCGCTGACGCAACTGGATCTCACCACGCCGCTGCTCTGGTTGGCGGCGGCGACCATCCTCTACGGCTCGCTGCGCGCCTTGCAGCAGCAGGAGCTGAAGAAGCGCTTGGCCTACTCGACCATCAGCCAGGTGTCCTACGTGACGCTTGGCGTCGCGCTGCTCGGGCCGGTCGCGGCGGTGGGCGGCCTGGTGCATCTGGTCCATCAGGGGCTGATGAAGGTCACGCTGTTCTATTGCGCGGGCAATTTCGCCGAGACCTTGGGCATTCACCGCATCCGCGAGATGGACGGCGTCGGCCGGCGCATGCCCTGGACCATGACGGCGTTTTCCATCGGGGCGCTGGGCATGATCGGCATTCCGCCGATTGCCGGCTTCATCAGCAAATGGACGCTCGGCCTCGGCGCTCTGGAGGTCGGTCAGGACTGGGTGCTGCTGGTGCTGCTCGGTTCGGCGTTGCTGAACGCCGCCTACTTCCTGCCGCTGCTGTGGCGGGGCTGGTTCGCTGAGCCGGCGGACTGGCACGAGAACCGCTGGGCCGATGAGCGTTTCGAAACCCATTGGATGCTGTTGCTGCCGCCGCTGATCACGGCGCTGCTGTCGCTGCTGGTCGGCCTGCTGGCGGCCACCGCGCTCAGCCCGCTGGGCTGGAGCCAATTGATCGTCGAGCGGGAGTTCGCCATATGAACGCCTGGCTCTGGTTGCTGGTGCCTTTCGCACCGTTGCTCGGCGGCGTCCTGCTGTTGTGGCTGCGCGAACGCAGCCTGCCGTGGCTGTGGCTAGCCTGTGCGCCGGCGTTGCTGGCAGCGCTGCAACCGCCGCCAGCGTTGGAGTTGCCGTGGCTCTGGGAGGGTGTGCGCTGGGGCGCCAGCGATACGCTGACCCGCACCTGGCTGGGCTTTACTGCCGTGCTCTGGAGTTGCGCGGCGACCTTTGCCAACAGCAGCCTGGCCACCGATCGGAAGCGGCTGCGCTTCTGGGCGTTCTGGCAACTGGCGCTGGCCGGCAATCTGCTGCTGATCATCGCCACCGACGCATTGAGCTTCTACCTTGGCTTCAGCGCCATGAGCCTCGCGGCCTATGGGTTGATCGTGCAGCGCGGTGGACCGGGCCCGCGGCGTGCCGGACGCCTCTATCTGCAACTGGCGATCTGCGGCGAGATGCTGCTGCTCGCCGGGCTGTTGCTGCGCAGTCACAGCACCGAACAGGCCTTCGACTTCGCCACCTGGCAGGCGCAGCCGATCGACCACCTGACCTTGGCCCTGCTGGTGCTCGGGCTCGGCCTGAAGGCTGGGTTCTGGCCGCTGCACGTCTGGCTGCCGCTGGCCCATCCGCAGGCCCCGGCACCCGCCAGCGCGATCCTCTCCGGGGCGATGCTCAAGGCCGGCATTCTCGGCATCTGGCGCTGCCTGCCGGAGAGCGATCCGACGCTGGCGGCCTGGAGCACGCCGCTGCTGATCGCCGGCCTGTTCGGCGCGCTCTATGCGGCTGCGCTGGGGCTATGCGCGGCCAAGTCCAAGGCAGTGCTGGCCTGGTCCTCGGTGAGCCAGATGGGCTGGATGCTGATGATCCTGGCGCTGGCCTGGAGCCTGGAGGCGCCCTCTGCGGCGCTGCTGACGGTGCTGGTGCTGTTCGGCGTGCATCACGGGCTGGCCAAGGGCGCGCTGTTCCTCGCCGCCGGGATGGTCCACGAAGGGCGGCTGTCGCGTCTGGGCTGGGTGCTGCTGATGCTGCCGGCGCTGGCGATCATGGGCGCGCCGTTCACCAGCGGCGCGGCAGTGAAGTACCTGCTGAAGGAGGCTTGGCATGAAAGCGCCTTCGTCGCCTGGTTGCCCTGGCTGACCCTGGCCAGCATCGCCACCGCGTTGCTGCTCTGGCGCGCGCTCTGGCTGATGTGGCGCGATCAGCAGCACGTCCGCGCCCGCGCGCCACTCGGCCAGTGGTTGCCGTGGGCGCTGCTCAGCATCGCGTCGCTATCCGTGCCCTGGTTCTGGCCGACCATACGCGAAGCGCTGCTGGCTGGGGTGTATCCCGCGGGCCTGTGGGCGGCACTCTGGCCGCTGCTGGCAGCTCTGGGTCTGACGCTGCTGGCGCTGCGCCGTGGCTGGAGGGTGCCGTCGCGGCTGGCGCAGTTGCCCAATCCGGCAATGTGGGCGTCGCTGTACCTCACCCGCCTGCTGCGCCAGCCGCCACTGCCCGTACCCGGAATGCAGCTCGAGCGGAACCGCTGGCGGGCGCGCGAACGGCGCTGGAATCGGCAGTGGGAACGCGGCGCCCTGACCCTAAGCGCCTGGCTGCTGGTGGCGCTGTTGTGGCTGGGCTGGCTGTGGTGAGCGATCGGATCAGGGCAGGGCTTTCTCGGCGTAGGGCCGGGTATCCAGGCCCAGCTGGGCGCGAAAGCTTTCCATGTCGAACATCGTGCAGATCTCCTGCACCTGCTGCGTCGGGGTGATGCTCCAGAAGGCCATGGCGGAAATGCTGAGCACCTTGTCGCTAGGCGGATAGCCGAACGCCGGCTGCTCGATGGTGCCGATCAGCGTGCTCCAGGTGACCACCCGGTTGCCTTCGGCGATGCACTCCTCGACCACCACTTCCAGTTCCGGCATGGCGTGGCGGATCTGCCGGACCATGTCGAGAAACTCGGCGCTGGCGAGCGGCCGGCCGATGAAGGAGCTCTTGTAGAGAAAATCCTTGCTGTGCAGGTGCTCGGCCAGCGCCAGGCGCCCGCGGTTCCAGGTCAGGTCGATGTGCTGACGGACGAGTTTCTTGCGGTCATCCAGTGACATGCGCCCTCCAATGGGCTGCAGATAGCTCGGCAGCGAACTCTAGCAGCGGCCAGGGCCGTGCGGGAGTGCCGTTCGGTCAGTCGGCCTGAACCCCAGCTGAACCTGCGCTGAACGAGCGCCACCTGGTGCGCCGTCGGTCCGCTTTCGGCCTTCACGCGATCTGTTCCGGCTCGCTTTCGTCGCCCACATCGGCGTCGTCGTCCGGGTAGCTGCGCAGGATCGGCGGCTGCTCGGCATCGTCGATCCACCACTGCAGCTCGGCCTCGACACGGGTGTCGTCAGCGATGCCGAGGCGGTTGTTCAGCGGGCATTGCTGCGTCGGGGTGGCGATCAGCGTGCCGCTCTGCGCGGTCTGGGCATTGCCGGCCCTGCCACTGGAGCGCACCTTCAGACGAAAACGGACCTGCTGCCCGCTGCCCTTGAAGCACAGGGCGAGCGAAAGCCGGCTTTGCTCGGCCGGTTGCAGCTCGAAACTGACGGCTACCGGTGCATCGGCAGGGGCGGGGGTGGCTGCGAGCAGCCAGGTGGTGAGGGTCATGGTCAGCATCCGTTCTGTTTCCGTTGAAGCCGGTCCGTGGCTGGAGGGTGGTTGCGCTACTGCTGGACTATGGTGGCGCTGTTGCCGGTGCCGCTCTGGTGGATCGTCGCGACGCCGGGCAGGCGGGTGAAGTCATTGGCCGGCAGGCTCTGGCGGATCATCGCCTCGTTGGCGCTGCCCAGTTGGGTGATGGTGGCCTGATGACCGTAGTTGCCCTGTTCGATGCTCGCCAGGTTGTCGTTGCCGTTCTGGATCACCGTGGCCTGGTTGGACATGAAGCTCTGGGCGATGTCGACGCTGTTACCGCTGCCGGTCGACGAGCCACTGATGCGGCCGCCGAAGCCGTTCTGGTCGACCGTCAGCCGGTTGCTGTCGCCGCTCTGGGTGAAGTCGAGTTCGTTGTGGTAGTCGTTCTGCTGAATCTCGGCGATGTTGTAGGTGCCGGCCTGGGCGATGTTCATGCGATTGCCGTCGCCCTGGTAGATGTCGGCCAGGTTGCCTAGGCCGTCCTGGGACACGATCATCCGCGACCCTTCGAAGTAGCCCTGCTGGTCGAAGGTCAGCACGTTGTCGTCGCCGCGCTGCTCGATCTGTGCGGTGACGAAGGCGGTCTGGCTGCCGGTGATCTGGTTGCCGTTGCCGATGCTGCTGGCATCGACCGTGCTGGTACGTCCGGTCTGTTCGATGGTGGCGACGTTGGCGTTACCGATCTGCTGCAGGTTGGCGACCTTGAAGTAGGCCTCGCCGATCTGCATAATGCTGGCGGTGTTGAGGTTGCCGATCTGGCTGACATCCATGGTGCTGGACTCGACCAGGCCGGTCTGTTGCAGCTCGGCGACGTTGTTCGTGCCGACCTGCTCCAGTTCGATGCTGTTCTGCGCCACGGCCTGAGTGGCGGCGAGGGTGAGCAGGGTGGCAATTGCCGTAGGCTTGAACATGAACTCTCCTGATCGCTAGCGACCCTGCACGATATTGATCTGCTGGCCGACGCCGTATTGCGTCACCGCGCTGCGCAGGCCCTGGCCGGTCTGCTCGATGCGCGCATCGTTATAGGCACCGTACTGGCTAATGCTGGCCTGGTTGTCGCTGCCGGTCTGGCGGATTTCGGCGTAGTTGCCCTGGCCGACCTGCTCGATGACCGCCATCAGGTTATCGCCGTGCTGCAGGATAAAGGCTTCCTGATCGCCGCCCTGCTGCAGCATCTGCGCGCTCAACGCCTGGCCGTTCTGAGTCAGCTCGGCGAGATTGCCCTGGCCCAGCTGCTGGATGTAGGCGGCCTTGGCGTCGGTCAGCTGAACCGCAAGCTGGGTGGCGGTGGTGCCAAGGGGTGAAAGATCGCCGTTGTCCATCAGGTCGGCGGCCATCAGCGGCGCGCAGGCCAGGCAGGCAACCAGGGCAGACAGTGATGTGGCGCGGGGCAGGGCGTAACGGGCCATTGGCGTGTACCGGATGACAGTGGTCGCGATTCTTGAACGCGGCGGACACCCTTGAACATCCATCGGATGATGTAAAAGGCGTAGCGCAAGCAATTCGCTCGGGATTAATGCCTGGCACGGCGTGACGCTTTCGCACCGTGCCAGAGCGTCTCGGTGACGTCCCGTTCCGCTAGGCCGCCCGTCGCTGCGGGACGCTACTCAAGCGCTACAGGACTTGTCCCAGTCGAGATGACTGCGCAGCAGGTACGCCGCCTCGGCCCGGTTGGAGGCGCCGATCTTGCGCAACAGATTGTGGATATGACTCTTGATCGTGTGCGGGCTGAGGCACAGCTGCTCGGCGATTTCCGCATTCGACAGCCCCTTGCCGGCGAGGCTCAGGATCTCGCGCTCGCGCAGCGTCAGGCTGGACTTGGTTTCAGCGAGCTGGCGCATGCGCCGCCACTGGCCCAGCAGCCTCTCGGTGAGGACCCGTGGCAGCCAGTCGCCACCCTTGAGCAGCACGCGGATGCCCTCGAGCAGATGCTCGCGGGTGGCGTGGCTGTAGAACACCCCGCGAATCACCGGGTGTCTTTCGACCAGCTGCTCGGCCTGCTCGGGGACGATATTCACCAGCGCCACCGGTGTGTGCTCGTCGAGCTGGTCGATAAGGCTGGATATCTGTTCGGCTTCGCTATGGCCGGCGTCGACCAGAAACAGGTCGGCTCCGCGATTGTCCGGTGATTGCAGTCCGGTCAGCGCAACTTCGACTTGCGCCTGTTCGCCTAGAAAGTGGCGAAAGAACAACCCAAGCAGTTCATTGCCGGTTAACAGCGTGACAGTTGGGGAGGATGTGTCCCGTGTAAGCTCCGCGTCCATGTTCGGTACCTAGTCAGTCGGGCGTGATTGATTAAAAAGTTACTAAACGACCAGCACCTTGCAGCGAAGTTCAGCCGAGAGATGGCGAACGGGCATTATCCAGCCAGCACGTGCACAACTCTGCCAGGTCGAACGCGAGGCATCGGAAAGAGCGCGCGTTTTTGCACCGGGCGGCTGCTAAGGTAAGGGAATGATCGCGACCACCTTTGCCGTTTCGTCTCGTGAACTGACCCTGCGTGCCTTGCTCACCGGTCTGCTGCTGGGTGCGCTGCTGGCACCGTCGAATGTCTACTCGGGCCTCAAGATCGGCTGGTCGTTCAATATGTCGATCATCGCGCTGCTGATCGGCTTCGCGTTCTGGCAGAGCATTGCCGTCGCGTTCGGCCGCCCGCGCTGGTCGCTGCTGGAAAGCAACATCAACCAGACCACCGCCTCGTCCTGCGCCTCGATCATCTCCGGCGGGCTGGTGGCACCGATTCCCGCCTATACCCTGCTCACCGGTCAGCAGCTGGACAGCCTGCCGCTGATGGCCTGGGTGTTCTCGGTGAGCTTTCTCGGGGTCTGGGTGGCCTGGTACCTGCGACCTTCGCTGATCGTCGAGTCGGGGCTGCGCTTTCCCGAGGGCATGGCGACCCTGGCGACGTTGCAGCAGATCTACAGTCATGGCGCCGAGGCCGGGCGCCGGCTCTGGGTACTGGGCGGTGCCGCCGTGCTGGCCGCGGGGAGCAAACTGGTCGATACCTTTTTCTGGACGCTGCCGCGCTGGGCACCTTCGGCGCAGCTTGAGCGCCTGACGTTCAGCTTCGAACCCGCGCTGCTGTTGCTCGGCTTCGGCGGCATCATCGGGTTGCGCGTCGGCCTGTCGCTGCTGCTCGGCGCCGTACTGGCCTGGGGCCTGATCGCGCCCTGGCTGCTGGCCGAGGGACTGGTGCGGTTGCCGGCCGCAGCCCAGGGGCCGCAGTTCGCCGCGCTGATCGAATGGCTGTTGTGGCCGGGCGTGAGCCTGATGGTCTGCGCGACGCTGACCTCGCTGGGCCTGCGCCTGCTGCGCTCACGCTCGCCAACGACACGCCGGCGGCCGGTGCTGCGGCGCCCGTACGGCTGGCCAGCGGCCGGTTTTGCGCTGTCGGTAGGACTGGTGCTGGCGCTGCAGGTCAGCCTGTTCGGCATCGACCCATGGCTGGCGGCGCTGTCGATTCCGCTGGCGCTGCTACTGGCGATGGTTGCCGCGCGGGTGGTCGGCGCGACCGGGATTCCACCGATCGGCGCCATCGGCCAGCTGTCGCAGCTGAGCTTCGGCGTGTTCGCCCCGGGCCAGGTGCCGGTCAATCTGATGAGCGCCAACACCGCCGGTGGCGCGGCGGGGCAGTGCACCGATCTGCTCAACGACTTCAAGGTCGGGCATGCCATCGGCGCTGCGCCGGGGCGTCAGGCGCTGGCGCAGTGCTTCGGCATTCTGCTCGGCAGCGTGGTCGGCGTACTGGCCTATCAGCTGCTGATTCCCGATCCACAGAGCATGCTGATCACACCCGAATGGCCGGCTCCGGCGGTTGCCACCTGGAAAGCAGTGGCCGAAGCCTTGACCGGAGGCCTGGGCGCGCTCGCTGCCGACATTCGCTGGGCGATGCTCGCTGGTGCGCTCTGTGGGGTGCTGCTCGGGACGCTGGAAGGGCTGCTGCCCGAACGCCGGCTGCGCTGGTTGCCGAGCTCCGCGGCGCTCGGCCTGGCATTCATCATTCCGGCGTCGATTTCGCTGATGATGACCTTCGGTGCCGTGCTCGCCTGGGCCTTCGCGTCACGCTGGCGCAGCTTCGGCGAGCGCTTCGTGATCGTCGCCGCGGCCGGCTTGGTGGCCGGCGAGAGCATGGCTGGCGTCGGCGCCTCGCTCTGGCAGCTGCTGCGCTGATTGGCGGCAACAGCTGAATTAATGCGCGGCGCGGTCTGTCGTACCTCTTGTACTCACGAGGGGGAGCATCATGTCCACGTCGACACCGCAGAACGATGCCAAGACGGTCGCCAATCGCACGATTGTGCAGGCCGCAGTGCTGGCCTTCGTGGTGCTGCTGAGCATCGTCGCCTGGTTGGCGTTCGATTTCATTCTGCTGCTGTTCGCCTCGATTCTCTTCGGTGTGCTGATCCATGGCGTGAGCCGCTGGCTCTGCAGCAAGACGGCGCTGTCCTACAAGCTGTCCATGGGGGTGTTCTTCGTGCTCTTGCTGCTCGGTCTGGGCGGCGGCGGCTTGCTGGTCGCGCCGAGTGTCGCGGAGCAGGCCGATGCGCTCTCCGATTCGCTGCCCGAGGCCGTGGAGCGCCTGCGTGAGCGTGCCGAGCAGTTGCCCTGGGCGAATGAGCTGCTGCAGCAGCGCGAACGCCTGGAGGACTCGCTGCCCGACGGCTCTAGCGCGTTCAGCGTGGTCACCAAGGTGATGGGCTCGATCGTCGGTGCGCTGAGCAGCTTCGCCATCGCCTTCGCCATCGGCATCTGCCTCGCCATCAACCCGCAGATATACGTGCGCGGGCTGCTGAAGCTGATTCCGCTGGGCTATCGACCGCGCGCAGCGGAGGTGCTCGACGAAAGCGGCTCGACATTGCGCGTCTGGCTGCTGGCCAAGCTGCTGGAAATGCTGCTGATCGGCGTGCTGACTACGCTCGGTCTGTGGTTGCTGGGCATCGAGCT
The DNA here is from genome assembly GCF_014764705.1 of Stutzerimonas kunmingensis. Lineage (GTDB taxonomy): Bacteria > Pseudomonadota > Gammaproteobacteria > Pseudomonadales > Pseudomonadaceae > Stutzerimonas. The sequence goes on from NZ_JACXXG010000002.1 coordinate 92,637, forward strand.
GGCGCTGGTGCTCGGCCTGATCGCCGGGTTGCTGTCGTTCATTCCCAATATCGGTCCGGTGCTGGCGGTGATACCGGCGCTCCTGCTGGCATCGCTGGAGGGCGGGCGCACGGTGCTCTACGTCGCCGCGCTCTATCTGTTCATCCAGGCCTTGGAAAGTTATGTGTTCACGCCGTGGATGCAGCAGCGCATCGTCTCGGTTCCGCCGGCGCTGACCATCGCCGTGCAACTTCTGTTCGGCCTGCTGGCCGGTACCCTGGGTCTGCTGCTGGCGACGCCACTGGCAGCTGTCGGCATGGTGCTGGTGCGCATGCTCTACGTTGAGGATCTGCTCGGCGACCGGCCGCAGGCGACCGACGGTCCTAGTGCCTAGCCGCTCTGGCCGGGCGTTCTACAGGGCTGTCACGTTTTGTAAATGCTGACGACGAAACCCCTGACCCGTCCCGCTGCCGGATTACATGAACCCCCTGAAAATATGCAGGAGTCATCATGAACATGCACAAGATTGCAGCACTCACCCTGGCGGGACTGCTTTCCAGCGCGGCATTCGCTGCCGGCAATACCGGCACCGGCGCCGATACCGGCCACCGTGATTCGAAGGGACACAGTACCGAGCAGCCTGGAACCATGGGCGGCACGGGCAACGGAATGGATTCGACCTCCGATACCGGCAAGATGCCGGACGAGACTGAGCGCCCGGCGACCACACACGGTAGCGATCACGGTACCGGCGTCGATGCTGGCGGCGATGGTGCGGCTGGTAAGCAGGGTACGACCGGTACGGGCGGCGAGGGCGGTGAACGCGGCGCCTACTGATCCATCGGTTGCACCTGAACGGCCCGGCAGGCTCAGCTTGCCGGGCCGTTCTGCATTCAGCCTGACCGCTTGGCCGTTGCCGGCAGTTGTGCGGAAACCTTTGTCGGTGCCGGCGTGCCGAACCTGCAAGAGCAAAGATCGGGAGGTGCACGATGGACCTGCTGCGTATGAGCATTCTGCTGGTGCCACTGCTGGGCGCAACGAGCGCCCTGGCCGAGCCTACCGGGCCGACCAATCCGGAAAAGGCGCGTCAACATCCGCTGGAAAACCGCGAGCCGCGGCCGCAGTCGGATCAGCAATCGGACGAGATGGAACAGATCGAAGCACCGGTGCTGCAGCCGCGCCAGGCGCCAATCGAGACCGATGTGCCGCCGACGCCCGAGCCGCGTGACGAGCAGCCAGGGGCGGATGTCGATGCTGCGGGTAATCGGGTGCTGCGCAGCTAGCGGAGAGCGCTCGGGTTGAGTCAGTGCGCATGAACGAAAAAGGGAGGCCGAAGCCTCCCTTTCAATGCACCGCGTCAGCGAATCAGAACAGCACGCGGCTGCGGATGGTGCCGTTGACGTGCTGCAGCTTCTCCAGCGCCAGGTCGGAGTACTCCTTGTCCACGTCGATGACGACGTAACCGACCTTCTCGTTGGTCTGCAGGAACTGGCCGCAGATGTTGATGCCGTTGTCGGCGAAGACCTTGTTGATCTCGCTCATCACACCCGGAATGTTCTGGTGGATGTGCAGCAGGCGGTGCTTGCCCGGGTGCGACGGCAGGGCGACTTCCGGGAAGTTGACCGAGGACACCGAGGTGCCGTTGTCGCTGTACTTGACCAGCTTCTCGGCGACTTCCAGGCCGATGTTGGCCTGCGCTTCGGCGGTCGAACCGCCGATGTGCGGGGTCAGGATCACGCGATCCAGGCCACGCAGCGGGCTTTCGAATTCCTCGTCGTTGGACTTCGGCTCGACCGGGAACACGTCGATGGCGGCGCCGATCAGGTGCTCGTCCTTGATCGCGGCGGCCAGGTGATCCAGCTCGACCACGGTACCGCGCGCTGCGTTGATCAGGATGGCGCCCTTCTTCATGGCGCGAATTTCCTTCTCGCCAATCATCCACTGGGTGGACGGCAGCTCAGGTACGTGCAGGGAAACGATGTCGCACATGCCAAGCAGCTCGTACAGCGAGCCGATCTGGTTGGCGTTGCCCAGCGGCAGCTTGGTCACTACGTCGTAGAAATAGACCTGCATGCCCAGCGCTTCGGCCAGCACGGAGAGCTGGGTGCCGATGGAGCCGTAGCCGATGATGCCGAGTTTCTTGCCGCGGATTTCGAAGGAGTTGGCCGCCGACTTGATCCAGCCGCCGCGGTGGCAAGAGGCGTTTTTCTCCGGAATGCCGCGTAGCAGCAGAATGGCTTCGGCCAGCACCAGTTCAGCCACCGAACGGGTGTTCGAGTAGGGCGCGTTGAACACCGCGATGCCGCGCTCGCGGGCGGCATTCAGGTTGACCTGGTTGGTACCGATGCAGAAGCAGCCGACGGCGATCAGTTTCTTGGCCGCGTCGAAGACCTCTTCGGTGAGTTGGGTGCGCGAGCGGATGCCGATGAAATGGGCGTCGGCGATCTTCTCCTTCAGCTCCTCGGTGGACAGCGCGCCCTTGAGGTACTCGATGTTGGTGTAGCCGGCCGCCTTGAGGGTGTCGACGGCGTTCTGGTGCACGCCTTCGAGAAGAAGAAACTTGATCTTGCTCTTGTCGAGAGAGGTCTGGCTCATCTGCATTAAAACCTTAAGGCCGAAGGATAGGACTGAAGTGTCCAGCGAAGGCTGGCCGACCCGTCATTAGCGGTGTCGGGAGTCTGCCGAGGCACGTTTCAAAGGGGTGCGTATGCTAGCATACGAGCCCCGCGAAACACCCCCACCCCTGTGCTGAAGCGTGTTCAGGGTGACCATGAATCGTATGAGAGTTCCCGTGATGACCGACCCCGCCCTGATCGATGAGCTGAAAACCCTGGTCGAGCCCGGCAAAGTGCTGACCGACGCCGAATCGCTGAATGCCTACGGCAAGGACTGGACCAAGCATTTCGCTCCTGCGCCCTCGGCCATCGTCTTTCCCAAGAGCATCGAGCAGGTTCAGGCCATCGTGCGCTGGGCCAACGAGCGCAAGGTCGCGCTGGTGCCCTCGGGCGGTCGCACCGGGCTTTCCGCAGCGGCCGTGGCGGCCAATGGCGAGGTGGTGGTGTCGTTCGACTACATGAACCAGATTCTCGAATTCAATGAGATGGACCGCACCGCCGTCTGCCAGCCGGGCGTGGTCACTGCGCAGCTGCAGCAGTTCGCCGAGGACAAGGGTCTGTACTACCCGGTGGACTTCGCCTCCGCCGGCTCCAGCCAGATTGGCGGCAACATCGGCACCAACGCCGGTGGCATCAAGGTGATTCGCTACGGCATGACCCGCAACTGGGTCGCCGGCATGAAAGTGGTGACCGGCAAGGGCGACCTGCTCGAACTGAACAAGGACCTGATCAAGAACGCCACCGGCTACGACCTTCGCCAGCTGTTCATCGGCGCCGAGGGCACCCTGGGTTTCGTCGTCGAGGCCACCATGCGTCTGGAGCGCCAGCCGACCAACCTCACTGCGTTGGTGCTGGGCACCCCGGATTTCGATTCGATCATGCCGGTGCTGCACGCCTTCCAGGACAAGCTTGACCTCACTGCCTTCGAGTTCTTCTCCGACAAGGCGCTGGCCAAGGTGCTCGGCCGTGGTGACGTGCCGGCGCCGTTCGAAACCGACTGCCCGTTCTATGCGCTGCTGGAATTCGAGGCCACCACCGAGGAGCGCGCCGATCAGGCGCTGGCGACCTTCGAGCATTGCGTCGAGCAGGGCTGGGTGCTCGATGGCGTGATGAGCCAGAGCGAGCAGCAGCTGCAGAACCTGTGGAAGCTGCGCGAGTACATCTCCGAGACCATCAGTCACTGGACGCCGTACAAGAACGACATCTCGGTGACCATCGCCAAGGTGCCGGCCTTCCTCAAGGAGATCGACGCCATCGTCGGCGAGCACTACCCGGACTTCGAGATCGTCTGGTTCGGCCACATCGGCGACGGCAACCTGCACCTGAACATCCTCAAGCCCGATGCGATGGACAAGGACGAGTTCTTCGGCAAGTGCGCCACGGTGAACAAGTGGGTGTTCGAAACCGTACAGAAGTACAACGGCTCGATCTCCGCCGAACACGGCGTCGGCATGACCAAGCGCGACTATCTCGAATACAGCCGTTCGCCGGCGGAAATCGAGTACATGAAGGCAGTCAAGGCGGTGTTCGATCCGAACGGCATCATGAACCCCGGCAAGATCTTCGCGGCCTGAGTCGCCCACCGACCCAAGGAGTCATCGATGAGCTACCAGCACCACTACACCGACGGCACGCCGATCCACTACCCGCTGGGCAAGGTGGTCTGCATCGGCCGCAACTACGCCGAGCACGCCAAGGAACTGAACAACCCGGTGCCCACCGAGCCGCTGCTGTTCATCAAGGCCGGCAGCTGCACCGTGCCGCTGGAAGGCGGCTTCAGCATCCCGAGCGATCGTGGTGCGGTGCACTACGAAGCGGAAATCGCCGTGCTGATCGGCAAGCCGCTGTCGCGCAAGCCCAACGAGGAAGAGGTGCGCGATGCCATCTCCGGCTTCGCCCCGGCGCTGGATCTGACCCTGCGCGACGTGCAGGCCAGGCTCAAGGAAAAGGGTCACCCGTGGGAAATCGCCAAGAGCTTCGACGGCGCCTGCGTGCTGGCACCGTTCGTGCCGGGCGACGCGGTGGAGGATCTGGGCGACATCGGCATCCGCCTGAGCATCAACGGCGAAGTCCGCCAGGACGGCAACAGCAGCCAGATGCTCAACGCCATCCTGCCGCTGCTGCAGCACATCGCCGGGCATTTCAGCCTGCAGCCGGGCGACGTGGTACTGACCGGCACGCCGGCCGGTGTCGGCCCGCTCAACCAAGGCGATGAGCTGGTGCTGGAGCTGGTCGGCCTGTCCCGCTTCGAGAGCCGCGTGCTCTGATCCATCGACGCGGCGGGATTCACCCGTCGCGTTTGCCGCTTCTTTGCGAACCGTTCTCGTGTTGTAATCCGGCACCCTCCGCTGGAACGCTTTTCATGCCCGTTCGTTATTCCCGTTGGCGCCTGCTCGTCGCTGTCGTCCTGTTGCTGCTGTTCGTTGCGCTGCTCGTCGCCGGTCGGCTGCTGCATTGGGATGACCAGCTGCGGCTGTACTGGAGCGAGCGCTCGGTCACTGCCGAACAGCGTGCCGCCGGCATCTGGCTGCCGGACTATGAGCTGGCGCTGGAGACCACGCTGGCCGGGCTCGAGGACGACGAAACCTCCGGGCTGACCTGGAACCCGCTGACCGGCACGCTGTTCACCGTTACCGGCAAACATCCGCAGCTGATCGAGTTCACCCCGGCCGGTGTCGTATTGCGGCGCATCGCACTGACCGGCTTCTCCGATCCGGAAGCGGTGGAGGCGCTGGATAATGGCCGCCTGGCGATCGTCGACGAGCGCCGCCGGCTGGTCGCGGTATTCCGCCTGATGCCGGGCGTGGAAAGCCTGGAGCTGGACGACCTCGCCAGCTATGACCTCGGGTTCGCCGAGGCCGGCAACAAGGGCTTCGAGGGGCTGGCGTGGAATCCGCATTCGCAACGCCTGCTGCTGGCCAAGGAGCGCGACCCGCAGGGGCTGTTCGAGCTGCCATTCCCCGGCGAGGACGGTGCCGTCGGCGCGCTGAAGGCATTGCCCAGCCAGCCGCTGTTGGTGCGCGACCTGTCATCGGTGACGATCGATCCGCGCAGCGGTCATACGCTGCTGCTCTCGGACGAGTCCCGGCTGCTGGTGGAGCTGGACCTGCAAGGCAAGCCACGCAGCTTCATCGCCTTGTTCGGTGGTCTGAATGGCCTGGTGCAGGGCATCGAGCAGGCCGAGGGCGTCGCCATGGACGGCGAAGGCAGCATCTATGTGGTAGGCGAGCCGAACCGCTTCTACGTGTTCAGCCGCAAGCGCTGAGACGTTGCGCCCGTTAAGCCTGGTGTAAGCCGGGCCCGACACAATCGCGATTTCAGAATTAGAAGAAAGTGGGTGTCATGCGTGCGTTGAAAATCCTTCTGGCTGCGCTGCTCGGCGTTGCCCTGTTACTGGCCGTGGCGGTCGGTGTTCACTACCGTCTGTTCGAGCGCGGCTGGTTCCACTTCACCCAGTGGCAGCAGGGCGAGCAGAGCGGCAGCGCCTCGTTGTGGCTGCCGGACTACCGGGTCGCGATCCAGGGCAAGGTCGTTGCCGGTATCGACGATGACCTGTCGGCGCTGACCTTCGATCCGGATCGCAACAGCCTGATCGCCCTCACCAACGGCGATCCGCACTGGCTGGAACTCAGCCTGGAAGGCGATCTGCTGCGCGCCATTCCGCTGGTCGGCTTCGGCGATCCGGAGGCCATCGAGTACATCTCCGAAGGCGTCTACGTGATCAGCGATGAACGCCTGCAGCGGTTGCTGCGCGTCGAGGTCAATGAGCAGACGAGCGTCATCGATGCCGAGCAGGCGCAACAGCTGTCGCTGGGGATCGACCTCAACGGCAACAAGGGCTTCGAGGGGCTCGCCTACGATACGGCGGGCCAGCGCCTGTACGTCGCGAAGGAGCGCAACCCGGTGCGCATCTACGAGATATCCGGCTTTCCGTTTGCCGAGCCGACGCCTTCGGTGCATATCAGTGAGCACCAGGCGCGACTGTTCGTGCGCGACCTTTCCAGCCTGCAGTTCGACGAGCAGACCGGCCACTTGCTGGCGCTTTCCGACGAGTCGCGCCTGGTGGTCGAGCTGGACGCCGATGGCCAGCCGCTCAGCAGCCTGTCGCTGAGCGCGGGCCGGCACGGGTTGGAGCGGGACGTGCCGCAGGCGGAGGGGATGGCGATGGGACCGGACGGCACGCTCTATCTGGTCAGCGAGCCGAACCTGTTCTACGTGTTTCGCAAACCGGCCAGGTGATCGGACGACCAGCCGATCACCTGGCACCAGCGATCAGGCGACCGGCGAGGCGCTTTCGTCCTGCAGGGCGGCATTCGGTGCGTGGCGTAGTACCGAGTCGCAACCCTGCTCGGCACTGTGCAGGCTGGCGTACATCTGACTCTGGCCGATGACCTGCCCGTTGGTTGCCTTGAGCACGAAAAAGTACTTGCCGTTGCTCGACTCCTTGACCTCGAACGCACCTTCGCGCACCGCGTTCTTGCGCACCGAATCGATGCCGTTGAGCGCCGAGGCATGGGCCTTGTACTGCTCGCTGGACAGGATGACCTGACCGTTGCCGGCCAGAAGATTGAAATGGAACTGGCCGTTGCTGGATTTCTTCAACTGGAATTTGCCGGACATGGCGACACCTCCTGTGATGAGCTGCGGCGGACTCGTCGCAGCGCACCTAAAGCGTAGTCGCCAGTTCGGCGTCGCGCCGTTGCGCTTCGCCGCGGCGGATCAGCGCTTGAGTGTCTGCACGCCGTCCTTGGTGCCGAGCAGTAGCAAATCCGCCGGGCGCATGGCGAACAGGCCGTTACAGACCACGCCGACGATGTCGTTGATCTTGCCTTCCAGTTCCGGCGCGAAGCCGATCATCAGGTTGTGCACGTCGAGGATGACGTTGCCGTTGTCGGTGACCACGCCGTCGCGGTAGACCGGGTCGCCGCCGAGCTTGACCAGCTCGCGGGCAACATGACTGCGCGCCATCGGGATGACTTCCACCGGCAGCGGGAAGGCGCCCAGCTGCCCGACCAGCTTGCTGCCGTCGGCGATGCAGATGAAGGTCTTGGCTACCGCGGCGACGATCTTCTCGCGGGTGAGTGCCGCGCCGCCGCCCTTGATCAGCTCCAGGTGCTTGTTCGCCTCGTCGGCGCCGTCGACGTAGAACTCCAGTTCGCTCACCGAGTTCAGGTTGTAGACCGGGATGCCGTGCTGCTTCAGGCGCTCGGCGGTGGCTTCGGAGCTGGCCACGGCGCCGTCGAAGAAGCCCTTGTGCTTGGCCAGCAGGTCGATGAAGAAGTTGGCGGTGGAGCCAGTGCCGACGCCAATGATGCTGCGATCGCTGAGGTGCGGGACGATATGGTCGACGGCGGCCTGGGCGACGGCCTGCTTGAGCTGATCCTGGGTCATGGCGGGAATCCGGGCGGGAAAGACGAAGGCTCGGATTATAGCCCTCTGCCGGCGGCGGGTCTTGTCATGCCGAAGCCGTGGTGGATTGCCGGTGGTCGCCGGGGGCGTGCGGGGGGTAGACTCCTCGTTCCCTCGCAATGCCTGCCAAGACAGCCAGAATGCTCGAACATTACGTCAAGAAGATCCTCACTTCCCGCGTCTACGACGTCGCCATCGAAACCCCGCTGCAGCCAGCCCGCCAGCTTTCCGAGCGAATCGGCAACCAGATTCTGCTCAAGCGCGAGGATCTGCAGCCGGTGTTCTCCTTCAAGGTCCGCGGCGCCTACAACAAGCTGGCGCAGCTGTCCGCCGAGGAGCTGGCACGTGGCGTGGTCACGGCATCGGCTGGCAATCACGCCCAAGGTGTTGCGCTGGCGGCCAAGCAGCTGGGGATCAAGGCCACCATCGTCATGCCGCGCACCACGCCGGAGCTGAAGGTGCAGGGCGTACGCGCCCGCGGCGGCAAGGTGGTGCTGCACGGTGATGCCTTCCCCGAGGCGCTGGCCTATTCGCTGAAGCTGGTGGAAGAGAAGGGCTACGTTTATATCCACCCTTACGACGATCCCGATGTGATCGCCGGACAGGGCACCGTGGCAATGGAAATCCTTCGTCAGCACCAGGGGCCGATCGACGCGATCTTCGTCCCGGTCGGCGGTGGTGGTCTGGTGGCCGGTATCGCCGCCTACGTGAAATACCTCTATCCGCAGACCAAGGTGATCGGCGTCGAGCCGGACGACTCCAACTGCCTGCAGGCGGCGATGGCGGCGGGTGAGCGGGTGGTGCTGGAGCAGGTCGGACTGTTCGCCGACGGCGTGGCGGTGGCGCAGATCGGTCAGCACACCTTCGAGATCTGCCGGCACTATGTCGATGAGGTCATCACCGTCAGCACCGACGAGATCTGCGCGGCGATCAAGGATATCTACGACGACACCCGCTCGATCACCGAACCGGCCGGTGCGTTGTCCGTCGCGGGGATCAAGAAGTACGTCGAGCGCGAGGGTGTCAGTGGCCAGGTGCTGGTCGGCATCGATTCCGGCGCCAACGTCAATTTCGACCGCCTGCGCCACGTCGCCGAGCGCGCCGAGCTGGGCGAGAAGCGCGAGGCGATCATCGCCGTCACCATTCCCGAGCAGCCGGGCAGCTTCAAGGCTTTCTGCGAGGCGATCGGCAAGCGCCAGATCACCGAATTCAACTATCGCTACCACACCGACCGCGAGGCGCACATCTTCGTCGGTGTGCAAACGCATCCGGAAAACGACCCGCGCGCCGCGTTGGTGCAGGGGCTGCGCGACAAGGGCTTCCCGGTGCTCGATCTGACCGATAACGAACTGGCCAAGCTACACACGCGGCACATGGTCGGCGGCCATGCGGTCGGGGTCAGCAACGAGATGGTGCTGCGCTTCGAATTTCCCGAGCGGCCGGGTGCACTGTTCAACTTTCTCAACAAGCTCGGCGGGCGCTGGAACATCTCGATGTTCCATTACCGCAACCATGGTGCCGCCGACGGCCGGGTAGTTGCGGGGCTGCAGGTGCCGGCCGACGAGCGCCATCTGGTACCGGCCGCGCTGGACAAGATCGGCTACCGCTACTGGGACGAAAGCGAGAATCCGGCTTACAAGCTGTTTCTCGGCTGAACTGACTTAAAGGATCGCGAATGGAACACTATCTGACCCTACGAATCGTGCATGGCGCCACCGCGGTGCTGTTGCTACTGGGTGTGATCGTGCACCTGATCATGCTGTGGAAAGCCGGCCGCGGCGGCGACGAGGCCGTGCTGCAACGCAAGCTGCAGCGCACCCGCCGACTGTCCTTGCCGCTGCTGGCCGTGATCGGCCTGTCGCTGCCGGTGACCGGCTGGTGGCTGACACATTTGGCCGGGTGGCCGCTGGGCCAGTTCTGGTTGCTGGCCAGCTCCGTGCTGTTCCTCGTGCTGATCCCGCTGGTTCTGCTGCTGGCCGGGCGTCTTGCCGCCTGGCAGGCGCCGGGCAACGCCACTGCGGCGCGTAACGCCGGCATCTATGCTGTGCTGGTGCTGGTCGTGCTGATTGCCATCACCGCCCTGATGGGCGCCAAGCCGGTCTGATTCGACCGGCTCGGGCATGACTGCTGCGCTGGCTCAGCGCAGCGAGATGATCTGCCAGCCACGTTCGGTGGCGAAGTCGCGCAGCACCGGGTCCGGATCCACCGCCACTGGGTGAGGGACGCGCTGCAGCAGCGGCAGGTCGTTGCGTGAGTCGCTGTAGAAATAGGCGTCTTCGAGAGTCTGCTCGGTTTCCGCCAGCCAGCGCTCGATGCGCTGGACCTTGCCTTCCTGGAAGCAGGGGATGTCGGTTAGACGACCGGTGTAGCGCCCGTCACGCATCTCGCATTCGGTCGCCAGCAGGGTATCGACGCCCAGGCGTGCAGCGATCGGCCCGGTGATGAAGCGATTGGTGGCGGTGATGATCACCACCTTGTCGCCCGCCTCCAGATGCTGGCGTAGCAGGGCCTCGCCCTTGCTCAGCACGATGGGCTCGATGAAATCCTGCATGAATTCGTCGTGCCACTGCTGCAGCTGCACCATCTCGCTGCGGCCGAGCAGTTCCTGGCAGAAATTCTGATAGGCGTGCACGTCGAGATTGCCGGCCAGGTAATCCTGATAGAAGGCGTCGTTGCGCGCCTTGTACTGGGTCGGATCGACGATGCCGCGCTGGCAGAGGTATTCGCCCCAGGCGTGGTCGCTGTCACCGGCCAGCAGGGTGTTGTCGAGATCGAATAGAGCCAGGCGCACGGATGTTTTCCTCGATGATGGTCAGGGCAGCCCCAAGCATACCGGTTGCAGCGCCTTGCGCGCAGCCTCGGGCGGCCCCTCGCCGAGCGCGCGGGTACGTGCCGAACGGCGGCTTGCCGTGCTTTCGGCTTATCGCGGTTTTGTGGAACAATGCCGCGACATGCGTCTGCGAGGTTGTATGCCGTGATCGACTCCGATGGTTTTCGCCCGAACGTCGGCATCATCCTGACCAACGATGTCGGTCAGGTGCTGTGGGCCAGGCGGATCAATCAGGATGCCTGGCAGTTCCCGCAAGGCGGGATCAATGCCCGTGAAACGCCGGAAGAAGCCCTGTTTCGCGAACTCAACGAAGAAGTCGGCCTGGAAGAGCAGGATGTGAAGATCCTCGCCTGCACCCGTGGCTGGTTGCGCTATCGTCTGCCGCAACGCCTGGTGCGTACCCATAGCCAGCCGCTGTGCATCGGACAGAAACAGAAGTGGTTCCTGCTGCGCCTGACCAGTGCCGAAGAGCGTGTACGCATGGACCTGACCGGCAAACCGGAGTTCGATGGCTGGCGCTGGGTCAGCTACTGGTATCCGCTGGGACAGGTGGTCACCTTCAAGCGCGAGGTCTATCGTCGCGCACTTAAAGAGCTCGCACCGCGTCTACCGGTGCGGGACTGATATTCGGGGAGAAAGCCTCTGAGCATGCTCGGCACGCTGCGCAAGATTGTCCAGGAAGTGAATGCCGCCAAGGACCTCAAGGCGGCGTTGGGCATCATCGTGCTGAGAGTCAGGGAGGCCATGGGTAGCCAGGTCTGCTCGGTCTATCTGCTCGATCCGGAAACCGAACGCTTCGTCCTGATGGCCACCGAAGGCCTCAACAAGCGCGCCATCGGCAAGGTCAGCATGGCGCCCAACGAAGGCCTGGTCGGCCTGGTCGGCACCCGCGAAGAGCCGCTCAACCTCGAACACGCCTCCGAACACCCACGCTATCGCTACTTCGCCGAAACCGGCGAGGAACGCTATGCCTCCTTTCTCGGTGCGCCGATCATCCACCACCGTCGGGTGATGGGCGTACTGGTCATCCAGCAGAAGGAACGCCGCCAGTTCGACGAGGGTGAAGAAGCCTTCCTCGTCACCATGAGCGCGCAGCTTGCCGGTGTTATCGCCCATGCCGAGGCGACCGGTTCGATCCGCGGGCTTGGCCGGCAAGGCAAGGGCATCCAGGAAACCCGCTTCATCGGCATTCCGGGTGCGCCAGGCGCCGGCGTCGGCACCGCCGTGGTGGTGCTGCCGCCGGCTGATCTGGATGTGGTGCCGGACAAGAACATCGACAACATCGATGCCGAGCTGACGCTCTTCGAAGCTGCGCTGGAGGCTGTGCGCGCCGACATGCGCACTCTCTCGGAAAAGCTCGCCACGCAGATGCGTAAGGAAGAGCGCGCGCTGTTCGACGTATACCTGATGATGCTCGACGACTCCGCCTTGGGCGGCGAAGTGACCAAGGTCATCCGTACCGGCCAGTGGGCGCAGGGCGCGCTGCGCCAGGTGGTCAGCGAGCACGTGCGGCGCTTCGAGATGATGGACGACGCCTACCTCCGCGAGCGCGCATCGGACGTCAAGGACATCGGCCGGCGCCTGCTTTCCTACCTGCAGGAGGCGCGTCAGCAGACGCTGACCTATCCCGACAAGACCATTCTGGTCAGTGAGGAGCTCTCGCCGGCGATGCTCGGCGAGGTGCCAGAGGGCAAGCTGGTGGGCATGGTTTCGGTGCTCGGCTCGAGCAACTCCCACGTCGCCATTCTCGCCCGTGCCATGGGCATTCCGACGGTGATGGGCGCGGTCGACCTGCCGTATTCCAAGGTCGACGGCATCGAGCTGATCATCGACGGCTATCGCGGCGAGATCATCACCAACCCGGGCAAGGTCCTGCGCGAGCAGTATGAAGTGCTGGCCGAGCAGGAGCGCCAGCTCTCCGCCGGGCTCGACGTGCTGCGCGAGCTGCCGTGCGAGACCACCGACGGTCATCGCATTCCGCTGTGGGTGAATACCGGCCTGCTCGCCGATGTGGTGCGCGCGCAGGAGCGCGGCGCCGAGGGCGTCGGCCTGTATCGCACCGAAGTGCCGTTCATGATCAAGGAGCGCTTCCCAAGCGAGAAGGAGCAGATGGCGATCTACCGCGAGCAGCTGGAAGCCTTCCATCCGCTGCCGGTAACCATGCGCAGCCTCGACATCGGCGGCGACAAGTGCCTGCCGTACTTCCCGATCAAGGAAGAAAACCCGTTCCTCGGCTGGCGCGGTATCCGCGTCACCCTCGACCACCCCGAGATCTTCCTGCTGCAGACCCGCGCCATGCTCAAGGCCAGCGCCGGGCTGAACAACCTGCGCATCCTCTTGCCGATGATTTCCGGCATCCGCGAACTGGAAGAGGCGCTGCATCTGATTCACCGTGCCTGGTGCGAGGTGCGCGACGAGGGGCTGGACGTGATCATGCCGCCGGTCGGCGTCATGATCGAAGTGCCGGCGGCGGTCTACCTGACGCGCGAGCTGGCGCGCATGGTGGACTTCATCTCGGTCGGCTCGAACGACCTCACGCAGTACCTGCTGGCGGTGGATCGCAACAATCCGCGGGTCGCCGATCTCTACGACTATCTGCATCCGGCCGTGCTCGAAGCGCTGCAGCGTGTGGTCAAGGAAGCCCATGGCGAGGGCAAGCCGGTGAGCATCTGCGGCGAGATGGCGGGCGACCCGGCGGCGGCCATGCTGTTGCTGGCGATGGGCTTCGACAGCCTGTCGATGAACGCCACCAACCTGCCCAAGGTGAAATGGCTGCTGCGTCAGATCAGCATGGATACTGCTCAGCAGCTGCTGGCGCGGGTCATGCTGCTGGACAGCCCGCAGGTCATTCACAGCACGGTCCAGCTGACCTTGCGCAACCTCGGCCTGAGCAAGCTGATCAACCCGTCCGCCGTCTGAGCAGCCCGCCGCTCTCCAATCAGCTCGTTGGCGGGTGGCGGTAGCGCACCTCGCCCACTGGGCCGTCCGGGCCGAAACTACGCTCCAGGATGTCCAACGCTCCGTCGGCATGACGGATCAGCGCTGTGCTGGCGCGCGTGCCGTACTCCGGGCTGGCGATGAAGATGCTCGACAGCCGCCTTTCCCATTCCAGCGGCACGCCGGTCTGCGGCAGTTCATGCTCGGCCGCTGGCCTTGGGTCCGCCAGCAGGGCGAGCAGGTTCTCAGGAGTCGCCGGGTCGAGGTTGGTCGCCAGTGCTGCGCGGGCTTTTCTCAGCTTGGGCCAGGGCGTGTCGAGGCCGGCGTTGGACAGACCGTAGATGCCAGGCTGCAACTCCGTCGCCTCACCGCGGTGTGAGTTCAGATGCCAGAGTGCCTGCCGATCGCCGACCAGCAGGTTGAAGCCGGCGTAGTCGGCGCAGCGACCGGTCAGCTCGGCGAGGTAGTCGGCCGGCGGCAAGTTTCCGCGCAGGTACTGTTCCGGCAGCTCGCCGCGCGAACGTGGGCCGATCACCTGGCCGGGTGCGCGAATGTTGGTCAGTGCGGCGAAGCGTCCGCCGGTGGTGACGCCCATCCAGGTGCCGCCTGCCTGCAGGTCGCGACCGCCGACGATCCAGGGTGCATCCTCCCAGTGCCCCAGCGGCAGGCTCGGGCGGGCGTGGAACTCGTCGCGGTTGGCGGCTACCACCAGCGGTTGGGTGTGGCCGGGGCGCCAGGCGAAAACGATCAGGCACATGGGAAAGCCAAACTATGTCCGGACCGCCAAGAGTACAGGCGCGGCCGGCGTATGAGCCACCGCCGGGTTTTTCACGCTCAACGTCGGCGCGCGGGGCGGGCGCATTTTCCGCTAACATGCCGCTTTGTTTCGCCGGGACGGGGCGCATGGAGTTTCTGCTGTATCTGCTGCTGGGCGGCTTCGCTGGTGTGCTGGCCGGGCTGTTCGGCGTGGGCGGCGGGCTGATCATCGTGCCGGTGCTGGTATTCAGTTTCAGCGCCCAGGGATTTTCTCAGGAAATCCTCACCCATCTGGCCGTCGGTACGTCCCTGGCTACCATCGTCTTCACCTCGGTCAATTCCATTCTCACCCATCACCGCAAAGGTGCGGTGCGCTGGCCGATGGTGCTGTGGATGACCTTTGGCATTCTCCTTGGCGCCGCCCTGGGCAGCCTGACCGCCGCGGCGATCCAGGGGCCGATGCTGCAGAAGATCATCGGTGTGTTCGCCCTGGCAATGGCGGTGCAAATGGGGTTCGACCTGCGGCCCAAGGCCACCGGCCAGGCGCCGGGACGGCCCGAGCTGTCGCTGGTGGGCGTGGTGATCGGCTGGGCGTCGGCGATTTTCGGCATTGGCGGCGGGTCGCTGTCGGTACCCTACCTGACCTGGCGCAGCGTGCCGATGCAGCAGGCGGTGGCAACTTCCGCGGCGTGCGGCCTGCCGATCGCGATCGCCGGGGCGCTGAGTTTCATGGTGGTCGGCTGGCACGAAACGCAACTGCCCGACTGGAGTCTGGGCTTCGTCTATCTGCCGGCCATGCTCGGCATCGCGGCAACCAGCATGTTTTTCGCCAGACTGGGTGCGAAACTGGCGCATCGTTTGTCGGCCAAGGTTCTGAAACGGCTGTTCGCTCTACTGCTGCTGAGCGTCGGCATCAATTTTCTGGTTTGAGGAGTAACGGATGCTGCCCTATCCGCAGATCGATCCGGTGGCCATCGCCATCGGCCCCTTGCAGATTCACTGGTACGGCCTGATGTACCTGATCGGCATCGGCGGCGCCTGGTGGCTGGCTTCGCTGCGGGTGCAGCGCTTCGCGCCCGAGTGGCCGAAGGACAAACTCTCCGATCTTGTGTTCTGGGTGGCCATGGGCGTTATCGTCGGTGGCCGTCTGGGTTATGTGCTGTTCTACGATCTGGCTGCCTACATCAATGACCCAAGCCTGATTTTGCAGGTCTGGAAGGGCGGCATGTCCTTCCACGGAGGACTGATCGGCGTACTGCTGTGCAGCTGGATCTTCGCCCGGCGCAACGGCAAGAGCTTCTTCGAGCTGATGGACTTCATCGCGCCGTTCGTGCCGATCGGTCTGGGCGCCGGACGAATCGGCAACTTCATCAACGCCGAGCTGTGGGGCAAGGCCACCGATGTGCCCTGGGCGATGGTCTTCCCGACCGACCCGCAGCAACTGGCGCGGCACCCGTCGCAGCTCTATCAGTTCGCCCTGGAGGGCGTCGCGCTGTTCCTGATCCTCTGGTTCTATTCGCGCAAACCGCGGCCGACCATGGCGGTCTCCGGACTGTTCGCGGTGTGCTACGGCATCTTCCGCTTCATCGTCGAATTCGTCCGTGTGCCGGATGCACAGCTGGGCTACCTGGCGTTCGGCTGGCTGACCATGGGCCAGCTGCTCTGCGTGCCAATGGTGCTGCTCGGCGCCGGGATGATCGCCTGGGCCTATCGCCGCGACGCCGGCCGGGCTCCGGCCTGATTCCGTTGCCCTGCCTGTCGCCATAAGGGCGACAAGCGGGGCGCAGGCCTTTTACTATTCGCGCAGCCTTTTCACCGCGCTTCGGCGCCTGCTTCGAGTCAATCGATGAAACAGTACCTCGACCTGATGCGCCACGTGCGCGAACACGGCACCTTCAAGACCGATCGTACCGGCACCGGCACCTACAGCGTGTTTGGCCATCAGATGCGCTTCGACCTGGCCGAAGGCTTTCCGCTGGTCACCACCAAGAAGTGCCACCTCAAATCCATCATCCACGAGCTGCTGTGGTTTCTTCAGGGCGACACCAACATCAAGTACCTGAAGGAAAACGGCGTGCGCATCTGGGACGAGTGGGCCGACGAGAACGGCGAGCTGGGCCCGGTCTATGGCTACCAGTGGCGCTCCTGGCCGGCGCCGAACGGTGAATCCATCGACCAGATCGCCAACCTGCTGGCGATGATCAGGAAGAACCCGGATTCGCGCCGCCTGATCGTTTCGGCCTGGAACCCGGCGCTGGTCGAGCAGATGGCGTTGCCGCCGTGCCACGCGCTGTTCCAGTTCTACGTCGCCGACGGCAAGCTCAGCTGCCAGCTGTACCAGCGCTCGGCGGATATCTTCCTCGGCGTGCCGTTCAACATCGCAAGCTATGCGCTGCTGACGCTGATGGTGGCGCAGGTCTGCGACCTGCAACCGGGCGAGTTCATCTGGAGCGGCGGCGACTGTCATCTGTACGCCAATCACCTGGAGCAGGCCGACCTGCAACTGACCCGCGAGCCGCTGCCGCTGCCGACCATGAAGCTCAATCCGGACGTGAAGGACCTGTTCGCCTTCCGCTTCGAGGACTTCGAACTGGTTGGCTACGAAGCGCATCCGCACATCAAGGCACCCGTAGCCGTCTGACTTTGGTCGGTTTTGCCGTCGTGGATAACCCGATTGTCACATTTGCCGTATAGACTCGACCGCTCAGGGACTGTCGGGAGGCGAATCATGCGCAGGGTCGTGTTCAATCAGAAGGGCGGTGTCGGCAAGTCGAGCATCGCCTGCAACCTGGCAGCGGTCAGTGCATCGCAGGGCTACCGCACGCTGCTGGTAGATCTGGACGCCCAGGCCAACTCCACGCATTACCTGACCGGGCTGACCGGCGATGACATTCCCACCGGCATCGCCGATTTCTTCAAGCAGATTCTCGCCGGCGGTACCGCTGGCAAGAAGGCGCGCCCGCCCATTCTAGAAACGGCCTTCGACAATTTGCATTTGATCAGCGCGACGGCAGAGCTGGCCGACCTGCAGCCCAAGCTGGAGGCCAAGCACAAGATCAACAAGCTGCGAAAATTGCTCGACGGTCTTGCCGAGGACTATGACCGGATTTACCTCGACACCCCGCCGGCGCTGAATTTTTATACGGTCTCTGCGCTTATCGCAGCTGATCGCTGCCTGATTCCCTTCGACTGCGACAGCTTTTCCCGCCAGGCGCTGTACAGCCTGCTCGACGAGATCGAGGAGATGAAGGAAGACCACAACGATACGCTCGAGGTCGAGGGCATCGTGGTCAATCAGTTCCAGCCGCGTGCCGCGCTACCGCAGCAAATGATCGATGAACTGCTGAGCGAGGGTCTTCCGGTGCTACCGGTCTACCTGATGAGTTCGGTGAAGATGCGCGAGTCGCACCAGGCCTGCACGCCGCTGGTTTACCTGGATCCGCGGCACAAGCTGAGCCAGCAGTTCGTCGAACTGCATGAGCGGCTCGAAGCGAACGGCTGAGTCGGTTCGGCTTCAGTCCTCGGCACGCCGCTCCAGCTTCTTGCCCAGCCGCGAGGCATAGAGTTCGCCGATCATCCCGCGGCGGAACACCAGTACGCAGACCATGAAGATGATGCCGGTGACCAGCGTCACCGGTAGCTCCGAGGTGGCGAAGTAGTTGCCCAGGCTGGTCACCAGCGCGGCGCCGAAGATCGGACCGACCAACGTACCGATGCCGCCAAGCAGGGTCATCAGCACCACCTCGCCGGACATCTGCCAGCTGACGTCGGTCAGCGTGGCGAACTGGAACACCAGCGCCTTCAGTCCGCCAGCCAGTCCGGCCAAGGCAGCGGACATGACGAAGGCGCCGAGCTTGTAGCGCGACACCGAATAGCCCAGGGAAATGGCACGGTTCTCGTTCTCGCGGATCGAGCGCAGGATCATGCCGTACGGCGAGTTGATCACGCGCCAGATCAGCAGCATCCCGGCGAGAAACACCGTGAGCACGAAGAAGTACATGTACAGCGGCTCCTGCAGATCGATGAAGCCGAGCAGGTGCCCACGTGGAACGTTCTGAATGCCGTCCTCACCATGGGTGAACGGAGCTTGCAGGCAGAAGAAAAAGAACATCTGCGACAGCGCCAGGGTGATCATCGTCGAGTAGATGCCCTGCCGGCGGATCGCCAGGAAGCCGATGATCAGCCCGAGAAACGCCGCGCCGGCGACGCCGACGAGAATGCCCAACTCCGGTGGCAGCCCCCATTCCTTCACCGCGTGGGCGGTGAAATACGCCGCGCCGCCGAAGAATGCCGCGTGGCCGAAGGAGAGGATGCCGGTGTAGCCGAGCAGCAGGTTGAAGGCGCAGGCGAAGAGGGCGAAGCACAGCACCTTCATCAGGAAGATCGGGTAGAAGTAGAACGGTGCCAGCGCCAGCGCGACCACGCCGATCAGGATCAGCACGGTCTCCAGGCGCAGCAGCGGGCGTTTGGTGGTCGGCGTGACGTTCACCTGGCTGTTCATCAGGCGTCCCTCCCCATCAGGCCGGCCGGGCGCACCAGCAGCACAATCGCCATGATCACGAAGATCACGATGTTGGAAGCCTCCGGATAGAACACCTTGGTCAGCCCCTCGAGAATGCCCAGCATGTAGCCGGTGATGATGGCGCCGAGAATCGAGCCCATGCCGCCGACCACCACCACCGCGAACACCACGATGATCAGGTTCGAGCCCATCAGCGGGCTGACCTGGTAGATCGGCGCGGCGAGCATGCCGGCCAGGCCGGCCAGCGCTGCGCCCATGCCGTAGGTGAAGGTCAGCAGCAGCGGCACGTTGATGCCGAAGGTGCGCACCAGCGTCGGGTTTTCCGTGGCGGCACGCAGGTAGGCGCCGAGCTTGGTCTTCTCAATCAGCAGCCAGCTGGCGATGCAGATCACCAGGGAGGCCAGCACGACCCAGGCGCGGTACTTGGGGAGGAACATGAAGCCCAGGTTGTAGCCACCGGCCAGTTCTTTCGGCACGGCGTAGGGCTGCCCGGAGGAGCCATAGAAGTAGCGAAACGCGCCTTCCAGGGCGAGCGCCAGGCCGAAGGTGAAGAGCAGGCTGTAGAGGTGGTCGAGGTTGTATAGCCGCGATAGCGCGAGGCGCTCGATCACCGCGCTGCACAGGCCGACGATGATCGGCGCGAGGATCAGCGCCGGCCAGTAGCCGATGCCGAGGGTCGCCAGCAGCAGATAGCCGGCGAAGGCGCCGATCATGTATTGCGCGCCGTGGGCGAAGTTGATGATCTTCAGCATGCCGAAGATGATCGCCAGGCCCAGGCTGAGCATGGCGTAGAACGAGCCGTTGATCAGGCCGATCAAGAGCTGGCCGAGGAACGCCTGGATCGGCACATCGAAAATCGTCGTCATCAGACCCCCAGGGCTTCGTTGAGCATGGTCATGCGGCCGGACAGATCGGCGACGTCGAACGAATCGATGACCTTGCCGTGATCGACTACATAGAAGCGGTCGGCCACCTTGCTGGCGAAGCGGAAGTTCTGTTCCACCAGCAGGATGGTCATGCCGCGCTGCTTAAGTGTCTGCAGCACCTCGCCGATGCGCTGGATGATCACCGGCGCCAGGCCTTCGGTGGGTTCGTCGAGCAGCAGCAGCTTGGCGCCGGTGCGCAGGATGCGCGCCATCGCCAGCATCTGCTGCTCACCACCGGATAGCTTGGTGCCGGGGCTCTTGCGGCGTTCCTCGAGGTTGGGGAACAGCTGGTAGATCTCGGCCAGGGTCATGCCGCCCTTGGCGATCACTGGCGGCAGGGTGAGGTTCTCCTCAACCGTCAGGGTGGAAAAGATGCCGCGTTCTTCCGGTACATAACCGATGCCGTGGCGGGCGGTGCGGTGCAGCGGCACTCGCAGCATGTCCTTGCCGTCGAAGCGGATGCTGCCGCTGCGCTTGCGGATGATGCCGACGATCGAGCGCAACGCGGTGGTCTTGCCGACGCCGTTGCGGCCAAGCAGGGTTACCGTCTCGCCCTGGTGCACGTCGAGGTCGATGCCGTGCAGGGCATGGCTTTCGCCATACCAGGCGTTGAGGTCGCGCACGCTGAGCAAGGGTTCAGTCATCGTCGGTCCCCATGTAGGCCACGCGCACGCGCTCGTCCTGGCTGACCGTGCGGTAGTCGCCGGAGGTAAGGATTTCTCCGCGCTGCAACACGGTCACCTGATGGCAGAGGTCAGCGACCACCTTGAGGTTGTGCTCGACCATCAGCACCGCGCGCTGGGTGGCGACCTCGCGGATGATCTCTGCCACCACATGCACGTCTTCGTGGCCCATGCCGGCCATGGGCTCGTCCAGCAGCAATACCTTGGGCTCCAGCGCCAGGGTGGTGGCGATCTCCAGTACGCGTTTGCGACCGTAGGAGAGATCAGCCGCCAGCTCGTTGCGCTTGTCGGCCAGGCCGACCGACTCGATCAGCTGCATGGCGCGCTCGTTGAGGCGGTTGAGCGAGCGCATCGGCAGCCAGAACTGCGTGGCCAGCCCGCCCGGCCGCTGCAGCGCGACGCGCACGTTGTCCAGCACGGAGAGGTGCGGGAATACCGCCGAGATCTGGAACGAGCGCACCAGCCCCATGCGTGCCACCTTGGCCGGGTCGGTGCGGGTGATGTCATGGTCGAGCAGGCAAATGGTTCCGCTGGTGGGCTGCAGGAACTTGGTCAGCAGGTTGAACACCGTGGTCTTGCCAGCGCCGTTGGGACCGATCAGGGCGTGCACCCGTGCATGGCGCACGTCCAGATCGACATCGTTCACCGCGACGAAGCCGCCGAACTCCTTGCGCAGGCCGCGGGCAGAGAGCATCACCGGCGAGCCCGTGGCTGTGCCGGCGGCCGAACCGTCGGCGTCCAGACCTTGCACTTCCGCCATGCTCACTGCCCGACCAGATCACAGCCACTCTCGGCCGGATCGATGTAGGCCTCGTTGCCCGGCACGGTCGCCAGCACCTTGTAGTAGTCCCACTCGCGCTTGCTCTCTTCGGGCTTCTTCACCTCCATCAGGTAGACGTCGCTGATCAGCCGGCCGTTGGCACCGACCTTGGCGTTGCGCGCGAAGACATCGTCCACCGGCATCTCGTGCATCGCCTTGGCGACCGGCTCGGTGGCGTCGGTGCCGGCCTTCTCGATCGCCTTGAGGTACTGCATGACGCCGGAGTAGGTGCCGGCGTGGACCATGTTCGGCATGCGCCCGGTGCGCTTGAAGAAGCGTTCGCCGAACTCGCGGGATTTGTCGTCGCGGTCCCAGTAGAAACTTTCGGTCAGGGTCAGGCCCTGGGCGGCGTCGAGGCCCAGGCCGTGCACTTCGGCGAGGGTGAAGAGCAGCGCGGCGAGGCGCTGTCCGCCGGCGACGATGCCGAACTCGGCGGCCTGCTTGATGCTGTTGGCTGTGTCCAGGCCGGCGTTGGCCAGGCCGATGACCTTGGCACCGGAGGATTGCGCCTGCAGCAGGAACGACGAGTAATCGGTGCCCGCCAGCGGATGGCGTACCGCGCCCTTGATTTCGCCGCCCTTGGATTTGACGAACTTGCCGGTCTGCTCTTCCAGCGAGTAGCCGAAGGCGTAGTCGGCGGTGAGGAAATACCAGCTGTCGCCACCCTGGGAAACCAGTGCGCCGCCAGTGCCGACCGCCAGCGCATGGGTGTCATAGGCCCAGTGGAATCCATAGGGTGAGCACTGCTTGCCGGTCAGCTCCGTGGTGGCGGCGCCGGTCACCAGGTTAATCTTCTTCTTGCTCTTGGAAATGCCCTGTACCGCCAGCGCCACCGAGGACGTGGTCAGCTCCATGATCGAGTCGACCTGCTCGCGGTCGTACCACTGCCGCGAGATGTTGGAGGCAATGTCCGGCTTGTTCTGGTGATCGGCGGTCACGATCTCGATGGGGGCATCGAGTACCTTGCCGCCGAAGTCCTCGGCAGCCATCTTCGCTGCCTCGAACGACCACTTGCCGCCGAAATCGGCATACACGCCGGACTGGTCGTTGAGGATGCCGATCTTCACCTTGCCGTCGGAAATCTCGGCCGAGGCGGGTACGGCGGCCACTGCCGTCAGGGTTGCCGCTGCGATTGCTGAAAGCTTCATGCGTATCTCCTTGCACGGTTTGCTCGGCATACGGGCTCGCCCCATGCGAAGCGGTCCGTATGGGCGGGTTAGGGGAAATCTGGGCAGGCGGTCAGGCGCGCAATGCCGTGGATCGCCGGCGGGCTGAATGCAGCGGCCAGGCATTGATGCACGCACGGCGAACGCACTCGTGCGCGGGGCATCACGTCGTCGTGGAAAGTCGCAGAGATGGGAGCTGGAAAGCGGGACCAGAAACGAGTCGAAGCGAGGCTCATGGGCGTCTTCTTCTTATTGTTGTTCTGGCTCTAAACGTAGCAGGGGTTTGCAAGGACGCAACCTGATGGCGGCGTGCCGATCAGTGATGCTGTGCTTGCATGCACCTGCGCCGTCGGGCGCAGGCGGGCAGAGACGCGCTTCAGCGCGCGATCAGGATGTCGCAGGGCGGGTTGTCGATAAAGTGCCGGGCGAGGCTGCCGAGCAGAGCGCTGCTCAGTTCACCGCGGCTGTGACTGCCAAGGGCCAGCAGCTGCGGTTGCAGGTCGCGCAATGCCGCGTCCATGCAATTGTTGCGCTCGCCCTGATGCAGGCTGTAGCTCAGCAGCGCGCCGGTATCCGGCAGCTGCGGCTGGATATCTTCGATCAGCTGGTCGAACAGCTCCTGCTGCAGCGACAGGCCTTCGTAATCGGGGCCATGTACCTCGGCCATCTCGTCGATATGCAGGGCATGCAGCTCGGCACCTTCGCCCAGCAACTCCCAGGCGCAGTGCATAGCGCGCGTGGCGCAGCGGGAGAAATCCAGCGCAGCCACGGCGCGATAATACGGGGCGTCCGCCGGGGTTATGGCCAGCAACAGCGGCGCCCGGCTTTCCAGCATGATGCGCTCCAGCGTGGTGCCGGCGAATCCCTGGCTCGACCCCTTGTGATGGCGGCCCAGCACCAGCAGATCGGCCTCCAGCCCCTCCGCCTGGGTGAGGATCTCCTCCACCGGCTGCCCGCGGCGAATCCAGGGTTCGAGCTGACCCAGCCCGTTCTCCTGCAGGCGTTGCTGCAGGAGTGCGCGTGCCTGCTGTTCGTCGCTCCCTGCGTCGCGCTCGTCGAGTACGTAAAGCAGGCTGATGCGAGCACCGGTCTGGCGCGCCAGGCCGGCGGCACGTTGCAGCGCGAGATCGGCGTCCGGGCTGAGATCGTGGGCGACAAGAATGTGCTGAACCCGATTGTGCTGAAGCATGGGCGGCCTCGCGAAGCTGGCGAAAGGCGCAAGTATGCCGTGGCAGTGGGAGCATGTCCCGTCCGTGACCCGTGTCGCTGGGTTGATCGGGCGCAACAACTTCATGGGCAATGGTCACTCGTGCTTTTGTCGATCCGATCCTGCGGCTATGCTTGCCGGCATTCGAGCAGGAGTTAAGGATGAGCAAGGTCAGTGTGCTGGTAGTGGATGACGCGCCCTTTATTCGGGATCTGGTGAAGAAGGCGCTCCGTAGTCACTTTCCCGGCATTCGCATCGAGGATGCGGTCAACGGGCGCAAGGCCCAGCAGATGCTCAGCCGCGAGCGCTTCGACCTGATTCTCTGCGATTGGGAAATGCCGGAGATGTCGGGGCTGGAGCTGCTGACCTGGTGCCGCACGCAGGATGCGCTGAAGACCACGCCGTTCATCATGGTCACCAGTCGTGGCGACAAGGAGAACGTGGTGCAGGCCATTCAGGCCGGCGTTTCGGATTTCATCGGCAAGCCGTTTTCCAACGAACAGCTCACCAGCAAGGTACGCAAGGCTCTCGGCCGCGCCGGCAAGCTGGATGCCCTGGCCGCCAGTGCGCCGACGCGAAGCCTGGCGACCGGCATGGCCAACGACTCGCTGGCCGCGCTGACGGGCGGCAAGGCCGAGGTGGTACGACCCGCCGCTCCGGCCGCCGAAGCCAAGGCCTCGCCGCTGATTCAGCCCAGTGCAGCGCCTGCCAGCGCACCAGCCGGTGCCGCGTCCGGTCGCGGGCAGGGCCAGTTGCGCCTGGCCAACGGCAGTGTCGCGTGCGTGATCAAGGCACTGAGCCTCAAGGAAGCGCTGCTGGTGGTCAAACGCGGCGAGCAGTTGCCGCAGGTGCTGGAAAGCGCCGTGCTCGATCTCGAGCAGGGCGAGGGCGGTGAGGTCGCCCGTCTCAATGGCTACCTGCATGCCGTCGCCGCGTTCGAACCCAAGCCCGACAGCGAGTGGCTGCAGCTGTCGTTCCGCTTCGTTGATCGCGATCCGCAGAAGATGGACTACCTGTCGCGCCTGATCGCCCGTGGTACCGCGCAGCGGCACTTCGTCCCAGGCGCCTGATTCGATCCGGCCAGGTGACCGTTCGGCGCCTGGCCACGCAGACAAACTGACGAGCATCACACCCCGACGGTCGGTGGCTCGCACAGGTTCTTCGGCACTGCTAGTCTTCCCGCTCTAACACTATAACCACTAGAAAAACTGCCGTTATGCTGGGGCGCATTCTTATGTTGCTCGGGCTGCCGCTGCTGGCTACGCCGGCGCTGGCCCTGACCATCTACAAATACACCGACGCCAATGGGGTCGTGACCTACAGCGATCAGGCTGCGCCTGGCGCGCAGGTTTTCGTCTTCAGTGACCGCATGGTGGAAAAGCTCGACACCCAGGTCAAACTGGAAACCCACAAGCACGCGGCTGGCGAGACGCTGCTGGTGCGTAACGACCTGTTCGCGCCGGTCGATATCGAGCTGAAGCTGGAAAACGTCGTCAATGCCGTCGGCGCACCGGCCAAGCCGATTCGCTGGGTATTGCCGCCGCGCAGTCAGATTCGGCTGGCCACGCTGGCCCCGCGCGATGCCAGCAAGCCACTCAAGTACACGCCCAAGCTTCGCCATGCCCTGGGCGATCCGCGCCTGCTGCCCAAACCTTACAAGTATCCGCTGCCATGGCGCGGCGGTCCGTTCCGCCTGACCCAGGGCGCCAACGGCCAGTACAGCCATTTCACGCCCAAGGGTCGCTACGCCGTCGACATCGCCATGCCCGAAGGCACGCCCATCGTCGCCGCGCGCGGCGGCATGGTAGTAAAGATCGAGAACGAACAGAGCGGGCGGGGCAACAATCCGGCCGGCAACTTCGTGCGCATCATGCATGACGACGGCACCATGGGTGTCTACCTTCACCTGATGAAGGGCTCGGTGGCGGTGCGTGAAGGGCAGCGAGTCGAGAGCGGTACGCGCATTGCACGCTCCGGCAATACCGGCAACAGCACCGGCCCGCACCTGCACTTCGTGGTGCAGCGCAACGTCGGCCTGGCGATCGAGTCGATTCCCTTCGACTTCTCCCAGCCGGTCAACAGCCTGCCGAATTTCGCCGTGGGGGGTGAGTAGCCGCGCTGGCCGCTCACCGGTCCGTTCATGACAGGTCGGCAACTTCAGCGACTCAGAATGCCAGGCCGACCTTCAAACCGACCTGTTCCTGCTTGAGCTTGCTGTTTTCGGCGAACTCGCTGTCACTGTCGATCTCGTAGCGGGTCTGGGTGTAGTACAAACTGGCGCTGATTGGCATGTTGTTGATGCCCTTGTTCCACAGCACGCTCAGCTCACCGTAGGGGTTGACCTTGTCCTTGAGGTCGACGGTGTCGCTTTCGCCGCCAACCTTCAGCTTGCTGTCCGCTTCAATGGAATAGCGGGCGCCCACTTCAAGGCGCACGGTGTAGTCGGGCGTCAGGTAGTTGTAGCCGATACCTGCCTTGGCGAATGGCGAGCGGGTGGTCAGCTTGACGTCTTCCTCGAAGATGCCGACGCGCACGTCATCCTGCTCGATGCGTCCCCAGTCGTAGCCGCCGCCGACAATCAGGTCGACATAGTTGTTGGTACTCAGGGCTGCGCGCAGGCCCAGGTCGAGATCGGCGCGAGCGGACAGATATTCCACATCGTCTTTTTCACGGTACTGACCTTCGATTCCGGCCTGGTAGATGAAGCCTTCGTGTCCGGTCATCTTGTTGCCGAAGTTGTAGTACAGCCCGCCCTGGTTGAGGCGCTCCTTGTCGCTTTCGTCGTTCACGGTCAGCTTGTACTGATTGTGCGAGCCAATGACGCCGAACGTGGAGATCGGGCCGGTGGCCGATTGAGCGAAAGCCTGAGAGGTGGCTGCCAGGCACAGGGCCAAGGCGGTTGTGGTAGTCAAACCATTGATGCGCATGCGGGAAGCTCCATCGTCATTCGATAAGAAATCGGTGGCGGCTCAAGCGAGCCGCCTATGGCGTGGACTGGCGCTGTCTGAAAATAATTCTGCGTATCACGATGGGCGGTCGTTAATACTTGTAAATCAAGGATTAGCGAGCGGTATGTAAACGAAAAGGTAACTGTGATTGGCCAGCAATGGCGGGCGATCTATCCCGGAAAACGAAGAACCTTGGCCAAAACGATCTTCGGTCCGCGCATTTTCTTGATGACGATCTGCAGGCCATCGACCTGGAGCACTTCGTCTTCATCGGGGACACGTTTCAGCGTCTCGTAAACCAGACCGGCAAGGGTTTCGGCCTCGACGTGATCGAGATCGATCTCCAGCAGGCGCTCCAGCTTGAACAGCGGGGTGTCGCCGCGGACCAGCAGCTTGCCGGGCTGGTAGGCAAGCACGCCGCGTTCGGTCTTGCGATGTTCGTCCTGGATGTCGCCAACCAGCACTTCGAGCACGTCTTCCATGGTCAGGAAGCCAATCACCTTGTGGTCGCCTTCCTCGACCAGTACGAAATGCGCCCCTCCCTGACGAAACTGCTCGAGCAGGCTGGCCAGCGGCATGTGCTTGGACACCCGCTCCAGTGGGCGCAGCAGCTCGTTCAGGCAGAAGTGCTCGGGCAGGTGATCATCGGCGGCCAGCGCCAGCAGCAGATCCTTGATGTGCAGCAAGCCGACGTACTCGCCCTGCTGGTTGTCGTAGACCGGGTAGCGGCTGTACTTGTGGCGGCGAATGACCTCGAGGACCTCGCTCAGCGGCGCATCGTGCTCGAGTTGCAGCAGATCCTCGCGGGAGTTGGCCCAGTCAACGACTTCCAGCTCGCTCATTTCCACCGCCGAGGCCAGCACCTGGATCTGCTGGTTGCCGGGGTCGCGGGCGCGGTTGGAATGCAGGATCAGCTTGAGCTCGTCGCGGCTGTAGTGATGATCGTGGTGCGCCCCCGGCTCGCCCTGGCCGGCAATGCGCAGAATGGCGTTGGCACTGGCATTGAGCAGGTAGATGGCCGGGTACATCAGCCAGTAGAACAGGTACAGCGGAACGGCCGTCCACAGCGATAGCAGCTCCGGCTTGCGGATCGCCCAGGACTTCGGCGCCAGCTCACCAACCACGATATGCAGGTAGGAAATGATGAAGAAGGCAGTGAAGAAAGCGATGCCGTGCACCAGCGCCTGGGACTGGATGCCGATGCTGGCCAACAGCGGTTCGAGCAGGTGCGCGAACGCCGGCTCGCCGACCCAACCGAGGCCGAGCGAAGCCAGTGTGATGCCTAGCTGGCAGGCCGAAAGGTAGGCGTCGAGCTGAGCGTGAACGGTGCGCAGAATGTGCCCGCGCCAGCCGTGCCGGCTGGCAATCGCTTCCACCTTGGTGGAGCGCAGCTTGACCATGGCGAACTCGGCGGCAACGAAGAAGCCGTTGAGCAGCACGAGGAACAGGGCAAAGAGAATCAGGCCGAAGTCGGCGAAGTAGGACGAGGCGGCGTAACTGGGGGAGGGGTCCATGAAGGGGTCGGGTAGCCAATGATCGCGACAGGATGGCGGCGGCGGGCCGGCTTTTCAAGCGATGAGCCGGGATTTTTCCGGCTCGCGCAGGCAGCGGGTCAGCGTTCGGACACCTGGCTGTTCTGGAAGTGGCAGGAGAAGCGGCTGCCTCGGCCAGGTGTACTGCTGATATCCAGGCGGCCCTGGTGGCGCAGCAGCACGTGCTTGACGATGGCAAGCCCCAGTCCCGTGCCGCCGGTGCTGCTGGCACGGCTCGAGTCGACGCGGTAGAAACGCTCGGTCAGGCGTGGCAGGTGCTTCTGCTCGATGCCGATACCGCTGTCCTCGACACTCAGGTGCGCGCCCACCTCGTCACTCCACCAGCGCACATGCACGCTGCCACCATCGGGCGTGTACTTCACTGCATTGAACACCAGGTTGGAGAAGGCGCTGCGCAGCTCCGTCTCGCTGCCCTTGAGCAGCAGCGCCGGGTCGGCATCGAGGCTGATCAGGTGGCCGCGGCTGCCAGATAGTGCGCGGGCATCGCTGATGATCGATTGCAGCAGCAGGCCCACCGCCACCGGCTGGTTGTCGGTCGGGCGACTGCTAGTTTCCAGACGAGCCAGCAGGAGTAGGTCATTGAGCAGGTGCTGCATGCGCCCGGCCTGCTGATTCATTTGCTGCAGCGCCCGGAGCCAGCGCGGGTTCACCGCGTCGGCGTTTTCCAGCAGCGTCTCCAGATAGCCGGCGATGACGGTGAGCGGCGTGCGCAGCTCGTGGGATACGTTGGCGACGAAGTCTTTGCGCATCTGCTCCAGCTGGTGGAGGCGGGTGACGTCGCGGACCAGCAGCAGGTGCTCGCGGTTGCCGTAGCGAGTGATGTTGAACTGCAGGCGAATGCGGTCATCGACGGGAGATGCCAGCTCCAGCGGCTGGTCATAGTTGCCGCCGTCGAAGTACTCCTTGAACGCCGGATGACGCACCAGGTTGCCGATCGGGTGACCGGCGTCCTGCGGCTTCTTCAGCCCCAGCAGGCGGTTGGCGGCGGGGTTCCACCATTCCAGATTGCCATCGCTGTCGAGCATGATCACCGCATCCTTGAGTGCGGCGGTAGAGCCCTGGGCGCGATCGATGATGCCTTGCAGTTCGCCGCGCAGGCGCAGGTCGCGGCGCTGCAGCTGGTAGAGGCTGTCGAAGATATCGCCCCAGATGCCGGCCGAATCCGGCGGCGCTTCGTCCGGGTCGGCACGCCGCAGCCAGCGCTGAAGGCGCAGCAGCTGGCGCAGGGTCCAGATCAGGTAGCCGGTCAGGCCAAGGACCAGCGCCCAGGCATATTCGCCGGTCAGCAGTCCCAGTAGCAGGCAGCCGCCCAGCAGAAGCAGCAGGCGACGCACGAGGGCTCCTTGCCAGTCCTGATTCAACCGATGTACTCCAGAAAGGTGGCGATGATGGGGTGGAAGACGCCGGGACGTATGCTCACCCGGCGTGCTCAGCTTTTGCTGGAGAAACGATAACCGGTGCCGCGTACCGTCTGCACCAGGTTCTCGTAGGCTTCGCCGAGCGCCTTGCGCAGTCGGCGGATATGCACATCGACGGTGCGCTCTTCTACATAGACATTGCCGCCCCAGACCTGATCGAGCAGCTGGCTGCGGGTGTAGGCGCGTTCCTGGTGGGTCATGAAGAACTGCAGCAGGCGGTATTCGGTTGGACCCATCTCGGCCGGCTTGCCGTCGATGGTGACGCGATGGCTGACCGGATCGAGCAGCAGGCCGCCGATCTCGATCGGCGATTCGCTGTCCACTGGCGTCGCTCGGCGCAGCACGGCCTTCAGGCGGGCGACCAGCTCGCGCGGCGAGAAGGGCTTGGTGATGTAGTCGTCGGCGCCGACTTCCAGGCCCTGGATCTTGTTGTCCTCTTCACCCTTGGCGGTGAGCATGATGATCGGCGTGTCGGCTGTCAGCTCGTCGCGCTTGAGGCGGCGCGCCAGTTCGATGCCCGAAGTTCCGGGCAGCATCCAGTCGAGCAGGATCAGGTCCGGCTTGCGGTCGATGATCAGCGCGTGGGCCTGCTGGGTGTTCTCTGCTTCGAGACAGTCATAGCCGGCCATTTCCAGGGCGACGACGATCATCTCCCGGATCGGCGCCTCGTCATCGACGATCAGTATGCTCTTGCCGTTCATGGTCAAGCCTCGGGTCTGTTCTTGTCGTCCGGCATTAGATAACGGAATTATTGCAGCCATGTGACAGGCAGACGGCAGCAGGCTGCCGTGCTCCGGCGCTCTAGCCCGGCGCGCCTGGGCTTAAGCCTTGGTAGCGTAGTCCAGCACGATGCCCGCCAGGATCGCCAGTCCTGCCCAGTGGTTGTGCAGGAACGCCTTGAAGCAGATCTGTGGTTTGCGCGATTGGGTTTTCCAGAACTCCCAGGCGAAGCAGCCGGCGGCGACCACCAGCCCGAGGTGGAACCACTGGCCCAGCTCGAAGCGCACGCCGGCAAGGAGCAGGCAGAACAGCGCCAGGCCCTGCAGGGTGACGATGATGACGCGGTCCGCTTCGCCGAAGAGGATGGCGGTGGACTTGATGCCAATCTTCAGGTCGTCCTCGCGGTCGGCCATGGCGTAGTAGGTGTCGTAGGCCACCGTCCACAGCAGGTTGGCGATGAACAACAGCCAGGCCTCGGGCGGCAGGCTGCCGGTCTCGGCGGTGAAGGCCATCGGCATGCCCCAAGAGAAGGCCGCGCCGAGCACCACCTGCGGATAGAAGGTGTAGCGCTTCATGAACGGGTAGCAGGCGGCCAGCGCCAGGGCGCCGAAGGACAGGTAGACGGTGGTCGCGTTGGTCAGCAGCACCAGGCCGAAGCTCAGGCCCACCAGCACGGCGAACAGCGTCCAGGCCTCGCGCGAGCTGATCTTGCCGGTGGCCATGGGACGGGCCTGGGTGCGTTGCACGTGGCCATCGAAATTGCGGTCGGCGAAGTCGTTGACCACGCAGCCGGCGGCGCGCATCAGGATGACGCCGGTGACGAAGATGAACAGATTCTTCGCGCTGGGCACGCCTTCGGCGGCGATCCACAGCGCCCACAGCGTCGGCCATAGCAGCAGATAGGTGCCGATGGGCCGGTCCAGGCGCATCAGCTGGATGAAGTCCCAGGCGCGCGGGTGCAGGCGATTGCACGATTGCAGCAGTTTTAGATACATCAACGGCTCTCCTTGGCGGAAGGGGCATGCAGAGCGGCGCGCTCAGGGCGTGACGGCGGCGGCCTGCCACAGCTCGGGGAGGAACACCTCGGCGACCAGCACGCCGAGCCGATTCTGGCGGAAGCACGAGCGCCGCGCCCAGAGGCCGTCGACACGGCACGCATCCGGTAGCCAGCGCGCGGGGTAATGACAGGCCTCTAGCGTGCCGCGGGCAAAGGCCGGATCGCTGAACAACAGCTCACCCAGGGAACGATTGCCCAAGCGCTGCAGGTCGAGGCCGGAGTCCTCCAGCTGCGCTCGCGCGGCGACGCTGCGGGCGAACACCCAGGGCTGGCCATGACCGCACAGATAGACCTCACGCACCCAGCCCTCGCTGTCGGCCGGAACGCCGAGCGCGGCGCACTCGTCGGCGCGCAGGGGCTGCCAGGCTTCGTGTAGCGGCGTCACGCTGAAGGCGCCATCGGCCAGCTCGGTCAGGCGGCGGGTGAGCGAGCCCTTGTCGACGTAGAGCCAGTCGTGCAGGGCGGGATCGAGGGGGGAGGGGAGGCGGTCGGCACTTAGCCAGTCATGAATTTCGGACACGGTGCGTCAGAGCTAGCGGAAAAGAGCGGCGAGTCTAGCATGCGACTTGGGCGCGGCACGGGTGCGGCTCTCCGGCCAGGGCTGTAGCCGCGCTCGGTAAACGCTACATACGCCTCAGGTCCAGCCTTCAAGGCGCATGGTGGCGCGCACCAGGCGCTGCTCTTCCTGCTCGATCTCCTTGAGATTGTCGCGAATGCCGTGGATATGGTCGCGCGCGGCGCGCTGGGCCTGTTCCGGCAGACGCTCGATCACCGCGTGATAGAGACGCGAGTGCTGGCGGTCGATCTGCCTCTTCTGCGCCGGTCGGTGGTAGAGGTTGTTCACCGAGGCGAACACCGTGCTGAGCATCAGGTCGGTCAGCGACTGCAGCGTGTGCACCAGCACCGGGTTGTGCGAGGCCTCGCAGATTGCCAGATGAAACGCGTGGTCGAGGCGGGCGTGCTCGCGGGGGTCGGCGCCGTCCTCGCTGGCGTGGGCGGCGAGCATTTCCTCGTAGCGGCGGCCGAGCAGCACGAAATCCGCATCGGTGCCGCGCAGTGCGGCCAGCCGCGCCGACTCGCTTTCCAGCAGCGCGCGTACTTCCAGCAGGTCGTAGAGCGTGCGCGGTTGCGAGTTGAACAGGTGCATCAGCGGGCTAGCGTCGTGGTTGCCGGACAGTTCGGCGACGAAAGAGCCACGGCCCTGGGACGTCTCGATGATGCCGCGTCCACGCAATACGCGCAGGCCCTCGCGCAACGCGGAGCGGGAAATGCCCAGCTTCTCGCACAGGCGGCGTTCCGATGGCAGCGCCTGGCCAACCTTCAATACGCCGTCGACGATCAGCCGTTCGATACGCTCGGCGACGACATCGGCGACTTGACGACGGTCATTGTGGTTTTCGTTCTGCATGTCCTTCGTTCTCCCACTGGTAGGACCAGTTTGGCGTGAGTTTACCCTGAATGCCTGAATACCAGTAACAGCACCGTCTGGAGGGCTGTTCGGTAGTGCCTTTCATCAGGCGACTACAAAAAACTGGTAGGACCAGTTGTCTAGGTCATGGACTGGGGACCATCTTCGACGTTAAAGATGCGTCATTCCACCGCAGTCGTTCGCGCTGGCTGCAACCCACGAGAACCGGAACCTGCCATGAACATTCTCTACGACGAACGCGTCGATGGTGCGTTGCCCAGGGTCGACAAGGCCGTCCTGCTGGCCGAGCTGCAGGCGCAGTTGCCCGATCTGGACATCCTCCACCGCAGCGAGGACCTCAAGCCCTACGAGTGCGACGGGCTTTCCGCCTACCGCACCACGCCGCTGCTGGTGGTGCTGCCCGAGCGCATTGAGCAGGTCGAGACGCTGCTCAAGCTCTGCCATCAGCGCGGCGTGCCGGTGGTTGCCCGTGGCGCCGGTACCGGCCTTTCTGGCGGCGCGCTGCCACTGGAGCAGGGCATCCTGCTGGTCATGGCGCGCTTCAACAAGATTCTCGAAGTCGACCCGGCTGGGCGCTTCGCCCGGGTCCAGCCCGGCGTGCGCAACCTGGCGATCTCCCAGGCCGCGGCCCCCTACGAGCTGTACTACGCGCCGGACCCTTCGTCGCAGATCGCCTGCTCTATCGGCGGTAACGTCGCCGAGAATGCCGGTGGCGTGCATTGTCTGAAGTACGGCCTGACCGTGCACAACCTGCTCAAGGTGGACATCCTCACCGTCGAAGGCGAGCGCATGACGCTCGGCTCCGACGCCTTGGATTCGCCAGGCTTCGACTTGCTGGCGCTGTTCACCGGCTCCGAAGGCATGCTCGGCATCGTCACCGAGGTGACGGTCAAGCTGCTGCCCAAGCCGCAGGTGGCCAAGGTGCTGCTGGCCGCCTTCGACTCGGTGGAGAAGGCCGGGCGTGCGGTGGGCGACATCATCGCTGCCGGCATCATCCCTGGCGGGCTGGAGATGATGGACAACCTGTCGATCCGTGCTGCCGAGGACTTCATTCACGCCGGTTATCCGGTGGATGCTGAGGCGATTCTGCTCTGCGAACTGGATGGCGTCGAAGCCGACGTGCATGACGACTGCGCGCGAGTCAGCGAAGTGCTCAAGCTGGCTGGCGCCACCGAAGTGCGCCTGGCCAAAGACGAAGCCGAGCGCGTGCGTTTCTGGGCCGGACGCAAGAACGCCTTCCCGGCGGTCGGGCGCATCTCGCCGGACTACTACTGCATGGACGGCACCATTCCTCGCCGCGAGCTGCCGGGTGTGCTCAAGGGCATCTCCGATCTCTCCGAGCAGTTCGGCTTGCGCGTGGCCAACGTGTTCCATGCCGGCGACGGCAACATGCACCCGCTGATTCTCTTTGATGCCAACCAGCCCGGTGAGCTGGAGCGCGCCGAAGACCTCGGCGGCAAGATCCTCGAACTCTGCGTGAAGGTCGGCGGCAGCATCACCGGCGAACACGGCGTCGGCCGCGAGAAGATCAATCAGATGTGCTCGCAGTTCAATGCCGACGAGCTGACGCTGTTCCACGCGGTCAAGGCGGCATTCGACCCGAGCGGCCTGCTCAACCCGGGCAAGAACATTCCGACCCTGCATCGCTGCGCCGAATTCGGCCGCATGCACATCCACAACGGCCAGCTGCCTTTCCCTGAACTGGAGCGTTTCTGATGTCCGTAATCGCCAACGACGCCAGCGCGCAGTTGCTGGACCAGGTCAACCAGGCACTTGCCGCCAACACGCCGCTGCGCATTCAGGGCAGCGGCAGCAAGAGCTTTCTCGGGCGGCAGGCCGACGGTGTGCTGCTCGATACCCGCGAGCACCGCGGCATCGTCAGCTATGACCCCACCGAGCTGGTGGTCACCGTTCGCGCCGGCACGTCGCTGACGGAGCTGGAAGCCGCGCTGGATGCTGCAGGGCAGATGCTGCCTTGCGAGCCGCCGCACTTCGGCGAAGGTGCCACGGTTGGCGGCATGATCGCCGCCGGGCTGTCCGGCCCGCGTCGCCCGTGGAGCGGTTCGGTGCGTGATTTCGTCCTCGGCTCGCGCGTGATTACCGGCCAGGGCAAGCACCTGCGTTTCGGTGGCGAAGTGATGAAGAATGTCGCTGGCTACGACCTGTCACGTCTGATGGCCGGCAGCTTTGGTTGCCTCGGCGTGCTTACTGAAGTCTCGCTCAAGGTGCTGCCCAAGCCACGCCTGTGCACCAGCCTGCGTCTGGAAATCGACCTCGAACGCGCGCTGCTCAAGCTCGCCGAATGGGGGCAGCAGCCGATCCCGATCAGTGCAGCCAGCCATGATGGCCAGGCGCTGCACCTGCGTTTGGAAGGCGGCGAAGGCTCTGTTGGTGCGGCCCGCGAGCGCATCGGTGGCGAGGATCTCGACCCCGGCTACTGGAACGATCTGCGCGAGCAGCGCCTGGCCTTCTTCGCCGACCCGCGCCCGCTGTGGCGCCTGTCGCTGCCGAACAACACGCCAGCCGTGGCGTTGCCGGGCGACCAGCTGGTGGACTGGGCCGGTGCCCAGCGCTGGCTGAAGTCCGACGCCGATGCGGTGACCATCCGCGGCATCGCCATCGAGGTCGGCGGCCACGCCACCTGCTTTACCGCAGGCGCCACGAGCAATCCGTTCCAGCCGCTGTCGGCGCCGCTGTTGCGCTATCACCGCCAGCTCAAGGCCGCGCTGGATCCGCAGGGGATCTTTAACCCCGGCCGCATGTATTCCGAGGTCTGACGACGTATGCAAACGAATCTGAGCGAAGCCGCGAAAAAACTGCCGCGCGCCGAGGAAGCCGAAAGCATCCTGCGCTCCTGCGTGCACTGTGGCTTCTGCAACGCCACCTGCCCGACCTATCAGCTGCTCGGCGACGAGTTGGACGGCCCGCGCGGGCGGATCTACCTGATGAAGCAGATGCTCGAGGGCGGTGAGGTGACCGAGAGCACCCAGCTGCACCTGGACCGCTGCCTGACCTGCCGCAACTGCGAGACCACCTGCCCGTCCGGGGTGAAGTACCACAATCTGCTGGACATCGGCCGCGACTTCATCGAGCAGCAGGTGCAGCGCCCGTTGGGCGAGCGCGTCGTGCGCGGCGGCCTGCGCACGGTGATCCCGCGACCGGGCCTGTTCAAGGCACTGCTGGGTGCCGGCAATGCGCTCAAGCCGTTGATGCCGGCCTCGCTGAAGGACCACCTGCCGCGCGAGATTCGCCCGGCCAAACCGCGCCCGCAGGTCATGCACCAGCGTCGCGTGCTGATGCTCGAAGGCTGCGTGCAGCCGAGCCTGTCGCCGAACACCAACGCCGCCGCTGCACGGGTGCTCGACCGCCTGGGCATTAGCGTCAGCCCGGCGCGTGAGGCCGGCTGTTGCGGTGCGGTGGACTACCACCTCAACGCCCAGGAGGCCGGCCTAGACCGCGCGCGGCGCAATATCGACGCCTGGTGGCCGGCCATCGAGGCCGGTGCCGAAGCCATCGTGCAGACGGCCAGCGGCTGCGGCGCCTTCGTCAAGGAATACGGCCATCTGCTCAAGGACGACCCGGCCTACGCGGCCAAGGCCGCGCGGGTCAGCGAGCTGGCCAAGGACCTGGTCGAAGTGCTGCGCAGCGCCGAGCTGGAAAAGCTCGACGTGCGTGCCGACAAGCGCATGGCCTTCCACTGCCCGTGCACCCTGCAGCACGCACAGAAGCTCGGCGGCGCGGTCGAAGACGTGCTCACCCGTCTGGGCTACCAGCTCACTGCGGTGCCCGATGCGCACCTGTGCTGCGGCTCGGCCGGCAGCTATTCGATCACCCAGCCGGAGATTTCCCACCAGCTGCGCGACAACAAGCTCAACGCGCTGGAGAGCGGCAAGCCGGAAGTGATCGTCACCGCCAATATCGGTTGCCAGACCCACCTCGATGGCGCCGGCCGCACGCCGGTCAAGCACTGGATCGAAGTGGTCGAGGAATCGATGCAGTAGCAATGCCTCATGGTTCGGCCGCCCAGACAGGGCGGCCAACGAACAACCGAAATACGAAGACAGGAGAATCGAGATGAAAAGCAAAGCCGTACTGAGCCAGACCGAAGTCGCCACCATCCTCGCCGCCGCCCGTGCCGAAGCGCAGGCCAACGGCTGGGCCGTGACCATCGTCGTCGCCGACGACGGCGGCCATCCGCTGGCGCTGGAGCGTCTGGACGGCTGTGCGCCGATCGCCTCCTACATCGCCACCGAGAAGGCCCGCAGCTCGGCCCTCGGCCGTCGCGAAACCAAGGGTTACGAAGACATGGTCAACGGCGGACGCAGCGCCTTCCTCTCGGCGCCGGTGGTCTGCTCGCTGGAAGGCGGCGTGCCGGTAGTGGTTGACGGCCAGGTCATCGGTTCGGTTGGCGTCTCCGGCGTGACCGCCGCGCAGGACGCCCAGATCGCCAAGGCCGGCGTTGCCGCCCTGGCCAACTGAACAGACAAGGAGAACGACAGATGACCGAGCGCGTAACCCTGGGCCGCCTGCAAGTCGCGGCCAATCTGCAGCGTTTCATCGAAGACGAAGTCCTGCCGGGCAGCGGTATCGAAGCCGCCGCCTTCTGGCAGGGCTTGGACGCCCTGGTCCACGACCTGGCACCGAAGAACCGTGAACTGCTCGCCGAGCGCGACCGCATGCAGGTCGAGCTGGACACCTGGCACAAAGCCAATCCCGGTCCGATCAAGGACATGGCCGCCTACCGCGCCTTCCTCGAATCCATCGGTTACCTGCTGCCGGTGCCCTGCGAGGTGAAGATCGAAACCGCCAACGTCGACAGTGAGATCGCCACCCAGGCCGGCCCGCAGCTGGTGGTGCCGATCATGAACGCGCGTTATGCGCTGAACGCCGCGAACGCCCGCTGGGGCTCGCTGTACGACGCGCTCTACGGCACCGACGCCATCTCCGAAGAGGGCGGCGCGCAGAAGGGCCCGGGCTACAACGAAGTCCGTGGCGCCAAGGTCATCGCCTACGCGCGCAATTTCCTCGATCAGGCCGCGCCGCTGGCCGAAGGCAGCCACGCCGACGCCACCGCCTATCGCGTGCAGGATGGCCAGCTGAAGGTCACCCTGGAGAACGGCAGTGTCACCGGCCTCAAGCAGCCGGAAAAATTCGTCGGCTTCCAGGGTGAAGCGGTAGAGCCGAAGGCCGTGCTGCTGAAGAACAACGGCCTGCACGTTGAGATCCAGATCGATCCGAACAGCCCGATCGGCCAGACCGATGCTGCTGGTGTTAAGGACCTGCTGGTCGAGTCCGCGGTTTCCACCATCCTCGACTGCGAAGATTCGGTCGCCGCGGTGGATGCCGATGACAAGGTGCTGGCCTACCGCAACTGGCTGGGCATCGTGCAGGGCACCCTCAGCGAGGAAGTCGCCAAGGGCAGCTCGAGCTTCGTCCGCCGCCTGAACCCGGACCGCGAATACAGCGCACCCAACGGCGGCGAGCTGAAACTGCATGGTCGTTCGCTGCTGTTCATCCGCAACGTCGGTCACCTGATGACCAACCCGGCGATCCTGCTGGAAGACGGCCGCGAAATCCCGGAAGGCATAATGGACGGCGTGTTCACCAGCCTGATCGCCAAGCATGATCTGGCGCGCAAGGGAAACTCGCGCACCGGCAGCGTCTACATCGTCAAGCCGAAGATGCACGGACCGAAGGAAGTCGCCTTCGCCGACGAACTGTTCGGTCGCGTCGAGGAGCTGATCGGTGTACCGCGCTACACCCTGAAGATGGGCATCATGGACGAGGAGCGCCGCACCAGCGCCAACCTCAAGGCCTGTATCGCCGCAGCTAAGCACCGTGTGGCGTTCATCAACACCGGCTTCCTCGACCGAACCGGCGACGAGATGCACACCTGCATGGAAGCCGGCCCGGTGCTGCGCAAGGGCGACATGAAGTCCACTCCGTGGATCCAGTCCTACGAGCGCAACAACGTGCTGGTCGGCCTGGCCTGTGGCCTGCGCGGCAAGGCGCAGATCGGCAAGGGCATGTGGGCCATGCCGGACCTGATGGCAGCCATGCTCGAGCAGAAGATCGGCCATCCGAAATCCGGCGCCAACACCGCCTGGGTGCCGTCGCCAACTGGCGCCACCCTGCACGCGCTGCACTACCACCAGGTGAACGTGCAGGCCGTGCAGAGCGAGCTGGAAAAGGTCGATCTGGCCGCCGAGCGCGATCAACTGCTCAACGACCTGCTGAGCATCCCGGTGGTCGCCGAGGACAAGTGGAGCGCTGAGGAGAAGCAGCAGGAGCTGGACAACAACTGCCAGGGCATCCTCGGCTACGTGGTGCGCTGGGTCGAGCAGGGCGTCGGCTGCTCCAAGGTGCCGGACATCCACAACGTCGGCCTGATGGAAGACCGCGCCACCCTGCGTATCTCCAGCCAGCACATTGCCAACTGGCTGCACCATGGCGTGGTGACCCGCGAGCAGGTGCAGGAAACCCTGGAGCGCATGGCCAAGGTGGTCGACCAGCAGAATGCCGGTGATCCGCTCTATCGCGCCATGTCTGCCGACTACACTCAGTCGGCGGCGTTCCAGGCGGCCTGTGATCTGGTGTTCAAGGGGCGCGAGCAGCCGGCCGGTTATACCGAGCCTCTGCTGCACGCCTGGCGCCAGCGTTTCAAGGCGGCCCAGGGCTGACAGGCAGGATCGGCCGCGTGCTGCCGGAAGCCCGGCGCATGCGGTAAAGGACAGAAGCCCCAGGCGCTCCACGGCG
Source organism: Stutzerimonas kunmingensis (assembly GCF_014764705.1). Lineage (GTDB taxonomy): Bacteria > Pseudomonadota > Gammaproteobacteria > Pseudomonadales > Pseudomonadaceae > Stutzerimonas. The sequence continues at coordinate 132,368 of NZ_JACXXG010000002.1, forward strand.
CCCGGGGCTTTCGAGCATGAGCGACGAGGTTTCGGCCTGGTCGCTGCGAGGCGCGCCGTGTGGGGGCGTTTTATGCGAGGCACCGGGCATGCCCGGACACAATAGAAGCGGTTCACAACAAAAAAGCAGGGACCCAACAAATGAGTCAAACACTACTGTCCATCCTGGCCTTCGTGCCGCTGGTGCTGGCGGGTGTGCTGCTGATCGGCTTTCGCTGGCCGGCCAAGTACGCCATGCCGCTGGTTTTCGTCCTCACTGCAGTGATCGGCCTGCTGGCCTGGGACATGACCCTCAACCGGGTCATCGCCTCGACCTTGCAGGGCCTGATCCTCACCGCGGCGATCCTCTGGATCATCTTCGGTGCGATTCTGCTGCTAAACACGCTGAAACATTCCGGGGGGATCAGTTCGATTCGGCGTGGCTTCTCCAATGTCAGTCCTGACCGTCGCGTTCAGGTGCTGATCGTCGCCTGGCTGTTCGGTTGCTTCATCGAGGGGGCGTCGGGCTTCGGTACGCCGGCTGCGGTGGCGGCGCCGCTGATGGTCGCGCTGGGCTTCCCGGCTCTGGCGGCAGTGGTCATGGGGATGATGGTGCAGTCCACGCCGGTATCCTTCGGCGCGGTGGGCACGCCGATTCTGGTCGGCGTCGGTGCGGGGCTGGACAAGACCGGTATCAGCGAGCAGCTGGCAGCGGTGGGCAGTAACTGGGAGGTGTTCTTCCACCTGATCTTCTCGCGCGTCGCGATCATCCATGCGCTGTGCGGGATTCTCATGCCGCTGATCATGGTCAGCATCATGACCCGCTACTTCGGCCGCAACAAATCCTGGACCGAAGGTCTGGCGGTTGCGCCGTTCGCCGTGTTCACCGGTCTGGCCTTCGTCATTCCGTATGCCGCGGCGGGTGTGTTCCTCGGTCCGGAATTCCCGTCGATGATCGGTGCGCTGGTCGGTCTGGCCATCGTTGTACCGGCGGCCAAGGCCGGTTTCCTGCTGCCCAAGGACAGCTGGGATTTCGCCCCGGCGAGCGAGTGGCCATCCGAGTGGATGGGCAAGATCGAGATGAAGATCGAGGACGTCGCCGGCAAGACGCCGATTTCGGTGCCGATGGCCTGGGCGCCGTATCTGATCCTCGCAGCACTGCTGGTGGCGTCGCGGGTGTTCCCGGATTTCAAGGCGCTGCTGATGTCGTTCAGCTTCGGCTGGAAGGACATCCTCGGTGAGACCGGCGTGTCCGGTACGCTGGAGCCGCTGTACCTGCCGGGTGGCATTCTCTGCATCGTGGTGCTGATCACCTTCTTCCTGCATCGGATGAAGGCAGGTGAGCTGGGCGCGGCGATTTCCGAGTCGAGCAAGACCCTGCTTGGCGCGGGCTTCGTGCTGATCTTCACTATCCCGATGGTGCGGATCCTGATCAACTCGGGCGTGAACGGCTCCGATCTGGTGTCCATGCCGGTGGCCATGGCGCAGCTGGTGGCCAACAGCGTGGGTAGCGTCTATCCGTTCTTCGCTCCGGCAGTCGGTGCGCTGGGCGCCTTCATCGCCGGTTCCAACACCGTATCCAACCTGATGCTGTCGCAGTTCCAGTTCAACACCGCGGGGCTGCTCGGCCTGTCCGGTGCACTGATGGTAGCGCTGCAGTCGGTGGGTGCGGCGGCGGGCAACATGATCGCCATTCACAACGTGGTGGCGGCTTCGGCCACGGTAGGCCTGCTCGGTCGCGAGGGGATCACCCTGCGCAAGACCATGCTGCCGACCCTGTACTACCTCATCCTGGCCGGCACCATCGGCCTGATTGGGTTCTACGTGATGGGCATCAGCGATCCGCTGGCGGGTACCGCAGGCTAAGCCTGGCGGTATCGCGACGGGCGGCTCAGGCCGCCCGTTTTCATTTGTGGGATTGGTGCGGCGCGCTGTTCTGGTATAGCGTGCGTCGCAGTCGAAAGAGCATCGAGGTTACCTATGAAGAAATGGCAATGTGTGGTGTGCGGCTACATCTATGACGAAGCGCTGGGCGTACCGGAAGAAGGCATCGCGCCCGGGACGGCCTGGGAAGACGTGCCGGAAGACTGGGTTTGCCCGGACTGCGGTGTCGGCAAGATGGACTTCGAAATGATCGCCATCGGCTGAAAACCGTATCGCCAACCACCCATACGAGGACATGACGTGAGCGCACCTGTAGTCATCATCGGTACCGGCCTGGCCGGCTACAACCTGGCCCGTGAATTCCGCAAGCTGGACACGCAGACGCCGCTGTTGCTGATTACCGCCGATGACGGGCGCTCCTACTCCAAACCGCTGCTGTCCACCGGTTTCGCCGCCAACAAGAACGCCGAAAGCCTGGGCATGGCCACCGCCGGTGCCATGGCTGAGCAGCTGAACGCCGAGATTCGCATCCATACCCGCGTCACCCGCCTCGATCCGGCGAATCGGCGCGTGTGGATCGGCAATGAACCGGTCTCATATCGCGATCTGGTACTGGCCTGGGGCGCGCAGACGATCCAGGTGCCGGTCGCAGGCGATGCCGCCGACGCGGTATTCCCGATCAACGACCTGCACGATTACGGCCGCTTCCGCGCCGCCGTCGCCGGCAAGCGCCGCGTGCTGATCCTCGGTGCCGGGCTGATCGGCTGCGAGTTCGCGAACGACCTGCTGCTTGGCGGCCATGAGGTCGATCTGGTCGCGCCGAGCGAGCAGGTCATGCCCGGCCTGCTGCCGCTGCAGGCGGCCCAGGCGGTAAGGCGTGGCTTGGAGGGCATCGGCGCGCGCTTCCACCTGGGCGCAACGCTGCAGCGCCTCGAACGCAGTGACGACGGCCTGCAGGCGCAGCTTTCCGATGGCAATCGGCTGGCCTGCGATCTGGTGGTCAGCGCCGTCGGCCTGCGCCCGCGCACCGAGCTGGCTGCCGAGGCGGGGCTTGAGGTCAAGCGCGGCATCGTCGTTGATCGCCTGCTGCAGACCTCGGCGGCCCACGTCTACGCCCTCGGCGATTGCGCGGAAGTGGAGGGGTTGAACCTGCTCTACGTCATGCCGCTGATGGCCGGTGCGCGCGCCATGGCTAAAACACTGTTTGGCAATCCTACCTTTGTCAGTTATGGCCCCATGCCGGTCACCGTAAAGACCCCGGCATGCCCGGTGGTGGTCTCACTGCCCGCTGCCGGTAGCGCAGGCGAGTGGACCGTCGAGGCCCAGGGGAATGATGTGAAAGCGCTCTATCTCGGTGCCTCCGGGCAGCTGCTCGGCTACGCCCTGACCGGCGCGGCGGTGCAGGAGCGGCTGGGGCTGAACAAGCAGCTGCCGCCGGTGCTGGCGGAACTACCGCAAATTCTGTCGCTAAAGTCCCCCGGCTGAGCTGGCGAGCCGCCTACAGGGACTGGCGCAGGTGCTAGCGCCGTGCCATTCTCCATGGGTCTGCCCCAGCCTAGAGCTGTTGCAGCGCCTTTAGCGCTGTTCTTGTGAACAGTACGGACACAACAACAAAAACGTCTCAGAGGCTCCCAATGCGTAAACCGGAACTCGCCGCAGCCATTGCCGAGAAGGCCGATCTGTCCAAGGACCAGGCCAATCGCGTACTCAACGCCGTGCTGGATGAAATCACCAACGCGCTGAACCGCAAGGACAGCGTGACCCTGGTTGGTTTCGGCACCTTCGTTCAGCGCCACCGTGGTGCCCGCACCGGGAAAAACCCGCAAACCGGGCAACCGGTAACCATCAAGGCCAGCAATACCGTCGCCTTCAAACCGGGCAAGATGCTCAAAGACGCCGTCAACTGACGCTGCGCCGACCCGGAGCCGATCGGCTCCGGGTAAACCTGACCAGCCGGTCCGCCCCGGACCCGTTCGTACCCGTCCTTCCCCCCGCCGATCAAGCCACTACAATGCGGCCTTCCTCTCGTACCGGTCGGGACTACACGTTATGAAATTCCGCTTCCTGCTTTGGATGCTGGGCCGCCTGATGGCCAAGGCCAGCCGCACCAATCCCGACTTCCAGCAGCAGCTGGGCGACAAGGACCTGAGCTTCCAGCTGCACACTCTGGACGGCAAGGTCGCCCGGCATTTCGTGGTGAAGAACCAGCGCGTCACCAGCAAGCGCGGCCCGGCGAGCGAGCCGGCTTTCTCCCTGGGGTTCAAGGATGCCGCCTATGGCTTCGCCACCATGACGGCGAAGAACAAGCAGCTGGCGTTCATGCAGGGAATTCAGAACAAGGACATCCAGATCCAGGGGAATCCGGCGCTGGTGATGTGGTTTCAGGGGCTGATGAAGTATCTGAAGCCTCGTAAGAAGAAGTAGTTTCGCCTGTGCCCGCGATTCGGCGCGCTCATTCTGGATGTCCTGGCACCTGGCTCGTCAGACCCAAACCTGCACGCCACCTGTGGTGGAAAACGCTGCGCGGTTGCCACCCTACGGCCCTTCAGGTGCCAAATTCCTCACGTCCCTACGCCCCCTCCCGCCAATCCCTCGCTTCCTCCTTCAACCAATCCCGAAACGCCACCAGCCCCGCCGACTCCACCTTGCGCTCCGGAATCATCAGGTAGTACGCCCGCGTCTCGCTGCGATAGGCGTGCGGATGCGCCAGCACCACCCGCCCCTCGGCCAGTTCCCGCTGGATCAGGAACGGCGGAATCAGCGCTACCCCCATGCCATGCTCGGCCGCCTGCGCCAGCATGGAGAACAGCTCCAGCCGCGGGCCGGTCATGTCGCGGGCGACTTTCAATCCCAGTGAATCGAACCACTGCCGCCAGGCATAGGGTCGGGTGGTCTGCTGCAGCAGCGGCAGTTCGGCCAGGGCTTGGGTCGTGAACGGCTGACCGTCGTGCAGCAGGGCGGGGCTGCAGACTGGCTGCAGGTCCTCGGGCATCAGGTAGTGCGCCTCGGTACCGGACCAGTCGGCATCGCCGAAGTAGATGGCAGCATCGAACTCGGTATCGGCAAAGAGAAAGGGCCGGGTGCGGTTGGTCAGGTTCACCGTGATTTCCGGATGCAGCGCCTGGAAATGCCTGAGGCGCGGCACCAGCCACTGGGTGCCGAAGGTCGGCACCACGGCCAGCTCCAGGCTCATGGCGCCCTGCTGGCCCATCACCGACAGCGTGTCGCGCTCCACCGCGTCCAGCTGCGCTGCGATGCGGCGGGCGTAGGACTGGCCGGCGGCGGTGAGCTTCACGCCGCGCCGCGAACGGCGGAACAGCGCCAGGCCGAGGAATTCCTCCAGCCCGCCGATCTGCCGGCAGATGGCGCTCTGGGTCAGTGCCAGCTCGTCGGCCGCGCGGGTGAAGCTCTCGTGGCGGGCAGCGGCCTCGAAGGCGATCAGCGCGGCGGTGCTGGGAATCTTGCGGCGCATTATGCAAAGACCTCACGGGATAAGCCTGACAATGGCCAAGGAGCTTATCTCGGAATGAGCAAAACGCACAATTTGGTGCGAAATCCTCGTTTGCGACGCACCGGTGCGGCGCCTAGGATCAGCTCATCCCGCCCGCGCGCCCGCGGTGCCGAAGACAACAAGAGGAGCCTCCGAATGGCCGACAAAGCAAGCTTCAACTGGATCGACCCGCTGCTGCTTGACCAGCAGTTGACCGAGGAAGAACGCATGGTGCAGGCCAGCGCCGCGCAGTTCGCCGCCGACAAGCTGGCGCCGCGGGTACTGGAAGCTTTCCGCCATGAGCGCACCGATCCGGCGATCTTTCGCGAGATGGGCGAGACCGGCCTGCTCGGCGCGACCATTCCGGAAGCCTACGGCGGCAGCGGGCTGAACTACGTGTGCTACGGCCTGATCGCCCGCGAGGTCGAGCGCATCGATTCGGGCTACCGCTCGATGATGAGCGTGCAGTCGTCGCTGGTGATGGTGCCGATCTTCGAGTTCGGCAACGAGGCGACCAGGCAGAAGTACCTGCCCAAGCTGGCCAGCGGCGAATACATCGGCTGCTTCGGCCTCACCGAGCCGAACCACGGCTCCGACCCTGGCTCGATGGTCACCCGGGCGAAAAAGGTCGACGGCGGCTATCGCCTGTCCGGCAGCAAGATGTGGATCACCAACAGCCCGATCGCCGATGTCTTCGTGGTCTGGGCGAAGGATGACGCCGGCGAGATCCGCGGCTTCGTGCTGGAAAAGGGCTGGGAAGGGTTGTCCGCCCCGACGATTCACGGAAAAGTCGGCCTGCGCGCCTCGATCACCGGCGAGATCGTCATGGACAACGTGTTCTGCCCGGAAGAGAACGCCTTCCCCGACGTACGCGGGCTGAAGGGCCCGTTCACCTGTCTGAACAGTGCCCGCTACGGCATCAGCTGGGGCGCACTGGGCGCCGCCGAGTTCTGCTGGCACACCGCGCGCCAGTACGTGCTCGACCGCCAGCAGTTCGGCCGGCCGCTGGCGGCCAACCAGCTGATCCAGAAGAAGCTGGCCGACATGCAGACCGAGATCAGCCTGGCCCTGCAGGGTTGCCTGCGCCTCGGCCGCATGAAGGACGAGGGCACCGCCGCGGTGGAAATCACCTCGATCATGAAGCGCAACAGCTGCGGCAAGGCACTCGACGTGGCGCGCATGGCGCGCGACATGATGGGCGGCAATGGCATCAGCGACGAGTTCGGTGTGGCCCGGCACCTGGTCAACCTGGAGGTGGTGAACACCTACGAGGGCACCCACGATGTGCATGCACTGATCCTCGGCCGCGCGCAGACAGGCATTCAGGCGTTCTTCTGAAACTGCACCCCTCTCCCAGAAGGAGAGGGGGCTTGCTCCGTCCAAACGCCTTCGAGGTTTCGTCCATGCCCGGCGCCCTGTCCCATATCCGTGTTCTCGACCTGTCGCGAGTGCTCGCCGGGCCCTGGTGCGGGCAGATCCTCGGTGATCTCGGCGCCGAGGTGATCAAGGTCGAGCGCCCTGGCACGGGCGACGATACCCGCCATTGGGGCCCGCCCTATCTCCAGGACCAGCACGGCGAGAACACTTCGGAGGCCGCCTATTACCTGACCGCCAACCGCAACAAGCAGTCGCTGACCGTCGACTTCACCCGGCCCGAGGGCCAGCGCATCATCCGCGAGCTGGTGGCGCAGTGCGATGTGCTGCTGGAGAACTTCAAGGTCGGCGGGCTGGCCGCCTACGGGCTGGATTACGAAAGCCTGAAGGCAATCAATCCGCGGCTGATCTACTGCTCGATCACCGGTTTCGGCCAGGACGGCCCCTACGCCACACGTGCCGGCTACGACTTCATGATCCAGGGCCTCGGCGGGCTGATGAGCCTGACCGGCCGCAGCGATGCGGAGGAGGGCGCCGGGCCGGTGAAGGTCGGCGTGGCGCTGACCGATATCCTCACCGGTCTGTACGCCACCGTTGGCGTGCTCGCTGCGCTGGCACATCGCGAACGCAGCGGCGAGGGCCAGCATATCGACACGGCGCTGCTCGACGTGCAGGTCGCCTGCCTCGGCAACCAGGCGCTCAACTACCTCACCACCGGCGTGGCGCCCAGGCGCATGGGCAATGCCCATCCGAACATCGTGCCCTATCAGGATTTCCCCACTGCCGACGGCGACATCATCCTCACCGTCGGTAACGACGGTCAGTTCCGCAAGTTCTGCGAGGTGGCCGGGCGTCCCGAGTGGGCGGCTGATGCCCGCTTCGCCACCAATCGCGCGCGCGTTGCCCATCGCGCCGAACTGATTCCACTGATTCGCCAGGTCACGGTGTTCCGCACCACGGCCGAATGGGTCAGTGCGCTGGAGCAGGCCGGTGTGCCCTGCGGGCCGATCAACGATCTGGCGCAGGTGTTCGCCGACCCGCAGGTGCAGCATCGCGGGCTGAACGTCGATATGCCGCATCCGCTGGCCGGCCGTGTGCCGCAGGTGGCCAGCCCGCTGCGGCTGTCCGCTTCACCCGTGGATTACCGCATGCCGCCGCCACTGCTCGGCGAGCACAGCGAGGCGCTGTTGCAGAGCCTGCTGGGCATGAATGACGAGCAGATTGCTGGCCTGCGCGCGGCCGGCGTCATCTAGCTCAGAAACCTTCCAGCACGATCTTGCCCTTGGCCTTGCCGCTTTCCAGCAGGGCATGGGCACGGCGCAGATTGGCCGCGCTGATGGTGCCGAAGTGCTCGCCGAGGGTGGTGCGCAGCACGCCCAGATCGACCAGCTGGCTGACGCGCTGCAGCAGGTGGTGCTGCTCGATCATGTCCGGCGTCTCGAACAGTGAGCGGGTGAACATCAGCTCCCAGTGCAGGGACAGGCTCTTGCGCTTGAGCTTCATCACGTCCAGCGGTTGGGCCGGATCGTCGATCAGTGCCAGGCGGCCCTGCGGCGTCAGCGCCTCGACCAGCTGATCGAAGTGCTGATCGGTCTGGGTCAGGCTGGCGACATGGCTGACGCTGGCGAAACCGGCGCGCTGCAGCTCGGCGTGCAACGGCTGACTATGGTCGATGACATGGTGCGCGCCGAGTTCACGCGCCCAGGCCTGGGTTTCCGGACGCGAGGCGGTGGCGATCACGCTGACCTCGGTGAGCTGACGGGCCAGCTGCAGCATGATCGAACCGACGCCGCCGGCGGCTCCGACGATCAGCAGCTGCTGCCCGGCGCCATGGCCCTCCACCAGTTGCAGGCGTTCGAACAGCAGCTCCCAGGCGGTGATGGCGGTCAGCGGCAGCGCGGCGGCCTCGGCGAAGCTCAGGCTCTGCGGCTTGCGTCCGACGATGCGCTCGTCCACCAGATGGCGTTCACTGTTGCCGCCGGCGCGGGCGATGGAGCCGGCGTAGAACACCTCGTCGCCGACCTTGAACAGGCTGACTTCGCTGCCCACCCCGACCACCACGCCGGCGACGTCCCAGCCCAGCACCTTCGGCTGACCGGCCTCGGGCTGGGTGTTGCGGCGTACCTTGGTATCCACCGGGTTGACCGAGATGGCGCGCACCTCCACCAGCAGGTCCCGCGGGCCGGGCACCGGCTCTGGTAGCTCCACGTCCTGTAGGGCACGGGGATCGTTGATGGAGTGGGATTCGAAATAGGCGACCGCTTTCATGCTGATGCTCCATTGGGTTCGGTTGAGTGCGGGCATGCTCGTTTATTTGACTCGGCGGAAAAACGGGGTAATAAGCGAGGCTCTTTAAACAGGATTTTGAAAATGCTGCGTATCGACGACCTGCAGCTGTTCGTCCGTACCGCCGACAGCGGCAGCCTTTCCGCGGCCGCGCGCGGGCTCGACGTGTCGCCCGCAGTGGCCAGTGCGGCCTTGAAGCGCCTGGAAGCGAGCCTGAGTGTGCGGCTGTTCGTGCGCTCCACCCGCAGCCTGCGCCTGACCGCCGAGGGCGAGGCTTATCTGCTGCATGCCCGGGCAGCACTGGCCAGCCTGCACGAGGGGGCACAGGCGCTCGCTGGTGGTCGCGAGGCGATCAGCGGCGTGCTGCAGCTGTCGGCGCCATCGGACTTCGGTCGCAACGTCCTGCTGCCCTGGCTCGACGAATTCCAGGCGAGTCATCCGCAGTTGCAGGTGCGCCTGCTGCTGGGCGACGGGCTGACCGATCTGTTCCGTCAGCCGGTGGACATCGTCCTGCGCTATGGCGCGCCGGAGGATTCCAGCCTCGTCGCGCTGCCGGTGGCTGGCGAGAACCGACGGGTGCTGTGCGCTTCGCCTGCCTACCTGCAACGGCACGGCGAGCCACGACGGCTGGACGAGCTGGCGGCGCACAACTGCCTGCGCTTCATGCTTGCCGGGCGCGTGCATGACCGCTGGTGCTTTCAGGAAGGACGCCGGGCGGTCACCGTGCAGGTCAGCGGTGACCGGGTCAGTGACGATGCGGACGTGGTGCGTCGCTGGGCGCTGGCCGGCAGCGGGCTGGCCTACAAGTCCTGGCTGGACATTGCCGACGACGTGGCCGCGGGCCGTCTACGGGTGCTGCTGCCGGACTGCCTTGGCGAGGCGGCGCCACTCAGCCTGCTCTGCGCCCATCGCGCGCAGTTGAGCAAGCCGGTGCGGCTGCTGCATGGACATCTGCAGACACGTTGCAAGGCGCTGTTGGCGCGCGCCCCCTGGCATCTCATTTAGACCCGTTATTCATGCTCGAGCTGTGAGCTTTTTGTTTGCGCCTGAACTCTTATGGCGTTTGGCTATTCTTATCTGAGTACTGGTTAACAGAATGGACAAGCGCATCATGCATACGCAGCGTTTTCGCTACACCTGGCAACTGACGGTTGTCGTCCTCCTGTCCTGGCTTCTGGCCGGCTGCGGGGTCAATAACATCCCAACCTATGACGAGCAGGTGAAGGCCGCCTGGTCGCAGGTGGAGAACCAGTACCAGCGCCGTGCCGACCTGATTCCCAACCTGGTCGAGACGGTCAAGGGCTTCGCCCGTCAGGAGCAGGAAACCCTTACCGCCGTGGTCGAGGCGCGGGCCAAGGCCACGTCGATTCAGGTCGATGCGAGCACACTCGATGATCCGCAGAAGCTGCAGCAGTTCCAGCAGGCGCAGAACCAGCTGACCGGCGCTCTGAGCCGGCTGATGGCGGTATCCGAGCGCTATCCGGATCTGAAATCCAATCAGAACTTCCTTGCCCTGCAATCGCAGCTCGAAGGCACCGAGAACCGCATCGCGGTGGCACGTCGCGACTTCATCGCCGCGGTCGAGCGCTACAACACCGAGATTCGAACCTTCCCCGGTCGCATCTGGCACACCCTGATGTACAGCGACATGCCGATTCGCGAGAACTTCGAGGCTACGGCCGAGAATGCCGAGCAAGCGCCACAAGTGCAGTTTCAATGACCTCCAGGTTTCCGCTACTGCTGATCCTGCTGCTCTGGGCCGGTAGCCTGGTCGCCCAGGAAGCCGAGGTCCCGGAGCTGACCGGGCGCGTGGTCGATCGTGCCGAGCTGCTCGACACCCAGGCCGAGGCGCGGCTGACCAGCATGCTGGCTGGCCACGAGCAGGCGACCGGTGAGCAGGTTGTCGTTGTCACGGTGCCGGACCTGGGCGGGCGCAGCATCGAGGAATTCGGTCTGGAGCTTGGCCGTACCTGGGGCATCGGCCAGAAGGGCGAGGACAACGGTGCGCTGCTGATCGTCGCTCGCGATGATCGCAAGATTCGCATCGAGGTCGGCTACGGTCTGGAAGGCCGGCTCACCGACGCGCAGTCCTCGGTCATCATCAACCGGATCATCGCGCCGGCATTCCAGCGCGGCGACTTCACGGCCGGGATCACCGAAGGTGCGGAGGCGATCGTCACCGTGCTCGGCGGCGACCCGCTGCCGGCCGAGCTGCGCCCGGTGATGCCGATGGTGCAGGAGCAACCCGGCGGCCTCGGGATTCTCGGTTTCTTCCTCATGCTGGTAGCAATCTTCGTTATCGGCGGCGGGCGCGGTGGCCGCGGTGGCGGTCGTCGTGCCTTGCTGCTGGGCGCCTTGCTTGGCGGTATGGGGCGGGGCGGTGGTGGTGGTTTCGGCGGCGGTGGCTTCGGTGGGGGCGGCGGCGGTTTCGGCGGCGGTGGCGCTTCCGGCGGCTGGTAAATCAATGATGGATAGACGATGACCTTACTGAGCGAAAGCGAACTGCAACAGGTAGCCGAAGCGATCGAGCGCGTCGAGCGCAGCACCGATGCCGAGCTGGTCACGGTGCTGGCCGCGCAGGCAGACGACTACCACTACATCCCGCTGCTGTGGGCCGGCCTGATCGCGCTGCTGTTACCCGGAGCGCTGCTGTTCTTCAGTGGCTGGCTTGGCGCATGGCAGCTGCTGCTCGTGCAGTGGGCGACCTTTATCGTGCTTGCGGTGCTGTTCCGCATGCCGGTGCTGACCAGCCACCTGATCCCCCGTTCGGTGCGCAACTGGCGTGCCTGCAATCTGGCGCGGCGTCAGTTCATCGAGCTCAATCTGCATCACACCGACGGCGACACCGGAGTGTTGATCTTCGTCTCCGAAGCAGAGCGCTATGTGGAGATTCTGGTCGACCGCGGCATTTCCAGCCGCATCGACAATGCCGCCTGGGAATCGGTCGTCGCCTGCTTCACCGATCGGGTAAAGCAGGGGCAGGTGCTCGAAGGCTTTCTTGGCTGCATCGAAGCCAGTGGGGCGCTGCTGGCGCAGCATGTGCCGAAGACCCATGAACGCAACGAACTGCCGAACCGGCTGGTGGTGTTGCCTTAACTCTCCAGCAGCGATGGCGCCCGTGGGCGCCATCCTTTCACTGCATGCGCCGTTGTTCGGCAAGTAGCTGGCGCTCGCGCTGCAGCGCGCGCGCAAGGCGCTGCTGACCGCCGCGCTCGGCCGCGGCGATCAGTGTCTGGTCGACCAGGTCGCGCTGTGCATGACTGCCGCCGAAACGCTGCGCCTGATTGCGGATCGCCCGTAGCCGCTCCACGCATCGCCCGTGGTCGCCCTCGACGAACGCCACCACAGCCTCGACGCCCGGAGCGCCGATCTGGCTGGTGAAGCGTGCGTTGTCGTCGTCCCGCGCGCATGCCCGTCGCTGGGCTTCGCGCAGCAGGCCCAGCAGGTCATCGCGGCCGGCGCTGGCGAAGGCCATCGCAGCGTGAAAGTCGTTGAAGGCATAGTTGCCGTCTGCTGCCATCGCTGCCCAGCGCTCGGCCACGCCCGCCCAGCGTTCGCCGACATCCACGCCACGCAGTTGCAGCCGCCAGAGCAGTGCGCTGGCGTCGATCAGCTCCAGCGCCAGGGTGTTCTGTCGGCCATTCACCGGGCCATCGAACAGGGCCAGCGCAGTATCGCAATCGTCCAGTTCGATATGATGCAGCGCCAGGTGCCACCAGTTGTGCACCCCCAGCATGCTGTCCTGCTGCCAGGTCGGGTTGCCGCGCATCCAGGCGATCCCTTCCTCGCGCCGCCCCTGCATCTCCAGCACATGCGCGACGGCATGCTGCGCCCAGGCATCGCTGGGTTGAAGCGCGATCGCTTCGCGGCCATAGCGTTCGGCGAGCCGATAATCGCCGGTCTCTTCCAGTCCGAACGCGTACAGGCCGAGCAGCGCATGGTAGCCAGGCACTTCCAGCGACCAGTCCGGCAGGACGCGGGCGATGCGGTCGCGCAGCATGCGTGCATCGCCGGTGAAAAAGTCGATCTGCTGTCCCGCCTGCAGCGCCAGCATGTCGTGGGGATAGTCGATGCTGAGGTCTTCCAGCACGCGTCCGGCGGCGTGCCAGCGGCCATCCAGCAGTTGCCGCAGCGCCTGCAGGTGGCGGGCCTCGCGGTCATTGTGCGGCAGCTCCAGGGCGTGCTCGTACGAGGTGCGGGCCACCGGCAGGGCGGCCGCCTCGGTGCCGAGCAGGTAGAGCCAGGCGTGCAGGACATGGCCCATGACCAGTTCCGGCGAGGCCTGCAGTGTGGCTTCGGTGGTCGCCAGCGATTCGGCGTGCAGGCAGCGGAACTGCGCGAGCGCCTGATCGAGCAGGGCCTGCGCCTCGCTATTGCAGCCGGTCAGTTGGTACCCGTGTGCGTCTTTCATTGTTCTATGCTCCATGAGTCCGGTTCGTTGGCATCGGCCAACGCGCCCATACTCGGGGTTTGGCTTACGTTGGACCCCAGTCATCCTGGAAACAAACCGGCTATTTCCGCCATGGCCCGCTCAGAGATCGCCGAACGCCCGCCGCTGACCGTCGCCCTGCTGGCGACGCCGGACAGTACGGCCTCGACGCTGTTCGGCCTCTACGATCTGCTGCTGGGTGCCCGTCGCGACTGGCAGCAACTGCTGCACCGCGCCGACGTGGCGTCGCCTTTCCTGCCGCTGATCGTCAGCCGCGACGGACACTCGCTGCGGGTCTACAACGATATCCCTGTCCACCCTTATGCCAGTCTGGACGACGCACCGCCTACCGACGTGGTGATCGTTAGCAACCTGGCGGTCAGCCCCTGGGAGCCGCTCGATGATCGCTACGCGCCCGAGGCGCAATGGCTGTGCGAGCGCTATGCGGCCGGCGCGACGCTGGCGGCGGCTTGCTCCGGGGCGATGCTGCTGGCGCGTACCGGGCTCTTGGCCGGCTGCGAAGGGACTTCGCACTGGGGCTACTGCGATTGCCTGCGTCGCGAATACCCGGACGTGCGCTGGCATCCGGACAAGGCATTGGTCAGCACCGGCGTCGGCCAGCGCCTGGTGATGTCTGGCAGTGGCAGCAGCTGGCATGCGCTGGGGCTGTTTCTCATCGCCCGTTTCGTCGGTGCGCGCGAGGCGATGGAGGTGGCGCGGCTGAACCTGTTCGACTGGGACGTGACCAGCCCGCTGGCCTACGCCGCGATGATGCGCACCGGCCAGCTGGCTGATCCGGTGATCGCTCGCTGCCAGGAGTGGGCCGCGCAGCATTACGAGGAAGAGGCGCCGGTGAGCGCCATGGTGCGCATCAGCGGGCTGCCGGAGCGGACCTTCCAGCGCCGCTTCGCCCTGGCCACGGGACTGACGCCGCTGGATTACATCCATACCCTGCGGCTGGAGGAGGCCAAGCAACTGCTGGAAAGCGGAGAGCTGTCGGTTGAAGCGATCGCCTGGGAGGTCGGCTATCAGGACGCCGGCTTCTTCGGTCGACTGTTCCGGCGCAAGGTCGGCCTCACGCCGGCGCAATACCGGCGACGTTTCGGCGTGTTGTCGCGGCGCCTGGACGGCATCGCCACGCTGCAGCAGGTGGCGCCGGCCGTGCACTGATCCCAGCGGATGTGCCGTCCGCCGGGATCGTTACGACCTCCGGCTCAGAGCCGGGTCGGGCCGTCGTCTTCCGGCTCGCTCGATACCACCGGCGACAGTTCGAAGCTGTCGGTGCTGTCCATGGCGCTGGCCGCGACGCGGTCGATGCTGTTCAGCGCATGGCCGATGATCGAGCTGACACTGGCTTCGTGATGGTGCACGGGCAACCGTTCGATGGCCGCCAGCACCTCTTCTCCAGGCACGGTTTCCACCGCGAGCAGGCGCTCGGTGATGTGGTCGAGCGCCGGTTTCAATCGCTGCAGCAGGGCCAGGCACTCCTGATTGAGCTGCTGCAGCAGCTCATCGGCCGCTTCCAGCGCTTCTCGCGGATCGCTGTCCAGATGCGCGTCTCGCACGGCCTGCAGGCTCAACAGCGAGCCGCGCGGGCCCATGCCGAGGGCGCCGACCATGGAAAGGGCGATCTTCGAGGCTTCCTGCAGATCCTGCCCGGCGCCGGACGACACCTCGTGGAAATACAGCTGCTCGGCGCCGCGCCCGGCCAGCAGCATCTGGATGCGATTGCGCAGCTCGGAATACATGTGCAGGCGCTTGTCTTCCACCGGCGTTACCAGCGTCACACCCAGCGCCTGACCCCGCGGCAGGATGGTGACCTTTTCCACCCGGCCGACATTCAGCGCAGCTGCGACCAGCGCGTGGCCGGCTTCGTGCACGGCAATGCGCTTGCGATCGGTCGGCGACATGGGTGTCACACCGGAGGGCTGCTCGCCGATGCGGCAGGTTTCCACCGCGTCGACGAAATGCGCCATATCGACCTGTCTGGCGCCCGCGCGGGCCGCCAGCAATGCTGCGTGGTTGACGATATAGGCGATCGCGGCCGGCGTCAGGCCGACCGTGTTGCGCGCCAGTTGCGGGAAATCCAGACCCGCCGCGGCAGTGATCTTGCCGGCGTACAGGCGGAACAGCGCTTCGCGGTCATCGAGGCCGGGCAGGCCGACGGCAATCGAGCGGTCGAAGCGGCCTTCACGTACCAGTGCCGGATCGAGCGAGTTGGGGAAGTTGGTGGCGCCCAGCACCAGCACGCCGGCAGCGCCATCGAAACCGTCCATCTCGGCGAGGAACTGGTTGATGATGCGGTTGCTTTCGGCATCGCTGGAACGTGTCTGCTCGGCGCGCTTGCCGATGCCGTCGATTTCGTCGATGAAGATGATGCACGGCGCCTGCTTGCGGGCGGTGCGGAACAGCGCCTTGACCTTCTGGATGCCAACGCCGAAATACATCGAGGAGAAATCGCTGCCGGTGACCTGGATGAAGCTGGCATTCGACTCACTCGCCAGCGCCTTGGCCAGCTGGGTCTTGCCTGTGCCGGGCTCGCCGGTCAGCAGCACGCCCTTGGGCGGGCGGGCGCCGAGACGGGCATAGGCGGCCGGATCGCGCAGGTAGGCGGTGACGTCGCTGAGCGCCTGCTTGGCCTCGGCGGCGCCGATGACATCAGCGAAGGTCACGCCGCTGCCTTTTCGCTGGACTTCAAAGCTACGGGTCTTCATGGCGAAGAACACCGCCGCGCCGATCAGCAGCAGGGCGATCGGTGAGTAGGGCAGAAGGATCTTGTAAAACGGCTTTTCCGCGTCGGTCTGGAACATTGCCAACGGGAACAGCTCGCCGCTGCTCTGCGCGTACTGCTCGAGCAGCAGTCTCGCGACGCGTCCGGACTGGTCCGGCACCCAGTAGCGCAGGCCCTCGTGCAGGCTGACGTAGACCGCATCCTTACCCAATGCGGCGCTGGCAATGCTGGCGCCACGCAGATCGTTCATCAGCACCGAGAGATCGCGGCGATTGGCCTGCCAGGGCTCGGTGGAGTCCTGCAAGGCTTCGAGCATGCTCGCCGCCGCGCCAGTGGCTGGCGTCGACGGGGCGCTGGGGCGCAACTGCCAATAGGCGACGCTGGCGGCGATCAGCAGGAGCAGGAAAATAAGAAGTACAGGGCCGCGGCGACCTTGTAGCAGACGTGGTGTTTTCATTTCACATCCAATCGGGAAACCCGACGTTTCGACAAACCACCGCCAGGAGGCGGACCACAGTTGTTCGCGGGAAACCCCGCGGCGCCATTTGCATGGCGCGCCACAGTTCGGATGTGTTGGATGCGATTTATATGCCCGACTGTGTCTCGGCTCGGCAGACTCCGATAGCCGGCGAGAATACGGCAAGTGCCACCATGGGGGCGGCTACGCGACGAACGGAGAGCAGGTTTTCGACGAATGACCCGCTGCGCGGGGAACGAAAGTGTGCGTCGGATGACGTGCCGCGACGCCCGGCGGGACTGGCGGAGCACGGCATCTCACGTAAGTGATCCGGCGCAGAGATTGTCCCGCAAGGCGCTGTTAGGGTTCATCGCCGCGCGGTCGCTTGTCCCGAACCGGGCGCAATAAGAACCTGCCGACAGCCGCCCGGAACCGATGCCGGTGCGGAAAAACAACGTCCGATCGACCCGAGACTTCAACATGCCGACCAACAAGAAGTATCTTCGCTGCGCTTTTCTGGGCGCGCTGATTAGCCTTCTGCCATTCGCCTCGGCCAGCGCCGACGGGGAAACCATCAACCTGCTCACGCAGAATTTCCCGCCGTTCAGCATGGCCGACGATGGCAAGAATTTCGCCAAGGAGGGTGCGATCAGCGGCATTGATGCCGAGGTGGTGGCCGCGCTGTTCAAGCGTGCGGGCGTGCCCTATGCGATGACGCTGCGTTTCCCGTGGAGCCGCCTGCAGCAGTTGGCCGAGAAGACCCCGGGCTTCGCTGTGTTCTCCCTCAGCCGTACCCCCGAGCGCGAGCCCAAGTACAAGTGGGTCGGTCCGCTCAGCGAGATCCAGATCGTGCTGCTCAAGACTCCGGAGAGCCAGATTCAGGTCTCCAGCCTGGATGCTGCCAAGCAGTATCGAATCGGCTCGAAGGATGGCAGCGTGGGCAGTCAGTACCTGATCAACCGTGGCATCGAGGTGCAGAGTTCGCTGATCGACACCCCGGCCAAGCTGAAGGCCGGTCAGTTCGATCTGTGGGCGACCACCAACCCCTCCGGCGAATACGAGGCGAAGCAGGCCGGCGTCGGCCCGCTGGCCGTGGCGCTGACCCTGAGCCGGGTCGACCTCTATCTGGCGCTGAACAAGGAAACGCCGGATGCAGTCGTCGAGAAGTTGCAGCGCACCCTCGACCAGATGAAGCAGGAAGGGCTGCTGCAGCAGGCGGCGCAGCGTTACGTGAACTGAAGGCGTTTCACGCTACCGGGGGACGGGTGATCGTCCCTTCGGCGAGTTCTACGTGCAATCGGATCGCATCACTCCCAGGCATGAATGAGGCGTGCCGGCGAGGCATCTGGCTAACGCAGGTTGCCGCCGTGGGGCCTGCCCACACTGCCTCTTAGATTTCGTCTGGCGGATTCTGATAAACGCCTGTTGGCCGAACTCATCGCCCCGGGGTAGCCGCGTGGCCCCGGTTCGATCAACAAGTCGCCGGAAAATGAAACGGCAGGGGATTTTTTGCCGGTTTGGACTGCCTTAGTCCAGTGGAGCGGTATCGCTCCAACCGCACTCCTGGCGATTCGAGAATTCGATGACTTGCTTCAATAACTACGTGCTGCGTGCCTTCTGCATGGCCGCCGCAGTCTGGATTGCGCCTACCAACGCCGAGAACCTACCCGAACCGGTAGGCCATGTGGCGCGGGTGGAAGGCGCTGCGTACATCAGTAGTCGCGGCTATACCAACGCCGCCAAGGTCGGCCAGGCAATCGTGCCGGGTGTGGCTTTGAGCACCGGCGCCGAAGGTGCGCTGGGGGTGATCCTCGGCGACGGCAGCGTTTTGGCTTTCGGCCCGCACAGCGAGCTGACCCTCGACGACTATCGCTTCGCCCCGGCATTGGATGAGCTGCGCCTGCGCGCGACGCTCAATCGCGGCACGCTCAACCTGATTGCGGGCGACATGGCCCGCCTCGATCCACAGGCCATCGCTGTCGACACGCCGGACGGCCGCATCGGCGTGCGCGGTGGCCAGGTGTTGATGAAGGTGAGCCCGTGAAGCCGATTACGCTGATGCAAACGATGGTGCTGCTGGCGATGACGGCAGTGGCGGGCTGCGCGCAGCATTCCTACGTGATGCTGGCGGACGACAGTGGTGGGCGCGGTGGTGTGATGCTTGGAGAGGAAGGGGAGCGTCGGTTGGACGCGTCTGGCCAGGGCATGGCAATTGCCGGTACCGGTCAGGCCTATGTCGTACCGGACATGCGCCGCAAGGCGGACTTCGACAAGGCGCTGGCTGCCCAGCCGGCATTGCCCGAGCGTTTTAGCCTTCATATCGCGCCATCCGGCGCGCTGGACAGCACGGCTGAACAACTGCTGGACAGCGTTCTGCTGGCAGCCCAGCGTCGGGACTATCCGGTGGTAACAGACATCGGCCATACCGATACGCTGGGTCATCGTGCGGCCAACGAGCAGGTCGGTTTGCGTCGCGCCCAGGCGGTCGCCGAGCTGTTGCGTACCAAGGGGCTGGAAGCGATGGAGTTGCGGGTGGAATCCCACGGCGAGCGCAATCTGCTGATAGCGACGCCGGATGCCACGGCCGAGCCGCGCAATCGGCGGGTCGAAATTCTGGTGCGTTGAGGTCGATGACGCGGCGACTGGCGCCGCGCCGACAGACGATCCGGTCAGTCGATGACCAGAACGGCGTCCATTTCAACCTGCGCACCCTTGGGCAGGGCGGAGACACCGATGGCGGCACGCGCCGGGTACGGCTGCTGGCAGTAGCGGCTCATCACCTCGTTGACGGTGGCGAAGTTGCCGAGGTCGGTGAGGAAGATGTTGAGCTTGACGATGTCCTTCAGCGAGCCGCCAGCCGCTTCTGCCACCGCCTTGAGGTTCTCGAAAACCTGCACCGCCTGCGCTTCGAAACCTTCCACCAGCTCCATGTTCTTGGGATCCAGCGGGATCTGCCCGGACAGGTAGACGGTGTTGCCGGCCTTGATGGCCTGGGAGTAGGTGCCAATGGCGGCCGGCGCCTTGTCGGTGTTGATCACGGTCTTGCTCATGGAGACTCCTCTGAGGGTTGGGCAACGGGCAGCCAGCATAATGGCTGATGGCGAGAGCGGCCAGCCGTGGCGTTTTGCAGACAGATCGAAGTTGACGGAGGAGGTCAGGCCTTGACGCGGGTGATGCGGGTGACGCCCTTGATGGCGCGCAGCTTCTTGATGACTCGGGCCAGGTGCACGCGGTCATGCACGCTGACCACCAGCTGGACGACGCTGATGCGGCCGTCGCGCTCGTCCATGCCGATCTTCTCGATGTTGCCGTCGGCGGCATTGACGCTGCCGGCGAGCAGGGCGATCAGGCCGCGCTGGTGCTCCAGCTCGACCCGGAGCTCGACATTGAACTCGCCGGTGACATCCTTCGACCAGGATAGCTGGATGCACTTGTCCGGGTTGTGGCGTACGTCGGCGATGTTCCGGCAGGTTTCCAGGTGCACGACCATGCCCTTGCCGGCCGATAGATGCCCGACGATGGGGTCGCCGGGAATCGGCGTACAGCACTTGGCGTAGTTCAGCACCAGCCCTTCGGTGCCGCGAATCGCCAACGGACCTTCGAGTGCCGGTACTTCCTCATTGTCGTGCGATATCAGACGGCGCGCGATCACATAGGCCATGCGGTTGCCCAGGCCGATATCCTCCAGCAGATCCTCGACGTACTCCATGTGGTATTCGGTCAGTACCTGCTGGATGCGCTCGGCGCTGATCTTGTCCAGGCTGGTCTCGAAGCCGCTGAGCGCCTTGCTCAGCAAGCGCTCGCCGAGGTTGATCGACTCCGAACGACGCTGCAGTTTGAGCGCATGGCGGATATGCGTGCGTGCCTTGCCGGTGACGACAAAATTCAGCCAGGCCGGATTCGGCCGCGCACCTGGTGCGGTGACGATCTCCACCGTCGAGCCACTCTCCAGTGGTTGCGACAGCGGCGCCAGGCGACGGTTGACGCGGCAGGCGATGCAGGTGTTGCCGACGTCGGTGTGCACCGCGTAGGCGAAGTCGACGGCGGTGGAACCCTTGGGCATCTCCATGATGCGGCCCTTGGGGGTGAAGACGTAGACCTCGTCGGGGAACAGGTCGATCTTCACGCTCTCGATGAATTCCAGCGAGTTGCCGGCGCGCTGCTGCAGTTCCAGTACACCCTTGACCCACTGGCGGGCGCGGGCGTGGGTGCCCTTGGGCACTTCGTCCTCGGGGGACTTGTACAGCCAGTGCGCGGCGATGCCGTTGTTGGCCATCTCTTCCATCTCGCGGGTGCGAATCTGGATCTCGATGGGCACGCCGTGCATGCCGAACAGGGTGGTGTGCAGGGACTGGTAGCCGTTGGCCTTGGGAATCGCGATGTAGTCCTTGAAACGGCCCGGCAGCGGCTTGTACAGGCTGTGCACCGCACCGAGCACGCGGTAGCAGGTGTCGACCTTGTCCACCACGATGCGGAACGCGTAGACGTCCATGATCTCGTGGAACGCCTTGCGCTTGCCGCGCATCTTCTTGTAGATGCTGTATAGGTGCTTCTCGCGGCCCAGTACGTCGCCTTCCAGGCCTTCGCGCTCTAGGCAATGGATCAGCGATTGTTCGATCTTCTCGACGATCTCGTTGCGGTTGCCGCGGGCGCGGCGAACGGCTGCGCGGATGCGTTCGGAGCGCATCGGGTGCATGGCCTTGAAACCGAGATCCTCGAACTCCACGCGCATGGTGTGCATGCCCAGCCGGTTGGCGATGGGCGCGTAGATCTCGAGGGTTTCCTTGGCGATGCGGCGGCGCTTTTCCCCGGCCAGCACTTCCAGGGTACGCATGTTGTGCAGGCGGTCGGCGAGTTTGACCAGGATCACGCGGATATCGCGAGCCATGGCCATGGCCATCTTCTGGAAATTCTCGGCCTGTGCCTCGGCCTTGGTCTCGAAGTTCATCTGGGTCAGCTTGCTGACCCCGTCGACCAGTTCGGCAACGGTTTCGCCGAACTGCGCGACCAGCGCTTCCTTGGGAATACCGGTGTCTTCAATGACGTCATGCAGCATCGCGGCCATCAGGCTCTGATGGTCCATGTGCATGTCGGCGAGGATGTTGGCTACCGCGAGAGGATGGGTGACGTAGGCTTCACCGCTGCGCCGGCGTTGACCGTCGTGGGCCTGCTCGGCGTAAAAATAGGCACGACGGACCAGATTGACCTGATCCGGGCCGAGGTAGGTCGATAGGCGATCCGCAAGCGCGTCTATGGCTGGCAAGACAGTGCTCCTTGCCAGCGGGCTTCGATGTTATCGGTTCGACTTCGACCTGGCATTTATTCAGATGGCCTCGTTCGGCTCTTCCTCGTACTGGGTGAAGAGAGGCTCGTCGTCAACGATCTCGTCTTGTGCAATGACATCGTAGTCGACCAGGCCGGAAGCGATCTCGCGCAGGGCGACGACGGTCGGCTTGTCATTTTCCCATGCGACCTTGGGCTCCTTGCCACCGGTGGCCAGCTGGCGCGAGCGCTTGGTAGCGAGCATGACCAGCTCGAAGCGGTTATCGACGTTGTCCAGGCAATCTTCAACGGTAACGCGGGCCATGGTGTTCCTCATCAATAGCGGTAGAGCGTGCCCGAATGGGCGAGCGGACGGAGTAGTCTAAAAAATCACCAGCCTTAATGGAAGCGCTGTTTCTGCGGGCTGTGCGTCAACCGACCTGCGCGAGCAATTCGCCAAGAAGGCGGGCGTGGCGCTGTTGCTGGGTCTTCTGTATCAGTTGGTTGGAGCGGAAGATCGACTGCAGGTCAATCAGGGCGTGGGCGAAGTCGTCGTTGATCACCAGGTAATCGTATTCGACGTAGTGGCTCATTTCGCTGACCGCTTCGCGCATGCGCTTGTCGATGATCTCGTCACTGTCCTGGCCGCGGTTGTTGAGGCGTTGGCGCAGTGCTTCCTGTGTCGGCGGCAGGATGAAGATCGATTTGGCCTGGGGCATCAGGCGGCGCACCTGCTGCGCGCCTTGCCAGTCGATCTCCAGGATCAGGTCGAAGCCTTCGGCCAGGGTGTCTTCCAACCAGCGCTGGGAGGTGCCGTACAGGTTGCCGAACACTTCGGCATGCTCGAGAAACTCGTTGCGCTCCAGTCGCGCGAGAAAATCCTCGCGGCTGACGAAGTGATAGTTAACGCCGTCGACCTCGCCCGGCCGCATGGTACGGGTGGTATGGGAAACCGACACCCGCACCTGCGGTTGTGCATCGACCAGCGCCTTGACCAGGCTGGTCTTGCCGGCCCCGGAAGGCGCGGAAACGATATAAAGCGTACCGGTGGTGGCGGACATGACGGGTTCCTGAAAAGCGCTGTTAATGCTGTGGGACAAAATAGACCAGCCGTTGTGGTGGCTGATGGTTATTCGAGGTTTTGCACCTGCTCGCGCATCTGCTCGATCAATACCTTGAGATTGACCGCGGCCTGAGTGCTGCGCGGGTCGAACGCTTTCGAGCCGAGGGTGTTGGCTTCGCGATTGAGTTCCTGCATGAGGAAGTCGAGCCGGCGTCCGGCCGCGCCGCCGGTCTTGAGTACGCGTCGCACTTCGGTCACGTGGGTGTTCAGGCGGTCCAGTTCTTCGGCAACGTCACTCTTCTGTGCCAGCAGGACCATTTCCTGTTCGAGGCGCTGTGGGTCGAGTTCTGCCTGCATTTCGCTGAAGCGGTCGAGCACCTTCTGGCGCTGGGCTGCGAGCATCTGCGGCACCTGTTCGCGCAGCGTGGCAACTTCTTCGAGGATGCTGTCCAGACGCTCGTTGAGTAGCTTGGCCAGTTCGTCGCCCTCACGCCCGCGGCCTTCCTTGAGCTGCTCGAGCGCACTGTGGAAGAGCTGCAGGGCACTCTGGTTGAGTGCTTGTGGGTCGACTGCGTCGCCGACCAGTACGCCCGGCCAGCCAAGTACCTGCAGCGGGTCAATCGGTGCGGGTTGGCTGATCAGTGCGGCAACGCTTTCGGCGGCGGCGATCAACTGGCTGGCGCGCTCGCGGTCGACCTGCAGGGCGGTGCGGTTGTTTTCCTCGGCGAAGCGCAAAGTGCACTCCACCTTGCCGCGCGAGATGCCTTTGCGCAGGGCATCGCGAACCGCGCCTTCGAGGTCGCGGAAGGCGTCCGGCAGGCGCAGGTGCGGCTCGAGATAGCGATGATTGACCGAGCGGATTTCCCAACTGAGGGTGCCATGGGTGCCGGCCTGCTCGCTGCGGGCAAAGGCCGTCATGCTGTGGACCATCGGGGATACCTCTCGATTGCGGGCTGCGAAAGGCGAAGGATTGTAAAGGAAAACAGGGTGTCGCGGCAGCGATGGCCGGACGGTCGCGACCCTTTTCCACGCCAATGGGCTCTATAATGCCGGTCAATTTCTTATCTAGCAGGACCTATACATGAAGCGACCCAGTGGCCGTGCCGCCGATCAGCTGCGCTCGATCCGCATCACCCGCAACTACACCAAGCATGCCGAGGGCTCGGTGCTGGTGGAGTTCGGCGACACCAAGGTGATCTGCACGGTCAGCATCGAGTCCGGCGTCCCGCGTTTCCTGAAAGGGCAGGGGCAGGGTTGGCTGACCGCCGAGTACGGCATGCTGCCGCGCGCTACGGGTGAGCGCAACCAGCGTGAAGCCTCGCGCGGCAAGCAGGGTGGACGCACTCTGGAAATCCAGCGCCTGATCGGTCGTTCGTTGCGTGCGGCGCTCGACATGAGCAAGCTCGGTGAGAACACGCTGTTCATCGACTGCGATGTGATCCAGGCCGACGGCGGTACGCGCACGGCGTCGATCACCGGTGCCATGGTGGCGGTGATCGATGCGCTCAAGGTGCTAAAGAAACGTGGCGGTCTGAAGGCGGGCGATCCGGTCAAGCAGATGATTGCAGCGGTATCGGTCGGTATCTACCAGGGCGAACCGGTGCTGGATCTGGATTACCTGGAGGACTCGGCGGCCGAAACCGATCTGAATGTGGTGATGACCGACGCGGGCGGCTTTATCGAGGTGCAGGGCACGGCCGAGGGGGCACCGTTCCATCCTGAGGAACTCAATGCGATGCTGGCTCTGGCCCATGATGGCGTGCGCCAGCTGTTCGAGCTACAGCGCGCGGCGCTGGCGGACTGAGCAAGAGGTAGCGCGAAATGACCGATCAGGATCTGGTGCCGTTACCCAGTCGCGAAGCGCGGCAGTGGGCGATGTTCTGCCACTACTCGGCGTTCTTCTGGTTTCTGGCGCCGATGATCGGCAACGTGATCGGCCCGCTCATCGTCTGGCAGCTGAAGAAGGACATGGATCCCTTCGTCGATCAGCAGGGTAGGGAGGCGCTGAATTTTCAGCTGACCTTCAGCATCGCAATGATGATCTGCGGCGTGCTGGCCTGGATCCTCATCGGCTTTCCGCTAATGGTGTTGGTGAGCGTGGTGGCGCTGGTGCTGGTGGTGATCGCCGGCATTCGCGCCAACGAGGGCAAGCCCTACCGCTATCCGTTCTGTTGGCGGCTGGTCAAGTAGGGCAAACCGCTGAGCCTCAGAGGCTCAGCGTCCAGTCGTAGTCAACGATCAGCGGCGCGTGCTGGGAGAAGCGTGGCTGCCGTGGCAGGCGAGCAGTGCGCACGAAGCGGCGTAGACCGGATGTCAGGATCTGGTAGTCGAAACGCCAGCCGAGGTTGAGCATTTCGGCCTGCTCGGTGTCCGGCCACCAGCTGAACAGATCGCCTTCGCGATTGACTTCGCGCAGGGCGTCGATATAGCCCATATTGCCGAAAATCTCGTCCAGCCAGGCGCGCTCGGGCGCCAGAAACCCTGGGTCCTGCTGACAATCGCGCCAGTTCTTCACGTCCAACTTCTGGTGGGCGACATACAGTGAGCCACAATAAATGTACTCGCGGCGCTTGCGGCGCTGCTTGTCCAGGTAGTGGGCGAAGTCGTCCATGAACTTGAGTTTGTGGTTCAGGTTGGCATCGCCGCCGTGGCCGGACGGCACCAACAGGCTGGCGATGCTGACCTTGTCGAAATCCGCCTGCAGGTAACGCCCGTAGCGATCCGCCGTCTCGAAGCCCAGTCCGGTGATGACGGCCTTCGGCTGCAGCCTGGAATAGAGCGCCACGCCTCCCTGCTCCGGAATCTCGGCATCGCAGGCATAGAGAAAGTAACCGTCCAGCTGGTAGGCCGGATCGTCGAGTTCCAAGGCAGAGGCGCGGGTATCTTGCAGGCAGATGACATCGGCATTCTGCGCTTGCAGCCAGCTGAGCAATCCCCGCTGTGCCGCCGCTTGAATGCCATTCACGTTGACGCTGATGATCCGCATAAATGGCCCCTAAAAACACGTGCGTGTATGATAACCCAAGCTCTTCGCAATTAGCTAAAACAGTGGTTTTCCGGGAAATTTCTTCATGCAGGCGTACCAGCGCGAGTTCATTCGCTTCGCCATCGAACGCGGTGTTCTGCGTTTCGGTGAGTTCACTCTCAAGTCGGGACGCACCAGCCCCTATTTTTTCAATGCCGGGTTGTTCAACAGCGGCAGCGCGTTGGCACAGCTCGGGCGGTTCTACGCCTCGGCGGTGATCGAGAGCGGCCTGGATTTCGACGTCATCTTCGGCCCGGCCTACAAGGGCATCCCGCTAGGCGCAGCCACCGCCATCGCGCTGGCCGAGCAGCATCAGCGCGACCTGCCTTGGTGCTTCAACCGCAAGGAAGCCAAGGATCATGGTGAGGGTGGCACGCTGGTCGGTGCACCGCTGGTGGGGCGTGTGCTGATCGTCGATGACGTGATCACCGCCGGCACCGCGATCCGCGAAGTGATGCAGATCATCCAGGCGCAGAAAGCCGAGGCCGCCGGCGTACTCATCGCCTTGAATCGACAGGAAAGAGGGCAGGGCGAGCTGTCGGCGATTCAAGAAGTTGAACGTGATTATCGAATGCCGGTAATCAGTATTGTGTCCCTTGAGCAAGTGCTGGAATATCTCGCCGACGACGCTCAGCTGAAACAGCACCTGCCCGCGGTACAGGCTTATCGCGAGCAGTACGGAATCTGACCCAGGGTAGGTAATGCGCCATGCGTAAATCGGTAGCCGCTCGTACGTTGCTCCTGCTGGGAGTCATATGTCCGGTATTGGCCTCGGCTGCCGAGCTGTATCGCTATGTGGACGACCGCGGCGTGGTCGTACTCGATCGCCATGGCGTGCCGCCGCAACACATTTCGCGTGGATATCAGGTGCTCAACGAGCAAGGGCGAGTGGTCCGCGAGGTGCCGCCGGCACCGACCGCGGAGGAATTTGCCCGGTTGCAGGCACAGAAGGCCCGTGCTGCATCGGATGCGCAGCTGCTGCGTCTGTATGCCAGTGTCGAGGATGTGGAGCGGGCCGAAACGCGCAAGCTTTCCGAGCTCGATAGCGTGATGGGCTTGGCCCGCGGCAACCTGCAGTCGATACGCAACCAGCATGCGAGCTTGCGCAAGCAGGCGGCGAACCATGAGCGCGCCGGTCGCAAGGTTCCGGGCAACCTGTTGGCGCAGATCGAGAACCTTGAAAAGGAAGAGCAGAGTCTGCAGCGCGACCTCAAGCGTTTCGAAAAGGCGCGCGCTGATGCGGAAGTCAGCTTTGCCAGTGATCGCCAGCGGATTGCCGAATTGCTAGGGCAAAAGCAGTAAAACGCTGATACCCGTTCCCTTGTTTCAAAATACTTGGCGTGGCTATTTGCTATGCCAATAGCTCGATGAGTAGCTTGCTTGCTATCACAAAAGACCGCTCTAGCTCAATAGTTTCAAGGTCGTGATGAGTTGCTTGGGGTCAGTCTGTACCGTGGCGCAAATTTTTCGGTATGGCTGACTAGCATGAATGGTAGGGACCTACGCAGTTATCGGGAGCTTCACAAGCCGAAGGGAAATTTCGCGACTCGCTCTGAATACCTCGAGCATGAACTGGAGATCATGGCGCCGAAGCGCTGGGGAATAAACCTGCCGTTTCGTGACTACCGTTTCGAGTACGAAGATTGGGTGCCGGCCATGGCGGCGACCATCGGCAAGATCGTCATGGTGGCGGCTGTTGTTGCGGCTTTCGCCGGCCCGATGGGGCTTTCCAACGAGTTCGTGATCGAGAACGCGCGCTACGAGATGCTGATCGCAGCACTGCTGTTTGTCGTGGTGTTCTCCGGTTTCCTCAATCCCACGGCCAACCTGGCCGGGACCCATGGCCCGCTGATTCCGTTGATTCCCTTGATCGTCGCATCGGGCGGGCATCCTATGGCGCTGGGGATCATGGTGGGTGTGCTCGGTTTCACCCTCGGTGTCTTCAAGGGCGGCAGTCTGTTGGCGCGTCTGACTAGTGATGGCGTTTGTGGCGGATTGCTGCTGTATCTGGGTTTCATCGGCATTACCTCGCAGATCAAGAAGCTGTTCGGTTGGGCCGACAGCTTCGACATGGGCTACATCGCGTTTATCGTGGTGTTCGCCACCATCGTGATGTACGCCTATCTAGAACATATCCGCATGCGCTGGCTGGCGATTCCGCTGGGTTCGGCGCTGGCGGCCGTGATCGCATTTGCATTAGGCGCTCCGTTCGAGTTCACCACCGAGCCGGGTGTGCCCAACCTGAATCCGATGTACTGGTGGGGCGAGACTACCGGCTGGCAGATCGGTCTGCCCGAGCTGCATCACTTCATTGCTGTCGCGCCATTTGCCGTGCTGGCGGTAGCCATGTGGTCGCCGGACTTCCTTGGACATCGTGTGTTCCAGCAGCTGAACTATCCGCCGAAGGCGAAGAAGGTGCTGATGAACATCGATGACACCATGTGCGTTGCGGCGGCACGGCAGATCGTCGGCACGTCGCTGGGTGGCGGTAACCTGGCCTCATCCTGGGGCACCTTCATGGTGCCGGCCGCCATCGCCAAGCGCCCGATTCCCGCCGGTGCATTGCTCACCGGCCTGCTCTGTGTGGTTGCGGCGCTTTGGGGTTACCCGATGGATCTGGCGATCTGGCCGCCGGTGCTGAGCGTGGCGCTGATGGTCGGCGTGTTCCTGCCGCTGCTGGAAGCCGGTATGCAGATGACCCGTGAAGGCAAGACCTCGCAGTCGGCGGCCATCGTGATCTTTTCCTCGGCGCTGGTTAATCCGGTGTTCGGCTGGTCGCTGACGGTGCTGCTCGACAATCTCGGGCTGATCGGTGACAAGGAGCGTGGTCAGTCCCTGAGCCACCTGCATCGTTGGGTCATCCCGACGATCGTCTTCATCGTGCTCTGCGCCGTGATGCTGGGTATCGGCATGTTCCCGGGCATCCCGGCGATGCTCGAGTCGTTCCGTATCGATCTCTGATTGGCTGACGGCACGGCATGAAAAAAGGGAGCCTAGGCTCCCTTTTCTTTTGCGTCTGCTTCAACCCTGACTGTTGGTGATCAGTGTGCCGACGCCGACATCGGTGAAGATCTCCAGCAACACCGCGTTGGGCACGCGACCGTCGATGATGTGGGCGCTGTTGACACCACCTTGCACCGCTTCCAGCGCGCAACGGATCTTCGGCAGCATGCCGCCGTAGATGGTGCCGTCGGCGATCAATGCGTCGACCTGGGCCGTGGACAGGCCGGTCAGCACGCTACCCTGCTTGTCCATTAGGCCGGCAATGTTGGTCAGCAGCATGAGCTTCTCGGCCTTCAGCGCCTCGGCCACCTTGCCGGCGACCAGGTCGGCGTTGATATTGTAGGACTCACCGTTCTCGCCCACGCCAATCGGCGCGATCACTGGGATGAAGTTGCCCTGCACCAGCATTTCCAGCAGCTCGGCATTGACGCCGGTGACTTCGCCGACATGGCCAATGTCGATGATTTCCGGCTTGGTCATCTCCGGTGTCTGGCGGGTCGCCTTGAGCTTCTTGGCGCGGATCAGGCCGGCGTCCTTGCCGGTCAGGCCAATGGCGCTGCCGCCATGCTGGTTGATCAGGCTGACGATGCTCTTGTTTACCTGCCCGCCGAGAACCATCTCCACCACGTCCATGGTCTGGCTGTCGGTGACCCGCATGCCGTCGATGAAGTGGCTTTCGATGTTCAGCCGCTTGAGCAGGTCGCCGATCTGCGGACCGCCACCGTGCACCACCACCGGATTGATGCCGACCGCCTTCATCAGCACGATGTCGCGCGCGAAGCCGGTTTTCAGCTCCTCGCTTTCCATCGCGTTGCCGCCGTACTTGATGACCAGCGTCTTGCCGACGAACCGGCGGATGTAGGGCAGCGCCTCGGAAAGTACCTTGGCGAATTGGGTGGCAGCTTCACGGCTGAGGGTCATGCAGGGCTCCGCAAATCAGAACGGCAGTTTGAGATCGGGTGCAACGTTGAGCAGCTGTGCGCGGAAAACGTCCTGAATGCGGCTGAGTTCTTCCTCGCTGTCGGCCTCGAAGCGCAGCACCAGAACCGGTGTGGTGTTCGAGGCGCGGATCAGGCCCCAGCCCTTGGGATAGTCGACCCGTACACCGTCGAGGGTGATCAGGTTGGCTTCGCCCCACTGAGCGTCACGTTGCAGGGCGTCCATGATGGTGAATTTGCTTTCCTCTGTCACCGTGATGTTGATCTCCGGTGTCGAGATATCGCAGGGGAACGCGGCGAACACCTGCTCGGCGTCACGCTTGTCCTGGCTGAGGATTTCCAGCAGGCGCGCGGCGCTGTAGATGCCGTCGTCGAAGCCGAACCAGCGTTCCTTGAAGAAGATGTGCCCGCTCATTTCGCCAGCGAGCAGCGCACCGGACTCCTTCATCTTCTTCTTGATCAGCGAATGGCCGGTCTTCCACATCACCGGCCGGCCGCCGTAACCGCTGATCAGCGGAGTGAGGCGACGGGTGCATTTGACGTCGAAGATGATGTCGGCGCCGGGATTGCGCGATACCACATCCTTGGCGAAGAGCATCAGCAGGCGGTCGGCATAGATCATTGTGCCGGCATTGGTCACCACGCCGACGCGGTCGCCGTCGCCGTCGAAGGCCAGACCGAGATCGGCCTTCTCCGACTTCACCTTGGCGATCAGGTCGACCAGGTTCTCGGGCTTGCCCGGATCCGGGTGGTGGTTGGGGAAGTTGCCGTCGACGTCGCAGTACAGCGGGACCACGGTGCAGCCCAGTGCTTCGATCATGCGCGGGGCGATGACGCCGGCGACGCCGTTGCCGCAGTCGACCACCACCTTCATCGGCTTGGCCATGGCGATGTCATTGCGAATCTGCTGGAAGTAGCGTTCCAGTACATCGACCTGCTCGACCTTGCCCACGCCGCTGGACAGGTCGTTGGTCTCGATGCGCTTGCGTAGGGTCTGGATCTGTTCGTTGGCCAGGGTGTCTCCGGCGATGACGATCTTGAAGCCGTTGTAGTCCGGCGGATTGTGGCTGCCGGTGAGCATCACGCCGGACTTGCCGGCGAGAATGTTGGCGGCGTAATAGAGCACCGGCGTCGGCACCATGCCGATATCGCTGACGTCGCAGCCGCTGTCGAGCAGACCTTGAATGAGATGCTGGACCAGTTCGGGACCAGACAGGCGCCCGTCGCGGCCAACCGAAACGTTGGGTTCACCCTTGGCGAGGCTCTCGGACCCGATGGCGCGGCCGACCCAGTAGGCGGTCTCGGTAGTCAGGCTGTCGCCGACAACGCCACGGATGTCGTAGGCGCGGAAGATACTGGCGGGCAAATTCGGGGCTTTGGCACTGCTCATTGCGGGTTCTCGCTCCTTGGTGTCGAGGCCGAAGATGTCCTGGTCCTCGTCGAGAATATCGATGTCGAGAATATCGGTGTCCGGCAAACGCGGATCGACGTACTCGGTAGGTTTGGCGGGCCGAACGGCTGGAGCCGCGGCGGGTGCCTGAGTCGGAGCCGGTCCAGCTTGGCGGACAGGCAGTCGGACCATGTTCCTGGCCAGTGCGTCGAGGACCGGCAGGCTCAAGGCCGGTAATTGGATGGTCTTGCCGGTGGAGAGTTCCTGTAGCAGGCGGCTCATCTGCAACACGTCTTCGCGCAGCCTGCGCTGCTGGCCGCCGAGCACCAGCTGCAGACCGATCAGCACGCCGGCAATCGCCACCAGGGCGGCCGCGAGCAGGAGGAGCGGCATTAGGGTCAGCTGATCGATGGCACCGGGCAGGTAGGCCAGCTTCCAGTTGGCGTTGCCGCTGGCGAGGGTCAGTGCCGAAGCATTGTCGGCCGCGGTGCCGCGCTGCAACAGCACCTGTTCGGGTGCGCCGGAGAATTGCTGGGTCAGTCGCAGCTGGCCGGCTTCGTCGGGCAGCGTCGGGAGTGTCGCGAACAGGTGCTGGAGATCGCTGACCAGCAGCAGCGTGCCGCGAATCGCCTGCTCACCCTCGGCGCGCAGCGGAATCGCACTGTAGAGCAGCCAGCGGTTGTCGACCTTGTAGGCTTCCGGAGCTGCCGACTGGCCTGCTTCGACCCGCTGTAGCAGATCGAGCGCAGCGAAGTTCAGCGGGCCCGGGCGGCTGGTGTCCGGCACCACCCGGCCGCGTGGATTGAGGTGCGCGTCGACCACGCCGGGCAACTCCAGCAGGCGCTGTTCGGCTTCGCGTCTGAGCTCGGTGTCAGCACGGACGACGTCCACCAGGCGTTGCTGCTCCACCGCTGTCTGGGTATCGGCACGCAGCCGCCGCAGCGCCTGCTGCAATGCGCTTGCCTGGCTCTGGCTCCAGGCCTCGGCGAGTTGTGTCTGTTGCTGCTGCTGAGCGCCCTGCTGACCGAGCCAGATCAGCGCGGCGGCGGCGCCGAGCCCGATCAGGCTGGCTGCGAGGCCACCGAGCAATGGCTTGAGGGTGAAACCGCCACGCTTGCTGCGGGTGTCGGCCGGGTTCAGAACGCCTGAATCCTTGGCGGTGCGCTTGAAGAGTGCCATGAAGCTCCTCGAATCATCCTGAAAGGTAAGCGGTGCGCGGTGACTCAGTGGCTGCCGGAGTGCCCGAAGCCGCCAGCGCCGCGGTCGCTGCTGTCGAAACTGTCGACCAGTTCGAAGCGGGCCTGTACCACCGGTACCAGCATCAGCTGCGCAATACGCTCGCCGACGGCGATGGTGAAGGCGCTCTGGCCGCGGTTCCAGCAGGACACCATCAATTCGCCCTGGTAGTCCGAGTCGATCAATCCGACCAGGTTGCCGAGCACGATGCCGTGCTTATGGCCCAGGCCCGAACGCGGCAGGATCAGCGCCGCAAGTCCCGGGTCGCCGATGTGGATGGCAATGCCGGTGGGAATCAGCAGCGTCTGGCCCGGCTCGAGCACCGTGTCGCTCTGCAGCATGGCGCGCAGGTCGAGGCCGGCAGAGCCCGGTGTCGCATATTCGGGAAGGGGGAAGTCTTGGCCGAGGCGAGGGTCGAGAATCTTGGCTTGGAGTGCGTGCATGTCAGGACTCTTTGTAGCGGTCGGCGATGAAGGCCACCAGCGCGCGGGCGATATGTCCCTTGCTGGCCTGGCCGAAACGGGTTTCATGTTGCTGGCGGTCGATCACGCTGACGGCGTTGTCTTCGCTGTTGAAGCCGATACTGGGGTTGGCCACGTCATTGGCGACGATCAGATCGAGATTCTTGTCGCGCAGCTTGCGCGTGGCGTACTCCAGCAGATTCTCGGTTTCTGCGGCGAAACCGACGCAGAACGGGCGGTCCGCTCGGCTGGCCAGCGTGGCGAGGATGTCCGGGTTGCGCACCATCTGCAGCAGCAGGCCGTCGCCGGTCGTGGGGTCTTTCTTCAGTTTGTGTGGTGCCACCACTTCCGGGCGGTAGTCGGCTACCGCCGCAGCGGCAACAAGAATGTCGCAGGGCATCGCCGCTTCGCACGCGGCGAGCATGTCGCGGGCGCTGACCACGTCGATGCGCTGCACGCGATCGGGCGTCGGCAGAAACACCGGGCCGGTCACCAGCGTCACTCGCGCGCCGGCTTCGGCGGCCGCTTCGGCCAGAGCGAAGCCCATCTTGCCGGAGCTGTGGTTGGTGATGTAGCGAACCGGGTCGATGTTTTCCTGGGTCGGACCTGCGGTGATCAGCAGGTGCTTGCCCGTCAGCAGACCGGTCGCGAAGCAGTCCGCGGCGGCCTGGGCGAGTTCGTCGGCCTCGAGCATGCGGCCCATGCCGACGTCGCCGCAGGCCTGGCTGCCGGAACCGGGTCCGAACAGACGAATGCCGCGTTCGAGCAGCAGTTCGCGATTGGCCTGAGTGGCCGGATCGGCCCACATGGCCTGGTTCATGGCCGGTGCCAGCGCGACCGGGGCGTTGGTCGCCAGCACCACGGTAGTCAGCAGATCATTGGCGACGCCTTGGGCCAGGCGTGCCATGAGGTCGGCGGTGGCCGGCGCGATCAACACCAGGTCGGCCCAGCGCGCCAGTTCGATGTGACCCATCGCCGCTTCGGCGGCGGGGTCGAGCAGGTCCAGATGAACCGGGTGGCCGGAGAGCGCCTGCAGGGTAAGAGGCGTGATGAACTCACGTCCGCCCTGGGTCATAACAACCCGGACTTCGGCACCGTGGTCGCGCAGGCGACGGACCAGTTCGGCGCTCTTGTAAGCGGCGATGCCGCCGCCGACGCCCAGGACGATGCGTTTACGATACAGCCGCTGCATAGGCCTGCCTTGTTATCTCGTAGGGACTCTCCGGAGTGAGAACCAGGTCAGAACACGCCCGATACCCCGGAAAAATGACGGGCTAAGATAGCACAGCGCCCACAGCGGAAAAGTGGGCTTGCTCGACAGGGAGAGGACATGAGCATACGTGACTGGCCGGCGGCGGAGCGGCCGCGGGAAAAGCTACTCGAACAGGGCGCTGCCGCGCTTTCCGATGCCGAATTGCTGGCGATATTCCTGCGCACCGGGGTCGCCGGCAAAAGCGCGGTGGACCTCGCCCGCCATCTGCTCGCCGAGTTCGGCAGCCTGCGGGCGTTGCTGGAGGCGGAGCTCGATCAGTTCAGCGCGCACCTGGGCCTGGGGCCGGCGAAATTTGCCCAGCTGCAGGCGGTGCTGGAGATGGGCCGCCGGCATCTGGCCGAGCGGCTGCGCCGCGATTCGGCACTGGAGTCGCCGCAGGCGGTACGCGACTACCTCAAGGCGCGGCTGCGGCATGAGCAGCACGAACTGTTCGGCTGCCTGTTTCTCGACTCCAAGCATCGCGTGCTGGCCTTCGAGGTGTTGTTCCACGGCACCATCGATGGCGCCAGCGTCTACCCGCGGCAAGTGGTTAAACGTGCCCTTGCGCAGAATGCGGCGGCGGTCATCCTCACGCACAACCATCCATCGGGCGTGGCCGAGCCGAGTCAGGCGGATCGTCAGCTGACCCTGAGGCTGAAAGAAGCGCTGGCACTGGTCGATGTGCGGGTGCTCGATCACTTCATCGTCGGGGACGGCGAGCCCCTGTCGATGGCCGAATACGGCTGGATGTGAGTGCTACGCCAGCAGCGGCACCAGCAGCAGTGGGCCGAGCACCAACAGCACGAAACGGCCGTTCCAACCGAAGGCGATGCGCCACGGCGATAATTGCGCGTGGCGCGCCAGCATCAGTGCCGAAGGGCCATAGGGCGACAGCAGCATGGCCAGCGAAAAGCCGATCAGCAGCGCCACTGCCGGCTGCATGATCGCAACGCCGTGTCCGGCCAGCTGCGCGAGCAGTGCGGCGCACAGGCTCAGGGAGATGATTGGCGCGACACCGAGCAGGGCCAGGGCGATGATCGCCAGCATGCCGGCACTGC
This sequence comes from Stutzerimonas kunmingensis, assembly GCF_014764705.1. Lineage (GTDB taxonomy): Bacteria > Pseudomonadota > Gammaproteobacteria > Pseudomonadales > Pseudomonadaceae > Stutzerimonas. The sequence continues at coordinate 167,685 of NZ_JACXXG010000002.1, forward strand.
CAAGACCGAACAGCGCCAGCGGCGTGCTGCTGAAGTGGCTGGCGAGTCGTTCGACCGGGATCAGCACGGCCGTAAGTCCGCCAAGCAGTGCCGAGCAGGCGAAGATGAAGGTTTCGTTGCGCATGCCGGCCAGGGTGTCGCGTACTTCGACATAGGCCGTAGTCGGCGATCCACCCTGATACAGCAGCAGCCCGACCACCGCGAGCGGCACCAGCAGCATGGCGGCCTGGGTCGCCGACAGTGGGGTCAGGCTGGCCAGCAGCGCGATCAACAGGATGCCGAGCAAGCTGCCGTATAGCAGGTTGCGCAGCCCCTTTGCCGACCCGGTAGCGCTCGAGCCACGTGCCGGGGCAGCGGTCTCCCGCAACTGCCGCAGACGATGGTTTTCCATCGGCCAGCCCACCAAAAGCAGGATTGCCCCGCAGACCAAGCCGAATGGCAGCAGCGCGCTCCAGCTCAGTCCCGGCAACTCGCGGGTGAGGATCGCCACCGCCACGCTGGTCGGTGCCAGCAAGGGCACCAGGGCGAAGCCGCGCAGGGCTGTCACCATCACGCCCCTGGCGCCCTCGCGGCGCTGGCTCGGGCTATGCGACTGCCGATCCAGATAACGTTCCAGTGAACCGCAGACCAGATTGAGCATGCCGAAACTCAGCACCGAGCTGATCGCAAAGGTGCTGAACAGGTAGCTTGGATAGAGGCTTGTACGGGGTAGCCGCAGTAAGAGCCGATGCAGCTCGCCGAGCTGCGGCATCCGCTTGACCGCGCAATGGGCAAGCCCGAGCGCGCCGATGAACGCGCCGTAGTAGGCCGCGGCGCCGAGCATCCGCTGGGTCTGCTGCCAGTCGGGGTCACGGAGCAGTGCCCAGTAGGCGAACAGCCCCAGCGTGACCAGCCCGAGCCGGCGCGGATAGGGCATCAGCGAGCGCCAGTGCCAGGCGAAGAAAAGCACCAGCAGCGCACCACTGATCACGCTCGGCAACTGCAGGCGCGTTACCAGCGCGAATAGCTCGCAGACGAGCGCCAGCGGGAGCAGGGCAAGCATCGCTCAGGGCAGCTCGCTGCGCAGTTTGCCGCGCTTGTATACGCCTTCGCCGAAGGCCAGCAAGTGGCCCTTCTCGTCCAGCAGGTCGCAGCTGGCCATGAACACCTTGTGCCCGGCGGAGCGGCAGACTGCGACAGCTCGGATGCGGCTGCCGACTGGTGCCGGTGCGCTGAAGTTGACGTTCATCGACAGCGTGGTCGCCACGCGGCGCTGTTCCGGCTGTTCCACCCAGGTTCCGCAGAGGCCCATCGCCACGTCCAGCAGGGTCGCTGTGACGCCGCCGTGCAGGTTGCTGGCGTTGTTCAGGTGGCGCGGCAACAACAGCAGTTCGACCACCGCGCGCTCCGGGCCGTACTCCTTGAGCTGGCAACCGAGGTCCTGGAAGAGCCCGGTCAACGAGCTTTCGACCTGTTGCAGTGTGGCGGCGGGATAGGGCTGATCGGACATGAGCGAGTGGGTTCGGCGGCTGACTTGCGCTGGAGATTGGCAGTCTTTACGCTCATGGTCAATTCGATGGAATCGTGTTCCGCACTGCGGAATATCGCATTGCTCGTTAGGAGGTTTGCATGTTTGAGCGTATCGGCATCGTCGGCGCGGGCGCCATGGGCCGCGGGATCGCGCAGTTGTTCGCCAGCGCCGGCAAGCAGGTCTGGTTGCACGATGCACGCAGCGCGTCGATCAGCGAGGCGCTGCGCTTCAACCGCGAGCTGCTAGAACGCGGCGTGGCCAAGGGGCGGCTGAGCGTCGCCGAGCTGGACGCCACGCTGGCCCGAATGCAGGCGGCGCCTGCGCTGGCCGATCTGTCCGGCTGCGATCTGGTGATCGAGGCGATCGTCGAGAATCTCAAGGCCAAGCAGGCGTTGTTCATCGAGCTGGAGTCCTTGCTCGCCGAGGACACGGTGCTGGCGACCAACACCTCATCGCTTTCCGTCACACGCATCGCTGCTGCCTGCCAGCATCCAGAGCGGGTGGCGGGTTTTCACTTCTTCAACCCGGTGCCGTTGATGAAGCTGGTGGAAGTGGTGCGCGGTGAGCGCAGCGATCCGCAGGTCATCGAGCGGCTGGTCAAACTGGCCGAAGAGGCTGGGCATTTTCCGGCAATCACGCCGGATACTCCCGGCTTTCTGGTCAACCACGCCGGTCGCGCCTACAGCACCGAGGCGCAGCGCATCCTTGCCGAGGGTATCGCCGATGCCGAGCAGATCGACCGCATCCTGCGCGACGGCCCGGGCTTTCGCATGGGGCCGTTCGAGCTGTTCGATCTCACCGGGCTGGATATTTCCCATGCGGTGATGGAGTCGGTGTATCAGCAGTTCTATCAGGACCCGCGCTATACACCGTCCTACCAGGCGGCGCAGCGGGTCGCCGCGGGGTTGCTCGGACGCAAGACCGGACAGGGTTACTACCGCTACGAGAACGGCCAGCAGATCCGCACGCCGGAGCTGCAATGGCGGCCGATAGTCGTCGAGCGCCCGTTCTGGCTGGACAGTCAGGATGCCGAGCTGCGTGGCCGGCTGGCGGCGTTGTTGTGCGGGGCCGGTACCCAGCTGGAAACCGGTGAGGCGCCGTCTGAGCGCGCCATCTGCCTGATCACCCCGCTGGGCGAGGATGCCAGCACGATGATCGCCAGGCTTGATCTGCCCGCCACCCGCAGTATCGCCTTCGACCTGTTCGCCGACTTCGATCGGCGCCGGGTACTGATGCGCCAACCGGCGCTCGACCCCGCGCTCGAAGCACAGGCGCAACAGGCCCTGAGTCACGATGGCGTGCCGGTGGAGGTGATCAACGACTCGCCCGGTTTCGTCAGTCAGCGGGTGGTGGCTAGCATCGTCAATCTCGGTTGCGAGATCGCGCAGAAGGGCATTGCCGACCCGCAGATACTCGACCGCGCAATCACCCTGGCGCTGGGCTATCCGAAAGGGCCGCTGGGCTTTGCCGAGCATTACGGTGCGGGACGAATTCTCGCCATCCTTGAGGCGATGCAGGGTTGCTATGGCGGCGAGGCACGTTATCGCCCCAGTCCCTGGCTGCGCCGGCGCGTGCGGTTGTGCCTGCCGCTGACCGCGCCTGATCGTCCGGTCGCCGGCTGACGACCGACGGTGACTCGAGATGAGGTGGATCGCTTCAGTTTGTGCGGCGGCGGCCGTTAAGACTGGGGTGAGCCTCCGATGACGGCACGTTGCTACTAAGGCACTACTGTTCTTTATTGGAGGGTATGCGTACAACGTCGGATCGATCCGACAAGAACAAGAGGCCGACCATGAGCCCCGCCAACCGCCACCCCAAGGCCGCCGTGTTCCATGCCGTGTTGATCATCGGTCTGCTGCTCGTGCATTACTGGCTGGCACCGCCCCTGCTTGTGACCGGTGCGCTGCTGATGGTGGCGGCGCTTTGGCCCTGGTTCACCTCGTGGGGTGTGGTGGCCGGCGGCGCCCCGCCAGCCGACGGGGCGCCGCAGAGCTTCGCGGAGCTGACCAAGAATCTCTCGCGCAGTACCTGCCACAACGCCCTGTCTGCTGCCCAGGTTGCCTTCAGCGCCGAGCAGCTGGCCATCCGCCTGAAGTCGCAGCTGCAGGCTGTCAGCGAAATTGCCAATGGTGCCCAGGCTATCGCCGCCACCGAGCAGGATAGCGCCGAGCGGGCCCGCCACACACTGGATGCCGCGCAAGCGGTGCGCGAGCGCAGCGATACCGGGCAAGCCGAACTGCAGCGCGCCATCGAACGCATGCAACAGCTGAGTGCTCAGACCCACGCCAGCCGCGAGCTGATTGACGGGCTTTCGGCGCGGACGGAGGAAATCCGCCGCATTACCGACGTGATCCAGTCCATTGCCAGCCAGACCAACCTGCTGGCTCTCAACGCAGCCATCGAGGCCGCCCGTGCCGGTGAGGCCGGCCGCGGCTTTGCCGTGGTCGCCGACGAAGTACGCAGTCTGGCGGCGCGCACCTCCAGCGCTACCGAGGAGGTCGGTCGCATGGTGGCCGACATCCGCGAGCAAAGCGAAGCAGTGGTCAGCTATATCCAGCGCCAGGGCAACGAGCTGGACGCCGCGGCCGAGCAGATCGCGACCACCGGTGAGCAGCTCAGCGGAATCGCCGAACTGGCCGGCAGCGTCGAAAGCCAGGTCGAGCAGATCACCACAGGCACCGCCGACAACCATCAGCGCCTGACCGGACAGTTCGTCGCCCTCGATCAGCTGCGTACCGATGCCCTGGACAGCGAGGAGCAGACCCGCCAGCTCGAGCTGGCGGCGGAACGCCTGGTGGCTCAGGCCGAGAGCGCCAGCGAGCAACTGGCCGAGGTCCAGCTCGACGATTATCACCAGACCATGTTCGACCTGGCTCGTCAGGGGGCTGCGGCCATCAGCGCGCGTTTCGAGGCCGATATCCAGGCCGGCCGCATCAGTCTCGATGACCTGTTCGACCGCAATTACCGGGCGCAGGCCAATACCGATCCGGTGAAGTATCAGACCCGCTTCGACCGCTATGCCGACGAGGTTTTGCCGGCGATTCAGGAGCCGGTGCTGCAGAAGCATGCCGCATTGGTCTACGCCATCGCCACGACGCCGGAGGGCTACGTGCCGACCCACAACCGCGCGTTCAGCCAGCCACCGGTGGGCAACCCGGAAATAGACCGGGTCAAGAGCCGTAGCAAGCGCCTGTTCAACGACCGCACCGGCGGGCGCTGCGGCAGTCATCAGCGCCGCCTGCTGTTGCAGACCTACAGTCGCGATACCGGGGAGCTGATGCATGACCTGTCCGTGCCAATCATGGTCGGTGGGCGTCACTGGGGCGGCTTGCGGCTGGGCTATCGTCCCGAGCAATAGCCCGGCAACCACCGATGTTGGCGCGATCGCCCTGTGTCCGGCGGCGCTCCAGTCGCTGCGACCGGCTAAGCTTGGTGAGACGCGACTTCCGGAGATGCCGCCAATGAAGACCCTCACCGATCATTTGGCACAGTACGCGGCCTATCATCGCGATCCACGCAACCTCCTGACCCATTTCATCGGCATTCCGCTGATCGTGCTGGCGGTGGCGATCCTCCTGTCGCGGCCGGGCATCGAATGGGCCGGGTTGTGGTTAAGCCCGGCGGCACTGGTGTCGCTCGCCGCTGCGGTTTTCTACCTTCGTCTGGATCTGCGTTACGGCTTGCTGATGAGCGCCTTGCTGCTGCTCTGCGTATGGCTGGGCGCAGTTCTGGCCGGCGCAACGATGGCGCTGTGGCTGGGCGTTGGCGCGGGATTGTTCGTGCTCGGCTGGATCATCCAGTTCATCGGGCACTACTTCGAGGGTCGCAAGCCGGCGTTCGTCGACGATCTCACCGGGCTGATCATCGGGCCTTTGTTCGTCGCTGCCGAGCTTGGATTCATGCTCGGTTTGCGCGACCCGTTGCGCCTCGCCATCGAGGCGCGGGTCGGTCCTGTGCGTCTGCGCGACTCAGCCGCCCACGGCTGAGTCAGGGCTTGGCCGCCATCCACTGATCGCTGAGGCTGCGTGCATGGCGGTCTACCATGATCGGCGCGAAGGGCCGGCCTGAGGCGGTGGTGAAGTTGTTGCTGCCGCTGTTCATGTCTTCCAGCGCCACCTTGAGGAAATCCCAGCGGGTCTTGAGTTTGGCCAGCGCGGGATCGCGCTTGCCATCCAGTTCGGCCAGCTGAGCGTCGATCGCCGGCACCAGGTGACGCTCGTCCTGCCCGAGATAGGTGTCCGGCTGTTCGCGAGCGATCTCGAACGAGCCGATGTAGGCACGGCTGAGGTATTGAACGGCCAGGTATTCAACCTTGGCTGGCAGTTCGGCCTGAGCGTCCGCCCCTTGCTGAGCGCGAACGGCGGTGAGGAAGTCGCGCAGTGCCTTGCTCATTTCCAGCGGCCAGCCCCAGGGCATGTCGTCCTCTTCGTAGCCGAAGCCGGCGCCTTCGCGCAGCCGAGCCTGAAGCGCCTGGTGACTTTCGCGCAGGGCGCTGGTGGGATTGGCGACATTGAGCAGGGCTGCATTCAGCGCGCGGATGTCGTCTTCCAGACGCAACAGGTGCGCCTTCTGAAAGCCTTCGCCGCGGTAGAGCAGCAGGCTGCTGGTCGCGCGATTGGCGTGGATCTGCAAGTTCTGCAGCGCAGAGATGGTTTCGGGCGGGGCCGCCTCGGTAAAGCCGGGCAGCATTACGAGTATCAGCAATAGCCAGAAGCGAGTTAAACGGTCCATTGTCGTGCTCCTTTTTATTTTTATAGAAGCTATGCGTGCATGGCAGCAGCACGCTGGAGCCTAACGGACTGCTGGCCGAGTGGTATCACCCCAAAGAATGATTTGTGACGGCTTGTAGCCAAACGGACGACATCGTGCGGCAGCTTGTTGCGAACCTAGTAGCCTGTGCGGTGAGTTGGTTGAGGCAAGTTCGGCTGAACTCGGCTCCGGGACAAGGCGCTGCGACGGTTCATAGCGGGCCTATCGCAAGGAGCAGCAACGCGGTATCGGGCCATGGGCGCCGAACTTACCAAACAGGCCACTAAAGCATCTTCTCCAGGCCGATGACGTCGGCGAACCAGGCGTTGAAGCGTCGCCAGAGCCCGCCTGGCTCCTTTTCGATGGTGCGCAGACGGCCGCCGTCCTCTGCGATCCACGTGAGCTGCTTGCGGCCGTCGCGCTCCACCAGGCGAACTTCGTAGCTCAGTGCCGGCGACATACCCTCCAGCGTCAGGCGGTGGACCTCGCGGGCCAGTTCGTCGCTTTCCACCAGAATCCCCACCTCGGTGTTCCACAGCACCGAGCGCGGATCGAGATTCAGCGAGCCGATGAAAACCTTCTGCTGGTCGAATACCGCTGCCTTGCTATGCAGGCTGGATTCCGACTCGCCGAGAAAACTGTAAGAGGCTTCCTGCTCCGGCTGCCGGCGCAGTTCGAACAGGCGCACGCCGAGTTCCAGCATGGCCTCGCGGTAGGGCGCATAGCCGCCATGCACGGCCGGCACGTCAGTGGCCTCCAGTGAGTTGGTGAGGATACGCACGGTCACGCCCGCACCGGTGCGATCCGCCAGGTAGTCCACGCCGCTATCGGTCGGCACGAAGTAGGCCGAAACCAGTGTCAGCTCGCTGCTCACGGCCTGCATGGTCGGTGCAAGTTGCGTGGTCAGCAGCAGCGATGCCGCCGGTACACCTTCGGCGAGCAGTTTTTCCGGCGCGTCCCACATCGCCCTGCCTGGTGCCCAGATCAGTTCGTCCAGCCACTGCTGCAATTGCGGGCGCTGCTTGTACTGCATCAGGCGCTGGTACTGCTCGCTGTTTTCCTGTTTGGCCTGCTGCAGATAGTCGCTCAGCTGCTGGCGCGCCTTGTCCAGCTGGCGCGGTTTCGGTTGCCACCAGAGAAAATGCTGGATAGGCACGCTCAGCTGGTTGTTCCAGTAGCGGTCGAAACTCTTGCCGAGCTGCTCGGCGACCGGACCGGCGCCAAGCAGATCAATGTCGGTGAAGTTCATCGCCTGGTCGGCCTCGAAGTACTCGTCGCCGAGGTTGCGTCCGCCGACGACGGCCAGGCTGCCATCGACCAGCATCAGCTTGTTGTGCATGCGTCGATGCTGCAGCGAAAGGTGCAATAGGCGTCCCATGGATCGGGTGATGGCGTTGCTGCGGCCGAGGTGAAGCGGGTTGAAGACGCGGATCTGAATGTTGGGGTGCGCGGCCAGAGTGCCGATGCGGTAGTCCTCGCCATGGCTGGTGGTGTCATCCAGCAGCAGCCGCACGCGCACGCCGCGGTCGGCGGCTTGTAGCACTTCGTCGATCAGCGCACGTGTGGTGAGGCCGTCATGGACGATGTAGTACTGGATATCGAGGCTGACCTGCGCCGCGCGGATCATCTCGGTGCGTGCGGCGAAGGCTTCGGTGCTCTCCGGTAGCAGGCGAAAACCCGAGTGGCCGTAGGCGTGTTCGGTGGCGAGCTGCTGGATGCGCCGGCCAAGCGGCGACGCGTCCGGTGCCACGGAATAGGACTCGGTTGGCGTGGGGTGGCTGGCACAACCGGTCAGCAGCAGTAGCAGCAGGAGCGTCAGGTAAGTGCGCAAGGTTTCTCCGGGTATGCATCCTTTCATTCATGCTTGGACGTTGCGCTTCGTCCGAAAATTCAGAATCGGTCCTTCAGTCGATACCAGAGCATGCCCAACGCCAGCAGTGGCGAGCGCAGTGCCGGCCCGCCGGGGAAGGTCGGATGCGGCACTTTGGCGAACAGATCGAAGCCGCTGCTTTGCTGGCCGGCAATGGCTTCGGCAAGCAGGCGACCGGCCAGGTGCGTGGCATTCAGCCCGTGGCCGGAATACGCCTGGGCGTAGAACACGTTGGGATGTTCTGCCAGGCGACCGATCTGCGGCAGCCGGTTGGCGCCGATGCCGATCATCCCGCCCCACTGATAGTCGATGCCGATGCCGACCAGCTGCGGAAATACCTCGAGCATCTTCGGCTGCATGTAGGCGGCGATGTCCTGTGGGTCACGGCCGGAATAGTGACAGGCGCCGCCGAACAGCAGACGGCCATCGGCGCTGAGACGGAAGTAATCGAGCGCCACGCGCTGATCGCAGACCGCCATGTTCTGCGGCAACAGCTCGCGGCAGAGCGGCTCAGGCAGGCGCTCGGTGGCGATGATGTAGCTGCCGGCCGGCAGCACCTTGCCGGCGAGCTTCGGTTGCAGGCCGTTGAGGTAGGCATTGCAGGCCAGCACCAGGTTGTCCGCGTGCACCACGCCCTGAGCCGTATGCACCTTGACCTGCGGGCCGTACTCGATGCGCTCGACTGCCGACTGCTCGAACAGCCGCACGCCCAGCGACTGCGCCGCCGCCGCCTCGCCGAGTGCCAGATTCAGCGGGTGCAGGTGGCCCGAGCCCATGTCCAGCAGGCCGCCGAGGTAACGCTGCGAGCCCACCACCGTGACTAGGTTGGGACGTGACACGCGCTGCAGTGGGTGCGGATAGCCGAGGCGCAGCAGGTCGGAATACTCCTCGTCGAAGCCTTTCAGATGCCGTGGCTTGGTCGCCAGGTCGCAATAGCCCCAGGTCAGGTCGCAGTCGATGGCGTAGCGCTCGATGCGCTGGCGGACGATATCGACGGCTTCGAAGCCCATGCGCTTGAGTTCATCGACGCCTTCTGCGCCAATGATCTTGCTGAACTGCTCGACGTCATGGCCGACGCCGCGGATCAATTGCCCGCCGTTGCGCCCGCTGGCGCCCCAGCCGATTTGGTGCGCTTCCAGCAGGATGACGCTGAGGCCCCGCTCGGCCAGTTCGATGGCTGTGTTGAGGCCGGAGAACCCACCGCCGACAACGCAGACGTCGGCCCGCTGTTCGCCCTGCAGCGGCTCGAAGGCCAGTTCGCGATTGACGCTTGCGGCATAGTAGGAGGGTGCATGTACGGCGCCGTTCGGCGCGGATGCGCGGTGATTCATCAAGGTGTCATGAGAGGTCTGCATGCGCCTAGGGTAGACCGGAGCGAGGCCGTGGAGCAAAGCCGGGCATGACCAGCGGTGCCTCGCAGGCTGCCCGACGAGGCCGCAGAACTGGCCGTCATCGGCTCTAGTCCGGGACCGGCAGGTCGAGGGATTCCTTGATCTCTTCCATCACGATATAGCTCTTCGATTCGCGAACATGCGGCAGCTTCAGCAGGATGTCGCCGAGCAATTTACGGTAGGAGGCCATCTCCGAGATCCGCGCCTTGACCAGGTAGTCGAAGTCACCGGACACCAGGTGGCATTCGAGCACGTGGGGCAGCTTGAGCACGGCGCGGCGGAACTCCTCGAAGATGTCGCCGGACTTGTACGCCAGGCTGATCTCGACGAATACCAGCAGCCCCGCCTTCAGATGCTGCGGGTTCAGCCGCGCCGAGTAGCCCATGATGATGCCTTCGCGCTCCAGGCGCCGGACGCGCTCGGTGCAGGGCGTGGTCGACAGGCCGACGCGCTCGCCCAGCCCGGTGAAGGGCAGGCGCCCTTCGGCTTGGAGAATGCGCAGGATGTGGCGGTCGATCTTGTCCAGTTCGCGGCGCGTCTGATGCCGGGTTCTCAAGGGATATGCCCTCCAAATAAAGCGTCGATGGCGTGAATAACAGCCAAAGATAGCTTCTTATATGGTGAATAACACTGCTTGAGCATTTTTATACTCCGTTCCAATAGTGATCCGGAAAAGCCCGTTCTAGCGGGTGGGAGGCTGCAATGCGTGTACTGGTATTGGGTAGCGGCGTGGTCGGCACTGCCAGCGCCTATTATCTGGCGCGGGCCGGTTTCGAAGTGGTGGTGGTCGACCGGCAGCCGGCGGTGGCGATGGAGACCAGCTTCGCCAATGCCGGGCAGGTCTCGCCCGGCTATGCTTCGCCGTGGGCGGCACCTGGCGTCCCGCTGAAGGCGATGAAGTGGCTGTTGCAGCGCCATGCGCCGCTGGCGATCAAGCTTACCGGAGACGTCGACCAGTACCTGTGGATGGCGCAGATGCTGCGCAACTGCACGGCGGCCCGCTACGCGGTAAACAAGGAGCGCATGGTGCGCCTGTCCGAGTACAGCCGTGACTGCCTCGATGAGCTGCGCGCGGAAACCGGGATCGCCTATGAAGGTCGTCAGCTCGGCACCACGCAGCTGTTCCGCACCCAGGCGCAGCTTGATGCCGCCGCCAAGGACATCGCTGTGCTGCAGCGCTCCGGGGTGCCCTACGAGCTGCTCGATCGCGCCGGCATTGCACGGGTAGAGCCGGCTCTGGCGAAGGTTTCGCACAAGCTCAGCGGTGCGCTGCGGCTGCCCAATGACCAGACCGGCGACTGCCAGATGTTCACCTCGCGCCTGGCGGAAATGGCCGTGGCGCTCGGTGTCGAGTTCCGCTTCGAACAGAATATTCAACGCCTCGACTACGCCGGCGACCGGCTGGCCGGTGTGTGGATCGACGGCAAGCTGGAGACGGCCGATCGCTACGTGCTGGCGCTGGGCAGCTACAGCCCGCAGATGCTCAAGCCGCTGGGCATTCGTGCACCGGTCTACCCGCTCAAGGGCTATTCGCTGACCGTACCGATAAGCGATCCGGCGATGGCACCGCAGTCGACCGTGCTCGATGAAACCTACAAGGTCGCCATCACCCGCTTCGATCAGCGCATCCGTGTCGGTGGCATGGCGGAGATCGCCGGGCACGATCTGTCGCTCAACCCGCGCCGGCGGGAAACCCTGGAAATGGTGGTGGGCGACCTCTATCCGCAGGGCGGCGATCCGTCTGACGCGGTATTCTGGACCGGCCTGCGACCGGCCACGCCAGATGGCACACCGATCATCGGCGCGACACCCTATCGCAACCTTTTCCTCAATACCGGCCATGGCACCCTTGGTTGGACCATGGCGTGCGGCTCCGGCCGTGTGCTCGCTGACCTGCTGGCGTCCAAGCGTCCGCAGATCAGCACCGAGGGACTGGATATCTTCCGTTACGGCAAGCACAAGGAGACCCGTAAACATGCCCGTCCGGCGGCTGCACACTGAAACCCGCTATAGCGAAGCGGTGATCCACAACGGCGCGGTGTATCTCTCCGGGCAACTGGCCGATGACCTGACCGGTGATATCCGCGAGCAGACCCGCGAAACGCTGTCGAGCATCGAACGCTTGCTGGACGAGGCGGGTACCAGCAAGACGCGCCTGCTTTCGGCAACCATTCACCTGAAGGACATCGCCGCCGATTACGCCGGTATGAACGAGGTGTGGGATGCATGGATCACACCGGGCACGGCGCCGGCACGGACCACGGTTCAGGCCCTGATGTATTCGCCGGATGTGCGGGTCGAGATCACCGTCGTCGCTGCCATGCCGGATCTCGCCGGCCCGGTCCTCTGACCCTTGGGAGAGCCGCGCGTGCCGGGCGACGGCTCGTCCGGAGCCAGTGTTGTAAATTCTGAACGCCATTGCCATGATAGCCCCCTCTTCGCATCGCTCTTGAAAGGGGGCTCCCGTATTGGACGTTGGCGTTCGACTGCAAACCATCCGCAAGCTCAAGGGTCTGTCCCAGCGTGAACTCGCCAAGCGTGCCGGCGTTACCAACAGCACCATTTCCATGATCGAAAAGAACAGCGTCAGCCCCTCGATCAGTTCGCTGAAGAAGGTGCTGAGTGGGATTCCCATGTCGCTGGTGGAGTTCTTTTCCCCCGACTTCGAGCAGGACAGCGACACCCAGGTGGTCTACAAGGCCGGCGAGCTGATCGATATATCCGACGGCGCGGTGAGCATGAAACTGGTGGGAAAGGCGCATCCGGGACGAGCCATCGCCTTTCTCGACGAGACCTATCCGCCGGGCTCCGACACCGGAATGGACATGCTCTCGCACCAGGGCGAGGAGGCCGGGATGCTGGTCGAAGGCCGTCTGGAGCTGACCGTGAACGGTCAGGTGTACGTGCTGGAGAGCGGCGATAGCTACTACTTCGAGAGCAGCAAGCCGCATCGTTTCCGCAATCCGTACGACGCGCCGGCACGGTTGATCAGCGCGACGACGCCGGCGAACTTTTAACCGCATCGGCCTTGGTTCATCCGAAAGTTGCGCTGCGACAAAGCGTCGCGGAGAAACGCCGGGCCTTTCGTATTGTTTCGGCTGGCATGGCTTGCCGTTATACTGACCGCCGCTCGCGATACCGTGGCCGCGGGCGTGTCTAGCCACAATGAGGGTGTAAGGTGAACCTGATTAAGAAGATCCTGGTAGCACAGACTGCCGTATTGGCCCTGTGGGCAATGAGCGCTCAGGCTGCGACCGACGAAGCAATCGCCGAGCGCCTCAAGCCGGTGGGCGAAGTATGTATTCAAGGTGAAGAGTGCGCAGCCGCTGGTGCCGGCGCTGCCGCAGCCGCCGGTGGTGCCGCCCGTAGCGGTTCCGACGTGTACGGCAAGTTCTGCACTGCCTGCCACGGCTCCGGCCTGCTGAACGCGCCGAAGACCGGTGACAGTGCAGCCTGGACGGCCCGTGCCGATGCTGCCGGTGGTCTGGACGGCCTGCTCAAGCACGCCATCAGCGGTATCAATGCCATGCCGCCGAAGGGCACCTGTGGCGACTGCTCCGATGACGAGCTGAAGGCCGCCATCCAGCACATGTCCGGCCTCTGATCGAGAGCCAGGCGTCACCAGCAAAGCCGCCTCCGGGCGGCTTTGTCGTTTCTGCGGTGAGCAAAGCAGGCAGCTCTCGAGTCGAATTCGATACGGCCTACCGGTCGGATTCCCGTGACGACAGAGGAGCCCCGCATGCCCAGTTCCGCACCACAACCCGAACAGCTGCACCTGGCCAGTGACGGGCGCACGCCCAACAGCCCGCATCCGGTGCTGATCTACCGCCAGCTGCCATTGGCCGGACCAAGCCCCGCAGAAGCCTTCGAGCGACTGTTCGACAGCCATCTGTGGCCGTCTGCCTGGCGTGGGACGGTTTACGACTACCATCACTACCATTCCACCGCCCACGAAGCGCTCGGCGTGGCCAGCGGCTGGGCGCGGGTCATGTTGGGTGGTGATAACGGTCAGGAGGTCGAGCTGAAGGCGGGCGACGCGCTGGTGCTGCCGGCCGGGACGGGGCATTGCGCGCTTGAGGCCAGCGCAGATTTCCAGGTGGTGGCGGGTTATCCGGTCGGCCAGCAGTACGACATGCAGCGGCCTGACGCGGCCACCCATGATCAGGCGCGTGAGCGAATTGCCCAAGTCGGCGTGCCCATCAGCGATCCGCTGGCAGGCACGCAGGGTGCGCTGGTGGCGCTATGGCGCGCAGAGGCGCCGCCGGCCGGTTGAGCCGGGTTCAGCTTTTGAGCTGCGCCCGGACTATGACCTGCACTCAGTCTATGAATTGCACTTGCCCATCAGCCAGCGAGGCGACACGGGCCAGGGACTCGACGCGGTAACCGGCTTCTTCCAGCTCCTGGCGACCGGCCTGGAAGGCCTTTTCGATGACGATGCCAAGGCCGGCGATGCTGGCGCCGGCCTGGTTGATGATCGAGATCAGGCCCTTGGCGGCTTTGCCGTTGGCGAGGAAGTCGTCGATGATCAGCACGCGGTCGTTCGAGGACAAGTGCTGGGTGGACACGGCGATGGTGCTTTCCACCTGCTTGGTGAACGAATAGACCGTGGCGGTTAGCAGGTTGTCCTGCAGCGTCAGCGACTGGTGCTTGCGGGCGAAGATCACCGGCACGCCCAGCTCCAGGCCGGCCATGACGGCCGGCGCAATGCCGGAGGCTTCGATGGTGACGATCTTGGTGACGCCGGCATCGCGGAACAGGCGGGCGAATTCCTGCCCGATGGCCTGCATCAGCACGGGATCGATCTGGTGGTTGAGGAACGCGTCGACCTTGAGTACCCGGTCGGAAAGCACGATGCCCTGACTGCGAATCTTATCTTTCAGCTGTTCCACGAACGCTACCTCAAGCGTGGGCGGCCGCGGCTTGCCTGACGCTTGGCGCCGGGGCGCTTCTGCCGTCACTGCGTTTCGCAGCCTGGAAAAGCCGCGCATTCTCGCTCAATTCGGCGTGCCGATCCAAGGCCGACGTTCAGCGCAGCGCTTCGATCGACAGGCGGCGAAAGCGCACCGCCTCGCCGTGGTGCTGCAGGACGATATGCCCGGCTGGCGCCTTGGCGAACAGCGGCTTGTCGCCGAATTTGCTGGACTCGATCAGCGTGTGCAGGGCCGGGTCGTCCAGGCGATAACTCAGCACCATACGATTGCCCAGCCAGTGCTCGACCGTACCCTGGCGCACGACAAGCGCTGCGTGCATGAAGCTGCCGGGTTCGATCCGGGTTTCCTGTTCGGGCGCGAGCAGGCCATACAGGGCACCGTTGCGGGTGGTTGGTTCTTCGCCGTCGGGGTGAACGGCATCATCCAGCAGCTGCATTTCCGGCCCGCTGTGCCAGGCGAGGCCGGCGCTTTCGTCGACGCGGTAGAAGACCCCGGAATTGCCGCCCACCGGTAGGGCGAACTCGAACTGCAGGATGAAATCGCCATAGCGCTCGCGCGAGACCAGGTCGACCCGCGGGGCGCCGACAATGGCACACAGCTGTTCATCGTCGTCGCGGTACCAGCTTTCGTCGGGAAAGGTTGCGCCATGCCAGGCGTGCCATTGTGCTGCGTCGAGATTCATCAGCCGCTCCTCATCCGAACAGTTGCTGCTTGCGCCGCAGCCAGCGATAGCCGTAGGGCCCGAGGCGAATCTTCAGCGGTGAGCCTTCCGGCTGCCCGTAGTCGCAGTCGGCGAGCACATCGACCATGTCCTGAAGGTCGTCCGCGGTGATCTCGACGGTGGTTTCCTTGTCGGCAAGATTGACCAGCATCAGCACCGACGAGCCGTTGTCATGGCGGATAGCAAAGACGGCGGGGTCGTTCACCTCGACCGTTGTGCGCTTGCCGATGCCGATCTCGCGCAGGCCTATGCGCGTGCGGATCATGTTGCCGGTGCGCGCCATCAGCGAGTCGCTGCGCAGGGTTTGAGCGAACACGTTGATCTTCTCGTACGAGAAGGGCCCTTCGTCGATCACCGGTGCGGCCAGCTCACCTTTGGTACAGGAGAATCCGGCGTTGGGTTCGTTGGACCACTGCATGGGCGTGCGTACGGCCAGTCGCTCGGGGCGGTCGAGGTCATCGCCCATACCGATTTCCTCGCCGTAGCGGATGATCGGCGTGCCGGGCAGCGAGAAGAGCAGGGCGTGGGTGGCCGCGATGCGTCGCTCGTCGCCGTCGAGCATCGGCGCGAGACGTCGACGAATGCCGCGATCGTAGGCGCGCATGTTCTCGTCGGGGGCGAAGGTGTCCATCACCTCGTTGCGCTCATCCTCCTCCAGTCGGTCGAGGCTCAGCTCGTCGTGGTTGCGGATCCACAGCGCGTATTGCGAATGACTGGGCGGCAGCGGTTGGCTGTTCAGGGCGCGCACCAGCGGCTCGGCCTGCTGCCGTGCCAGGGCCAGGAACAGGTGATTGTTGGTCCAGAAATCCAGCAGCAGAGTGACGCGATCGGCCTCGTCGCCGAAGTATTCGACGTATTTTTCCGGATCAGTGTCGATCTCGCCGAGCAGCACGGTCTCGGGCCGGCGCATGGTCACGAAGTCGCGCATGTGTTCGAGTAGCCAGTAGCCCTTCTCCAGTTCACCGCCGCCGGCCTGGCGCACCATGTGCACCGCGGCGTCGATGCGGAAACCGGAGACACCCAGACGCAGCCAGAACGACATGATCCGCTCGATCTCGTGGATGACCTTCGGGTTGGTCAGGTCAAGATCCGGCTCGTGCTTGTAGAACAGATGGCGGTAGTATTGGCCGGCTTCCTCGTCCCAAGTCCAGATGCTGTCCTCGACCGTCGGGAAAATCGGCTCCATGAAATCGTCTGGCTTGTCGGCCCAGATGTAGTAGTCGCGGTAGGGCGAGTTGCGGTCGCGGCGCGCCTCCTGAAACCACTTGTGCTGGATGGACGTGTGCTGCACTACCAGCTCGATGATGACGTGCAGGCCCAGCTCTTCGGCCTTCTCCAACAGAGCGACGATGTCGGCCAGATCGCCGAAGCGTTTGTCTACCTGTAGATGGTCGGTGATGTCGTAGCCGGCATCCTCGAAGGGCGACTGATAGAACGGCATGAGCCATACGGCCGTGCAGCCGAGGCCGCGAATGTAGTCGAGGCGCTCGGTGATGCCGCGCAGATCGCCGCAGCCGTCCCCGTTGCTGTCACGAAACAGGGTGGGATCGATCTGATAGATCGCCGCGTTGCGGTACCAGAGTGGACGCATGCTCAGTTCTCCGTTGGGCGCAGCACGACGGCCTGCCCTGGGTTAAGAGTGCCGTTATAAGCATCGCCTTCACCGACGCCGTCGCTGGCGATCTCGACCTGCCATTCTCCGGCGTGCGGGTGGGCGTGGGGCTGGTCGGAGAAGTTGATGCAGACCAGACGGTGGTCGCCGCCGAAATGCCGGCGATAGGCAAGCACCTCGGGGTGCGAGGGCAGTTCCTCGAAGTCGCCGTGCAGCAGCGCCGGGCTGGCCTCGCGCGCTGCGAGCAGGCGCTGATAGAGGGCGAACATCGAGTTCGCCGCGCCGACCTGCCGTTCCGCGGCCAGCTCGTCGGCATCGGGCGGAAAGGGCAGCCAGGGTGAGGCGCCATTCCAGTCATGGGGCGGTTCGGCCAGCCAGGGAATGGGAGCACGACAGCCGTCGCGGCCGCCCGGGTCGATGCGCGCCTCGTCGGCGATGTGTGCGTCTTCCAGGCCCAGTTCCTCGCCCTGGTAGATGAACGGCGTGCCGCGCAGCGTCAGCAACAGCACCGCGGCAGCGCGGGCAGCGCGCTCGGAGCCTTGGTAGCGGCTGCGCTGGCGCACATTGTCGTGGTTGGACAGCACCCAGGTCGGCCAGGCGCCGGCCGGCTGCAGCCAGTGCTCGACCTCACGGATGCAGGTGCGAAACAGCACCGGGTCCCAGGGCGCATCGAGCGGATTGAAGTTGAAGGCCAGGTGCAGCTCGTCGCCGGCGCCGTAGTACTGCAGCACCCGTTCGGTGGAGCGAATGTTCACTTCACCCACCAGCATGCGGTCGCCGGGATAGCTGTCGACGAGCTTGCGCAGGCCGCGCAGCACTTCATGGCTGTAGGGCTGGTCGTTGAAGTCCGACAGCGGCTGGCCAGCCTGGCAGCGCGGGTCGTCGGCGAAGCTCGGGTCCTTGCCGGTGCAATGAATGACGTCGATACGAAAGCCGTCCACGCCGCGGTCGAGCCAGAAGCGCAGCACGTCGTGCATCGCCTCGACCACCTCGGGGTTGCGCCAGTTCAGGTCCGGCTGCTTGGCCAGGAACAGGTGCAGGTAGTACTGCTGGGTGTGCTCGTCCCAGGTCCACGCGCTGCCGGCGCCCAGCGCGGCGCGCCAGTTGTTCGGCTGGTCGCGCCAGATGTACCAGTCGCGCTTGGGATTGTCCCGCGAGCTGCGCGACTCGACGAACCAGGGGTGTTCATCGGAGGTGTGATTGGGCACGAAGTCCAGCAGCACACGGATGTCGCGGGCATGGGCTTCGGCAATCAGCCGGTCGATATCGGCCAGCGAACCGAACAACGGGTCGATATCACAGTAGTCGCTGATGTCGTAGCCGGCATCGGCCATCGGCGAGCGGAAAACTGGCGACAACCACAGCGCATCGACGCCCAGTTGTTGCAGATGATCGAGATGGCGCAGCACGCCATTGAGGTCACCGATGCCGTCTCCGTTGCCGTCGGCAAAGGATCGCGGGTAGATCTGATAAACGGTCGCGCCCTTCCACCACGGTGTCTGGGTTGTCTCGCTCATGCCTCACACCCCCTGATTCGTCTCAGGTCGCGGCCGATCCTGCACGGCCGCTCTGTCAGGTTTACGACTGGCCAACGGCACATGGGTTCGCCGGTTAATTGATCCTGGTCGGCCCGCGATGAACGCAAGGGTGGATACTCCGCCTAAGCTAACGACAGACTTCAACCCCTCCGAGGAGATTTGCATGCTACGTATTGCCATCAACGGGTATGGACGTATCGGCCGCGCCGTCGTACGAGCGCTGTTCGAGCGTGGATTGCAGGATCGGGTACAGGTGGTCGCGATCAACGATCTCAGCGACCACAAGACGCTGGTGCATCTGACCCGCTTCGATTCGACCTTCGGTCGTTTCCCCGAGCCGGTAGAGCTGCAGGGCGAATCGATGGTGGTGCGTGGCCAGGCGATCCGCCTGCTGGCCGAGCGGGATGCGACCAAGCTGCCGTGGAAGGAATTGGGCGTCGACGTGGTGCTCGAGTGCACCGGCAAATTCAAGAAGCGCGCGCTGATCGAGCAGCACCTGCAGGCCGGGGCTGGTCGCGTATTCGCCTCGCACCCGCTCGATGGCGGCGACCTGACCGTGGTCTACGGCGTGAATCACCAGCTGCTCGGCGATCAGCGCGTCGTCTCCAATGC
The DNA here is from genome assembly GCF_014764705.1 of Stutzerimonas kunmingensis. Taxonomy (GTDB): domain Bacteria; phylum Pseudomonadota; class Gammaproteobacteria; order Pseudomonadales; family Pseudomonadaceae; genus Stutzerimonas. The sequence goes on from NZ_JACXXG010000002.1 coordinate 186,619, forward strand.
CTCCTGCACCACCAATTGCCTGGCGCCGCTGGCCAAGGTGCTGCACGAGGCGGTCGGCATCCGCCAGGGCCTGCTCAACACCGTGCACTCCTACACCAACGATCAGAACCTGCTGGACAAGGCGCACAGCGATCTCTACCGCGCGCGTGCCGCGGCGTTGTCGATGATCCCGTCCACCACCGGTGCGGCCAAGGCCATCGGTCTGGTGCTGCCGGAGCTGGCCGGGCGTCTGGACGGCCTCTCGGTGCGGGTGCCGACGCCGAACGTCTCGCTGGTCGACCTGACCTTTATCGCCGAGAACGCGCCGGAAAGCGTCGAGGCGATCAACGATATCCTGCGTGCCGGGGCGCAGAAGCTGCCGGCCGGCGTTATGGAGTGCAATGAGGAAGCGCTGGTCTCCTGCGACTTCAACGGCTACCCGGCGTCCTGCGTTGCCGACCTCAGCCAGACCCGCGTGCAGGGCGAGCTGGTCAAGGTGATGGCCTGGTACGACAACGAGTGGGGCTTCTCCAACCGCATGCTCGATGTGCTGCTGCATTGGGACGGCGCCAAGTCGGCCTGATGGGCGAAGCCTACCGGCCGGGCGCGGGGCTGGGGCTCTGGCAGCTGAGCCTCGCGCAGTTTCGCCATTCCGTGGCCGAGCGTGCGTTGCCCGGCTGCGGTGCGGTTACCGCAGTCACGGCTGACTTGGCCGTGGCGCTGATCGTCAAGGCGCTGCGGGTCAGCGCCGCGCACGACGATGCCTCCTGTAACGCGCTGCTGGTCGATGCCCGCTCGCTGCTGGGTCGTCCTGGCGCCTTTGCCGACGACGACGTGGCGGTCTTCTCCGAATATCTGAAGGAAGACGAGGGTCGAGCGCCTGAATTGTCGCGGCAGGCATGCGCGGTGCCGCTGGCGACGGCACACGCCTGCGTCGAGGCGCTGGGCATCGCCGAGCGTGCCTTGCCGATGGTCGAGCCGTGGCTGCGCTGTGATGTCGAGGCGGCGGTGTTGCTGCTGAGCGCCTGCGTCGATGCTGTGCTGCTCAACGTCGAGGCTGATATGGACGAGATGGATGCCCAGGCGCGGGCCGATGTGCAGTCCGCTTGTGAACGCCTTCGCCAGCAATCGACTCAGCTTCGCGATCGTCTGAACGCGCGCTGATCCTGTTTTCCAATAAGCACATCCCTGACCCCGAGACGAAAGGTCTCGTTTCGGGTTGACGGCGGCTGCCTGCTCTACCTACTCTCCAACTCATAGTGAGACATTTAGTCTCAAAATAAGAAGCTGCCAGCTCGCCAGGCAGTCCATTTTCGGAGAGTGCCCATGAGTCATCGCATCGTCCTGCCGCGCCTGATGGAAGTCGGCGCCGGCGCCAGCCAGCAACTCGCCCGCGTGCTGAAGGAGCTGGGCTGTAATCGCCCGCTGATCGTCACCGACCGCATGATGGTCGAACTGGGCTATGTCGCCCGTATCGCCGGTCAGCTGGAAGAGGCCGGCATCGCCAGCCAGTGCTTCGCCGATACCCTGCCCGAACCGACCGCTGCTTCGATTCGAGCGGGCGTGGAAATGGTCCGCCGGGGCGATTTTGATTCCATCGTCGCCCTCGGCGGCGGCAGCCCGATCGATTCGGCCAAGGCCATCGGCATACTCGGCAAGTTCGGCGGCGAGATGCGCGACTACCGCTTCCCGCGCGACGTCAGCGAAGCCGGCCTGCCGCTGATCGCCATCCCCACCACTGCTGGCACCGGCTCGGAGGCGACGCGCTTCACCATCATCACTGATGAGACCAGCGACGAGAAAATGCTCTGCGCGGGCCTTGGTTTCATGCCCATCGCCGCGCTGATCGACTACGAGCTGACCCTCTCGCTGCCGCCGCGGGTCACCGCCGATACCGGTATCGACGCCTTGACCCACGCCATCGAGGCCTATGTCAGCCGCAAGGCCAGCCTCTATAGTGATGCCCAGGCGCTGCAGGCCATGCGCCTCTTGGCGCCGAACCTGCGCGCGGCCTTCAATGAGCCTGGCAACCGTGCCGCCCGCGAGGCGATGATGCTTGGCGCGACCCTGGCCGGGATCGCCTTCTCCAACGCCTCGGTGGCGCTGGTGCATGGCATGAGCCGACCGATCGGTGCCTTCTTCCATGTGCCGCATGGGTTGTCCAACGCCATGCTGCTGCCGGCGATCACCGCCTTCTCTATTCCCGCGGCGCCCGAGCGCTACGCCGACTGCGCCCGCGCCATGGGCGTCGCCGCGCAGACCGACAGCGTCGGGGTGGCGAACGACAAGCTGCTCGCCGAGCTGCGTGCAATCAATCAGGAACTGCAAGTGCCGAGCCCCGAGCAGTTCGGCATCGCCCGCGAACGCTTCTTCGAGCTGCGCGAGACCATGGCCCGCCAGGCGCTGGCCTCCGGCTCGCCGGGCAACAACCCGCGCGTACCCACGGAAGCGGAAATCATCGACCTCTACGAAACCGTCTGGAACCAGGAGTGAAGCCATGCAGACCCTCGGCAACCTGATCAACAACGAGGCCGTCGCCGGCCGCTCCGAGCGCCATGCCACCGTCTACAACCCGGCCACCGGCGAGCCGCGCCTGTACGTCTCGCTGTCCTCGGCGGATGAGACCCGCGAGGCCATCGCCGCTGCCCAGGCCGCCTTCGAAGGCTGGTCGAAGACGCCGCCGCTGGTGCGTGCGCGGGTCATGTTCCGCTTCAAGGAACTGCTCGAAAAACGTCGCGACGACGTCGCCCGGCTGATCACCAGCGAGCACGGCAAGGTGTTTTCCGACGCCCAAGGCGAAGTGACCCGCGGGCTGGAAGTGGTGGAGTTCGCCTGCGGCATCCCGCATCTGCTCAAGGGCGAGTTTTCGTCCAACGTCGGCCGGGACATCGATTCGAACTCGCTGATGCAGCCGCTCGGTGTCTGCGCCGGGATCACCCCGTTCAACTTCCCGGCCATGGTGCCGCTGTGGATGCTGCCGGTGGCCATCGCCTGCGGTAACACCTTCGTCTTGAAGCCCTCGGAGAAGGACCCCAGCGCGACGATGCTGATCGGCGAACTGCTGGCCGAGGCGGGGCTGCCGGCCGGTGTGCTGAACATCGTCAACGGCGACAAGGAGGCGGTGGACGTGCTGCTCACCGATGAGCGCGTGCAGTCGGTCAGCTTCGTCGGCTCGACGCCCATCGCCGAATACATCTATGCCACCGCCTCGGCCAACGGCAAGCGCTGCCAGGCGCTGGGCGGGGCGAAGAACCACATGGTGGTGATGCCCGACGCCGATCCGCAGCAGGTGGTCAGCTCGCTGATGGGCGCGGCCTACGGCTCGGCCGGCGAGCGCTGCATGGCGATTTCCGTCGCGGTGTGTGTCGGCGACGAGGTGGCTGACAAACTGGTCGAAATGCTGCAAGACGAGATCGGCCAGATGCGCACCGGCCCGGGGCTGGGCATCGAGCCCGAGCCGCACATGGGCCCCCTGGTGACCCGCGAGCACCAGCAGAAGGTCAGCGGCTATATCGATCTGGGCGTGGAAGAGGGCGCGACGCTGGTCTGCGACGGCCGTGGCCTCAAGGTCGAGGGCCATGAGAACGGCTTCTATGTCGGCCCGACGCTGTTCGACCGTGTCACGCCGAGCATGCGCATCTACCGTGAGGAAATCTTCGGTCCGGTGCTGGCTGTGGTGCGGGTGAAGAGCTTCGACGAGGCGCTGCAACTGATCAACGACCATGAATACGGCAATGGCACCTCGATCTTCACCCGCGACGGCGACACCGCGCGGCAGTTCGAGGAAAACGTCAAGGTCGGCATGGTCGGCGTCAACGTGCCGATCCCGGTGCCGATGGCCTTCCACTGCTTCGGCGGCTGGAAGCGCTCGGTGTTCGGCCCGCTGAACATGCACGGCCCGGATGGGGTGCGCTTCTTCACCCGCATGAAGACCGTGACCCGCCGCTGGCCCACCGGTATCCGCGCCGGTGCCGAGTTCGCCATGCCGACCATGAAGTAACCCGCGCGGCACCGTTGCACAGATGGTGCCGGTCGCTACACTCTTGCGCGCCCTGCGGGGCGCTCATCTCATTGAACGACAAGGCAGACGATGCGCAGCATTCCCCGCGAGAAAGGCTCCTCCATCACCCGCGTGCTGGAAATCATCGAGGCGGTTGCTGCGGCGAAGGAGCTGCTCAGCCCGACGGCCCTGGCCGAACGGCTGGACATTCCCAAGGCCAGCGCGCACCGGCTGGTGCAGACGCTGGAAAAGGAAGGCTTCCTGCAGTTCGGCCTGCGCGGTGGGCTGTTGCCGGGCGAGCGCCTGCACGTTGCGGCGCTGAACATCCTGCGCAGCAGTCGGCACAAGGCGTTGCGCCAGGCGATCCTGCGCCAGCTCTCCGAAGCCATCAGCGAGACCTGTGGGCTAGCGATCCCGGATGGGCTGGACATGCTCTATTTCGACCGGGTGCAGACCAACTGGCCGCTGCAGATCAACCTGCCCATCGGCAGCCACACGCCGCTCTGGTGCACCGCCAGCGGCAAACTCTATCTGGCCTCGCTGCCGCCGGAGCAACTGGAGCGGGTGCTGCCGCGCCTGCCGCTGCAACGGATGGCGCGCAATACCCTGACCGACCTCAGCGCGCTGCGTGACGATCTGGCGCGGGTGCGGGAAGAGCAGCTGGGTACGGATTCCGAGGAGTTCATCGACGGCATGGTCGCCTGTGCGGTGCCGGTGCGGGATGCCGACGGCGAGCTGCTGGCCTGCCTGTTCAGCCATGCGCCGGTGATTCGCTGCTCGATGGCGCAGCTGCTGGAGTTCGTGCCACGGCTGCGCGCCGCGGCGAGCGAACTGGAGGCGGTGCTCGGCAGCGCGGCGGCGCTGGAGGCCGATCAGAGCACGTAGAACAGAATGGCGATGAAGTGCAGCAGGCTGCCGACCATCACGAAGATATGCCAGATGCCGTGCCAGTGGCGGAAGCGGTCGTCGAAGACGAAGAAGATGATGCCCACCGTGTAGCAGATGCCGCCGGCCAGCAACCAGCTGAAACCGGCGCCACCCAGGGCGGCGAACAGCGGCTTGACCGCCACCAGCACGATCCAGCCCATCACCGCGTAGATCACCAGTGACAGCACGCGCGCCTCGGAGCGCGGCTTGATCTCCTGCAGCATGCCGATCACGGCGAGGCCCCAGACGATGCCGAACAGCGTCCAGCCCCAAGGCCCGGCCAGAGTGACCAGGCAGAACGGCGTGTAGCTGCCGGCGATCAGCAGATAGATCGACAGGTGATCGAGCTTGCGCATGACCACCTTCGCCCGCCCGCGCAGGCTGTGGTACAGCGTCGATATGCTGTAGAGCAGGATCAGGCTGAGGCCGTAGATCGCGGCACTGACGATCTTCGCCAGCTCGCCGTCGAGCGCCGCCAGCACCAGCAGCCAAATGGCGCCCAGACAGGCCAGCAGCGCACCGACCAGGTGCGTCCAGGCATTGAAGCGTTCACCGTGGTACATCGAATCCCTCCAGAAACCGCAATCGGCAAAGCATGCCGCGGTTGGGTTACGGGATACAAACCGGTGCTGAATGCCCCTCGAAAAGAAGGGCGTGGCGATCAGCGCTTGAGCATCGCCCGCATCGCCGCCAGGGCGTCGTTGCCGCGCGCGGCCTTGACCTCCACCGGCGCGTCTTCCTGGCCTTCCCAGACCAGGTCCTCCGGCGGTAGCTCGTCGAGGAAGCGGCTCGGCGTGCAGTCGATCACCTCGCCGTACTGCTTGCGCTTGGCGGCAAAGGTCAGCGCCAGGTTGCGCTTGGCACGGGTGATGCCGACATAGGCCAGGCGCCGCTCTTCCTCGATGGTGTCGGCCTCGATGCTGGAACGGTGCGGCAGGATTTCTTCCTCGAAGCCGATGATGTACACCGACGGAAACTCCAGGCCCTTGGAGGCGTGCATGGTCATCATCTGCACGCCTTCAGCACCTTCTTCCTCTTCCTGCTGACGCTCGAGCATGTCGCGCAGCACCAGCTTTCCGATGGCGTCCTCGATGGTCATGTCGCCGTCTTCGTCTTTTTCCAGCGTGCTCTTCAGCGCGTCGACGAGAAACCAGACGTTGCCCATGCGCGCGTCGGCCACCTTGTCGCTGGAGGCGTTCTGCCTGAGCCAGTTCTCGTAGTCGATGTCCATCACCATGCTGCGGATGGCGGCGATCGGGTCGTTCTGCGCGCACTGCTGTCGCACGTTGTCCATCCAGTGCTTGAAGCGCGACAGGCGCTCGGCGTAGCGGCTGTCCAGATGGGCGCCGAGGCCGATCTCGTCAGCGGCGGCGTACATGCTGATGCCGCGCTCGCTGGCGTAGTTGCCGAGCTTCTCCAGGGTGGTGGAGCCGATCTCGCGGCGCGGCACGTTGATCACCCGCAGGAAGGCGTTGTCGTCGTCCGGGTTGACCAGCAGGCGGAAGTAGCTCATCAGGTCCTTCACCTCCTGGCGGGCGAAGAAGCTGGTGCCGCCGGACAGGCGATAGGGAATCTGGTGGTGCTGCAGCTTCAGCTCCATCAGCTTGGCCTGGTAGTTGCCGCGGTAGAGGATGGCGAAGTCGCTGTAGGGGCGCTGAGTACGCAGGTGTTCGGTGAGGATTTCAAGCGCCACGCGCTCGCACTCGGCGTCCTCGTTGCGCGTGCGGATCACGCGGATCTCGTCGCCATGGCCCATCTCCGACCACAGCTGCTTCTCGAACACGTGTGGGTTGTTGGCAATGAGGATGTTGGCGCACTTGAGGATGCGGCTGGTGGAGCGGTAGTTCTGCTCCAGCATCACCACCTTCAGTGAGGGGTAGTCCTCCTTCAGCAGCATCAGGTTTTCCGGACGCGCGCCGCGCCAGGCGTAGATCGACTGGTCGTCGTCACCGACCACGGTGAACTGGTTGCGCATGCCGACCAGCAATTTGACCAGCAGGTACTGGCTGGCGTTGGTGTCCTGGTATTCGTCCACCAGCAGGTAGCGGATGCGGTTCTGCCATTTCTCCAGGATGTCGGCGTGCTCCTGGAAGAGTTTCACCGGCAGCAGGATCAGGTCGTTGAAGTCCACCGCGTTGTACGCCTTGAGCGTGCGCTGGTAGTGCAGATAGACGATGGCGGCGGTCTGCTCCTTGGGGTTGCGTGCGTTGGCCAGGGCTTCGTCGGGCAGGATCAGGTCGTTCTTCCAGCTGTCGATGTAGTTCTTGATTTCGTCGGCACCATCGTCCCCGGAATATTCCTTCTGCATGATGTCGGTGAGCAGCGCTTTGATATCGCCGTCATCGAAGATCGAGAAGCCGGGCTTGTAGCCCATCCGCGCGTATTCCTTGCGGATGATGTTCATGCCCAGGTTGTGGAAGGTGGACACGGTCAGGCCGCGTGCCTCGGCGCCCTTGAGCAGGCTGCCGACGCGCTCCTTCATCTCGCGCGCGGCCTTGTTGGTGAAGGTCATGGCGACGATGTGGCGGGCCTGGATGCCGCAATGCTGCACCAGATAGGCGATCTTGCGGGTGATCACGCTGGTCTTGCCGGAGCCGGCACCGGCGAGCACCAGAAGTGGGCCGCCGACGTAGTTCACGGCTTCCTGCTGCCGAGGGTTGAGTCGGGACATGGTGTTCAGGTCATTCGAAGCGGGGGCGGGAGTTTAACAGGCTGCCGCGCCGATGCTGGCCCGTTGCAGGTTCAATAAATCACCGATCGTCGCCGTTGGGGCTTGGCTGATCTAAATAATGGATTAGTCTTGTGCGCGCTGCAGGAGGCAGGGCGTTTGCATAGGGCTGTGCGGGAAATCGGGCGTGTAGCGCCGTCTTGCAAATCACCGAGTCCGGAGGCCGCTTGCCAGCGCCCGCTCAATCCATGCCGCTGTTGCTGTTGGCTGATCGACCCGAATGGGCCGAGCGCCTGCGCGCCTGCCTGCAGGGCTCGCATGGCAAGGAACAGCTGATCATTGCGGCGGATTGGGGCACGGCCAGTGCGTATCTGGAAACGCCCTGCCTGCTGCTGGCGACACCGGAATGCCAGGCGCTCGCCGAACGCTTCCCCTGGCCGCTGATCCTGCTGCTCGACGACGAACCGACGCAGATGCCGGAAGGCGCGGTCGACTGGCTGGTGGGCGACCAGCTCAGTGCCGAGGTGTTGCGCCGCTGCCTGCGCTACGTGCGCGAGCGCTGCAACCTGCAGGGAACCTTGCAAAGGCTGGCCGAGCAGGACCCGCATACCGGCATCGTCAACCGCCAGGGCTTCCAGGCGCTGCTGTTCGATGCCCTGGCCGAACATCAGGAACAGGACCTGGTGCTTGGCTATCTCGATCTCGACAACTTTCGCCACGTCAACGATGCCCTCGGCCACAAGGCCGGGGATCGCCTGATCCTGCAGGTGGTGGCGCGGCTCAAGGCGCAGCTGGAGGTCGGCGACATGCTAGCGCGGCTGGGCGGCGACGAGTTCGCCCTGCTGCTCGATACCCGCGACGATCCGGAGCGCGCTGTGGCGGTCGCCGATCGCATCGTCGAAGCACTGGCGGAGCCTTACTGGGTGGAGGGCGAGAGCCTGATGCTGGGCTGCAGCGTCGGGCTGGCGCGTGCCAGCGAGGGGATCGACGCCGATCCGCTGCTCTGGCACGCGCAGATCGCCATGCGCCAGGCCAAGGCGGCCCAGGGCTGCACCTGGTGTTTCTACGATGAACAGGTCAGCCGCAGCGCGCGCAGCCTCGCCGATCAGGAAGGCGAGCTGCGCCGTGCGTTGCGTCGCGGTGAGCTGGAGCTGCACTACCAGCCGCGGCTGTGCCTGGAAAGCGGGCGCATCGTCGGACTGGAGGCACTGGTGCGCTGGCTGCACCCGGAAAGAGGGCTGCTGGGGCCGGATGCCTTCATTCCCATGGCTGAGGAGAGCGGCCTGATCGTGCCGCTCGGCTACTGGGTGATCGCCCGCGCGCTGCGCGATCTGCAAAGCCTGCATGAGGGCGGCGCGGATTCACTGCACATGGCGATCAACCTGTCGTTCCGCCAGTTTCAGGACAGTCAGTTGCTACCGACGCTCAACCGGCTGATCGACGAGCGCGGCATCGACCCGCACTGGCTGGAATTCGAACTCACCGAAACCGCGGTGATGCGCCGCAGCGAGCAGGTGCAGAGCGCCATGCATGCGCTGGGCGAGCTCGGCGTGCGCTTTTCGCTGGACGATTTCGGCACCGGCTTCTCGTCGTTCGTGCACCTGTCCAGCCTGCCGATCACCCTGCTGAAGATCGACAAGAGCTTCGTCGCCGGCATGGTCGTGCGGCCCGAGAAGTCGCAGCTGGTGCAGGCGATGGTCGGCCTGGCGCACAACCTCGATCTGGATGTGGTGGCCGAGGGCGTCGAGACCACCGAGCAGCTCGAGCTGCTGCGCCAGTTCGGCGCGCAGCAGGTGCAGGGCTATCTGGTCAGCCAGCCGTTGCCGCTGGCCGAGCTGCTGCATTTCATGAGCGCCGAGCGACTGGCAGCCGGCCTGGCGCACTGATCGGCCGCGTCCTGGCCGGCGCCAGGACGCAGCTCGGGCTTCAGCGAACCATGTGCAGGAAGTGCATGTGCTTCTCGTACTGGCCGAGGATGTCACTGATGACGTCCTCGCGGCTCCAGCCCATCACGTCATAATCCTGGCCGCCTTCCTTGAGATGCACCTCGGCGCGGAAGTACTTGCGCTCCTCGCGCTCGTCGTCCTCGCTGGTGGCGACGAAACTCGGCATGGCGTAGGCTCGCGGGCGCACTTCGTAGATGAAGTCTGGCTCACCTTCGTGGGTGATCTCGAAGCGCAAGCGACGATCATCACCTTCGCTGATGTCCACCGCATAGCCCTGCTTGCGCATTTCCTCGGCGATGTCCTCGTAGGCCGGACGCACCACTTCGGTGATGAAGCGCACCACATGGGCGCGTCGCGGGAACAGCATCAGCGTACGCAGGCGACGTTGCCAGCCACCGGCACTGCGCGGTGCGCTGGGCGAGGTGCTCAGGGCCTGGTAGCGCAGCCCCTGCTTCGTGGCATCCAGGCGCAGCGCCTTGAGCAGACCCCACATCGAACAGAGCAACGCGATGGTGAAGGGCAGGGCGCTGGCGATGGTCGCCGTCTGCAACGCGGTCAGGCCATCGGCGAGCAGCAGCGCGATGGCCACCCCGCCCATGGATGCGGCCCAGAAGATGCGTTGCCAGACCGGAGTGCCCTGCTGGCCGCCGGAGGCGAGCATGTCCACCACCAACGCGCCGGAGTCCGCCGAGGTGACGAAGAACACCACCACCATGATGATCGCGATCAGCGAGATGAAGCCCGAGAAGGGGAAGTGCTCGAGGAAGGCGAACAGGGCCAGCGAACTGTCCTGCTCGATGGCTTCACCGAGGCTGGAGACGTGTTCCCAGAGGATCATGTGGATCGCGGTGTCGCCGAACACGGTCATCCACAGCAGGGTGAATGCGGTCGGCACCAGCAGCACGCCGGTGACGAACTCGCGAATCGTCCGGCCGCGCGAGATGCGCGCGATGAACAGGCCGACGAAGGGCGACCAGGCCAGCCACCAACCCCAGTAGAACAGCGTCCAGCCGCCGATCCAGTCGTTCGGCTCGTAGGCATAGAGGTTGAAGGTCTTGTTGACGATATCCGACAGGTAGCTGCCGGTGTTCTGCACGAAAGTCTGCAGGATGAACACCGTCGGCCCCGCGATCAGCACCATCAGCAACAGCAGCGCCGCCAGCGTCAGGTTCAGCTCCGACAGCCGGCGCACGCCCTTGTCCAGGCCGGTGACCACCGAAATCGTCGCCAGCAGCGTGGTGGCGATGATCAGGCCGATCTGCACCGGCACCGATATAGGCAGGCCGTAGAGGTGGTTCAGCCCGGTGTTGATCTGAGTGACGCCGAGGCCCAGCGAGGTGGCGACGCCGAGCACAGTACCGATGATGGCGAAGATGTCCACGGCATGGCCGATCGGCCCATAGATGCGCTCGCCGATCAGCGGGTAGAGCGCCGAGCGCAGGGTGAGCGGCAGGCCGTGGCGGTAGGCGAAGTAGGCCAGGATCATCGCCACGATGGCGTAGATCGCCCAGGCATGCAGGCCCCAGTGGAAGAAGGTGATCTTCATCGCCTCATAGGCGGCAGCGCTGGTGCCGCCTTCGCCCACCGGCGGTGAGAGAAAGTGCATCACCGGCTCGGCGACGCCGAAGAACATCAGGCCGATGCCCATGCCGGCGGAGAAAAGCATGGCGAACCAGGTCAGGGCGCTGTAATCCGGTTCGCTGTGATCCGGCCCGAGCTTGATGTCGCCGTAACGACTGAACGCCAGTAGCACCACCATGAGCAGGATGAGTGCAACGGCGAGGATGTAGAGCCAGCTGACGTTTGCGATGATCCAGGCCTGGGTATCGCCAAACAGCGTTTGCGCATGGCTCTGGAAAGCGACGCTGTAGATCACCAGCGCCAGGATGATGACCGCCGAGCCGTAGAAGACCGGGGCGTTGAGGTGGGACGACGAGGGCTGTTTTGCCTCCATGCTGCGCTCCTTCGGGTTGTTTCTGGGGAGTGGCCGCCTGTGGCGAAAGCCATCCAACTTAACACAGACCGCAAAGGATGCCCGTTGTCCGCAGCTGATCGATGCGCACCGAAGCCCGGGCTAGAGCAGGCTCAGCCTTGACTGCCGGGCCGGTACTGCAGGGCTTCGGCGAGGTGCTGGCGGCTGATTCGCTCGGCCTGTTCCAGATCGGCGAGGGTGCGCGCCACCTTGAGCAGGCGGTGCGCGGCGCGCAGCGACAGTGCCAGGCGTTCGCAGGCGCGCTCCAGCCAGGCCTGATCCTCGGTGCCGAGCTGGCAATGGCTGCGCAATCCGGCGAGGTCGAGGAAGGCGTTGGCGCAGCCCTGACGGGCGAGTTGCAGCTGTCGCGCCTGGGCTACCTGGGCGGCGAGTACGGCACTGCTCTGGCCCGTCTGCGGCGGAGCGTTGAGGGCCGTCGCCTCGCGCGCCACGGTCAAATGCAGGTCGATGCGGTCGAGCAGCGGGCCGGAGAGCTTGTTGCGATAGCGCTGGATCTGGTCCGGCGTGCAGCGGCAGCGCCCGTTGGGATCACCGAGGTAGCCACAGGGGCAGGGATTCATCGCCGCCACCAGCTGGAAACGCGCCGGAAAACGCACCTTGTCGCGGGCCCGAGCGATGACGATATGCCCCGACTCCAGTGGCTCACGCAAGACCTCGAGCACCTTGCGGTCGAACTCCGGCAGCTCGTCGAGAAACAGTACGCCCTGATGCGCCAGGGTGATCTCCCCTGGCTGCGGACGGCTGCCGCCACCGACCAGCGCCGGGCCGGATGCACTGTGATGGGGCTGCCGAAAGGGCCGTTGCGGCCAATGCTCGAGAGGGCTGTGACTGGCCACCGAATGGATGGCGGCGACTTCCAGCGCCTCCTGTTCGTCCAGCGGCGGCAAGAGACCGGGCAGGCGGCTGGCCAGCAGCGTCTTGCCGGTGCCTGGCGGGCCGGAAAACAGCAGGTTGTGCGCGCCAGCCGCGGCGATCAGCAGCCCGCGCTTGGCCGCCTGCTGACCTTGCACGTCGGCCAGGTCGGGGTAAGGCTGAATCTGTCGTAGCAGGCCCTGGGCCACATAGGGTTCGAGCGGCGTGATGCCGTTGAAGTGCGCTGCGACCTCGAGCAAGTGCTCGGCGGCATAGACGGTGAGCCCCGAGGCCAGGCTGGCTTCCTCGGCGTTGGCCCGTGGCACCAGCAGCGCGCGCCCTGCCGCTCGAGCGGCGAGGGCAGCCGGCAGGACTCCCTGGACCGGGCGCAAGGCGCCGGACAGTGCCAGTTCGCCGAGGCATTCCAGGTTGTCGAGCCGCTCGGCCGGCAGCTGACCGCTGGCGGCGAGGATGCCCAGGGCAATGGACAGGTCGAAGCGGCCGCCGTCCTTTGGCAGGTCGGCGGGGGCGAGGTTGAGGGTGATGCGTCGAGCGGGAAAATCGAAGCCGGAGGTGAGAATGGCGCTGCGCACGCGATCCTTGCTTTCCTTGACCGCGGTTTCCGGCAGGCCGACCAGGGTCAGCGCCGGCAGGCCGTTGGCCAGATGAGCTTCGACGGTCACCGGCGGCGCTTCGACGCCAATCTGCGCGCGGCTATGAACTATGGCCAGGGACATCCGATCACTCCTTTGATCGTGTCGCCGGCCCGGTCTGTCAGGACGCGGGCGGCGTGAGCTTTTCTTCCAGTTCGGCAACCTTGGCTTCGAGCGCCTCCAGGCGCGCGCGGGTGCGGGCGAGCACCACCATCTGGCTGTCGAATTCGTCGCGGCTGACCACGTCGAGCTTGTTCAGTGCGCCCTGGACCACACCCTTGAGCTGGGCTTCGAACTCGCCACGCGGCAGCGGCGTCTCGCCGTTGAACAGGCGCGAGGCCTGGGAGCCGATGGCATCTAGGAAAGCTTTTGGCGGCAACATTGAAAACACCTGTGGTTGAACCGGGCGCAGTGTAGCACGGGCTTTTTCCGGTCTTTCTCAGGTGGCGTGCACAAAAAATGAGCAGCTGCTGGTGCATGCGCGCACCAATATTGTGCGTGTTCTGGACGCTACCGTCCGTCGGGCATCCATTCCATCCGTGCGCACCCCCGTAAAAACGGGCATTGCGTAAAGCTGGCACTGATTCTGCTTTGTCCCCAGCGACGCATGCACCAACGGGTTGCGGTGCATCGGTGATTCGCGACGCTTTGTCGGAGAGGTTGGTGGTGTCGGACTGCGGACCGGCTACAGCCGGAGCGTTACAAGAGCCAGACACTGAGCATAGACTTGAGCCGGGTTCGTACTTCTGGGGCAAGTCCACCTAAAACGGGAGAAGTTTTCATGAAACTAGTCACTGCCATCATCAAGCCGTTCAAGCTGGACGACGTGCGCGAGTCGCTGTCGGAAATTGGCGTACAGGGCATCACCGTAACCGAAGTCAAAGGCTTCGGTCGTCAGAAGGGCCACACCGAGCTGTATCGCGGTGCCGAATACGTCGTCGACTTCCTGCCGAAGGTAAAGATCGACGTGGCCATCGCCGACGATCAGCTCGATCGCGTCATCGAGGCCATCACCAAGGCGGCCAACACCGGCAAGATCGGCGACGGCAAGATCTTCGTGGTCAACCTGGAACAGGCCATCCGCATCCGTACCGGCGAAACCGATACCGACGCGATTTAAGCAGCACCTCCGAACCCCCACGCCCCAGGAGTAAAACCATGACTCTGCGAAAATTCGCAGGGCTAGGAGCCCTTTTGTCTCTGATAAGTCCAGGCCTGGCCCTGGCGCAGGAGGCAACGCTGGATTCAGGCGACACGGCATGGATGCTGACGGCCACTGCGCTGGTGCTGTTCATGACCATCCCTGGGCTGGCGCTGTTCTACGGCGGCATGGTCCGCTCGAAGAACATTCTCTCGGTGATGATGCAGTGCTTTGCGGTCACCGGCCTGATGAGCATCCTCTGGATGGTCTACGGCTACAGCCTCGCGTTCGACACCACCGGTATGGAAGCTGGGGTCACCAACTTCAATTCCTTCGTCGGCGGCCTGGACCGCGCCTTTCTCAGCGGTCTGACGCCCGACAGCCTGGTCGGCGCCTTCCCTGAAAGCATCTTCATCACCTTCCAGATGACCTTCGCCATCATCACCCCGGCACTCATCGTCGGCGCCTTCGCCGAACGCATGAAGTTCTCCGCGATGCTGGTGTTCATGGGCGTCTGGTTCACCCTGGTCTACGCGCCGATCGCGCACATGGTCTGGGGCGGCGACGGCGGCCTGATGTGGGATTGGGGGGTGCTCGACTTCGCTGGCGGCACCGTGGTGCACATCAACGCAGGTATCGCCGGACTGGTGGCCTGCCTGGTGCTGGGCAAGCGCAAGGGCTATCCGACCACGCCGATGGCGCCGCACAACCTGGGCCTGACCCTGGTCGGTGCCGCAATGCTCTGGGTCGGCTGGTTCGGCTTCAATGCGGGCTCGGCCATCGCCGCCAACGGTACGGCCGGCATGGCCATGCTGGTCACGCAGATCGCTACTGCCGCCGCGGCGCTGGGCTGGATGTTCGCCGAGTGGATCGGCCACGGCAAACCCAGCGCGCTGGGCATCGCCTCCGGCGTGGTTGCCGGTCTGGTCGCCATCACGCCGGCTGCCGGCACAGTGGGCCCGATGGGCGCTCTGGTCATCGGCCTGGTATCCGGAGTGGTCTGCTTCTTCTGCGCCACCAGCCTGAAACGCAAGCTCGGCTACGACGATTCGCTGGACGCCTTCGGTGTGCACGGCATCGGCGGCATCGTCGGTGCGCTGCTCACCGGCATCTTCGCGGCACCTATGCTGGGTGGCTTCGGCGAAGTGGAGAACATCGGCCTGCAGCTGTGGATTCAGTTCAAGGGCGTGCTGTTCACCGTGGTGTACACCGGCATCGTCACCTACCTGATCCTCAAGGCGATCGATCTGGTGATGGGCCTGCGGGTGAACGAGGAGCAGGAGACCATCGGCCTCGACCTCAGCCTGCATAACGAGCGTGGCTACAACCTGTAATCCATTCAGGGCACCCCGGAGCCAACCCCGGGGCCAATCCGAAAAGCGGCACCGGCCATCGACGCGGCATGCGATGGCCGGTGGACCGAACAGCGCACAAAGCGCGACAGCAAGAGGTGAAACATGGATAGCACTGCATTGATACCCGTCCAGTACGGACTCGATACCTTCTACTTCGTGATCTGCGGAGCGCTGGTGATGTGGATGGCGGCAGGTTTCGCCATGCTCGAAGCCGGTCTGGTCCGGGCGAAGAACACCGCCGAGATCCTCACCAAGAACATCGTGCTCTACGCGCTGGCGTCGATCATGTATCTGCTGGTCGGCTACTACATCATGTACTCCAGCCCGGACGGCGGCATCCTGCCGAGCCTGGGCTTCCTGATCGGCGACGAGAACGCCGTCGACGTGGTCGCCGCCGGTGGTGAGGACGCGCCTTACTACTCCGCGCGTGCCGACTTCTTCTTCCAGATCGTGTTCGCCGCGACCTGCATGTCGGTGGTTTCCGGTGCGGTGGCCGAACGCATGAAGCTGTGGGCGTTCATCGCCTTCGCGGTGGTGATGACCGGCTTCATCTACCCGGTTCAGGGCTTCTGGAAGTGGGGCGGTGGTTTCCTCGACGCGGCGGGTTTCCTCGACTTCGCAGGCTCGGGCATCGTACACATGGCCGGTGCGGCTGCTGCTCTGGCGGGTGTGCTGCTGCTCGGTCCGCGTAAGGGCAAGTACGGTGCGAACGGTCAGATCAACGCCATCCCCGGTGCCAACATGCCGCTGGCGACCCTCGGTGCCTTCATCCTGTGGATGGGCTGGTTCGGCTTCAACGGTGGCTCGCAGCTGAAGATGAGCACCATCGAAGACGCCAATGCCGTCGCTCAGGTCTTCGTCAACACCAACATGGGCGCTGCAGGCGGCCTGATCGCCGCGCTGATCACCGCGCGTCTGCTGTTCGGCAAGTCTGACCTGACCATGGTGCTCAACGGCGCGCTGGCCGGTCTGGTGGCGATCACTGCCGAACCGCTGACCCCGAGCGCTCTGCAGGCGACCCTGATCGGCGGCGTGGGTGGTGTGCTGGTGGTGTTCAGCATCCTTGGCCTGGACAAGCTCAAGCTCGATGACCCGGTCGGTGCCATCTCCGTGCACGGTGTTGCCGGCATGTGGGGCCTGCTGGCCGTGCCTCTGACCAACGCCGATGCCACCTTCGGTGCCCAGCTGCTGGGTCTGGTGTCGATCTTCCTCTGGGTGTTCATCGCCAGCCTGATCGTCTGGGGCATCATCAAGGCGGTGATGGGCCTGCGTGTCAGCGAGGAAGAGGAATACGAGGGCGTGGACGTCGTCGAGTGCGGTCTGGAAGCCTATCCGGAGTTCACTCGCCAGTAACGATTCGCTGGTTCATTACAAGGGCGCCTTTTGGCGCCCTTTGTTTTTTTTGGCGCCACGCTAGAATGCGCGCGACCAGCCGTTGAACATGAGTCTTCGAACATGTGGCAACAGACCCTGATCACCTTGCGCGCGCGGCCACGCGGCTTTCATCTCGTCACCGATGAGCTGCTCGACGCACTGCCGGAACTGCGGCAATGCCGGGTCGGTCTGTTACACCTGTGGCTGCGGCATACCTCGGCCTCGCTGACGATCAACGAGAATGCCGATGCAGCGGTTCGGCGAGATTTCGAGCGCTTCTTCAATCGCCTGGTGCCGCAGGGTGAGGGAGGCTATGAGCACGACTACGAAGGGCCGGACGATCTGCCGGCGCATTTCAAGGCCAGCCTGCTCGGCTGCCAGTTGAGCCTGCCGGTCAGCGATGGGGGGCTGGCACTCGGTACCTGGCAGGGCATCTATCTCGGAGAGCACCGCGACCAGGGTGGCGCGCGGCAGATTGTGGCAACGCTGCACGGGACGGCAAGTTGAATTTTTTTTGGCGGTGTCGGTCTTTCCGCATCGCTGGGCTATAACTTACTCCGCTTTGGCAAGGCCATGAGGTTGAACATGAGCGACGAAGAACTAGAACAAGACGATCTGGACGTTAGCGACGAGGAGGAAGGGGAAGAGCTGAACGCTGCCGATGATGGCGACGACAGTCTCGACGACGAAGGGACCGACAGCGAGCGCGCTACGCCGGCTAAGAAGGCCAAGGCGAAGGCCGTGGAACCGGACGAACTGCCGAGCCTGGAAGCCAAGCAGAAAGAGCGCGATGCACTGGCGCGGGCCATGGAAGAATTTCTCGCGCGTGGCGGCCAAGTGCAGGAAGTCGAGCCCAATGTGGTCGCCGACCCGCCGAAGAAGCCGGATAGCAAGTACGGCAGTCGCCCTATCTGAGCACCAAAAAGAATTGCGCAAAGCCCGCCTCCAAGGCGGGCTTTGCGTATCTGGCGTCTGGCTTCTCGCTCAGTCGCCGCGCCAGCCGAGCAGCAGCTTGGGCAATTCGGCCAGGCTCTGGATTTGCGCATCGGGATGGTAATCGTGCGGCCAGGCGGCGAGTTTGGGGTTGAACCAGATCGCCCGCATGCCCGCCTGTTGCGCGCCGGCGATATCATCCAGCGCGTGGTCGCCGACGTGCACGGCCTGTTCCGGGCGCGCATCGCCCAGGCGCAGGGCTTGCTGGAACGGATGTGGGTCGGGCTTGCCGACACCCAGCTCCTCGGCGCACAGGGTGAACTGGAAATAGTCGGCCAGGCCCAGGCGGCGCACGTCGGCATTGCCGTTGGTGATCACCCCGAGGGTGTAGTGATTGGCGAGAAACTCCAGGGTCGGTTGCACGTCCGGGAAAATCTGCACCTCATGGCGCGCGTCGAGAAATACCTGGAAGGCCCGTTCGGCCAGTTCTCCCGCTTCATCGGCGGGATAGCCGGCATCGTGCAGCGCGTGCTGCAGGATGCGCCGGCGCAGCTCGCTGATACGGTGGCGCAGCGCCGAGTCCTGCTCCACCAGCATGCGGCGGATCGCGCCGAGGGCTTCGACGGGAAATTCGCCCAGGCGCGGCGCATGCACACCGAGCCAGTCGCGCAGGGCGGTTTCGGCGCTCTGAATGGCCGGGGTGGTTTCCCAGAAGGTGTCGTCCAGGTCAAAGGTGATCAGGCGAATGCTCATGTGTCGGTGTCCTGCTTGCGCTTGGCGCGCGGATGCGCCTGATCGTAGACCTTGGCCAGGTGCTGAAAATCCAGATGGGTATAGATCTGCGTGGTGCCGATGTCGGCATGGCCGAGCAGCTCCTGCACCGAGCGCAGGTCCTGCGACGACTCCAGCAGGTGGCTGGCGAAGCTGTGGCGCAACATGTGTGGATGCAGGTGCTGGCCAAGCTCGCGCACGCCGGCCTGGCGCACTCGCACTTGCACGGCCCGCGCGCCGAGGCGACGACCCTGCTGACCGATGAATACCGCGCCATCGGCCGGGTTGGCCAGCGCACGTACAGGCAACCAGGCCTGCAACGCCTCGCGCGCCTTGCGCCCTACCGGCAGCTCGCGCACCTTGTTGCCCTTGCCGAGCACTCGCACCATGCCCGCGGGCAGGTCGAGCTGGTCGAGGTTCAGGCTGACCAGTTCCGAAAGCCGCAGGCCGGATGAATAGAACAGCTCGAGCATCGCCTGATCGCGCAGGCCGATGAAATCGTCCTCGACGCCACCATCGAGCAGCTGCATGGCGCGGTCGGTATCCAGCAGCTTCGGAAGACGTCGTTCACCTTTCGGCGCGGACAGGCCGATAGCCGGATCGTGCTGGCAGAGGCCTTCCTGATTCAGGTAGCGGTAGAGGCCGCGCACCGATGAGAGCAGGCGCGCTACGCTGCGGCTGGACTGGCCCTGGCGATGCAGCTCGCCGACCAGCTGGCGCAGGTGTCGGCCTTGCAGTGCATTCCACTCGGCGATGTTTTCGCGCTCGCAGTAAGTCAGCAGCTTGTTCAGGTCGCGGCGGTAGCCGTCCAGCGAGTGGCCCGACAGCTGCCGGGCGCTGCGCAGGTGTTCGAAGTAGGCGTCGAGTTCGTTCTGCATGAACAGGCTCCAGCCTCAGGCCGCGAGCAGGCGCGTGTGGTGCGTGGCGTTGGCCGGCAATTGCGCTCAGCGTACCGAGCGCAGCGGCGTACCGAAGCGCGGCAGCACGCGGGTCAGCACTTCGGCGATATAACCGAGGAACAGCGTGCCCAGCGAGCTCTTGTAGTGCTGTGGATCCGGGCTGCCGATCGCCAGTACGCCCAGCTGATTGTTCAGGCTGACTACCGCCGCGGAGCCCACGCTGCTGCTGTCTTCGGCGCCGAACAGAAAGCTCAGCTCGTGCGGGCGGAGCACGCCGCAGATGGTCTTGCCGCCGTCGAGCAGACCGCCGATGCTCTGCTGCGCCTCGCCGGTGCTGACGCAGCGGCCCACCGGCAGTGTCGCGTCGCTGAACAGGATCAGGCTGACGTAGGGCACCTGGAACTCGTGGCGCAGGCTGTCTTCCACCGCGCTGACCACTTCTTCCAGGCTGCTGGCGTCGAGCAGGTCGAGCACCAGGCGGCGGGTCTTGTCGAACAGACGGTCGTTGTCGCGCGCCACGTCCATCAGTTGCGACAGACGATGGCGCATCTCGATGTTGCGCTCACGCAGCAGCTTGACCTGACGCTCCACCAGCGACACCGCGGTGCCCGGCTGATGGGGGATGCGCAGCTCAGGGATCAGCTCGTCGTGATCGACGAAGAATTCCGGATGGGCGCGCAGGTAGGCGGCGACGGCTTCGGCGTCGGGTAGCGGGGTGCTGCCCTGGGTCTGGTCGGTCATAGGCGAACCTGTCCTTCAAATACACGAACGGCGGGGCCGGTCATCATAACCGGCTGCCCGGGACCTGCCCATTCGATGGACAGGCGGCCACCCGGCAGCTCGATCTGTACCGGCGAATCCATCCAGCCCTGGCGTATTGCCGCGACCGCAGCCGCGCAGGCGCCGGTACCGCAGGCCTGGGTTTCGCCGGCGCCGCGTTCCCACACGCGCAGCCGCGCATGGCGGCGATCGACGACCTGCAGGAAGCCGACATTGACCCGCTGCGGAAAGCGCGGGTGATGTTCGATCTTCGGTCCGAGTTCATGCACAGGTGCCTGCTCGACGCTGTCGACGCGCAGCACCGCATGGGGGTTGCCCATGGACACGGCGGCCAACTCGACGCGCTGGCCATCGACTTCGAGTGGATAGCTCAGGGCTTCCTGGTCGGCCTGGAACGGAATCTCGGACGGCACCAGTCGCGGCGGACCCATGTCGACGCGGATCTGCCCATCGGGACGGATATCCAGCTCGATGATGCCGCCCTTGGTTTCGACCTTGATCTTGCGTTTCACGGTCAGGCGCTTGTCGACCACGAAGCGGGCGAAGCAGCGCGCGCCGTTGCCGCACTGCTCCACTTCCGAACCGTCGGAATTGAAGATGCGGTAGCGGAAATCCACGTCCGGGTTCTGCGGCGGCTCGACGATCAGCAGCTGATCGAAACCGACTCCGGTGTGGCGATCGCCCCACTGCTTGGCGTGCTTGGGCTGGATGTGCGCGTGCTGGCTGACCAGGTCGATGACCATGAAGTCGTTGCCCAGACCGTGCATCTTGGTAAAGCGCAGAAGCATGATCTTGGCCTCAAGTGGGCAGCAGGCTTTCGCCGGCGTATAGCTCCTGAACGCTCTCGCGACGGCGCACTTCGAAGGCCTGGTCACCGTCCACCAGCACCTCGGCGGCGCGGCCGCGGGTGTTGTAGTTGGAGCTCATGACGAAGCCGTAGGCACCGGCCGAACACACCGCCAGCAGGTCGCCCTCGACCAGCGCCAGCTCACGATCCTTGGCGAGGAAGTCGCCGGTTTCGCAGATCGGTCCGACGATGTCGTAGCGACGCGTATCGCCTTCGTGCGGCTGCACCGCGATGACGTTCATCCACGCCTGGTACAGCGCCGGACGGATCAGGTCGTTCATCGCCGCATCGACTATGGCGAAATCCTTGTGCGCGGTGTGCTTGAGGTATTCCACGCGGGTCAGCAGCACGCCGGCGTTGGCGACGATGGAGCGGCCTGGCTCGAACACCAGCGCCAGCCCGCGGCCTTCGATGCGCTGGCGCACGGCCTGGATGTAGTCACCGGCCAAAGGTGGCTGCTCGTCGCGGTAACGCACGCCGAGGCCGCCACCGAGGTCAAGGTGACGAATCTGGATGCCGCGTGCGGCGAGGCGCTCGGTCAGTGCGAGCAGGCGGTCGAGCGCATCGAGGAAAGGCGGCAGGCTGGTCAGCTGCGAACCGATATGGCAGTCGACACCGACCACTTCCAGGTTCGGCAGCTCGGCGGCACGGGCGTAGACCGCCTCGGCATTGTCGATATCGATGCCGAACTTGTTCTCTTTGAGACCTGTGGAAATGTACGGGTGGGTGCCGGCATCGACGTCCGGATTGACCCGTAGCGACACCGGCGCCTTTTTGCCGAGCTCGGCGGCGACCTGCTGCAGGCGCTCCAGTTCATCGGTGGATTCCACGTTGAAGCAGTGCACGCCGACTTCCAGCGCCCGGCGCATGTCGTCACGGGTCTTGCCGACGCCAGAGAAGACGATACGGTCCGGCTGTCCGCCGGCGGCCAGTACGCGCTCCAGCTCACCGCGCGAGACGATGTCGAAGCCGGCGCCGAGACGTGCCAGGACGTTCAGCACGCCCAGGTTCGAATTGGCTTTGACGGCGAAGCAGACCAGATGCGGCATGCCATCCAGCGCATCGGCATACGCCCGGTACTGGGCTTCGATGTGCGCGCGGGAATAGACGTAGGTCGGGGTGCCGAAGCGTTGCGCAAGTGCGGGCAGTGCCACGCCTTCCGCGAAGAGTTGACCGTCGCGGTACGAGAAGGCCTCCATGAACAGCCTCCTTTAGAGTTCGAAACGGTCTTTGGAACGTTCTTTGACGGTTTTCTCGTCATCCGGCAGGTACAGCGGACCTTTCTGGCCACAACCGCTGAGCGCGGCGGCGAAGACGGCGAGTGCGATGAAGGGAAGCAGAAGGCGCTTCATGGGGACTGGAATCCTTGAAAAATCTAATCGCCGGAGTATACCCAGCACCCGGCGGATTGCCTATGCGAGCAGCACGTCACACGGCTGCCGTGCTGGCGGGCGGCTCGCTTGATCCGGCTGCGCCCTGCTAAGCTCGCCGCCATCGCATGCGGCCCGCGTCGCGTGCAGAACAATTCGAGGAAGTGTTGCATGAGCCTGAGCGAAGCCCGTTATCACGATCTGGTCGATGCTGTGCAGGAGAGCGTCGAGGACGTATTCGATGACACCAGTCTGGACGTCGACCTGGAGAACTCCGGTGGTGTGCTGACAGTGCGCTTCGATAACGGCAGTCAGCTGATCCTCAGCCGCCAGCCCGCGTTGCGCCAGCTGTGGGTCGCGGCGCGCTCCGGCGGCTTTCATTTCGACTACGACGAAGGCAGCCAGCTGTGGCTGTGCGATGCTAGCGGCGAGCGCCTCGGAGAGCTGCTCTCGCGGGTGACGCAGGAGCAGGGCGGCGAAGCGCTGGAATTCGAGGATATCTGACGCAATCTGCGTGCAGCCCCCGCGAGCCGGGCGCTGCCGGTGGGGGCCTTGCTTATTCGGGCTGCTGTGATAGTGTCTTCGCAGGTCAACAAAACCCCGCCTTCGGGCGGGGTTTTGCTTTTTTCGTGTTTTATTTTTTCGCAGGAGCTTGCCAGAACCCATGACCAGTGCACCGCCGATCATCCTTACCCAACTCGATCTGCAGCGCCTTGAGCGGCTGCTCGACAGTCTGGACGACTACGGTCCGGCCGCCGAAGCGCTCGAGCAGGAACTGTCGCGGGCGCAGATCGTGGAACGCAGCGAGATGCCTGCGGGCGTCGTGACCATGAATTCGCGCGTGCACTGCCGCGACGAAGGCACGGGCAAGGACTACCACCTGACGCTGGTCTATCCCCACGATGCCGGCAAGGAAGGCATCGTGTCCGTCCTCGCACCGGTCGGTACGGCGCTGCTGGGCATGAGTGTCGGCCAGCACATCGACTGGCCGACTCCATCCGGCAAGATGATCAAGCTCACTCTGCTCGCGATCGAATACCAGCCCGAAGCGGCAGGCGATCCGTTCTGACGGGCGACGCTTGCGAGATGATCAGCCTGGCCGCCGCTGCGATCGGGCTGGTAGCAGCTTTCCGCAGCTCTGCCTTTGTTGGCGCGAAAAGCGTTGGATAGCCACTGCGCAATGCAGCTGGTTCGTCAGGCCGGAACCTCGTCGAGACGCTGACTGAAGCCCCGTCAGCGCCCTCTTATGACTCCATTGCCGCGTTCAGCGCTGCCTCCAGGCGCGCCTTGTAGCGCAGGTACTGGACCGTCTGGCTGCGTCCGCTGCCGTGCAGGCCAGTGAGGTCGAGGTCGGTGATGTAGCAGGGGTAGCGTTCACCGTCGCGGCGCCGGGAAATGATCGTGCGTGTCACGGCGGCGAACAGCTCGGCACCATATTCCAGGCCGGAAAACTCCTGATGGTTACAGTACAGGGTGACCTGCGAGCGACCGTTTTCGCCCGCTTCGACAATCGCCTGCACGTCGTAGAACGGATCGTTGACCTCGCCCTGGGGCGCCGGTCTTCGTTCCAGTTGTGCCGGTCGCGCGCCTTGTCCCGGCTGAATGCGGTAGAAGAGGATCGCCGGGTCGACCAGCTCCTGGCTTTGGCCGGGCTGCTGCGCGTTACGCCGATACAGCATCGACTCGAGAAAGCGCATCAGCGGGCGCAGCAGGGTGCGCTCGTCGCGATAGGGCAGCTGCTGGCGCCAGAGGGCATTGCATTCATCGAGCACGCTGAGTTCGGCGATTTCCCCGGCCGTGCGGTAGAACACCTGCAGGCATCCCGGGCGGCCTTGCGCAAGAATCAGCGCCAGATCGTCACCGTCCAGCGCCGCACGATCGAGCCGGAGCGGGCTGTAGGCGTGGTGGGCCTCGCCAAGGTGTTCGAGCAGTGCGGCGCGATCGCTCAGGTGGGTGAGACGCAGCGCATTCGCCTCGCGCTGCAGCATGTGGAAATGCTGGCGAACCTGAAGCAGGTAGCGTCCATGAGCGATGCTGGCAAGGCTCTGGCGGGCATCCTCGAATATCTGCTCGACCCGCCGCGCGATGGCCTGTCCGCGATTGCGGGCGAAGCAGAAGACCTGCAGCTGCGGTGCCTGCACGACCTGCTCGAGGCTATCCAGATAATCGCGCAGGCACAGTGGCAGCGCCTTCGGCCCGTCGTAGCGGGTCACCAGCATCTCGTTCCAGCTGTTGAGCGTGACCTGATCCACGCTCAGCACCAGGCTTTCCGGCGCCGCGTTCAGCATCGACTGCTCGCCGATGGCAGATGCTGTCGGGGCTTGCTGGGTGGGGTCCAGGCCGATGTTGATCAGCAGCAGCACCCGGCTGGGTTTGCTCGCGGCCAGTAGAGCTTCTTCGTCCACCGGGCATAGCGGCATCGGCAGCGCACGGCGCAGGTCGCTGAACAGGGCGAACAGTTCCGCTTCGCTCAGGCCGCTGTCGCCAGGGAACAGGGACAGGTGGGTGCTGACATCCACCACGCCGTTGCGGTGACACCAGGCCAGCAGCGCGACCAGCTCGCGAGAGCGCTTCAATGGGGCGAAATTGCTCAGTTCCGGCGCGGTGAGCTGGCCCTGATAGAGCGACCAGCGCACGTCGCCCGCAGCGTCGTAATCGTGCACCAGGGTCAGGCTGTGTTCAGCCATATCCGGCGAGATACCAAGATTGACCACCTCGACCTTGCCGGCCTTGCGTTCGATCGCGGCGTACAGGCGACGACCCAGCACGCCGAGGTCGCGACTGGTGAGCGGACTGGTGGCCTGAAGGCGTCGGGTGAAGTCGCTGAGAAAGCGATAGCCGTAGGTCAGTTCGTTGACCAGCATGCGACGTTCCTGGCTGACCTGACGCACTTTCCAGTGGCTGCGGTTGTCGAGCAGTGCGAACTGCCGCTCGTCCCAGCGCCAGTCGTGGGTCAGCCGCTCGAGCAGGCTGCGCTGCCAGCTCTTGTTGCGGTTGACCGGTGGCCGGCTCAGTGGGCGATTGATCTTCAGGTACAGGCAGCGCCGCGCCAGCTCCAGGCGCTCGTGGTCGCCGCGCGCGCCGAGGTAACGCTCGATGGCAAGGTAGGCGGCGATATACGGGTCGAGCTCGTTCAGATCGAACCGCCCTTGATAGATGGCCTGTTTGAAGTCCAGGGCCAGGCAGCGCAGCTGCGGATACTGGCTGGCATACACCTCCACCAGCAGCAGCTTGAACAGCGATTTGTAGGGCGAGGCTATGGCCTTGTAGAGCTGCCAGAGTCCGGCGCCGACGAACTCGCCGGGCGGCACCTGGCCCAGGTGGCCGAGGTCGAGTACTTCGTCGGCGCGCACGAAGCGCTTGGCCAGCAGCGTCGCCACATATTCGTCGTAGCGGTGCTCCTCGTAGTCCGGCACCAGCCACCAGAGCGGGGTGCGCCCGCCGAGCCAGAGCGCCGTGCGGTAGAACTCGTCGAGCAGCAGGTAGTGCTGGGTGGTGCCACAGTCATCGGAGGTCAGCCTGGCTTCGCGCTGGCCCTGGGTGAAGCGTTGCGGATCGACCAGAAAGAAGTGCGCTTCGCTGCCCTGGCTCGCCGCCCAGGCTTGCAGCAGTTCGCACTTGCGGCGCAGTTCCTCGATCTGGCCGGCGTCCAGGGCGGGATCGTGGCAGACCCACACGTCCAGATCGCTGTGCTCGTCCTGCGCCACGGTGCCGAGGCTGCCCATGAGGAACAGGCCGAGTATCGGCTGCGGCAGTTTTCCGCGCGCCGGCTTGTAGGCGAACGAGCGGCTCAGGCGCTGTGCTTCGGCGAGCTGCTCGGCGTCCGGCACGAAGTGCGCGAGTCCGGCAGGGGTAGTCGCCGAGACATAGCCGGGGAGAATCGGATGGTTGACGTGAAACAGCAGCGGCAGCAGCTTGAGTACCTGCTGCTGGCGCGTCGACATGGCCTGCAGGGCCCGCTCCAGGCGTGCGGAGTTGACCGCGAGAAAGCGCGCCCGCAGCGTGGTCAGCACCTTGCGGTCGATGCCTTCTTCGAGAATCGGGTGGATGTGCTGGGTGCGGGTCATTGTGGTTCGTGCAGGCGAGGCTAACCCCTGTTCATCGGCCAATCGGCGTGCGGCTTGAGGTGCGGTGCAAGTTTGCCTGCAGTGAGCGACCAACGGCCAGGGCCGGCGTCATCCGTGCCCTGGACTGGTGAAGCGGAACGGCATGGCGATGTCAGGCCGTGACGGTTTCCGAGAGGATGGTATGCAGCGTTTGCGCCTGTTCGGCCGCGTCGCGGCCAAGGCTGGTGAGGTAACCGCCGTCGGCCTGGGTGATCAGGCCCTTGGCGTGGAGGCGGCCAAAAGCGGCGATGGTGGCGGGGCTGGCTTCGTGATGCACCTTCAGCCCTTCCTGCAGATTTTCCAGATTGAACTGTCGGAGTACGTCCAGTTCGGCAACCAGCTCAGGGGTGTACGACATGCTCGCTCCTCGGATGGTGGGCTCATGCCCTGTTTGCTGAGTGTAGATGCTGTCGGTGGCCCTGCCTTGATCCAGATCCTATTCGGATGCTTCCGGCAGTTCCGGCAGCTTGCGCAGCATGGCCTCGTAGGCGGCACCGTCGAAAGGGCGGTCCTCGCTGAGCATCGTGCGGATCTCATGGGCCAGAACCAGGGCCATCATCTGCAAGCATTCGTCCCGCTCGTAGCCGACCAGGGTGAGCTTGTTCAGCGTGGCCTGGGTAGCCGCGGGCTCGCCGGCTTCAAGCTGGTTCTCGATCGCCTGGATCAGGGTCTCTTCGGCGAACGCTTCATCTTCATCGTTGCTGGGGTTGTCTTGCGCCATGGCGGGGGTCTCGTCGAGCGGTGCCGGATTTTCTGCGTCCAGCTGGCAGATCGTGCAGCTGCCGTCATCCGGCCGGTTGGTTTCGACGTAGCGTACCCGGCGTTGGGCGGCCTGGCGATCAGCATCAACGCGATAGCGGGGGCGGTCTGAATCGGACATGGGTTCCTCCATACGGATGCGTCCAGCTAAGCAGCTGCTGCCGCGTGGAGCAATGCGGCGGTGTGCGGTGCGTCAGTCCATCAGGCTCAGGGCCAGGCAGAGCAGGCCAAATGCGCTCCAGACCAGCGAAAAGATGATTGGCGTGCGCAGCGAAAACAGCAGGGTGCGCTTGTAGCGAGGCCCACCGACCGGGCTGCTGCCTTCGCCGAACAGCGCCGATTCGTTGTTCGGAAGCATGCCGACGCGGCCTTCGAGCTGCAGCAGTTCGGACTGTTTCTGATGCCAGCGCTCGATGACGTCGAAATTGGACTTGATGCCGGGCATCGCGTGCAGCGATGTGATGAGGCCGAGCACCGAGAGAATCGCCGGCACCACCAGGCGGAACAGCTCGCCCCACTCAGGGTTACTGTTGGCCATCGACGAGGCGAAGGCAATCATCAGGAACGACTGCGACGACAGGTAGGCGCTGGTGCGTTCGGCCAGCAGGGAAGATTCGAAATGGATTTCGGAGCGGTAGAAGATCAGGCGTTCCTTGGGCGAGTCGAAGAGCTCGGCGCCCTGGGTGTCCTGATTCAGCAGCAGGGTGCGCAGATCGGTCATGCAGGCCTCGGCGAATGCGGCGGCGGAGATGGGAGGAATCGCCGGCGGTTGCATGTAGGTCAAGCGTAATGCGTGAGAGTTCCGGTTGATGACTCAGTTGTCAGCGTTGCCGCGAGGGCTGTCCGCGTGCGCGTCGCGACAACGCCAGAGCAGCAAGGTCAGCGCCAGAAAGGCCAGCGACCAGCAACCGGCGGCGAGCAGCAGCCAGGCTGGGTGAGGCTGACTCAGCAGGGCGGGCAGCACGCGAGCCAGCGCCGCCAGGGTGATCAGCAACGCCACGCCCTGTATCCAGGGCTGCGCCCCGGGATCGCGGAAACGGTAGATCAGCCGCGTGCGGGCCATGACCGCGAAAGTCAGGCTGCCCAGCGCGCCGACGGTCAAGGCGTGCAGCGTTGCGTTCAATGGCAGCGCCGGTAGCAGCGTACCCAGGCCAAGCAATAGCAGGCCAATGGCGAGCCAGGCATAGCCGAGCAGCAGGTTCAGCAACTCCGGCCGCGCGCAGCGCCAGGGTTGCCAGCGCAGCAGGCGGATGGTCGTGAGTACGGCAGCGGCAACCAGTACGGCGCCGGTGAGTTGCCGGGTGAGCGGCCAGGGCAGGAGATTCAACAGCAGGGCGAGGCCGAGCAGGATCAGCACGGCACCTTCGATCTGCGGCTGCACCCGCGCATCCAGTCGCCATCCCCCGCTCTGCGCGTAACCGGCGACGGCTGGCGCGATGATCCGTCCGCCCATGAAGAACATCAGGGTGGCGAGCAATAGTAGCGCCTCCTCCAGCATGAGGCGGTCGAAGCCAGCTCCAAAGCCACCGCTGGCGATGGCGCTGAGCAGACTCAGCCCGGCGACCACGGGTGCGACGCTCTGGTTACGCCATTTCTTCGCGGCGCCGAGAAAGCGCGGCAGCACTTTCCAGGCAAGGGCGGTGGCAAAGATCGCGGCGCAGATCAGTGCCAGCCACGAGCCCGGCCACAGCAGGAAGCTCAGTCGTGCCAGCGCCCAGCAGCCGAGCAGCGTCAGGGTAAAGCGCAGTCGCTGCGGGCCGAGCAGGTAGCCGGCGATCACCGCCAGGGCGAAGCCGAAGAGCATTTCGTGGGCGTGACCGGCGGATGTGGCGAGCCCGGGCAACGCGGGAAGCAGGCCAAGTAGTGCCAGGACCGAATACGGCAGGATCAGCGCCGCGTAGAGCGCGGCAGCCGGAAAGAACCAGGCATTGGCAAAGGGTAGGCGCGCTTTTCGCGGCGGCATCGCGGCTGGTGGCGCAGGCGTGCTGGAACGATTGCTCAACCTGCCGCGAACTCTGACAGTGCGTTGCCGGCAAGGCGGTAGCCGATCCACTCGCTCTGCGGCCGGGCGCCGATGGATTCGTAGAAGTCGATGGCTGGCTGATTCCAGTCCAGCACCGACCACTCGAAGCGCCCGCAGCCGCGTGCCACCGCCAATTTGGCCTGATGACGCAGCAACGCCTTGCCGGCACCGACGCCACGCTGCTGCGGGGTGACGTAAAGGTCTTCCAGATACAGGCCGTGCTTGCCCAGCCAGGTCGAGTAGTTGAAGAAATACACCGCATAACCGATCGGCACGCCGTCCAGCTCGCAGATCAGGCCATGGGCGGTGCTGCCGTCAGCGAACAGGCTGTTCTCGATGCCGGCGACGTCTGTCTTGACCTCGTGCTCGGCCTTTTCGTAGATGGCCAGGTCGGTGATAAAGCGCAGGATCAGCGCGGCGTCTTCGCGAACCGCGGGGCGAATGTGCAGAAACATTACAGGCTGGCCCTCAATAAGGTTTAACGGGACGACAGGTTTGCCAGAAAGGCGTTGATGGCCTGCCGTGAGTCCAGTCGTAGGTATTGGCAGGATGGCGGTGCGTTACGCATTTCCTCGGCGTAGCGCTGCCGGTAAACCGGGTGGCGGGTCCACGACCAGGCCAGGATGGATTGGCGTGGGTTCAATTTGAATAAATTGCTCCAGCGCTCGCGGTTGCCATTCCACAACTCCTCACGGCAGGCCAGGCGTCGCAGGGTGCGCCAGATGACCTGGCGCATTACCTTGTGGCGTGGCAGATCCAGCCAGATCACTATGTCCGAGCGCTCTCGCACCAACGGGCGCACCGCCGAATAATTGCCTTCTGCTACCCAGCCGTCGCCCTGCAGCGCATCACGGGTCGCCTGCTGAAACTGCTCGGTGGGCAACGGCTGCCAGCCCGGTTGATGGAACAGGGCATCCAGCTCGATATGGCGATAACCGAGCTGCTGCGCCAGACGGCGCGACAGCATGGCCTTGCCGGCACCTGAACAGCCGACCACCGAAATACGGCGGCCAGACGTGATCATCTAGTCGCCAGCAGATTCTTGCCACGAGCCACCGCGGCGCGTACCTGGTTCGGCGCGGTGCCGCCGATATGGTCGCGGGCGTTGACCGAGCCTTCCAGGGTCAGCACGGCGAACACGTCGTCAGTGATCTGGTCGCTGAACTGGCGCAGCTCGTCGAGGCTCATCTCGGCCAAGTCCTTGCCGGTCTGCACGCCGTACTTCACCGCGTGGCCGACGATCTCGTGGCAGTCGCGGAAGGGCAGTCCCTTGCGCACCAGGTAATCGGCGAGATCCGTCGCGGTGGAGAAGCCGCGCAGCGCCGCTTCGCGCATGATTTCGCGCTTGGGTTTGATCGCCGGAACCATGTCGGCAAAGGCGCGCAGACTGTCGCGCAGGGTGTCGGCGGCGTCGAACAGCGGTTCCTTGTCTTCCTGATTGTCCTTGTTATAGGCCAGCGGCTGGCCCTTCATCAGCACCAGAAGGCCTGCCAGCGCACCAAATACGCGGCCGGTCTTGCCGCGCACCAGCTCAGGTACGTCCGGGTTCTTCTTCTGCGGCATGATCGAGGAGCCGGTGCAGAAACGGTCGGGCAGGTCGATGAACTGGAACTGCGCGCTGGTCCAGAGCACCAGCTCTTCGGAGAAGCGCGACAGGTGCATCATCGCCACCGAGGCGGCGGCACAGAATTCGATGGCGAAATCGCGATCGGACACGCCATCCAGCGAGTTGCCGGAGATCGCTTCGAAACCTAGCAGTTCGCAGGTGATCTCCCGCTGGATCGGATAGGTGGTGCCGGCCAGCGCGGCCGAACCCAGCGGCATGCGGTTGGTGCGCTTGCGGCAGTCGACCAGGCGCTCGTAGTCGCGGCTGAGCATCTCGAACCAGGCCAATAGATGGTGGCCGAAGGTCACCGGCTGCGCGGTCTGCAGGTGGGTGAAGCCGGGCATGATGGTGTCCGCTTCGGCTTCCGCCAGACCCAGAAGGCCTTCTTGAAGACGGGTAATTTCGCCGAGGATCAGGTCGATTTCATCGCGCAGCCACAGGCGGATGTCGGTGGCGACCTGGTCGTTGCGCGAGCGGCCGGTGTGCAGCTTCTTGCCGGTCACTCCGATGCGGTCGGTCAGGCGTGCTTCGATGTTCATGTGCACGTCTTCCAGGTCGACGCGCCAGTCGAAGGTGCCGGCTTCGATTTCGCCTTGGATGTCTTTCAGATTGGCGATGATCTGGTCACGCTCATCGGCGTTCAGCACGCCGGCTTTTTCCAGCATCGTCGCATGGGCGATCGAACCCATGATGTCGTGGCGGTAGAGGCGCTTGTCGAACTCGACGGAGGCGGTGAATCGGGCGACGAAGGCGTCGACGGGCTCGCTGAAACGGCCGCCCCAGGACTGGTTGGTCTTGTCGGTGCTCATGTATGCGCTCGCTGAAATCCGAAGGCTGAGGAAAGGCGGCGATGATAACAGGGATGGTGCCGCTGTCGGGGACATCGCCGCCACGGCGGCGAAGGGTGAGCTGGCTGGCAATTCCGGATTATTCCACTTGGCTGACCGGCACCCGGCTTGCCGTTGACCGGGTGTGCAAGGAAACTGCCGGGCAGGTAAACCACAGGCTGAAGCGCGTGAAATCCACTGCCGTATCCGATGACTTCTTCGTCCCCGAGCTGTGCCAGCCCGATGCCTTGCTTGGCCTGGTCCTGCTCGCCGAGTTGCTGGTGTTCGTGCTGGTGCTGGCCGAGCCGATGCAGCCTGGCTTTGACTGGATGCGGCTGGCGCTGACGTCGTTGTTCGTGCAGTGGATCGTGCTGCTCTCGGCCGGCACCATGTGTCTGCTGCGGCCCGTGCTGGCGCGTATGCGCACTGCCTTCGCCGGGCTGGCCTGCTGCGCCCTGGTGGTCGGGCTGACCCTGGCCTGCACCGCGGTGGCCGATATCTACCAGCTCGGCGGCCCGCTTTCGCGCGACGGGGAGGTCAATCTCTACCTGCGTCACGCGCTGATCAGCCTGATCATGTCCGGGCTGTTGCTACGCTATTTCTATCTGCAGAGTCAGTGGCGCCGCCAGGAGCAGGCCGAGCTGCGGGCGCGGATCGAGTCGCTGCAGGCGCGCGTCCGTCCGCATTTCCTGTTCAACAGCCTCAACAGCATCGCCGCACTGGTGGCCAGCGATCCGGTCAAGGCCGAGCAGGCGGTGCTGGATCTGTCGGACCTGTTCCGTGCCAGCCTGGCCCGACCCGGCACGTTGGTGGCCTGGAGCGAGGAGCTGGAGTTGTCGCGGCGCTACCTGTCGATCGAACAATATCGCCTGGGCGACCGTCTACAGATGGACTGGCAGGTCGCCGGCGTACCGGACGATCTGCCGATTCCGCAGCTGACGCTGCAACCGTTGCTGGAGAATGCGCTGGTGTATGGCATCCAGCCCCGTATCGAGGGAGGTGTGGTGAGCGTAACCGCCGATTATGTCGATGGCGTGTTTCAGTTGGTGGTCAGCAACCCCTTCGACGAAACCGCTCAAGCGCAGGCTTCACGCGGGACACGGCAGGGTCTGCAGAACATCGACGCACGATTAGCGGCACTTTTCGGTCCGCTAGCGAGTCTCAGCGTGGAGCGCCGTGAAGGCCGCCATTACACATGTCTACGCTATCCATGTGCGAGACAAACGCAGGAAGCCAGATCTATATGAATGTCCTGATTGTCGATGACGAACCTCTAGCCCGCGAGCGCCTCAGCCGACTGGTAGGTGACCTCGACGGCTATCGTGTCCTCGAGCCCGCTGCCAGCAATGGCGAAGAAGCACTGACGCTGATCGAGGAACTGCGCCCTGATGTCGTGCTGCTGGATATCCGCATGCCGGGGCTAGATGGCCTGCAGGTTGCAGCTAGGCTTTGCGAGACGGATGCGCCGCCTGCCGTGATCTTTTGTACTGCCCATGATGAGTTCGCGCTGGAGGCTTTCCAGGTCAGCGCGGTTGGCTATCTGGTCAAGCCGGTGCGCCCGGAACACCTCACCGAGGCCTTGAAGAAGGCGGAACGGCCGAACCGAGTGCAGCTCGCTGCGTTGACCCGGCCGGCAGCGGTTTCCGGTGCCGGGCCTCGCACCCACATCAGCGCGCGCACCCGCAAGGGCATCGAGCTGATTCCGCTGGACCACGTGATCTACTTCATCGCCGACCACAAGTACGTCACCCTGCGCCATATCGGTGGCGAGGTGCTGCTGGACGAGCCGTTGAAGTCTCTGGAAGACGAGTTCGGCGAGCGCTTCGTGCGTATTCACCGCAACGCGCTGGTGTTCCGTGATCGTATCGAGCGCCTGCAGCGCACGCCGCTCGGGCATTTCCAGCTGTTCCTCAAGGGGCTCGAGGGTGAGGCGCTGACGGTGAGCCGTCGCCATGTCGCCGGTGTGCGCAAGCTGATGCAGAACCTCTGAACCAGTACGGCTCGCTGCGTTGGAGGCCGTCAGCTCGTGCAGCTGGCGGGCGCCGGCGCGGTGGCGTGACACCACCTTTTACTTGATTCCGGCCAACCCAGGCTGGTTGTCCGGCCTGTTATCATCGCCGGCAATTCACTGTTCTGGAATTGCCCATGTCTCGCGAAATTCGCATCGCTACCCGCAAGAGTGCCCTGGCCCTGTGGCAGGCCGAGTACGTCAAGGCGCGCCTGGAGGCGTCGCACCCAGGGCTGAAGGTCAGCCTGGTGCCGATGGTCAGCCGCGGCGACAAGCTGCTTGACGCGCCGCTGGCGAAGATCGGCGGCAAGGGCCTGTTCGTCAAGGAGCTGGAAACGGCGCTGATGGAGAACGAGGCGGACATCGCCGTGCACTCCATGAAGGACGTGCCGATGGAGTTTCCCGAGGGGCTGGGCCTGTACTGCATCTGCGAGCGCGAAGACCCACGCGATGCCTTCGTCTCCAATCATTTCGACGACCTCGATGCGCTGCCGCCCGGCAGTGTGGTCGGCACCTCGTCGCTGCGCCGTCAGGCCCAGCTGCTGGCGCGTCGGCCGGACCTGAAGATCCAGTTCCTGCGCGGCAACGTTAACACCCGACTGGCCAAGCTCGATGCTGGCGAGTACGACGCCATCATTCTCGCTGCCGCCGGGCTGATCCGCCTTGGCTTCGGTGAACGCATCCGCTCCAGCATCAGCGTCGACGAGAGCCTGCCGGCCGGCGGTCAGGGCGCGGTCGGCATCGAATGCCGTACCACCGACAGCGAACTGCATGCGCTGCTGGAATGCCTGAATCACGCGCCGACCGCGACTCGTGTCGTCGCCGAGCGCGCGTTGAACAAGCGCTTGAACGGCGGCTGCCAGGTGCCGATCGCCTGTTACGCGGTGCTCGAAGGCGAGCAGCTGTGGTTGCGCGGATTGGTCGGCCAGCCGGACGGCACCGTGCTGCTGCGCGCCGAGGGCCGTGCGCCCGCCGCCGATGCCGAGGCGCTGGGTGTGCAGGTTGCCGAAGCGCTGCTGGATCAGGGCGCGGAGCAGATTCTCCAGGCAGTCTACGGCGAGGCTGGTCACGCGTGACCGGCTGGCGCCTGCTACTGACCCGGCCGGCCGAGGAGTGTGGCGCGGTTGCGGCGGTATTGGCTGAAGCCGGGATTCACAGTGCCAGCCTGCCGCTGCTTGCGATCGAACCCTTGCCGGAAACCGCCGAGCAGCGCGCGACGGTTCTCGAGCTGGATCGCTACTGCGCGGTCATTGTGGTCAGCAAGCCGGCGGCCCGGCTGGGCATCGAGCTACTCGACCGCTATTGGCCGCAGCCACCGTTCGCCCAGGCCTGGTTCAGCGTCGGCGCCGCCACCGGCGCCATACTCGCCGACTACGGACTGGACGCCAGCTGGCCGGAGCGCGGCGACGACAGCGAGGCGCTGCTGGCGCTGCCGCGGCTCGGCGAGGCGTTGGCCCGACCCGATCCGAAGGTGCTGATCCTGCGTGGGGAGGGCGGCCGCGAGCTGCTCGCCGAGACATTGCGCGCGCGCGGGGTGCAGGTGGATATCCTCGAGCTGTACCGGCGCTACCTGCCCGATTACCCCGCGGGAACACTCGCCGCCACGCTCCGCTCGGAACGGCTCAACGGCCTGGTGGTCAGCAGTGGGCAGGGTTTGCTGTCGCTGCGTGAGCTGGCGGCCGATACCTGGCCCGAAATGCTTGAGCTACCCTTGTTCGTACCCAGTCCGCGGGTGGCGGAGATGGCTCGGCAGCTGGGCGCCAAACGAATTGTGGATTGCCGCGGCGCCAGCGTCGCGGCCTTGCTGGCGGCGTTGCGGGAAACCGCGGTGACCGCCTCCTGAAGCAAAGGATGGAAACGTGAGCGAAGCAGACTCCAAGAAAGAACCGCTGCAACCCCCCGCCAGTGAGCCGACCCCCGCCGTCGATCCGGTCAAACCCGCCAAGCCTGCGCCATCCAGGCCGGCGTCCAGCGGTGGCGGGAAGTCTCTTGCGGCTCTGGCCTTGCTGGTCGGCCTGGGCGGTGTGGCGCTTGGCGGCTATGGCGTCTGGCAGCTTCAGCAGCTTGGCGCCGACGAGGATCGTCAGCTCGAAGCCCTGCAGAGTGCCGATGAGAAGACTCGCCAGCTGGCCGAGCGTGAGCGTGAGCTGGCGGCACGTCTGGGCCGGCTGGAGCAGCTGCCTTCGGCTAGCGAGCTGGAGGAGCGGCGGCGCTTGCTGGCGACATTGCAGAGCGATCAACAGCGCCTTTCCGGGCGTGTCGAGCAGGTGCTCGGTGCCAGTCGCGAAGAGTGGCGCCTGGCCGAGGCCGAACACCTGCTGCGCATGGCGATGCTGCAGCTCTCGGCCATGCAGGACGTGAACAGCGCCGAGATGCTGGTGCACGAAGCTGACCTGATTCTGCAGAAACAGGACGATCCCGGCGCCTACAGCACGCGGCAGAAGCTGCTGGAAGGGCTCGAAGCCCTGCGCAGCCTGCCGGAGCTCGATCGCACCGGGCTGTTTCTGCAGCTCGGCGCCTTGCGCGGGCAAACCGCTCAGCTCAGCGCGCTGGCGCCGGAGTTCGTCAATGGCGAGGCGCAGTCGGAAAGCGCGCAGGACAGCCGCTGGCAGCGCTGGCTGAACGAGCTGACGCGCTATGTGCGTGTGGAGTTCGATGCCAGCGGCGACGTCAAGCCGCTGCTCGCCGGACAGACCCTGGGGCAGGTGCGACTGGCCCTTTCGCTGGCCATCGAGCAGGCCCAGTGGGCGGTGCTCAATGGCAATGCCGAGGTCTACCGGCAGTCGCTGGAACAGGCCAGCTCTGTGCTCAAGGATCACTTCAGCGAAGACAATGGCCAGGCGAGTGGCCTGCGCAAACGTCTCGACGAGCTGTCGCGGCGCGAGGTGGAGGTGACCCTGCCTGATCTCGCGCCAGCATTGCAGGCGCTGCAGGGCTATGTGCAGAAGCGTGAGCGCGGCGATGAGGCGCAAGCGCCGGAATCGTCTGAATCCTCAGATTCGCCGGCTCAGCCCGAGGCCGAGAATGAGGCGCAGGAGGCTCAGCGCACATGAAACGTCTGGCTCTTGTATTCATCCTTCTGCTGGCGATCGCGGGCTTTCTCGGCTGGGCAATCAGCCAGAGTGCCGGCTACGTGCTGATCACCTACGACCAGTTCCGTTACGAATCCAGCTTTTGGGTATTCCTCGCCCTGGTCGCCTGCCTCTGGCTGGTGGCCATGGTGGTGCACTGGTTGCTCGGGCTGCTGCAGGTCTCCGGGGCGCTGGTCAACCCCTGGTCGCGCCGGCACCGCGCTCGGCGGGTGGAGAAGGCTTCTCGCCGTGGGTTGCGCGAGCTTGCCGAGGGGCAGTGGGCGCCGGCGCTGGGGCATCTGCAGTTGGCGGCAGAAAAGGATCAGCAGCCGCTGGTGCATTACCTGGGTGCTGCGCGCGCAGCCAATGAGCTGGGTGAATATGCGCAGAGCGACGAGCTGCTGCAGAAGGCGCGCGAGCGCGAGCCCGAGGCGGCGCTGGCGATCGGCCTGACGCAGGCGCAGCTGCAGATCGCCCGCGGCCAGTATGTCGAGGCGCGCGCATCGCTTGGTGAACTGCAAAACGACCATCCGCGTCACCCTTACGTTCTTACCTTGCTCCAGCAACTCTACGTGCAGCTGGAGGACTGGTCGGCGCTGTGCCGGTTGCTGCCGGAGCTGCGCAAGCACCGCGTACTGCCACCGGCACGCCTGAACGAGTTGGAAGTGCTGGCCTGGACTGCCGCGGTGGAGCAGGCCGGTCAGCCCTCCGAGCTGCCTGCCGAGACCAGCCTCGAAGCGCTGAACCAGCGCTGGCAGACTGTGCCCAGCGCGCTGCGCAGCGAGCCGTTGGCGGTGCGTGCGTATGCGGATGGGCTCGCTCGTCTCGGCGCTCAGGCGAAGGCCGAAGAGGTGCTCTACACGGCGATCAAACGCCAGTTCGATGATCGCTTGGTCGAACGCTATGGAAGGGTGCAGGGTCGCGTTCCGGCGCGCCAGCTCGCACACGCCGAAGGCTGGCTCAAGGATCATCCACAGAACCCGGTGCTGCTGCTGGCGCTGGGGCGGATCAGCCTGCGCAACGAGCTGTGGGGCAAGGCGCGTGATTACCTGGAAGCGAGTCTGCGCTTCGATCATCGTCCGGAAACCTGTGCCGAGCTGGCGCGGCTGCTGGCTCAGCTGGGTGATACCGAAAGCAGCAATCGGCTATTCCAGCAGGGCGTGGTTCTGCTCGATCGCAATCTCCCGGCCACCTTGTGATCGGTTAGTCAGGTCCGCCATGTGGCGGGCCTGACGCTGCCGCGCAGCTTGTAAGCCTGTCGACGTTTCCACTACCGTAGCGAACTTTTCCAGCTAGTGGAGCCATCATGCGCCTGGCCAGCCCTCGTTCCCTGTTCGCTGTCGCCTCTCTGGGCAGCGCCTTGTTGATTGCCATCGCGCTCTACATGGAGCACGTGATGGGGCTTGCGCCTTGTCCACTGTGCATCGTTCAGCGTATCTGCGTCATCGGTTTCGGCCTGATCTGCCTGGCGGCGGCGATTCACGGGCCGGCGAAGACGGGGCGGCGTATCTACTCCGGTTTCGCCCTGCTCTTCGTGGCTGTCGGCGCGGCCACGGCGATTCGCCAGATCTGGTTGCAGAGCGTACCGGCCGATCAGCTGCCGACTTGCCTGCCGAGCCTCGAATACATGATGGAGGCGTTGCCGTTTCAGGAGATCGCGCGGCTGGTGCTGCACGGTACCGCCGAGTGCGCCGAGGTGAGCTGGACCATGCTCGGCCTGAGCATCCCCGAGTGGAGCCTGCTGGGCTTCATCGGCATGGCCATCGTCTGTGTGTGGCAACTGCTGCGTCGCGACTGAACCGATCTTTACCTTCCCCCGGCGAACTCCCGTCACGCTTGTGCGGTCTTCTTCTCGACGTGCGGCATCCACCCGGTGCCGCTGCGCTCGCAAGATTCGTCGGCATTTTGCTTGATGCTTCGAGCAGCGCGGCATAGTCTGCTCGTGCGGTGACGGATTCTTGCCACTTGTCACCGTCACTCACCCAAAGGCCGATACCGAAAGACAAAAACGTCTCGGAATGGCGTAAAGCAACATCGATTAGGGAAGTGAGGTCATCATGCTCGAGAGCTGTCGGAATGCCCAGGAACGCTGGGGTGGTGTACATCTGCTGATCGACCGTTGGTTGAACGAGCGCCACGCGCTTATCAATGCGTACGACGGGCTGCATACCGAGCGAGACGATGCCGCCGCTCGCCAGGCCCTGCAGCGGTTTTGCGAATATCTGGTCGACTACGTCTCTGCCGGCCACTTCGAAATCTATGAACAACTGCTCGCCGAGGCCGAAGCCTTCGGTGACGCTCGCGCCATCGAACTGGCCAAGCAGATCTATCCGCGTATCGAAACCATCACCCAGGTCTCGCTGGGCTTCAACGATCGTTGCGAGAAGGGCGATTGCCTGGGTAGCCCGGGCTTGGCCGATGAGCTCAAGAAACTCGGTCAGCTGTTGCATGAGCGGTTCGAGCTGGAAGACTGCCTGATCGAGGTGCTGCATACCGCGCACAAGCAGGCGGCTGCTCCGGCCTGAGATCTTCCATCCGCTTCGGCGGGTGTGGCGCTTCGCGTCCCCTGGCGGCCACCTGGCGGGCCGTCTAGTATGGGGGCATCGTTCCCGCCAGGAGGCACTTTCATGCCCGCGAAGAAGAAGTCGGTCACCACTCCGCTGCATCTGTTGCAGCAACTTTCCCACAGCCTCATCGAGCATCTGGACAAAGCCTGCAGCCAGGCGATCAAGGATGCGGAAAGTGCGCTCGCCAAGCTGCAAAAGCAGCGTGGCAAGGCGCAAGACAAATTGACCAAGGCGCGCGCCAAGCTCGACGAGGCCGGCAGCACGGGCAAGACCAAGGCGCAGACCAAAGCGCGCTCCCGGCTCGGCGAGCTGGAAGAGTCCCTTGCATTGCTGCAGAGCCGGCAGAGCGAAACCCTGACCTACCTGGCCGACCTCAAGCGCGATGCCGAGCAGAGCCTGAAGCTGGCTCAGGGCATCCGCAAGGTCGCAGATGACGCTGACAAGGCCTTGCGCGCCCAGCAGCAGGCGACGGCCGTCAAGCCCGCCGCAACCTCCCGTCCGGCAGCGCGCAAGCCGGCCAGCAAGGCAGCGACAGCGCCGGCGGCTAAAACGCCAGCCAAGGCTCCAACGAAAGCACCGACCAAGACAGCAGCGAAGACATCAGCTGGCGGTGCCGCGGCCAAGCCTGCAGCCTCACGTCCAGCAACGGCCAAGGCACCGACTCGCGCCCGCTCGGCTACTGTGGCCAAACCCGCTGCGGCCGCGCAATCAGCTGACAGTGCAGCGCCCGCCGCGGCTGACTCAGCGGCCAAGCCTGCGACTGCGAAGCCCGCCGCCAAGGTCGTGGCGAAAAAGCCTGCCACTCGCAAACCTGCAGCCAAGCGCACCGCGACTCAGACACCGGCCAGCTCCAGCTGAGTCTGATAGGCCGCGTTGCGCAGGGTTTCCAGCGCAACGCGGCAACTACCTTTCGGCGCAAGAGCGCTCAACCACTGGTTGGCGTCAGCGCTTTCGTCCCATTCGCGGCTTGCCGTCTGTAGCCGTTCCAGCAGGCTGCGCTCGGCTTGCAGTTCCAGTGTCTTGAGTGTTTTGCGCAGTTCTCGCAGCGCTTCGTCCTGTTCAGCCGGCGAGCGCCATGCCTGACGCAGTTCGCGCAGCGGCTCCACCACTATGTGTCGCCAGGGTGCAGCGACTTCTTCCAGCGCACACATCCGCTCCTGATTGCAGGCCACCCCGCGTGCTTCCAGCCAGGCCGCGCAGATCAGCACACAGACGTCCGCCCCCTGACTTTGCAGTTCCAGGCAGGCAGTCTCGACCCCCTCTCGTGCATAGCAGTTGAGGGCAAACGTCCAGAGATCCAGGTTGGGCATAAGTGGTACGCCTTTTTTTGCGGGTGGCCCGGCTGGCTTTCCAGGCGAACTGATAAACTCGCCGGCATTATGATCCGACTCCAGAACCTCACTCTACAGCGTGGCCCTCAGCGTTTGCTGGAAGGCGCCGAGCTGACCCTGCACCCCGGCCAGAAGGCCGGCCTGATCGGCGCCAATGGCGCTGGCAAATCCACCCTCTTCGCGCTGCTGCGTGGCGAGCTGGTGCCCGACGGCGGCGATTGCCAGTTGCCGCCGGACTGGCGCATCGCGCACATGCGCCAGGAGATCGATACCCTCGATCGCCTGGCCGTGGACTATGTGCTCGATGGCGACGTCGAGCTACGGCGCATTCAGCGCGAACTTGCCGCCGCCGAGCAGGCGCACGATGGCAACGCACTGGCGCGTCTGCACACTGAGTTGGACAACGTCGACGGCTACAGCGCCGACGCCCGTGCGCGCAAGTTGCTCGCCGGGCTGGGCTTTGCCAACGAGCAGATGACGCTGTCGGTCAGCAGCTTCTCCGGTGGCTGGCGCATGCGTCTCAACCTTGCTCAGGCACTGATGTGCCCGTCCGACCTGCTGCTGTTGGACGAACCGACCAACCACCTCGATCTCGATGCGATCCTCTGGCTCGAGGACTGGCTCAAGGGCTATCCCGGCACCCTGCTGCTGATTTCCCACGACCGCGATTTCCTCGACTCGGTGGTCGATCACGTCATCCATCTGGAACAGCGCAAACTGACGCTCTACCGCGGCGGCTACTCGGCCTTCGAGAGAACCCGCGCCGAGCGTCTGGCGCAGCAGCAGCAAGCCTTCGAGAAGCAGCAGGCGCAGCGCGCCCACATGGAAAGCTATATCCGCCGCTTCAAGGCCCAGGCGACCAAGGCACGCCAGGCCCAGAGCCGGATCAAGGCGCTGGAGCGCCTCGAGGAACTGGCGCCGGCGCACGTGGATTCGCCGTTCGACTTCCGCTTCCGCGAGGCGGACAAGGTGTCCAGCCCGTTGCTGGATCTCGCCGAAGGGCGCCTCGGCTACGGCGAAAAGGTGGTGTTGGACAAGGTCAAGCTGCAGCTGGTGCCCGGCGCGCGCATTGGTTTGCTGGGGCCGAATGGTGCCGGCAAGTCAACGCTGATCAAGACACTCTCTGCTGAACTGGCCCCGCTGTCCGGCCGCCTGCAGCGCGGTGAGAACCTGGCGGTCGGCTATTTCGCCCAGCATCAGCTGGATTCGCTTGATCCCAAGGCCAGCCCCTTGCTGCACCTGCAGCGCATCGCTCCGGCCAAGCGCGAGCAGACGCTGCGTGATTTTCTCGGCGGCTTCGATTTCCGCGGCGCGCGCTGCGACGAGCCGGTGCTGAATTTTTCCGGCGGCGAGAAAGCGCGCCTGGCGCTAGCGCTGATCGCCTGGGGCAAGCCCAACCTGTTGCTGCTCGACGAACCGACCAACCACCTCGACCTGGAAATGCGCCTGGCCCTGACGCTCGCCCTGCAGGATTTCGAAGGTGCGGTGCTGGTCGTATCCCACGACCGTCATCTGCTCAAGAGCACCACCGACGAGTTCCTGTTGGTCGCCGACGGTCAGGTGCAGAGCTTCGACGGCGACCTTGAGGACTACGCACGCTGGCTGGTGGATTACCGTGCGCGCCAGCAACCCATGGCCAGCAGCGAGCCTGCGGCGGACAGGACCGACAAGCGCGCCCAGCGTCAGGCCGCGGCCGCTTTGCGCCAGCAGTTGGCGCCGCACAAGCGCCAGGCGGACAAACTGGAGAAGGATCTAGCGATGGTGCACGAGAAGCTGGCGACGCTCGAGGCGCAGCTGGGCGACAGTGCGCTTTATGAGTCTGCTCGCAAGGACGAGTTGCGTGAGCTGCTGGCCAAGCAGGCCGAGCTGAAGGTTCGCGAAGGCGAGCTGGAGGAAGCCTGGCTGGAGGCGCTGGAAATACTCGAGAGCCTGCAGGCGCAACTGGAGGCCAGTGCATGAGCGAACCCTGGCTGACATTGGTTGAAGAATGGCGCTTGCAGTGGATGCTGGGCTTGCAGGTGCTGTTGATCCTGCTGGTCGCCTATGTCCTGCAACGCTTGGTCGCCCGTGGACTGACTCGGCTGTCGTCGCGTTACCCGTTGCCGCCGGAATTGCTGATCCCGGTGCGCGGCGGTATTCGCTGGTTCATCATCGGCGGCGCGCTGCTCATGGTACTGGAGCGCTTCGGCGTCTCTGCCACCGTGCTGTGGACAGCCATCTCCGGGTTCGTCGCGGTGGCGGCCATCGCCTTCTTCGCGATCTGGAGCGTGCTGTCCAACCTGCTCTGTGCGGTGCTCATCCTCACTGTCGGCCCGTTCCGGCTGGGCGATGTGGTGGAAATTGTCGAGGCGTTCGACAAGCCGATCGTCAAGGGTCGGGTCATAGACATCAATCTGGTCTACACCACCCTGGAAGAGGTGGCCGAAGCCGGCACCGGCGCCATCGTGCAGGTGCCCAACAGCCTGTTCTTCCAGAAGGCCGTACGCCGTTGGCGTGGCAGCGAAGTGCAACTCTATAACCGTAACTCCAACGAGTAAGAACCCTCATGGAATGGCTCAGCAACCCTGAGATATGGGTCGCCTTTCTGACCCTGACCGCCCTGGAAATCGTCCTCGGCATCGACAACATCATCTTCATTTCGATTCTGGTCAGCCGCCTGCCCAAGGAGCAGCAGCCGAAGGCGCGCTTCTTCGGCCTGGCGCTGGCC
The DNA here is from genome assembly GCF_014764705.1 of Stutzerimonas kunmingensis. Classification (GTDB taxonomy): domain Bacteria; phylum Pseudomonadota; class Gammaproteobacteria; order Pseudomonadales; family Pseudomonadaceae; genus Stutzerimonas. The sequence continues at coordinate 230,112 of NZ_JACXXG010000002.1, forward strand.
ATGGGCACGCGGATCCTGCTGCTGCTATCCATCGCCTGGGTTATGCGCCTGACCAATGACTTGTTCACGGTGCTGGGCGAGGGCGTTTCCGGGCGCGACCTGATCCTGTTCTTCGGAGGCCTGTTCCTCCTGTTCAAGAGCACCATGGAGATCTGGCACAGCGTCGAAGGCGAGGAAGAGGAGCAGGCTGCGGGCGGCGCCGTGGTAAAGGCCGGGTTTATCGGGATCATCCTGCAGATCGCGGTGATCGACATCATCTTCTCGCTGGACTCGGTGATCACGGCGGTCGGTCTGGTGCAGAACGTCCCGGTGATGGTCGCGGCGATCGTCATCGCGGTGCTGGTGATGATGCTGGCTGCCGGTACCATCAGCGAGTTCATCGACCAGCACCCGACGCTGAAGATTCTGGCGCTGTCGTTCCTCATCGTCGTCGGCACGCTGCTCATCGCCGAAGCCTTCGATGTGCATGTGCCGAAGGGCTACGTCTACTTCGCCATGGCTTTCTCGCTGGGCGTCGAGGCACTGAACATTCGCATGCGCAAGGCGATGAAGCGCAAGCTCAAAGAGCCGGTAAAGCTGGGCAAGGGCTCGCCGGACTGAACCGAAGCGCCGGCCTGGCGGCCGGCGCTCGTTGAATGGAGGTAATCAGCATGTCCCTGGAATCCTGGCTCGCGTTCTTCGTTGCCTGTTGGGTGATCAGCCTGTCCCCGGGTGCCGGCGCCATCGCGTCGATGTCCTGCGGGCTGCAGTACGGCTTCTGGCGCGGCTACTGGAATGCCATCGGCCTGCAGCTGGCGTTGGTGCTGCAGATCGCCGTGGTCGCGGCGGGCGTCGGTGCGGTGCTGGCCACGTCGGAACTGGCATTCAGCCTGATCAAGTGGTTCGGCGTCGGCTATCTGCTCTGGCTGGCCTGGAAGCAGTGGCAGGCGCAGCCCGAGGCGCTGGATGATTCCGCCGCCCCGCGACCCATCGGCAGGCCGCTGAGCCTGATGCTGCGCGGGTTTGTGGTCAACGCCAGCAACCCCAAGGCAATCGTTTTCATCCTCGCCGTACTGCCGCAGTTTCTCGACCCGCAGCGGCCGTTGCTGCTGCAATACAGCGAGATGGCCGCGACCATGGTGGTGGTCGACCTGATCGTCATGGCCGGCTACACCGGGCTGGCGGCGAAAGTGCTGCGGCTGTTGCGCACGCCGCGTCAGCAGCGCCTGGTCAACCGCAGTTTCGCCGCAATGTTCGCCGGCGCGGCGGCGCTGCTGGCGACGGTAAGGCACGCGGTGGCATGAGCGAGGCAACCGCCATGCGCGTGTGGATCGATGCCGATGCCTGCCCGCGCGCAGCCAAGGACCAGGTGATCAAGTTCGCCCTCAAACGGCGGTTCGAGGTGCTGCTGGTTGCCGGCCAGAGCCAGGTCAAGCCGGCGTTCGCCTGCGTGCGGCTGATCGTGGTGCCGAGCGGGCCGGATGCAGCCGATGACTATCTGGTCAAACATGCCGAGCCCGGTGATCTGGTGATCTGCAGCGACGTTCCGCTGGCCGATCGACTGGTGAAGAAGGGCGTCGCGGCGCTCGACCCGCGCGGTCGCGAGTTCGACGAGCGCAACATGGGCGAGCGGCTGGCGGTGCGCAACCTGTTCACCGATCTACGCGATCAGGGCCAGATGGGCGGCGGCCAGGGGGCCTACAGCGAGCGCGACCGCCAGACCTTCGCCAATTCCCTGGATCGCCTGCTCACGCGATTGTCGCGCCCGCAGTGAGCGGCCGCCGCGCGGCCAGCCAGTCGCGCAGTGCCGACAATGGCAGCGGGCGGCTGTAGTAGTAGCCCTGGATGTAATCGCAGCCGTTTTCGCGCAGGTAGGCCAGCTGTACCTCCTCCTCGACGCCTTCGGCCACCACCTTGAGACCGAGTTTATGCGCCATGGCGATGATCGCCGCGGTGATGGCGCGGTCATTGGCCTGCTCGGCGATTTCCTGAACGAAGGCGCGGTCGACCTTGGGGGTGTCCACCGGCAGCTTGCGCAGGTAGGCCAGCGAGGAATAGCCGCTGCCGAAATCATCGATGGACACCTTCACCCCGAGCTCACGGACGGCATCGAGGGTGCGCACCGCCGCGCCAAGGCTGTTCATCAGTGCATTCTCGGTGACTTCCACGGTCAGCCGCGCCGGGTCGAGACCGGTACGTTCGAGAATGCGCGCGACGACCTCCGGCATCTGCAGATTGGACAGGTTGAGCGCTGAGCAATTGACCGCTACCCGCAGGTCGTAGCCCTCATCGAGCAAGGCGACCAGGTCGGCACAGGCGCGGCGCGCGACCCAGGCGTCCAGCTCGGCGACGAAACCGTGTTGCTCGGCCAGTCCGACGAAGCGCTCGGGGCTGATGAAACCCTGCTGCGGATGCTGCCAGCGCACCAGCGCCTCGAGGCTCACCGGCTCGCCGCTGCGGCCATCGACGATGGGCTGATAGTTCACGCTGAGGAGGTTTTCGTTCAGTGCCCGGCGCAGGTCCTGTTCCAGCGACAGATCCTCCTGGGCGCGCAGTTCCAGAGCGGGGTTGAAGCGCAGGCTGCGGTTGCGGCCGCTGGCCTTGCACTTGCCGACCGCGAGGCCTGCGTGGCGGAACAGCGCATCGAAGTTCAGGCCGTCTTCGGGGTACTGGCTGATGCCGATGCTGGCGGTCAGGCGCAGCTGGGTGTCGCCGAGGGTGAAGGGCGCAGCTGTTCGAGGATGTGGTTGGCCAGCGCTTGGGCCTGCTCCCACTGGCCGAGGGTCAAGACGCAGAACTCGTCGCCGGAGAAGCGCGCCAGCATGTCGTGCTGACCGAGTACCGCGCGGATTCGATGCGCCGCCTGTTGCAATGCCAGGTCGCCGCTGCGGTGGCCGAGGCTGTCGTTGATGCGCTTGAAGTTGTCCAGATCCACCACCAGCACGGCCAGCGCCTGACGTTCCTCGCGCGCGGCCAGGACCTGGGTGACCATCTCGGTGAAGGCGCGACCGTTGAACAGGTTGGTCAGCGGGTCGTAATGGGTCATCGCGTTTAGCTGGTGCTCGGCCTGGTCGAGTGCCTGGCGTTGCTCGCTGAAGCGCTGCTCGGCCCAGCTGGCGGCGATGCCGGTGACGATCACCAGCAGGGCGACCAGACCGATTGCCGAGGCGAGGACGGCATGCTGGCCGCCATGACTGCCGAACGGGGCGGTGTGCTCCAGCATGTGGGCGGGGACTGCCAGGGTCAGCGCATGCATGCCGGTGTAGTGCATCGAAACGATCGCCGCGCCCATCAACAGGCTGCAGAGCAGGCGCTGCCAGTGCTGATGCCGGCTCTGGCTGGCGCGGAAGTGAAACCCCAGAACCAGTGCGGCGATCGAGGCGACGATGGCGATCAGCACCGAGGCGGCGAAGGCCAGCGGCGCGTAGTAGAGCGTGGCCAACGAGCGGATCGCCGCCATCCCGGTGTAGTGCATGGCGGCGATGCCGATGCCGGCGGCCGTGCCGGCCAGCGCGTACTGCGGCACACTGAGGCGATCGCGGCCGAGCAGACGCATCACCACATAGGACACGGCCATGGCGATCAGCAGCGAAAGCAGGGTGATGCGATGGTCGTAGCTGATATCCAGTGGCGCGCTGAAGGCCAGCATGCCGATGAAGTGCATCGACCAGATGCCACCACCCAGAGCGAACGCGCCGACCCAACGCCACAAGTCGCGGCCGCGCGGGCTGCCGCTGCGGCTGACCCGCTTGGCCAGCGCCAGTGCGGTGAACGCCGGCGCGCTGGCGACCAGGTAGGAGAGAACGACCAGCAGAGGGTCGTGACTGTGGCCGAGCAGGGCAATCTGGTCGGCGGGAAGGTCGGAAAACAGAAGTCTGGACACGCGGCGGCACTCGAACAGTCGGGCGTCCTGCCTCGTGAGAATAGTGGCGCATGGCCATCTTCGGCAGAGTGTACGAGAGGTCACCCTGGCCGCCAATCTCCTATCGGCTGATCAACCGCAAAGATAAGTGCCGGTGCCCACGGCGATCAGGGTGCCCAGTTCGTTGTGCAGCTCAGAACGCACCACCGCGACCTTGTTGCCCGAGCGCAGCAGCATCGCACTGGCACTGAAGCGGGTGCCTCGGCCTGGGCGCAGGTAGTCGATGCGCAGGTCGATGGTGCCCAGCCGGGAAAGCCGTGTGGCGCGCTCCTGGGTGGTCAGATGGCGATGCTTGTCGAAGGCGCCGAGCATTGCCATTGCCCCGCCGGCCACGTCCAGCAGCGAGGCGATGACCCCGCCATGCAGGATGCCGTGGACGAAGTTGCCGACCAGCTCCGGCTTCATCGGCAGGTGCATGACGACCTGGGAGGTCGATACCTCGTCCAGTTCGATGCCCAGCGCCTGGTTGAAGGGGATGCGTTCGAACATCTGGCGTACCGCCTGGGCCTGCTCGGCGAGCAGGGCGTCGTCGTGGTTCATGGTCGGCGTTCCTGTGGATGAGCGATCAAGCTGCCCGAGGATGTTCGCGCTGAACAGAGTGGCGGCACGAGCAGCCGCGGCTTTGGCGGCTTTCGCGCAAAAAAATCCCGGGCGGACCCGGGATCATTCGGCGGCGTTCGGATCAGTCTTCGGTGGTCATTTCCAGTACCCGGTCGACCAGCTTGTAGATGCCCGAAGCGGCTTCGCTGATGGACTGCGCCAGCATGTACGCCGGTGTGGTGACCAGTCGATGCTGCTTGTCGACGACGATGTCGCTGACTTCGCACGCCTGATGCTCGGCGCCCATCTGCGCGACCGCCTTGGCGGCCTCGGCCTCGTCACTGCCAAGGGTACAGACCACGCCGGCGCCGAAGATCTGCGCGGCCATGGTCGGCGCGATGCACATCATCCCGACCGGCTTGCGTGCCTCGGCAAAGGCCTGCGCGAGCGCCACTACATCCGGCAGTGCCTTGCTGCTGGCGCCTTCGGTAGCGAAATTGGAGAGGTTCTTCGCGGCGCCGAAACCGCCAGGGATGATCAGTGCGTCGAAATCCTCGGCGCGCGCCTCGCGCAGATCCTTGATCTCGCCGCGGGCCAGGCGAGCGGACTCGGTCAGCACGTTGCGCGACTCTGGCATCTCGTCGCCGGTCAGGTGATTGATCACGTGCATCTGCGGGATGTTCGGTGCGAAGCACTGCACCTTGACGCCACGCTGGTCCAGGCGCAGCAGGGTGATGACGCTTTCGTAGATCTCCGAGCCGTCGTAGACGCCACAGCCGGAGAGGATCACGGCGACTTTCTTGTTCATGGTGGTACTCCTGGTCAAGTTCAGCGGCCCTGCGTCGGGCACGGCGGATGCGTTCGATGCTAATACCTGGGACGGTTCCAGGTAAGCCCCACACGTTCCGTTGGATTCGCGCGATGCGCCGGTGTTCATTGCCGCAGGTCTGGCGCGGCAGTTTGCGCCTGATCAAAGCACTGGCAGTCGCCGGCATGGCTGGCGACAATGGGCGCGGTTTCGGAGGCTCGGTGGCCTGGCGTTGTCATCATTTCGTCATGTGTCGGGCCTATAAACGTCATATTCGCCCGTTCTGCGGGCTAGGAGTCCGTCGTGAGTTTCGTTCCTGCCAGCCGGCTGTTCCCCGCTACTCGTCTGCGTCGCAATCGTCGTGACGATTTTTCCCGCCGTCTGGTGCGCGAAAATGTGCTGACCGTCGATGACCTGATCCTGCCGGTGTTCGTGCTCGACGGCGAGAACCGCCGCGAGCCGGTGCCGTCGATGCCGGGAGTGGAGCGCCTGTCCATCGATCTGCTGCTCGAGGAGGCTGAAGAGCTGGTGGCGCTGGGCATTCCGGCGCTGGCGCTGTTTCCGGTGACACCGCTGGAGAAGAAGTCCCTCGATGCGGCCGAAGCCTGGAACCCGGAGGGCATCGCCCAGCGCGCCACGCGCGCCTTGCGCGCGCGTTTCCCTGAGCTGGGGATCATCACCGACGTAGCTCTCGATCCTTTCACCACGCACGGCCAGGACGGCATTCTCGACGACAACGGATACGTGCAGAACGATGTCACTGTCGACGCGCTGGTCCGCCAGGCGCTGTCCCACGCCGAAGCCGGCGCTCAGGTGGTCGCGCCGTCGGACATGATGGATGGTCGTATCCAGGCGATTCGCGAGGCGCTGGAAGTGGCCGAACACCACAATGTGCGCATCATGGCCTACTCGGCGAAATACGCCAGCGCCTACTACGGCCCGTTCCGAGATGCGGTGGGCTCTGCCGCCAACCTCGGCAAGAGCAACAAGAATACCTATCAGATGGACCCGGCCAACGGTGACGAGGCGCTGCACGAAGTGGGCGCCGACTTGGCCGAAGGCGCAGACATGGTGATGGTCAAGCCCGGTCTGCCCTACCTGGATATCGTCTGGCGGGTCAAAGATGCCTTCAAGGCGCCGACCTTCGTCTATCAGGTCAGCGGCGAGTACGCCATGCACATGGCCGCCATCCAGAATGGCTGGCTGAGCGAGGCCGTCATCCTTGAGTCTTTGGTCGGCTTCAAGCGTGCCGGGGCCGATGGCATCCTGACTTACTTCGCCAAACAGGCGGCACATCAATTAAAACGGGGCCAGTGAGCCCTTTCGAGGCAAAGCGATGATCAACCAGGGACTCAGCGAAAAGGATCTGCAGGACGCCGTGGTCGGCGAGGTGCTGGAACAGACGTTGCCCGAGGTGGTGTCTGCGCCACTGGAAGTCGTCGAGGAGACGCCGGTCGCGCTGGTGACCAACCTGGACGACAGTGCGCTGTACATCCATCGCGAGCTTTCGCAGCTTCAGTTCAACGTCCGCGTGCTCGAGCAGGCGCTGGATGAGTCCTATCCGCTGCTGGAGCGGCTGAAGTTCCTGCTGATCTTCTCCAGCAACCTCGATGAGTTCTTCGAGATTCGCGTCGCCGGACTGAAAAAGCGCGTCACCTTCGCCCGCGAACAGGCGGGCGCCGACGGCCTGCAGCCGCATCAGGCGCTGGCGCGCATATCCGAGCTGGTCCACGAACAGGTCGACCGCCAGTACGCGATCCTCAACGACGTGCTTCTGCCGGTGCTGGCCGAGCATCAGATCCGCTTCATTCGCCGCAGGCACTGGACGGCCAAACTCAAGACCTGGGTGCGCCGCTATTTCCGCGACGAGATTGCGCCGATCGTCACGCCGATCGGTCTCGATCCGACCCATCCGTTCCCGCTGCTGGTGAACAAGAGCCTGAACTTCATCGTCGAGCTGGAAGGCGTCGATGCCTTCGGCCGCGATTCCGGTCTGGCGATCATCCCGGCGCCACGCCTGCTGCCGCGGGTGATCCGCGTGCCGGAGTCGGTCGGCGGCGCCGGCGACAACTTCGTCTTCCTCTCCTCGATGATCCATGCCCATGCCGACGACCTGTTCCACGGCATGCGGGTCAAGGGCTGCTACCAGTTCCGCCTCACCCGCAACGCCGACCTTTCGGTTGACACCGAGGACGTCGAGGACCTGGCACGCGCGCTGCGTGGCGAGCTGATCTCGCGCCGTTATGGCGATGCCGTGCGCCTGGAAGTGGCCGATACTTGCCCGCAGCACCTGGCCGATTTTCTGCTCAAGCAGTTCAGTCTGGGCGAGGGCGAAATGTACCGGGTCAACGGCCCCGTCAACCTGACCCGCCTGTTCAGCATCACCGGGCTGGACAGCCACCCGGAGCTGCAATACAGCCCCTTCACACCATCAATTCCGAAGTTGCTGCAGAACAGCGACAAGATATTCAGTGTGATCAACAAGCAGGACATCCTGCTGCTGCACCCGTTCGAGTCCTTCACGCCGGTGGTCGATCTGCTGCGTGAAGCTGCGAAGGACCCGTGCGTGCTGGCGATCAAGCAGACGCTGTATCGCTCGGGTGCCAATTCGGAGATCGTCGATGCGCTGGTCGATGCGGCGCGCAGCGGCAAGGAAGTTACCGCGGTGATCGAACTGCGCGCCCGCTTCGACGAGGAATCCAACCTGCAGCTCGCCAGCCGCCTGCAGCAGGCCGGCGCGGTGGTGATCTATGGCGTGGTTGGCTACAAGACCCACGCCAAGATGATGCTGATCCTGCGTCGCGAAAATGGCGAGCTGTGCCGTTACGCGCATCTGGGCACCGGCAACTACCACGCGGCCAACGCCCGGCTGTATACCGACTACAGTCTGCTGACATCCGATGACGCGCTGTGTGAGGATGTCTCCAAGCTGTTCAGTCAGTTGATCGGCATGGGCAAGACCATGCGCATGAAGAAGCTGCTGCACGCGCCATTTACCCTCAAGAAGACGCTGCTCGACCTGATCGCGCAGGAAACCCAGCACGCGGCCGAGGGGCGGCCCGCGCATATCATTCTGAAGATCAATGCGCTGACCGATCCGAAGATGATCAAGGCGCTGTACAAGGCCAGCCAGACCGGCGTGCGCGTCGATCTCATCGTGCGTGGCATGTGCTGCCTGCGGCCGGGCATCGCCGGTGTCTCGCACAACATCCATGTGCGCTCGATCATCGGCCGGTTCCTTGAGCACAGTCGGGTGTTCTACTTCCAGAATGACGGTGACGAGAAGCTCTACCTGTCCAGTGCCGACTGGATGGAGCGCAACCTCGATCGTCGGGTGGAAACCTGTTTCCCGGTGGAAGGCAAGAAACTGGTGATGCGGGTTAAGAAGGAGCTGGAAGGCTTCCTCAGCGACAACACCCAGAGCTGGATTCTGCAGCCTGACGGCAGCTACCTGCGCAACAGCCCCACCGGTAATCAGAATGCGCGCAACATCCAGAGTACGTTGCTGGAGCGTCTCACCGGGCCGCAGGTCGGCGTGCGCTGAGTCAGGTGTTTCCCGCGGCGCGTTTTCAGGCATGTGGCTGGCGCGCGCCGCGTCGGCCTGGCTGAGGAGGCGAAGACTGGTTACCTGTATCATCAAGGGCCCCTAGGGCCCTTGTGTCATTTCATCCGCAGTTCGTAGCCCACGCGCGCGAGCCAGGCGGCTTCGGCCTCGAAGTCGGCCCTGGTCAGTGGGTTCGCGCCCAGCCAGCCGGTCGGGAAGATCAGTTCCAGGCCCCGTTCGGTCGCCTTTAGCTGCACCTCGGAGACGGCGTTGGCACCGCGGATGTGGTGGAACAGGATGGCGAAGCGCAGCAGGATGCACAGTCGCACCAGTGCATCGGCATCGACCCCGGTCTCGCCGAACTTGTCCTGAGGAATATTGCGTCGGTGGCCGCGCACCAGCAGCGCCAGCATCAGCTGATCCTGACGGGAGAAGCCGGGCAGGTCGGAATGCTCGATCAGGTAAGCGCCATGCTTGTGGTAGTGGTAGTGCGCGATATCCAGGCCCACTTCATGCACCCGCGCAGCCCAGGCGAGCAGCTCCCGGTGCCAGTCCTGATCGAGGCTCCACGCCTCGGCCACCTGGTCGAACGCCTCCAGCGCCTTGGCTTCGACTCGCGCGGCCTGTTCCATGTCGACGTGGTAGCGCTCCATCAGGAAGCTCAGCGAGCGGTCACGGATGTCCTCGTCATGGTGACGGCCTAGCAGGTCGTAGAGCACCCCTTCGCGCAGGGCGCCTTCGGAGTGGGTCATGCTGCTGATCTCCAGCGCATCGAATATCGCCTCGAGAATCGCCAGGCCCGCAGGAAACACGCCGCGACGGTCCGGCTTGATGCCGTCGATGTCGATCTTCTCCACGTCGCCGAGCTTGAACAGCTTGCGTTTGAGCCATCCCAGCCCTTCGAGGTTGACCTCGCCGTTGCCGAAGCCGCCGCTCTTGATCGCCAGGCCTACGGCTCGGATGGTGCCGGACGCGCCGATGGATTCCTGCCAGCCGAGCCGGCGCAGACCATGCTCGATGCCCATCAGCTCCACCCGCGCGGCGGTGTAGGCCTGGGCGTAGCGTGCCGGGGTGATCTTGCCGTCACGGAAGAAACGCTGGGTGTAGCTCACGCAGCCCATCTGTAGGCTTTCGCGCAGCTGCGATTCGAACCCTTCGCCGATGATGAACTCGGTGCTGCCGCCGCCGATGTCTGCCACCAGGCGGCGGCCGGAACTGCTCGGGATGGTGTGCGACACGCCGAGATAGATCAGGCGCGCTTCTTCGCGGCCGGAGATGACCTCGACCTGATGGTTGACGATCTCTTCGGCGCGGCGGATGAAGGTGGCGCGATTGTGCGCTTCACGCAGTGCGTTGGTGCCGACGATGCGTACGGCGCCCTGCGGCAGATGATTGACCAGCTGGGCGAAGCGACGCAGACAGTCCAGCCCACGCTGCATGGCGGCCTCGTCGAGTAGACGGTTTTCGTCGATCCCGGCGGCCAGCTGGACCTTCTCGCCGAGCCGTTCGAGGATGCGCATTTCGCCATTGCTGGTGCGCGCAAGCACCATGTGAAAGCTGTTCGAGCCCAGATCCAGGGCGGCGATCATGGGAAAGGTCTCAGCGGTGTTATGGCGCATTGGGCAGTCTCGATGCAAAACTCAGACATCCTGACATGATCGCCCCCATCCGCCAACGCAGTCGTTGACGCACGAAGGCGCCGCTCGCGGGCGATCGTCGCCGACCCGAGGGTCTGCAGCTTTCGATCCGCTCACAGTAGGGCTATGATGGCGACCTTTCCGTTCCGACCCTGGAGAAAATCCATGAGCGAATACATCAACAATGTCAGCGACAGCAGTTTCGAGCAGGACGTCCTCCAGGCCGACGGTCCCGTACTGGTCGACTACTGGGCCGAGTGGTGTGGTCCGTGCAAGATGATCGCGCCGGTACTCGACGAGATCGCCAAGGACTACGAAGGTCGTCTGAAGGTTTGCAAGCTCAATATCGACGAGAACCAGGAAACCCCACCGAAGTACGGCGTGCGCGGTATCCCGACGCTGATGCTGTTCAAGAACGGCAACGTCGAGGCGACCAAGGTCGGTGCACTGTCCAAGTCGCAGCTGGCGGCGTTCCTCGACAGCAACATCTGACTTCGCCGAAGTTCCCCTCTAAAGCCCTCGCAGTCGCGGGGGCTTTTTTCATCGGCAGGGTGGACGCTTCGTCTGCACGGTGCTAAATTCGGCCTCGCGACGCATTCTTCCGTCGCCCTCTGCACGCCGTCGCCGACGCACTTCAGCCTCATAAAGCACAACGAACCTGTTCGTCTCTTGCTGCGCGGCTTCTCAAGCTAATCGCTTTCTACATCCTTCCTGACTCTCTCTATGAATCTGACTGAACTCAAGCAAAAGCCCATCACCGAACTGCTGGAAATGGCCGAACAGATGGGCATCGATAACATGGCCCGTTCGCGCAAGCAGGACGTGATTTTCTCCCTGCTGAAGAAGCACGCTAAAAGCGGCGAGGAAATTTCCGGTGATGGCGTGCTGGAGATTCTCCAGGACGGTTTCGGCTTCCTGCGCTCCGCGGATTCTTCCTATCTGGCCGGCCCGGACGATATCTACGTCTCGCCCAGCCAGATTCGCCGCTTCAACCTGCGCACCGGTGACACCATCATCGGCAAGATTCGCCCTCCGAAGGAAGGTGAGCGCTACTTCGCCCTGCTCAAGGTCGACTCGATCAACTACGATCGGCCGGAGAATGCGAAGAACAAGATCCTCTTCGAGAACCTGACCCCGCTGTTCGCCAACGAGCGCCTGAAGATGGAAGCCGGCAACGGTTCCACCGAAGACCTCACCGGTCGCGTAATCGACCTCTGTGCTCCGATCGGCAAGGGCCAGCGCGGCTTGATCGTCGCTCCGCCAAAGGCGGGCAAGACGATCATGCTGCAGAACATCGCCAGCAACATCACCCGCAACAACCCCGAGTGCCACCTGATCGTGCTGCTGATCGACGAGCGTCCGGAAGAAGTGACCGAGATGCAGCGCACCGTGCGCGGCGAAGTGGTCGCCTCCACCTTCGACGAGCCGCCAACCCGTCACGTGCAGGTCGCCGAGATGGTGATCGAGAAGGCCAAGCGCCTGGTCGAGCACAAGAAGGACGTGGTCATTCTGCTCGACTCCATCACCCGTCTGGCGCGTGCCTACAACACCGTGATCCCGAGCTCCGGCAAAGTGCTCACTGGTGGTGTCGATGCCCACGCCCTGGAGAAGCCCAAGCGTTTCTTCGGTGCCGCGCGCAACATCGAGGAAGGCGGTTCGCTGACCATTCTCGCCACCGCGCTGGTGGAGACCGGCTCGAAGATGGACGAGGTGATCTACGAGGAGTTCAAGGGCACCGGCAACCTCGAGCTGCAACTGGATCGTCGCATTGCCGAGAAGCGTGTCTTCCCGGCCATCAACATCAACCGTTCGGGTACTCGCCGCGAAGAGCTGCTGACCAGCGAGGAAGAGCTGCAGCGCATCTGGATCCTGCGCAAGCTGCTGCATCCGATGGATGAAAGCGCTGCGATTGAGTTCCTGCTCGACAAGCTCAAGGACACCAAGACCAACGACGAATTCTTCATGTCCATGAAGCGCAAGTAAGCAACTCGTCGTTGCCAACAAGGCCGGGGAAACCCGGCCTTCGTCTGTCTGCAGGTTTTGGAAAACCCGACGCGGGCGCTAAACTTTGCGCCTCGTCCCTGCCGGCCCCAGCGAGGCTCAAGCATGCAGTATCGCGATCTGCGCGACTTTATCAGCGGCCTGGAAAAACGCGGTGAGCTCAAGCGCGTCACGGCTGCTGTCTCCCCGGTTCTGGAAATGACCGAAATCTGTGACCGCACCCTGCGCAAGCAGGGCCCGGCACTGCTCTTCGAGAACCCGACGGGTTTCGACATGCCGGTGCTCGGCAATCTGTTCGGCACGCCGCAGCGGGTCGCCCTCGGTATGGGCGCCGAGGATGTCTCCGAACTGCGTGAGATCGGCAAGCTGCTAGCGTTTCTCAAGGAGCCGGAGCCGCCGAAGGGGCTGAAGGACGCCTGGAGTAAGCTGCCGATCTACAAGAAGGTCATCAGCATGGCGCCCAAGGTGCTCAAGGACGCGCCCTGCCAGGAAGTGATCATCGAAGGTGATGACGTCGACCTGGCGACAATCCCCGTACAGCACTGCTGGCCGGGCGACGCCGCGCCGCTGATCACCTGGGGTCTGACCATTACCAAGGGGCCGAACAAGGAGCGGCAGAACCTCGGCATCTACCGCCAGCAGGTAATCGGTCGCAACAAGGTGATCATGCGCTGGCTCAGTCATCGCGGCGGGGCGCTGGATTTCCGCGAATGGTGCGAGAAGTACCCGGATCGGCCGTACCCGGTCGCCGTGGCGCTGGGCGCGGATCCGGCGACGATTCTCGGCGCGGTGACGCCTGTGCCCGATACGCTGTCCGAATATGCCTTCGCCGGCCTGTTGCGCGGTTCGCGCACCGAGTTGGTCAAGGCGGTCGGCTCCGATCTGCAGGTGCCGGCGTACGCCGAGATCGTCCTCGAAGGGCATATCCATCCGGGCGAGATGGCCGATGAAGGACCGTACGGCGACCACACCGGCTACTACAACGAGGTCGACCGCTTCCCGGTGTTCACCGTCGAGCGCATTACCCATCGCCGAAACCCGATCTATCACAGCACCTATACCGGGCGTCCGCCGGATGAGCCGGCGATTCTCGGCGTGGCACTGAACGAGGTGTTCGTACCGATCCTGCAGAAGCAGTTCCCGGAAATCGTCGATTTCTACCTGCCGCCGGAAGGCTGTTCCTATCGCATGGCGGTGGTGACGATGAAGAAGCAGTATCCCGGCCACGCCAAGCGGGTCATGCTCGGCGTGTGGAGCTTCCTGCGTCAGTTCATGTACACCAAGTTTGTCATCGTCACCGACGACGACATCAACGCCCGCGACTGGAACGATGTGATCTGGGCCATCACCACACGCATGGACCCCAAGCGCGACACGGTGATGATCGACAACACGCCGATCGACTACCTGGATTTCGCCTCGCCGATCTCCGGGCTGGGCTCGAAGATGGGCCTGGATGCCACCCACAAATGGCCGGGCGAGACCAACCGCGAATGGGGGCGGGTCATCGTTCAGGACCCGGCGGTGAAGCAGCGGGTTGATGAACTCTGGTCGCAGCTGGGTATCGACTGACATATCCGAAGAGGCGGGCCCGAGCCCGCCCGAAAGCCTTGGCGGGTCATCCCGTTCACTGATAAGACGTGCACATGAAAGTTACTTTGCAGCCATCCGGCGCCGTGCTCGACGTGCGGCCCGGCGAACGATTTCTCGATGCCGCCAGGCGTCTGGGCTACGAATGCCCGCAGAGCTGTCGCAACGGCAATTGCCACATCTGCGCCTCGCTGCTGGTCGAAGGACGTGTGCGGCAGGCCGGCGAGGTGCGCGATCACGGCGAGCTGCTGGCCTGCCTGGCCGAGCCACTGGAAGACTGCGTGCTGCTCTGGGATGGCGTGCTGGCGCCCGGTGAATTGCCGGTACGCGAGCTGACCTGCCAGCTCAGTGGCTACGAAGAGGTCGGTGGCGATGTGGTGCGCTTGCGCCTACGCCTGCCGGCCGGTCGCCAGCCGCGCTATCACGCCGGTCAATATCTGTTGCTGCAACGGGAGGACGGTGAGTGGTCGGCGTTTTCCCTCGCCTCTGCTCCCGGCAGCGGCCGAGAGCTGGAGCTGCACGTGCTGGCGCGTGAGGAATCCGCGATCGAGCTGCTGGCATTCCTGCGGCGGCAGGGCTTTGCGCGGATCCAACTGCCATTCGGCGACACGCATCTGGCAGAACTGCCGGACGGTCCCTTGGTACTGGTTGCAGCGGGCACCGGCATGGCGCAGATGCACAGTCTGATCGAGTATTGCCGCGCAGCCGGGTTCTCGCATCCGGTGCATCTGTACTGGGGTGTTCGCCATCCCGAAGACTTCTATCAGCTGTCGCACTGGGGTGAATGGCAGGGCATGAGCAATCTGCATCTGCACCGTGTCGTCAGCGACGTCTGCGGCTGGGAAGGTCGCTGCGGCATGCTGCACGAAGCGATTCGCGAGGATTTCAACGATCTCAAACCGTTGCATATCTATGCCAGCGGCTCGCCGTCGATGGTCTATGGCACGCTGGATGCGTTGGTGGAGGCGGGGATGGACCCGCATCAGATGCGCGCTGACGTGTTTGCCTACGCGCCGCGGGAAAGCTGATCGCTTTGCTGCGCCAGAATGAAAAACGCCGGGTCGAAAGCCCGGCGTTTTTCGTTCAGCGCGTCTGCCGCTGTTGCAACAGCAGGTTCTTGTAGCCGCTGGCGGCCAGCGTCTTTTGTGCGGCATTCAGTTGCTCGCGGCTGCCGAAGGGTCCGACCAGCACGCGATACCAGGGCTCATCACGCACCTTGACGCTTTCCACGCGCACGTCCTGACCAAGCAGGATGATCTGCGCGCGTACCCGATCAGCCTCCGCCTGCTGGCGGAACGAGCCGGCCTGCAGAAAGAACTGGGTAACTGGTGCCTTGGCCACTGTGGGCGGCGGCGGTGGTACCTGGCCATTGAGTGCGGCCTGCGCGCGGGCTTCGTCGATCTTCGCTGCTTCCTCCGGCGTTACCGGCTTGGCCGGCGGTTCCGGCTGCTTGGCTTCCGGCGGCAGAATCACTTCCGACTCCGGCAGGAGCGTATAGAAGTCGTACTTCGGCTTGGCCGCCTGCTCGCTGGCTGGCGTGCGCTTGGGCTGCTCCTTGATCGCGGTCTTGGGTGCGTCCTTGTTGCGCTTGACCTCCTCGCCACCCGGCTCGAGGATCATCAGAAACATGATGAAACCGCCGATGACCAGGCCACAGACCAGCCAGATCCAGCCTGGTACGGCCTGTTTGGCGGGCGCCTGATAGCGGCTCGCGCCTCGTTTGGGCGCGGCTTTCTTCCTTGCAGCCACTTACATGCGCTCCAGAGTTTCCAGGCCGAGAAGTTCCAGGCCCTGCTTGAGGGTCTTGCCGGTCAGGGCAGCGAGGCGCAGTCGACTCTGCTTCTGCTCTGGCTGTTCGGCGCTGAGGATCGGGCAGTGCTCGTAGAAACTGGAGAACAGCCCGGCCAGATCGTACAGGTAAGCGCACAGCAAGTGCGGTTCGCCTTTCTCACCGACGCTGTTCAGCACTTCGCCGAACTGGGCGAGCTTGGCGGCGAGCGCCAGTTCCTGCTCAGCCTCGAGCTGAATCTGCCCGGCGATCTCATCGATGCCTTGACCCAGCTTGCGGAAAACGCTGGCCACGCGGGTGTAGGCATAGAGCAGGTAGGGCGCGGTGTTGCCTTCGAAGCTCAGCATCAGTTCGAAGTTGAAGCGATAGTCGCTGGTGCGGTGCTTGGACAGGTCGGCATATTTGACGGCGCTGATACCCACCGCGCGGGCGATCTGGCGCAGCTCGGCTTCATCGAGGTCCGGATTCTTGCCCTTGACCAGGGCATAGGCGCGCTGCTCGGCTTCGTCGAGCAGATCGATCAGCTTTACCGTGCCGCCGTCGCGGGTCTTGAACGGGCGGCCGTCGGCGCCGTTCATGGTGCCGAAGCCCATGTGCTCAAGCTGCATGCCGGCATGGACGAAGCCGGCGCGACGCGCCACTTCGAAAGCCATCTGGAAATGCAGGGCCTGGCGCTGATCGACGAAATACAGCGCGCGATCGGCATGCAGGACCTGGCTGCGGTAACGCATGGCCGCCAGGTCGGTGGTGGCGTAGAGGTAGCCGCCGCCGGCCTTCTGCACGATCACCGGGAGCGGATTGCCTTCGGCGTTCTTGAATTCGTCGAGGAAGACGCACTGCGCGCCGTTGTCCTCGGTGAGCAGACCTTTACTGCGCAGAGCTTCGACGATATCTGCAAGCTCGGCGTTGTAGGCGCTCTCACCCTTGACGTCGGCCGGGGTCAGCTTGACGTTGAGGCGGTCGTAGATCTTCTGGCAGTGCGACAGGGAAATATCGTTGAAGCGCGTCCACAGGCTCAGGCACTGTGCGTCCCCGGCTTGAAGCTTTACCACCAGTTCGCGGGCGCGGTCGGCGAACCCGGCGGACTCGTCGAAGCGCTGTTTCGCTGCGCGATAGAACTGCTCCAGGTCGGACAGCTCGCTTTCCGTCGCCGCCGGTTTCTCCTCGAGGTAAGCCAGCAGCATGCCGAACTGGGTGCCCCAGTCGCCGACGTGGTTCTGCCGGATCACCTCGTCGCCGAGGTACTCGAGCACACGACCGACGGCGTCACCAATAATGGTCGAGCGCAGGTGGCCAACATGCATCTCTTTCGCCAGGTTCGGCGATGACAGGTCGATCACCACGCGCTGAGGCGCCGACGCCTTGCGCACTGCCAGCTGTGGATCGGCCAGGGCCGCTTCGAGGCGCTCGGCCAGTGCGTCGCTGTTCTGGAAGAAGTTCAGAAAGCCTGGTCCGGCGATTTCCACCTTGCTGATCTGCGCATCCTGCGGCAGCGCGGCGATTAGCTTCTCGGCCAGGTCGCGCGGCTTCAGCCCGGCCGGTTTGGCCAGCATCATGGCGATGTTGCTGGCGAAATCGCCGTGGCTCTTGTCCCTGGTGTTTTCCACCTGAATCGCAGGGGTCAGCCCTTCAGGCAGGACGCCTTCAGCGGTCAGGCGGACGAGGGCTTGCTGGATCAGGTGGCGAATGCTGTCTTTCATGGTCGGCTCAGTCCGCAAGTGTGCGCGAAAACCCGGCATTATCGGGTCGCGATGGGTATCGCTTCAAGGTGCGTGGCGCGCAGGGCGGCAAAAGTCCGGGTTTCGATCAGGCGATCAGAACAGATCGATCGGGTCGACATCCAGGCTCCAGCGCACGGCACGACCGCCGGGCAGTTGTTCGAGCATCGGGACCCAGGCGCCCATCAGCCGGTGCAGGGTCGCCCGCGCGTTGCCCTGAAGCAGTAATTGCGCCCTGTAGCGGCCGGCACGCCGTTCCATCGGTGCGGGAACCGGTCCGAGCAGGTCGACGCCGTTGAGCTGCAGCTGGTCGAGCAACTGTTCGGCGAGGTTGCAGGCGTCGTCGAGGAAGGCTTCGGCCTGGCCGGGCTTCTGTGCCTCGGCGCGCAGCAGCGCCAGATGGCTGAACGGCGGCAGGCCGGCCGCGCGGCGCTCGGACAGGGCCTGCTCGGCGAAGGCGAAATAACCCTGTTCGGTCAGCTGCACCAGCAGCGGATGGTCGGCCAGATGCGTCTGGATGATGACCTTGCCAGGCTCCTCTGCGCGCCCGGCGCGCCCGGCGACCTGGACAATCAGTTGGGCCATGCGCTCGCTGGCGCGGAAGTCGGCTGAGAACAGCCCGCCGTCGGCATCGAGAATCGCCACCAGCGTGACGCGCGGAAAATGGTGACCCTTGGCGAGCATCTGCGTGCCGACCAGCAGGCAGGGTTCGCCGCGGTTGATGGTGCCGATCATCTGCTCCATCGCGCCCTTGCGCGAGGTGCTGTCGCGGTCGATACGCAGCACCGGATGGTCGGGAAAGAGGATGCCCAGGCGCTCCTCGGCGCGTTCCGTTCCGGCGCCAACCGGGCGCAGATCCACCTTGCCGCAGTCCGGACAGTTGCGCGGCGGTCGCTCAACGTGCCCGCAGTGGTGGCAGCGTAGTTCGTTGTGACGTTGATGCAGGGTCATCCGCGCGTCGCAGCGCGGACACTGGCTGAGCCAGCCGCAGTCATGGCAGAGCAGGGTGGGGGCGAAGCCACGTCGGTTGAGGTAGACCAAAACCTGCTGGCCGGCGCTGAGGGTCTGGCCGATGGCCTGTTGCAGCGGGCCGGATATGCCGGCGTCCAGCGGGCGACTCTTGACATCCAGGCGCAGGAAGCGCGGCGACTGTGCATTGCCGGCCCGTTGCGTCAGCTTGAGTAGCGCATAGCGGCCGCTGTGGGCGTTGTGAAGGCTTTCCAGCGAGGGCGTGGCCGAACCGAGCACAATCGGCAGGTTCTCCTGGCGCGCGCGCAGCAGGGCCAGGTCGCGGGCGTGGTAGCGCAAGCCTTCCTGCTGTTTATAAGAGGCGTCGTGCTCCTCGTCGATGATGATCAGGCCGGGATTCTTCATCGGCGTGAACAGGGCCGAACGGGTACCGATGATGATATCCGCCTCGCCATCGCGGGCGGCGAGCCAGGCATCGAGTCGTTCACGATCGTTGACGTTTGAGTGCAGCAGCGCGATCCGGGCGTTGAAGCGCTGTTCGAAGCGGGCAAGCGTCTGTGGCCCCAGGTTGATCTCGGGAATCAGCACCAGCGCCTGCTTGCCGGCTTCCAGTACGCGATGAATCAGATGCAGGTAGACCTCTGTCTTGCCGCTGCCGGTCACCCCCGCCAGCAGGAACGCCTGAAATCCTCCGAGGCCCGCGCTCACCGCCTCGAAGGCTGCGCGTTGCTGTGTATTCAAGGTGAGTTCGGCCTGTAACAGCCAGCCGCCACTGTGCCCGCGCGTCGGCCTGCTGCGGCGGGATTCGATACGCACCAGGCCCTTTTCCAGCAGCAGGTCGAGGCTGTCCTTGTTCAGCTGCAGTTTGCTGAGCAGCGCATGTGGCAAGCCGTGTGCGTGCTGGGCGATGGCCTTCAGCGCTTCGCGCTGCCTGGGAGCACGAACCAATCGCGGATCGTCAGGGCTCGCGCCTTCGGCTACGTGCCAGTAGCGCTCTTGTCGCGCTTCAGCGGGTTCGCCCTGACGCAGCAGTACCGGCAGTGCCCAGCTGAGGGTGTCGCCAAGGCTGTGCTGATAATACTGCGCGGTCCACAGGCAAAGCTTGAATAGCGGGGCGGGCAGGGGTGGTTTGCTATCCAGCAGTTCCAGAGCCGGCTTGAGCTTTTCCGCCGGCACTTCGCTGTGGTCGCTCAGCTCGACCAGAATGCCGACCACTTCGCGTCGACCGAAGGGCACGCGCAGGCGTACGCCTGGTTGAAGAGCGGCGGGTGACACGCCAGCCGGCGGCAGGTAATCGAACAGGCGACGCAGGGGTGAGGGCAGCGCCAGGCGGAGGATGCTGGAAGACACTCGATGATCCTTGGTGATGTGCGGCGATGGTAAACGATGACGCGATTCGGCGTCGTCGCGAGCGCGCCAGCGGCTCAGCGCGTCTGTCGCCCGCGCTTGCATCACCCTAGCGCTCTGGTATGATTCGCGCCCTACTTCGTGCGGTACTCGACATAGGGTCGGGTGGCGGCACACAATCCTAGAGGATTCACCATGAAAGCCGATATCCATCCTAATTACGTCGAAATCGAGGCCACCTGCAGCTGTGGCAACGTCATCAAGACCCGCTCCACGCTGGGCAAGAACCTGAGCCTCGACGTGTGCTCCGAGTGCCACCCGTTCTACACCGGCAAGCAGAAGGTGCTGGATACCGGCGGCCGTATCGATCGCTTCAAGCAGCGTTTCGGTGTGTTCGGCGCCAAGTAAGCTGGCGTACCGGGAATCCAATGGGGTTTTCCGAGCACATGAAAAAGGCGTCCCTGGTGGGCGCCTTTTTCGTTTCCGTCTTCTGGCAAATTCAAGCGCTTGCCTTCTGCCCGTCGCCGGGGCGCTTGTCGACGCTGGAAGTGGCCCAAGTCGTTGACGGCGATACGCTGCGTCTGGTCGATGGTCGCAGCGTGCGGCTGATCGGCATCAACACGCCGGAGCTGGGGCGTGACGGGCGCAAGGCCGAGCCTTTCGCGCTGGCCGCACGGCGCCGACTGCAGGCATTGGTGCAGGCCAGTGACGGGCGGGTCGGTCTGGTCCTGGGCCAGGAGCGGCAGGATCGCTATGGGCGCACGCTGGCCCATGCTTATGACGCGCAGGGACGTAATCTCGAAGCCGTGCTGCTTGCCGATGGCCTTGGCTTCATGGTCGCGGTGGCGCCGAATACACAGCTGGTGGCCTGTCAGCAGCGGGCCGAGCAGCAGGCGCGGCAAAACGGTCTGGGTGTATGGCGCGAGCTGAAGCCCGGCTCGCCGCAATCGTTGAAGCGTGGTGGCTTCGCGCTGCTCGAAGGCAGGGTCGAGCGGGTCGAGCGCAATCGCGGCGGCTATTGGCTGGAAATGGATGGTCCGCTGGTGGTGAACATACCGCCGCAGGCGCTTGACGCATTCGATGTCCGGACAATGACGGTGCTTGCCGGGAAGCGACTCGAGCTGAGGGGCTGGGTAGTCGACCGCCGCGGACGGGTGGGGGCCGGGCAGGCCCGCTGGATGCTGCGCGTCACCCATCCGGCGATGCTGGGGTTGTCGCGCTGATCGGCTGTTCGTAACGGCGCGTGAATCTACCCGGAAAGTCGTAGCGGCTTGGGCTTGACAGTCAGCCGGCCCGCTGGCTTGTGAGTGCGCTTGTTCTTGGCGTATGCTCGACCGCCTGTCTGTCCCAGTAAAATAAGCGGAAATGCCACATGACTGACCTGAAAACTGCCGCGCTCGAATACCATGCCCAGCCCCGTCCAGGGAAATTGAGCGTCGAGCTGACCAAGCCCACCGCCACTGCTCGTGATCTTTCCCTGGCCTACAGCCCGGGTGTAGCTGAGCCTGTGCGCGAGATCGCTCGCGATGCGGAACTGGCTTACCGCTACACTGGCAAAGGCAACCTGGTGGCTGTTATCTCCGACGGCACCGCTATTCTCGGCTTGGGCAACCTTGGCCCGCTGGCTTCCAAGCCGGTGATGGAAGGCAAGGGCGTGCTGTTCAAGCGTTTCGCTGGCGTCGACGTATTCGACATCGAAGTCGATGCGGAAAGCCCGCAGGCCTTCATTGATACCGTCAAGCGCATCTCGATCACCTTTGGTGGCATCAATCTGGAAGATATCAAGGCGCCGGAGTGCTTCGAGATCGAGCGGGCGCTGATCGAGCAGTGCGATATCCCGGTTTTCCATGACGACCAGCATGGCACCGCCATCGTGACGGCTGCCGGCATGCTCAATGCGCTGGAAATCGCCGGCAAGACTCTCGAGCAGGCCAAGATCGTCTGCCTCGGTGCTGGGGCTGCCGCAACCTCGTGCATGAAGCTGCTGGTCAGCATGGGTGCGAAAATCGAGAACATCTTCATGATCGATCGCAAGGGCGTCATCCACGCCGGCCGTGACGATCTGAACCAGTACAAGGCTGTGTTCGCCCATGAGACCGACAAGCGCACTCTGGACGATGCGCTCGAAGGTGCCGACGTTTTCGTCGGCCTGTCAGGCGCCAACCTGCTGAGTCCGGAAGGTCTCAAGCGCATGGCGGCCAATCCGGTTGTCTTCGCCTGCTCCAATCCTGATCCGGAGATCAGCCCGGAGCTGGCGCATGCGACGCGTTCGGATGTCATCATGGCAACTGGTCGCTCGGACTACCCGAACCAGGTCAACAACGTATTGGGCTTCCCGTTCATCTTCCGTGGCGCGCTGGATGTTCGCGCCAAGCGCATTAACGAGGAGATGAAGATCGCGGCCGCCATTGCGCTGCGCGATCTCGCCAAGTTGCCAGTGCCGGCTGAAGTGGCTGCTGCGTACGGTGTGGATAGTCTGGAATTCGGCCGCGAGTACATCATTCCGAAGCCAATGGATCCGCGTCTGATCACGTTGGTGTCTGATGCCGTGGCCAAGGCAGCCATCGAAAGTGGCGTGGCGACATTGCCTTACCCGTCGCATTATCCGCTGCAGTCGGTTAACGACGTTTTCAACGGCTGACCGCGCTGAAAAAACAAACCCCGCCAAGGCGGGGTTTTTTGTTGGCTGGCGAAAATCGGTCGATCAGAACAGATCCAGCGGGGCGGCTTCATCGGCCGGAAGAGGGCTTCCAGGTGCCTGGGTTCCAGAGTCGAATTCACCCATGGGGGGCGGCGAATCCTCGCTCTTGAAGACCTCGAAATAGGCGTCAGGCGTGCTGGGTGTGGCAGAGCGACCGCTGACCGGATCGATGCGCAGCTTGAGCAGTCCGTCCGGCTCCGCTGGCGGGTGTTCGGGCATGTCCTTTAGCACTGCGCTCATGTAGCTCATCCAGATCGGCAGGGCGACCGTGCCGCCATACTCGTTGCGCCCCAGGCTTTGTGGCTGGTCGAAGCCCGCCCATACCGTGGTTACGATGTCGGCGTTATAGCCGGAGAACCAGCTGTCGATGGAGTCGTTGGTGGTGCCGGTTTTGCCTGCGATGTCACCGCGACCCATGGCCAGCGCACGTCGCCCTGTGCCGCGCTTGATAACGTCCTGCAGCATGCTGGTCATGATGTAGGCGGTACGTTCATCGAGTACCTGCTCGGCAAGGCGTGGTTCGGCGTCGAGTGCCTCGCCGTCATTCAGGGCTCTAGTGTCAGGCGCTGCGTAAGCCTCGGCCTCTGTTTCCTTGGTCTCGGTATTCCGTGATGGCACGCGTGCCGGGTTGGCCTCGAAGAGCAGCTTGCCTTCACGGTCTTCTATGCGCTGGATCAGGTATGGCTCGATCTTGTACCCGCCGTTTGCAAAGGTCGTCCAGCCGGTGGCGATCTCCATAGGTGTAAGCGTCGCGGTACCCAATGCCAGAGATAGGTTGCGCGGCAGGTCCTGCGGATTGAAACCGAAGCGGCTGATGTAATCGACCGTGTGGTCGATGCCCATTGTCTGCAGCAGACGAATCGAAACCAGATTCCTCGATTTGTACAGCGCCTCGCGCATGCGGATCGGCCCGAGGAACGTATTGTTGTCGTTCTTCGGGCGCCAGATGCGGTCCATGCCCTGTTCGACAAAGACGATGGGGGAATCGTTGACCAGGCTCGCGGCGGTGTAGCCCGCGTCCAGCGCTGCGCTGTAAATGAACGGTTTGAAGCTCGACCCGGGTTGGCGCTTGGCCTGGATGGCGCGGTTGTAGTTGCTCTGGCCAAACGAGAAACCGCCTGCGAGCGCTTCGATCGAACCATCCTGGGGGTCGAGTGAAACCAGTGCCGCCTGCGCCTGCGGCACCTGGCTGAATACGGCTGTTTCATCGTCCTGCCAGCGAATGCGGACCACGTCGCCTAGCTTGACCACGTCGGCTGGGCGCTGCGGCCTTGGCCCCATGCTGTTGATGCCGAGGTAGGGACGGGCCCACTTCATGCTGTCCCAAGCGACTGCGTGCTCGTTTCCGTCGCGCGTCAGCACCAGAATCCCGCTGGTCTCTACCTGCGTGACGACGGCCGGCTGCAGCCCGGAAAGGCTTCGGTACTTGGCCAGCTCGCTGGGCCAGCTATCGCGCGGCAGTTCTGCGAGGCGCGCTTCCGGTCCGCGGTAGCCGTGCCGCTGGTCGTATTCAATCAGTCCGTTGTCGAGTGCGAGGTTGGCAGCAAGCTGCCGCTCGCTGGACACCGTGGTCTTTACCCGGAAGCCATCCGTGTAGGCAGCGCTGCCGAAGCGGCCCACCATCTCGGCGCGCGCCATCTCCGCGATGTAGGCGGCATCCAGCTCGGGGGCTGCGCCGTGGTACCGAGCGGTCTCAGGTTCGGCGAGTGCTTGCCGATAGCTAGTTTCATCCAGTGAGCCAAGTCTGTGCATGCGGCCCAGGATCCAGTCGCGTCGTTCTTTGCTGCGGGTCGGATTAACCAATGGGTTGAATGCAGAAGGTGCCTTCGGCAGGCCGGCGATCATCGCCAGCTGTGCGACGCTAAGCTCCGAAATGGGCTTGCCGTAATACACCTGAGAAGCCGCCTCGATTCCATAGGCACGATTGCCAAGGTAGATCTTGTTGACGTACAGCTCGAGGATTTCGTTCTTGCTGAGCTCGCGCTCTATCTGCAATGCCAGCAGTATCTCGTTGATCTTGCGCGAGAAACTCCGCTCACTGGTAAGGAAGTAATTCTTCGCCACCTGCATGGTAATGGTGCTGCCGCCGGTCTGAATCTGCCCACTTTTCAATAATTGCGTGGCAGCGCGCATCAGGCCGGTTATGTCGACGCCATAATGATTAGCGAAATTGTCGTCCTCGGCAGCCAGCAGTGCGTGGATGAATTCCTCAGGGATGTCCTCGAAGTGGATCGGTGAGCGTCGCATTTCCCCGAACTCGGCGATCAGCTTGTCATCCGCGCTATAAACCCGCAGCGGAATTTGAAGCTGTATGCTCCGCAGGGAATCGACGGAGGGGAGGT
Organism: Stutzerimonas kunmingensis; assembly: GCF_014764705.1. Lineage (GTDB taxonomy): Bacteria > Pseudomonadota > Gammaproteobacteria > Pseudomonadales > Pseudomonadaceae > Stutzerimonas. The sequence goes on from NZ_JACXXG010000002.1 coordinate 254,999, forward strand.
TGGGGCTGAGGTAGAGAAATGCGCCGCTGATGCTCAGCAAGAGTGCGCAAAAGACTGCGAAGCACGACCAGAGAAAAAATTTCAAAAAACGCATCAGGGTTCTTGGAATCCAGGATTTGGGGGAGGAAGACTGCGGCGATGCTGAAAGGGAAAACCGTTCACATTATATGCGGTTTTTTTGCCGGGTAGCCATTTGCGCTTCTGTCAAGGCTGTTATCTAATGTGGATAAACATAATTAATCCGTAAGTTGCGGATAAAGATAGGAAATCGGTCGTGCTAGGGCTCTTCACTAAGAAAGCGAACACGCTGCTTGGGATCGATATCAGTTCGACCTCAGTCAAGCTCCTCGAATTAAGTCGATCAGGTAGTCGCTACCGCGTCGAGGCGTATGCTGTCGAGCCGCTCCCGGCAAACGCCGTAGTTGAAAAGAACATCGCCGAGCTCGAGGGCGTCGGCCAGGCATTGCAGCGGGTGGTTGCCAAGGCCAAGACCGGATGCAAGTCGGCGGTAGTGGCTGTTTCAGGCTCCGCGGTAATCACCAAGATCATCGAGATGGATGCTGGTTTGTCCGACGAAGAACTCGAGAATCAGCTGAAGATCGAGGCGGACCAGTACATTCCCTATCCGGTGGAAGAAGTGGCGATCGACTTCGAAGTCCAGGGGCCGGCTCCTCGCTCTCCTGGCCGAGCAGAAGTCCTGCTCGCCGCTTGCCGCAAGGAAAACGTCGAAATTCGTGAGGCAGCGCTTGCGCTGGCGGGGCTCACTGCCAAGGTGGTTGACGTCGAAGCCTATGCGCTTGAGCGGTCTTACGGGCTACTCGCTCCACAGTTGGGTGCGGCGCATGGAGAGCTGACCGTCGCCGTGGTGGATATCGGTGCCACCATGACTACCCTCAGTGTTCTGCATAACGGTCGTACTATTTATACCCGTGAACAGCTTTTTGGCGGGCGTCAGCTGACGGAGGAAATTCAGCGACGCTACGGCCTTTCACAAGAAGAAGCTGGTCTAGCCAAAAAGCAAGGCGGCCTCCCAGACGACTACGACAGTGAGGTTTTGCTTCCGTTCAAAGAGGCAGTTGTGCAGCAGGTTTCTCGCTCGTTGCAGTTCTTCTTTGCGGCAGGACAGTTCCATGATGTCGACTGCATCCTGTTAGCGGGCGGGACGGCATCGATACCTGGGTTGGATCACATGATTCAGCAGAAGATCGGTACTCAGACTCTAGTTGCGAATCCATTCGCCGATATGGCTTTGAGCAGCAAAGTGAATGCTGGAGCGCTGGCTAGCGATGCGCCGGCCTTGATGATTGCTTGTGGCCTGGCGCTAAGGAGCTTCGACTAATGGCGCAAATCAACTTACTTCCGTGGCGTGAACAGCTGCGTGAAGAACGAAAGCAGCGTTTCCTAGCGTCTCTGGTCGGTGTGCTGGTCATAGCGGCTGGTCTGGTCTTTCTTGGAGATCGTTATTTCCAAGCTGCGATTGAGCAGCAGAGTGCGCGCAACGAGTTTGTCAAAAAGGAAATTGCGGTTCTTGATGCTCGTATTAAAGAAATCAAGGAATTAAAAGAGCGCCGTCAGCAACTACTGGAGCGAATGAAAATCATCCAGGACTTGCAAGGTAATCGACCTATTATCGGGCGAGTTTTTGATCAGCTTGTAAGAACTCTGCCGGATGGAGTGTATTTCACTTCGGTAAAAATGACCGGAAAGAACATTGCGATCATTGGTGCCGCCGAATCGAACAATCGTGTCTCCAACCTTATGCGCAATCTTGATGCCTCTGATTGGCTCGAGGCGCCGAATCTGAACGAGGTGAAAGCCGTCACCGCCGGTGCCGTGGATCAGGAAAATGTGTTCCAGCTGACGGTTCAGCAAACGCAGCCGGTTGCCGCTACGGAAGGAGCAAAGCCATGAGTCTGGCTGAATCGTTAGATAGTTTTCGCAAGATAGACTTCGCTGATCTCGATCTTAATAACCTCGGTTCTTGGCCTGCGCCGGTCAAGTTCATTGCTGGCGTTATGCTTCTCGCAGCGGTGCTTGCTATAGGTTATTACTTTCATTTGCAGGATATGCAACTGCAATTGGAGCAGCAGCGCGCTCAGGAAGAAACCTTGAAGCAGCAGTTCTCGACCAAAGCCTTCCAGGCCGCCAATTTGGAAGCTTATAAAGCGCAAATGGCCGAGATGGAAACGTCGTTTGGTGCGTTATTGCGGCAACTGCCAAGCGATACCGAGGTCCCTGGGCTTCTGGAAGACATCACTCGAACGGGTCTCGGTAGTGGGCTGGAGTTCGAGGAAATCAAGTTGCAGCCAGAGGTGGCTCAGCAGTTTTATATCGAGTTGCCTATAAATATCAAGGTCGTTGGGGGGTATCACGATCTGGCAACTTTCGTGAGTGGTGTGGCAAGCCTTCCGCGTATCGTCACGCTACATGATTTCGAGATCAAGACTGAAAAGAACGAAGCTACATCAAAATTGCGGATGAACATCGTCGCTAAGACTTATCGTTATAACGACAAGGGGCTGCAGAAATGAATCGCGCGAGACTTACTGCGTTGGGCTTAAGTCTGGTTGCGCTGACTGGCTGCGGCAGCAGCAACGACTTCGGCGATCTGCAGCAATATATGAATGAGGTCAGGGCGAAGCCGAAAGGGACAATTGAGCCGCTACCGGCATTCATTCCCTACGAAGCCTTTACCTATAGCGCTGCCGCCCTGCGACATCCGTTTCAGCCTCCCGTCAAGCTTGATTTAACCCAGCGGCAAAAGGGCTCAAAAGATATCCAGCCCGATGAGTCGCGAGTTAAGCAGTTTCTTGAGGGGTTCAATATCGAGAACTTCACGATGGTAGGCACGTTAGCCAATGGTGGGGGGCGGTACGCCTTGATCAAGGGCGGCGACGGGGTTCATCGCGTCAAGATTGGTGACTATTTGGGGCGCAACCATGGCCGTATCGTCGAGATCAGCGATGCGGGAGTGGATGTAGTGGAAATCGTACCTGATGGAGAGGGTGGGTGGCTCGAGCGCCCGCGCAGTCTGACCTTGAAAGAGCGCACCTAGCGCGGGGCAAAAGCATGGAAAACCTTTACCGGTCTGCACAACGGAAGCAATTTATGAACACTACCCTTTCACGCCTAGGTATCTCTTTGCTTGCGGCGTTTATTTCTCCAGCCCTGCTGGCGGCCAACCTGAACGCCCTCGATGTCGCTGCGCTGCCTGGCGACCGTGTTGAATTGAAGCTTGCGTTCGACGAACCGGTGGCTGCACCGCGTGGTTATACCCTCGATCAGCCTGCGCGGATCGCGCTCGACCTGCCCGGCGTATCCAATAAGCTCGGAGCGAAGAATCGCGAGCTAGGAGTTGGCAATGCGCGGAGCGTGACCGTCGTTGAAGCCCAAGGCCGTACCCGACTGATCGTTAATCTCAATACTCTGGTGCCCTACTCCACTCGCGTAGATGGTAACAATCTCTTTGTGGTATTGGGCGAAAGTTCGGGTGCTGTACGTGCCCCAGCTGTTTCAGCTGCGCCCGTTGCTCCAGTGGTTGCGCCTGCCAAGGCGATGGCTGTAGGTAAGGCGATCGAGAACATCGATTTCCGTCGGGGTGAAGACGGTGCCGGAAACGTCGTTATTACGCTCTCTGACCCATCGGTAGGCTCGACCATTGAGGAGCAGGGCGGAAAGATTCGTGTCCTCTTCGACAAGGCTCAACTGCCGGAGGCGCTGCGTGTTCGTCTTGATGTTCAGGATTTCGCTACGCCCGTAAAGTTTGTCGATTCGTCCGCTCAGGCCGGTGGAGCTAGTGTCGCCATCGAGCCGACCGGTCGATACGATTATCTGGCGTACCAGACAGACAACAAACTGACCATCAGCATCAAGCCTCTGACCGAGGATGAAGCCGAGAAGCGCAAGGCTGAGCGCTTCGCTTATTCGGGCGAGAAACTCTCGCTCAACTTTCAGGATATCGACGTTCGTTCCGTACTGCAGCTGATCGCTGACTTCACCGATCTGAACCTGGTGGCGAGCGATACCGTCGCTGGCAACATAACCCTGCGTCTGCAAAACGTGCCTTGGGACCAGGCGCTGGATCTGGTGCTTAAAACCAAAGGTCTGGATAAGCGCCAGGTTGGTAACGTGCTGCTGGTCGCGCCTGCCGACGAGATTGCTGCCCGTGAGCGTCAGGAGCTTGAGTCGCAGCGGCAGATCGCCGAGCTTGCTCCACTTCGTCGCGAGGTCGTTCAGGTCAATTATGCAAAAGCTGCCGATATTGCGCGGCTGTTTCAGTCGGTGACCAATTCCGAGGGGCAGGCAGACGAGCGTGGATCGCTCGCGGTTGATGACCGTACGAACAACATCATTGCCTACCAGACTCAGGAGCGCTTGGACGAACTTCGGCGCATCGTGGCGCAGCTGGATATTCCAGTCCGACAGGTCATGATCGAGGCTCGAATCGTCGAGGCGAACGTAGATTATGACAAGGCGCTGGGCGTACGTTGGGGTGGGACGCAGCTGTTCGCTAACGGGCGGGGCGCTGTTTACGGCAGCGACGATTTTGGCGATGAGGCTGGTGAAAGTGGCGAAGATGGCAACGGTAATTATCCGTTCGTTGACCTTGGCGTAGCGAATCGGACTGCCGGAATCGGAATTGGCTATATCACAGATAATCTGATTCTTGATCTCGAGCTTTCCGCGATGGAAAAGTCGGGTAATGGCGAAGTGGTTTCTCAGCCAAAGGTCATGACGGCTGATAAGGAAACGGCAAAGATTCTCAAGGGGTCGGAGATTCCTTATCAAGAGGCGAGTTCAAGCGGTGCTACTTCCACAACCTTCGTGGAGGCCGCGCTTTCGCTGGAGGTGACGCCCCAGATTACCCCTGATAACCGGATCATCATGGAGGTGAAGGTCACCAAGGACGAGCCGGACTTTGCAAACGACGTCAACGGCACTCCGACCATCCGCAAGAATGAAGTGAACGCGAAAATCCTTGTGAATGACGGCGAGACTGTCGTTATTGGTGGGGTTTTCTCCAACACGCAAAGCCGGTCGGTGGATAAAGTTCCGTTCCTGGGTGATCTGCCTTATCTTGGGCGTATGTTTCGAAGGGACGTCGTGGCAGACTCAAAATCCGAGTTGCTGATATTCTTGACTCCCAAGATTCTCAATCACCAAGCTGTTGCTGTGAGTCGCTGACCTCATTGAAGAACACTATCCTCGTAGGCCCGATGGGTGCTGGCAAAAGCACCATCGGGCGTTTGCTTGCCAAAGAGCTTCGTCTCCCATTCAAGGATTCCGATAAGGAGATCGAACAACGGACCGGTGCCAGCATTCCACTGATCTTTGACGTGGAGGGTGAGGGCGGCTTTCGTGAGCGGGAGCGGGCGGTGATCGCCGATCTCTGCCAGCTCGAGGGAGTGGTGCTGGCCACTGGCGGTGGTGCGGTGTTGCGAGAGGATAATCGGCAGGCCCTTCGTGCGGGTGGGCAAGTCGTCTATCTTTGCACGTCGGTCGACCAGCAGCTCGAACGCACCGCCCGCGACCGCAACCGGCCGCTATTGCAGGCTAGTGATCCCCGCAGCGTTCTGTCCGCCCTCATGGCCATTCGCGATCCGCTATATCGCTCGATAGCGGACGTCATCATCGAAACCGACGAACGTCCGCCGCGGATGGTTGTGACGGAAATTCTCGACCGGCTCGCGTCTTTACCGCCTCGTGAAAGCCGGGATGAATCTGCGCTATCCTAGACCCCTTTATTGTTGGGGGCCCCATGCAGACTCTTCAGGTCGATCTCGGTGAGCGTAGCTATCCCATTCATATTGGCGAGCGGTTGATTGATCGCGCCGAGCTGTTTTCCGACAGGATCCGCGGGCGGCAGGTGGCAGTTGTCACTAATGAAACTGTTGCGCCGCTGTATCTCGATCGACTGACTCAGACCCTTTCCGACTACTCTGTCACTCCGGTGATTCTTCCCGACGGGGAGGAACACAAGAATTGGCAAACCCTGCAGCTCATCTTCGACGCTCTGCTCGGAGCTAGGCACGATCGCAATACCACGGTCATCGCGCTGGGTGGCGGCGTCATTGGCGATATGGCGGGCTATGCAGCTGCCAGCTATCAGCGTGGCGTGGACTTCATTCAGGTTCCCACCACGCTATTGTCGCAAGTGGACTCTTCGGTCGGCGGCAAGACCGGTATCAATCACCCTCTAGGCAAAAACATGATCGGGGCGTTCTATCAGCCCCGAGCGGTCATCATTGACACCGCGACCTTGAAGACATTGCCGCCTCGTGAGCTTTCTGCGGGGCTGGCTGAGGTGATCAAGTATGGGCTTATCTGCGACGAGCCCTTCCTTGGCTGGCTTGAGGCAAATGTTGATCGACTTCGAGCGCTTGATCCTGTGGTGCTGACGGAGGCGATCCATCGCTCCTGCGCTGCAAAGGCCAAGGTGGTGAACGCTGATGAGCGCGAGTCCGGCGTGCGCGCGATTCTCAATCTAGGTCACACATTTGGCCACGCGATAGAAACACATATGGGCTATGGCGTCTGGTTGCATGGTGAGGCCGTGTCGGCGGGAACCGTGATGGCGTTGGAGATGTCGTGTCAGCTGGGCTGGATCACGCGGATGGAGCGTGACCGGGCCATCAGGTTGCTGCAGCGCGCGGCGCTTCCGGTCGTGCCCCCCGCGCAGATGAAGCCGCAGGACTTTCTCGAGCACATGGCAGTCGACAAGAAGGTTCTGGACGGTCGGCTGCGCCTCGTTTTGCTACGGCGAATGGGCGAGGCTGTTGTGACCGGGGACTTCCCTCGCGACGTGCTGGAAACCACCTTGAGCGCCAGTTACGGTGCAATGACGGAACACCTTGGAGCATAAGAAAATTTCCATGACCAGTTTGTCTGCGGACGACGCGTTTCTGAATCACTATGGCTTCAGCCATGACCCGTTTGCTGCTCGCGTTCCGGGCTTCAAGTTCTTCCCCGCGCAGCGCAAGCCGGTGCTTGGGCAGCTTCATCATCTGGCGCGCTACAGCCAGTTGCTGCTGCTGGTTACCGGGCCGGAGGGAAGTGGAAAAACCCTTTTGCGTCAGGCACTGGTTGCCAGTAGCAACAAGCAGGCGGTTCAGAGCGTAGTCATTACCCCTCAGGCTACGATGGATGCGAGCGCGCTGTTGGCACAGATCGCTCAAGCACTGAACAGCCAGGAGGCCGATTTCGACGGCGTGATGGCCCAGGTCATCCAGCTGGCGTTGACAGGTCAGGAAGTCTATCTATTGGTCGACGACGCCGAGCAGTTGACGGGTGCTGCGGTGGAAACCCTTCTGCGTCTAGCTGCGGGCACCCCTGAGGCCAGGCCGCATGTGTTCCTGTTCGGTGAGTCTGCGCTTGGCGGGCGGCTCGAGGCCTTGAGTGATGGCGAGGAGCGCTACCATGCCATCGCGCTGCAGCCGTATGAAGAGGACGAAACCAGGGAGTACCTGGCATTGCGGCTGGAGGGTGCCGGTAGCGGCCTAGAGTGTCTGAGCGAAGAGCAGATTGGTCGTATCCATGAGCAGTCTGGTGGTTGGCCGGGGGCGATCAATCAGTTGGCCCGAGACGAGCTCATCGCCGCGATGCAGAGCAAGCGCGGGCGGCGGAAATCGGGCGGTATCGGATTTCCGCTACCCAAAAAACATTTGGTTGCTGTAGTCGCAGTCCTTGTTCTTATAGCGGTCGGCTTTCTTTTCTTGCGTGGCGGCGATTCCGAGCGCCCTTCGGCCCCCGAAGTGACTTCCCTGCCGCTCGATGGTTCGTCTGCCTCGGGGCCGGCTGCTGAGTCCGCGGAGCAGGACCCGACTGCCATCGAGTTCGATGGACAAGAGCGGCCGTTGTCCCTGCCGCTGGGTGGCGACGCACAGCCGGTGGTGCGCGAGCCGCTGGCGGCCGCTGCTGGTGGCGAGAGCGAGGACGAGAATGGCGGGCCCACCGCGAATGCCGCAGTCCCTACAATTCCTGCACCTGCACCTGCACCTGCACCTGCACCTGCACCAGCACCAGCGCCAGCACCGAGCGAGCGTGTTCAGCCCGCACCCGCTCCGCAAGTTGCTGCTCCGGCTCCCGCTCCGGCGCCTGCGTCACCCCAGGTGCGGCCGAATGCCGCAGAGCGTGCGGCTGCTGCAGCAACTGCCTCGGGTTCAACCAATAGCTCTTGGTATGCGAGCCAGCCGGGAAGCAATTATCTGGTTCAGATCCTGGGGACCCGTGTCGAGAAGAACGCTCAAGCAATCGTCCAGCAGCATGGCGGTAACTACCGATACTTCGCCAAAGTGCATGAAGGCAAGCCGCTCTACGTCGTGACTTACGGCAACTTCGCGAGTCGTGCTGCTGCGGTCGCAGCGGTCAAGACGCTGCCCGTCTCGTTGCAGGCTGGCAAGCCGTGGGTGCGAAATTTGGCAAGCGTGCAACAGGAAATCAAACAGGCTCGATAGAAAAATGCCCCAAAAAAGTGCGCAATGCACCTTTCTGGGGCTTGCAAAAATAAATTGTGTCGCTCTAGCTGGCTTTGTAAACTGCTCCCCCTTTTGCCCACGTGAATGACGGGGTGAGTCTCTGCCCGTCAATAAGGGGTTGATTTACAACGCATTTAGCTGGTGGAGTGCCTATGAGAGCAGGTCTTTTTCGTCCTGAAGAGTTCAAGGATAACTGCGGCTTCGGTCTGATTGCCCACATGCAGGGCGAGGCTAGCCATCACCTGCTAAAGACTGCCATTCAGTCCCTGACCTGCATGACTCACCGCGGTGGCATCAACGCTGACGGCAAAACCGGTGACGGTTGCGGTCTGCTGATGCAGAAGCCCGACGCATTTCTGCGTGCCCAGGCTCTGGAGCATTTCAACGCCGAGCTGCCTGCGCAGTATGCCGTCGGGATGATCTTTCTGGATCAGGACGCCAGCAAGGCGCACCAGGCCCGCGCTCGTCTCAGTGAAGAGATTATTGCCCAAGGTCTGACGCTGGTCGGCTGGCGTGAAGTGCCAATCGATACCAGCGTGTTGGGTCAGCTTGCTCTTGAGCGTCTGCCGCGGATCGAGCAGGTCTTTGTCTCCGGCGATGGCTTGGACGAACGCGAGTTCGGCATCAAGCTGTTCTTCGCACGCCGCCGCGCCGAAGTCGCGCTCGCCGACGACAGCGCCTTCTACGTTTGCAGCCTCTCCGACAAGGACATCATCTACAAGGGCCTGATGATGCCCGCCGACCTGGCGCAGTTTTATCCTGACCTGGGCGATGAGCGTCTCGCCACTGCGATCTGCGTATTTCACCAGCGTTTCTCCACCAACACCATGCCGCAATGGCGCCTGGCTCAGCCGTTCCGTTTCCTCGCGCACAACGGTGAGATCAATACCATCACCGGCAACCGTAACTGGGCGCAGGCACGTCGCCTGAAGTTCGCCAACGAGCTGCTGCCCGACCTGGAAAGCCTGTCGCCGCTGATCAATCGCACCGGCTCGGACTCTTCCAGCATGGACAACATGCTTGAGCTCTTGGTCACCGGCGGAATGGATCTGTTCCGTGGCCTGCGTATGATCATTCCGCCGGCGTGGCAGAACGTCGAGACCATGGACCCCGATCTGCGGGCGTTTTATGAATTCAACTCCATGCACATGGAACCCTGGGATGGTCCGGCTGGCGTGGTGCTGACCGACGGTCGCCATGCAGTCTGCCTGCTCGACCGCAACGGCTTGCGCCCGGCGCGCTGGGTGACCACCAAGAACGGCTACATTACCCTCGCCTCCGAAGTTGGCGTCTGGGATTACAAACCGGAAGACGTCCTGGCCAAGGGCCGTGTCGGGCCGGGGCAGATCCTCGCCGTGGACACCCACACCGGCAAGGTGCTGCACACCGACGACATCGACAATCGCCTCAAGGCACAGCAGCCCTACAAGAAGTGGCTGCGGCAGAACGCCCTGCGCATCCAGTCGACCCTGGACGACAACGACCATGGTTCGGCCTTCTACGATGCCGACCAGCTCAAGCAGTACATGAAGATGTACCAGGTCACCTTCGAGGAGCGTGACCAGGTACTGCGTCCGTTGGCCGAGCAAGGCCAGGAAGCGGTCGGCTCGATGGGTGACGATACGCCCATGGCGGTCCTGTCGCGTCGTGTGCGCTCGCCCTACGACTACTTCCGCCAGCAGTTCGCGCAGGTCACCAATCCGCCGATCGACCCGCTGCGCGAAGCCATCGTCATGTCGCTGGAAACCTGCCTGGGTGCCGAGCGCAATGTCTTCGAGGAAACCGCCGAGCACGCCAACCGCGCGATTCTGACCACTCCGGTGATCTCGCCGGCGAAGTGGCGGACGATCATGAACCTGGAGCGTCCGGGATTCGAGCGTCTGGTCATCGACCTGAACTACGACGAGGCCGTCGGCCTCGAGGCGGCGATTCGCAATATTGCCGATCAGGCCGAGGAAGCCGTACGTGGCGGCAAGGTCCTGCTGGTACTCAGCGATCGTCATATCGCGCCAGGCAAGCTGCCGGTGCATGCTTCGCTGGCCGTGGGCGCGGTTCACCATCGTCTGGTGGAAACCGGCCTGCGCTGCAGCTGCAACATCTTGGTCGAAACCGCCACCGCCCGTGATCCGCACCATTTCGCGGTGCTGATCGGCTTCGGCGCGACTGCGGTCTACCCGTTCCTTGCTTTCGAAGTGCTGGGCGACCTGATCCGCACTGGCGAAGTGCTGGGCGACCTCTATGAGGTGTTCAAGCACTATCGCAAGGGCATCTCCAAGGGGCTGATGAAGATCATCTCCAAGATGGGCATCTCGACCATCGCCTCCTACCGCGGCGCGCAGCTGTTCGAAGCTGTTGGCTTGGCTGAAGAAGTCGTGGACCTCAGCTTCCGCGGCGTGGCCAGCCGTATCAAGGGCGCGCGCTTCGAGGATCTGGAGGCCGAGCAGAAGGCCCTCGCCGCCGAAGCCTGGAGCAGCCGCAAGCCGATCCAGCAGGGTGGCCTGCTGAAGTTCGTCTACGGTGGCGAATACCATGCGTACAACCCGGATGTAGTCAGCGCGCTGCAGGTGGCGGTGCAGAGCGGCGATTACAGCCGCTTCAAGGAATACACCGCGTTGGTCGACCAGCGTCCGGTGGCCATGCTCCGCGACTTGCTCAAGGTCAAGGTGGCTGAGCAGCCGCTGGCGCTGGAAGAGGTCGAGCCGCTTGAGGCGATTCTCAAGCGGTTTGATTCCGCTGGTATTTCGCTGGGCGCCCTGTCGCCGGAAGCCCACGAAGCCATCGCCGCGGCGATGAACCGCATCGGCGCGCGCTCGAACTCTGGTGAGGGAGGTGAAGACCCGGCTCGCTACGGCACCGAGCGCAGCTCGAAGATCAAGCAGGTAGCGACCGGCCGCTTCGGTGTCACGCCGGAATACCTGGTCAATGCCGAAGTACTGCAGATCAAGGTCGCCCAGGGCGCCAAGCCCGGTGAAGGCGGCCAGCTGCCCGGTGGCAAGGTCAATGGCCTGATCGCGCGGCTGCGTTACGCGGTACCGGGCGTCACCTTGATCTCCCCGCCGCCGCACCACGACATCTACTCCATCGAGGATCTGGCTCAGCTGATCTTCGACCTCAAGCAGGTCAACCCGCAGGCGCTGGTTTCGGTCAAACTGGTGGCCGAGCCGGGCGTGGGTACCATCGCCGCCGGTGTGGCCAAGGCCTATGCCGACCTGATCACCATCTCCGGCTACGACGGCGGCACCGGCGCTTCGCCACTGACTTCCATTCGCTATGCCGGCTCGCCCTGGGAGCTCGGCCTTGCCGAAACCCACCAGACCCTGCGCGGCAACGACCTGCGCGGCAAGGTCCGGGTGCAGACCGATGGCGGCCTGAAGACTGGCCTCGACGTGATCAAGGCCGCGATCCTCGGCGCCGAAAGCTTTGGCTTCGGTACTGCGCCGATGATCGCCTTGGGCTGCAAGTACCTGCGCATCTGCCACCTGAACAACTGCGCCACCGGCGTTGCCACGCAGAACGAGCAGCTGCGCAAGGATCACTTCATCGGCACCGTCGACATGGTGGTCAACTTCTTCCAGTTCGTCGCCGAGGAAACCCGCGAGTGGCTGGCCAAGCTGGGCGTGCGCAGCCTCGGTGAGCTGATCGGGCGTACCGATCTGCTCGAGGTGCTGCCGGGCGATACCGCCAAGCAGAACAACTTGGATCTGTCGCCCCTGCTCGGCAGCAGCAACATCGCCGCCGACAAGCCGCAATTCTGCTTGGTCGAGAAGAACCCGCCGTTCGACCAGGGCCTGCTGGCCGAAGAAATGGTCAAGCTGGCCAAAGGCGCCATCGATGCCAAGAACGGTGGCGAGTTCGAGCTGGAAATCTGTAACTGCGACCGCTCCATTGGTGCCCGTGTCTCCGGCGAGATCGCTCGCCAGCATGGCAACCAGGGCATGGCCGGTGCGCCGATCACCTTCCGCTTCAAGGGCACTGCCGGCCAGAGCTTCGGCGTCTGGAACGCCGGTGGCCTCAATCTCTATCTGGAAGGCGATGCCAACGATTACGTCGGCAAGGGCATGACCGGCGGCAAGCTGGTGGTCACGCCGTCGCAGGGCGCCAGCTATCGGTCCCAGGATTCGGCGATCATCGGCAACACCTGTCTGTACGGTGCTACCGGCGGCAAGCTGTTCGCTGCAGGTACCGCGGGTGAGCGTTTCGCGGTGCGCAACTCTGGCGCCCACGCAGTTGTCGAGGGTACTGGCGACCATTGCTGCGAGTACATGACCGGTGGCTTCGTCTGCGTGCTTGGCAAGACCGGACACAACTTCGGCTCGGGCATGACCGGTGGTTTCGCCTATGTGCTGGACATGGACAACAGTTTCGTGGACCGGGTGAACAACGAGCTGGTCAACTTGCAGCGCATCACCGGCGAGGCGATGGAAGCCTATCGCAGCCATCTGCAGGACGTGCTGCGCGAATACGTTGTTGAAACCGCGAGTGAGTGGGGGGCTGAGCTGCTGGATAATCTCGACGACTACCTGCGTCGGTTCTGGCTGGTCAAGCCCAAGGCGGCCAACCTGGCTTCGCTGCTGTCGAGCACCCGGGCCAATCCGCAATAACAATAAGCCGCTTCAGGCAGCGGCCCCAGCAACGCGGGGCCGCTGCTCACCCTGATTGTCTTGCAGCCGTATGTATTGCCTACGGCTGCTGTTGAGAGGTTTTGAAATGACTGAACGTCTGAATAACGACTTCCAGTTCATCGAGGTCGGGCGCAAGGATCCGAAGAAGAAGCTGCTGCGCCAGCGCAAGAAGGAGTTCGTCGAGATCTACGAACCCTTCAAGCCGCAGCAGGCCTGCGAACAGGCTCACCGCTGCCTGGGTTGCGGCAACCCCTATTGCGAGTGGAAGTGCCCGGTCCACAACTATATTCCCAACTGGCTCAAGCTGGTCTCCGAGGGCAACATCCTCGCGGCCGCCGAACTGGCGCACCAGACCAACACGCTGCCGGAAGTCTGCGGTCGCGTCTGCCCGCAGGATCGTCTCTGCGAGGGCGCCTGTACCCTGAACGACGGCTTCGGCGCCGTGACCATCGGCTCGGTGGAGAAGTACATCGCCGATACCGCCTTCGCCATGGGCTGGCGGCCCGACATGTCCAAGGTCAAGCCGACCGGCAAGAAAGTCGCGATCATCGGTGCCGGCCCGGCAGGACTGGGCTGTGCCGATATTCTCGTGCGCAACGGCGTGACCCCGGTGGTGTTCGACAAGAACCCCGAGATCGGCGGTCTGCTGACCTTCGGCATTCCCGAGTTCAAGCTGGAAAAGACCGTACTCAGCCGTCGTCGCGAAATCTTCGGCGGCATGGGCATCGAGTTTCGTCTTAACACCGAGGTAGGCAAGGACATCACCATCGACCAGCTGCTGGCCGATTACGATGCCGTGTTCATGGGCATGGGCACCTACACCTACATGAAGGGCGGCTTCCCCGGTGAGGACCTGCCGGGCGTGTACGACGCGCTGGATTTCCTCATCGCCAACGTCAACCGCAACCTCGGCTTCGAGAAGTCTGCCGAAGACTTCATCGACATGAAGGGCAAGAAGGTCGTGGTGCTGGGCGGCGGTGATACCGCGATGGACTGCAACCGCACTTCCATTCGCCAGGGTGCGAAGAGCGTGACCTGCGCCTACCGTCGTGATGCGGCGAACATGCCGGGCTCGCGCCGCGAAGTGAAGAACGCCAAGGAAGAGGGCGTGAAGTTCCTCTTCAACCGCCAACCCATCGCCATCGTCGGCGAAGGCAAGGTTGAGGGTGTAAAGGTGGTCGAGACACGTCTCGGCGCACCAGACGCACGCGGTCGCCGCAGCCCGGAGCCGATTCCGGGTTCCGAGCAGGTGCTGCCGGCCGATGCCGTGGTCATCGCCTTTGGTTTCCGTCCGAGCCCGGCGCCGTGGTTCGAAGCCCAGGGCATCCAGATCGACAACCAGGGCCGCGTCGTAGCACCCGAGGTGGGTCAGTTCAAGCACCAGACCAGCAACCCGAAGATCTTCGCCGGCGGCGACATGGTCCGCGGCTCCGATCTGGTGGTGACGGCGATCTTCGAAGGTCGTCAGGCTGCTGAAGGCATCATGGATTATCTCGGCGTCTGATTGGGCGTTGCCGGGCATCGAAGGGCGCCCGGAGTGGCCTGATTTGAATCAAGCCCATAGCTAAATGGCACGGCGCTCGCCGTGCCTTTTTTTTTCTGCTTTGCGACAATGCACGGCACTTTTACGCTGGAACCCTGCCATGACCGTCTTGAAGAACGACCGCTTCCTTCGTGCCCTGCTCAAGCAGCCTGTCGACGTCACCCCGGTGTGGATGATGCGCCAGGCCGGCCGCTATCTGCCCGAGTACCGGGCCAGCCGCGCCAAGGCCGGTGACTTCATGAGCCTGTGCATGAATCCCGAACTCGCTTGCGAGGTGACGCTGCAGCCGCTGGATCGCTATCCGCTGGATGCCGCGATCCTCTTCTCCGACATCCTCACCGTGCCGGACGCCATGGGTTTGGGGCTGTACTTCGAGACCGGCGAGGGACCGCGCTTCAAGAAGGTGGTGAGCACCGTTGCGGACATCGAGGCGCTGCCGATTCCCGATCCGGAGAAGGACCTGGGCTATGTGATGGACGCAGTGCGTACCATTCGCCGTGAACTCAATGGCCGCGTGCCGCTGATCGGGTTCTCCGGCAGCCCCTGGACCCTGGCGACCTACATGGTCGAGGGCGGCTCGTCGAAGGATTTCCGTAAGTCCAAGGCGATGCTCTACGAGAACCCGCAGGCGATGCACGCCCTGCTGGACAAGCTGGCGCAGTCGGTCACCAGCTACCTCAATGGCCAGATCCTCGCCGGTGCCCAGGCGGTGCAGATCTTCGATTCCTGGGGTGGCAGCCTGTCGGCGGCGGCCTACCAGGAATTCTCCCTGGCCTACATGCGCAAGATCGTCGATGGTCTGATTCGCGAACATGACGGCCGCCGCGTGCCGGTCATCATGTTCACCAAGGGCGGCGGCCTCTGGCTGGAATCGATGGCCGACTCGGGCGTCGAAGCGCTGGGGCTGGACTGGACCTGCGATATCGGCGAGGCACGCCGCCGCGTCGGCGGCAAGGTCGCACTGCAGGGCAACATGGACCCGAGCGTGCTCTATGCCAAGCCCGACGCCATCCGCGCCGAAGTGGCGCGCATTCTGGCCAGTTTCGGCCATGGCGAAGGCCACGTGTTCAACCTGGGCCACGGCATCACGCCGGAAGTCGATCCCGCTCATGCCGGCGCCTTCATCGAGTCGGTCCACGAGCTGTCGGCGCAGTACCACGGCTGATTTGCCAGCGGCTCCAGGAAAACGCCCCGCATTTGCGGGGCGTTTTGCTTTAGCGGCTCAGTGCGCCGCCTGCGGCTCCGGCAGTGGGCGCAGGCGCGCGAGGTGCAGGGCCACGGCGAGGGCGATCAGCAACAGCGAGGCGATGAACAGACCTACGCCGTCCCAGCCGGCAGCGTGCCAGAAGACGCCGCCCAGCGTGCCGGCGATGCTCGAGCCCAGGTAGTAGCTGAACAGATAGAGCGACGACGCCTGGCCCCGAGCCTGTTGCGCGCGGCGGCCGATCCAGCTGCTGGCCACCGAATGGGCGCCAAAGAAACCGAAGGTGAACAGCAGCATGCCCAGCAGTACTAGCGGCAGTCGGTCGAACAGGGTCAGGGCCACGCCTGCCAACATGAGGGCGATTACCAGCCAGAACACTCGGCGCCGGCCGAAGCGATCAGCGAGCGCGCCCACCTGTGCCGAACTGTAGATGCCCGACAGATAGAGCACCGCCAGCAGGCCGATCATGGTCTGGCTGAGGTGGAACGGCTCGGCAATCAGCCGATAGCCGATGTAGTTGTACAGCGTGACGAAGCTGCCCATCAGCAGGAACCCCTGCAGGAACAGCCACGGCAGGCCGGCATCGCGAAAATGCAGCGTGTAGCCCTGCAGCAAGCCGCGTAGGCGCAACGGGCGTGGGTGGAAGTGCCGCGACTCCGGCAGGAAGCGCCAGAGCAACAGCGCCGCCAGTAGCGCCAGACCGCCCATCACTCCGAGCACGCTGTGCCACGACAGGTAGTCCACCAGCACGCCGCTCAGCAAGCGTCCGCTCATGCCGCCGATGGCATTGCCGCCGATATACAGCCCCATCGCCAGGCCGAGGTGGTGCGGGTGGATCTCTTCGCTCAAGTAGGTCATGGCCACCGCAGCCACCCCGCTGAGCGCCAAGCCCACCAGCGCGCGCATCAGCAGTACGCCTTCCCAGCTGGGTGCGAGTGCACTGCCGACGGTGAACACGGCGGCCGCGAGCAGGGAGACGACCAGCACCTGCTTGCGGCCGATGGCATCGGAGATCGGTCCGGTGATCAGCAATCCGACGGCCAGTGTCAGGGTCGAGAGCGAAAGGATCAGGCTGCTCTGCGCTGCGTTGATACCGAACGCCTGCGACAGCATGGGCATCATCGGCTGCACGCAGTACAGCAGGGCGAAGGTGGCGAAGCCGCCAGCGAACAGGGCCAGGGCAGTGCGCGCGAAGCGCTGCGTGCCTTTCTCGGTATGGCTGATGGGCGCGCCAGGCGCGGGTATCTCTGCTGACGCGCCACTGGCGCCGTGCGTACTGCTCACGATGAAGACCTCTGTCCGATTCGCTTTTTCCGGCCAAAAGCGGCCCGTTACGCCTGTGATCATTTTTCGATCGGCGGGCGCAATTGCTGTTGTTCGGGTTTATGGGCGAAATGATAGGAAGCTTTGTTTAAGCTATCCAATATATTATTCGACCTTATTGATATGTTTTGCGAATCGTTTGGAGCGCACTTGGAACTGAGACATCTACGCTATTTCGTGGCGGTGGCCGAAGAGTTGCACTTCGGACGGGCAGCCGAACTGCTGCGCATCTCTCAGCCGCCGCTGAGCCAGCAGATCCAGGCCCTTGAACAGGAACTGGGCGTGCGCCTGTTCGATCGCACCAACCGCCGGGTGTCGCTGACCGATGCCGGCCGGCTGTTTCTCGACGAGACACGGCGCACGCTGGCTCAGGTGGACAAGTCGGTCGATGTGGTGCGGCGTGCCGAGCAGGGTGAGATCGGCGAGTTGCAGGTCGGCTTCACCTCGTCAGCGCCCTTTACGTCGATTCTGCCGCGGGCGATTCTGGCCTTCCGCCAGGCCTTCCCAGCGGTGCACCTCGCGCTGCAGGAGATGACCAGTAAGCAGGTGATCGACGCGGTGCAGGACGAGACGCTGCAGGTCGGCATGATCCGTCCCTTTGCCTTGCCGCCGGGCCTGCAGACCGTCGAGCTGTTCAGCGAGCCGCTGGTAGCGTTGATGCATACAGGACATCCGCTTGCCGAAGCAGGGGAAGAGGGTCTGGCGCTGGCGGAACTGGCCGAAGAGCCCTTCGTGTACTTTCCGCGCAGCTACGGCACCGGGCTCTACGATCAGTTGCTCAATCTGGCGCGACAGGCGGGATTCAGCCCGCGAATCGCGCAGGAAGCGAACGAGGCACTGACAATTATCGGACTGGTTGCGGCGGGATTGGGCGTGTCGGTGCTGCCGGCATCCTTTCGCCGCATCCGTATCGACGCAGTGCGCTTCCGCACCCTGTCGGATCAGGATGCCACCACGGCCGTGTGGCTGGTCAAGCGCCGCCAGGAGCAGTCGCCCCTGGCACAGGCTTTCATGGATCTGGTAACGCGCGAGGCGCTGGGCCAGCGTTAACGCTGCAACCGCAACGGTGGTTCAGGGCTGCTTGTAATGAGCGGGCGTTTCGCCTTTTTCCTGTTTCGGAACACGGGTGACGCGGATGTCGGTGATGCCCATGACCTCGGCCTGCTCCGGCAGTCGCGCCTCGTCAGCATCGGCCTTCGGCATCACCAGGCTGTTCTCGGCATCGGCATTGTGCAATTGGATGAGATGGCGCGCGGCTTCACCCTGGGACAGGCTGTCGACATCCGCGTCGTAGGTCTCGGCGCGTGGGTCGTTCTGGTAGATGTAGTTGATTTCGAAGGTGTGCGAAGACTTGCCGAACATGAGGCGCTCCAGTCGAGTTCACTGATGTTCAGTGGACTCGACGGCGCCGCCAATCGTTCCGACGGGCATCGATGGAGGCATGTAGAGCCGATGCTTAGCCCGCGCATCGGCCCGGGATGATCAACGGACGTTGGCGAGATCAGCCTTGATCGCGACGCCAGCCATGATGGCGCCGGCATGGCATTCGTATTTCTCGCTGTCCTTGTACTCGACGTGCTTGTAGTTGCTGGCGATGTTCACCACGGCATTGGCGCCGGCAGCCTTGGCGGCCTGCTGCATGGCGATCAGCGCCGATTGCAGCGCCCAGCTGCAGGCGCCTTCGTCCGTCTTGTTGAAGGCGTTGGTCTTCTTGCTGGTGGTAACACCGCTACGCACGACCTTGGCATTCTTCGGCGTCTTGCCGGCCAGGTAGAACTTGACGCTGCCATCCAGGCGGCCGGCCTGGGTGGCTTCGGCGACAACGGCGTCGAACGGCAGGTAGTGGGTGGTATCACGGGCCTGGCTGATGCCTGGCAGTACCAGAAGCGCCAGCGCTGTGCCTATCCATGCGGTTGTTCTCATCGGCTTTTTCCTTGCGGTTGTGGGTGAAGATCAGGCCCAGCGGCGGAAGATCAGCGAGGTATTGATCCCGCCAAAGGCGAAATTGTTGTTCATTACATATTCGTGCTGCATGACGCGCGGCGCACCCTGCAGATAGTCGAGCTCGCCGCAGCGCGGGTCGACCGAATCCAGATTGAGCGTATGGATGTAACGATCGCGGTTCATCATCTCGATGCTGAACCAGGACTCCAGCGCCCCGCACGCGCCCAGTGTGTGGCCGAGATAAGACTTCTGCGAGCTGATCGGCATGCTGCTGCCGAACAGTGCCTGGGTCGCCTGGGTTTCGGCGATGTCGCCCTGCTCGGTGGCGGTGCCATGGCCGTTCACGTAACCGATGGCCGCCGGTGCGAGCCCGGCATCTTCCAGAGCCAGCTCCATGGCCCGGCGCATGGTCAGCTGCTCGGGCTTGGTGGCGTGCTGGCCGTCGGCGTTGCTGCCGAAACCGACCAGTTCGGCGTGAATCGTCGCGCCCCGGGCGAGCGCATGTTCCAGCTCCTCGAGCACCAGCATGCCGGCGCCTTCGCCGATCACCAGGCCGTCCCGGTCGCTGTCGTAGGGGCGTGGCGAGGTATGCGGTGCGTCATTCTTCAGGCTGGTGGCGTAGAGCGCGTCGAAGACCATGGCCTCGGTGGCGCACAGCTCCTCGGCACCTCCGGCGAGCATCAGCGGCAGCCGACCGAATTTGATCGCCTCATAGGCGTAGCCGATGCCCTGGCTGCCACTGGTGCAGGCGCTGGAGGTGGGGATCACCCGGCCGGTGAGGCCGAAAAAGATGCTGATATTGGCCGCGGTGGTGTGCGGCATCATGCGGATGTAGGAATTGGCATTGAGCCCGTCTGCCACCGAATTCAGCAGCATGTTGCCGAACGCCTTGATCTCCTCGGTGCTGCCGGTGGACGAACCGCAGGCGACACCCATGCGACCATCTCGGATCGAGGCGTCGTCCAGCAGGCCGGCATCGGCCAGTGCCCGCTCGGCGGCCAGCACCGACAGCCTTGATACGCGCCCCATGCTGCGCAGTTGCTTGCGCGTCCAGTGCGCCGGTACGACGAAGTCGTCCACGGGACCGGCCAGCCGGGTGTTCAGCTCGGTGAAGCGATCCCATTCATGCATGCGGCGGATGCCGCTACGGTTAGCGCTGAATTTGGCTTCGATGCTTGCCCAGTCACTGCCCAGCGAGGTGATGCCGGCCATGCCGGTGACGACTACACGTCTGCCGCCCATCAGCACAGCCCTCCGTTGACGGCGATGACCTGCCGGGTGATATACGCCGCCTCGGCGGACATGAGGAAATTCACCGCACCGGCGACCTCTTCCGGGGTGCCCATGCGCTGCGCCGGAACCATCTTCAGCATTTCTTCGATGGGCAGTTCGGCATCGAGTATATCGGTATCGATCAGCCCGGGTGCAACGCAGTTGACGGTGATCCTGCGCTTGCCCAGCTCCACCGCCAAGGCCTTGGCCGCACCGATGACGCCGGCCTTGGACGCGCTGTAGTTGACCTGGCCGCGGTTGCCGATCAGGCCGGAAACCGAGGTGATGCAGACGATGCGCCCCGGCTGGCGGCGGCGAATCATCGGCATGCTCAGCGGCTGCAGCACGTTGTAGAAACCGTCCAGGTTGGTGCGCAGTACCTGGTCCCAGTCATCGTCGGTCAGCGCCGGGAAGGCGCCGTCGCGGGTCAGGCCGGCGTTGCAGACCACCCCGTAGTAGGCGCCGTGGACTTCGACATCGGCTTCCAGCTCACGCCGGCAAGCGGCGCGGTCGGCGATGTTGAATTGGAGGATGCGCGCGCTGCGACCCATCGCCTGGATCTCGGCCTGGACCGCTTCGGCCTGGTCGCGACGCGAGCGGCAGTGCAGCACGATGTCGTGGCCAGCCTGGGCCAGACGCAGCGCGATGGCGCGACCGATGCCGCGACTGGAGCCGGTGACGAGGACGGTTTCACTCATGGGGCAGACTCTTGTAGGTAACTCGCCACTTCGGGCGGGCGGAACACGTTCAGGCGGGCCTCGGCATGGATGCCGGGCCCCTCGAGATGACATTCGAAGACGCCCATGCCGTTATCGTCCTGCAGAGAGCGATGGGCACGGACGCGCAGGTCGGCGCCAGCCGGAAATGCTTCGACATTGCACTGGTAGCTACGGGTACCGAGTAGAAAGCCCAGCTCCACCGGTTGGCCGGCCTGGCGTGCATGGCAGCCGGCGAACGCGGCGACGCTCTGCGCCATGATCTCCACGCCGACCCAGGCCGGCAGGCTGCCGTCGGTGGTGCTGAGCAGGCCGTCGGCACGCACCTGCAGTACGGTTTCCACACTGTCGTCGTCGAAACGCTCGACGCCGTCGAGCAGAATCATGTCGCCGGCATGCGGCAGCAGCTCGGCGATGGGCCAGTCGATCACCGTGCATCCCCCAGAATCAGGCTGATGTTGTTGCCACCGAAGGCGAAGGAATTGCTCATCATCCGTCGCGGCCTTGTTGGATTCATTCGGATACCCGCTGCTACCAGGTTCAATGCCGGCAACGCCGGATCGGGCTCGCCATCCCAGCGGTGCGGCGGCAGCTGCTGATCGGGATTCAGGGGAGATAGCGACAACCAGCAGAACGCCGCCTCCAGCGCGCCGGCCGCGCCGAGGGTGTGACCGGTCAGCGGCTTGCTCGATGAGCAGGGCACCCCATGGGGGAACAGCGCGGCGACGGCGACGCTCTCCATGGCGTCGTTGTGGGGCGTGGCAGTGCCGTGCAGGTTGAGGTAGGCGATCTGCTCGGGTGTGCAGTTGGCGCGGGCCAGCGCCTGGCGCATCGCGCTCAGGGCGCCGCGGCCGTCGGGATCGGGCGCTGAGATGTGATGGGCGTCGGAACTCGCAGCGCCGCCGAGCAGGGCGATGTCGGCTTCGCCATCGGTATCGCGGGTCATCAGGAACAGCACTGCTGCCTCACCGATGTTGATGCCGTTGCGGTTGCGCGAGAACGGGTTGCACAACGTCTCGCTGGTGGCTTCCAGCGCGGAAAAGCCCTGCAGCGTGAGATCGCTCAGGCTGTCGACGCCGCCGCAGAGCACCGCATCGCATAACCCGGCATCAAGCAGGCGCTTGGCGCTGAGCAGCGCACGGGCGCTGGAGGTGCAGGCCGTGGAGATCGAGTAGCAGGGGCCGGCCAGTTGCAGCCATTCACCGAGAAAGCTCGCCGGTGCCGCCAGCTCCTGATGCGCGTAGTGGTAGCCGGGTGGAAAGGCGCCGTCGTGCAGCAGGCCGGCAATACCTTGCGCAGCTTCCTGGATGCCCGTGGTGCTGGTGCCCAGCACGACGCCAATACGATTCTGGCCGTATCGGCTGATGGCCGTTCGGATATCGCTTTCAATCTCCAGTGCGGCAGCTAGCAACAGCTGATTGTTGCGCGTGGCATGACGCGGATCGTCGCAGGGCAAAGCCGGTAGTGCGCAGCGGGCCGCTCCCACTGGTAACCGACGGCCGGCCACCAGTTGCGGGTGAACCTGCATGCCCGATGTATCGCTGGCAAACAGCCGTCCGGCGACCTCGGCCTTGCCGCTGCCGAGCGCACAGATCACGCCGAGGGCGTTGAGGTAGGCGGTCATCGGTGCTGGCTTCCGGTCGTGTCGGGCAAGGGGGCGACACCATAGGTCAGACCCGGCGCCACGTCGAGTTCGAAGCTCTGTGCCGATCGATAGCGCACCTGCCAACGCACGTCGCCAGCCTGGCGCAGCCTTCGCTCAGAGGGATCATGCTGTTCGGCCGCGCTGCCATACAAGGCGGCAAGTTGATCGTGCCCGGTCAAGGCGAACAGCAGTGCGGCGAACAGTTCGCGTGCCTCCGGATTGGGTCGTAGCAGCCCATCGGCGTGCCAGTCGCCGTCGCGCAGTTGTTGCCGCGCGAGCGGAATGCCCAGCGGATCGAGCAGCGTCCAGCGCAGTGCGGCGTCTTCGCGCTGGACCACCAGCAACCAGTCCGCTGGCTTGCTACCCCGGCGCTGAACATGCAGCTGCAGTGGCACCTCCAGTGTCGGCGTGGTCGCCGGCAGCGGTGCGCGCGTGGCGCAGCCCGCCAGCAGCACGAAGCACAGGCCGAGCAGCAGTCGCCTCATTTCAATCCGCTCAGACACCGGCACCCGCCGAGCAGAGTTCGGCCAGTACGCGCAGGCGGCGTTTGGGTTCGGCGACATAGGGGTTCTTTTCGTCCCAGGCATAGCCGGCGAGGATCGAGCTGATCATCCGGCGGATCTCCGGCTGGGCGTGTTCGTAGTAGATCACGTCCTGGAAGCTGCAATCGTACCAACCCTCCACGTAGGTCCGGAAGGTATCGACCCCGCGCTTGAGTGGAGTGGCGAACTCGGTCTCCCAGTCCACCGTTTCTCCGTTCAACTGGCGGTGCAATACGGCTGCTGCCATATGCGCCGAGCGCATGGCGATGGTTACGCCGGAAGAGAACACGGGGTCGAGGAACTCGGCGGCATTGCCGAGCAGGGCGAAGCCCTGACCATGCAGGCTCTTGACGTTGGCCGAGTAGCCGCCGATCAGGCGAGCTGGCGTGTCCCATTCGGCATTCTTGAGTATGCTTTTGAGGTTTGGCGCCTCCTGGACGAACTCGCGCAGGCAGGCATCCAGATTCACCGGTCGGCCTTCGTAGCGCTCGGCACTGGCGACCACGCCCAGCGAGCAGCGGCCGTTGCTGAACGGAATGGTCCAGTACCAGACGTCACGCAGCTCGGGATGGGTGGTGATGAGGATCTTCTCGCGGTCGAAGCGCGGATCGTCGATACGGTCCTCGATATGGGTGAAGATCGCCCGGCGTACCGGGAAGCCCGAAGGTGCTTCCAGGTCCAGCAGCTGCGGCAGCACGCGGCCGTAGCCACTGGCATCGAGCACGAAGGCGGCGTCGACGCGGTACTCGCTGCCGTCGGCCCGACGAATCTGCAACCACGGCCGTTCGCCGCCGAAGTCCACAGCGGTGACTTCTTCCTCGTAGCGAATCTCCACACCCTGCAGCTCGGCCTGGTCGGCCAGCAGCTTGTCGAAGTCGGCGCGCTGGACCTGGTAGGTGCTGCCGTGGCCGGCAGTGAATTTGTCGCGGAAGTCGAAATCCGTATAGCGCTCGCCCCAGCCGAAGGCCGCGCCGTGCTTGGTCTGGAAGCCCGCGGCGCGCACCGCCTCAAGCATGCCGGCTTCCTCGATGAAGTCCAGGCAGTGCGAGAGCAGACTCTCGCCGATGGAGAAGCGCGGAAAGCGCAGGCGTTCGATGATCAATACATCGTGGCCCTTGCGCTTGAGCAGCGCGCCGGCGATGGCGCCGGACGGCCCGGCGCCGATGATCACGACTTCACGGTGTTGCAACTCAAGCGGCGCCATAGGGCCTCCCTGCATGTGGTGGTGGATCTTGCTCGATGGTGGCCCAGGGGGCCAGGAAGAAACTGAACGCCAGCCCGAGGCTGACCGTGAGGCCGAAGTTGCTCACCGCCGGCGTGCTGGAAATCGCCAGCAGGCCGAACGATAGCCAGGTGGTGGTGGCCGCCAGCAGCGTACCGACCAGGCTGACTGCAACACCGCCGACCCGCTCGCGCATGAGGATCGCGTAATCGACGCCGATCGCCGTGACCAGCAGCAGGCCGAACAGCCCGAACAGGGTCAGCGGCTGACCCAGCCAGCCGAGGCTGGCCAGGCTTGCCAGGGCGGCCAGCAGCGGCACGGCCAGGCAGCGCAGGGCGCCGCCCGGCCCGAAGGGGAAGCAGAGCAGGGCAAAGATCAGCAGGCTGGCCAGCACCTTGAGTTCGGCGGCCTGCAGTTTGGTTGCGGCGAACAGCTGGTTGAGCCTGGCGGGTTGATCGACCAGCGTCGTGCCGGGCACGGCTTTGGCGATGGCTGCCAGCGCTGTGCTGTCGCGCAGTCCCTGCAGGCTGATCAGCCCGGCTACGCCATCGCTCGTTTTGCCAAGCCAGAGCGCTCGCCAGGCTTCGCCCAGCGGGCCGGCCAGCGCCGCCTCGATGGTCACCGGCGGTTGCGCCTGCAGGTGCTCGATCTCGACCCGCAGGGTGTCGACGTCGACGCCAAGCGCGGTCAGCGGCTGGCCTGCCGCGAGTAGTTGAGGCAGGGCGGCGCGCAGCTGCGCCTGCTCGGATGCTGGCGCGAGCAGCTGGCTCAGGGCAAGGTAGCCAACCAGCTGCTGCTCGGTCTGCAGAGCGTCCAGGCGGTGGCTCAGCTGCGCCTGACGCTCGAGCAGGGTGTCGGCATTTTCCGCACGCACGAGGAAATACTGACTGGTGGGCTGGAAACCGGTAATCGCAGCGATGCGCTCAGCCTGTTGCTGCAGTTCGGGTGCGCTGCTGACCCACTGGCGCAGATCGTCCTTGAACGACAGCTGCAGCACGCCGCCGAGACAAAACAGTCCCAGGCCGGCCAGCAGCCAGGGCGTGGCGATGCGCGCCAGTAACGCCTGCCTCAGCTGCAGCCAGCGCTGCGCCCAGCCCAGCGGGTGCGGCCAAGGAGTCAGATGGCCGCTGAACAGCACGGGCAGCAGGCAGGTTGTGCAGAGGAAGGCGCCGAGCAATCCGGCCGCAGAGAACACTGCCACCTGGGTCAGTGCCGGGAAGGGCGTGAAAGCCAGCGCCAGATAGCCGATCAGGTTGGTTAACAGGGCCAGCGCCAGTCCCGGCAGGATCAGACCAAGTGCGCGCCGGCCGTGCCAAGGCTGCAGCGTCCAGCTCTTGGACAGGAAGTGCAGCGGGAAATCCAGGCTCACGCCGATCAGGCTGGCGCCGAGCACCAGCGTCAGTACGTGCATCTGGCCGAACAGCGCGACGCAGGCGGC
The DNA here is from genome assembly GCF_014764705.1 of Stutzerimonas kunmingensis. GTDB lineage: Bacteria > Pseudomonadota > Gammaproteobacteria > Pseudomonadales > Pseudomonadaceae > Stutzerimonas. Next base: position 280,944 of record NZ_JACXXG010000002.1, read on the forward strand.
GGCCCCCGCCAGCGCACCGATCAGCACCGGCAAGGCGGCGAGCAGGATGCGCGGCGTGCGGAACAGCCAGAGCAAGAGCAGCAGGGTGGTACCCAGCGACAGGCTGCCGATCAGGCTCGCCTCGGCGCGGGCCGTGTGTTGGCCATGGGCGGCATGCAGCACGCCGCCGGCACTCAGCAGCTCGCCCCCCGCCGCTTCGATGTCGTCACGAGCCCGTTCGACGAGAGCTGCCACCTGCGGCGGCACACCCTCGTCGAAGGCATCGCCCTGCGCGCGCGCGTGTACGACCAGCCAGCGCTGACCTGCATGTTCGGCGACCAGGCTGCCGTCGTTCTCGGCGCGAACATTGCCCAGCTGCGGCAACCGTTGCAGGGCCAGGCCGGCGAGGCCGAACCAGTCCTGCCCGAGCGACAGCGGGCTGGCGGCGAACGGATCATACAGGCGCTCGAGGCGCTGCTGGATGAACGACTCCGGATGTTCGATCAGCTGCTGGCGATCAGCGCCGGCAAGCAGACCGAGGGACTGCTCGCGCAACTGGCGCGCGACGGCCGGCAGATCGGTCTGCAGCGTGTCGCGCACCTGGGCGAACAGGCCGCTGCTGCGTAGTTCGGTGGCCAGGCGCGTGGCCAGCTGCCGGGCCTGTCGCTCGTCGGCGTGGCGGACGAGCAGCATCAGATCGCGCCTGAGGGGTTCCTGCATGCGCTCGGTCGCCAGCTCCTCGAGCGCGTCGTGGCTGTCGCTTGGCAGTAGCTGCAGCAGGTTGGCGCTCAGCGGCGGACCGTCGCGCCATTGCCAGGCGCTCAGCGCCAGCAGGCCGAGCAGCGCCAGGCAGAACAGCGCGGCCGGCCAGCGCCGGGGCTGCAGGGGTTCAGTCGGCAAGATCGCGTTGCTCGCGGGCCGTGAGGGTGTCGTCGATCCGGCTATCGAGCAGACGGATCAGCGTGCGATCGCCCTGGGCTTCGTGAAGCTCGATCTGAGTCACCGTCTTGCCGCCTTGGATATCGATGTCAGCGAAGATCTGCTTGAGCAACGCGCCGCGTGGCGTCAGCAGCAGACGCCACGCATCGGTGTCGCCTTTCAGCTGCAGGTCGAAGTCGCGCTGCAGCGCCTGGGTGTCGCCACTCAGTACGGCGAGGAACAGCTGGTTCTGTCGGGCCGAACTGCCCTGCGGGTCGACGGCTTGCCAGCCCTGCTCGCTGCGCCGCGCGATGCCCTGGGCGGTGATGCGATAGTCCTGGCGGATCGGCTGCTGCAACAGCCAGAGCAGGCCGTGGTCGCGGGCGAGCACGAACTGGCCCCGGCTGGTCAGGGGCTGCGGCAGGGCACGGAGATGCTTTTCCTGAATGAAGTCGCCACGCACCACGGCCGGCCCGCTCAGCTGTTCGGCAAGCTGTGGCAGGTCGAAAGTCTGCGCCGTGGTCATGTTGGACACCATCAACAGGGCGATGGCGGTCAGCCATTTCTTGAAGGTCGGTGTCATGTCAGGGCGCGCTCCACCGCTTCGACGAACACCCGTGGCGAGGCCAGCAGCATCTCGCGGCTGGCGATCTCCACAGCGACCTGCACGGTGCTGCCGCGGGTCATGCGTTCGCCGGTTTCGGCATCGCGGATCAGGTAGTTGATCTTCAGGCGGCTCTCCCACTCCACCAGATCGGCGCGCACCACGATGCGCTGGTTGAAGCGGGCGCCGCGCATGTACCGCAACTGCACGTCGATGATTGGCCAGGCATAGCCGGCTTCGCGCATCTGCTGGTAGTTGTGGTCGATGCGTTCGAGCAGCGCACAGCGGGCGACCTCGAAGTACTTGACGTAGTGGCCATGCCAGACCACGTCCATGGAGTCGACATCGAAGAACGGCACGAGCATCTCGACCTCGGCCTGCAGTACGCCATCCTTACGCATAAAGGCTCCAGTGTCGGTTGCGGATCTGTTCGAGACACAGGCGCAGTTCGCCTTCCTGCGCGCGGTCTTCGATCAGCGGCGGGAAGGCCTCCGCCAGTTCGCCGTGCATGGCCGCCAGTGGTGCGGGCAGCGGGCGCGCGCCTTCCTGGCGCTGGCGTAGCCAGACGCCCTGCTGGGCGGCGAGCAGCGTGGCCGCGGCGACCTGCTCGGTCAGCTCCAGGCTGCGCAGGGCATCGCGGGCGGCGATGGTGCCCATACTCACCTTGTCCTGGTTGTGGCACTCGGTGGAACGTGAAAACACGCTCGCCGGCATGCTGTTTTTCAGCGCTTCGGCGGTCCAGGCGCTGGTGCCGATCTGCACCGCCTTGAAGCCGTGGTTGATCATCGCCGTGGCGGCCGGCGCGCCAGAAAGGTTGCTCGGCAAGCCGTGGTTGTAGCGCGTGTCGACCAGCAGGGCGAGCTGGCGGTCGAGCAGATCGGCGACGTTGGCCACCAGGTTCTTCAGGCTGTCCATGGCGAAGGCGATATGCCCGCCATAGAAGTGCCCGCCGTGTAGCACGCGCTCGTTGTCTGCATCGATGATCGGGTTGTCGTTGGCGCTGTTCAGTTCGGTCTCGATGAACTGGCGCAGCAGGCCCAGGCTGTCGGCCAGCACACCGAGCACATGGGGCGCGCAGCGGATGGAGTAGCGGTCCTGCAATCGATGCAGCGGCGCCGCGGGCGCATCGATGGCCAGGTCCTGACGAATCCAGGCGGCGACCTGAGTCTGGCCAGGATGCGGCTTGGCGGCGAACAGGCGCTCATCGAAGTGCTCGGGGTTGCCCTGCAGGGCGATCACGTTCAGTGCGGTGATACGGGTCGCCAGCTGCAGCAGGTAGTCGGCGCGGGCGTAGGCCAGGCAGGCGAGTCCGGTCATCACCGCGGTGCCGTTCATCAGCGCCAGCGCCTCCTTGGGACGCAAGGTCAAGGGTGTCCAGCCGAGCTGGCGATGCACTTCGGCGGCGCTGCGGCGCTCGCCGCGATACAGCACCTCGCGCTCGCCGGCGAGGGCGGCAGCTACATAGGATAGTGGGGTCAGGTCACCGCTGGCGCCGACCGAGCCTTCCTCAGGAATCAGCGGCAGCACATCGTGTTCGAGAAATGCCTGCATGCGTTCCAGCAGCTCGATGCGTACACCGGACATTCCATGGGTAAGCGAACGCAGGCGCGCGGCGAGCACGGCGCGGGTGGCTTCGGCGTCCAGCAACTTGCCCAGCCCGCAGCCATGAAAGGTGAACAGGTGTTGCGGCAACGCCTCGACCTGATGCAGCGGCACCGCCACCACGCAGGAATCGCCATAGCCGGTGGTAACGCCGTAGATCACGCCTTCGCGGTCCAGCAGGGTGTCGAGAAACTGCGCGCCGCGGATAATGCGGCTGCGAAAAGTCTCGTCCGCCTGCAGCCGTGCCGGCGCACGGCGCTGCGCCACGGCCAGCACGTCCTCGATGCGCAGAAGGTGTTCGCCAAAGATCACGGGCTCAGTCACGACGCGGGTCCTGTGTGTTCCAGAAGGGATAGAAGTTGAACCATTGCAGCGGCGCCTCCAGGCAGCGCGCGGCGAGGCGGTCGGCGTAGCGCTGCACTGCCTGCGCGATCACCGCGTCGCGGTCGGCGCGGCGCCAGCGGATGCGTTCGGCGAAGGGCTCGAGATGCACATGGAAGCGTTCGTCCTGCTTGAGACAGAACAGCAGATTCACCGGGCATTCCAGCAGGCCGGCGAGCAACCAGGGCCCCTGGGGAAACGCCGCCGGCTCGCCGAGAAAGTCCGCCATGGCGGTGCGCCCACCGTGCAGCGGCACCCGGTCACCGGCGATGGCCAACCACTCGCCACGCTCCAGACGCTGGGACAGCTGCAGCATGGTCGCCGGGTCCAGCTCGCTGACCTGGATCAGGCGCAGGTTGTCGGCGCCGGACTGGTCGAGCAGCCGGTTGAACTGCTCGGCGTGACGGGTGTGCACCAGCACGTTCATCCGTACTTCGCCGCCCATTTCCGCCAGTGCCCGGCAGATCTCCAGGTTGCCCAAGTGCGAGCCGACCAGCAGCTGACCGCGCGGCCCGGCGAGACTGGCGTGCAGGTTGGCCGGATCGTGGATCACCAGGCGTTCCCGCCCGACTCGCCCGCTCCAGACATCCAGCTTGTCCAGCAGCGCGTCGGCGAAACTCATGAACTGGCGATAGACCGAGCGGGTGCTTGGCTGCAGTTCGGCGCGACCGCTCCAGCGCGCCAGGTTGCCCTGATACTGGCGCGCGCTGTCACGGGCGCTGCGGCCGAAGAGGTAGAAATACAGCACGATCAGATACAGTAGCGGCGCCATGGTGCGCCGGCCAAGCACCCGTACCGCCCAGGCGGTCAGGCGCATCAGCGCGAAACTGCCGCGCTCGCGCTGCGCCGCCCAGTGCGAGGGCATCGGGGCTTCGCTCATCGTTGCAGGCGCCGGGCGAGCAGTTTCGGCGCGCGCAGCAGCATGCCGAAAAACAGTCGGGCATGCATGGCCGAGATCAGCGCATTGTCCAGCCAGAGGCGGAAGTGCGAGACGCCGTCGGCCGGATAATGCACCCGCGTCGGCAGCCAGACCATCGGCTGCTGCTGCCAGTGCAGACGCACCAGGATCTCGGTGTCGAAATCCATGCGCTGGCCCAGGTGCACGCGGTCGATCAACGCCAACGTCGGCTCCAGCGGATAGACGCGAAAGCCGCACATCGAGTCGCGGATCGACAGCGACAGGGTGTTGATCCAGACCCAGACGTGTGTGAGGTAGCGAGCATACAGACGGCCCTTGGGCACGCTGGCGTCATAGTGCGGATAGCCACAGATCAGCGCGTCCGGTGCCTGGCTGGCGCGATCGAGAAACAGCCCGACGCCGGAGAGATCGTGCTGGCCGTCGGCGTCGACCTGCAGCGCATGGCTGAAGCCCAGGCGCCCTGCTTCGCGCAGGCCGCTGATCACCGCGCCACCCTTGCCCTGGTTGCGCTGATGACGGAGCAGGAAGACCTCCGTTTGCTCGGCCAGCTCGTCGATGACCGCCGCAGCGGCAGGGGAGGAACCGTCGTCCACCAGCACGCAGGGAAGGTCCGCGGCACGCAGCGCCGCGACCACTGCGGGCAGGCTGCGCTCGTGGTTGTACACCGGGATCACCGCGCAGGGCTTGAACCAGTCGTCTTCCGGCTGCAAGGGCGTTCGAACCACCGCGGTTGCAGCCGCTACGGGTGGCAGCTCGTTCAAAGTGGTCATGGCTGCGCTCCCAGCAGAATGCGCCCGGACGAGCAGGGCTTGTCGTCGTTGTGATAGCTGAAGTACAGCTTGCCGCGCTCGCGATCAAATCGCAGGCTCAGTTGCAGCCGGTCGCCGGGCCGGGCGAGCTGCTGGAATTTCAGCACTTCCAAGCCACCGAAACGTGGCGGCAAGTCGTCGATCAGTTCGCGCGCGAGGTCCATCGCCCACTCGATCTGGACGACGCCAGGCAGCACCGGCGTGCGCGGGAAATGGCCGCTGAAGTGCGCCAGATCGAGCGGCACGCGCAGCTCGATCTGCCAGTGATCGTCTTTCCACTGCAGCGCCAGGCGCTCCGGTTGACGGGTGCGAGGTGCTTGCAGCCATGCATCCAGTTCGGCCTGTGGCAACTTGCCCTGAGGATTGACCGGTAGCTCGCGCACCAGCCGCCAGCGGCGCGGCAGGGCGAGTGCCTCGCAGTGGGTGCTCAGCTGTTTGCGCAATGCCTGGGTGACGCTGCGGCGCCCCTGATTGCGTAGCGCGAACACCCCCGCATCGCTCAAGGCCACGAGCGCGCCGAGATAGGCCCGGTTGTCCTGAATCACCTCCAGGCGCGCTTCGCGGACGAACGGATGCTCGGCCAGCGCACGTTCCAGCATCGGCAGCGAGATGCGTTTTTCTTCCAGCTTGACGATGCGGTCCAGCCGGCCGCGCAGGGCGAAACGACCATCGGCGTGCAGCTCGGCGCCATCGGCGGTCTGCTCCACATGGCCGCGCCCAAGCCACGGCGACGCCACGCGCAGCGCGCCTTGGTCATCCTGGGCAAGCTCGACGCCCGGTAGCGGCTGCCAGAGTTCGCCACTCTGGCGCCAGGCGATGCCGCCGGTTTCCGAGCTGCCATATATCTCCGTGGGCCACTGGCCAAGGCGCTGATGCAGAAATTCACCAGCTTCTGTTGGCAGCGGGCCGCCGGAGGAAAATACCCGGCACACCTGACGCAATGCCGGCCAGTCGAGGTTGTCGCCCATGCGCTTGAGCAGTGCGGGGCTGGCGACCCAGCAGAACGATCGCTGCTCACGGCTGGCCCGTTGCATGTCTTCGGCGAACGGCAGGGCGCGTCGCAGAAAAGGGCGGCCAGCACAGAGTGGCCAGAGCACCCGAAACAGCAGCCCGTAGATGTGCTGCGTGGCGACGCTGCCAATCACCGCGGAATCGCCGAGATCGGCGCCCCACAGGACCTCCAGTGCTTCGACTTCACTGGCCAGCTGATGCAGGCGCTTGTCGATCAGCTTGGGCTCGCCGCTGGAGCCCGACGTGCAGAGCGTCAGGCCAAGCAGATCTGAATCGAGCTCGGCCGCGGCAAGCGGAGCCGCCTGCAGATCGGCGAGGGCTGCGTCGCCCGCCTGATCGGTCAGCCAGAGCTCCGCCAACGGGCTCAGCCGTGCCCGACTGGCCGGCTGGAGGTCGGCAGGCAGCAGCACGCGCACCCCGGCGCGCCAGGCGCCAAGCATAGCGGTAGCCAGTTGCCCGGCATCTTCCAGGTGCACAGCGATGGTTCGCACGCCGCGCTGCTGCAGGCCGCCGGCCAGTTGCAGCGCTTCCTGCTGCAGCTGATCGAGCGCAAGCGTGGGGGTGTCGGTTACCGGGCGCGGCCCGCTTCGAACCAGCAGTTCGCACAGCCCAATCCAGTTCACGGGCGCCCCCTCACACGCTGACGCACCAGCCACTCGCCGGAGAACAGCAGGCCCATCAACAGATAGGCGATCAGTCCGTTGTACAGCGTCCACCAGGCCAGCGGCGCCCACAGCGTCAGCGCTGTAGCAATCGAGCCGTTGAAGATGAAGAAGCCTACCCAGACCCTGGTCACCTGCCGCGTATAGCGCACACCTGAAGGCGACAAATCCGGGTCCTGCAGGCGCGCCAGGCGCTCGATGACCGGCATCCCGCTGAATAGGCTGCCGGCAAACAGCACCAGCATGGCCGCGTTGATCAGCACCGGATACCAGCGCAGCAGGGCGGCGTTATCGAGCAGCCCGAGCAGCAGACAGAACAGCAGCGCGATGCCGGCCGTCCAGCGGCTTGCAGCACCGCCGTTACTCAGCAGGCGGGTCAGCCAGAGCGCTCCTAGGAGCGCCGCGAAGATCCGCGGCGAGAGGTGCTCGATACCGAAATAGACGGCGAAGGGATATGCCAGCCCGATGAGGAGCAGCACGAAACCCGCCATCCGCGTCACGCCGGCCGGGATCTTGGAAAGAGATGTCAGCATCAGAAAAGTCCGGAAATGCCCTAGGTACGCCGTGCGCCACTCGTGTGGTGAGGTCGCTCGCGTCGGTCAGGCTGTCTCCGCATTGGTCAGGCGGTAGACCGCCTCGACTACATCGCCCACAGTGCGCACGGCCTTGAATTCTTCCGCGGCGATCTTCTTGCCGGTCTGGCGCTTGATGTGGTCGATCAGGTCAACGGCGTCGATGCTGTCGATCTCCAGGTCCTGATACAGGTTGGCTTCTAGGGTGATGCGCTCGGGCTCGAGCTCGAACAGTTCGACCAGAGCGTCACGCAGGGTCTGGAAAATCTCGTTGCGGCTGTTCACGGGAGATACTCCTCAGGCGATGGCGCGGTTGGCGCTGACGAAGGCCGCCAGGCTGTCGACGCTGACGAAATGCTTGCGAGTGTCCTTGGCGTCCGCATCGATCTTGATGCCGAAGCGCTTCTGGATCGCCAGGCCCAGTTCCAGCGCGTCGACCGAGTCGAGCCCGAGGCCTTCGCCGAACAGTGGTTGATCGGCGGCAATATCGTCCGGACCGAGGTCTTCCAGCCCCAGCGCGTCGATGATCAGTTGCTTGATTTCACGTTGTAGTTGTTGGCTCATCGAGTGCGAGCTCCTTTATGAAGTGTCGGTGCAGATGGTCATTCAGTCGCCGCGAGGCGATCGGGGCAGCGCCTTGGGCGGCGAACGCCTGTGGGTCGATGTCGCTGCCCACGCGCAGATGAAAGTGAAAACGCCGTGATGGTATGCGATACCAGGGCTCGGCCTTGGTCAGCGTGGTTGGCGTGACGCTGATCACTACCGGCGTCACCAGCCTTGCGCCGCGCAGGGCGATGGCCGCTGCGCCGCGGTGAAACTGCGGCGGCTGCCCGGGCGTGGTGCGGGTGCCTTCGGGAAAGATGATCAGGGTCTGACCTTGCTGCAGGGCCTCGGCGGCTTCGTCGAGCATTTCGGCGCTGCCGTTGTTGCTGATGTACTGCGCGGCGCGAATCGGGCCACGGGTAAAGGGGTTGTCCCACAGGCTCTGCTTGACCACGCAGTTGGCGTCGCGGATCAGGGCGATCAGCACGACCACATCGATCAGCGACGGGTGATTGGCAATAATCAGCTGGCCCGGACGCCCCAGCCGCTCGGCGCCTTCGACTTCATAGGTCAGTACGCCGCTGCGGTACATGAACTGCACGAATAGCCAGAACAGCCTGCTCACGGTCTGTCGCGCGCGGCGACGGTGGGTGGCGGCATCACCTGGGAGCAGTGAAAGCAGCGGGAATATAATCAGCCGCAGGCACAGGCCGCCGATGCCGAACAGGGCGAACGACAGGCCGGTGGCGATGAGTCGCCACAGCCACGGCGCGTTGGGCCGCTTCAGCGAGTCCGCTGCCAGTTCCATTTGCGCGTCTTCCAGTGATGCGTGAATTGGGAGTGGTCGTGGAGCAAGGCCCGGATCAGTTGCAGAGCATGGACTTGCGGTTGCGACGGGCTTTCATCGGTGGGCTGCAGTTGCAGCTGCCAGCTGTCGCCCGCGGTCAGGCGTAGCGCCAGTGCATAGGGAATGCTGCAGTCGTCTATCCAGGGGCGGTAGGCCTCGGGAGGCGATTCTTCGGCGATCACCAGCAGCACGGCCGGCGCGCCTTCGTTCAGCAGCAGCGCAGCTTCGAGCACCGCGTGTTCCAGGCCATCGCCCTCTGCTGCGATCGCGGTCATTTCGCTGGGGTCGCCCTGAAAGATCGACCAGAGCCCGACGATCGCATTGTGCACGGAAAGGCTGAACTGGGTTGGCGAGAGCGGCTGCGCGTTGGCCAGATCGCTGAGCAGGGCGAAATTGCGGGTGGTTTCCCCGTGGCGCGAGGCGTACACCAGCGGCATCGGGGCACGGCCTTCGCTGAGCGGCTGGGCGACGGCGAACACCATTCGCGCCAGTCGACTCAGGCGGCGGCGCTGCATCGCCGGCAGAAAGGACACATCCGGCTGCGCTTCGGGATCGTTCGGCCACTGACTGGCACTCGCCCAGCGCAACCAGTCGGCCTGGCAGGCGCGGCCCGGAGCCCAGGCCTGCCATTGGTCGATGTCGAAGCGTATAGCGCTCATGCTCGCGCGGCTCTCGTAGCGAGACCGGCGTGCAGACGTCCGTGTAGTGCTTGCATTGGAAGTGCCGCTCGAAAAGTGCGGGCATTATCCAAGTGCGATGAACGCTAGGCAAACATTGCGATACATATCCTGATGGGAGGTCGCAGTTGATGTGGAACTCGTCACCCCGACGGCTGTCCGCGGCCAGCGGCTGTGATCAGCTCACGCCGTGCTGCGCCAGCCACGCCATCAGCTGCGGCAACGGCATGTCGCCGCTCTGCCGGGCGACTTCACGACCGTTGCGGAACAGGATCAGGCTGGGAATCGAGCGGATGCCAAGTTGTGTCGACAGCTGCGCATTGGCTTCGCTGTCGAGCTTGGCCAGGCGGCAGCGGCCCTGGAGCTGACTGGCAGCCTGCGCAAAGGTCGGGGCGAAACTGCGGCAGGGCCCGCACCAGCTGGCCCAGACATCTATCAGTAGCGGCAGGTCGCCCTTGATCTGGTTGGCGAACTGGCTCTGTTGCAAGTCGAACGGAGCGTTTGGCAACGCCTCGGCCTTGCAGCGACCGCAGCGCGGTGCGTCGTGTAGCCGGTCCGCGGGGATACGATTGAGGCTGGCGCAGTGCGCGCAGGGGACGATCAGTGATTCGGTCATGACGAGGCTCCACGGCGGTATGCCATTAATGTGGAGCCTCCGCGGCGGATATCAAGCGCGAGTCAGCCCTTGGACGCGCTCAGCGCCTGGGCCAGATCGGCGAGGATGTCGTCGATGTGCTCGATACCGATGGATAGCCGGATAAGGTCCTGTGACACACCGGCGCGGGCCAGTTCCTCGGCATTCAGCTGGCGGTGCGTGGTGCTGGCTGGATGGCAGGCCAAGGACTTGGCGTCGCCGATGTTCACCAGCCGCACCACCAGCTTGAGCGCGTCGATAAAGCGCGCGCCGGCTTCCATGCCGCCCTCGATACCGAAGCAGAGGATCGACGCCGGCATGCCTCCCATATAACGGCGAGCCAGTTCGTGCTCGGGGTGATCCGGTAGCCCGGCGTATTTGACCCAGGCCACTTGCGGATGGGCCTGCAGGAACTCGGCGACCTTCAGTGCATTCTCGCAATGGCGTTCCATGCGCAGCGCAAGGGTTTCCAGCCCCTGCAGGATCAGGAACGAATTGAATGGCGAAATTGCCGCGCCCATGTTGCGCAGCGGCACCACGCGGCAGCGGCCGATGAAGGCGGCGGGACCGAACGCTTCGGTGTAGGTGACGCCGTGGTAGGACACATCGGGCGTGTTCAGCAGCGCGAAGCGCTCCTTGTGCTGCGCCCAGGGAAACTTGCCGGAGTCGACCACGATGCCGCCGATGCTGGTGCCGTGGCCGCCCATGTACTTGGTCAGCGAGTGCACGACGATGTCCGCGCCATGCTCGAAGGGGCGGCAGAGCATCGGCGTGGCGACGGTGTTGTCGACGATCAGCGGCACGCCGTGGCGGTGTGCGGCTTCGGCCAGGGCGGCTAGGTCGATGATGTTGCCCGCCGGGTTGCCGATGGATTCGCAGAACACCGCCTTGGTGCGTTCGTCTATCAGCGCTTCCAGGGCGGCGATGTCATCGTGGGCGGCGAAGCGTACTTCGATGCCCTGGCGCGGCAGGGTATGGGCGAACAGGTTGTAGGTACCGCCGTAGAGCTTGGCGACCGAGACGATGTTGTCGCCGACTTCGGCGATGGTCTGGATGGCGTAGGTGATTGCCGCCATTCCTGAGGCAACGGCCAGTGCCGCCACCCCGCCTTCCAGTGCCGCGACGCGCTGCTCGAGCACGTCGGTGGTGGGATTCATGATGCGTGTATAGATGTTGCCCGGCACCTTCAGATCGAACAGGTCGGCGCCGTGCTGGGTGTCGTCGAAGGCATAGGATGTGGTCTGGTAGATCGGTACCGCCACCGCCCGGGTGGTCGGGTCCGGGCTGTAGCCTGCATGGATGGCGAGGGTTTCCAGTTTCATGGCGCGCTCCTTGTTCTTGTTCGTCGGGGGCAAAGGCCCGAGAGCATGAAACTGAACGCCTGGACGGTCAATGATCCAGGGCAAGCCTTATCGTCAGAGTGGCGTGAGCGGCCAGAACAGCGGAATCACCAGCGTCGCCACGACCCACAACAGCAGGTTCAGTGGTATGCCCACCTTGAGGAAGTCGGTGAAGCGGTAGCCACCGGCGTTGTAGACGAAGGTGTTGGTCTGATAGCCGATCGGCGTGGCGAAACTGGCGCTGGCGGCGAACATCACGGCTACCACGAACGCGCGCGGGTCGACCCCCAGATGCTGGGCCAGGCCGATTGCGATCGGGGTGATCAGTACGGCCACCGCGTTGTTCGACAGCATCTCGGTGAGCATCGAGGTCAGCAGGTAGATGAACGACAGCATGAACAGCGGGCCGGCCCAGGGGGTAATGGCCGTCACGTTCTGCACGACCAGCTGTACCAGGCCAACTTTGTCCATGGCGATGCTGATTGCCAGCATGCCGAAGATCAGGCTGAGGATCTTCCAGTCGACTGCCTTGTAGGCGTCCTCGACGTCCAGACAGCGCGTCGCCAACACCGCGGCCGTACCAATGATCGCCAGGCCTTCGATCGGCATCACGCCAAAGGCTGCCAACACCATGACCGCCAGGGTGGCGATGATCGCGATCGGTGCCTTGTCGCGGCGAAAGGCGCGCTCCTGTACCGCGTTGAGGCTGATCAGTTCGCCGTTGTCGGCAAAACGCTTGATCTGCGCGGGCGTGCCCTCGACCAGCATCACATCGCCGAACTGAAGCTGGAAATCGTCGAAGTTGCCCTGAATGTTCTCGTCCTGCCGGTGCACGGCCAAGACGCTGATGCCGTAGCGCGCGGACAGGTCGAGGTCGCGCATCGGTCGGTGGCTGTAGCGCGAGCCGCGGCCGACGATGGCTTCGGCAAGGATCACGTCTTCGCTGCTGATGGTTTCGAAGGCGTCGCCCCGGTTAAAGGTCAGGTGGCCGCTTTCGCGCAGCTCCACCACGTCCTTTACCTGGCCATGGATCATCAGCAGATCGCCGGCGGTCAGGGTGAAGTCATGCTCCGGGCGGCTGAACAGCTGCGCGTTGCGGTTTACCTGCAGCACCTGCAGTCCGCTGCCGCCGTTCAGGTTGGCCTCGGCGAGGGTCTTTCCGATCACTGGTGAGTTCGACGGCACGCGCAGCTCGGTCATGAAGTTGCGATCAAGGCGCGGGCCGAGCAACTTGGACAGGGTGTCGCGTTCCGGCAGCAGATGCTTGCCGATGGTCAGCAGGTAGGCCATACCTGCAGCGGCCATGATCAGGCCTGCCGCGGTGATCTCGAACATGCCGAACGGCGCCAGCCCAGCCTTGCGCGCCACACCATCGACGAGGATGTTGGTCGAGGTGCCGATCATCGTCAGCGTGCCGCCGAGAATCGTGGCGTACGACAGCGGAATCAGCAGTTTCGAGGGCGTCGTGCCGGCGCGCTTGGCCAGGGAAATCGCCACCGGCGTGAGGATCGCCACTACCGGCGTATTGTTCAGGCAGGCGGAAATCACCAGTGCGGTGATCGTCAGGCCGAACAGCACTCGTGTCGGGCTGGTGCCCACCAGATTACCGAGCCAGTTGCCCAGCGCATCGATGCAGCCAGTGCGTTCGAGCGCCGCCGAAATGATGAACATGCAGGCGATGGTGACCGGGGCCGAGTTGGACAGCACGCCGAGCACTTCGCCGGGCGTCAGCAGCTGCGTCGCCAGCAGCACCGCCACGGCAATCGCAACGACGATATCCGGGCTCCAGCTCTCTCTTACGAACGCCACCAATACCCAGATCAGCAAGGCGCAGACGAACAACAGCGGCAGCGATTCTGGAAGCATGGACGTCCTTAAGGGTGGCGACTGAGGCGCGTCGAAACAACGGGCCCGCGGCGCAAGATAGAGACGTCAGCTTAGAGAGTCCAGAAACCTTTCCTGCTGTTTATATGCGATCTGGTTATTAATGGAGAGCGGGCGCGGCCGGCGAGCGGAGGGCTGGACCCGGCGACGTCGCTGAGTTGTCCGTCAGCAACGAATAAACGAAGAAGCCACGCAGTGCGCGGCTTTGAAGGTGGTGGGCCCACACGGACTCGAACCGTGGACCAAAGGATTATGAGTCCTCTGCTCTAACCAACTGAGCTATAGGCCCCCAGAAGGCCGGCGGATTATACCGGCGGTATGGCGGCTGCGCCAATCGAAGCTAGCTGCTCCGAGGCATACGACAGAAAAAAGAACCCCCGGCATGCCGGGGGTTCTGGTCTTACTCGTCGAGGAAGGAGCGCAGGTGCTCGCTTCTCGTCGGGTGGCGCAGCTTGCGCAGCGCCTTGGCTTCGATCTGACGGATTCGCTCGCGGGTGACATCGAACTGCTTGCCGACTTCCTCGAGGGTGTGGTCGGTGTTCATATCGATGCCGAAGCGCATGCGCAGTACCTTGGCTTCACGCGCCGTGAGGCCGGAGAGCACTTCGCGAGTGGCTTCCTTGAGGCTTTCCACAGTGGCTACGTCAATTGGCGACTGCATGGCCGAGTCTTCGATGAAGTCACCCAGGTGCGAGTCTTCGTCGTCACCGATTGGCGTTTCCATGGAGATCGGCTCTTTGGCGATCTTCAGTACCTTGCGGATCTTGTCCTCGGGCATTTCCATGCGTTCGCCCAGCTCTTCAGGTGTGGGTTCGCGACCCATTTCCTGCAGCATCTGACGGGAGATGCGGTTGAGCTTGTTGATCGTCTCGATCATGTGAACCGGGATGCGGATGGTCCGCGCCTGGTCGGCAATGGAACGAGTGATCGCCTGGCGAATCCACCAGGTGGCGTAGGTAGAGAACTTGTAGCCGCGGCGGTATTCGAACTTGTCCACCGCCTTCATCAGGCCGATGTTGCCTTCCTGGATCAGATCAAGGAACTGCAGGCCGCGGTTGGTGTACTTCTTCGCGATCGAGATGACCAGGCGCAGGTTGGCTTCAACCATCTCTTTCTTCGCACGGCGGGCTTTGGCCTCGCCGATGGACATGCGACGGTTGATGTCCTTGATGTCAGCGATGACCAGGTCGCATTCCTGTTCCAGCTCGATCAGCTTCTGCTGGCAGCGAACGATGTCTTCCTTGCGGGTGCCGATGGCTTCGGCATACTTGCCTTTGCCGGAAGCCAGTTGCTCGGCCCAGTCGAGATTGGTCTCGTTGTTCGGGAACTGACGCAGGAAGTCGGCGCGCGGCATGCGGGCGTCACGCACGCACAGCTGCATGATGGCGCGCTCCTGGGCGCGGATCTGGCTCAGGGCGTTGCGAACGCGCTCGACCAGTGCGTCGTACTGCTTGGGTACGAGCTTGATCGGCATGAACAGAATGGCGAGTGCTTCGAGCTCCTCGACGGCCTGCTGGCTGGCGCGGCCGTGCTTCTTCAGCGCCTTCTTGGCTTTCTCCAGCTGCTCGGCGACTGCGCCGAAACGCATACGCGCGACCTCGGGGTCGGGGCCGCCATCGCCTTCTTCCTCTTCGCTGTCGGAATCGTCCTCTTCCTCATCATCCTTGTCGTCGGCCGCCGGCTTCGCGGTGGTCTGCGGGGTTTCCGGCTCGACCTCCTGAGGACCAGCGGCGCCGTCGTCGTCAGGGTCGATGTAACCGCTGAGGATGTCGGACAGGCGGCCACCTTCGGTCGTCACTCGCTCATAGTCGGCGAGAATGCTGTCGACGGTGCCGGGGAAGTGAGCGATGGCGCTCATCACTTCGCGAATGCCTTCCTCGATGCGTTTGGCGATTTCGATCTCGCCTTCGCGGGTCAGCAGTTCGACCGTGCCCATTTCACGCATGTACATGCGAACGGGATCGGTGGTTCGACCGATGTCGGTCTCGACCGCAGCGAGTGCGGCG
This sequence comes from Stutzerimonas kunmingensis, assembly GCF_014764705.1. Lineage (GTDB taxonomy): Bacteria > Pseudomonadota > Gammaproteobacteria > Pseudomonadales > Pseudomonadaceae > Stutzerimonas. Next base: position 296,332 of record NZ_JACXXG010000002.1, read on the forward strand.
GCGGCCTCTTCGGCAGCGGCTTCATCGGTATCGGCTTCGGCCAGCAACAGGGCATCGGCATCCGGGGCAACCTCGAATACATTGATACCCATGTCATTGATCATGCGAATGATGTCTTCCACCTGTTCCGGATCGGAAATATCCTCCGGTAGGTGGTCGTTGACCTCTGCGTAAGTCAGGTAACCCTGCTCACGGCCACGCTGGATCAACTCTTTGAGGCGGGACTGCTGTTGCGCTTTTCCGGACATATAACCCTATCCACTGAAGGTTCTGGCGGGCTGAAAACAAGCTGAGCATTATAGCCGAGCTAGGACCTCAGACGCCAGTTGAGGTCGGTGTAGCGGGTATTGCATTACGGCTCAGCAGGTTACGCAGTTGGTCTTTTTCCTCTGCGCTGAGTTCACCTTGGCGAGCCTTACGCAGCAGGCTTTCGAGTCGGCGTTCCCGCTGTCGGGCGGCAAGGCTATTAATGGTGTCGAAAAACTGCTGTTCAAGGTTATCGGCCGAGATCAGCCATTCTTTCTCTGCAAGTGCGCGTAAAAGTCGCCCTTGGTCGGTTCCATGCCAGCGGGCGATCAGCTGCAGGCTACGCAGCTTCGGGTTCTTCTGCAGCGTGCCAAGCAGGGCGACAAGCAATTGTGCGTATGTGTCGTCTTCTGCGGCGAAATGGCTGACGTCCTCGACCTTTTGTGCTAGCTCCGGGTGGTGCAGCAGCGTTCGCAGCGTGGTCAGGGTCGGCGGCTCGACGGTAGCTGGCGTACGCGGACCGCGAGGTTTGAAGTCTGGTCGCTGCCCGGATTTTTTCCAGTCTTTCTTCCATTCCTTTTTTTCGCCGCGTTGTGGCTTGGGCGCTTCGGGAGGTTGGAAGTAGTCGGTCTCGGCGTAGTGCGAACCCGTGTCGTAATATGCGGCGTCGTCGTACTCGGCCGAGTTGTTGCTGGGTGCGGTGGTTGGCGCTGCTGCCATATGCTGCAGTGCTTCCCCGTTCAGACCAGTGATCTCGGTGAGACGCTGGCGCATCAATGCGCGCAGGTTTGCACCGGGAATCTTTTCGATAAGCGGCGCTGCCAGGGTGGCCAAGTGGGCCTTGCCTTCCAGTGAGCGTGGATCGGCTTCGTCGCTCAGTTGCTGGAAGAAGTAATCGGCCAGTGGCTGTGAGTGCTGCTGAATGCGCGCGCGAAAAGCATCGGTGCCCTCGGCGCGGACCAGTGTGTCCGGGTCCTCTCCGTCGGGCAGGAACAGAAAGCGCGCCCGGCGGCCATCCTGCAGGTTCGGTAGCGTGGCTTCCAGTGCTCGCCAGGCGGCTTTGCGTCCGGCCGCGTCGCCATCGAAGCAGAACAGCACGCTGGGTACGATGCGGAACAGGCGCTTGAGATGCTCTTCGCTGGTTGCCGTACCAAGGGTGGCCACGGCGTTGCGCAAGCCTTGCTGGGCCAGTGCAATGACGTCCATGTAGCCCTCGACCACCATGATCTCGTCGAGATCTCGGTTGGCCTGCCGCGCTTCGTAAAGGCCGTAGAGTTCCTGGCCCTTGTGGAATACCGGGGTTTCCGGCGAATTCAGGTACTTGGGCTTGTCGTCGCCCAGAACGCGACCGCCGAAGGCGATGACCCGGCCGCGGCTGTCGCGGATGGGGAACATTACGCGATCGCGGAAACGGTCATAGCGTTTGCCGTTCTCGGCGTTCTCGATCAGCAGGCCGGCGTCGATCAGCGCTTTCTGCTGAAGCGCATCGCCGCCGAGATGCTTCATCAGGTTGTCCCAGCCGGGCGGGGCGAAGCCCAATCCGAAATCCCGGGCAATCACGCCGGACAGGCCGCGGCCCTTGAGGTACTCCACGGCCGACTTGCGGGTCGCGTGGCTTTTCAGGGCTTGGCGGTAGTAATCGGCGGCGGCAGCCAGCAGTGGGTAGAGTGGCGAATCGACCGGCTGGCGTGGCTTGTGTTTGCGGCCGCTTTCCTCGTGGGGGACTTCCATTCCCGCGCGCTTGGCCAGTTCCTCGACTGCCTGGGGGAAGTCCAGCTGGTCGTGGTCCATGACGAAGCCCAGCGCATTGCCGCCAGCGCCGCAGCCGAAGCAATAGTAGAACTGCTTGTCCGGACTGACGCTGAACGAGGGCGTCTTTTCCTTGTGAAAAGGGCAGAGGGCGCTGTAGTTCTTGCCGGCCTTTTTCAGTTGGATGCGCGAGCCGACCACCTCGACGATGTCGGAGCGATTGAGCAGGTCGTCGATGAAGGATTGGGGGATCAGGCCGGCCATAGAGGTATCTGATTACGCTCGCATTGCATGAGCCGGAAATGAAAAAACTCCGGCCTTTCGCCGGCTGGCGAAGCGGAGTAAGCATGCAATGCAAAGCCCGGCCTGAGCCGGGCTTGATGCGACGTCAGCTGTACTGGATTAGTACAGGCGGACGCTGCGGCGCTGCTCGCGCTGCACTTTCTTGGCGTGACGCTTGACTGCAGCGGCAGCCTTGCGCTTGCGCTCGGAAGTCGGCTTCTCGTAGAACTCGCGCGAGCGGACTTCGGCCAGAACGCCTGCTTTTTCGCAGGAACGCTTGAAACGACGCAGTGCTACGTCGAAGGGTTCATTCTCTTTAACTTTGACAGCGGGCATCCAGGACTTACCTTCACTTGATTACCGGTGGCAACGCGCTTCGGCAATGACTCGCAAGCACGCTGGTTTTAAGGGTTGCGGATGTTACCCGCTCCAATTGCGGAATGCAAAGCCCCTGATCGAAAAGCGCTGGTCGGTCGGACGGCCCGACGATTAATATGCACGGCTTCATTCGCCCTCCGGAAAGGTTGAACCCATGCTGGTGCTGGGGTTGGAAACGTCCTGCGACGAGACTGGTGTCGCGCTTTACGACAGCGAACAGGGCCTGCTGGCCGACGCGCTATTCAGCCAGATCGACCTGCATCGCGTCTATGGCGGCGTGGTGCCTGAGCTCGCCTCGCGCGATCACGTGAAACGCATGCTGCCGCTGATTCGCCAGGTGCTGGAGGAGGCGGGCCGCGAGGCCGGCCAGATCGATGCGGTGGCCTATACGGCCGGTCCCGGACTGGTCGGTGCGCTGCTGGTTGGGGCCTCCTGCGCCCAGGCGCTGGCGTTGGCCTGGGGCGTACCGGCTGTCGGCGTGCACCATATGGAAGGTCACCTGCTGGCACCGATGCTCGAAGCGCAGCCGCCGCAGTTCCCGTTCGTCGCCTTACTGGTGTCGGGTGGCCATACGCAGGTTGTTCGCGTGGATGGCATTGGCCGGTACGAGCTGCTCGGCGAATCGGTGGACGATGCCGCCGGTGAAGCCTTCGACAAGACCGCAAAGCTGATGGGCCTGCGTTATCCCGGCGGGCCGGAAATCGCCCGTCTGGCCGAGCAGGGCACTCCGGGACGCTTCGTCTTTCCGCGGCCGATGACTGATCGGCCCGGTCTGGATTTCAGTTTCAGCGGCCTGAAGACCTTTACCCTCAATACCTGGCAGCAGTGCCGCAGCGCGGGCGACGAATCCGAGCAGACCCGCTGCGACATCGCGCTGGCGTTCCAGCAGGCTGTGGTCGAAACCCTGACCATCAAATGTCGCCGAGCCCTTAGGCAGACGGGCCTGACGTCGCTGGTCATCGCCGGCGGGGTCAGCGCCAATCAGTCTCTGCGCCAGGCGCTGGAGCGGATGCTCGGTGAGTTCAACGGTCAGGTCTTCTATGCGCGGCCACGTTTCTGCACCGACAACGGTGCGATGATCGCTTACGCTGGCTGTCAGCGCTTGCTCGCCGGGCAGCATGATGGTCCGGCGATCACCGTACAGCCGCGTTGGTCGATGGACACACTGCCGGCGATCTGATGAGCGTCAGAGCGGTCAGAAATGCCGTTCCCGGCCGGCGAAAAGGTCGCGCACGTTGCTGCGATGGCGCCAGACGATCAGTGTGGCGAGCAGGCTCATCGGCAACAGCGCGCCGGGTTGCTGCCAGGCCAGCAGTGGCAGGCATAGCGGCAGGGCGATAAGGGCAGCCAGCGAGCTGGTCCGGGTCAGGCGGAATACCAGCAGCCAGGCGACGATGGCCAGCAGTGCGGCCGGCGGGTAGAGCGCGAGCAGGGTGCCGGCGGCGGTGGCGACACCCTTGCCGCCACGGAAGCGAAAATACAACGGATAGAGATGGCCGCAGACCGCTGCCAGACCGATCCAGGCCTGTTGCTGGACGGACATGTCCAGCGAGGCGGCCAGCAGTACGGGCAGCAGGCCCTTGAGCAGATCGCCGAACAGCGTGCAGATCGCCAGTCGCTTGCCTGCCAGACGAAGCATATTGGTGGCGCCGGGATTGCCGGAGCCACCGACACGCGGGTCGGGCATTCCGGCCAGGCGGCTAAGCAGTATGGCGAATGACAGCGAGCCGATCAGGTACGCGAGCAAGGTCAGCAGCCAGAACATGGAATCCATCCGGGGCAGGGAGCCTATGAGTCTAACGGCGCGTTTCGAGCTTGTCGTGCCGCAGGAGAACGTTGCGTGGATACAGTCTTCATCGAAGGCCTGGAAGTGGATACGGTAATCGGCGCCTACGACTGGGAGCGCGGGATTCGCCAGTGCCTGCAGCTCGACCTGACGCTGGGCTGGGACATACGACCGGCCGCCGATAATGATGAGCTGGACAAGGCTCTGGACTATGCCAAGGTCGCTGCGGCCATCGATCAGTTCGCCTGCGCGGCGCGCTTCGAGCTGGTCGAAACCTTCGCTGAGCGTCTGGCGCGAAAGTTGATGAGCGAGTTCGGCATCGTCTGGCTGCGCCTGCGGGTCACCAAACCAGGCGTCAATGCGCGTGCCCGTGCGCTGGGCGTGGAGATCGAACGCGGATGTCGCTGACCCCCGTCATGCTCGGCCTGGGCAGCAATGTGCAGCGCATCGAGCGCCTGCATGCCGGGCTCGATGCGCTGGCCGAGCTGCTGCAGGATATGCGTTGCTCACCAGTGTTCGAGAGCCTGGCGGTGGGCTATAAGGGCGACAACTTCTACAACCTGGTGGTCGCCGGCTACACCGACCTGCCGCTGACGGAACTGGACCGCCGGCTCAAGTTCATTGAGGCGGACAATGGCCGTTACGCGCCGGATCGCAAGGGGTTGCCGCTGGATATCGATGTGCTGCTGTATGGCGAGCTGGTCGGCAACTTCCATGGCTTGCTGCTGCCGCGTGCGGAGATCCTGAAGAACGCCTTCGTGCTCTGGCCGCTGGCGTTATTGGCGCCGACCGTCAAACATCCCGCTGCAGGCGAGGTCTTTGCCGATCTGTGGGCGCAGTCATCCATCGACCAGCAGCTCTGGCCAGTGCCGTTTCAGTGGCGCGGCAGCGAGCTGACGCCTGCCGATCTGATCCGCAACCATCCTCCACAGCGCGCCTGAATGCCTTACCGCGAATATTCCCGGCAGTAGATGCTCAGGGCATCGAGGCGCGCAGCACCGAGCGCTTTGCCCAGCTCGGCACCTTTGAATCCTTGCTCCAGCAGCGGTTTGACCGACACGGCACGGGCTGCGCTGGCCGCGCCGTGCAGATAATCGGCTTCGAAGAGCAATTCGCCGGGCGTGCCTGCCAGGGCGCGCATTTCACAAGCCGCGACGAACTGCTCGAAGCGCTCCGGCCGCCGGTAGATGTCGAAATGCTGCAGCATGTCGAGCAGTGCATCGGCATGCAGTTTCTTGGCGTTGAACGCGTCATCCTGATATCTGCCGAGCAGCATCGCCAGTTCCTGGCAATCTTTCGGTGCCTTGCAGCGCTGGTTGAGTGTATCGATGGCGGCCAGACGTGGTTGCTGGCTATCGGCCGACGTCATGCAGCCAAGTAGCAGGCAGGCCCAGCGTACCGGCAGTGGCTGGTCATGTTCGGCGCACTGCCGAAGCGTGCCAAGCAGGTGCCCACCGGCAGCATTGCCCTTGGCGAAGGTGGCGGCCAGTTCCGGGAACAGCTCGGCCAGCGCGTCACAGTTCTGTAGCACCTGAATGAATACTTCCGGCCGCGGCTCCATCAGCGCACGTGAAATTTCTTTCCAGCTGCGCTCCGCCGTCAGCGCCGACAACTCGCCGGAGCGTGCCAGTCGGCGCATCAGTTCCAGCGTTTCGTCGGCGATACGGAAGCCAGTCTCGGCGTAGCGTGCGGCGAAGCGCGCCACGCGCAGAACACGCAACGGATCTTCGGCGAAAGCGGGGGAAACGTGGCGCAATAGCCGTGCCCGCAGGTCGCGCTGACCGCCGTATGGATCAATCAGCTGGCCCTGGTCATCTTCGGCGATGGCATTGATGGTGAGATCGCGGCGCTGCAGATCTTCTTCGAGGGTGACGTCGGGGCTGGCATGGAAGGTGAATCCGCCATAGCCACGACCGCTTTTGCGCTCGGTGCGCGCCAGGGCGTATTCCTCGCCGGTCTGCGGGTGCAGGAAAACCGGGAAGTCCGCACCGACCGGGCGGAAGCCGCTGGCCTGCATTTCTTCCGGCGTGGCACCGACCACCAGCCAGTCGACCTCGGTCACCGGGCGCCCCAACAGGCGGTCGCGTACTGCGCCGCCGACTTTGTAGATCTGCATGTCCACCTCCGTTGGCGCGGAGGATAAAGGATATCGGCGCTGAGGCTACAGCGTGGCGGGTAAGGAAGGGCCTCGGAGGTGGGCCGCGGCCCACTGTCAGGCGAAGTTCATGCCGGGAAAACGGTTGTCGGTCTCTGCCTCGCTGCTGGGTCTTGCTGGTATGTGATGAGTATTGACCAGCTTGTCGTCCTGCATCGACTGCAGGTGAACATCGAAGCCCCACAGCCGATGCAGATGCTTGAGCACCTCTTCGGTGGACCCGCCCAATGGCTTGCGGTCGTGCTGCATGTGACGCAAGGTCAGCGAGCGATCGCCGCGACGGTCGACGCTCCATACCTGGACGTTGGGCTCGCGGTTGCCGAGGTTGTATTGCGCGGCGAGCAGTTCGCGAATGGTGTGGTAACCACTTTCATCGTGGATCGCCGGGACCAGCAGCTCGTCCTTGCGGTCATCGTCAAGGATGCTGAACAGCTTGAGGTCGCGGATCACCTTAGGCGAGAGAAACTGCAGGATAAAGCTCTCGTCCTTGAAGTTGTTCATGGCGAACTTGACGGTGGTCAGCCAGTCGCTGCCGGCGATCTCCGGGAACCAGCGCTTGTCCTCCTCGGTGGGGTGCTCGCAAATCCGGCGGATGTCCTGGTACATGGCGAAGCCCAGGGTGTAGGGGTTGATGCCGCTGTAGTAGGGGCTGTCGAAGCCTGGCTGGTAGATCACGCTGGTATGCGACTGCAGAAACTCCATCATGAAGCCGTCGGTGACCAGGCCCTCGTCATACAGATCGTTTAGCAGGGTGTAGTGCCAGAATGTCGCCCAGCCTTCGTTCATCACCTGGGTCTGGCGCTGTGGATAGAAGTACTGCGCGATCTTGCGCACGATACGCACCACCTCGCGCTGCCATGGCTCCAACAGCGGGGCGTGCTTCTCGATGAAATAGAGGATATTTTCCTGCGGCTCTGCCGGGAAACGCTGACTGTCCGCCAACCCATCGCCCTTGTCCGTGCCCTTGGGAATGGTGCGCCAGAGGTCGTTGATCTGCCGTTGCAGATGCTCCTCGCGATCCTTCTGGCGTCGGCGCTCTTCTTCTGCAGAGATGGGGTAGGGACGCTTGTAGCGGTCGACACCGTAGTTCATCAGTGCGTGGCAGGAGTCGAGCAGGTCTTCCACCGCATCGATGCCGTGCCGCTCCTCGCATTGCATGATGTACTGCTTGGCGAACACCAGGTAGTCGATGATCGAGCTGGCGTCGGTCCAGGTGCGGAACAGGTAATTGCCCTTGAAGAAGCTGTTGTGCCCGTAGCTGGCGTGGGCGATCACCAGTGACTGCATGCACATGGTGTTCTCTTCCATCAGGTAGGCGATGCAGGGATCGGAATTGATGACGATCTCGTAGGCCAGACCCATCTGCCCGCGCTTGTAGTGTTTCTCGGTGTGCAGGAACTGCTTGCCGTAGGACCAGTGGTGGTAACCCAGCGGCATGCCAACCGAGGCGTAGGCGTCCATCATCTGCTCGGCGGTGATCACCTCGATCTGGTTCGGGTAGGTGTCCAGCGCGTAGCGCTCGGCGATGCGGCCGATCTCGCGGTCGTACTGCCGAATCAGGTCGAAGGTCCATTCCGAGCCGGTGGAAATGGGCTGTCGCTTCATGCTGCACACCTCAGCTGGTCATGCGCCGCTGGAAGAGTTCGCGGAACACTGGGTAGATGTCCCCGGCGCTGACCAACTGCTGTTGGGCGAACGCATCGGAAAAGGCTTCTGCGACCTGGTTGTACTCGTACCAGAGCGCCTGGTGTTCGCGCGGGGTGATTTCAACGTAGGTGAAGTACTGCACGAACGGCATGATCTGGTTGATCAGGATGTCGCGGCACAGCGGCGAATCGTCGTTCCAGTTGTCGCCGTCGGAAGCCTGAGCGGCGTAGATGTTCCACTCGTTGGCCGGGTAACGCTCGGCCATGATCTCCTGCATCATCTTCAGGGCGCTGGAGACGATGGTGCCGCCGGTCTCCCGCGAGTAGAAGAACTCTTCCTCGTCGACTTCCTTGGCGCTGGTGTGGTGACGGATGAATACCACATCGATCTTGTCGTAGTTCCGCTTGAGGAAAAGGTACAGCAGGATGAAGAAGCGCTTGGCGATGTCCTTGGTGGCCTGAGTCATGGAGCCGGAAACGTCCATCAGGCAGAACATCACCGCCTTGGAGCTGGGGTTGGGATGCTTGACCAGCAGGTTGTATTTCAGATCGAAGGTGTCGAGGAATGGCACGCGTTTGATGCGCGCCTTCAGCCGTTCGATCTCCTCCTCGGTGGCCTTGATGTCGCCGAAGTTGTTCGGCTCCTCAAGACGTAGTCGCTCCAGCTCTGCCTTCAGTGTGCGCAGTTGTGCACGGCTGCTGCCAGATAGCGCAATGCGTCTGGCATGGGCCGAGCGCAGCGTGCGCACGATGTTGATGCGCGACGGGTTGCCCTCGTTGCTGATGCCGGCCCGCACGGTTTTGAAGGTATCGGTGCCGGTCAGGTGACGCTTGACCAGATTGGGCAGTTCGAGGTCCTCGAACATGAAATCGAGGAATTCTTCCTGGGTGATCTGGAAGACGAAGTCGTCCATGCCGTCGCCGCTATTGCTGGCCTGGCCGGCGCCCTGGCCACCGCCGCCGCCCTGCGGTCTGGGGATGCGTTCGCCGGCAACGAACTCCTTGTTGCCCGGATGGACGATGGTCTGGCGGCCGCCGCGGCCGTGATGCAGCACCGGCTCATCGATGTCGCGGCCGGGAATGCTGATCTGCTCGCCATGTTCCATGTCGGTGATGGAGCGCCGGCCGACGGCTTCCTCCACCGCCTTCTTGATATGCCCACGGTACCGCTGCAGGAAACGCTGGCGGTTCACCGTGCTCTTGTTCTTGCCATTCAGGCGACGATCGATCACGTAGCTCATAGGCCCTCCGGGCTTGGCTGAAACCATAGGCCTGAAGCTGGAAGCGTGCCGCGATGCTTCCAGCTTCAGGCTTCCAGCCACTTACTGCGATTTACGCACCCGCAGATACCATTCGGACAGCAGGCGAACCTGCTTCTCGGTGTAGCCACGCTCGACCATGCGCACGACGAAGTCGTTGTGCTTCTTCTGGTCTTCCTTGCTTGCCTTGGCGTTGAAGCTGATGACCGGCAACAGGTCCTCGGTGTTTGAGAACATCTTCTTCTCGATCACCACGCGCAGCTTCTCGTAGCTGAGCCAGGACGGGTTCTTGCCGTTGTTGTTGGCCCGGGCGCGCAGCACGAAGTTGACGATCTCGTTGCGGAAATCCTTCGGGTTGCTGATGCCGGCGGGTTTCTCTATCTTCTCCAGCTCCTCGTTGAGGGCCATGCGATTGAGGATTTCGCCGGTTTCCGGGTCGCGGTATTCCTGGTCCTGAATCCAGAAGTCGGCGTAGAGTACGTAGCGGTCGAAGATGTTCTGGCCGTACTCGCTATAGGACTCCAGGTAGGCGGTCTGGATTTCCTTGCCGATGAATTCGACGTAGCGCGGCGCCAGGTATTCCTTGAGGTAGCGCAGGTAGCGTTCGCGTACCTCGGCGGGGAACTGCTCCTGCTCGATCTGCTGCTCCAGCACGTAGAGCAGATGCACCGGGTTGGCGGCGATCTCGTGTGGGTCGAAGTTGAAGACCTTGGACAGGATCTTGAAGGCGAAGCGCGTGGACAACCCGTTCATTCCCTCGTCGACGCCCGCGGTGTCGCGGTATTCCTGGATCGACTTGGCCTTGGGGTCGGTATCCTTGAGGTTCTCGCCGTCGTAGACGCGCATCTTGGAGTAGATGTTGGAGTTCTCCGGTTCCTTCAGGCGCGAGAGCACCGAGAACTGAGCGAGCATCTTCAGCGTATCCGGCGCGCAGTGAGCGGTGGACAGCGAACTGTTGAACAGCAGCTTGTCGTAGATCTTCACCTCGTCCGACACACGCAGGCAGTAGGGCACCTTGACGATGTAGATGCGGTCGATGAAGGCCTCGTTGTTCTTGTTGTTGCGGAAGGTATGCCATTCCGACTCGTTGGAGTGGGCCAGCAGGATGCCGCTGTAGGGAATCGCGCCCAAGCCCTCAGTGCTGTTGTAGTTGCCTTCCTGGGTGGCGGTCAGCAAGGGGTGCAGCACCTTGATCGGCGCCTTGAACATCTCGACGAACTCCATCAGGCCCTGGTTGGCCCGGCACAGTGCGCCCGAGTAGCTGTAGGCGTCGGCGTCGTTCTGCGGAAACTCTTCCAGCTTGCGGATATCCACCTTGCCCACCAGCGCGGAGATGTCCTGGTTGTTCTCGTCGCCCGGCTCGGTCTTGGAAATGGCGATCTGGTTGAGGATCGAGGGATAGAGCTTCACCACGCGGAACTGACTGATGTCGCCGCCGAACTCCTGCAGGCGTTTGGTGGCCCAGGGCGACATGATCGAATTGAGATAGCGCCGCGGGATGCCGTAGTCCTCCTCGAGGATTTGCGCGTCTTCGGCCGGGTTGAACAGCCCCAGAGGCGACTCGAACACCGGCGAGCCCTTGATGGCGTAGAAGGGCACCTTCTCCATCAGCTGCTTGAGCTTCTCGGCAAGCGACGATTTACCCCCGCCCACCGGACCGAGGAGATAGAGGATCTGCTTCTTCTCTTCCAGCCCCTGCGCGGCGTGACGGAAGTAGGAAACGATCTGGTCGATGCACTCCTCCATGCCATGGAAATCCTCGAAGGCCGGATAACGGCGGATCACCTTGTTGGAGAAGATGCGCGACAGTCGCGAGTCGACCGATGTGTCGACCAGTTCGGGCTCGCCGATCGCCATCAGCAGGCGCTCGGCGGCGCTGGCATAGGTACCTGGGTCCGCCTTGCACAGATCGAGATATTCCTGGAGGGAATACTCCTCCTGGCGGGTCGCTTCGAAACGTTGTTGGAAGTGGCTGAAAATGCTCATGACTTCACCTCGATCGATACACGAATAGGCGCGTCATCAGGCACTCTGGGCCCGGCCGAAGTGGCGGCCAGTGGAGTTCCCCCGAACACCTAATGGTCGAAACCCTGAAATCCGTCAGCCGTTTCCCGGCTTCGTTTATTTGGATGGCCTGAACTCAAGGATAGTTCGGATTCGGCAAGATCAAGGGCGGGGAGGGGATTTAGGCGCTGCCGTTCGGCTGTTGATAGCGCCTAGCCCGCGGATGGCGGGCTATCGGGGGGAAATAAATTTTTACGCTTGTTCTTCGCCGCGCTCGACATCGGCCGGATAGGTGTGGCGCCAGAGTTCGAAGCCGCCGTCGAGGCTGTAGACGTCCGAAAAGCCCTGATTGACCAGATAGGCCGCTGCGCTCTGGCTGGAGTGGCCGTGATAGCAGGTGACGATCAGCGGCTGGTCGAGATCGGCGGCGGCAATGAAATCCGGCAGCGAGTGGTTGTCCAGATGCAGCGAGCCGCTGATGTGGCCGTTGGCATAGCTGTGCGGATCGCGGATGTCCACGATTACGGCGCCGCTGCTGCGCATGGTCTGCGCCTGTTCCGGTGGGATGCGTTTGAAGTCGGTCATGCGGGTTTCCCGTGTTCACATTCGCAGCGGTGCATTTCGCCGCTGTCGAGGTTCATCAAGGTCATGGCGTTGCCCCAGACGCAGCCAGTGTCCAGCGCGAAGACGTTCGGTTCGTCGCATTGACCCTCCAGCGCAGCCCAGTGACCAAAGATCAGTTTGACGTTGCGGGTCTTGCGATTGGCGTGGCTAAACCAAGGCGAGTAGCCGGCGGGGGCGCTGTCGGCGCCTTCCTTCGCTTCCAGATCGAGGGTGCCGTCGGCCTTGCAGAAGCGCATGCGGGTGAAGTAGTTGGTGATCAGGCGCAGTCGCGGCACCCCGTGCAGCTCCTTGTTCCATTTCGCCGGTTGATTACCGTACATGCCGTCGAGGAACGGCATCAGCAGTGCGTCGTCCTGCAGTGCCTGCTCGACTTCCGAGGCGCGCTTGAGTGCCTTTTCCAGCGACCACTGCGGCGGAATGCCGGCATGCACCATTGCGGTGTGACGCGCGGCTTCGTAATGAATGAGCTTCTGCTGGCGCAGCCAGTCGATCAGGTCGGTCCGATCCGGCGCGGCCAGAATTGCTTGCAGCGTGTCGGACTTGCGCATGCGCTCTATGTTGTGAGCCACAGCCAGCAGGTGCAGGTCGTGATTGCCGAGGACGGTGATTGCGGACGACCCGAGATCGTGTACGAAGCGCAGTGCCTCGAGCGATTGCGGGCCGCGGTTGACCAAGTCGCCGGCCAGCCACAGGCAGTCTCGCGAAGGGCTGAAGTCGACGCGCTCCAACAAACAGGTCAGTGGTTCGAGGCAACCTTGCAGGTCGCCGACGGCATAGGTCGTCAATGCAATGCTCCGGGTACGGCCAGGCGGAACGGCGCAATGAGCGCATCGAAACTGTGACCATCCTCGGCCAACATCTCATAGCTGCCTTGCATGCTGCCGACACCGGTGGCCAGCAGCGTTCCGCTGGTGTAGACGTGGTGTTCGCCTGGCGCGATCAGCGGCTGCTCGCCAATGACGCCGGCACCGCGCACCTCCTGCACCTGACCGTCGCCATCGGTGATGATCCAGTGTCGCGACAGCAGCTGCGCTGCCACCTCGCCATTGTTTTCGATGGTTACGGTGTAGGCAAAGGCATAGCGGTTTTGTTCCGGCTCCGATTGCGCGGCCAGATAGCGAGGCGTGACGCTGACGTCGATGCGGTAGCGGTTATCGTCGGACATGAGTCTGCTCGCTGTTGAAGGCAGGGTAGAGACCGAAGCCTCAGCTGCGTTCTGTCAGTTGGTCGGAAAGGCGAACGAAGGCCGCCAGATCCAGTTGTTCGGGACGCAGGCTGCCATCCACATCCGCCGCTGCGATGGCGTCGGCGTCCAGCAGCCCCTTGAGGGTGTTGCGCAAGGTCTTGCGCCGTTGGTTGAACGCCTCGCGCACTACGCGCTCCAGTTGATGGTGATCGCGCGCTGGATGCGGCAGCGTCTCATGTGGCACCAGGCGAACGATCGCCGAATCGACCTTTGGCGCCGGGTTGAACGCACCCGGCCCGACGTTGAACAGGTGCTCTACCCGGCAGTGATACTGCACCATGATCGACAGTCGGCCCCAGTCGCCGCCGCCCGGCAGCGCGGCCAGGCGTTCGACCACTTCCTTCTGCAGCATGAAATGCATGTCGCGGATCAGGTGCGCGTGGTCGAGCAGGTGAAAGATCAGCGGGGTAGAGATGTTGTAGGGCAGGTTGCCGACGATGCGCAGGCTGTTCGGCTCTGCGCTGAGGCGACCGAAGTTGAACTTCAGCGCGTCGCCCTGGTGCAGATTGAAGTTCTCGCGCCCGGCGAATTTGCCCTGCAGGATGGGGATCAGGTCGAGGTCGAGCTCGACGACATCCAGATGTGCGCCGCTGTCGAGCAGTCCCTCGGTCAATGCGCCTTGGCCTGGGCCGATCTCCACCAGTCGTTCACCCGGCTTGGCATGAATCGCCCGCAGAATGCGGTGAATGACGCCAGCGTCGTGCAGGAAGTTCTGGCCAAAGCGCTTGCGTGCGCGGTGCTGATAATCGGACATCGGGGCTCCAGGGCGCAGCTTGAAGCCTGAAGCTCAAAGCTGAAAACGAATAAGGCGCGTATTTTAGCAGGCGAGGGCGGCAAGAAGATCGTTCGAGCCGCGTGGGGTGCGTGCTAGCTCTGGCTGCCAACCATCTGGTAGGCCGTTTCCAGTGCGACCCGCAGGCTGCCAGTGTCGATCTTGCCGCTGCCGGCCAGATCCAGCGCGGTGCCATGATCTACCGACGTGCGAACGATCGGCAGGCCCAGGGTCACGTTGACCGCGGCACCGAAACCCTTGTACTTGAGTACCGGCAGGCCCTGGTCGTGGTACATCGCCAGCACTGCGTCGCAGAGCTCGAGATTTTTTGGGGTGAACAGCGTATCGGCTGGCAGCGGGCCGATCAGATCAAGCCCCTCGTCACGCAGCCTGGTCAGCACGGGCTCGATGATCTCGATTTCTTCGCGGCCCAGGTGGCCGCCCTCACCCGCATGCGGGTTCAGGCCGCAGACAAGAATACGTGGTTGGGTAATGCCGAACTTGCTGACCAGATCGTGGTGCAGGATTCGCGTAACCCGCTCCAGGCGCTCCGCGGTAATCGCCGCTGCGACATCCTTGAGCGGCAGGTGGGTGGTGACCAGCGCGACACGCAATCCGTGCGTGGCCAGCATCATGACCACCTGATCGGTGCGGGTCAGCTCGGCGAGAAACTCGGTATGGCCTGAAAAGGGGATGCCGGCCTCATTGATCACACCCTTGTGCACCGGCGCGGTGATCATGCCGGCGAAGCTGCCGTCGAGGCACCCTTGTCCAGCTCGGGTCAGCGTTTCCAGTACGTAGCGGCCATTGCGTGCGTCGAGTTGGCCCGCGACCGCTGGTGCATCCAACGGCGTATCCCAGACATACAGGCAGTTGGCCGGCGCCGGCTGGCTTGGCCAGTCCTGCGGGCCGACGTCCCGCAGCTCGATCGCCAGGCCCAGTTGCGAGGCGCGCTCAGCCAGCAGGGCGCGACTGGCAATAGCGATCAGAGCTCTGGCCTGGACCTCGAGTGCCAGCAGCAGGCACAGGTCCGGGCCGATCCCAGCCGGTTCGCCGGGTGTGAGAACGAAGGGGCGGGGAGCGGTCATCAGGCTTCTCTCTGCGTGGCGTGTGGCGTTCAACCGCCTGAAATGAAAACGGGGTGGCGACCCTTCGGCCATCACCCCGCATTCCTGTTGCTTGTAGGTACAGCGTGCAGCTTAGAGCTTGATCTCGACGTAGGCTTCGTCGCGGATCTGGCGTAACCACGCCTGCAGCTCTTCGTCGTACTTGCGGTTGCGCAGCAGGCTCAGCGCCTGTTGCTCGCGGAACTGCTCACTGGCATCGGTCGCGCGGCGGCCGAGCACCTCGAGGACGTGCCAGCCGTAGGGCGACTTGAACACCGGGGACAGTTCGCCGCTTGCCGTATTGGCCATGACTTCGCGGAACTCGGGCACCAGAGATGCCGGGTCGATCCAGTTCAGGTCGCCGCCGTTGAGCGCCGAACCAGGGTCTTCGGAAAAGCTCTTGGCCAGCTCGGCGAAGTCTTCGCCGGCGCTGATGCGATCACGCAGGCGCTGCACCAGCAGGCGGGCCTCTTCTTCGCTACGGATTGCGCTGGGCTTGATCAGGATGTGGCGGACATGCACTTCGTCGCGCACCTGTGTTTCGCCTCCGCGCTTCTCCAGCAGCTTGACCATGATGAAGCCTGGCGGCGTACGGACCGGTTCGGTGACTTCGCCAACCGCCAGCTCGCGCACGGCGGTATCGAAGGGCGGTGGCAGCTGAGCCGCTTTGCGCCAGCCCATGTCGCCGCCCTCGAGAGCGTTCTCGCTGGCCGAGCGGGATACGGCCAGGCGAGCGAAGTCGGCGCCCTGCTGCAGCTGCTGATAGGTATCCATTGCAGTGCGTTCGGCTGCCTGGATGGTGGCGGCATCAGCAGATTCCGGAACCGGAATCAAGATGTTGGCGAGGTGGTATTCCTCGGACAGCTGCAGCTTGCCGAGGTCCGAGGCGAGGAAGTTCTGCACTTCCTGGTTGGACACCTGGATGCGTTCGGCGACGCGGCGCTGGCGCACGCGGCTGATGATCATCTCGCGGCGGATCTGCTCGCGGGCGGTTTCCAGGCTCAGACCATCACGGGTCAGCGCCTCGCGGAACTGCTCCAGTGACATGTTGTTGCGCTGGGCGATGGTGCCCATGGCCTGGTTGAGTTCTTCGTCGGAGATGCGGATGCCGGAGCGCTCGCCGATCTGCAGCTGCAGGTTCTCGGTGATCAGGCGCTCAAGCACCTGCTGTTGCAGGACGTCGGTCGGCGGCGCATCGGCGCCGCGCTTCTCGATGGTCTGCTGGACTTCGCGCATGCGCTGGTCCAGTTGGCTTTGCATGATGACGTCGTTATCGACGATCGCCACCACGCGATCCAGTGGTTGAACCTGGGCGAGGGCCGCAGGCGCGAGGGTTGCACCGCTCAGCAGCAGTGCGCCGAGCGCGAGCGGGCGCAGTACTTCAGAAAGCTTGGTCTTCACGTTCACGGTAGCCTTGGATGCCTTCGTCGAGGAAAGTTTCGGTCGCATTGCCGACTACGCCGCCGAGTCCCTTGAGGACGATCTGCAGGAAAATGCCGCGGTCGGGCTCGTCGTTGCGTTCGGGGTTGAGGCTGGTCTCGTCGTAGTGGATCCAGTAGCGATTGATCAGGCGCAGCTTCCAGCAGCAGCTGTCGTACTCGAAGCCACCGAAGGCTTCCAGTGTGCGGCTGCGGCTGTAGTCATGCTGCCAGCGGGCAATGACGCTCCATTGCGGGACCACCGGCCAGATGACCGAGAAGTCGTGCTGGTTGATCTTGTAGTAGTCCTTGATGTACTCCGGATTCGGATCGCCGTTCTCAAGCAATTCGTTGCCATAATCCCCGCCATATCTCCATTCGCCGGTCGCCTGGTCGAAACGTACTGTGTCGTTGCGGTAGCGATAGCCGAGGTTGACGATCTTGCCTGGGTTGTCTTCCGGCTGGTAATGCCACATGGCGCTGCCCGAACGTGTTTGGCCAGCATCCGGATCCCAATTGAAGGTTGAGGTGAAGCGCCAGTCGCGGTTGTAGCGATACATATACTCCAGTGCGTAGGGCGACACGTCTGCCCTGGCATCGGCGCGGTCCGCAACGGTCATGCCAGGCAACTGGACTTCGCGGTCCCGGAAGTAATAGCTCTGACCGATGCTGAAGCGCTGGCGCTCAAAACCGTTGGGCTCGACCCAGCGGCTGGTGACACCGAGCGAAACCTGATTGGCATCGCCGATCCGATCATTACCGGAGAAGCGGTTCTCGCGCCAGAGCGAGGAATAGCTGAAGCTGCTTTCACCGGTATCGAAAACCGGAATATCGTCCTGATCTTCCTCCGGTACGTAGAGATAGAACAGGCGCGGCTCGAGAGTCTGGCGATAGTCTTTGCCGAACCACTGGGTGTCGCGGTCGAAATACAGGCCGCTGTCAACGCTGAGAATCGGCACGCTGCGGTTCTGGCTGCTGTCGAACGATTCGTAGCTGGCCAGTGTGCTCTGGCCCCGGCTGTCCAGGTCCAGGTCGTATTGGGTGTAGGCATATTTCAGCGAAGGCTTGAGGAAGCCCCAGGACCAGTTCAGCGGCAGGCTGACGCCAGGCTCGAGGTGCAGGCGTTCGCCTTCCGCACGGGTCAGGCCACGCAGGCGATCGTCATACCACTGCTCCGGGTTGCCATCTTCATTGATGAAGTTGCCATCGCGCAGGCTGCGTTGGAAGCTGACGAACTCGGTCTTGTAGGCGAAGTTCAAGCCGCCCGGCTGGAAGGGCAGGCGTCCGTCCAAGGTCAGCTGCGGCAGGCGCTCGTACGGCGTGATGTCGGCCACCGTGGCACGCTCATAGGCGTGCATGTTCAAACGCGCGGTATAGGTGTCGCCGCGGTAGGAGAGTGTGCCGCGCTGATCGAGATGATCAGGTTGGTCGATGTTGAGGTTGGTATCCAGATCCTGGAAGTAGTAAGGATCGCTGATATCTGTGTAGTCCACCTCGGCGAGCCAGCGCGAATCCAGACCAGTACGGTTCTGCCAGCTGTACATCCAGCGCTGGTCCTCGTACTCGGACTGCAGCTTGCGGTCGTCGTTGCTGTCGTCCAGGTAGGCGGCGCCGAACTGTCCCTCGCTGCTGCGCGTCAGGTAGCGGAACTCGCCTTCCATCAGCAGGCCGCGGTCAGTCATCAAGTGCGGATACAGCGTGGCGTCGAAATTCGGCGCCAGGTTGAAGTAATAGGGCGTCTGCAGCGAGAAGCCGTTGTCGCTGGACGAGCCGATGCTCGGTGCGAGGAAGCCGGACTGGCGACGATCATCGATGGGGAAGTGGATATAAGGGGTGTAGAACACCGGAATATCCTTGACCCGCAGCGTCACGTTGGTCGCCGAACCGAAGCCGGTGGCCGGGTTCAAGGTGACGTTGTTGCCCTTCAGGTGCCAGCTGTTCTCGCCCGGCTCGCAGCTGGTGTAGGTGCCGTCCTTCAGGCGAATGATCGCGGTCTCTTCACGCTTGGCGTATTGCGCGCTGCCACGCACCTTGCCGGAATGCACGACGTACTCGGCGTTTTCCACCTTGGCTTCGCCGTTGTCGAGGAAGATCTCGGCGCGGTCGCCGACCAGCAATGCATCGCGGTCGCGGAAGCGCACATTGCCGGTCAGCTCGCCGCGATTTTCCAGCTGGTGCAGGCTGGCTTCGTCCGCCTCGACCTGAATGCTGCCCTGACGCAGTAGCACGTCACCGGCGAGGGTGGCGACTTCCTGTTCCTGCTCGTAGCGGGTGGCTTTGGCCGACACATAGGTCGGCGCTTCGCTCATCGGGGTGGTGTCGAACTTGCCGGGACGGTCGGGCTCGACATAGGTACCGGCGCAGTAAGGACCGGTTTCGGCGAGCTGAGCCGGGGTCAGCTGCTCGCGCGGAACCCAGTCGAGATGGCTGTAATCGGCGCTGCGAGAGGCGAGGGCGCGGCCCTTGCTTTCGGTGACCAGCTTGGTCGTCGCCGTTGGCGCTTGCGCCTTGCTGCTCGTCGACTTGGCGGTGCTCGATGTGCTCACGGTGCTGCCGCTGTGTACCGGGCGCGGTGGCAGGGTCTGACTGGCTTCATTGGACGCGCAGTTCCAGCCGCCGGAGGCGTCGGGCTGGCAGGCGAACTGTTCGGCTGCGAAGACAAAAGGTACAGCTACCGGTTGCAATGCAAGCAGACCGCCAGTAACCAGTAGAGGGAATTTTTTACGAAACGCGGGGTATTTGACTGCCATCTTGTTTTTTGGTCCGTGCTTGCGGCGAGCCATCGGCCGGCTGGGCCGCACGCCTCTCGATGGGCTGAGAAAGATGCAGGATAATAAAGCATGACCCGCCTATCGGCTAGCGCCGTGGAGACCCCCTGGATGCCGCATCAAGATCAACGTCTGCTGGACCTTAGCGCCTGGCTGGAACAGCAATTACCCGAAGTCTTCGTCCGTTGCGGCTGGGGCGAAGTGCCGGCGGCGCAGCTCACTGCGGCCAGCAGCGATGCCAGCTTCCGCCGTTACTTCCGCTGGCAGGGTGGCGAGCGCAGCCTGATCGTGATGGACGCACCGCCGCCCCAGGAAGACTGCCGACCCTTCGTCAAGGTCGCGCAGATGCTGGATCAAGCCGGCGTCCATGTGCCGCAGATACTGGCCTCCGATCTTGAGCGCGGCTTCCTGCTGTTGACCGATCTGGGCCGCCAGACCTATCTGGATGTCATCGATCAGAGCAATGCCGAGCAGCTGTTCGAGGATGCCGTGGAGGCCTTGCTCAAGTTCCAGCTGCATCCGGTGGCGCAGCCGATGCCGGCATACGACGAGGCGCTGCTGCGCCGTGAACTGCAGCTGTTCCCCGAGTGGTATGTGCAGCGCCACCTTGGCCACAGCTTCAGTGAAGCGCAGCAGGCCGCGTGGGAGCGTATCTGTCGGCAACTGATCGACTCGGCGCTGGCGCAGCCACGGGTGCTGGTGCATCGGGACTACATGCCGCGCAATCTGATGATCAGCGAGCCCAACCCTGGTGTACTGGATTTTCAGGACGCGGTGCTCGGCCCGGTCAGCTACGACATCACCTCGCTGTTCAAGGACGCCTTTCTCAGCTGGCCCGAAGCGCAGGTGCGGGCCTGGCTCGAAGGCTACTGGCACAAGGCGCGCGCTGCTGGTGTGACGCTGCCCGAATCGCTCGACGAGTTCCTGCGTGCCAGTGACCTGATGGGACTGCAGCGCCACCTAAAGGTGATCGGCATTTTCGCGCGCATCTGCCATCGCGACGGCAAGCCGCGTTACCTCGCTGACGTGCCGCGCTTCTTTGCCTATATCGAGGCCGTGCTGGCGCGCAGACCGGAGCTGGCCGAGCTGCAACAGCTGCTGGAAGAGCTGCCGCAGGCGCCGCACGCATGAAGGCGATGATTCTGGCCGCCGGCAAGGGCGAGCGGCTGCGCCCGCTGACGCTGCACACGCCCAAACCCTTGGTTCGCGCCGCCGGCGTGCCGCTGATCGAGTACCACGTTCGTGCGCTGGCCGCCGCGGGTTTCGATGAACTGGTGATCAACCACGCCTGGCTCGGCCAGCAGATCGAAGACTATCTGGGCGACGGCAGCCGTTTCGGCGTGACCATCCGCTATTCGGCCGAGAGTGAACCCCTGGAAACCGGAGGCGGGATTCACCGGGCGTTGGGGCTGCTCGGCGATGAGCCGTTCCTGGTGGTCAACGGCGATATCTGGACCGACTACGATTTCGCCCGGTTGAGACGGCCGCTTCACGGGCTCGCGCATCTGGTGCTGGTGAACAATCCGCCGCACCACCCCAGGGGTGATTTCAGCCTGGGCGAATCGGCCGTCACGGAGCCCGAGGCCAATGGCGACGCGCTGACCTACAGTGGCATTTCCGTTTTGCATCCGACGCTGTTCGAAGGCTGCCAGCCGGGAGCCTTCAAACTGGCGCCGTTGCTGCGACGTGCCATGGCTGATGGACAGGTGAGTGGCGAGTGCCATGCCGGGCTCTGGGTGGACGTAGGCACCCACGAGCGCCTGGCTGAAGTCGAGCAACTACTGGAGGCGCGACGCTGACATGTTCTGGCCCATCACGCTGTTGGGGCTGCTGATCGGCTGGTTGCTGGCCAGCATTCCGGGGGCTTTGCTCGGCGGTCTGCTGGGTCAGGTGCTCGATCGTCGTCTGGGGCTCGATTCCTGGGCCAGCCTGCGTGCGCGCCTAGCCGGCAAGCCGGTGCTGCAAGGCCGGGATTTGCTGTTCTTCCTGTTGGGGCGTCTGGCCAAGAGTGGCGGTCGCGTGAGCCCGGCGCATATCCAGGCCGCACGTGACGAGATGCGCCGGCAGGGGCTCGATGCCGCCGCGCAGCAACAGGCCATCGCCGCCTTCAACCGCGGCAAGTCGAGCGGTGACGGCCTGCGCGATACCCTGCAACGGCTGCGCAGCCAGCGCGAGGAAAGCCGCCGCCTGATCCAGGCTTGCTGGCGCATGGCACGTGCGCAGGGAAGCATGGGCGCACGCGAGCACGAACTGGTGCTGCTCTGGGGCAAGTGGCTGGGTTGGGATGCCGCCGAGGTGGCCGCGCTCGATCCGGGCGCGGCTCGACGCAAGGAGGCGCCGGCCGGGCGGGGTGGTGCATACGAGCAGGCCATGCAGCTGCTGGGTGTGCGTCCGGATACCGACCCGCAGCTGATCAAGCGCGCTTATCGGCGCCTGCTGAGCAAGCACCATCCGGACAAGCAGGCGGGGGCTGGTGCGAATGCCGCCCAGGTGCGCGACGCAACCGAGCGCACCCGCGAGTTGCACAGTGCCTATGCATTGATTCGCGAGCGCCGCGGCTTTCGCTGAGCGGGCGTCACTGTGGCGGCTTGCGCTCCAGCCAGCCCCGCACGCGACGCACCAGTTGTTCCTGTTCGGTATTGCGGTCACCGGTCAGACCTGGCAGTGCGACCAGGCGGTAGTCCGGGTGCCCAGCACGGCGCGCTGCATTGCGCCGCTGCAGTGCCTGCTGATTTGCGGCTGCTCCGGTGCCCGTATAGAAGTCGCCGATGGCGGCGGGTAGCGTTGCGAGATAGCTCTCCAGCGGCTGTTCCGCCTGCAACGGTGCGCGTGGATCGATCACTACCAGTTGCCCGACATCCTTTGGCTGAAGCTGTGCCAGGTACTGGCTCGCCCAGTAGGCGCCGGTGCCATGGCCGATCAGAACAATCGTCGACGCCTGCAGTGAGCGCGCATGCTCGATGGCAGCATCCAGGCGCGCCAGCATGCGCTCGGCATGAGTTGGGGGCGGCGTGTCCTGCTCGGCTTGTGTCGGCGTAGATTCGTCGTTGTCCGTGGCTGCCGTCTGCTCAGGCAGGTAGCCCGCCGAAGTGGTTTGCGCCGCGGCCGGCTGGGTATCGGTGGCGTCAGGCTCAGCGTTTTCTTCCGTTTCGGACTTTTCTTCCGCAGCCGGGGCTTCTGGCGCTGGCGGGCGCGGGCCAGGGCTAAGCGCCGGATCAGCGGGTGTCAGGCTGAGGGTATGCCAGCCATGTTCGGGAAGGCCGCGCCGGAGCGGGCCGATTGCGCGTGGCCAATCGGCGGTCTCGCCTTCGCTCGGCATAATGACGAGCACGCCGCGGGCCTTCGCAGTATTGGCCGGGTGCCAGAGCGCGAGGAATTTGTCTTCGTCGCCGAGCTGCAGCTGGGCGGTGGCCTCAAGCTGTCGTTGCAGCCCTGCGGCCAGCGCCTCGCTACGAGTTTGTGGCGATGGTCGTGGCGTTGCTGCTGGCTCCTCCGCCGGTGCTTCCTGAGGCGCCTCCGGTTCCTGCGCCGCTGCGATGTACGGCACGCCGCCGCCAAGCGCGACGCCGAACAAAAGCACGAAAGCAGACAAACGACGCATGGATTGTCTCCGCTATGGATGCCGGTACCACGCTGGCGCCGGCAGGGGTTATGCATTACAACAGCGTGTCGGCACGCCCATCAATTGCGTGAATATATGCTCGCCTTATACCTGCGTTTCCTTCTCCTCCTTGGCCTGACGCTGCCTTTCGCGGCTGGTGCCGTGTCGCTTGACGACGATAGCCGCGCCTGGCTGGAGCAGCATCCGGAGTGGCGGGTCGGGGTGGTGATGGGCGCGCCCTATGCCGAGTATGACCAGCGCCAGCGGCGCCTGTCAGGGTTTCATGTGCGGCTGATGGAGCAGCTGGCGACCGACCTCGGCGTGCGCCTGCAGTGGCGCCGCTTCAATGACGAGGCCGCGCTGGAGCAGGCCGCTCGGGAGGGCTTGATCGATGTGGCCCCCGGCTTACGGCAGACGCCGGCAGGCTTGCGGCTGTGGCGATATAGCGATCCCTTTCTGCGTATCCCGCGTCTGCTCGTCGGTGATCGTGGCGGCCCGCGTGCAATCGATCTTGAATATCTGCACCCGAGCGAACTGGTCTCCGCCGTCGGGCCGGGGCCGATCACCGAGTTCCTCGCCAGCAACTATCCCAATATCACCGTGCTGACCGCGACCAGCCAGGGCGATGCGCTGCGTCAGGTACTGGAAGCCAAGGCAAGCTACGCCGTCATTGACGAGCCGGTGTTCGGCCGCCTTTCGCAGCAGGTGGAGTACGACTCGCTGGCGGTGGTGGGTGATCTGGGCAACCCGCAGCTTCTGCGTATCGCCTCGCGGCGTGACAGCCCGGAACTTGCCGCCGTGCTCGAGGCGGCGATACGGCAATTTCCGGCGCGGGAATTCAGTCAGCTGCAGGAACAGTGGCTCAAGACCCGCAGCATCGACCTCGGTCGCGAGGTCAGCTACTGGCGCAGTCTCAGCCTTTTGCTCGGCGTGTTGTTGCTGGCCTGCCTGCTGATGCTGGCCTGGCAGCGCCATC
Organism: Stutzerimonas kunmingensis; assembly: GCF_014764705.1. Classification (GTDB taxonomy): domain Bacteria; phylum Pseudomonadota; class Gammaproteobacteria; order Pseudomonadales; family Pseudomonadaceae; genus Stutzerimonas. Next base: position 320,348 of record NZ_JACXXG010000002.1, read on the forward strand.
AGCATGGCCTGCTGGAAAGCCGGCTGAAGACCGCCCGGCGCGATATCGAGCTGCGCGAGGCGGCCGAAGAAGCGCAGCGTTTGACGCAGTTTTGTCTGGATCACAGCACCGTCGGCATCCTCTGGCTCAACTGGGACAGCCGCGTGCGTTACGCCAACCAGGCCGCCGAGGTGCTGCTCGGGCATTCCTCCGGCGGACTGCTGGATCACCCGCTGGAAACATTCGACCCGGCGCTGGGCATGGATGCCTGGCTCGCGCGCTGGCGCGCTGCCCGCACGGGCGAGGATGATCGCCAGGTACACGAATGCGAATGGCTGCGCGCTGACGGCCAGCGCTTTCCGGCGGCCGTCACCTACAGTTTTCTGCGCTTCGGCAGCCGTGAATATCTGGTGGTGTTTCTCGCCGACATTACCGAGCGCCGGCGCGCCAGCGCCCAGCTGCAGGAAAGCGAGGCGCGTCTCAAGGCAATGGCCGGCAACGTGCCCGGGCTGGTGTTCCGCCTGGAGCGGGACGGGCCGCAGGAACCGGTGCGAGTGGCCTATATCAGCGAAGCCAGTCAGCGCCTGGTGGGCTATTCCGCCGAGCGCTTGCTGCAGCCGGGACTTGGCATCCGCAGCCTGGTGCACGCCGATGACGAGGCAGGCTACTGGGCCAGCCAGCAGCTGGCATTGGAGAAAAGCCAGGACTGGCGCTGGCAGGGGCGCATTCTCAACCGCGATGGCGACGTGCGCTGGGCCGATATCCGCGCCTCCGTGCGCGGCCAGCCGGATGGCCGCCAGGTATGGGACGGCATCGTCTGGGATATCACCGACAACAAGCGCATCGAGCTGGAGCTGGATGCCTCGCGTGTGCAGTTGCGCGAGCTGGCCGCGCACCTGGAGACCGTACGCGAGGAAGAGAAGGCGCATATTGCCCGCGAAGTGCACGACGAGCTGGGCCAGGTGCTGACCGTACTCAAGCTGGAAACCTCGATGTGCGAGCTGGGCTTCGCCGACCTCGACCCGGCCCTGGCGCAGCGGCTGGAAAGCATGAAGCGGCTGATCGCCCAGCTGTTCCAGCGGGTGCGTGATGTCGCTACCGCGCTGCGCCCGCCGATTCTCGATGCGGGCATCGCCTCGGCCGTGGAATGGCAGGCGCGGCGCTTCGAGGAGCGCAGCGGAGTGGCTTGTCTGGTCGAAGTGCCGGAATGCCCGCCGTTGCTGGGTAACGCGAAAGCCATCGGCCTGTTCCGCATTCTTCAGGAGTCGCTGACCAACGTGATGCGTCACGCCCAGGCGCAGACGGTCAGCGTGCAGTTACTGCTCGAAGGCAACATGCTCTGTCTGCGCGTCAGCGACGATGGTTGCGGTTTTCCTGTGGCCGCGCGCGGCGCCGGCAGTTCGTTCGGCCTGGTCGGTATGCGCGAGCGGGTGCAGATGCTCGGCGGGCAACTGATAATCGACAGCCAGCCCGGCGAGGGCACCACCATCACGGCGCGGGTTCCACTGGACCCGGTGCCGCTTCCATCAGCCGCAAGCACTGGAGCATTGCCGACATGATCAGGGTCATGGTCGCCGAAGATCACACCATCGTCCGCGAGGGCATCAAGCAGCTGATCGGCATGGCGCGTGACATGCAGGTGGTCGGCGAGGCTGCCAATGGCCAGCAGTTGCTCGACCAGTTGCGCCAGATCAGTTGCGATGTGGTCCTGCTGGACATCTCCATGCCCGGCGTCAACGGCCTTGAGGCGATTCCACGGATTCGCGCGCTGAACCAGCCGCCGGCGGTACTGGTGCTGTCGATGCACGACGAAGCGCAGATGGCAGCGCGGGCGCTGAAGATCGGCGCTGCCGGCTACGCGACCAAGGATAGCGAGCCAGCGCTACTGCTGACCGCCCTGCGCAAGGTGGCCGGTGGCGGGCGCTACATCGACCCGGCGCTGGCCGACCGCATGGTCTTCGAGGTTGGCCTGACCGATTCGCGGCCGCCTCACGCGCTGCTTTCCGAACGCGAATACTCGGTATTCGAACGGCTGGTGCAGGGCGATTCGGTGAACGACATTGCCGGCAAGCTGGCGCTGAGCAGCAAGACCATCAGCACCCACAAGGCCCGCCTGATGCAGAAGCTGGCGGCGCATTCGGTGGCCGATCTGGTGCGCTATGCCATGGAACACAAGCTGGTCTGAGCACCGGCCACCGACCCGCCGTGTAGGGCGTTCCCTACACGCGACTCTCCCTCACGCCTAGGCCAATCGCTCCGCTGTACCGATTTTTCCGCCGCCGCTGCGCTTCTACGCTGTGGCCACGGTTCAACGGTTACGCAGGTGCAGCAGCATGGTCGAGTCAACGGCGAACGATATCCTGGTGAGCTTTCGCGGCATCCAGAAGAGCTATGACGGTGAGTCGCTGATCGTCAGGGATCTGAATCTGGACATCCGCCGCGGCGAATTCCTCACCCTGCTCGGGCCGTCCGGCTCGGGCAAAACCACCAGCCTGATGATGCTGGCTGGCTTCGAGACGCCCACGGCGGGGGAAATCCTCCTCGATGGCCGGGCGATCAACAACGTGCCACCGCACAAGCGCGACATGGGCATGGTGTTCCAGAACTACGCGCTGTTTCCGCACATGACCGTGTCGGAGAACCTGGCGTTTCCGCTCAGCGTCCGCGGCATGGCCAAGCCTGATATCAAGGAGCGGGTCAAGCGCGCCCTGGCGATGGTCCAGCTAGAGGGCTTCCGCAACCGTTATCCGGCGCAGCTCTCCGGCGGCCAGCAACAGCGCGTGGCACTGGCCCGGGCGCTGGTGTTCGAACCGCAGCTGGTGCTGATGGACGAACCCCTGGGCGCGCTGGACAAGCAGTTGCGCGAGCAGATGCAGATGGAGATCAAGCATCTGCACGAACGCCTCGGCGTCACCGTGGTGTACGTCACCCACGATCAGGGCGAGGCGCTGACCATGTCTGATCGGGTGGCGGTGTTCCATCAGGGCCAGATCCAGCAGATCGAAGACCCGCGCACGCTCTACGAAAAGCCGGTGAACACCTTCGTCGCCAACTTCCTAGGCGAGAACAACCGCCTGCCGGCGCATCTGCTCGACCGTCGTGGCGATAGCTGCACGGTCAAGCTCGGCCGCGGCGAAACCGTCGAGGCGCTGGCCGTCAACGTCGGCGCGACGGGGTCGCCGGTCAGCCTGTCGATCCGCCCGGAGCGGGTGCTGCTCAACGGCGCCAGTGCCAACTGCCCGAACCGCTTCACCGGGCGCGTTGCCGAGTTCATCTACCTCGGCGACCACATCCGTATCCGTCTCGAGGTATGCGGGGTCAACGACTTCTTCGTCAAACAGCCGATCGCCGAGTTCGACAGCGCCCTGCGTGTCGGTGACGTGGTGCCGATCGGCTGGCATGTCGAGCACGTTCGTGCGCTCGACCCGCTGCAGGCGGCCTGAGGCGATGCCTGGAAAAACCCACACAACTGCATCAAGGAGCGAACTGGTATGAGCAACTACCTGAAACTGTCCGCGCTGGCGCTCGGACTCGTCTGTGCCGGGCAAGCGGCTGCCGAGAATCTCACCGCGGTGAGCTTCGGCGGCGCCAACAAGCAGGCCCAGGTCAAGGCCTTCTACGAGCCGTGGGACGCGGCGGGGCACGGGCGCATCATCGCCGGCGAGTACAACGGCGAAATGGCCAAGGTCAAGGCAATGGTCGACACCAACAGCGTGTCGTGGAACCTGGTGGAAGTGGAGTCGCCGGAACTGTCCCGCGGCTGTGACGAGGGGCTGTTCGAGGAACTTGACCCAAGCTTCGTCGGCAATCCGGACGATTTCGTCGAAGGCGCAATCCAGCCCTGCGGCGTTGGTTTCTTCGTCTGGTCGACGGTGCTGGCCTACAACGCCGACAAGCTGAAAAGCGCGCCGGCCAGCTGGGCGGATTTCTGGGATACCGAGAAATTCCCCGGCAAGCGCGGCCTTCGCAAGGGCGCCAAGTACACCCTCGAATTCGCGCTGATGGCCGACGGCGTGCCGGTCAAGGACGTCTACAAGGTGCTGGCCACCAAGGACGGCCAGAACCGCGCCTTCAGAAAGCTCGATCAGCTCAAGCCGCACATTCAGTGGTGGGAAGCCGGCGCGCAGCCGCCACAGTTCCTCGCCTCCGGCGACGTGGTAATGAGCAGCGCCTACAACGGCCGCATCGCTGCCGTGCAGAACGAGAGCAACCTGCAGATCGTCTGGAGCGGCGGCATCTATGACTTCGATTCCTGGGCTATCCCCAAGGGCGCGAAGAGCCAGGAGCAGTCACGCAAGTTCATCGCCTTCACCGTCGAGCCGCAGCAGCAGAAGGCCTATGCCGAGAACATCGCCTACGGCCCGGCGAACACCCAGGCCGTTTCGTTGCTGGATGAAAAGCGCCTGGCGCAGATGCCCACCGCGCCGGAGAACATCGCCGACCAGGTGGCGATGGACGTGACCTTCTGGGCCGACTACGGCGAGCAGCTCGAACAGCGTTTCAACGCCTGGGCAGCACGCTGACCTGAGCGCCCCGCCGCATTGGCGGGGCCTGCCCCAGCTATCGCAACGAATCGCGGAGTCATCATGGCCACAGCAATTTCCCTGCCGGCGAGCGGAATCGCCGAGCCCAATCTGAAGCAGCGGCTGGCGCGTGCCGAACGGATGAACAAGCTCAAGTCGCAGGCGCTGATCGTGCCGTTGCTGCTGTTCGTGCTGCTGACCTTTCTGGTGCCGATCGCCTCGCTGCTCTGGCGCAGCGTCGAGAACCCCGAGGTGGTGAACACGCTGCCTCGCACGCTGGCGGCGCTGGCCGAATGGGATGGTCGTGGGCTGCCGGCGGAGCCGGCCTATCAGGCGCTTGCCGAGGATCTGTATCAGGCGCGTCGCGAGCAGAGCCTGGGCGATCTGTCCAAGCGGCTGAACATGGAGCTGGCCGGTTACCGCAGCCTGCTGACCAAGACCGCACGGGCGCTGCCGTTTCGCGAGGTGCCGGCGTCCTATCAGGAGGCGCTGGAAGCGCTCGACGAGCGCTGGGGCGACCCGGCGTTCTGGCAGGTCATCCAGCGTAACGACAGCGCGGTGACCGGCTACTACCTGCTGGCGGCGCTCGATCACCGCATCGACGAGCTCGGCGAGCTGGCCAAGGTTTCGCCGGATCAGGCGGTGTACCTCGACATCTTCGCCCGCACCTTCTGGATGGGTCTGGTGATAACCGCGATCTGCCTGCTGCTGGCCTATCCGCTGGCGTATCTGCTGGCCAACCTGCCGGCGCGGCAGAGCAACCTGCTGATGATCCTGGTGCTGCTGCCGTTCTGGACCTCGATCCTGGTGCGCGTGGCAGCGTGGATCGTGCTGCTGCAGTCCGGCGGGCTGATCAATGGTGCGTTGCTGAAGATGGGCCTGATCGACGAGCCGCTGCAGCTGGTGTTCAACCGTACCGGCGTGTACATCGCCATGGTGCACATCCTGCTGCCGTTCATGATCCTGCCGATCTACAGCGTGATGAAGAACATCTCGCCGAGCTACATGCGCGCCGCGGTGTCGCTGGGTTGTCATCCGTTCGCCAGCTTCTGGCGGGTGTACTTCCCGCAGACACTGGCCGGCGTCGGCGCCGGCAGCCTGCTGGTGTTCATCATCGCCATCGGCTACTACATCACCCCGGCGCTGCTCGGCAGCCCGAACGACCAGATGGTCAGCTACTTCGTCGCCTTCTACACCAACACCACCATCAACTGGGGCATGGCCACGGCTCTCGGCGGCCTGCTGCTGCTCGCCACGCTGCTGCTGTACGTCATCTACAGCTGGCTGGTCGGTGCCAGCCGACTGCGGCTGGGCTGATGACGGTCGCGACTTCCATGATGCATCTGGCAGGAGAACATTCATGCTGAGCCCCTACATGTCGCCCGTCGAACGGGCCTGGTACTACGCGCTGCGCATCCTCTGCGCCCTGGTGCTGCTGTTTCTGATCGTGCCGGTGCTGGTCATCGTGCCGCTGTCGTTCAATTCCGGCTCGTTCCTCGTCTATCCCTTGCAGGGCTTTTCCATGCGTTGGTACGAGGCGCTGTTCAGCTCGGCCGACTGGATGCGCTCGCTGAAGAACAGCATGCTCATCGCGCCCGCCGCGACCTTTCTCGCTGTGGTGCTCGGCACCCTGGCGGCGGTCGGCCTGACCCGCGCGGAATTTCGCGGCAAGGCGCTGCTGATGACCATACTGATCTCGCCGATGGTGGTGCCGGTGGTGATCATCGGTGTGGCCAGCTACCTGTTCTTCGCACCGCTGGGCATGGGCAACAGCTACCTGTCGCTCATCCTTGTGCACGCGGTGCTCGGCGTGCCCTTCGTGATCATCACGGTCTCCGCGACGCTGCAGGGCTTCAACTACAACCTGGTGCGTGCTGCGGCCAGCCTCGGCGCATCACCGCTGACCGCGTTCTTCCGCGTGACCCTGCCGCTGATCGCGCCGGGGGTGATTTCCGGCGCGCTGTTCGCCTTCGCCACCTCGTTCGATGAAGTGGTGGTGACGCTGTTCCTCGCCGGCCCCGAGCAGATCACCCTGCCGCGGCAGATGTTCAGCGGCATCCGCGAAAACCTCAGCCCGACCATCGCCGCCGCGGCGACGCTGCTGATCGGCTTCTCCATCGTGCTGCTGCTGACCCTGGAATGGCTGCGTGGCCGTGCCGAAAAGCTGCGCACCCAACAACCTGCCTGACGGAATTCGCACATGACTCTGCAACTTGGGCAACCCGATCTGTTGCGCCAAACGGCCTATCTCAATGGTGAATGGTGCGAGGCCGACAGTGGCGCGTGCACCGAGATCTTCAACCCGGCCACCGGCGAGCTGATCGGCGCGGTGCCGAACATGGGGCGCGGTGAAACCCGTCGCGCCATCGAGGCGGCCCGGGCGGCACAGCCGGCCTGGCGTGCGCTCACCGCCAAGGAGCGCGCGGCGCGGCTGCGCCGCTGGTACGAACTGATGCTGGAGAACCAGGAAGACCTGGCGCGGATCATGACCGCCGAACAGGGCAAGCCGCTGGCCGAGGCCCGGGGGGAGGTGGCCTACGCCGCATCCTTCCTCGAATGGTTCGCCGAGGAAGGCAAGCGCCTGTACGGCGACGTGATCCCTGCCCATGCCGGCGACAAGCGCATCCTGGTGCAGAAGGAGCCGGTCGGCGTCACAGCGGCGATCACGCCGTGGAATTTTCCCAGCGCCATGATCACCCGCAAGGCCGGGCCTGCGTTGGCTGCGGGCTGTGCCATGGTCCTCAAACCGGCACCGCAGACACCGTTCTCGGCACTGGCGCTGGTCGCGCTGGCCGAGCGTGCGGGCATTCCGGCGGGACTGTTCAGCGTGATCACCGCCGATGCCGCCGCGTCCCGTGAGGTGGGTGCCGAACTCTGTGAAAACCCTATCGTGCGCAAGCTCTCGTTCACCGGCTCGACGGCGGTGGGCATCAAGCTGATGCAGCAGTGCGCGCCGACGCTGAAGAAGCTCTCGCTGGAGCTGGGCGGCAACGCACCCTTCATCGTCTTCGACGACGCCGATCTGGATGCGGCGGTCGAGGGCGCAATGATCTCCAAATACCGCAACGCCGGGCAGACCTGCGTCTGCGCCAACCGCATCTACGTGCAGGACGGCATCTATGAGGCCTTCGTCGACAAGCTTTCCGCTGCGGTGGCGCGGCTGAAGGTCGGCAACGGTGCGGATGAGGGCGTGACCACCGGTCCGCTGATCGATGCCGCGGCGGTGGCCAAGGTGCAGCGCCATTTGCAGGACGCGCTGGACAAGGGCGCCACCCTGCTGGCCGGCGGCAAACCCCATGCGCTTGGCGGCAACTTCTTCGAGCCGACGCTGGTGGGTGGCGTCACCGCCGAAATGGTTGTGGCGCGCGAGGAAACCTTCGGTCCGCTGGCGCCGCTGTTCCGCTTCCGCGACGAGGACGAGGTGATCCGCCAGGCCAACGACACCGAGTTCGGCCTCGCCGCCTATTTCTACGCCCGCGACCTGAGCCGGGTGTTCCGCGTCGCCGAGGCATTGGAGTACGGCATGGTCGGTATCAACACCGGGGTGATCTCCACCGAGGTGGCGCCGTTCGGCGGGATGAAGGCATCCGGCCTCGGCCGTGAAGGCTCGAAGTACGGCCTGGATGAATACGTGGAAATCAAATACCTGTGCCTGGGCGGTATCTGACACCAGCGGCCTAAAACAGGCGTGCAAAATAATGCACGGAGTTTTACTGTAATCCGAACGCTCCGGATAGCGCGGCAGTCGATCATCGTATGCTGCCGCGCCCGCTTCCTGGCGTTCTTCATGACCCGTGCCGACGATGAGCGGCTACCGAGGAGCTTATGAGCAAGACCAACGAATCCCTGATGCAACGCCGTGTCGCCGCCGTCCCGCGTGGCGTCGGCCAGATCCACCCGATCTTTGCCAACCACGCGAAGAACAGCAGCGTGGTCGACGTCGAAGGCCGCGAATTCATCGACTTCGCCGGCGGCATTGCCGTGCTGAATACCGGACACCTGCACCCGAAAATCGTCAAGGCGGTGGAGGAGCAGCTGCACAAGCTGACCCACACCTGCTTCCAGGTGCTGGCCTACGAGCCGTACGTCGAGCTGTGCGAGAAGATCAACGCGCGGGTGCCGGGCAACTTCGCCAAGAAGACCCTGCTTGTCACTACCGGCTCCGAGGCGGTGGAAAACGCGGTAAAGATCGCCCGCGCCGCCACCGGGCGGGCCGGCGTGATCGCCTTCACCGGCGCCTATCACGGCCGCACCATGATGACCTTGGGGCTGACCGGCAAGGTCGCGCCGTACTCCGCTGGAATGGGCCTGATGCCCGGCGGTATCTTCCGTGCGCTGTACCCCTGCGCCATTCATGGCGTCAGCGTCGATGACTCGATCGCCAGCATCGAGCGCATCTTCAAGAACGACGCCGAGCCACGCGACATCGCCGCGATCATCATCGAGCCGGTGCAGGGCGAGGGCGGCTTCAACGTCGCGCCGAAGGATTTCATGGCTCGCCTGCGCGCACTGTGCGACGAACACGGCATCCTGCTGATCGCCGACGAAGTGCAGACCGGCGCCGGGCGTACCGGCACCTTCTTCGCCATGGAACAGATGGGCGTGGTCGCCGACCTGACCACCTTCGCCAAGTCTGTTGGCGGTGGTTTCCCGATTGCCGGCGTCTGTGGCAAAGCCGAGATCATGGATGCCATCGCCCCCGGCGGCCTGGGCGGCACCTACGCCGGCAATCCGCTGTCCTGCGCCGCGGCGCTGGCGGTGCTGGAAGTCTTCGAGGAAGAGAAGCTGCTCGACCGCTGCAAGGCGGTAGCCGAGAGGCTGACCACGGGCCTCAAGGCAATCCAGGCCAAGCACAAGGAGATCGGCGAGGTGCGCGGTTTGGGCGCGATGATCGCAATCGAGCTGTTCGAGGACGGCGATCATGCGCGACCGGCTGCCGCCCTGACCTCGCAGATCGTCGCCCGGGCGCGGGACAAGGGCCTGATCCTGCTGTCCTGTGGCACCTACTACAACGTGCTGCGGGTGCTGGTGCCGCTGACTGCCGAAGACGAACTGCTCGACCGTGGCCTGGCCATCATCGGTGAGTGCTTCGATGAGCTGACCTGATCCAACGGCGGGCTCGCCGGCATCCGCAATGGATGTCAGGCGCGCCGCAACCCTGACCCCTCGGGTACAATGCGCGGCATCTTGCCGTGCTACCCGAGGTCGTCATGCAGCCGTTCGCCATCGCCCCTTCGATTCTTTCCGCCAACTTCGCCCGTCTGGGTGAGGAAGTGGACAACGTGCTGGCCGCCGGCGCCGACATCGTCCATTTCGACGTGATGGACAACCACTACGTACCCAACCTGACCATCGGCCCCATGGTCTGCTCCGCGCTGCGCAAGCATGGCGTCACCGCGCCCATCGACGTACACCTGATGGTCAAGCCGGTGGATCGCATGATCGGCGACTTCCTCGAAGCCGGTGCCAGCTACATCACCTTTCACCCGGAAGCCTCCGAGCACATCGATCGATCGCTGCAGCTGATCAAGGACGGCGGCGCCAAGGCCGGTCTGGTGTTCAACCCGGCCACGCCGCTGGACGTGCTCAAGTACGTCATGGACAAGGTCGACATGGTCCTGCTGATGAGCGTCAACCCCGGTTTCGGCGGGCAGAAGTTCATTCCCAATACCCTCGACAAGCTGCGCGAAGCGCGTGCGCTGATCGATGCCAGCGGCCGCGAGATTCGCCTGGAGATCGACGGCGGTGTGAATCCGAAGAACATCCGCGAAATCGCTGCGGCGGGCGCCGATACCTTCGTTGCCGGCTCGGCGATCTTCAACCAGCCGGATTACAAGGCGGTGATCGACCAGATGCGCGCCGAGCTGGCGCTGGCGCGCCCATGACCCGCCTGGAGCAACTGTTCGACGGCAAATTGCCACGGCTGGTGATGTTCGACCTGGACGGCACCCTGATGGATTCGGTGCCGGACCTGGCCGCGGCGGTGGACAAGATGCTGATGCTGCTCGGCCGCGAGCATGCCGGCATTGCCCGGGTGCGCGACTGGGTCGGCAACGGCTCGCGCGTGCTGGTACGCCGCGCATTGGCCGGTGGGCTGGAGCATGAAGGTGTAAGCGACGAGTTTGCCGATGAGGCGCTGGCGCTGTTCATGCAGGCATACTCCGGCGGCCACGAGCTGACCACTGTCTATCCGGGCGTTCGTGAATGTCTGGACTGGCTGCGCGAGCGCGAGGTGAAGTTGGCGATCATCACCAACAAGCCGGCGCAGTTCATCGAACCGCTGCTGGAGGAGAAGGGGTTGGCCGGTTACTTCGATTGGCTGGTCGGCGGCGATACCTTGCCGCAGCAGAAGCCCGATCCGGCTGCGCTGTTCTGGGTGATGGACAAGGCGGGCGTTGCGCCCGGCGAATCGCTGTTCGTGGGGGACTCGCGCAACGACGTACGGGCTGCCAAGGCCGCGACAGTACGCTGTGTCGCGCTTACCTACGGCTACAACCACGGCGAGCCCATCGCGGATGAGCAGCCGGCGCTGGTGCTCGACGACCTGCGCGAGCTGGTTGCTTCGGCTCCGGGCCTGCGCTAGTGTGGCCGGACTCTTTTTGACCCACCGAAGAGATCCGCTCGTGGTGCTCACCCGCAGACAATGGATGAAAGTCATCAAGGCCCTGGCCCGTTGGCGCTGGCGCGCCTGACTTTTCCTGCCGGCCAGGCCGGCGCGTTTGCCGTTGTTCGTTCGAACCCTCCTCAGACCACGAGGCTGACATGACCCGCGAAGAATTCCTGCGTTTGGCCGCCGAAGGCCATAACCGCATCCCCCTGTCATTCGAGACCCTTGCCGACTTCGACACGCCGCTGTCGCTGTACCTGAAACTGGCCGATGCGCCGAACTCCTATCTGCTTGAATCCGTTCAGGGCGGCGAGAAGTGGGGGCGTTACTCAATCATCGGTCTGCCGTGCCGCACCGTGCTGCGCGTGCGGGATCACCGCATCAGCGTCACCACCGATGGCATCGAGACCGAGGCCTGCGAGGTCGAGGACCCGCTGGCCTTCGTCGAATCCTTCCAGCAGCGCTACCGCGTCGCGCCGGTCGAAGGCCTGCCGCGCTTCAACGGCGGGCTGGTCGGCTATTTCGGCTACGACAGCGTGCGCTATGTCGAGCGCAAACTTGGCAATTGCCCCAACCCGGATCCGCTGGGCACACCGGATATCCTGCTGATGGTTTCCGACGCCGTGGTGGTGTTCGACAACCTCGCCGGCAAGCTGCACTGCATCGTGCTGGTCGACCCGTCGCAGCCGGAAGCCTACGAGGCCGGTCAGGCTCGCCTGCACGCGTTGCGGGCGAAGCTGCGCCAGTCGATCACGCCGCGCCTGGGCCTGGATTTCGAAAAGAGCAATGGTGCCGAACCGACCTTCCGCTCCAGCTTCAGCCGCGAGGATTACGAGCAGGCGGTCAACCGCATCAAGGACTACATCCTCGCCGGCGACTGCATGCAGGTGGTGATTTCCCAGCGCATGTCGATCCCGTTCAAGGCCGCGCCGATCGATCTGTACCGCGCGCTGCGTTGCTTCAACCCGACGCCCTACATGTACTTCTTCAACTTCGGTGACTTCCACGTGGTGGGGTCGTCGCCAGAAGTGCTGGTGCGGGTCGAGGAAGGTCTGGTCACGGTCCGCCCCATCGCCGGCACGCGTCCACGCGGTGCCAACGAAGAAGCTGATCTGGCGTTGGAGCAGGACCTGCTCAGCGATGCCAAGGAGCTTGCCGAACACCTGATGCTGATCGACCTGGGCCGCAACGACGTCGGTCGTGTCGCCGAGACCGGCACGGTGCGGTTGACCGAGAAGATGGTCATCGAGCGCTATTCGAATGTCATGCACATCGTTTCCAACGTCACCGGCCAGCTCAAGGCGCCATTGACGGCGATGGATGCGCTGCGCGCGATCCTACCGGCCGGCACGCTCTCAGGGGCGCCGAAGATTCGTGCCATGGAAATCATCGACGAGCTGGAGCCGGTCAAGCGTGGTGTCTACGGCGGCGCCGTCGGCTATCTGGCCTGGAACGGCAACATGGATACCGCCATCGCCATCCGTACCGCGGTGATCAAGGACGGCGAGCTGCACGTGCAGGCCGGTGCCGGCATCGTGGCCGACTCGCAGCCGGCGCTCGAATGGGAAGAGACGCTGAACAAGCGCCGCGCCATGTTCCGCGCGGTGGCCCTGGCCGAACGCGACCAGCAGGAGAACTGATCATGCTGTTGATGCTGGATAACTACGATTCCTTTACCTACAACGTCGTGCAATACCTCGGCGAGCTCGGTGCCGACGTGAAAGTGGTGCGCAACGACGAACTGAGCGTGGCCGAGATCGAATCGCTGAATCCGGAGCGCATCGTCGTCTCGCCCGGCCCGTGCACGCCGAACGAGGCGGGTGTGTCGCTGGAGCTGATTCGTCATTTCGCCGGCAAGTTGCCCATTCTCGGCGTCTGCCTCGGCCACCAGAGCATTGGCCAGGCCTTCGGTGGCGATGTGGTGCGCGCCCGCCAGGCCATGCACGGCAAAACCAGCCCGGTCTTTCACCATGACCAGGGTGTGTTCGCCGGGCTCAATAATCCGCTGACCGTCACCCGTTACCACTCGCTGGTGGTCAAGCGCGAAACGTTGCCCGAGTCCCTGGAAATCACAGCCTGGACCCAGCTGGACGATGGCTCGGTCGACGAGATCATGGGCTTGCGCCACAAGACGCTGAACATCGAGGGCGTGCAGTTCCACCCCGAATCGATCCTCACAGAACAGGGCCATGAGCTGTTCGCCAATTTTCTGAAGCAGACCGGAGGTGTGCGCTGATGGATATCAAGGAAGCCCTCAACCGCATCGTCGGTCAGCTCGACCTGACCACCGAAGAGATGCAGGCGGTGATGCGCCAGATCATGACCGGTCAATGCACTGATGCGCAGGTCGGTGCGTTCCTCATGGGCATGCGCATGAAGAGCGAAACCATCGACGAGATCGTCGGCGCGGTGCAGGTCATGCGTGAGCTTGCCGCTCCGGTGCGTTTCGAGACCGACAAGCTTGTCGACACCTGTGGCACCGGTGGCGATGGGATGAATATCTTCAACGTGTCCACTGCCGCCTCGTTCGTCGTTGCGGCCGCTGGCGGCAAGGTCGCCAAGCACGGTAACCGCGCGGTATCCGGCAAGAGCGGCAGCGCCGACCTGCTCGAGGCGGCCGGGGTCTTTCTCGACCTGACGCCCGAGCAGGTGGCGCGCAGTGTCGATACGGTCGGCGTCGGCTTTATGTTCGCCCCGGCACATCATGGCGCCATGAAGCACGCGGCCGGCCCGCGCCGCGAACTCGGCCTGCGGACGCTGTTCAACATGCTGGGGCCAATGGCCAACCCGGCCGGCGTCCGCCATCAGGTGCTTGGTGTGTTCAGCAAGGCATTGTGCCGGCCCATGGCGGAGGTGCTGGCGCGTCTGGGCAGCAAGCATGTGCTGGTGGTGCATGCGCAGGATGGGCTGGACGAGATCAGTCTGGCTGCGCCGACGCATGTTGCCGAGCTGAAGGATGGTGAGATCCGTGAATACAGTATTCAGCCCGAGGACTTTGGCATCAAAAGCCAGAGTTTGATCGGCCTGAACGTAGAGGACGCTCAGGGCTCGCTGGCCTTGATCCGCGATGCGCTGGGGCGTCGGCAGAGCGAGAACGGGCAGAAGGCTGCCGACATGATCGTGCTCAACGCTGGCGCTGCGCTTTACGCAGCCGATCTGGCGAGCAGCCTGAAGCAGGGTGTCGAGATGGCGCACGATGCGCTCAGCACCGGACTGGCGCGTGACAAGCTGGAGGAACTGGTTTCCTTCACCGCAGTGTTCAAGCAGGAGAACCAGAAATGAGCGTGCCGACCGTGCTGGAGAAGATTATCGCACGCAAGTTCGAGGAGGTTGCCCAGCGCAGCCGCAAGGTCGAACTAAGCGAGCTTGAGCAGCGTGCGGCGCTGGCCGATCCGGCGCGCGGCTTCGCTGCGGCGCTGGAGCGCCGGGTGCGCAGCAAGGAGCCTGCGGTTATCGCTGAGGTGAAGAAGGCATCGCCGAGTAAAGGGGTCATTCGCGATCCGTTTCTGCCCGCCGAGATTGCTGCGAGCTACGAGGCCGGGGGCGCTGCCTGCCTGTCGGTACTGACTGACATCGATTTCTTTCAGGGCGCCGATGAATATCTGCAGCAGGCGCGGGCGGCTTGCTCGCTGCCGGTTATCCGCAAGGATTTCATGATCGACCCGTATCAGGTGGTCGAGGCGCGAGCGCTCGGCGCCGATTGCATCCTGCTGATCGTCGCGGCACTGGAAGATACCCGCATGCACGAACTGGCGGCAGTGGCCAAGCAGCAGGGGCTGGATGTGCTGGTAGAGGTGCACGACGCTGCCGAACTCGAACGTGCGCTGCGTCTGGAAACGCCGCTGGTGGGCATCAACAACCGCAACCTGCATACCTTCGAGGTCAATCTGGAAACCACGCTGGATCTTCTGCCGCGGATTCCAAAGGATCGTCTGGTGGTGACCGAGAGCGGGATCTTCAATCGTGCCGATGTCGAGCTGATGGAGATAAACCAGGTGTATGCGTTTCTGGTGGGCGAGGCGTTCATGCGTGCTGAACAGCCAGGCGTAGAGCTGCAGCGCCTGTTCTACCCTGATCGTTCGCGCGGCCGTGCGGCCCCTGTCGCTGCCGATCCGGAGTGACCGCCTGCCCGCGCATTGCGCGCTGGCAGGTAGCGGTCTGAAGGGTCAGCGGGTGCCGAACACCACCATGGTCTTGCCTTTGACGTAGACGAGACCCTGCGACTCCAGGCTCTTGAGCACGCGGCCGACCATTTCACGGGAGCAACCAACAATGCGACCGATTTCCTGACGGGTGATCTTGATCTGCATGCCGTCCGGATGGGTCATGGCGTCGGGCTGCTTGCACAGATCCAGCAGCGTGCGCGCGACGCGGCCGGTGACGTCGAGAAAGGCCAGGTCTCCGACCTTGCGCGTGGTGTTGCGCAGGCGTTCGGCCATCTGGCTGCCGAGGGCATAGAGAATGTCCGGATCCTGCTGGGTCAGCTCGCGGAATTTCGCGTAACTCAGCTCGGCCACTTCGCACTCGGTCTTTGCGCGGACCCAGGCGCTACGTTCCTTGTCCGAACCTTCCTTTTCGAAAAGCCCCATCTCTCCGAAAAAGTCGCCCGCGTTCAGGTAAGCGATGATCATCTCGCGGCCGTCATCATCCTCGATAAGGATGGTGACCGAGCCTTTGACGATGAAAAAAAGCGACTCGCAACGGTCGCCAGCGTAAATGATCGTGCTTTTTGCCGTGTACCGCCGTCTATGGCAGTGCGCGAGCAACTTGTCGATATTCTTTATCTTGGGCGTAAGAGAGATAGCTACCATGCTGTGGGTCCCGGATATGTATTCAATAAAGACTGATTATTGTTATATGTGGCTGTCATTCAGCTTTCGTGAGCTTAACAGACCAAGGCGGAGCAGTTGCAAAGTTGCGACAGGCGAAAACGTGTGGGTCAACGCACCTTTAGTCGCGTATGTGACGCTGTCGATTTAAAGGCCCATGCTAAGCTAGCCGCCCTGTTTTTATTGGAGCTGGCGATGAAAGCGCGCATTCAATGGGTCGACGGTGCGATGTTCCTTGGCGAGTCCGGCAGCGGACATGTCGTGGTGATGGATGGCCCGCCCGAGAACGGCGGACGTAACCTTGGCGTACGCCCCATGGAGATGCTGCTACTTGGCCTGGGTGGCTGCAGTAACTTCGATGTAGTGAGCATCCTGAAAAAGTCGCGGCAGGCTGTGGATAGTTGCGAAGTCTTCGTTGAGGCCGACCGTGCATCCGAAGACCCAAAGGTGTTTACCAAGATTCATCTGCGTTTCGTCGTCAAGGGGCGCTCGCTGAAGGAGGCCCAGGTCAAGCGCGCGGTCGAGCTTTCGGCGGAGAAGTACTGCTCGGCCTCAATCATGCTTGGTCGTGCCGGCGTCGAGATCAGCCATGCTTACGAGATTGTCGAGCTCGACTGACCGCTATCGGCTATCTCAATCGATGGGAGTGGGTCTGGTGACGCTTTCGAAAAGCCTCCCGCTCTGCATCATGCGCAGCCCCGATTGATTCGGGTGTCATTCATTCCATTGCAATAACGGCCGTCACCGGCGCGAAGAGGTGTTTACCGTCCTGCTCAGATGCTTCGGTGTCCGACGGGCATGAGCCCCGACAAGAGAATGTTTCCAATGGTGAAAAGCAAACTCAAGCTTCACGGGTTCAACAATCTGACCAAGACCTTGAGCTTCAACATCTACGACATCTGCTATGCCGAGACGTCTGAAGACCAGCAGGCATATGTGCAGTACATCGATGAAGAATACGACGCCGAGCGGCTTACACAGATTCTGACCGATGTTGTAGACATCATTGGTGCCAACATACTCAACATTGCCCGCCAGGATTACGAGCCGCAGGGCGCTAGCGTGACGATTTTGATCTCCGAACAGCCGGTGACGCCAACTGACAGTCAGATCGAGGAGTCGCCTGGCCCGCTGCCCGAAACCATCCTTGCGCACCTCGACAAGAGCCACATCACCGTGCATACCTACCCGGAAATACATCCGGTGGACGGCATTGCCACGTTCCGCGTCGATATCGATGTTTCAACCTGCGGCGTTATCTCGCCGCTGAAGGCGCTCAACTATCTGATCCACCAGTTCGATTCGGATATCGTCACCGTGGATTATCGAGTGCGCGGTTTTACCCGCGATGTCGAGGGCAAGAAGCACTTCATTGATCACGAGATCAACTCGATCCAGAACTACCTGTCTGATGACACGCGCTCGGTCTATCAGATGACCGATGTGAATGTGTACCAGGAGAATCTGTTCCACACCAAGATGCTGCTCAAGGACTTCGAGCTGGAGAATTATCTGTTCGGCGATGCGACCAGCAATCTTTCGCCGGAGCAGCGCAAGCAGGTCGAGAAGCGGTTGCGTCACGAGATGCTGGAAATTTTCTACGCGCGCAACATGCCGCGTCATGCGTAGGCTTCAGCAGCATTGTCATTGATAAGGGCGCTTCGGCGCCCTTTTCGTGGCAAACGTCAGATGCGATAAGTCGCCTTGGTCATGACCTTGGATACCAGGCTCATGCCGAATTTGACCGGGGCTGGAAATCGCAGGCCGCCGGCCTCGATGGCGGCGGTGGAGTGCTGCTGCTCGTCCTCGCGCATCTGCTCGAGAATGGCGCGGGATTTGTCGTCGCTTGCCGGCAGCTGGCCAAGATGCTCGTCCAGGTGCTTGCAGACCTGATCTTCAGTAGCAGCGACGAAGCCCAGACTGATGCGATCGCTGATCAGACCGGCCGTGGCGCCAATCCCGAACGATAGCCCGTAGAAAAGCGGATTGAGCACGCTGGTGTGGCTGCCCAACTGGCGGATGCGTTGTTCACACCAGGCCAGATGGTCGATTTCCTCATCCGCCGCCTGTTCCATCGCCCGACGTACCTGCGGGAGGCGAGCCGTCAGGGCCTGGCCCTGGTACAGCGCCTGGGCGCAGACTTCGCCGGTGTGGTTGATGCGCATCAGGCCGGCAACGTGGCGGGTCTCGCTCTCGCTGAGTTCGGCCTCGTTCTTCAATACCGCCGGCGACAGGCGTGCTGGCTGGCCACTGAAAGGCAACAGCGTGCGCAGGGCCGAATCGGCCTGCATCAGCAAGCGGTCAGCTGGGGAGTAGTGGCGTTGGCTGGTCATATGTCCTCCAGAACAGGTTGAAGCCACGGGCAGTGGATGAGGCTGCAGGTTGGGCGCTTGGCTATCAGCCTGGCGGCCAATGCATCTGCCGCTGACCGAGTACGTGCATGTGAATATGGTTGACCGTCTGCCCGCCTAGGTCGTTGCAGTTCATCACCACGCGAAAACCGTCGTGACACCCTTGCTCTGTGGCCAGGCGTTGCGCAGTCAAGAGGATATGCCCGGCGAGCGCCTTGTCGTGCTCCTCGTTCAGGTCGTGCAAGGTGGCGATATGTTTCTTCGGAATCACCAGAAAGTGCACCGGGGCCTGAGCCGCGATGTCGTGGAAGGCGATAACCTGATCGTCCTCGTAAAGCTTGCGTGCGGGAATTTCCCCGTCCACGATCTTGCAAAACAGACAATCCATGGCGGTTCTCCGGGAGAGCGTCGGTCAAACAGTGTATCAGGGCATATGAGCCGTGGTGAGGCTGTACAGGGAGGTGATGTGAAGAACGATATTCATGATCTGGGTTTGGTTCTGGATTCGAGAGTCCGACTGGTGCTGGTTGAGTCCTGGGACGAGCGCAGAGTGCTCGAGACGCTGACGGGGCTTGCCATGCGCCAAGGCTTGGGCTTCTACCTGTGGTCGGCGACCGAGGGGGTGCGCCATCTGTCCTTTGGCGGCGAGCTGCAGGGCGGCGAGGAAAGCTGCGCGCCGGACGTGGCGCTGAAACTGGTGAAGCACGATCCCCGGGCGAACCTGTACGTCTTCTGCGATCTGCATCCGTTTCTCGATGAGCCGAAGTTGGTGCGGCTGCTGAAGGACATTGCGATGAGTGAAGCGCCTGTGGCGCCGACCCTCGTGCTGGTGTCGCATGCGCTCAAGCTGCCGCCTGAAGTGCAACGCTACGCTGCACGCTTCAGCCTTTCGCTGCCGTCCGAGGAAGAGCTGCTTGCCATTGTCCGCGAGGAAGCCACCCGCTGGAGCGAGCGTAATCGCGGTGCTCGCGTTCGCACCGACAATCGCACGTTGCAGCAGGTGGTGAAGAATCTGCGTGGCCTGAGCCATGCAGAGGCGCGGGCGCTGGCACGCAATGTCATCTGTGATGACGGTGCGATCACCCAGGAGGATCTTCCCGAGCTCAATCGCAGCAAGTTTCAGCTGCTGGATCTCGATGGGGTGCTGGGGTTCGAATACGAGACGGCCCGCTTCGCGGAGGTGGGTGGTCTGGCCAATTTCAAACGTTGGTTGGCGGAGCGGCAGGGCGCGTTTCTGGATGGTCAGGGCGATGATCTACCGCGCGGCGTGATGCTGGTCGGGGTGCAAGGTGGCGGCAAGAGCCTCGCCGCCAAGGCGGTCGCCGGTCTGTGGGGGCTGCCGTTGCTGCGGTTGGATTTCGCCTGCTTGTACAACAAGTATTTCGGTGAAACCGAGCGTAACCTGCGTGAAGCGCTGACCCTCGCGGAACAGATGGCGCCTTGCGTTTTGTGGATGGACGAGATCGAAAAAGGTTTGGCGACCGGCGATATGGATGGCGGCGTAAGCCAGCGGGTACTGGGCACCCTGCTGACGTGGATGGCCGAGCGTACCGCGCCGGTATTCATGGTGGCTACGGCAAACGCCATCGATCGGCTGCCTGCAGAGCTGCTGCGAAAGGGGCGATTCGACGAACTCTTCTTCGTGGATTTGCCAGATCTCGCGACGCGTGCGGATATCTTCCGCATCCATCTCACGCGACGCGAACTGCAACCTGATGATATGGGGCTGATGGTGCTGGCCG
This sequence comes from Stutzerimonas kunmingensis, assembly GCF_014764705.1. Taxonomy (GTDB): domain Bacteria; phylum Pseudomonadota; class Gammaproteobacteria; order Pseudomonadales; family Pseudomonadaceae; genus Stutzerimonas. The sequence continues at coordinate 340,379 of NZ_JACXXG010000002.1, forward strand.
GGTCGAGTGATGGTTTCTCCGGCGCCGAGATCGAGCAGGTGGTGGTCAGCGCGGTTTATGCCGGCCAGGCCCAGCAACGGGATGTCGATCAAGCGATGCTGCTCGACTGCATTCGTGCAACATCGCCGTTGTCGGTTGTCATGGCCGAGCGCCTCGATGCACTGCGGGAGTGGGCAAGGGGGCGCACGGTACAAGCCGATTGAGGGTCTGCTTCAGCAGCTAGAAGCCGGCTCCCTGACGCATTTCCACCAGCGCGGGGATGGTCAGCGCCGCCACTAGGCCGGAGATGATCAACAGCAGCCACAGCGCGGCGAGGATCTTCACCGACCGGCTGTTGGGCGGTGGTGGCGAACCATAGCGATTGACTTCCCGACTCCCCGGCATCAGCAGCATGACGAAGGGAAACAGGCTGCCCAGCACCGGGACCAGATTGAGCAGGATCAGCCAGCCGGACCAGCCGAAGTCATGCAGGCGCTGAACGCCGATCTGCACGCTGACCACGAGCATGCCGATGCCGATCAAGCCCATGCAGATGAGCCCCATCGTGCTGGAGATTGCCATCATGATTGCGGCGACACCGAACAAGCCCGTGGCCGCGAACATGATCACCAGTGACCACGCTAGATAACGCAGACGGCCAATCCGGCCAGTGACGGAAAAAGGCTTGAGGTCGCCATGTCGAGGCATTGCTTCGCTGACGTTTGCAGAAGGCGGGGCGTAAGGTGACACCGTTGCGCTGGCGCCCTGAGGCGCAGCACTCTCATGAAGCTGCGCCTGACGCGCCAGATACTTCTCGATGATGATGCCGCACATACTGCACTCATTGGCGTGGCTTTGTGCGTGCCCGCATTTAGGACATGTCATGAGCGCGGTAGGTGGGTTGTCGCCTTGGGCCGCCGCCAGTTCTTCATCCGTCTGCACAAGGCTCAGGGTGGGGCTGGTGTGCTCAGGCTCTTTGTATGCCCTGGCGCCCGCGCGGTGCAGCGCGCCGATGTACTTGTCGGCTTCCTGGCTGCTCAGCTTGCTTTTGATCACGGCCGCCTGGCCACTGAACAATCGCTCGACCTTGCTTGGGTCGGTCTTGAACAGAACGGCCAGGTTTGCCTTTACCGCATCGAGCGGCATGTCGGGCATAAGTTCGCCGGTGAAGACGATTTTGAATTGAGATTGTTGCATGTGGCGTCCGTGTCACAGGGATGGTTGCGGCAGATTAGGGGGGAGGAACAGCGGATACAACAACGTATGCTCCGGTTTCCGAGTCAGGTAACACAATGCTCGCGAACTCAACTGATCAGCTGTCGGCCAGCTCAGAAGGGCCTGACGACGACAAGGATCACGATGGCCAGCAGAAACAGGACCGGGACCTCATTGAACCAGCGATAGAACACGTGCCCGCGAATGTTCTCGTCACGAGCAAACCGCTTCAGTTGTGCGCCGCATACGTGGTGATAGCCGACCAATACAAGGACCAGCGCCAACTTGGCGTGAAGCCAGCCGCCTGTACCGAACAAACCGGGATTCAGAATGACCATCCATATGCCAAACACCAGCGTGGCGATCATGGAAGGAAGCATGATGCCGCGGTAAAGCTTACGCTCCATGATCTTGAAGCGCTCTCGACTGAGCTCATCCTCACTCATCGCGTGATAAACGAACAGGCGAGGAAGATAGAAAAGTCCGGCGAACCAGCAGACGACGGCGATGATGTGCAGTGCTTTGAGCCAAAGGTAGAGCATCTATGGAATCCTGCGGGGGCGAATGCGTCGATAGTAGTGGCTGCGTTCGCCCCCGTCATCCCGGCGGTTGGCCCGCGATCAAAGCAGCTTTATCATCGCGCTTTTACGTTTCCAGTTGAGGGCAGGTCATGATCAAGGTCGGTATCGTTGGCGGCACAGGCTATACGGGCGTCGAATTGCTGCGCCTGCTTGCTCAGCATCCGCAGGCCGAAGTGGCTGTCATCACCTCCCGCTCTGAGGATGGGGTGAAGGTCACCGACATGTACCCCAATCTGCGAGGCCACTACGACGACCTCGCTTTCAGTGTTCCGGACGCAGCAACATTGGGTGGATGCGACGTGGTGTTCTTCGCGACCCCTCATGGCGTCGCCCACGCACTTGCTGGCGAGTTGCTGGCAGCCGGAACCCGAGTCATTGATTTGTCCGCTGATTTCCGCCTGCAGGATGCCGAAGAGTGGGCGAAATGGTACGGGCAGGCTCACGGTGCGCCTGAACTGCTCGCTGAGGCCGTGTACGGACTGCCTGAAGTCAATCGCGAGCAGATCAGAAAGGCACGCCTGATTGCCGTTCCTGGCTGTTACCCGACCGCTACCCAGCTGGGCTTTCTACCGCTGCTTGAAAATGGTCTTGCAGATGCCTCGCGCTTGATTGCGGATTGCAAGTCGGGCGTCAGCGGTGCCGGGCGCGCAGCGAAGATCGGCTCCCTGTTCACCGAGGCTGGCGAAAGCATGATGGCGTATGCGGTCAAAGGGCACCGACATCTGCCGGAGATCAGTCAAGGTCTGCGCCGAGCCGCGCAAGGTGACGTCGGGCTGACTTTTGTTCCGCACCTGACTCCGATGATCCGTGGTATCCACGCGACGCTGTACGCCACCGTTGCCGATACTTCCGTGGATCTGCAGCGCCTTTATGAGCGCCGTTATGCCAACGAGCCGTTCGTCGATGTGATGCCGGCCGGCAGTCATCCGGAGACACGTAGCGTGCGTGGCGCTAACGTTTGCCGCATTGCCGTACATCGTCCGCATGACGGTGACCTGGTGGTCGTGCTGTCCGTGATCGACAACCTGGTGAAAGGCGCATCCGGCCAGGCGATCCAGAATATGAATATCCTGTTCGATCTGAATGAAAAACTGGGGCTTGGAAATGTGGCGCTCCTGCCATAAACCGGTTTTCACATCGGGGCGCTGAAGCTGGTCGAATAGTTGACCGGTTTTGTCAGGAAAGCCGATAATGCACCGTCAATGCAGTAGGGCGTTTCACGCCAGGAGAAACCAATGAGTGTCGAATCCTTCACGCCCACCGCCATCCAGTTCAGTCAGGGGGCGGCAAGCAAGGTGAAGAGCTTGGTCGATGAGGAAGGCAATCCGCGCTTGAAGCTGCGGGTCTTCGTCACTGGAGGCGGCTGCTCGGGTTTCCAGTACGGCTTTACTTTCGATGAAGATGTGGCCGACGACGATACGATCATCGAGCGAGAGGGCGTAAGTCTCGTGGTCGACCCCATGAGCTACCAGTACTTGGCTGGTGCAGAAGTGGACTACCAAGAAGGGCTGGAAGGCTCTCGTTTCGTGATCAAGAATCCAAACGCGACGACTACCTGTGGTTGCGGACAGTCGTTTTCTATCTGATGTCTTTGGCCTCGAAGCGCCGTGCACTGCACGGCGTTTCCGTTTCTGGCATCAAGCGGGATAGATGGCGCCAAGGATTCGAGAGCCCCGTGCGCCAGTGACCGCGGGACGATTTGCCGGGATGCCTTCCAGGCAGCAGTGGGCCAACCATGCAAATGCCATCGCCTCCACCCAGTCTGCCGGCACCCCTTCGCTGTCTGTGCTTTTGACCTCACAGGTCGGGGCTAGCACCTGTAACCTTCGCATCAGCGCAGCGTTATGCGCCCCACCACCGCAGACAAGCAATTCCTCAACGTTCAGCTGAGTGGCGATGAGTGACTCGGCTATGCTCCTCGCAGTAAGTTCGAGCAGCGTCGCCTGGACATCTGCAGGCTGCAGATATTTCCGTTCAGCGAGAAGTCTATCCAGCCAGGCCAGGTTGAAAAGCTCGCGTCCGGTGCTTTTGGGTCCCTGAGTTTTGAAAAACTCTTCGTTGAGCATCAAGGTGAGTAGGTCCTCATCCACGATGCCGGTTGTCGCCCAATCGCCGTTGCGGTCGTATGCCAAACACTTGTGGCGCTGAATCCAGGCGTCCATCAGGACGTTGCCGGGCCCACAATCGAAGCCATGGGTAGGGTTGCCCGGATATAGAATGCTGAGATTGCTGAATCCCCCGATGTTCAGAATCGCGCGGACTCGCTGGGAATTGCCAAAGATGGATTCGTGGAAAGCGGGCACGAGCGGTGCGCCATGTCCGCCGGCAGCAACGTCGCGTCGGCGAAAATCCCCAACCACGGTTATGCCGGTCAATTCTGCCAATAGAGCGGGGTTGCCGATTTGAATCGTGAACCCGAGATGGGGTTCATGCCTGATAGTTTGACCGTGGCTGCCAATAGCGCGTATCGACTGCGGGGCAAGCTGCTGTTCGGTGAGCAGCTGATCAACCGTTTCTGCTGCGAGCGTAGCCCACTGGTTCTCAGCAATAGCTGCGCGCTTCAGCTCGTCCCGCCCAGACGAGCACAAGGCGAGTAGGTCTTGCTTTAGCTTGGCAGGCATTTCCTGAAAGCGGGTGGCTATTAGCCGAGTGCGGGTGGTCTGCTCGATGAGCGCGATGTCCAGGCCATCAAGACTGGTGCCGGACATCACTCCCAGATAAAGAGCCACGATTACTGCTGGTTGAGGGCCAATACGGTGGCCTTCTCTTCGTCCATCCGTGCCATCAGAGGCTGGCTCAGTTGCATGAAGCGCTGCTTTTCGTTGCGAGCGATCGGATCTGCCATCGGTAGTTTCAGGCCTAGCGGATCGACATGAACGCCGTCGACCTGGAACTCATAATGCAGATGCGGGCCGGTGGAAAGGCCGGTGGTGCCGATGTAGCCAATGATCTGACCTTGCTTTACAGCGGATCCATTACGCACACCTTTGGCAAAACCTTGCATGTGCGCATAGAGGGTGCGGTAGCGCTGGCCGTGCTGGATGATCACCGTGTTGCCATAGCCACCCTTGCGCCCGGCAAGCAGTACTTTGCCGTCACCGGCGCTTTTGATCGGCGTCCCGTGCGGGGCTGCATAATCAACCCCTTTGTGCGCTCGGATCTTGTTCAGGATCGGATGTTTGCGACCATTGGAAAAGCGAGAGCTGATACGTGCAAAGTCTACTGGCGTTCGGATGAATGCTTTGCGCATGCTGGTACCGTCAGCATTGTAATAGCTGGTGGCTCCATCCTTATTGGTGTAACGAACGGCGGAATAGGTTTTGCCCCGATTGGTAAATCGTGCCGCGAGGATATTGCCGGTACCGACGCGTTGCCCCTCTACGGTCTTCTCTTCATAAATAACTTCGAAGCTGTCGCCTTTGCGAATGTCGAGTGCAAAGTCGATGTCGTAGCCAAATACGTTGGCCAGATCCATAGTCAGGTTATGGCTGAGGCCCGCGCGCTTCGCGGCTAGAAACAGACTGCTATCAATCTCACCGCGAGCGTATACGGAGCTGATTTCGGGCTTGATCTGTTCTTTTCTGAATGAATAACCGTCAGGTGTCTTCTCTAGCGCCAGCGTTTCCAGGCTGTTGAGTTTGCTGCGTAGGCCGGCTAGCCCGCCTTGCTCAGTCAGTTGAAACTCAAGGGACTGGCCGATCTTCAAGCGGGAAAACTGTTTGGCATCCTTGCTGCTCGACAGGACGGTATGCATGACGGATGGGGAAAGGCCCACTTTGGAAAATACTGTCGATAGCGTATCCCCATTGGCCACGACCACGGTCTTCGTCAGAGAGTCTGACTCTGGAGCGGGGGCCTGGGTGAGCTCCTCTTCTTCCAGTAGCTCAGCATTCTTGGCCTCGGATGATGTGCCCAGCGCGGCAGTTGCAGCGAAGGGAGACTCGACCAGGCCTGGTTGGCTGTCGCCGGGCTCGACGACAATTTGTCCAGAGGAGGACTCGAGCTTCAAGTCAATGAAGGTCTTCTTCGCCTCGACTTCACGTGATGGGAATACAAGCAGCGCCAGGCTCAGCAGCGCAGCTACACCACTGGCAGCCAGAAGATGGCTCTTGGGGTAGTTCGGAGCTTTTGATTTGGAAGGCATCATTGGGCTTCTGGCATATTTTTGCACGGGAAATAACTGTCTAAAATATAAGCAAAGCGCATCGGAGGCAACCCTTGTGGCTGCTGAGCTGCTGGTCGGTACAAGCGCGCTGCTTGTAATCGGCCGTCGATCTTGTAAGGTTGTCGCCCTTTAATAATGGTACGGGGCTTGCCATGAAGTCGGTTGAAGAGCAACTGTCGGTGATCAAACGGGGCGCTGATGAGGTGCTCGTCGAATCGGAGCTGGTCACTAAGCTTGAGCGAGGCGAGCCGTTGCGCGTCAAAGCGGGATTCGACCCTACCGCTCCCGATCTTCATCTCGGGCATACCGTGCTCATTAATAAGATGCGCCAGCTTCAGGACTTGGGGCATCAGGTGATCTTCCTTATAGGGGATTTCACGGGAATGATTGGTGATCCAAGTGGCAAAAGCGCCACACGGCCCCCTTTGACTAGGGAGCAGGTCCTCGAGAACGCCGAAACTTACAAGTCCCAGGTTTTTAAGATACTGGATCCCGCAAAGACCGAGGTGGCGTTCAATTCAACCTGGATGGACAAGCTGACCCCAGCCGACTTTATCCGTCTAGCTTCTCAATATACTGTCGCTCGTATGCTTGAGCGTGATGATTTCAGTAAGCGCTACTCCACGAACCAGCCGATAGCCATCCATGAGTTCCTCTATCCGCTCGTCCAGGGGTATGACTCGGTTGCGTTGAGGGCTGACATAGAACTCGGAGGGACTGACCAGAAATTCAACTTGCTTATGGGGCGTGAGCTTCAGCGGTCGTACGGTCAGGCCTCGCAGTGCGTGGTGACCATGCCGTTGCTTGAGGGGCTGGATGGAGTGAAGAAGATGTCCAAGTCCCTTGGCAATTACGTTGGGATCCAAGAAGCACCAGGCGTCATGTATAGCAAGTTGGTCTCGATCCCTGATTCGCTCATGTGGCGGTACTTCGAGCTGCTCAGCTTCCGGTCGCAGGGTGAGCTCGATGAGTTTCGTGCTGATGTCGAGCGGGGATCCAATCCCCGGGATATCAAGATCAAGTTGGCCGAGGAGATCGTTGCGCGTTTCCATGGGGACGAAGCGGCTGCGGCTGCGCATCGTTCTGCGGGTAATCGGATGAAGGAGGGTGAGCTTCCCGAAGACCTTCCGGAAATCGAACTGGTCTCTGATCAGGACATGCCCATTGCGTCGGTCCTTAATAAGGCGGCGCTGGTCAAGAATGCAGCTGTCGCGCGTGACTTGCTGGGTTCTAGCGGTGTCCGTGTTGACGGGCAGGTAGTGGATCGTGGTTTCGTATTCAGGCTTGGCGCGACCCATGTTTGTCAGGCTGGAAAGAAGTCGTTCGCGCGTATTTCCCTCAAGGCAGAATAAAACTGAAATAAACGGTTGACGTTGATTTTCAGGCTCCTATAATGCGCACCACTTCCGGCGCAGTCCTTAAGCAAAACCTCTTGTAAATCAAAAGGTTAGCGAAATAAAAGGGTTGCACGGATGGCGGATTCGAGTAGAATGCGCCGGGCTGGCAGGGTGGTGGTTGAATCCTGTTGGTGGCTTCGGTCGGGTTGATCGGAGGCGGTTGACAGCGGATTTGAACGCTGTATGATTCGCCTCCCGCTGACGAGAGACGCAAGTTGATCTGAAGCGCAAGCGGTTGAGAAGAAAGAAAAACTTCTTCAAAAACAGCTTGACAGGTAACAGGGCTGCTGTAGAATGCGCGGCCTCGGTTGAGACGAAAGACTTGATCGAAACGCTCTTTAACAACTGAATCAAGCAATTCGTGTGGGTGCTTGTGAATGTAAGACTGATGGTCAGATAGATTATCAGCATCACAAAGCAACACTCGTTTATTCGAGAGTT